>NZ_SPQK01000018.1 GCF_004570875.1 Blastococcus sp. CT_GayMR16 | reverse complement strand
AGGGCGAGCACCTGGCCTGGCGCAACGCCGGCCGACCCGTCCCCCGGCCCGCTGTCCGGCCCGATCCCCCGGTCGCCGGCTCCCCGGCCCCGTGGCGCCCGACCCGGCGACGCCGGATCGTCGCCTGGGTCGCGCTGTGGGGTGCCGGTCGCGACGGCGAACACCTCGCGTGGGGCGCCGGCACCCTGCCCGGCACCCACCCGGCCCACCCGGCTGCCAAGCCGGCGGCCGACCTCCCCGTGGTGCTGCGCGAGATGCCCAGCACCCCCACGATCCAGCCCGCGGCGCCTTCCCCCGCCGCGGCGCTGACTCCCCACGGTCCGGCGTCGACCGGACCGCGGTGGATGCCGCCGGTCCCCCGTGGAGCAGTGGCCGTCCCCGGCGTAAGACCGCGCGGACGCCCTGAACGCTCCCTGGCCACCGGCTGGCCCTCGCAGGTGCCGACGTCCGGTGTGCCGACCGGACTGGTCCGGGCCCGCGGTGACCCGCTGTCCTGTCCGGCCCGCGGATCCCCCGCGCCGGCGCGACGATCCAGGTCTCCGGGCTCCGTCTGGAGCTCGTTCCCCTAAGGGCCTGCTCGCCGCCTCCGAGATAGGCGCAAGCCCGCGCCTGACCGAATGCTGTTGCGCGACCACGGCAGCCAGCCGCTGGACGACGTCCTCCGCTCCATCCTCGAGCACGCCGCGACCGGTCCCCCTCTTCCCCTGGGGAACCGTGACCGACGACTCGGTCCCCCCGCTGAGTTCACGGCCCGCAGGCCGATCTCGGCCGCCCCTGGCTTTCCCTCCGACGGCGCACCTCCGGCCGCCGACCGACTGTGACGCACGACGGTTCTCGCCTCGACCCACCGCCGACTCGCCCTTGTGCAGCGTGCGGACCCTCCAGGGAGGCGCAGCCGTCTGCGGCGCGGCCGGCCCGGCTCGCGGACCGTCGCAGGCGAAGAACAGGTCCTACCGGTACCCGGTCACAGGCGCTCCGCGTCCCCCGGGTCTCTGACCGGCTCGGACCTGGCCGTCGGCGCCGACGACTCCCCTGCTGCGGTGGCACTCGCGACGACCGGGACGCGGTCCGGCTGCCGGGACGGCGCGACGCTGGACGACGTCGCCGGGCTCCGTGGACCCACGTGCCGGCGGACGCAGCTCCTCGTCCGCCACCCCCGCCGGACGGCGGGCGCTCCCCGCGAGACCGGGGAGCGCCCGCCCCGGCCACGCCGTCCCCTCCTGACGAGGGATGCCGCACCGGCGACACCCGGTGCGGACCGGCCCGCCGCGGGCCGGAATGCTGGGGCTCGACGTGTGACCCGCACGCCCCAGTGGGAAGGAACCAACCCGTGACCGCCCCCGAGCCCGCCTCCGGCTCCCCGGGCGACCGGCTGGCGGCGGTCCGCCGGCTGGAATCCACCGCGCTCGGCTCCCGGGCACTGCAGCGGCTGACCGGCCTGGCCGTCCGGCTGCTCGCCGCGGACGCCGCCGCGGTCTCCCTCCTCGGCGACGTCGAGACGGTCGTCGGCGGCGACGGGCTCCCCGCCGGCAGCCTCGGCCGCCAGGTGCCGCGGGAGGACTCCTTCGCCGCCGTCACCCTCGTCGGCGGGACGGAGCCGCTGGTCGTGCCGGACACCGCCCGCGATGCGCGGGTCGAGTCGTTCTCGGCGGTCGTGGGCAGCCTGGTCGGCGGCTACCTCGGCGTGCCGCTCGTCGTGTTCGACGGCTCCGCGGTGGGCGTCCTCGCCGTCTACACCCGGCGGCCCCGTGTCTGGGCTCCCAACGACGTCACCCTGATGCGCCAGCTCGGCGACGTCGCGGCCACCGAGCTGGAGCTGTCGGCCCTCTCCCGCGAGTTCGAGGCCCACCGGCTGCGTGTCGAGCTCGCCATCGACGCGGCCGGGATCGGCAGCTTCGACTGGGACCTGGGCACCGGGCGGCTGGTCTGGGACGACCGGATGGTGGAGATCTTCGGGTACGACCGGGAGACGTTCACCGAGACGCTGGAGGCCTTCTCGGCGCGAGTCCATCCCGACGACCGGGTGCGCACCCTCGACGCGCTGCAGGCGGCCGTCGACACCTGCGGTGACTTCGACGCCGAGTTCCGCATCGTCCTGCCCCACGGCGAGACCCGGTGGCTGCAGGGCCGCGGCCGCGCCGTTCCCGACGACCGCGGGAAGGCCGCCCGGCTCCTGGGCGCCGGGTTCGACACGACCTCCCAGCGGCACGCGGACGCCCGGGTGTCCCGCGTGCTCGAGGCCATGAAGTCCGCCTTCTTCGCCCTGGACCGGAACTGGCGATTCACGTACGTGAACGCGGAGTCCGAGCGGGTCCTCGTCCGGACCCGGGAGGAACTGCTCGGCGTCTCCATCTGGGAGGCCTTCCCCGGGACGGTGGACAGCCCGTTCGAGGAGAACTACCGCGCCGCCGTGGCGACGGGGGAGGAGCGGGTCTTCGAGTCCTACTACCCGCCGTTCGACACCTGGTACGAGGTCCGCGCGTGGGCCGGGCCCGACGGGCTGTCGGTGTACTTCCTGGACGTCGGCCAACGGCGGGCCGCGGAGGAGGCGGCCCGCCGGAGCGCGGCGCGCCTCGCGGTGATCGCCGACGTCGCCTCCGCGGTCTCCGATGCCGTGGGCGAGGCCGGTGGCGAGGAGGAGGCGGTACGCCAGATGGCGCGCGCGGTCGTGCCGGTCCTCGGCGACTGGGTGATCGCGAGCCTGATCGGCGAGGACGGCCGGCTCCACGACATCGTCGGCTGGCACGCCGATCCGGAGAAGCGCGACCTGGCCGCGCGCTACTCCGAACTGCGGTTGTCGGCGCTGACGTCGACCGCCCCGATCGTCGAGGCGCTCCGCTCCGGCCAGGCGATGATCGTCGACGACGTCCCCGCGGCGGTCGGCCGCACGTTGCCCCCCGGCGAGGTGCGGGACGTCTTCACGGCCCTCGACCCACGCACCGCGGTCGCCCTCTCGCTGCGCGCCCGCGGGCGCACCGTCGGGGCCCTGAGCGTGTACCGCTCGGGCGACCGCGCCCAGGCCGACGCCGACGACGTCGCGACCCTGCGCGAGGTGGCCGACCGGGTGGCCCTGGCCCTGGACAACTCGCGGCTCTACGACCAGCAGCGTCGCCTCGCCGAGGGCCTGCAGCGCAGCCTGCTCACCGCACCGCCGGAGCCCGACCACGCCGAGATCGTGGTGCGCTACCGGCCGGCCGTGCGGGCGGCCGAGGTCGGTGGCGACTGGTACGACGCCTTCCTCCAGCCGTCCGGGGCCACGATGCTGGTGATCGGCGACGTCGTCGGCCACGACACCGCGGCGGCGGCGGCCATGGGTCAGCTGCGCGGCATGCTGCGCGGGATCGCCTACCGCGACGGCGCCGGCCCGGCCGCCGTCCTCGCCGAGCTCGACGCGGCCATCCAGGGCCTCGGCATGGGCACGATGGCGACCGCGGCGATCGCCCGCATCGAGGCGACGCCGGAGGAGCGCGCGGCCGGCACCGCGCGGCTGCGCTGGTCGAACGCCGGACACCCGCCGCCCCTGCTGATCGACGAGACGGGCCACGTCGAGGAACTGGCCACCCCGCGAGCCGAGCTGATGCTGGGCGTCGATCCGTTCACCACCCGCACGGAGTCGGTCGTCACGGTCCGCCGGGGCTCGACCCTCTTCCTCTACACCGACGGGCTCGTCGAGGGTCGCGACCTGCCCCTGGACGACGGCATCGCGCGACTGAAGGCGGCGCTGACGGAGCTCGCCGACCAGCCGCTGGGCGAGGTGTGCGATGCGGTCATCGAACGCCTGCAGCCCGCGGGCCTGCAGGACGACGTGGCGCTCGTGGCGATCCGGCTGCACCCGGAGGACCGGCCGCGGCCGCCGGAGGCAGGACCGCAGCGGGTGCCTGATCTCGTGGATCCACAGCGGGCCGGGCGGGGCTGAGCGCCTCAGTTGCGGGGGAGCAGTGCCCAGACGAACTTGTGGCCGGACTCGACGTACCAGCCGTGCTCGGTGGCCATCTCCGCGATGAGGTACAGCCCCAGCCCGCCTTCACTGGGGTCGCGGCCGACCGCAGGAGTGGGCGGGGCGGCGGCTGCCTGGTCGGAGACCTCGATCAGGTAGGCGTCGTCGGTCATGCGCACGGTCGCCCGGACATCGCCGCCGCCGTGGCGCAGGGCGTTGGAGGCCATCTCGTCGAGGGCGAGGATCAACTGGTCGAGCAGGTCGGGGTCGGGCACGACGGTGCCCGCGTGCCGGCGTAGCTGGGCCCGGACGGTCGGCAGCTCCGCGACGTTGCGCAGGCTCCAGGTCAGGGCGGGGGAGGCGGGGGGTGGGGACGCAGACGGCCACACCGCCCCGGCCGCCTGCCCTGTCACGCGTTGTTCCCCTTGCTCGATCGCGGCCGTCGTCGTCGGCCGAACACTTCCGTATCGGCTCCGCCGCCCCGGTCCAAACCTGATGCGACGGGAATCACCCATGCGGGGGGACACCGGCGGTCAGCTCGCCAAGCTTCGACACGGTGTTCCAGTTGCGACCGGTTCCGGCGACGCCGAGAAGTCTGTCCCACTGCCACGCGGCCAGCGGTGTGTTGGCGATGCCGTCGGGCAGCCAGAGGTAGAGCTCCCGGCCCCGGACCAGGTAGTCCCCGCCCCCCTCGACCGGGGGGAGGGCGTCGACCTTGTCCGGTGCGGGCGGCTCGGGCAGGAAGGTGACCAGGTACCTCGCCGGGTCCGTGGCCACGGTGGCGAACGGGTCACCGGCGATCACGGCAGCCACCTCCACGCCGGTCCGGACGACGACGGGCACGGCGAACCCGAACTCCTGCTCGATCGCCGTCTCCAGGTCGGCCGCGAGCTCGGCCTCACCCAGCGGGCTGTCGAGGACGACGTTGCCGCTGCGCAGATGCGTGCGCACGTTCCCGTGTCCTCGGGCGGTGAGCACCTCCGTCAGCCGGGGCATGCCCACCTGCCGCGCCTTGCCCACGTTGATGCCGCGCAGCAGCGCCACGTAGCGGGTGCTCATCGCGGCACCGTAGCGCCCCGGTCCGAGGGCGTCAGCCGACGAAGACCGGGTCCCAGGCGCCGGTCAGGACGCTCAGGGCGACCGCGGCGGCGCAGACGACGACGGTGCCGGCGACGAAGGCGGCGTCCCGGCGGTGCAGGTGTGAGCCGCGGGCGTTCGTCCGGGTGATGCCGGAGTCGAAGCCCCGGGCATCCATCGCCGTGGCCAGTCGCGACCCGCGCCGGACGGCGCCGACGAGGAGCGTGAAGACGATCCCCCCGAGCAGCCGGGCCCGGGCAACGGGGTTGCGTCCCGCCTCCACGCCGCGGGCGCGACGGGCCAGCCGGACCGACTCGAACTCGGCGACCAGCAGAGGTACGAGCCGCAGCGCCGCCAGCGCCCCGTAGGCGAACCGGGTCGACACCCGCCAGTGCAGCGTGAGTGCGTCGGCGAGGCGGACGGGGTCGGTGGTCGCGACGAGCAGGACCCCCGGCAGCGCCAGGCCCACGACCCGGAGCCCGAGGCCGACGCCGGTGATCACCCCGGCGTCCTCGGAGAGCAGCACGTTGACCAGGCCGACCGAGCTCGCGCCGAGCAGCAGCGGCCACGTGCGGCGCCACAGGTCCCGCGGTGAGGTGAGGCCGGCGGCGGGCAGCAGGCACAGCTCCGCGGCGACGACGACGGCCGGCGTGACGACGTCGAGGCTCGAGAGCAGGACCAGGGTGACGACGCCGATGGCGGCGAGCTGCGCGACCGGGTTGATCCGCCCGAGCCGGGTGCCGAGCGCCGGGCCGAGGGCCAGGGACGTCACAGCGCGAGCCGGTCGTCGGCGAGGGCCTCGACGAGGTCGGTGTCGTGGGTGACGACGGCGACCGCGCAGCCGCGGGCGCGCTGCTCGGCCAGCAGGGTGACCAGCTCCCGCCAGGTGGCGGCGTCCTGGCCGAACGTGGGCTCGTCGAGCACCAGCACGCGTGGCGCGGTCGCGAGTGCGGTGGCGACCGAGAGCCGCCGCTGCTGACCACCCGACAGGGTGTACGGGTTCGCCTCGGCGAACGCGGTCAGGCCGAGCCGTTCGAGCAGCGCCTCCGCGGTGGCCCGGGCGGCCGTGGCGTGCTCGCCGGAGCGCAGCGGCCCCAGTGCGAGCTCGTCGCGCAGCCGACCGGTGAGGAACTGCTGCTCGGGATGCTGGAAGACCGTGCCGATCCGGCTGACCAGCTCCCCCGCCCGCCAGCGATGCGGCTCCCGGTTCCGCACTCCGGCGGCGAGTTCCGCCGCGGCGTCGACCCGCCCGGTCGTGGGCGCGCGCAGTCCGGCGAGCAGGAGGGCAAGGGTGGACTTGCCGGTGCCGTTGGGTCCGGTGACCGCGAGGGTGCGCCCGCTCCGCAGCTGCGCGGTCGTGGGCGGCAGCGCCGGAACCGGGCTCCCCCGGTAGGTGAAGCCGGCCGCCGCCGCGGAGAGCAGGACCGGTCCGTCCACGGCCGGGGGGAGGTGCAGCCCGGCGGTGCGGGAGGGAGGGCGCCAGCCGGCGCCGTGCTCGACCAGTCCGCCCGGGACGACCTCCACCACGCGGTCCACCAGCGGCAGCCACGGGCCGGCGTCGTGGTCGACGACGATCGTGGTGGCGGTGCGGTCGGCCGTCGCCCGCGCCACCGCCGCCCGCACGAGGGCGGCACCGGGGGGATCGAGCTGGGCGGTGGGCTCGTCCAGCAGCAGCAGGCTCGGCCGACGGGCGAGCACGCCGGCGAGGACCAGGCGCTGCTTCTCCCCGCCGGAGAGCGCCTGGGTCGGCCGGTCCCGCCCGTAGGGGAAGCCGACGGCGGCCAGGGCCTGGTCCACCCGTGGCCAGATCTCGTCCGCGGGCAGGCCGGCGTTCTCCAGGCCGAAGGCGACGTCGTCCCCGGCACGGGTCATGACCAGCTGGCTGTCGGGGTCCTGGGCGAGCAGGCCCAGTCCTCCCCGGGCGCCGCGCGGCTCCCCGCCGTCCACCGTGAGCTCGCCGGTCACCTCCGCGCCCTCGGCGTCCAGGATCCCGGCCAGTGCCGCCAGCAGGGTGGACTTGCCGGCTCCCGAGGCGCCGGTGAGCAGCACCCGCTCGCCGGGCTCGACGACCAGGTCGATCCCGGTCAGGGCCCAGGCCCGCCGGGAGGCATGGCGGACGCCGAGCCCACGGGCGACGACCCGGGCAGGTGTGCCCTCGGAACCTCCGCCTCCGCCCAGGACGCCGGGCAGTGAGGGAGCCTCCGGAGGACCAGGAGTGGTCACCGGGGAGCCGGGTTCAGACGCGGGAACGGCCGGCGGCGAACGAGCTCAGGGCGCCGGTGCGCGCCAGCGCCCGGACGAGGAGCAGTCCGACCACTCCGGCCAGGAGCACGCTGGAGATCACGGTGAACACCACGTACGGCAGGGCGAATGCCCAGAACGGGTACTCCTGCGACACCGGGTAGTAGAGGCTCAGGTCGAGGATCGACGTCGACAGCCCGGCCGTGACCGCGGCCAGCACGGCCGTGGCCCAGCCGAAGTGCCGGTAGCGGGTCAGCAGGAACCCGAGTTCCCCGCCCAGCCCCTGGACCGCGCCGTAGATGACGATGATCAGGCCGTACGGCGAGCCCAGCAGCAGGCTGACCGCCGCCGCGAGGGTCGAGGCGAACACGGCCGCCCCCGGCTTGCGCACCAGCAGGCCGGCCACCACACCGGGCATCAGGTAGACGCCGTTGAGGACGGCCGAGAGCGGCGGGAAGAAGTCCAGCGGCGCGGCGAGCACGCCGAAGACGAGGTTCCAGGCCCAGAAGACGACGCCGAACGCGACGCCCAGGACGGCGGCGACGACGATGTCGACGGTGCGCCAGCGGACTCCGGCACGGACCGGCTTCGCCGGATCGACGGCATCGGTGGACGACGGACGGACGGCCTGACCGGCCATTGCTTCCTCCAGACTCCCTGCGCCGGCATGACCCGGATCAGGTTCGAGGGTCTGCGGTGTCCCGCACTCTCAGCGCCGAAGCGCTCCCCTGTCGGTTTCTTCTGTTGTGCCGCCGAGCGTAGCCCCTGCCCGGCGAGCGAACGTCCACGGGGGAATACTTGAGCTTTCATGTACCTTGGCAACGGGTGAGCACCCCGCATCGAGAGCAGGAGTCCGTCATGCCCGTCCAGCGCCTCAATCACGCCGTCCTCTACGTCCGCGACGTCGAGCGCAGCCACGCCTTCTACCGCGACGTCCTGGGCTTCCGGGCGACGATGGAGATCCCCGGCGCCGCCGTGTTCCTGCAGGCCGAGGGCTCCACGAACGACCACGACCTGGGCCTGTTCCAGATCGGCGCCGGCGCGGGTGCCTCCGAGGCCGGCCGTCGCACCGTCGGGCTGTACCACCTGGCCTGGGAGGTCGACACGCTCGCCGAGCTGTCTCGGATCCGGGATGCGCTGCTCCAGGCGGGCGCGCTGGTCGGCGCCTCCGACCACGTCACCACCAAGGCGCTCTACGCCCAGGACCCCGACGGCATCGAGTTCGAGGTCTCCTGGCTGCTGCCGGCCGACCTCATAACCCCCGAGGTCACCGAGGGGGCGGCCATGACCGCACCCCTGGACCTCGAGCGGGAGATCGAGCGCTACGGCGCCCAGACCCGCGGCGGCGTCGGGGTCTCCGTCCCCGGCTGATGGGTGAGCCCGCGGCCGGCGGGGCAGGGACCGGGTCGATCCCGGTCCGCCTGGAGGTTCCCGTGCCCGACCCCCGACCGCTCGCTCTCGTCAGCGGCGCCTCCAGCGGCATCGGCCGCGAGCTGGCCAAGCAGTTCGCCGCACAGGGCTTCGATCTGATCGTCGCCGCCGAGGACGTCGAACTCGACGATGCCGTCGAGGAACTCCGCGGCATGGGGGCGACCGTCGCGCCGGTCAGCGTCGACCTCACGAAGCGCGCCGACGTCGAGCGCCTCGCCGCCGCCGTGCAGGGCGCCGGCCGGCCGCTCGACGCCGCGGCGCTGAACGCCGGCGTCGGCGTGGGCGGGCCTTTCGCCGAGAACGACCTGGACGCCGAACTGGGCATCGTGGAGCTGAACTGCGCCTCGACGGTGCACCTGGCCAAGCGGGTGGTCCAGGGCATGGTCGCCCGCGGCCAGGGCCGCATCCTCTTCACCTCGTCGGTGGCCTCCCAGGCGCCGCAGCCGTTCCAGGCGGTGTACGGCGCCTCCAAGTCCTTCGTCCAGTCCTTCGCACTCGCACTGCGCGAGGAGCTCAAGGACACCGGCGTCACCGTCACCGCGCTGCTGCCCGGGCCGACGGAGACGGAGTTCTTCGAGCGGGCGGGACTGGAGGACACCAGGGTCGGCCAGGCGGACAAGGACGACCCGGCGCAGGTTGCTCGGCAGGGGGTCGAGGGGCTGCTGAAAGGCGAGGCGTCGGTGTTCGGCGGCTCGCTGACGAGCAGGACGATGGGCCGGCTGTCCGCGGTCACGCCGGACTCGGTGGGCGCCAAGGTCACGCGGCCGATGGCGGAGCCGGGGTCCGGCGAGAGCTGACCGGCGCCCTCGGGCACGATCGTCGGCGTGGAGCAGATCGAGCCCGTCGAACTGGCGGGCGGCGGCGTGCGGCTGCGCCCCTGGCGCGCGGACGACGCGGACGCCGCCCTGGCTGCGCTCGTGGACCCGGATACCCGGCTCTGGAACGCCGGCTGGGTGCAGACACGGGAGGACGTCGTCCATTGGCTCGAGCGTCGACGGGACTGGACCGGCGATCACGCCTCCTGGGCGGTCGAGGACGCCGCGACCGGTGAGCTGGTCGGATCGGTCTCCGTGCACTCCATCGACCGGAGCGCCAACGACGCCGAGGTCGGCTACTGGACGGTGCCGGCCGCCCGTGGCCGTGGCGTGGCCGCCCTGGCCGTGGACGCCGCCTGCCGGTGGGCGTTCGGCGTGCTGCCGGTCGACCGGATCGAGCTGTGTCACGCCGTGGAGAACGTGGCCTCGGGTCGGGTCGCGGAGAAGGCCGGCTTCACCTACGAGGGGCATCTGCGCCGGTCCTACCGGTACGGCGACGGGGTGAAGCACGACGAGCTGCTGTGGGCCCGCCTCGCCGACGACCCCGCGCCGCAGTTCAGCAGCCGCAGCTGACGGGTGCGGTCAACGGGTCGGCCGCGGGGGAGCGCACGCCGGCGGCGCTCTCGACGGGGAACCCCTCCCGCGCCCAGTACTCGAAGCCGCCGATCATCTCGCGGACCCGGAAGCCCAGGAGCGCGAGCGCCAGGGCGGCCCGCGTGGCGCCGTTGCAGCCCGGTCCCCAGCAGTAGGCGACGACCGGGACGGACCGGTCCAGCTCGTTCTCGGCCCTGGCGGCGATCTCCCGGCCCGGCAGGTGGACCGCGCCGGGCACGTGGCCCTGGTCCCACGCCGGCACGCTGCGGCTGTCGAGCAGCACGAAGCCGGGTGTCCCGGTCTCCAGCGCCGCGGCGACGTCGCTGACGTCGGTCTCGACGGCGAGCCGACGGGCGAAGTGCGCCGCCGCGTCCGCCGGCGGGGTCGTCCACTCCACGATCATGATCGCGACGCTAGGGCTCCCCGGCCGTGCCCGACGAGGCGGTCGACTGCCATCCTTCGCAGCACATCGGCCCTGACGTGGAGGACTGCACCATGTCGCTCGACGATTTCCCGCGCTACCCACTGCTGTTCGGGCCCTCCCCCGTCCACCGGCTGGACCGGCTGACCGAGCACCTGGGCGGGGCGGCCGTCTGGGCCAAGCGGGAGGACGTGAACTCCGGCATCGCCTTCGGCGGAAACAAGACCCGGAAGCTCGAATACCTCGTCGCCGACGCGCTCGCCCAGGGCTGCGACACCCTGGTCTCCATCGGCGGCGTGCAGAGCAACCACACCCGGCAGGTCGCCGCGGTGGCCGCGCGGGTGGGGCTCCGGTGCGTGCTGGTCCAGGAGAGCTGGGTGGACTGGCCCGACCCCGTCTACGACAAGGTCGGCAACATCCTCATCAGCCGGCTGGCCGGCGCCGACGTCCGGCTGGTCAGGGCCGGGTTCGGGATCGGCGTCAAGGAGAGCTGGGAGCAGGCGCTCACCGAGATCACCGACCGCGGGGGAAAGCCGTACGCGATCCCCGCCGGGGCATCGGACCATCCGCTCGGCGGGCTGGGCTTCGCGAACTGGGCGCACGAGGTGGCCGGGCAGGAGGCCGAGCTCGGCGTCTTCTTCGACACCGTCGTCGTGTGCTCGGTGACCGGCTCGACCCAGGCCGGCATGGTGGCCGGGTTCGCGCAGCTGGAGGAGCAGGGCGGCCGGCGGCGTCGGGTCCTGGGCGTCGACGCCTCGGCCAAGCCGGGCGAGACCCGCGAGCAGGTGCTGCGGATCGCCCAGCGCACCGCCGCGGCGATCGGTGTCGGGCGCGAGCTCACCGCCGACGACGTCGAACTCGACGAGCGCTACCACGCCGGCATCTACGGCATCCCGGACGAGGCCACCCTCGATGCGATGAAGGTGGCCGCCCGCACCGAGGGCATGGTCACCGACCCGGTCTACGAGGGGAAGTCGATGGCCGCGACGATCGACCTGGTCGGCCGCGAGGAGATCGACCCGTCGTCCACGGTGCTCTACGCCCACCTCGGTGGGCAGCCGGCGCTCAACGGCTACAGCGCGCTGTTCTCCTGAGTCCGGCGCATGCCCCGACGGGTCATCGCCGAGGTCGCCGCCGTCCACGCGCGCACCGGGACCAGCCGGGCGGCCTTCATCACCAGCATCATCGGCAGCGGGAAGACGATCTCGGCCTTGTCCTTCGCCATCCCGTCGACGATCGCGCGGGCCGCCTGCTCCGGCGAGACCATGAACGGCATCGGGAAGGTGTTCCGGTCGGTCATGGGCGTCTGCACGAAGCCGGGCGCCACCGTCTGGACGACGACGCCGTGCGGCCCGAGGCTGCCCCGCAGCGACTCGAACAGGTTGAGCAGGGCCGCCTTGGTCGCGCCGTAGGCCTCGGCGCCGGGCAGGCCCCGGTAGCCCGCGACCGAGGCCGTGCCGACGATCCGGCCGCGCCCCTGCGCGAGCATCGTCGGGACGACCGCCTCCAGCGCGTGCACGGTGCCCATCAGGTTGGTCTGCACCTGGTCGGCGAACGCCTGGCTGTCCCACTGC
This sequence comes from Blastococcus sp. CT_GayMR16, assembly GCF_004570875.1. Lineage (GTDB taxonomy): Bacteria > Actinomycetota > Actinomycetes > Mycobacteriales > Geodermatophilaceae > Blastococcus_B. The sequence continues at coordinate 88,086 of NZ_SPQK01000018.1, read as the reverse complement.
TCGGGCCGGAACCGGGACCAGGTCCCGGCGTTGAGCACCGCCGCGTCGAGCCCGCCGAGGGCGTCCCGGACGGCGGCACCGGCGGCCACCGTCGCGGCCCGGTCGGTCACGTCCAGCGGCTCGACGTGCATCCGGCCACCGGCGACGTCCGCCAGCTTGTCGGCGCTGCGGGCGCTGATCGCCACGGACGCACCCCGGTCGGCGAGCTCACGGGCGAGCGCCGCCCCGATGCCGCTCGAGGCGCCGGTGACCCAGACCCGGGCGCCGGAGATCTGCACTCAGGCGCCCGCGAACGGGTTCCGGGCCAGGCCCAGCTGGCTCACCCCGAGGTAGCCGACGCGGAAGCCCGCCTCGCAGTAGGCGAGGTAGAACTCCCACATCCGCCGGAAGGTGTCGTCGAACGATCCGTCCAGCCGGTCCCAGTTGCCGAGGAACTGCTCCCGCCAGATCGCGAGCGTGTGGGCGTAGTGCGGGCCCAGGTCCCGGCGCTCGACGATGGACAGCTCGGTGGATGCGGCGAGGTTGTCGGAGATCGACCGGATCGACGGGATGATCCCGCCGGGGAACACGTACTTGTGGATCCACGAGTAGCTGCGTTTCGTGGCATGCATCCGGTCGTGCGCCATCGTGATCGCCTGCAGGCCGACCCGGCCGCCCGGCGCCAGCAGGGTGTCGAGAGCCCTGAAGTAGGTGGGCCAGTAGGCCACGCCCACCGCCTCGATCATCTCCACCGACACGATCGCGTCGTACTGCCCGGTGGCGTCGCGGTAGTCCTGCAGCCGCACGTCGACCAGGTGGCCGACGCCGGCCTCGTCGGCCCGCTGGCGTGCGAGCGCCTGCTGCTCGGTGGAGAGCGTCAGCGTGGTGACCCGGGCGCCGCGCTCGCGGGCCGCCCGGATCGCCAGGGCACCCCAGCCGGAGCCGATCTCCAGGACGTGCATGTCGGGGCCGACGCGGGCGAGGTCCAGGATCCCGTCCATCTTGCGGCGCTGGGCGTCGGCCAGGTCGTCGCCGGGCTCGAACCAGCCCGACGAGTAGGTCATCGTCTCGTCCAGGAACTGCTCGAACAGCTCGTTGGACAGGTCGTAGTGCCGGGAGATGTTGGTGCGGCTGTTCTCCGGGCTGTTCTCCTCGTGCGCCGGCTGGGTGCGCTCCACGACGTGCCGCAACCGCTGGAGCAGCGGGTGCACGAGGGAGGACATCCGGCTCGCGAACGGCGCGAGCAGGTCGGCGAGGTCGGTGCCGGGGCCGGTGGTCCAGTCGCCGGTCATGTAGGCCTCACCGAAGCCGATCTTGACGTCGGCACCCAGCCGGGCGAAGACGTTGGCCGGCCGGACCAGGCGCATCACCGGCGCGTTCTTGCCCCCGGCGCCGAGCACGCGGCCGTCGGGGAACACGACGCGGACCGGCAGCGGGGCCACGGCCCGGCGGAACAGGGCCTCGGCGATCTTCGCGTGCACCGGGACGCGCGGCGGCGTCGCGAGGCCGGGCCAGTGCGCCTCGTCCGGCCGCGGCACGGGGAAGCCGGTCCGCTCCTCGGCGCGCGGCCACTGCACGGTGGTCACGACGGGCTCCCGTCGGCCTGGGGACGACGAGGGACGACGGGCAGTCGGTGCAACCACAGCTTTCCTCCTTGCAGGCGGATCAGCGCGCTGACCCGCAACGACATCATGGGGAACCGGAGGGTGGCGCCCAGCACGGTCCGGACCGTGGCCGGGCGGGCGGACCCGCGGACGCTGGCGGTGAACGGCGTGGCGCCGTCCTGGCGGAGCGCCATCGTGATCTGCAGGCGGGGGGCCGGGGCCGAGAACCGCATCAGGTAGCGGCCCGCGACCTCGAAGAACGGCGAGACGTAGAACGCCTTGTCCGCCTCCGCCCGGCCGGCCGTGTCGGGGCGCAGCAGGTAGGCGTGCCGCTCCCCGTAGGTGTTGTGCACCTCGGCGACGAGGCAGGCCAACGACCCGTCCGCGCGGTAGCACCAGTGCGTCGAGAGCGGGTTGAACACATACGACGCCCGGCCCGCGCCGCTGCGCGCCGAGGCGAGCATCAGCACCCGGGAGACGTCGTCGACGCCGTGCTCCCGGGCGAAGGCGATCACGTTGTCCTTGATCGTCGCGGCCGGGTCGCCGAGGTGGTCGGCGGCGTCGAACCGCGCCTGGGACTCCAGCCAGCGGGGCAGCGGCCGCCCCTGGACCAGCCGGCCGGCGGCGACGTCGTCGAGGTCGACCAGCCACAGGTAGCCGCCGTAGGAGAAGGAGTTGTGCAGCGGGGCGCTGCGGGTGTGCGCGATGCGCACGTCGTAGAGCGCCGGCGTGGCGATCGGGGGCGCGTCGGGGCCGGCCGCCCGGACGGTGGGTCGCCGGAGCTGCAGGCCCGTCACCAGCCCGCCCCGAACGCCGCCGCGGCGCGCACGCCGGAGGCGCAGCCGTCCTCGTGGAACCCCCAGCCGTGGTACGCGCCGGCGAACGCGGTCCGGCCGGTGTTCAGGCCGGGCAGCCGCTGTTGGGCCGCCACCGAGGTCGCGGTGTAGACGGGGTGCTCGTAGACCATCCGGCGCAGCACCGTGCCGGGGTCGATCCGGTCGGTCGCGTTGAGGGTGACCAGGTAGTCGACCGGCTCGTCGAAGTCCTGCAACCGGTTCATCCAGTAGCTGACCTGGACGTCGTCGGTGGCGCCGGAGCAGGCGCTCATCCGGTAGTTCCAGGACGCCCGTGCCCGCCGGGCGGACGGCAGCAGGGTGGAGTCGGTGTGCAGCAGCGTCTCGTTGCGCGAGTACTCGAAGGCGCCGAGCACGGCCCGCTCGTCGTCGGTCGGGTCGCCGAGCAGCCGCAGCGCCTGGTCGGGGTGGGTGGCGACCACGACGACGTCCGCCGCGTGCCGCTGGCCGTCGTCGTCGATCAGCTCGACGCCGTCCGCGTGCCGGGACAGCGACCGGATGCCGGTGCCCGTCTGGACCGCGCCGAGCCCCTTCGCGGCCCGCTCGACGTACGTGCGGGAACCGCCGGTGACGGTGCGCCACTGCGGGGAGCCGGTGACCGAGAGCATCCCGTGGTTGTCCAGGAACCGGAACAGGTAGAGCGCCGGATAGTCCAGCGACGCTCGGGTTCCGGTGGACCAGACGCAGGACACGACGGGGATCATGAAGTGCTGGACGAAGTAGCGGGAGTACCCGCCGAGCGCCAGGAACGTGCCGAGCGTGAGGCCGTCGACGTCGACCCCGCCGCCGGAGTCGGCGTGCTCGACGAGCCGGCGGGCGTGGGCGTGGAAGCGCTTGACCTCGCTGAGCATCCGCAGGTACGCGGGGTTGCCGGCCTGGCGCGGGCGGGCGAACAGGCCGGACACCCCGCGGGCACCGGCGTACTCGAGGCCGCACTGCTCGCAGGTGATCGACATGCTCATCTCGGTGGGCTGGGTGGCCACGCCGAGCTCGCCGAAGAGTCGGATCAGGTTCGGGTAGGTGCGCTCGTTGTGCACGATGAACCCGCTGTCGACGGGGAGCGAGCGCCCGTCGGGAGCCTCGATGTCGTGGGTGTGCGCGTGGCCGCCGAGTCGCTCGTCGGTCTCGAAGAGCGTGACGTCGTGGGTGCGCTGGAGGAGGTAGGCGGCGGTCAGGCCGGCCACGCCCGATCCGACGACGGCAGCGGACGGCCGCAGCAGCTGTGCGGCGGTCACCGGCCGGCCCAGCGCAGCGAGAGCGCGTTGACCGCGGCGTAGCCGAGCGCGGCGCCGACGGCCTTGGCCTTGAGCCGTGCCTCGGGCGCGTTGATCCCGAACGCGAGGGCATCGGTGGAGTCGGAGACGATCCGGAAGAGGGTGGCCGCCCGGAGTGCGGGTCCGGCGGGCGCGAACGTCATCGCCAGGCCGGAGACCACGTCGCGGACCCCGAGGCCGTGGTGCCAGGCGCGCATCGCGGGAGACGGACCGACGATGCCGGTCGGCTTGGCCCACAGGTCGGGCTTGGCGAGCTCCAGCGCACCGAACGCGATCGTGGTGACGCCGAGGACGCGGGACAGGACCGGCATGAGGGCACTCCTCCGGATGTGGGAGGCCCTCGCGCGGCGCTACAGCGGAACTGCGAGGCCCTCCGGAACGGGTCGTTGCATGGCGTTCGCGATGTCGGCCCGCATCGGTTCGATCCCGGTCGCCGCGAGGACGACGTCCCGGGCGAACCGGTGCCAGCGCAGGGCGCCGCGCACCATCGAGTGCCCGCCCGGCGTGGTGAAGCGCGCCACGGAAGCGCCGGCCGCCCGGGCCCGCAGGGCGAAGTCGGCCGAGAGCCGCTCCGGCACCCAGCGGTCGCCGCGCCCGTGCAGGATGGCGACGGTCTGGTCGCGCAGATGGCCCACCGGCTCACCCGGCGGCGTCCAGGGGGCGAGCCCGCAGACGGCGGCGACCTGCGGGTCCCCGCCGGCGCGCAGCACCGCGCGGCCGCCCATCGAGTGCCCTACGAGGACGATCGGCACCTGGGGACCGTGATCGGCCCGCAACTGCTCGATCGCCCACCGGACGTCGTTGAAGGCGTCGGCCGCGGCGCCGTTCCACCCGGCCACCCGGTAGCGGAGCAGGTGGGTGCTGATCCCGCGGTCGGCGGTGCTGGAGCGGACGAACTGCTCGAAGGCCCGCATCCGGACGAGGGACAGGGCGCCGTCGCGCGGCGGTGTCACGCTCGTCGCCGTCCCGCCGTGGCAGAACAGGGCGATGCCCCGGAGGTCGCCCCGGGCGGCGTGACTGTCCAGGCGCGGGCCCGTGGAAGTGGGGTGCGTCATGCAGCGGTTCTCGTCTCTGGATTCTCGTCCCGGCGGGCCATCAGGGCCTTCGGGAGCCGGGGCGCGGTCGGATGCACCGGGGTCAGGAGCGGCGCCCGCGCAGCCGGTCGCCCAGGTCACCGGCCTTGAACAGCGCACGGGTGACGCCGGTGGACCCGGAGCGCCGCTCGAGCGTCCGGCCCACCCGGCGGAGGAGGCCCGAGGTGAGCGGGACGACGACGGTCAGGATCAGCCACATGCGCAGCCGGCGGGAGAAGAAGAGCCACATGAGGGGGATCTGCCCCGGGGAGCCCGAGGTCAGTCGTCGGTAGCCAGGCGCACGATCATCTTCCCGGTGTTGGCGCCGCGGAGGAGGTCGAGGAAGGCGGGGACGGCGTTCTCCAGCCCCTCGCGCACGGTCTCCCGGACGACGAGGTCCCCGGAGCGCAGGAACCCGGACGCCTTCTCGACGAACTCGTCCCGCAGGTCGGCGTGGTCGCTGACGATGAAGCCCCGCAGGCTCAGCCGCTTGCCCACCACCTGGAACAGATTGCGCGGGCCCGGCGGCGGCTCGACGGCGTTGTAGGCCGAGATCGCCCCGCACAGTGCCGCCCGGCCGTGCTCGTTGAAGGCGCCGATGGCGGCCTCCAGGTGCGCACCGCCGACGTTGTCGAAGAAGACGTCGATGCCGCCGGGTGCCGCGGCCGCCAGCTGATCGGCGACCGTCCCGTCGTGATAGTCGAACGCGGCGGTGAAGCCCAGGTCGTCGGTCAGCCAGCGGACCTTCTCCGGCGTCCCGGCGCTGCCGATGACGGCCGAGGCCCCGGTGAGGCGGGCGAACTGCCCGACCAGGCTCCCGACCGCTCCTGCCGCCCCGGAGACGAAGACCGCGTCTCCCGCCCGGAACTCCGCCAGCCGGAACAGGCCGGCCCAGGCGGTGAGCCCTGGCATGCCCAGGACGCCGAGGTGGTAGCTCGGCGGGATGCCGGGCAGCTCCGGCAGCACCCGGACGTGCGCGGCCTCGAGGACGGCGACGTCGCGCCAGGCCGCGTCCGCGAGCACCAGCGCGCCCTCGGGGACGCCGGGCGAGCGGGAGTCGACCACCCGCCCGACCGCGCCGCCCTTCATGGTCTCGCCGATCTCCCAGCGGGGGGCGTAGGACTTCTGGGCGTTCATCCGCCCACGCATGTACGGGTCCACCGACATCGCGAGCATCCGGACGACGACCTGCCCGTCCCGTGGATCCGGGTGTTCGCCTTCCACCAGTCGGAAGTCGTCGGGGGTCGGCTCGCCATGCGGGCGGGCCGCCAGCTGCCATTCACGCGTGGTCACGGGCACGACGTGATCCTGCCCCGCTTACCGGCCTCGCTGCAGGGTCCCGCTGCGAGCCTGCGAGCAGAGGGGGGCAGCGAGGTCCTTCAACTAGGCTCGGAGCATGTTGTTCTCCCGGTTCAAGACGAAGGCGGTCTCGGCCGAGGACGCGCTGCCCGGTCGCCCGGACCCGCTCCCCCACGTGCCCGAGGTGCACGCCGTCAACGGCAACCGCATTCAGCTCCCGTTCCCCGAGGGGATGCAGACCGCCGTCTTCGGCGCCGGCTGCTTCTGGGGTGTCGAGAAGGTGTTCTGGGAGACCCCGGGCATCTACTCCACCGCCGCGGGCTACGCCGGTGGCTTCACGCCGAACCCGACGTACGAGGAGGTCTGCTCGGCGCGCACCGGGCACACCGAGGCCGTCCTCGTCGTCTTCGACCCGGCCGTCATCTCCTACGACCAGCTGCTCAAGGTGTTCTGGGAGGACCACGACCCCACCCAGGGCAACCGGCAGGGCAACGACATCGGCACCCAGTACCGCTCGGCGGTCTACACGCAGGGTCCGGAGCAGGAGGCCGCCGCGACGGCGAGCCGCGACCGGTACCAGGAGCGGCTGCAGGCCGCGGGCTACGGCGAGATCACCACCGAGATCGAGCCCCTCGGACAGTTCTTCTACGCCGAGGACTATCACCAGCAGTACCTCTACAAAGTGCCGAACGGCTACTGCCCGGTGCACTCGACGGGCGTCTCCTGCCCGGTCGGCCTGCCCGGTGTCTAACGCCTCCGCACCGACCGGTGCGGAGGAGCTGTTCGCGCAGTTGCGGCGGGCGCCCGACGTCGAGGCGCCCGAACTCGTCGCCGTCGACGCCACCGACCGGCTCCTCCTCGACATCGCGGGCGAGCTGATCGAGGCGACCGGCCCGGGCGAGGTCGCCGTCGTCGACGACGGCTACGGCGCACTGACCCTGGGCGCGGTCGCTCTGCACGGCGCCCGGGACGTGCGCGTCGCCCAGGACCTCCTGCTCGGCGAGCTGGCCCTCGCCCGCAATGCCGAGCGCACCGGGCTGACCGGCACGTACCGGTCCGTCCCGCTCTCGGCCGATCTCGCGGCCGGCGCACGGGTGGTGCTCGTCCAGGCGCCCAAGGCGCTAGAGGCCCTGCGGGAGATCGCCGAGGTGCTCGCGGCATCGGCGCCCCCGGACGTGACGGTGCTGGTCGGCGGCCGGGTCAAGCACATGACGCATGCGATGAACGACGTGCTACGGGACTCCTTCACCGACGTCTCGGCGAGCCTGGCCCGCCAGAAGTCGCGGGTGCTCGTCGCGCGTGGGCCGAAGCCGGCGTCGTCGTCCTTCCCGCGCAGCCAGGAGCATCCCGACCTCGGGCTCACCGTCCGCGCGCACGGCGCCGCGTTCGCCGGCACGAAGATCGACATCGGCACCCGCACCCTGCTCGGCTGTCTCGACCGGATGGCGCCGGCCGGCACCGCCCTCGACCTCGGCGCGGGCTCCGGCGTGCTCGCGGCGGCACTCGCCCGCAGCCGCCCGGAGCTGTCGGTGCTGGCGGTGGACCAGTCCGCGGCCGCCGTCGCGTCGACGCGTGCGACCGCGGAGGCGAACGGACTCGCCGACCGGATCCAGGTGGTGCGCGACGACGCGGCGGAGTCGATCCCCGCCGGCAGCGTCGACCTCGTGGTCTGCAACCCGCCGTTCCACGTGGGCGCCGCCGTCGTGACCACCGCCGCCGACCGGCTGTTCGCCGCCGCCGCCCGCGTGCTCCGCCCGGGCGGCGAGCTGTGGACGGTCTACAACAGCGCGCTGCGCTACAAGCCGACGCTCAACCGGCTCGTGGGACCCACCACGGTCGCGCACCAGACGCCGAAGTTCACCGTCGCGGTCGCCACCCGTCGCTGAGGTCTTGCGGGCCGCGCCCGACCGGTCCACGGTGACCGGGCATGACGCAGAGCACGGTGCACGGACCGGACCCACTCGCCGACCGCCTCCTGGCCGCGGTGATCGGCGCCCTCGAGGTCGCCGCGGTCGACCTCGGTGACCGGCTCGGCTGGTACCGCGCCCTGGCCGACACCCCCGCGACGGCACCACAGCTGGCCGCCCGCACGGGCAGCGACCCGCGGTATGCCCGCGAGTGGCTCGAGCAGCAGGCGGTCGCCGGCTACCTGACGGTCGACGACGTGCGGGCCGCTCCGGACGAGCGCTACTACACGCTTCCCGAAGAGCACCGCGCGATCCTGATCGACGAGGTCGACCCGCTGTACATGACGCCGATGGCCCGGATGGTCATGGCGTTCACCCGCAACACCCCACGCCTGGCCGAGGTCTACCGCAGCGGCGGAGGCCTGAGCTGGGACGAGATGGGGGACGACGCCCGAGAGGGCCAGGCCGCGGCCAACCGGCCGTTCTTCCTCGGCCCGCTGGTGACCGAGGTCCTCCCTGCCCTGCCCGAGGTGGACGCCGTGCTCCGCGCCGGGGGCCGGGTCGCGGACGTCGGCTGCGGCATGGGCTGGTCGTCGATCGGCATGGCCACCGGCTACCCGACGGCCCGGGTCGACGGGTTCGACGTCGACGTCCCCTCGCTGGAGCAGGCGCGGCGGAACGCGGCGGAGACCGGCGTCGCCGACCGGGTGCGGTTCGAGGTGGCCGACGCCGGGCGGGTGCGCGAGGAGGCGGAGTACGACGTCGTCACGGCGTTCGAGTGCATCCACGACCTGCCCGATCCGGTCGCGGTCCTGACCACTATGCGCGCGATGGTCCGCCCCGGCGGGACGGTGCTGGTCGTGGACGAGCGGGTGGCCGAGACGTTCACCGCGCCGGGCGACGACATCGAACGCCTCATGTACGGCTACAGCCTCACCTGCTGCCTCCCCGACTCGCTGTCCAGCGACCCGTCGGTCGGTACGGGCACGGTCATGCGGCCGGACACCCTGGCGGGCTACGCGGCGGAGGCCGGGTTCGCCGGTATCGAAGTTCTGTCAGTCGAGCACGACTTCTTCCGCTTCTACCGGCTCCTCCCCCGGTGAGGCGTCCGGGGCCCGGACCAGCGGAAAGATGAAATTTGAAACTGTAAAGGTTTCCGCTGTAGTCGCTCCAGCGAGCGGCCGAAGTTCGGGGCAACGGTGGGATTCCATCGGATGGAACGGCCCCGATGGAGAACTTCGATGGCGCACTCGCTTTGGTCCGACCGCCCCCTGGGCGTGAAGCTCGCCGCTCTCGTGGCGACCGGGACGGTCGCATTGGGGGTCTTCGCAGTCATCACCGTCCAGGCGCTCCAGGGCACCGGGGACCGCGCCGAGGAACTGCTCGCCACCACCGAGGCGACCGGCCAGGCGCTTGAGGCGGACATGATGCACGACGCCGTCCGGGCCGACGTCCTCCAGGCGCTGCTCAACCCGGTGGGTCCCCAGTACCAGTCCGCGGCCACCGACCTCGCCGACCACTCCGCCAACTTCCGCGAGATCCTCGCGACCGTGGCCGACGAGCACATCAGCACCGACGTGGCCGCCGCCGTCGAGGCCGTGACCCCGACCGTCGAGCAGTACCTCACCTCGGCCGACGCGATCATGACCACCATCGCCCGGAACCCGTCCCAGGCCGGCGCGGCCTACCCGGACTTCCTGCAGACGTTCTCCACCCTCGAGGACGAACTCCCCACCGTGGGTGCGGCCGTCGAGTCCGCCGCGGCGGACGCGGTGCAGGCCACGACGGAGCAGCGGCACACCGCCATCACGCTCGCGATCATCGTCGCCGCCGTCGGCGTCCTGGTGCTGGCCCTGCTCGGCTGGATCGTCACCAGCTCCGTCGTGCGACCGCTCCGCAAGGTCGGTGCGGTGCTGACGGCGCTGGCCGACGGCGACCTGCGCGCCACCTCCGGGGTGGAGAGCAAGGACGAGGTCGGCCAGATGGCGGCCGCCCTCGAGGTCTCGATGGCCAACGTGCGGGAGGTCATGACCGCCATCGGCGACAGCTCGACGACGCTGGCCTCGGCCACCGAGGAGCTCTCCGCCAGCGCGCAGGACATGACGCGGCTGGCCGACGAGTCCTCGGTCCAGAGCGGCATCGTCGCCAGCGCGGCCGTCCAGGTCTCGACGAACGTGCAGACGGTGTCGGCAGGGTCGGAGCAGATGGGTGCCTCGATCCGCGAGATCGCGCAGAACGCCTCCGAGGTCTCCCGCGTCGCCGCGCAGGCCGTCCACGCCGCCGACAACACCACCGCGACCGTGGCCAAGCTGGGCGAGTCCTCGCTCGAGATCGCCAGCGTCGTGAAGGTCATCACGAGCATCGCCGAGCAGACCAACCTGCTCGCGCTCAACGCCACCATCGAGGCGGCCCGCGCCGGGGAGGCCGGCAAGGGCTTCGCCGTGGTCGCCAACGAGGTCAAGGAGCTGGCCCAGGAGACGGCCAAGGCCACCCAGGACATCACCGCCCGGGTGCAGGCCATCCAGAGCGACACCGAGGGTGCGATCACGGCCATCGGGGAGATCTCCTCGATCATCGCCCTGATCAACGACTCCCAGAGCACCATCGCCGCCGCCGTCGAGGAGCAGACCGCGACGACGACGGAGATGAACCGCAACGTCGCCGAGGCGGCGCACTCGGCCAGTCAGATCGCGGAGAACATCGACGCGGTCGCCACGGCCACCAGCTCCACGACCAGCGCGATGAACGACGCGCAGGCCGCCATCGACGAGGTCGCTCGCATGGCGACCTCGCTCAACAGCTCGGTCGCGAGATTCCGGTACTGACGCGCTATCGGAGCGACCTGAGAGACGGCGGCGGTGGGGGGCTTCCCACCGCCGCCGCTTTCATGCCGGGCGGTCGCTGCGGCGGACCACCGGCGGGAGCGTCGACCACGGGAAGTTGATCCAGCGGTCGGTGCGGCGCCACACGTAGTCGCACTGGACCACCGACTGCGGCTTCTCGTAGATGACCGCCGTCCGGACCTCGGAGACGTAGCCGGAGCAGAAGTCGCGGACCAGCTCCAGCGTCTTCCCGGTGTCGGCGACGTCGTCGGCGACCAGGACGTTCGCACCGGTGAGGTCGACCCGGTCCAGCGTCGGCGGCAGGACCACCGGCAGGTCGAGGCGCTCGTCGACGCCGGTGTAGAACTCCACGTTCATCACGAAGAGGTTCTTCACGTCCAGGGCGTAGCCGAGCGACCCGGCAAGGAAGAGCCCGCCGCGGGCGATCGACAGGATGAGGTCGGGCTCGTAGCCGTCGTCCACGACCTGCTGGGCCAGCTCCCGGCTCGCGGTGCCGAACAGCTCGTAGGTCAGCGTCTCGCGCTCGTCGGCCACGGTCGCTGATGGTCGCAGGGAGTGGGCTGGGCAGTGGGCCCGGGGGAGGGCAGGCTGGGGCCATGGCGAACCGCAGGCACGTGCGCATCGTCCGGCAGGTGCGCCCCTGGGTGGCCGGCTGGTTCGCCTTCCAGGCGGTGGTGGCCGCGGCCGGATGGCTGACGGCGTGGCGGAAGAACGAGGGCGACGAGAGCTCGACGAGCATCCGCCGGGTGCTGACCCACTTCGGACTCGAGCTGCGCCCGCACAACCCCGGGCTGTCGCGGGTGCGCGTCGACCTCGCCATGGCCGGCGCCGAGATCGACCTGACCGGCATCCCCCGGCCGGCCACCGGCATCGACGTCACCGTGAACGCGATGATGGCCGGCCTCGCGGTGCGCGTGCCCGCCGACTGGCGCGTCTGGTGGGAGTTCCGGGGCATCGGCGGCATGGGCGCCGACGGGACCGTCCAGCGCACGCACGACGAGCACGCCGCCGACGTCCGGATCCACGCCGTGGTGCTGCTGGGCGGCGTCGGCGTCGAGGGGATTGGGCGGGCGCAAGGGGTCGACCCCTAGGAATCGCAAGAAGAATCGCAAGAACACCGGTGACGGGCCGCCTCGGCGCGTCATCCTGACTGGCACTCCCTGGATGTGATCCTCGTCGGATGGGCCTTGGGGAACTGCTGAGTCAAGTCCTTGTGGCGATCGTCATCGGCGGGGTACTGGTGATTCCCGCGGTCGTGTCGACGCGCTTGGCCGAGCGGCTGATGCTGTGGCTGTTGACATCGCGGCCGTTCTCGAAATCGGGGCGTCTCGTCCAGGCGTCTCTCTCGGCTCTAACCTGGGCCTGCGCTGGCCTGCTTCTGGTTTCCGGTCCGGCATTCCTAGGAGCCATTCAGGCGTACGCGTACAGCGGCCTCGCCCCAACAGTGTGGTGGCGGACCCTGGGCGCTGGAGTCGGTCTCGCGCTCGCGGCCGCTCACGCGACTTTCACGGTCCGGCGCGGGCGACATGGATCGGCGCTGCTTGATTCGGCGGACTGGGCTGCCACTCACGGCGAGCGGCAGCAATTGGCCCGGATGCTGACCCGCCAGGCGCCTCTGCGGTCATATGACCAACTCTGGTTCTTCCTTGCGGTCCTGCCCGCGGCGGTGGCCCTCTTTCAACAATTGTGGGAATCGCGCCCCGGGATGCAGGAGCCGACACCTTTGCCGTATATCGAACTCGGGTTTTCCCTCGTCGCCCTCGTAGGTGTCGGGGCCGCCTGGCTACAACAGCAGATCAGCCCGGAGATTGCGCTCGCGGACCTGGCTATCGCAGAGTCACGTCGACACCGCCTGCCCCACACTGCCGGCGTGCCGGGCCGCCGGGCAGCCTCCCTGCTTCGGTTGGCCAGTCGCCGACGTAGCAGACGCCTGCCGGTGTCCGTTCGCGCCGAGTACGTCATCAACTGTGCTCGGCTAGGTGAGTGCCTCTTGATCGCTCACCTTCAGCAGGCCACGCGCCCGCAGGCGGCGCAGACTCTTCGTTCCTTGGTCCAGCAGAGCGCGCGAATCGCAGCCTGTCCCGACCCCTATGCCGGAGTGGAGCGTCTGCGCGGCTGGCTTCAGATGAGAGGTCTAGGGGAGGTCCCCGCGACCGCGGGACGAACGGGGCGTCTCGATCCGGTCGTTCGCACCATGGAGGACTTGGCCGCTGTCGTGCGGAACGTCGTGTACGTCGTGGTCGTCATCGTGAGCCTGGTGGTTCTGGTGATGTCCGGCCTCACACTCGAGTCTTTCGTCGAGCGCTTCCGCTGAGCGCCCTCAGCAGAAGCCGGGGGTGTCCTGCCAGGCGACGTCGGCCGGCGCCACGTCGTCCCGCACCACTGCGCCCTCGATCAGCCCGTAGGGGCGGTCGTCGGCGTGATAGACGACCGCGCCGGTGCCGTCCGGGGTGTTGTCCAGGCCGAACGCGGACAGGTCCTGCAGGAAGTGGTGCTTGTTCGGCATCGACATCCTGATCTCGGCGACGGGCGGGTTCTGCTCGAGCGCGGCCTTCCCCATCGCGTACAGCGACTGCTGCAGGGCGAGGGAGTGCGTCGAGGCGAACGTCTCCAGCAGCGCCGTCCGGACGGCGGCATGCGTGCCGTCGAAGTCGACGTCGGTGCCCGTGTAGCGCCAGCGCGCCGTCACCGCGGTCGCCAGGATCCGGTCGTTCGTCTCGGCCAGCGTCGTGTACCGGTCGCGGGGGAAGCCCCAGAACTCCGAGCCGGTGGTCTTGAGGACGACGAGGTCGGTGAGCCCGGCGATGACGTGGGCGTCGTCCCCGTCGACGGTGACCACCGCCGTCCGCACCTCGCTGCCGTTGCGGGAGAACGCGTGGTCGTGCGGCTGCCCGCCGACCGCGATCCGGTCCCAGCCGTAGGACTCGACGGCCACCCGCGCGCCGGTGATCCAGTCGTAGGAGCCCACGAAGTGCCGCGCCAGGCGAAGGCCGAACTCCTCGGGTGAGCCGACACCCTCGCGGGCGAATGCGAAGACCGTGTTCTTCTGCGCGTCCGTCGTCAGCACGTGGCTGTTGTCGCCGACCGTGTGCGCGGCGGCGAAGTCGCCGCGCAGACTGGAGCTGACATTGAGGTCGACCAGCGTGTGCCGGGATGAGCTGCGGTCGACCGCGACGACGCGGACCTCCGCCTTTCCGTACTGATTGGGCCCGAGCACGATCGCCATGCGCGGCACTGTTGCACAGATTGGACCCCTGCCCCCCACCCCTCGCAAGCTCGCGGCGGGACCCTGCAGGGGGCCGCTAGCTGCCCCGGTACGTCGAGTACGCGAACGGGCTGAGCAGGAGTGGCACGTGGTGGTGCTCGGCGGGCTCCTGGACGGCGAAGGTGAGCACGACCTCCGGATAGAAGGCCTCGCGCGCCTGTTCGGCGAACCACGGGCCGGTCGCGAACACCAGGCGGTGGGTGCCCAGCCCGGTCGCGTCGTCGGTCAGCCGGCAACGGCCGTCGCGGTCGGTGACCCCCTCGGCGAGCAGGTCCCCACCGGCGAACAGCCGGACGGCGATCCCGGCCGCCGGGCGCCCGGACACCGCGTCGAGCACGTGCGTGGAGACGCTCATGAGACGAGCCCCCGCACGCGGAGGGCGCTGATCTGGGCCAGCTGCTCGGTCGCCTCGGCCTGCTCGGCCTCGGCGTCGTTGTCCAGCCGCCGCCGCAGCTCGGCCAGCATCTCGTCGGGCGACCGGCCCGCCGCGCGGATCAGGAAGACGTGGCCGAAGCGCTCCTCGTAGGTCCGGTTCCCGTCGACGAGGGCCGCTCGCGTCTGCGCCCCGGCGTCGTTCATCGAGCTCTGCTCCCGGCGGGAGGCCTCGGCCTCGGCGGAGGACCCCTCCGGCCGGTCACCGATGCGGGGATGGGCGGCCAGGGCGATCGACACCTCGTCCCACGGCAGCGACCGGGCCACCTCCTCGGCGCGCGCGACCAGGGTGTCGGCGTCCGCGTACGGCCGGCCGGCCACCAGCTCCGCGGCGAACCGGGGGGCGGCGTTGCAGGTCCGCAGCGCCTGCACGGCCCGGTCGGCCGGCTCGTTGTTGAAGTCGTCGAGGCGGGCCACGGTGAGAGGATGCCAGCCCAGCGGAGATCGGGAGGGCGTCGCAGTGGTTGATGTGCGTGTGGAGGGCCCGGCGGTCGAGCGGGGCGAGGAGATCCTGACCCCGGAGGCGCTGGCGTTCGTCGCCGATCTGCAGACCCGGTTCGGCGCGCACCGCGACGCACTGCTGGCCGCCCGCGCGGTCCGGCGGGCCGAGATCGCCGTCGCGCGCACGATCGACTTCCGGCCCGAGACGGCGCCGGTCCGCGAGGGCGCCTGGCAGGTGCCCCCGCCCCCGCCGGGCCTGGTCGACCGCCGCGTGGAGATCACCGGGCCGACCGAGCCGAAGATGGCGATCAACGCGCTCAACTGCGGCGCGAACGTCTGGCTGGCCGACCTCGAGGACGCCAACACCCCGCACTGGCGCAACGTCGTCGGCGGGCAGGTCGTGCTGAAGGACGCCGTCCGCCGGACGCTCTCCTTCACCAGCCCCGACGGCAAGGAGTACCGGCTGCGCGAGGACGGCGAACTGCCGACGATCGTGCCCCGCCCGCGTGGCTGGCACCTGCCTGAGCGGCACCTGCTGGTCGACGGCGAGCCGACCGTAGGCGCGTTCGTCGACGCCGGCCTGTACCTCTTCCACAACGCGCGCGAGCAGCTCGAGCGCGGCAGCGGGCCGTACTTCTACCTGCCCAAGATGGAGGGTCACCTCGAGGCGCGGCTGTGGGCGCTGGTGTTCGACCACGCCGAGCAGGTGCTCGACCTCCCGGCCGGGTCGATCCGCGCCACGATGCTGATCGAGACCATCCCGGCCGCGTTCGAGATGGAGGAGATGCTGCACGAGCTGGGCACCCACGCCGCCGCCCTCAACGCCGGCCGCTGGGACTACCTGTTCAGCGTCATCAAGGTCTTCCGCGACGCGGGCCCGGAGTTCGTGCTGCCCGACCGGGGTGCGGTCACCATGACCGCGCCGATGATGCGCGCATACACCGAGCAGCTCGTCGCGGTCTGCCACCGGCGGGGCGCGATGGCGATCGGCGGCATGGCCGCCGCGATCCCCAGCCGGCGGGACGCCGAGGCCAACGAGCGGGCGCTCACGAAGGTCCGCGAGGACAAGACCCGTGAGGCCGGCGACGGCTTCGACGGTTCGTGGGTGGCCCACCCCGACCTGGTGCCGATCTGCCGCGAGGTCTTCGACGACGTCCTCGGCGGGCGCCCCAACCAGCTCGATCGGCAACGCGACGACGTCCACGTCAGCGCGGTGCAACTGCTGGACGTCCCCGGCGTCCCGGGGAACCGGACGATGGCGGGCCTGCGGGCGAACGTGGAGGTGGCGCTGCGCTACCTGGCGGCCTGGCTGGCCGGTAACGGCGCGGTCGGCATCCACGGCCTGATGGAGGACGCCGCGACGGCCGAGATCAGCCGCTCGCAGCTCTGGCAGTGGGTCCACGCCGGTGTCGAGCTGGACACCGGGGAGACGGTGACCGAGGAGCTGGTCCGCCGGGTCGTGGCCGAGGAGGTCGAGGGCATCGGGGAGCTGGAGAACCTGGACGACGCCCGGCGGCTGTTCGAGCAGGTGGCGCTGGCCGACGAGTTCCCCGACTTCCTGACGCTGCCCGCCTACGAGCTGATCGACTGATGCTCGGCGAGGAGATCTACGAGGAGCTGGACCGGCGGCTGACGAAGACCGACGCACTCCGGCTGACGAGATTTCCGGGGGAGTGGCCGGAGCGGCAACCGGTGCACACCTGCTACGTGCCCGTCGACGCCGTCGTCCCTGGCCTGGCTGCCTCGTGGGGGGACGCCGCCCTGGCCGCGCTCGACGAGCACGGGCTGCCCGACATCGGGCTGGACGACGACATGCTCGACCAGGTGCTGCCCCGGGTGCGGTTCAAGCTCGCGACCGAGCCGATCGAGGACCTGCGGGTCGACGCCGAGGACGGCTACCGCGGCGCCCCGGACGCCGAGGACGACGACGTGTGGCGCGCGGCCGCCGTGATCGTGGCCGAACGCGCCGCGGGCACGGCACCACCGTCGGTCGGGATCCGCGCCAAGTGCCTGGAGGGGTCGACCCGTCACCGCGGCGTCCGATCGCTGGACCTCTTCCTCACCGGTCTGGGCGGGGGCCGGGCCGTGGTCACGCTGCCCAAGGTCACCGACGTCGAGCAGGTGAAGGCGTTCCTGTTCGTCCTCGACGCGCTCGAGGCCGCGCACGGAGTGGCCGTCGACCTGGAGCTCCAGGTCGAGACGCCGCAGGCGGTGCTGGGGCCCGACGGCACCGCGACGCTCGCGCGGATGGTGCACATCGCCGGACCCCGCCTGACCGGTCTGCACTACGGTACTTATGACTACAGCGCGGCCCTCGGGATCGCCGCCGCACACCAGGCCTCCGACCACCCGGCGGCCGACTTCGCCAAGCAGGTCATGCAGGTGGCCGTCGCCGGCACCGGAGCCCACGCGGTGGACGGGTCCACGAACGTGCTGCCGGTCGGTCCGACCGAGCACGTCCACTCCGCCTGGCAGCTGCACGCCGGGCTGGTGCGCCGGGCCCTGGAGCGCGGCTTCTACCAGGGCTGGGACCTGCACCCGGCCCAGCTCGTCACCCGGTACGCGGCGACCTACGCCTTCTTCCGGGCCGCGCTGCCGGCCGCCGCCGGCCGCCTGGCCGCCTACCTGGACCGCACCGCGGGCGGCGTCATGGACGAGCCGGCGACTGCCCGTGCGCTGGCCGGCGTCCTGCTGCGCGGGCTGGACTGCGGGGCGGTGGACGACGCAGAAGTTCGGGCAGCGGGGGGTCCGGAGCGCACGGAGCTGGATAGGCTGGCAGGCCGGCGGCCAGGGGGATCCTGAATGGTCGCCGAATCGTCGCCCGGCCCGCAGCGAGACACCGGCGTGCCCAGCACGAGAGGGACCTGATGACCGCGCTCCCCGTTGCCGCCGTCGCCACCGAGGCGGAGCTCGAGTTCGACCGCCAGGTCGACGCGCTCGTGACGACCGGTCTGCCCGAGGCGCTCGACCTGGTCGAGCAGTGTTTCCGCGCCTCGGTGGAACCGCTGCGCGACCTGCTGCCGCCCCCGGGGACCGACGGCACCGCCATACCCTTCGTCGTCGTCGTGCCCCACCTGCCGGTCGTCCCGGTGCTGGAGGCCGTGCACACCGTCGGCGGCCCGGGCTTCACCACGATGGACGACGCCGACCTCGCCCGGTTCCAGCCGCTCCCCGAGCTGGAGGTGCCGGTCGGCCCGTACCTGCTCCTGGACGTCGACCCCGGCCCCGACACCCTGAACCTGCCGCCCGCCGAGGTCCTGCCCCGGCTGACCGCTGCCGGCCGCTCACCGCTGACGATTCCCGAGGGGCTGGCGGTGCTCGTCTCCGATCCCGGCGTGCTCCGGAGCCGGAACTGCTTCTCGCTGCTGGGCTCCCGGGCCGGCGACAAGCGGGTCCCGGCCCTGTGGGTGAGCGCGCGGCGGCCGCGGCTGGGCTGGTGCTACCAGGGTGCCCCCCACACCTGGCTCGGTTCGGCCTCCTGCGCGGCGCGGCTGGGCGAGCCGGCGCTGACTTGACACGCCGGTCGGCCCCGGTGTCGAGTTCCTGACTTGCATGTCTCAGAATGAGCGTTCTATCGGCTGGAGCCCACCGGCCGTGGACGGGTCGAGGGGCTGGTGGACGGCGCAGCGACGGACTGTTCGACGCCCGGGTCACGCCGCACGTCCCAAGCAGTCGGTGACCAGGCCGTGGTGAACCACGGTCACGGGGCCGCGATCATCACCACCCAGGACGAGATGCTCGCCGCCGCCCTCCCCTTCCTGGAGGCGGGCCTCCGCGCCGGTGACCTCGTCGCCCTCACCTGCCCCCCCGACACGGTCGCGCTCCTCGCCAAGGAGCTCGGGGAGCAGGCGCGGGCCATCGAGTCCGAGCCCCGGATGAGCCTGCTGGGTGCCCGCGCCCCGGACGCCCTCACGATGTGCCGCCGGTACCTGGAGCGGGCCGTCGCCGGCGGAGCGGACGGCGGGTCCGGCCGGTTCCGCGTCCTGGCCGAGGTGGACTTCGGCGAGGATCCCGCCGACTGGCGCGAGGGGCAGCGCTTCGAGTCCGTCTACAACCGGCTCCTGGGCGAGGCCCCGGTGTCGGCGATCTGCCTCTACGATCGGCGCCGGCTCGCGGGTCCGGTGGTCGAGAGCGCCGCGGCGACCCATCCGCAGCTGGTCCGGGGCACGTCCTGGTCGGTGAGCGCGGGCTTCCAGGACCCAGGGGTCTACATCCCATCCCTGCCGCTGCCCCGCGCCCCGGTCGAGGACGGCGACCCGTTCTTCTACGTCGAGAACGCGCCCACGCTCGCCGGCCTCCGGCACCAGCTCGGCGCCGTGCTCGCCACGCTGGTCCCGGACCGCGACCAGCAGGAGGACCTCCACCTGGCGACCAGCGAGATCGCCGCGAACGCGTTCCGGCACGGCGTCCGGCCGGTCTCCGCCCGGGTCTGGGCCGACGGCGACCGCATCATCTGCGTCATCAGCGACCGGGGCACCACCTACAGTGACCCGTTCAGCGGCTTCACCCCCGCGCACGGCCTCGACCTCTCCCTCGGCGGGATGGGGCTATGGCTGGCCCGCAAGCTCTGGGACCACGTCGACGTGCTGCCCACCGATCAGGGCCTCTCCGTCCGGTTGAGCACGCGCCTGCGCTGACCTCCCGAGCGTCGCCTTGACGGGGGCGATCTCTCACTGTTGAGGTACCCCGGTGATCGTGGTGACGGCAGCGGGCGGCCGGACCGGTGCGGCCGTCGTCCGGGCGCTGTGGTCCCGGGGCCAGCGGGTGCGCGCCCTCGTCGGCAGCTCACAGCCCCGCCCGGAGCTGACCGCGCTCAGCGCCGACGTCGTCGCCACCGACCTCACCGATCCCGCGGCCGTCGAGCCGCTGCTGACCGGAGCCGACGCCCTCTACCTGATCTGGCCCAACTTCGATCCGGCGGAGACGGCGGGGGCCGTGGCACTGCTCTCCGCGGCGCGGCGCGCGAGCGTCGGCCGGGTCGTCTACCACTCGGTGCTCCGCCCGCAGGCCCGGTCGATGCCGCACCACGCGGCGAAGGACCGGGTCGAGGAGGCCCTGGACGCCAGCGGCCTGACCTGGCGGGTGCTGCAGCCGTGCGCCTACGCGGACAACCTTGACGGTCAGCTCGCCGACGTGGCCGCGACCGGCACGTTCGGCAGTCCGTGGGGCCTGACGCAGGCGCAGTCACTGGTGGACCTGAGCGACGTCGCCGAGGCGGCCGCCGTCCTGCTCACCGAGGACGGGCTGGACGGCGGGACCTTCGAGGCCGTCGGGCCGGAGCCGCTGACCGCGCCGCGGATCGCCGAGCGCCTGGGCGCATGGCTGGGCCGAGAGGTCCGCGCGGTGGACGCCGTCCCGGACGGACCGGTCCCGGCCGGCTACGCCGCACGCTGCAGCCGGCTGATGTTCGACCACTACCGGGCGCACGGGTTCACGGGCAGTCCCCGGGTCCTGGAGTCGTTGCTGGGCCGCCCGGCGCGGACACTCGCCGAGCACCTGGCGGATCAGGAACTCCCCGGTGCCGTGGGCGAACTACGGTGAGCGACGTGGAGGACGCGGTCGACCAGATCCTCGAGCAGTGGGGCCGGGAGCGCCCCGATCTGGACTGCTCGCCGATGGGGATCATCGGGCGGATCACCCAGCTGCAGCGCGAGGTCTTCCTCGCCCAGCGCGCCACCTTCTCCCGGTACGGGCTCGATGCGCCGTCCTTCGACGTCCTGGCGGCGCTGCGCCGGGCGGGCCGGCCCTATCAGCTGACCCCCACGGCACTGATGCGCTCGGCGCTGGTGACCTCGGGCGCGATCACCCAGCGGCTGGACCGGCTGGAGGAGAAGGGCCTCATCACCCGCGAGCGCAGCGAGGCCGACGGCCGAGCGGTCGTGGTGACGCTGACGACGGCCGGCCGGGAGGCCCTGGACGCCGCACTGCCCGACCACCTGGAGACGGAGCGGAAACTCCTCGACGGGCTGTCGACCGCCGAGCGGAACCAACTGGCCGACCTGCTGCGGCGCCTCCTCGTCGCGCTCGGCCGGGTGCCCCAGGACTCCTGAGCCGTCCATATGTGAGTCAGGTCTCCTGCGGACGGCGAAACCCCACTAACCCGGTGCAGAACATGTGAGTTACTCTTCGGCCATGCCTCAGCTGCCCCTCCTCGTGGCCTGCCGCCACCTGGACCACGGCTGGCTGAGCTCGGCTCTCTGTCCGTCGGCCTGACCGCCGCCCCTTTCATCCCGGGCGCGCGGCCTCGTCGACGCCTGCCCTGAGCCCGTCGCCGTGTCCGCGTGCCCTCGCCTCGACGAGGAACAATGCCGACCAACCGCACTCTGCTCAATCACGCGAGGCTCCGCCGCACGCTGTCCCTGCTTCCCCTCGTGCCCGTCGCCGCCCTCCTGGCCGCTTGCGGCGGCACGAGCAGCGCCGACTCGGGCTCGGCGGCCGCCGACGAGCTCCGCCTGGGCTACTTCGCCAACGTCACCCACGCCGCGGCCCTGATCGGCGTCAACGAGGGCCTGTTCGCCGACGAGCTCGGCGACACGAAGCTCACCACCCAGGTCTTCAACGCCGGACCGGACGAGGTCGAGGCACTGTTCGCCGGCGCCCTGGACGCCGCCTACATCGGGCCCAGCCCCACGATCAACGCCTACGGGCAGAGCGACGGCGACGCCATCCGCATCATCGCCGGCGCGGCCTCCGGCGGCGCGCAGCTCGTCGTCCGCGAGGGGATCGACTCCTCCGACGACCTGGAGGGCACCACGCTCGCCAGCCCCCAGCTGGGCAACACGCAGGACGTCGCACTCCGGACGTGGCTCACCGACGAGGGCCTGGAGAACAGCGTCGACGGCGGCGGCGACGTGACGATCGCGCCGACGGCCAACGCCGACGTCCTCAACCTCTTCCAGACCGGCGAGCTCGACGGTGCCTGGCTGCCGGAGCCCTTCGCGTCCCGGCTGGTGCTCGAGGGAGGCGGCCACGTCCTCGTCAACGAGAAGGACCTGTGGCCCGACGGCGAGTTCACGACCACCCACCTGATCGTGCGCACCGAGTTCCTCGAGCAGTACCCGGACACGGTCGCGGCCCTGCTGCGCGGGCACGTCGCCGCGGTCGAACTGGCCACCGGTGACGCCGCTGCCGCGAAGACCGCGGTGAACGCGGGTCTCGAGGCCGCCGGTGGCAAGCCGCTCGGCACCGAGGTGCTCGACCGCGCCTGGGGCGAGCTCACGGTCACCTACGACCCGATCGCGTCGGCCCTGAAGCAGTCGGCCGAGAACGGCGTCGCCGCCGGCACCAGCGAAGAGACCGACCTCGACGGCATCTACGACCTCACCCCGCTCAACGCCATCCTCGACGACCAGGGCCTCGACACGGTCTCGGCCGGCGGCCTCGGCGACGAGTGACCTGCTTCCCCGCCCGATTCAGGAGTTCGACATGAGCACGAGAACAGCCACGGTGGAAGCGCCGGTCCAGCAGCGGGATGTGCTGAACGTCGCCGCGGCGCTCCCCACCGCCGTGCGCGTGGAGGGCGTCTCCCAGGTCTTCGAGCGCGGGCGTCCTCCCGTGCTTGAGGGTCTGGACCTCACGGTCGCGGCGGGGGAGTTCGTGTGCCTGGTCGGGGCCTCCGGCTGCGGCAAGTCGACGCTGCTCAACCTCATCGCCGGGCTGACCAAGCCCACCTCGGGGCAGATCTCGGTCTCCGCCGAGCGGCCGGCGCTGATGTTCCAGGAGCCGGCCCTGCTGCCCTGGCTGACGGCCTCGGGCAACGTCGAGCTCGCCCTGCGGGCCCGGGGCGTCGGCCGCGCGGACCGGCGCGCCGAGGCCGCGCGGCTGCTCCGGGTGGTCAACCTCGAGGAGCACAGCGGCAAGCGGGTGCACGAGCTCTCCGGCGGCATGCGCCAGCGCGTGGCGCTGGCCCGGGCACTGGCCCAGGACAGCAAGGTGCTGCTCATGGACGAGCCGTTCGCCGCGCTCGACGCGATCACCCGCGACGTGCTGCACGAGGAGCTCACCCGCGTGTGGGCCGAGCAGGGGCTGTCGGTCGTGTTCGTGACGCACAACGTCCGCGAGGCCGCCCGGCTGGGCCAGCGCGTGGTTCTGCTCGGTTCCCGGCCGGGCCGGGTCGTGCGCGAGTGGCAGGTCGACGTGCCGCACCCCCGCACGATCGAGTCGCCCGGCGTGGGCGCGCTGGCCACCGAGATCACGCGGGAACTGCACCGGGAGATCAGCCGCCATGGCCGGTGACGACAGCTCGGGGCGGCCGGGCCTGGCCCTCGTCGAGCGGCAGGACGTCGAGAACCGCGACGTGGAGGCCGGGCTCGACGCCCTCGACGCGTCGCCGGACCTTCCGGCCGGGCCGGGTCTCGGCAAGCGGTTCGTCCGCTCGGTGCTCCCGCCGATCGTGTTCCTCGCACTCCTCGTCGGGGTGTGGGAGCTGGCCTACCTCGCGGAGCTGAAGCCCTCCTACGTGCTCCCGTCCCCGGCGGACGTGGCGCAGAAGTTCTGGGAGACCGTGCAGGACGGCAGCGCGGCCGAGGCGATCTGGACGAGCCTGAGCCGCGGCGCGGTGGGCTTCGCGATGTCGCTGGTGATCGGCAGCCTGCTCGGTCTCGCGATGTGGTGGAGCCGCTGGCTGCGGGCCGCCATCGGTCCCATCGTCAGCGGGCTGCAGAGCCTGCCGTCCGTGGCCTGGGTGCCCGCGGCGATCATCTGGTTCTCGCTCTCCAACGCCGCCATCTACACCGTCGTCCTCCTGGGCGCGGTGCCGTCGATCGCCAACGGCCTGCTGAGCGGCCTGAAGCAGGTGCCGCCGCTGTTCGACCGGGTCGGCCGCGTGCTCGGGCTCTCGGCGCTGGGGCGCATCCGGTACGTCCTCCTGCCGGCCGCTCTCCCCGGTTACCTCGGGGGTCTCCGCCAGGGCTGGGCCTTCGCCTGGCGCTCGCTCATGGCCGCCGAGCTGATCACCTACTCGCCCAACCTGGGTCAGGGTCTCGGCCAGCTGCTCAACATCGGCCGCGAGCTGTCCCAGATGTCGCTGGTCATCACGTCGATCACGCTGATCCTCGCGGTGGGGGTGGCGATCGAGCTGCTGGTGTTCGCCCCGCTCGAGCGGCGGGTGCTCACCCGCCGCGGCCTCACCGCCCGCTGAGGCGGACTGACCCCCGTGTGGGTCAGGGGATCGGCGGGAGGTCGCCGGGCTCCAGGTCCGGGCGCACCCGCACGAAGCGCAGGGGGTGCCGGAAGACGCCGGCCTGCAACGCCGCGTCGGCGCTGACCTCGACGACGACGCCCGGGTCGACGCGGGTCAGTGGCACCGACAGCCTGCCGCCGCCGAACCGTCCGGTGCCGATCCGATCGGGCCAGGGATGGTCGTCGTCGGCGGGGCGCAGCGCGGCGGCGAGCTCGGCGGCCTGGCGCGGGGAGAGCGGACTGGTGCGGCCGACGACGACGAGTTCGCCGTCGCGGAAGCGCCCGGCGACGAGCTGGCTGGGCCGGTCGATCGGGCCGATGACCCCGCCGGCCAGCACCTCGGTGGTCTCCCAGGACTTGACCTTCAGCCACTCGCGCCGGCCGGGCGCGTAGCGGGTGCCGGCGCCCTTGGCGACCAGGCCCTCGACGCCCGCCGGCCGGAAGTCGTCGAACCAGCGCCGGGCCTCCTCCGGGTCGGCGGTGGCGGGTGACAGCTGCATCGGCGGTGCCCAGCGCCCGGAGAGCTCCTCCAGCGCGGCGCGGCGGCGCGACAGCCGCTGGCCACGCAGGTCGGTACCCCCGGCGGCCAGCAGGTCGAAGGCGACATAGGACGCCGGGTGCGCCGCGACCAGGGCGCCGATCCGCCCCGCCGCGGTGACCATCCGCTGCTGCAGCAGCCCGAAGTCCAGCCGGGAGCCGTTCCAGATCACGACCTCGCCGTCGAGCACCGTGCCGGCCGGCACCTGCGCCAGCGCGGCGGCGGCGACGTCGGGGAAGCGGTCGGTCAGGTCGCGGCCCTGCTTGGACCACACGCGCGTCGAGGTGCCGGTCCGGACGACGACCAGCCGGTAGCCGTCCCACTTGGGCTCGTACAGGCACCCGCCGACGAGTGCGTTCGCCGGGGGGATCGCATCCACCGGCTTGGCCAGCTGTACCGCCACGGGTCCCGCCAGCTCGGGCGGGAGGCCCGGCAGACCGGGGACGGACAACGGCACCCGGACAGCCTGCTGGCTCGCCCGTCCGGGTGCACCACCGCGCGTCGCGGCGTCACCCGATCGGGACCGTGCGATCACAAAGCCGCGACCGGCGGACTCAGCCCCGGTCGAGGAACAGCAGGCTGAAGGCGGCCAGTGACGGCCCGTCGGTGAACCGGCCGTCGGCGATCATCGCCCGCAGGTCCGTCTCCGGCACGAACGCCGAGAGCATGTCGGCCTCGGTCGCCTCGCGTGCCGTAGGACCGGCGGTCAGGTCGGTGGCGAGCCAGACGTCGAAGCCCTGGGTCATGATGCCGGGCGCCAGGTCCAGGTGGCCGAGCCGGCGCAGCTCGCCGGCCCGGATGCCGGTCTCCTCGGCGAGTTCGACACGGGCCAGCTCTTCCGCCGAGCCGTCCTTGCCCTCCCCCCACGTGCCCTGCGGGAACTCCCAGCACCTGCGGCCGAGCGGGTAGCGGAACTGCTCGACCAGCCAGAAGCCGCTCCGCTCGGCAGGGATGACCAGCGCGAAGTCGGGGCGCTCGACGACGCCGTACAGGCCGGCCGAACCGTCGTCGCGCTCGATCACGTCCTCGCGCACTCGCATCCAGGGGTTCTGGTAGGTCAGCCGGCTGCTCGTCGTGCGCACTCCCGGAGCCTGGCAGAACGGTGTCACGATGGGACGCGATGACCGAACGCAAGCCGCCGGGGGTGTCCTTCGGGAGCTGGGTGGACGCCCAGATCTCGCGGGGGATCGCGCGGGGCGACTTCGACGACCTGGCCGGCGCGGGCAAGCCCCTGCCGGACCGAACCGGCGAGGACGCGATGGTCGCGTGGGTGATCGAGAAGGCCCGGCAGGAGAACCTCGACGTCTTCGGGATGCTGCCGCCAGGCCTGGCGCTGCGGAAGGAGAAGGAGGACCTCCCGCGGCGTGCGGAGGGCCTGCGGTCGGAGGCGGCGGTCCGCGCGCTCGCCGAGGACTTCAACGACCGGGTGCGCCTGTTCTGGCGCCGTCCGCAGGACCCCCCGGTGGTTCCGGTCGGGCTGGTGGACGCCGACGCGCTGGTCGTCGGCTGGGAACGGACGAGACCCGCCCCGGAGCCGGCGCCCGTCGTCGCCGAGCCGGCACCGCGGCGGCACTCTCGTCCGTGGCGGCGCCGACGGCCAGGATGACGCGATGCGATTCGTGCTCGAGGTCGACCTGGAGGCCGGCGCACTCGCCGGGAAGAACCGTGCCGCGGAACTCGGCCGGATCCTGCGTTACTGGGGCGGAGCCATGAAGCAGGTTCCGCTCGTGGCGGGGGAGCGGCAGGAGCTCTCCGACAGCGACTACGTGATCGTGGGTTCCTGGCGGATCGAGGACTGACCGTCGGCCGGATGTATCCGGGCGGCGCTCCCATCTCTCTTGACCGGTGCAGAGGTCGGGAGAACCGTTGACCCTCTCGGCCCTCGGCCGCTGGAGGTCGTCATGACCCGTCCCTCGTTCTTGCGTCTCCTCTTCGCATTCCTGCTGGCGGTGGGGCTGAGTTCCTGCGCGGGGAGCGGGACCGGCGTCGACGAGGCCGCGGACGCCGCCGCAGCCTCGGCCGCGGAGCAGGACGACCGCTCCGAGGACGGTGGCTCCGACGACGGCGGCTCGGACGACGGGTCGCAGGACGACGTCCGGACCGACGCGGCGACCACCGGGGAGAACGGCGGTGGCGGGCGCGGGGGCGGGCCGGACCCGGAGACGGGTGCGGGAGCGCGGCCGGGCGGGCCGTTCGACGTCGAGGCCTTCGAGCAGATCGGCCAGTCGGCGGAGGAGTTCCTGCCGTTCGGGCGCGAGTACTGCAGTGGTGGCCGGTGCACGCTCGTCGAGGAGCGGTTCGACGACCCCGAGGCCGAGTTCTGCCGGGTGTCCGACTTCCGGTACGACCCGCCTGCTCGTCCCGAGGGGGCGCCCGCCTCGGACCAGGTCATCCAGCGCGGCACCACCGTGACCGTCGTCCTCGCGTGCCCGCCCGAGGGGACCGGGGAGCTGGGCACGGGCGAGGAGGGCACGGGCGAGGAGGGCACGACCGACGAGTCCACGACCGACGAGGGGTCCAGCGAGGAGGACGGCACCGACGAGTCCACCGACGACGAGGGCGGCACGGAGGACCCGCCGGCCGAGGAACCCGCCGGATGACGGCGACCGAGACCGCTGCGCAGGCGTCCCCCGACGGGCAGCCCCCGCCTCCCGGGGAGACCACGTCCTCGGGGGCGACGGCAGTCGAGGACGTTCCCCTCGCGGCGGCGCCGCCGGAACCCCCGACGGACGACGACGGGCTCGACGCGACGGAGGCACTGCCCCGGCTGGTCAAGGTGGCCGGCGAGGTGGTCGCACCCGCGACCCTGCTGACCGCGCTGCTCTTCCAGTTCGGGCGCCTGCACTCGGCCGGCTACTTCCGGCACTTCGGCGTCAACTTCACGGTGCTCGACCTGAGCACGACCGACTTCCTGATCGTCGGCGCCGACGGGCTGTTCGTCCCCCTGGCCGGCGCCTGCGTCCTGGCCCTGCTGCTGGTGTGGCTGCACCGGTTCGTGCTGAGCCGGCTCTCGACCGGTGAGCGGCACCGCGTCCTGCACTCCCTCGCCCCGGTCGCCGGTCTGGTCGGCGCGGTCCTGCTCGTGCTGGCACTGCTCGACCTGCTCACCGGCGTCCGGCTGTTCTGGGGCGACTCCGAGGCGGGCGGCATCAGCCTCGCGATCGGGGTGCTGCTCGTCGTGTACGCCCTGCGCCTGGTCCGGATCACGCGGAACACCCCTCGCCGGTCGGCGAGCTCGGAGCTGGCCGAATGGGGTGCGGCGTTCCTGCTCGTGAGCGTCGGCCTGTATTGGGCAGTGGGCTCCTACGCCTTCGGCGTGGGCATCGGGCGGGCCGAGCAGCTGCAGCGCGCGCTGCCGTTCCAGCCGGCCGCGGTCCTCTACAGCGAGCGGAGCATGAGTTTCGACGTCACTGGCGTCACCGAGGTGCGCTGCGCCGATCCCGAGGCGGCGTACCGGTTCCGGTACGACGGACTGCGGCTCATCCGCCAGGCGGGCAACCAGTACCTGCTCGTGGCCGCGGACTGGACCCGCGCGACCGGCACGGCGGTCCTCATCCCCCGCGGCGCCGGCATCCGGCTGGAGTTCCGCACGGCCCTCACGCCGCCGTCCGGCTGCTGAGCCGCGGGCCGGCGGGCGATGCCCACCGGCCCGCGGTCTGTCATGCGGCGATCGGGACCCGGTCGAGGAAGCCGAGGACCGTCCGGATGCGGCCCTGGGCGTCGACGACGGCTACGTCGAACCCGGCGATGGGCGCCGGCTGCCCGGCCGGCCCCAGTTCCCAGCTGAAGCGCACCTGGTCGTGGTGGGCGTTCACCGGGCCGGCGAGGCGGAAGACGAAGCCGGGGAACTGCTCCTGGACGGCGGCGACGGTGGCGTCGAACGCCTCCCGCCCCTCGGCCTCGACCAGCGGGTCGGTGTATCGGACGTCGTCGGTGACCAGGTCGGCGATCGCGGTGCGCCGGGCGACGGGATCGGTCGCGTTCCACGCGGCGAGGTAGCGGTCGGCGAGGTCGGTCGTGGCGGTCATGGGTCTCTCCTCTTTCGGGTGGGGTGGGTCAGGAACGGCGACGCAGGCCGGCGACCTGCAGGCCGGCGAATGCGGTGACGACGACGGCCTGCAGGACGATCCAGACCGCGCCGACGGCAGTGGGTGTGCCGGCGTCGGTGAGCGCGAGGACGACGCTGCCGACGGCCCAGAGCACATTCAGGACGATCACGGTCCGGACGGCGGCGGTGCCCACCGGGCGTCGGCTGCCCACGAGCCAGACCGCGCCCGCGAACACCAGCAGGACGACGCCGGTACCGCGGAGCAGTCCCGCCGACAGTCCGAGCGGGTTGTCCAGGAGCGGTGCGGCCAGCAGGTAGGCGGCGCCGTTCAGGCCGGTGACGGCGGCATCGAGGCGGAGGGCGAGCCGGAGCAGGCCGTCCGCAGGGGCGGAGGTGCGAGCCGCGTTCGCGGCGGCGGTGGAAGTGGTCATGTCCCGACCGTGCTCGCGCCATGGGCGCCGGTCGATTACCTCCGGCGTAAGCGACAGCAGGCCGCCGTGGAATTAGCGTCTGCCGGGTGACCAGCACCGGAACGCGTCCCGCCGTGGGGGAGCTGCTGCGCGACTGGCGGCAGCGCCGGCGGCTGAGCCAGCTGGATCTGGCCAGCGACGCCGGGGTGTCCAGCCGGCACCTGAGCTTCGTCGAGACGGGCCGCGCGCGGCCCAGCCGGGAGATGGTGCTGCACCTCGCCGAGCAGATGGAGGTGCCGCTGCGGGCGCGCAACGAGCTGTTGCTCGCCGCCGGCTTCGCGCCGGCCTACGGGCGGCGCGGACTCGACGACCCCGACATGTCCGCCGTCCGGACCGCGCTGGACCTCGTGCTGGCCGCCTACGAGCCGTTCCCTGCCGTGGTCATCGACCGGTCGTGGAACCTCGTCGCCGGCAACCGCGGCATCGCCCCGCTCACCGAGGGCGTGGCCCCGGAGCTGCTGCAGCCGCCGGCGAACGTGCTGCGGCTCAGCCTGCATCCCGACGGCCTGGCACCGCGGATCGTCAACCTGCCGCAGTGGCGGGCGCACGTGCTGCACCGGCTGGCGCGGGAGGCCCACGCCAGCGCTGACCCCGGGCTGGCCGCGCTCCACCGGGAGCTCGCGGGGCTGCCCGGAGGTGCTGACCGGTCTCCGCCGAACGGCATCGCGGTGCCGCTGCGGCTGCGGGCGGGGGACGCCGTCCTGAGCTTCCTCAGCACGGTGACGACGTTCGGCACCGCCGTCGACCTGACCGCCGCCGAGCTCAGCATCGAGGCGTTCCTGCCTGCGGATGCGGGGACCGCGGAGTTCCTCCGGGGACTCCGCTAGTCGTCGTCCTCGGCGTCCTCCCGCTTGGCGGCGACCTCGCGGGTGGCCATGCCGCCCTCCCCGCCTTCGTCCCGCGGACCGGGGTGCAGGTTCGGCTCGTCGTTCTCCTCGCGCGGCTCGCTCATGGGATCAGCCTGCCTTGCTAGAGGGTGTGCGGCCATGCAGTGCCCTCGACGACGATCGTGCTCTGCTTACACCTGTAAGCAGAGCACGATCGTGGCAGAGGCAACCGCTACAGGACGTCGAACTCGTTGAAGGTCGCGCCACCGGAGAGCGTGGCGTAGCCGGGGCCGCGGTCGAAGAACGGCTCCTCGCCCGTGCGGACGCTCCGCCGCTCGTTCCGCAGCGCGTCGGTCGCCTCGACGTCCGCGGTGCCGTCGTCCGTGACCACGACGCCGTAGTCGGCCCGGGCGCCCTCGACGGACACCTTGCGCCAGGCGATGTCGCGCAGCACCTCGTCGACCGGGCGGTCGAGCGGGTCGCCCCAGCCGCCGCCACCCGTCGTCCGGATGCGGACGACCGTGCCGGCCTTCAGCGGCTCGGCGTCGGCGAGCGCGTCGACGTCGTGCTCGTCCGGTCCGCCCGGGTCGACGGTGACCTGGAACGGCCGCCCGGCCTTGCCGCCCTTGACGCCCCAGCAGGCGAGGATCGAGCGGTCGGCGATCGACATGAAGTGCGCGTCGCGCAGCACGCGGATGTGCTTCTCGTAGCCGCAGCCACCGCGGTAACGCCCCGCGCCACCGGAGTCCAGCGCCAGCCCGAGCCGCTCCACCCGCAGCGGGAAGCGCCCCTCGGTGAACTCGGTGGGCAGGTTCCGCGAGTCGGGGACGACGTGGATCGTGTCCTCGCCGTCGGCGTAGTAGCGCCCGCCCGAGCCGCCGCCGAGCACCTCCCGCATGAGGTAGGACTCGCCGCCTGCGTCGGTGCCGTAGACGCCGGTGTAGCGGATCGTCTCCTGGTCGGCGGGCATCCGGCCGCCGGTCGCCTTGGCCAGCACCCCGGCCAGGACGCCGAGCAGCCGCAGGATGACGAACGTCCGGGCGTTGGTGGGGGCCGGGAAGATCGGCGTGAGCAGCGTGCCCTTCTCCGGGAAGCGCATCTCGATCAGCGGGACGACGCCCTCGTTGACGTCGAGCTGGGCCATCCGCTCCGGCGTCTCGGCCAGGTTGCGCAGGATCGGCGCCAGCCACTTCTTGAGGAAGTTGCCGTCGGCGTAGTCGCCGCAGTGGTTGATCGGGCCCTTGGCCTGCGGGCCGGTGCCGGTGAAGTCGATGACCAGCGGGACGTCCTTGGTGGAGTCCATGATCAGCGTGATCCGCTGGCGGTGCAGCTGCGGCTCCTCCACGCCGTCGTGCTCGGCGTAGTCCTCCCAGACGTAGGTGCCGTCCGGGATCTGGCTGAGGATCTCGCGCCGGTAGACCTCGGTGGAGTTGGACAGGATCGCCTCGAAGCAGGCCTCGACAGCCGCCACGCCGTAGCGGTCGAACAGCTCACCGAGCCGGCGTGCACCGGCCAGGCAGGCCGAGCACTCCGCGTCGAGGTCGGCCGCCAGCGAGTCGGGCATCCGCGAGTTGCGGGTCATGATCTTCAGGGCGGACTCGTTGGGCACGCCGCGGTCCCACAGCTTGATCGGGGGGACCATCAGGCCCTCCTCGTACACGCTGGTCGCGGCCGACGGCATCGAGCCGGGGACGGCGCCGCCGATGTCGTCGTGGTGGCCGAACGCCTGGATGAACGCGACGACCACGGGGTCACCGGTCTCCACGTCGGCCGCGAACACCGGCACCGTGACGCACAGGTCCGGCAGGTGGCCGATGCCGCCTTCGGAGAGGTAGACGTCGTTGTGGAAGTAGACGTCCCCGACGTTCATCGTCTCGATCGGGTAGTCGCGCACAATCGGGTGCACGAGCGCCGAGTACGAGCGGCCGGTCAGCTTGCGCAACTGCCGGTCGTGGATCCCGGCCCGGAAGTCGTGGGCATCCCGAATCATGGGGGATCTCGACGTCCTGCCGATGGAGGTCTCGACCTCCTTCTCGATGGCCGCCAGCGTGCCGGCGACGATCTCGACGAGCACCGGGTCGGCATCGACCTTCTGAGACTCGGTCACAGGGCCGACTCCTTCGTGAGCAGCAGGTTGCCGTAGGCGTCGACGGTGACGGCGAAGCCGGGGTGCACCGGGACGGTCGAGCCGAATTCCTCGATGATCGCGGGGCCGGGAACCACGTCGCCGGGCCCGAGATCGGGCCGGTTGTACGTGGGCGTCTCGATCCAGTCGTCGAAGAACACCCGGCGCGACCCCGTGACGGCCCGGTCCGTCCCGCCGTCCTTGGGTGCGAGCTCCACCAGGTCGGGACGGCGGATCGGCCCGATCCCGCTCACGCGCAGGTTGACCCACTCCACGGCCTGGCGCGGATCGGTGGCGAAGTCGTAGCCGTAGAGCTGGCGGTGCGCGGCGTGGAACGCCTGGGCGACATCCTCCGCCGAGGCACGGTCGAGTTCGCCGTCGGCGACCGGCACGCGCACCTCGAATGCCTGGCCGACGTAGCGCAGGTCCGCCGTCCGCTGCATGCGCTGCTCGTCGCGGCCGAAGCCCTCGCCGTCCAGCGCCCCCTGCGCCCGGCCCTCCAGCTCGCCGAACACCGACTGCACGCGGTCGAGGTCGAGGTCGAGGTGCTTGCTGACGACGGTCTGCACGTAGTCGTTGCGGACGTCGACGGTGAGCAGCCCGAAGGCGCTGACGTTGCCCGGGTTCGGGGGCACGAGCGTGCGGGGCAGGTTGAGGATGTCCATCAGCCGGCAGGCCAGCAGCGAGCCGGAGCCGCCGAACGTGGTGAGCGTGAAGTCGCGGACGTCGAGACCCTTGGCGACCGTGACCTGGCGCAGTGCGTTGGCCTGGTTCCAGGCGGAGATCTCGAGAATGCCGGTGGCGACGCGCTCCAGCGTGAGGTCGAGCTTCGCGCCGAGCTGCTCCAGGCCGGTGCGTGCGGCATCGACCGAGAGCGGGATCTCCCCGCCCAGCAGGTGCGGGGGGATCCGGCCGAGGGTGACGTGGGCGTCGGTGACGGTCGGCTGGTCGCCGCCGTTCGGGTAGCACATGGGGCCCGGGTCGGCGCCGGCCGACTTGGGGCCGACCTTGAGCGTGCCCTCGGGGGAGAGCCAGGCGATCGAGCCGCCGCCCGCGCCGACGGTGACGACGTCGATCATCGGGATCTTCGACGGGAAGTCGCCGACCGAGCCCTCGGTGGTCAGCGCCGGCTCGCCGTCGATGACGACCGTGACGTCGGTCGAGGTGCCGCCGCCGTCGCAGGTGAGCACCCGGTCGAAGCCGGCGGTGCCGGCGATCAGCGCGGCGCCGAGCGCGCCGGCGGCGGGGCCGGACAGCATCGTGGTGATCGGCTGGTGAACGACCTCGCCGGCCGACAGCACGCCGCCGTTGCTCTTCATGACGTAGAAGGGGACGCCCGGGGCGATCTCGTCCAGGCGGGTGCGGATGTTCGTGACGTAGGCGCCCACCTTGGGCTTCACCGCGGCGTCGACGAGCGTGGTGACCGAGCGCTCGTACTCGCGGTACTCCCGCAGCACCTCGCTCGAGATGCTCACCACGGCGCCGGGGTGCTCGGTACGGATGACCTCGAGCATCTGCTGCTCGTGGGCGTCGTTGGCGTAGGCGTGCAGGAAGCAGACGCCGATCGTGGTGATCCCGGCGTCCCTGAAGAAGCGGGCGGCCGCGCGGGCGTCGTCGGCGTCGAACGGCCGCACCTCGGTGCCGGTGTGGTCGAGCCGGCCGCGCACGGTCCGCACCAGGTCGGCGGGCACGATCCGCGGCGGCTTGACCCAGAAGTAGCTGTTGCCGTACCCGTCGGGCACCGACTGGCGGGCGATCTCCAGCACCGACTCGTAGCCCTCGGTGGTGATGAACCCGATGCGGTCGAGCTTGCCCTCGAGCAGCTGGTTGGTCGCGACCGTCGTCCCGTGGCTGACAGCAGAGATCGTCGCCCCGGCTGTGTCGTCGGAGATGTCCATCAGGCCCAGGACCTTGCGGACGCCGTTGAGGAACCCCTCGGCCGGGTCGGCCGGGGTGGACGGTGTCTTGGTGGTCGTGGTCTGACCGGTCTCCTCGTCCACGGCGACGACGTCGGTGAACGTCCCGCCGGTGTCGATGCCGATGCGGACCCGGCGCTCAGTCATGCCGGTACCTTAGCGATGAGATATCCCCTCGGGAAGTGGTGCGGCTTCAGTCCGTGATCTCGAGGTTCTTCAGCGAGATGCCCCGGAACGCGGCCAGTCGTTCGGCCTGCCCGCCGATCTCGGTCCGGTTCTCCGGCGGCACCGGACTCCAGAGCTCGACGGAGACGGCGACGGCGGAACCGGACTTCCGCGCCCGCCAGGTGCCGGCGATCTCGCCGTCGACGAGCACGCCGCCCGGGCGGCCGAGCACGCGCCAGAGGTCCTTGGCGCGGGCGGTGTCGTCCACCAGCAGCGGCCGGTCGCGGGCCTGCAGGTAGAGGTCGAAGGGGCCGAGCAGTCGCGTCGCGGGAGCAGGATCGTCGTCCAGGCGGTCCACGTCGTCGGCGAGCAGCCACCGCCGCTCGCCGTCCACCAGCACCTCGACGGCGTCGGCCGGCCAGCGGGCCTTGATGTCCTTGACCGGGGCGTCGAGGTAGCCCGCGACGTGCTGCGGCGTGGCCGGGCCGAGCAGTCGCAGGTACGCGCGGACGACGTCCAGCCGGTCGGGGACCTCCTCGGCGGGAGTCAGCCCGGGCACCGGCCGCAGCACCGGGGGTGAGGTGCCGGGCTCGAGCTCGAGTCCGGCGCGCAGGGCAGCGAGGCGGAACGGCTGCTCGTAGCTGTGGATGGCGTTGCACGGCACGCAGAAGCGGAGGTAGGGCTCGGGCAGCGCCACTGTCAGCCGCGTGGACATCTCCCCCTTGACCATCGGCTCGCGGACGATCGACCGCATCGCGTCGGCGACCACGTCGAGCCCGGCGAGGTTCGGGATGCCCGCTGCCTTCAGGGGCTTGGACGCGTCGAAGATGCGCTTGCCGGCGTCCGCGTCGGAGAAGGGTGCGGTGGCGGTGGCGACAGCGGCCAGGTCGCTGCGGCGGTAGACGTGCGGCGCACCGCGGATCGTCCAGACGGTGGCCAGCTTGCCGGCCGGCGGGGCGTCCACGCCGCGGATCGCCAGCGCCCACAGCGCGCCGTCGGCACCGGTGTCCTGGACCCCGATGTCGAGCACGGCGGTGTCGGCGAGGGTCCCCGAGGGGCGGTCCAGCTGCTGCGCGCGCACCCGGAGGTCGAGGACCTGCCGCCGCGTCACCTCGATGCCCACGAGGCCGATCTTGTCCTGCCCCGCGTCAGTCCGCGAGGGCCCGCAGGATCCGGGCGAGTTCCGCTCGATCAGCGGCCGGGAGCCGCCCGAAGAGCTGGGCCGCGTCGGCCACCCGGGCCGCGTCGATCTCCGCGCGGATGCGCCGTCCCTCGGCGGTCGGCCGGAGGATCACCGCCCGCCGGTCGCCGGGATCCGGGGTCCGCTCGACCAGACCGCGTTCCTGCAGGCCGTCGGCCACCTCGGTCGCTGAGCGGGGCGCGATGTGCAGC
This sequence comes from Blastococcus sp. CT_GayMR16, assembly GCF_004570875.1. Classification (GTDB taxonomy): domain Bacteria; phylum Actinomycetota; class Actinomycetes; order Mycobacteriales; family Geodermatophilaceae; genus Blastococcus_B. Next base: position 52,454 of record NZ_SPQK01000018.1, on the reverse strand, counting down.
GCCTCGGCCAGGTCGGTCAGCCGCACGCCGTCCCGGCCCACGACCACCGCGAGCGCGCGGGCGTGGTGCGGGGAGAGGTCCCACGGCGCCAGGACCTCCCGGAAGCGCCGCCGCTGCGTCCGGGCCACCCGCATCACCAGGTCCCCGAGTTCGGCCGTCCCGTCGTCCGCCACCCGGGAATCGTAGCGGGAGCTGCGTGGTTACCACACCGTGAGGTAACCTCAGCATTCGAACTCAGGAGGTGGTCGGCATCGACGAGATGACGACGAAGAACGGCCGCGGTCGCGAGGGTGGTTCCAGGAACCCCGATCCGGCCGACAAGGCCCAGCTCGAGCGGTCGCCCGTTCGCTGGAGCCGGGTGGCCGGCCTGTTCCGGCCCTACCGGTGGCAGCTCTCGGTGGTGGTGGCCCTGATCGTGGCCAGCTCCACCGTCGCGCTGGCCACCCCTTTCCTCGTGCGCATGGTCATCGACGAGGCGCTCCCCCGTCAGGACGTCCGGCTGCTCGTCTGGGCGGTCGGCGGCATGCTCGCGGTCACCGTCGTCACGGCGGTCTTCGGCGTCGTCCAGACGTGGCTGTCGACGACCGTCGGTCAGCGGGTCATGCACGGCCTGCGGACGGCGGTCTTCACGCACCTGCAGCGCCAGTCGCTCGGCTTCTTCACGCGCACCAAGGGCGGTGAGGTGCAGTCGCGGCTGATGAACGACATCGGCGGCATGCAGTCGGTCGTCACCTCGACCGCGACGTCGGCCGCCTCGAACGCCACCACGGTCATCGGGACGGCGGTGGCGATGGCGGCACTCAGCTGGCGGCTCTCGCTGCTGTCCCTCGTCGTGCTCCCGCCGGCGATCTGGCTGACCCGCCGCGTCGCGCGGATGCGCCGGACGATCACCGCGCAGCGTCAGCGGCACCTCGCGGATCTGCACTCCCAGGTCGAGGAGGGCCTCTCGGTCAGCGGTGTGCTGCTCGGCAAGACCCTCGGCGCCGGGCCCGCGCAGTCGCAGCGGTTCACCGGCACGTCCCACGACCTGGTCGCCCTCGAGGTGCGCTCGCAGCTGGCCGGCCGGTGGCGGATGGCGACCATGAGCATCGTGTTCGCCGGCATCCCGGCGCTCATCTACCTGGCCGCGGGCTTCCCGGCGACCTCCGGCGGCATGACGATCGGCACCCTGGTCGCGTTCACCGCGCTGCAGGGCACGCTGTTCCGGCCGCTGATGGGCCTGCTCGACCTCGGCGTCACGCTGACCAGCTCGATGGCGCTGTTCAGCCGGGTGTTCGAGTACCTCGACCTGCCCGTCGACATCGACGACCCCATCGCCCCGGTGCCGGTCGACCCGGCCGCCGTCCGCGGCGAGGTCCGCTTCGAGCACGTGGGCTTCCGCTACCCGGACGGCCCCCGCCCGGCACTGAGCGACATCGACGTCACGGTGCCCGCCGGCAGCAGCCTGGCGCTCGTCGGCGCCACCGGCTCCGGCAAGAGCACGCTCGCCTCGCTGGTCGCGCGGCTCAACGACCCCACCTCCGGGCGCGTGCTCATCGACGGCGTCGACGTGCGCGACCTGGCGCTCGCCGACCTGGCGCGGGTGGTCGGCGTCGTCTCGCAGGAGACCTACCTGCTGCACGGCACGATCCGGGAGAACCTGCGGCACGCCCGCCCCGACGCCACGGACGACGAGATGACCGCCGCTGCCCGGCGCGCGCAGATCCACGACCTGATCACCGCCCTGCCCGACGGCTACGACACGGTCGTCGGCGCGCGCGGGCACCGGTTCTCCGGGGGCGAGAAGCAGCGGCTGGCGATCGCCCGCACGCTGCTGCGCGACCCACGGGTCCTGGTCCTCGACGAGGCGACCAGCGCGCTGGACAACCAGACGGAGCGGGCCGTGCAGACCGCGCTCGACGAGGCCAGCCGCGGCCGGACGACGATCACCATCGCCCACCGGCTGTCCACCGTGCGCGACGCCGACCGGATCGTCGTCCTCGACGCCGGCCGGATCGTCGAGCAGGGGACCCACGAGGACCTCATGGCCGAGGACGGCCGGTATGCCCGGTTGGCCGGGACCGCCCAGCGGGACGCCGTCCTCGTCGCCTGAGACGTGACGAGCGACGCATCCGGACCCGTTCCGGAATGGTTGCGCGGGGCAACCCGGTTGCCGCCGTCATGGACCTGTTCGCGCCCGTCTCCCTCGGGGACCTCCAACTCGCCAACCGCGTCGTCATGGCGCCGCTGACCCGGTTGCGTTCCGGTGACGCCGGCGTCCCCGGTGAGCTCGTCGCCGACCACTACGCCCAGCGGGCGAGCGTCGGCCTGATCATCACCGAGGGCACGTTCCCGAACGCGGAATCGCGCGCCTACCCCGGTCAGCCCGGCATCGTCACCGACGAGCAGGTCGAGGGCTGGCGTCGCGTGGCCGAGGCGGTGCACGCGCGCGGCGGGCGCATCGTGATGCAGGTGATGCACTCCGGCCGCGTCTCCCACCCCGACATCAACGGCGTCGGCCGGATCGTCGCTCCCAGCGCGATCGCCATCGACGGCGCGGTGCGCACGCCGACCGGCACGCACCCCTTCCCCGTCCCGCACGCGCTGACCACCGACGAGGCGCGGGCGACGCTGGCCGACTTCGTCGCCGCGGCCGAGCGGGCCGTCGCCGCGGGTCTGGACGGCGTGGAGATCCACGGCGCGAACGGCTACCTGCTGCACGAGTTCCTCTCCCCGGCGTCCAACCAGCGGGACGACGTGTACGGCGGGAGCCCGGAGAACCGCGCCCGGTTCGTCGTCGAGGTCGCCACGGCGGTCGCCGGGGCGATCGGCGCCGGCCGGGTCGGCATCCGCATCTCGCCCGAGCACAACATCCAGGGCGTCCTCGAGACCGACCCCGACGACGTGCGGGCCACCTACGACGCCCTGGTCGACGGGCTGCGCCCGCTCGGCCTGGCCTACCTGAGCGTGCTGCACAAGGAGCCCTCGGGCGAGCTGGTCCAGGACCTGCGCCGCCGCTTCGACGGCCCGCTGATCGCCAACAGCGGCTTCTCCTCGCCCACCACGCGCGACGAGGCGGTCCGGCTGATCGGCGAAGCGCACGCCGAGGCCGTCGCCGTCGGCCGGCTCGTCATCGCCAACCCCGACCTGGTCGAGCGCTGGGCCGGGGAGCACCCGGAGAACGCGCCCAACCCGGCGACCTTCTACGCCGCCGGCGCCGAGGGCTACACCGACTACCCGACGCTGGCGGCGGGCCGGAACTGACCCGCCGTCCCCGCGCCTCCTGCGAGACCGGGCCGTCGCCGAACCCCTGGACGACGCCGGTGGGCAGGAGGAGCGTTTTCTCCGTCGTCCCGTCCGGGGCGGCGCGACGGAGGGGGACGGACGTGGCGAAGGAACGGGATCTCGAGTTCCGCGTGGCACTGCGCGGCCTGGACCTGGACGAGAAGGAAGCCGAGCGGATCCGGTTCGCCGTCCAGAAGGCGGCGCTGGTCGAACTGGCGAGCATCGATGTGGCCTCCGGCTACCGGGTGCACCGGCTCACGCCTGACCTGGGCGGCAAGATCCCGCCGATCGGGCCGACCGACGGCATCGTGGCCCACCTCCCCGACCTGCGGTTCTAGCGGCCCGGCATGGGCGGGTGCACCTGCCCGAGCGGCCGGTGCCGCCCGGGCAGCCTGTTGCTGGGCATCGTGACCAGCTCCGGTGAGCTCGCGTACCTGCGTCCCCCGCCGCCGATCGACGACGAGTTCGTCGCCCGGGCGGAGGAGGGCAGGCTCCCCGAGGCACGCTTCCGGTTCGCCGAGCCGTGCGTCGAGCAGGGCTGCGCGAACTGGACCGAGGCCGGGCGCTGCTCCGTCGCCGACCGGGTGGTCGCGTCGCAGGACGACGGGGATCCGGGCGACCGGCTGCCGGCCTGCGGCATCCGCGGGAGCTGCCGCTGGTTCGCCCAGGTGGGCCGGGAGGCCTGCCGCGGGTGCCCGTTCGTCCTGCACTCGGAGGTGTCCACGGCGACCGTCGAGACCTGAACGCGACCGATCGGAACCGCGCGGGGCCCTGCTGCGGAAGAATTGCGGCGAAGACCGTGACGCGCCGGACGTTTCCCCGTTGCCCTGGTATGCGGAACCATCCCGTCCCCCGTATCGTGCCCGCACCGGACGTGCAGCGCAGCGCGGAGGCCGGCGGACCAGGAGTGCCGACGGGTGGTTGATCACGTGTGTCCACCACGGCGACACGCTTCGGCGGGTGGCCGGTTCGACGACGATCTGTTGCGCGCATTCGTCGAGTCCACCGATGCCCTGGTCTGCATCATCGACGGCGCCGGGCACATCCTGCTGGCCAACCGCGCCCTCGAGCGCTTCACCGGCCGCTCGGTCGACGACCTCCAGGGCGAGAAGTTCTGGGAGGTCTACGTCGCGCCCGAGCACGTCGTCCTCGCCCAGGACGCCGTCGAGCGCGCCATGGCGAGCGGAACCGCCCACCCCCAGGAGGGGGACTGGCTGACCGGGGACGGCGAACGCCGTCGCGTGGCGATGCGCAACACCGTGCTCACCGACGACGACGGGCTGCCCTATGCGCTCGCCTGCGTGGGCCTGGACGTCACCGACGACCGCCGGCGCGAGGAGCTCCTCCACCAGCGGGCGCAGACCGACCTGCTCACCGGCATCGCCAACCGCGGGGCGCTCTTCGACGCGCTGCACCGGCGGCTGGAGGAGGGGCCGGGCTGCGCGCTGCTGTTCTGCGACCTCGACCAGTTCAAGGAGGTCAACGACGAGCACGGGCACGCCGTCGGCGACCGGATCCTCGCCGAGGTCGCTGCCCGGCTGGTCGCACTGACCGGTCCGGCGGACCTGGTCGCGCGCTTCGGCGGGGACGAGTTCGTGATCCTCTGTCCGACCCCGGACGAGGCCGCGCTCGCCGATCTCGTGCGTCGCGTCGCCGCCGAGGTGGGGCGTCCGTTTCCGGGGCCGGACGGTCCCTTGTCGCTGGGAGTCAGCGTCGGGGTCGCGATCGGGCGGGCCGGGGAGTCGGGCGACGAGCTCATCGGCCGGGCGGACCGGGCGATGTACGGGGCGAAGACCCACCAGCGGCGGCGGCTCCCGCGCTGACAGGGAAACGGGTGCCCGTCCCGGAGTCGTAGCTCCGGGACGGACACCCGTGGAGTTCAGCGGTCGGGCGCGCGAGTTGCACCGCGGACCGCAGAGGTCAGTGCGTCAGTGGGCGGTGTGCCCGGTCCTGCGCTCGGTGCCGTGCCAGTCGTCGTCGCCCTCGGGCTCCTTGGCCAGCAGGAACGCGCCGGCGGTCCAGACGACCGCGCCGATCAGGGCGATCCAGGTGCCCACCTCGGCGGAGTAGTCGCCGCCGCGCTCGAGCGCGCCCGGAGCGTCGAGGATGTAGCTCAGCGCCAGACCGGCCGCGGCGATACCGGCGGCCATGGTGGTCAGCGAGAGACCGCGGTGCTGACGGCCGCGAGCGCGGTTCAGCGCGTAGAGCAGGGCAGCCGCCAGGCCGACGCCCAGGAAGGCGACGAGCGGGATGGTCGTGTCGGTCTCGTAGCCGGTGCCGGTCACCGAGTCGTCCTGCGTGGACACCCAGTCCAGGAAGGTGGCGATCAGGAAGACGACGACGCCGGCGGTGGCCACGTAGGCACCCATCGGGTTCGCCCGTCGGTCATGACGGAGCTCCCCCTCGTGCGAATGCGCAGCAGTACTTGAATTGGCCATGAGCGCCGGTTACCCGTCGGTAGGTCGGCGGCAACCGGATGGTGACGGAACGCACCCGTTTCGTTCCGGCGTCCTGGAACTCTCAGGAGCGCAGCAGTTCCTGCCGCGGAGCTGGGACGCGCAGCGACTGGGCCTCGCTCAGGGCCTCGGGCGGGCCGGGCCGGCCGTAGTGCCAGCCCTGGCCGTAGTCGACGCCGAGCGTGCGCAGCGCGGCGGCCTCGCCGGCGGTCTCCACGCCCTCGGCGACCACGCGGACGCGGCAGCCGTGCCCGAACTCGACCAGCGACTGCACCAGCTTGGTCAGCACGGGGTCGGAGTTGAGCCCGGTGACGATGCTGCGGTCGATCTTGATGACGTCGGGAGAGGTCACGACGATGTGCCGCAGCGAGGAGAAGCCCGCACCGACGTCGTCGATCGCCAGCCGCATGCCCTCGGCCCGGAACGGCCGGAGCGCGGCGTTCAGCGTGCCGTAGTCCTCCACCTGGTCGTGCTCGGACAGCTCGAGGAGCACCCGGGGGAGGGGCAGCCGGGCGAGCAGCTCGCCGCACTCCGGCGTCAGCAGGGTCGCTGGGGACACGTTCATCGCGATGTAGCCGCCGACGCGGTCCAGGTGCGCGGCGGCCTGCTCCAGCGCGAGCAGTTCCAGCCGGTGGCCGAGGCCGATGCTGTGCGCCTGGGCGAAGACGACGTCGGGTGCCATGCCCCAGTCCGCGGGGAAGCGGCTGAGCGCCTCGGCGCCCACGCGGTCGCCCGTGGCGAGGTCCACGATCGGCTGCAGCGCGACGACCGGCCCGCCGTCGGCGATGACCGGGCCGAGCCGGTCACCGATCTCCGAGCGCCGCTCCTGCGAGCGCACCTCGGGCTCGATGATCACTGCGGCCGCCGCGGCGAGGACGTCCATCAGGCCCTTGTCGCGCTTGCTCAGGTCCTTGTCCGTCGTCAGGCCGGCCGCGCAGAAGGTGCCGTAGAGGGAGCCGTCACTGAGGACGACGGGGACCGAGACGTAGCTGCGCAGTCGCGGCATGCGGGCCGCCGGCAGCTTCATGGCCTCGGGGAAGGCGGTGAGGTCGGGGATGACCTGCGGGATCTTCTTGTCGAGGATCGCCTGGCAGAGCGTGAGTTCCTGCTTCTGCTGGTAGCCCTCCTTGAAGAGGACGGGCACGGCAGTGTCGACGACCTCGAGGTGCTGCGTGGTGCCGTCGAGCCGGCTCAGGAAGGCGACGCTGAGGCGCAGCGACTTCCTCGCGGTGTGCAGCAGGTCAGCGATCTGCTGCTCGGCGTCCGAACGCTGCCTGCCCATAGGTCTGTGATCGGCTGATCTGCGCCTTTCCTGGAGAAAGTTTGTGCGAGCGTGTCGATGAGGAGAGGCGCTGTTCGTCGTCAGTACAAGGAGCACATCGACACGACCCCCTCGGGAGAAGCCATGCGCACGCTCGTCGTCACCACGTTCCTGACCCTGGACGGCGTCATGCAGGCGCCCGGTGGGCCGGGGGAGGACCCCTCGGGCGGGTTCTCCCACGAGGGCTGGCTGGTGCCGCACTTCGACGAGGCTCTGGGCGAGCAGATGAGTGCATGGTTCGTCGGCGCCCAGGACTTCCTGCTGGGCCGCGGCACCTACGACATCTTCTACGCCTCCTGGCCGAAGATGATCAGCGACGACCCGGTCTCGCAGGGCCTCAACTTCAAGAAGAAGTACGTCGCCTCCCGCGGACTCGACGCGGTCGAGTGGGAGACCGCGGAGCTGATCCAGGGCGACGTCGGGGACGCTGTCCGGAAGCTCAAGGCCGAGGACGGCGGCGAGCTGCAGGTGCACGGGTCGGCCGGCCTGATCCAGACCCTGCTGAAGGAGGACCTGGTCGACGAGCTGCGGGTGGTCGTCTTCCCCGTGGTGCTGGGTGAGGGGAAGCGGCTGTTCGGCGAGGGGGCGATCCCGCGGGTGTGGCGGCTCACCAGCCAGGCGACGTCGTCCACGGGCGCGCTGATGCTCACCTACGAGCGGGTCGGCGAGGTCGAGACGGGCTCCTTCGGCGCCGAGTTCGACTGATCCTCGGCGGTTGGTGCACTAGTCGTCGACGACGAGGCCGTCGCTGAGGCGGACGACGCGGTCGGCCGAGGCGACGACGACGGGGTCGTGGCTGGCGATGAGCACGCCTGTGCCCGCCGCGGCGCACACCTCGCGGAGCGTCGCGAGCACGTGCACCGACAGGTCCTCGTCCAGCCGGCCGGTCGGCTCGTCGGCCACCAGGAACGCCGGGCTGACGACGAGGGCCCGGGCGATCGCCGTCCGCTGCTGCTCGCCGAGCGACACCTCCTCGGGCGGGCGGTCGGCGAGGTGGCCCAGCCGCAGGGTCTCCAGCACCCCGAGCGCCGTCCCGCGCGGGTCGTCGAGCCCGGCCAGCCGGGCGGGCATCGCGACGTTGTCGGCGAGGCTCAGCTCCTCGAGGAGGCCGAACCGCTGAGGGACGACGGCGACCGTCGCCCACGACGCGGACGCGGGGGTCTCGGCGCCGGGGACGTGCACCAAGCCCCGGTCCGGGGTCTCCCAGCCGAGCAGGCAGTTGAGCAGCGTGGTCTTGCCCGAGCCCGAGCGGCCGAGCAGCGCCACCACCTCGCCGGGGTGCACCTCGATGCTGACGCCCCGCAGCGCGTGTACCTGCTCCCGCCCGCGGCGGTAGCTCTTGTGGACGTCGTCGGCCCGCAGCACGTCACTCATGTCGGATCCCGCAGGACGACGCCGTCGCCGGTGACGTCGATGAGCACGCGGCGGGCGGCGAACAGGCGCAGCGCCTCCTCCGGCAGCTGGACCCGGCCGTCCCCGTCGATGACCGCCAGGCGCCGTCCGCCGACCTCCTCGTGGGCGACCGTGCCCGAGCGCAGATGGATGATCTGGTCGGCCGCGCCCGCGGCGAGCGGGTCGTGGGTCGCCATGACGACGGTGGTGCCGGTGCGGGTCAGCTCGTGGACGGCGCCGAGCAGGTCGGCGGTCGTGGCGCTGTCGAGCTCGCTGGTCGGCTCGTCGGCCACTACCAGCGCGGGCCGGCCGACGACCGCCTGCGCGAACGCCAGCCGCTGCTGCTCGCCGCCGGACAGCTGGCCGGGCAGGTGCTCGGCGCGGTCGGCGATGCCCAGCAGGTCGAACAGCTCGGCGGTCTCGCGGACGACCTCGGCGCGGGCGACCCCGCGCAGCTTGCCGGCCATCGCCAGGTGCTCGCGGGCGGTGAGGTGCGGCAGCAGGTTCTGCGGCGGCCGGGCGAAGACGTAGCCGATGTGCCGGCGGCGCAGCGCCCGCAGCTTGTGCGCCGACATCCCGGTGAGCGCCGCACCGGCGACCTCCGCGCGCCCGGCGGTCGGCCGGTCCTGGGCGGCGAGGATCCGCAGCAGCGAGCTCTTCCCGGAGCCCGACGGGCCGGTGATCGCGGTCAGCCGCCCGGCCGGCACGACGGCGTCCACACCCTTCAGGGCATGCACCTCGCCGCTGGGCGACCAGTAGATGCGGACCAGTCCCTCACAGACGGCCGCGGGGGTGGCGTCATGTCGCATCGCGCATCACCTGCCCTCCGGTGGCCCGCCGCGCGGAGCGCCCGACGAGGGTGGCGCCCAGCACCGTCACCAGGACGACCCCGACGACGACGGCGGCGATGGTCGGCCACGGTGTCGCGAACAGCGGACCCGGAGGAAGCGTCGGCACCGGGTCGAGCAGGTGCAGCACCAGTGCGGACGCCGGGAGCGCGACGGCGGCCGCGACCAGAGCGCCGAGCGCCGCCAGCAGGCCGATCTCCAGCCCGCTGGCCCGGTCGGCCGCGCCGCGGGACATCCCCATCCGGGACAGCAGCAGGCCGGCCACGGTCCGCCGGCGCTGCTGGGCCATCGCCTGCATCGCCAGCCCGACCAGGCCCAGGACGCCGGCGGCGAGGGCGACGGCGCGGAGGTAGGACAGCGCCCAGGTCTGCGCGTTCAGCTCCGGCCGGGCGGCGAACTCCGCCGCCGTCTCGACGTCCGCCGTCGAGGTGTCCACGTAGCCGGCGGTCGCGAGGGCGTCGACGACCTCCCCGGGCTCGCCGCGCGCCCACACCATGCGGCTCAGCACGAGATCGGGGTCGCGGTCGGCGGCCTCCAGGGCGTCGAGGTAGCGGTCCCAGTCGGCCACCAGGAGCGCGTCGCGGGAGCCCTGCCCGGGAAAGGCGTCGACCTGCGCCACGACGTCGACGGGCAGCGTGTAGTACTCGAAGTCGAGGGTGAGACCGCCGTCGGTGGCCGCGAGGGCGCTCTCCGACGTGCCACCGGCGAGGACCACGGGCACCCGGTCGCCGTCGTAGTCGGCCAGGGCGCTCATCAGCTCGTCCAGCGGCTGGTCGGCGAGGGCGTCGTTCCAGCGCACGACGTCGGCGACCTGCTCGGGGTGCACGACGAGGACGTCGGCCCGCCGGTCGCCCGGCACGAGGGTGGCGTCGTTCTCGACGCCGACGACCATGGCCCCGGCGGGGATGGGCCCGTCGGCCGAGGCGCCGCGGGCCACGGGTGCTACGACGTCGCTGCCAGTGGCGACGGACGCCTTCGTGGCGATCGTGCGGGCGGTGGAATCGGCCAGCGCCCCGGCGTAGACCACGAGTCCGAGCGACAGCGCCGTCGTCACGACGACGAGTCGGGCGGCGCCCTGGCCGGCCAGCACCCGGCGTGCCGCCAGGAAGGCGCCCGGGGGCAGGCGGCGCAGGCGGGCGTCGGCGCGCCGGCCGATCAGGGGCAGTCCGGCCGTGACCACGCCGGCGACGACGACGGTGGCCAGCAGCGGCACCACGAGCGTGAGGACGCCGAAGCCGCGCTCGGTCTCCGAGCCCCCGGTCACCAGCGGCACCGCAGTGACGACCGTGACGGCGGCGGTCACCGCCAGCCACGGCACCCGGCCGAGCAGCTGGGCAGCCGGGCCGCGGCCGATCTGGTCGAGCCGGGCCAGCCGGGCGGCAGTCACGCCGGCGACGACGGCGAGGGCGGCCACGCCGCCCGCGGCCAGCGCGACGAGGGACCGCTGCAGAGTCTCGGGCCCGAGGTCGGCGGCCGGCCCCAGCTCGCGCACGAGCAGCCAGCCGACCAGCCCGCCGACCGCCAGCCCGAGGGCGCCGGGCAGCAGTGCCTCCGTGGCGGCCTGGCCGGCGCCGCGGGCGGGGGAGAGACCGCGCGTGATGAGGGAGCGGAGCTCGTCCTCGCGGCGCCGGATCCGCTGGCCTGCCCAGGCGCCCACGAGCACCAGCGCGGCCGCGCCACCCCCGATCCCGACCGCGCGGACGGGCGGGGAGAGCAGGCCGACGGTACGGTCCACCGTCTCCAGCGACGTCGGCAGGGCCGACTCCGGCGCGGGTCGGGGGAATGCCTCCGCCGCGATCAGCTGGGTGACCGCCGATTCGGGATCGGCCATGGCGGCCTGCAACCGCCCGAAGTCGTCGGCTGCCGTGCGCGCCCCGGCGATGTCGGTGCCGTCGTCGATGGGCACCAGCCACTGGACGAGCACGTCCTCGTCGACGGCCAGGGCCGTCGCGAGGGTGATCTGCTTCGACGCCAGGATCGCCGCCGGCGGGTACTCCAGCTCGCCCAGCGGGGTGAGGGTGGGGAGGAAGAGAAAGCCGAGGCCCTCCCAGTACGGGTCCAGCGGCAGGGTCGGGGTCGTGTAGACGCCGCTCACCTGGAGGGTTGCGAGGTCGCCGTGCTCGCCCTGGACGGCGAGATTCTGCCCGGGACCCACACCGGCGGCCTGCGCCAGTTCCTGGGGGATGAGGACGCCGGTCTCGGACGGGGCGCCGGCTACGATCTCGACGTCGTCCTGGGCGCCGGTCCCGAAGAACAGCTGCACGTCGGCGAAGCCGTGCGGGGATGCGGTGAAGATCGCCTCGTTCAGCGTCGCCCGGGACACCGGTGCGTTCAGCCCGGCGTCGGCCACCGAGGCGACGACGGCGTCGTCGAGTTCACCGATGCGGGCGATCCGGCTCTGCGCCGAGACCTGCCGGCCGACCAGGGTCGAGGACCCGAACGTGCTGCCGAGGCCGTTCTGCCCGACCCGGTCGCGCTCCTGCTGCCAGGCCCCCTGCTCGGCGGAGGCCACCATCAGGGGTCCGGACACCAGGGCCGCGGCCAGGACGGCGACGAGAACGGCGAGGCCGAGCGCCTGGCTGGGCACCGGCAGAAGCCGTAGCCGGAGCCGCCGGAGGACCGACCGCGGCCCGTACCGGGACGTGATCATCAGTTCGGAACGTACCGGCCGGGGCAGGAACCGAGAAGCAGCCTCCCGTGATCTTCATCGATCCGTGTCGGGCGGATCGTTACGTTGCTGCGGGGCCGAGGCGCTCGTGCAGGAAGGCGGTCACCTCGGCGCGCGCCGCGTGCGTGGGGTGACCGGGCTTCTCGACGTCGGCGCTGGTGAGCACCGAGTGCTCGCGCTTGCCGATGCCGTGCGGGTTGCCGGGCTCGGAGTTCAGCGGGATCGCTCGCCAGCCCGGCCCGAACGCCTTCTCCAGCTCGGCGAACCGGTCGCCGGGAGACGCGGCGTCCTCGCTGAACCGCAGGCCGACCAGGCAGAGGCCCTCGGACCGCACCCGCTCGGCGATCACCGCCTGCTCGCGGCCGGACATGCCCAGGTCGCGCCGCCGGGCCTTGCCCAGGGGGAACGGCACCGACGGCTGGCTGCCGATCGGGGCGAGCACGGCGGGCTCGACCGCCGAGGCCAGCGCGAAGCCCCCGCTGAAGCACATGCCGATGACGCCGACGCCCGCCCCGCCGGCCCGCTCGTGCAGCCAGCGGGCCAGCGCGCGGACGTACTCGGCGATCGGGCGGTCGGCGTTGCGGGCGAACGCCCCGAACTCGCGGGTGATGCAGGCCTTCGCGAGCGTGCCCATGACGTAGCCCGCGGAGAGCCCGCGCCCGGGTTCGCCGAACAACGAGGGGACGGCGACGGTGAAGCCCTCGCCCACCAGGTGGTTCGCCAGGCCCATCACCTGCGGGGTCATCCCGGGGATCTCCGGAAGCAGCACCACCCCGGGCCCGGTCCCGCGCGTGTAGACGTCGTGCGTGGCACCGGCTGCGGTGAACGGGGTGGGCGTCCACCCGGCGAGGACGTCGGCGTCGGGGGTCGGCACCGGCTCATGGTGGGGCAGGTGCCGCGCGTCGGCCACCGAGGGTGGAGGCGAAGTAGGCGGGTGGATCAGGCCCTGGTGCCGTGCGCCGCGATCGAGACCGGCTCCCACGCGCGCCACTCGGCCAGCCGCGACTCGTAGTCCCGGGTGGCGATCGTCAGGGCCGCGTCGCCGAAGAAGATCCGCAGCGGCGGGTTCTCGGCGTCGACGACCTGCAGGACCGCCGCGCGGGTGGCTCCCGGGTCACCGGGGTTGCCCGCGCGGGCCTTGCGCTGCTCGGCGGCCTTCTCGCGGAAGGCGTCATAGGCCGGGTTGGCCGCGGCGTGCTTGGCCGAGGCGCCGCCCCAGTCGGTGGAGTAGGCGCCGGGCTCGACGATCGTCACCTTGATGCCGAAGTCGGCCACCTCGGCGGCCAGCGACTGGCTCAGTGCCTCGAGCGCCCACTTCGACGCGTTGTAGATGCCGATGTTCGGGAACGCGCTGATCCCACCGATCGACGACACCTGCAGGATGTGGCCGGAACCCTGCTCCCGCAGGTAGGGCAGCACGGCCTGGGTGACCCAGAGCGCGCCGAACACGTTGGTCTCGATCTGCGCGCGGGCCTCGGCCTCGCTGATCTCCTCCACCATCCCGAACTGGCCGTAGCCGGCGTTGTTGACGACGACGTCGAGCCGGCCGTAGCGGTCGTGCGCGTCCTTCACGGCCGCGACGACGGCGTCCCGGTCGGTGACGTCGAGCTTAAGCGGCAGGACCGCGTCGCCGAACTGCTGCACGAGGTCGTCCAGCGTCGAGGTGTCGCGGGCGGTGGCGGCGACGGTGTCACCGCGCTCGAGGGCGGCGATCGTCCACTCGCGGCCGAAGCCACGGGACGCGCCGGTGATGAACCAGGTCTTCGACATGCCAGGCGACAAGGACGCCGGTCCGGGATCTGTTCCGCGTATCCGGGAGCAAACCCGACGCCGCCGCTGTTGCCGACCGTTGACTGATGCAACGGTATGACTGTGGGGGCGACGACGTGACAGCCATCGGACGACGCGCTCCGCGGCAGCTCACCTTTGCCGTCCTCGCTACCGGGGTGCTCGCGTTCGCGCTGCTGCAGTCGCTGGTGATCCCGGTGCTACCGACCATCCAGGAGGAGCTGGGCACGACCCAGGCCGACGTCACCTGGGTGCTGACCGCGTACCTGCTGTCGGCCTCGATCTTCACGCCGATCGTGGGCCGGCTGGGCGACATGACCGGCAAGAAGCGGATGTTCGTCGTCGCGCTGGCCGCGCTCGCCCTCGGCTGTCTGCTGGCCGCGCTGGCGACGTCGCTGCCGGTGATGATCGCGGCGCGGATCATCCAGGGCATCGGCGGCGGCGTGCTGCCGCTCGGCTTCGGGATCGTCCGCGACGAGTTCGACGAGGACAGGGTGCCCGGCGCGATCAGCGCGCTCGCCTCGATGGCCGCCGCCGGAACAGGCGTGGGGCTGATCCTCGCCGGGCCGATCGTCGACCTGCTCGGTCCGGCCTGGCTGTTCTGGTTCCCCATGATCGTGCTGGTGGTGGCGGCGACGGCGGCGTACTTCGTCGTCCCGGAGTCGAAGGCGCGCAGCGTCGGACGGATCAACTGGGTCGCGGCGCTGCTGCTGTCGGGCTGGCTGGTCGCCCTGCTGCTGCCGGTCAGCCGGGCGCCGGTGTGGGGCTGGGGTTCGCCCATCGTGCTGGGGCTGCTCGCCGTCGCCGTCGTCCTCGCGGTGCTGTGGGTCGTCGTCGAGTCCCGCGCCCGCTACCCGCTGGTCGACATGCGCATGATGCGGACGAGGGCGGTGTGGGCGACCAACCTGGTCGCACTGCTGTTCGGCGTCGCCATGTACGCCGGCTTCGCCTTCCTGCCCCAGTTCCTGCAGACCTCGCCCGAGAACGGCTACGGGTTCGGCGCCTCGGTCACCGAGTCCGGCCTGATGCTCCTGCCGCAGACCGTGGCGGCCTTCGTACTGGGGCTCTACGCCGGCCGGCTGGGTCAGCGCTTCGGATCGAAGAACGTGCTGATCGTCGGCACCCTCGTCTCCGTCGCCGGCTACCTGCTCTTCGCCCTCGCGCACGACGAACGGTGGGAGATCTACGTGATCTCCGCGATCATGGGCGCGGGTTTCGGCGTCGCCTTCTCCTCGATGGCGAACCTGATCGTCGCCGCGGTCCCGCACGAGCAGACCGGCGTCGCGAGCGGCATGAACGCCAACATCCGCACCATCGGGGGCTCCATCGGTTCGGCGCTGATCGCCAGCGTCGTCACCGCCCACATGGGCCCCGGCGGGCTGCCGCGGGAGGCCGGCTACGTCAACGGCTTCCTGCTGCTGACCGGGGCGCTGATCCTCGCCGCGCTCGCCGCGATCCTGATCCCGGCCGTGCGCCGCGACCCGGTCACCCACGAGGAGCCGAACGTGGCGCTGCGCCACCCCGAGGCGGCGCTGGTCGCCGGCGGCACCCTCGTCGGCGACGACCCGGAGTAGGCGCTCAGGCGCCGTCGATCACCCGGCGGTGCAGCTCCGTCGTCAGCACGTGGATCTCGCGGGTGAGCTGGGTGTTGGTCTTCAGCTCCATCTCCTGCTCGACGAAGTCGTGGTTCGCCTTCAACTGCTGGAAGTGCGCGGCCCGGTTCTGACCGATCATCACGAAGGTCGACAGGAAGATCGCCTCCAGCGACACCACCAGGGTGAGCGTGGGCCACGGGCTGGCCTCCACGAACACCATCCAGACGGCGAAGGCGGCGACGTGCACGTAGACGAACGGCATCGAGCCGGCGAACGCCGTGATCGCGTCGGCCACCCGCAGCTGGAGGTCGGCCGCGCGCTTGAGGCGGAGCTTCGTCACGGCGGGGTGTTCGGGGTGGCCGGCGATGTCGGTCATGCGTCTCCTCCGAGGGTGCGTGGGCGCGGGGTTGTGCGCCTCGTGCACGGGCACGAAGGATGCACGAGCCCGCGGTGATCTCGCCGCGCCGTCGACCGGATCGGACGTCATGGACCTCGAGGACCTGCTGCCGGCGCCGGACCACGTCACCCGGCAGTCGCGGTGGATAGCCGCACCGCCCGACGCTGTGTGGGACGCGCTGCACGAGATCCGGCTGAGCTGCCTCCCCGTGACCCTGGTTCTCGGCGCCGTCCGGTTCCTGCCCGTCGTGCTCGCCGGGAGCGGACGGGAGCACCTCCACGACAGGCCGTTCCTCGATGCGCTGCCGGTGCCGCTCCTGTCGTCGGAGCGCCCACGTTCCGTCGTCTTCGGCGGAGCACTCCAGGCCTGGCGCCTCACCGGCGGGGAGCAGTCGCCTGCCCTGGACGCGGAGGGGCTGCACGCGTGGTCGGAGCCGGGATGGGTGAAGGCAGCCATGGATTTCCGGCTGACCCCGCGCGGCAGCGGCACGGAACTGAGCTCGGAGACCCGGGTGGTGTCGACCGACGACGCCACGCGCCGGCGCTTCGCCCGCTACTGGCTGATCGTGGCGCCGGGCAGCACGGCGATCCGGTGGGAGGTGCTCACCGCGGTCGACGTGCGCACGCAGCGGCACGCGGCCTGACGTCGACGTGATCGGAGTTGGAACGGGCGAGGGCCGGAGAGTGCGTCGTCCGGCCCTCGCCCGGGTCTAGGTGCCGCTCTCCGGCAGGTCGATCCAGCCGCCGCCGCCGGAGGACTCGCGGGCGGCGTCGATGAGCCGCTGGGTACGCCAGCCGTCGCGGACGGTCGGGACGCGGGACGGCTTGCCCTCGAACGCCGGCAGCCACTCCTCGAGCATCACGGCCATCGCGTGCCGGGAGGCCGAGGACACCTTGCCCGCCGGCCACTCGACGCCGCTGCGCAGCGGCCGGGCCGGGATCTCCAGCGGGACGACGCCCACGTCGCCGGCGCCGCCGTGGAAGAAGACCGGCTCGCCGTTCGCGTCGAGCTCCGCGCGGACGGTGTTGTCGCTGCCGAGCAGCTCGAAGCCCGCGCTGTTGGCGTGCAGCCCGACGACCGACGTCGAGACGGTGGCCAGCGCCCCGGACTCCAGCCGCAGGATCAGGGACGACGTGTCGTCGGCGTCGACCTGCAGGACCGAACCGTCCTCGCGGGGACGCTCCTTCACCACGGTGCGCACGTCGGCGGCCACCGCGACAGCGCGGCCGAGAATGGTCTGGAGGTAGTCCAGCTCGTGGGAGGCCATGCCGTTGAGGTAGCCGCCGCCCTCCTCCTGGAGGTACATCCACTCCGACTGCTCGGGGCGGCTGGGGTGCCAGTACGGCGCGGTGCGCAGCACGCTCGCGAAGTACGGCGTGCCGAGGCCGCCGGCGGCGATGAAGTCCCAGAGGGCGAGGCGCTGCGGATTGAAGCGGTTCTCGAAGCACACGCCCGTGACCAGGCCCGAGCCCTCGGCGGCCTGGACCATCTCCCAGCCCTCCTTGCCGTCCATCGACAGGGGCTTCTCGCACAGCACGTGCTTGCCGGCGGCGAGGGCCGCCAGGAGCATCGCCCGGTGCATGCCCACGGGGGCGCTGATCGAGATGACGTCGAGGTCGGGCCGCTTGACGAACGCCTCCCAGTCGGTGGTGAAGTCCTCGATGCCGAGCCGGCCGCCGGCCTTCTCGACCGAGGACTGCCGGCGACCGCAGAGCGCGACGACCTCGAACTCCTCGACGGCCCGGAAGGCGGGGACGTGCACGAGCTGCCCCCAGCCGACGCCGATGACGCCCACTCGCAGGACCATGTCGTGCTCCTCTGCTCGGCAGTACCGCTTCGCACGCTAGCCCGGGAAGGAGCTGGTGTGAACGACTGGTGAACAAGCAATCGTATGGATTACGGTAAAACTTCTATCAGAGCCGTGTGCCCGCCCGGAGAGCCGGGGTGCGGCCGGCCGGAAGGTTGTGCGCCCGTGCCCCTCGCCATCACCGACGACCATCGCGAACTCGGCGACGTCGTCCGCTCGTTCTCGACGTCCAACGGGCTGCGTGCGCACGCGCGGGCCGCGCTGGAGGGCTCCGGCGACCCCGCCGCGCTGTGGCAGAAGATCGCCGCCCAGGGCTGGGTCGGCCTGCACGTCCCCGAGGAGTTCGGCGGGTCGGGCTACGGCCTGGCCGAGGCCGCGGTGGTCGCCGACGAGCTCGGCTACGCCATCTCCCCGGCACCGTTCCTGCCGTCGGTCGTCGCCTCCGCGACGCTGGTCGAGGCGGGCACGGACGCGCAGCGGAAGAGCCACCTGGCCGGGCTGGCCGACGGATCGGTCGTCGCCGGGGTCGCGCTCAGCGGATCGGTGACCCAGGACGGCGGGACGCTGACCGGCGAGGCGTCCGGCCTGCTGGCGGGCTCTGCCGCCACGCTGCTGCTGGTCCGGGTCAGGGACGACCTGGTGCTCGTCGACGCCGCTGCCGACGGCGTGACGGTGCACTCGGAGAAGCCGCTGGACCCGGCGCTGGGCTTCGGGACGGTCACGTTCTCGGGCGTCGCGGTCGCGGCGGACGCCGTCGTGGCGGGCGGTGCCGCGGTGGCGTTGCGGGTGCTGCGCACGGTCGCGGCCGCGGAGGCCGCCGGTGGCGCGCGGGCGACGCTGGACGCGGCGCTGGAGTACGCGAAGGTGCGGGAGCAGTTCGGCCGGATCATCGGCGGCTTCCAGGCGATCAAGCACGCACTGGCCGACATGCTCATCCGCCTCGAGCTGGCGGTCGCCGTCAGCTGGGACGCCGCCCGCGCCGCGTCCGGCGACCAGGCCGAGCTGGCCGCCGCTGGCGCCGGCGAGCTGGCGTTCACCTCCTACGTCGAGAACGCGCAGAAGAACATCCAGATCCACGGCGGCATCGGCTTCACCTGGGAGCACGACGCGCACCTCTACCTGCGTCGCGCCGTCAGCCTGCGGAACCTGCTCGCGGCCGCCGGCGACCCGACCGAGGTGCTCTACGGCCTGACCGAGTCCGGCGTGCGCCGCGCCTACGGGGTGGACCTGCCGCCCGAGGCCGAGGAGTACCGGGCCGCGGCGCGGGCGTTCGTCGACACCTACCGCGCGACCCCGGAGACCGACCGCCGTCGCGCGATCGCCGAGAGTGGCTACCTGGTGCCGCACTGGCCGCCGCCGTTCGGCCGCGGCGCGAGCCCGGTCGAGCAGCTGGTGATCGAGGAGGAGCTCGCCGCCGTCGAGACGCCCAACCTGGGGATCACCGGTTGGGTGCTGCTGACGCTGACCCAGACCGCGACGCAGGAGCAGATCGACCGCTGGGTGCCGACGACGCTGGCGAACGGGGTCGTGTGGTGCCAGCTGTTCAGCGAGCCCGGCGCCGGCTCCGACGCCGCCGCCGTGCAGACGCGGGGCGTGCAGGTCGAGGGTGGCTGGCTGGTCACCGGGCAGAAGGTGTGGACCAGCGGGGCGCACGTGTCGAGCTTCGGCCTGGCGACGATCCGGACCGACCCGACGGCGGCCAAGCACAAGGGCATCACCGCGGTGGTCATCGACATGAAGGCGAAGGGCGTCGAGGTCCGGCCGCTGCGCCAGCTCAACGGTGAGTCCCACTTCAACGAGGTCTTCTTCGACGACGTGTTCGTGCCGGACACCGACGTCGTGGGTGAGGTGAACAACGGCTGGGCCGTCGCGCGGACGACGCTGGGCAACGAGCGGGTGAGCATCGGCGGTGGCCTTCCCGGCCGATTCACCGCCGACCAGCTGATCCCACTCGCGTCGCGGTTCGGTGCCTCCTCCGCCGTACGCGGCGAGATCGCGCATCTGATCGCCGTCGAGCAGGGGCTCGAGCTGGTGAACCTGCGTCAGGTGGCCCGTGCGGTCGCCGGATCCGGTCCGGGGCCGGAGGGCAACGTGACCAAGCTGGCCGGGGCGGAGCACTCGCAGCGGCTGACCGAGTTGGCGGTCTCGTTGGCGGGTCTGGATGCGGTATCGGGGGCGGAGGACGGCCTGGCCATGGGCTACCTCAGCAACCGGTCGTCGACGATCGCCGGCGGCACCTCGGAGATCACCCGCAACGTGATCGCCGAGCGGATCCTCGGCCTGCCACGGGACCCGCTGAACAAGTAGCCCGCTCGCCTCGGGCAAGTCCCGCGCCTTGCCGGGGCGAAGGGCGCGAACGTTGCACCGCCGTTGTGAGCACGGTGGGGTCGTGGTCTGATCGCCGACGGCGCGACATCGGTGTCCCGCCGTCCGGAGGGGGTTCCATGGCCGAGGTCCAGGGCAGCTGCGACGACCGGTTCGCCGGGGTGCGGGAGGCGCTGGAGCGTCACCTGGACGCCGAGGAGCTGGGTGCGTCGGTCGCCGTGGACCTCGACGGGGAGACCGTCGTCGACCTGTGGGGCGGCTACCGGGACACGGAGCGGGCCACGCCGTGGACCCAGGACACGATCGTCAACGTCTGGTCGACGACGAAGACCGTGCTGTCGCTGGCGGCGCTGATGCTGGTCGAGCGCGGCGAGCTGGACGTCTACGCGCCGGTGGGCGACTACTGGCCGGAGTTCGCGGCCAAGGGGAAGAAGGACATCAAGGTGCGGCACCTGATGTCGCACACGTCGGGCGTCTCGGGCTGGGACCAGCCGTTCTCGATCAAGGACATGTACGACTGGGAGACCTCGACCGAGCGGCTGGCGATGCAGCGGCCGTGGTGGGAGCCGGGCACGGCGTCGGGCTACCACGCCAACAACCAGGGGCACCTGGTCGGCGAGGTGATCAGGCGGATCACCAACACCACGTTCAAGCAGTTCGTGGCGGACGAGATCGCGGGCCCGCTGGGCGCGGACTTCCAGATCGGTGCTCGCGAGCGGGACGTCGGCCGGATCGCGCCGGTCGTGCCGCCGCCGCGCCCGGAGGAGGACCCGCGGACGCTCGACCCGGAGTCGGTGATGGTGAAGACCTACACCGGGCCGGTGGCGTCGGCGAAGGCGGCGAACTCACCGGTTTGGCGGGCTGCCGATCTGGGTGCGTTGAACGGGCACTCGAACGCCCGCGGCGTACTGGACGTGATGCGGGTGATGTCGCTGGGCGGGGAGGCCGGGGGTCGCCGGCTGCTCTCGCAGAAGACGATCGACCTGGTGTTCGACCAGCAGTCCGACGGCGTCGACCTGGTGCTGGGGGAGCCGTTCCGCTTCGGGATCGGCTACTGCCTCGGGTCGCCCGTCGTCCCGTACGTGCCTTCGGGGCGCACCTTCTACTGGGGTGGCTGGGGCGGCTCGATGATCATCCTGGATCTCGACCGCCGCCTGACGATCAGCTACATGATGAACAAGATGGCGCCGGGCATCCTCGGCAGCGACCGTGCGGATGCGTACGTGAGCGCGGTGTACGACGCACTGAGCTGACGCCGAAAATCCCCGGAATTCCGGCGATCGAAGCGCCACCACGACTGGGTCAACAGGTCCACACTTCCGTGCCAGGTCAGCCCCGACCGAGGCTGATCCCGGAGTCGGAAGGGGTGTCGTCATGGAGACCAGACCTGGATCGCAGACGGGGGGCCCCGCGGTCGTGGGCCACGGTCACGGCGGCGACGGACGGAAGTGGGACAGCATCGCCGGCATCGCAGGGCTCGTGTTCATCGTCCTCATCGTGGCCAGCTTCTTCACACCGGACACCCCGGGGTCCGACGTCGCCGCCGAGCGGATCGCGGAGGAGATCACCGCCGACGAGAGCGGTCACCAGATGTCGCTGCTCCTCGGCTTCCTCGCCGACCTCGCCTTCTTCGTGTTCCTGGCGGGGCTGTGGAGCAGGCTGCGCCGGTGGGAAGGCCCGGCCGGGATGCTGTCCGGGCTGGTCGCCATCGCCGGAGCGGCGTTCGTGGCGATGATCCTCGTGTCCGAAGGGATCTACCTGGCATTCGTGAAGGGCGCGACTGAGGGTGACGCGGCGGCGCTGCCGGCGCTGGCCGTGCTCGACGACTGGGTGGGCGCCTCGACCGTCGTCCCGGGCACGGCCTTGTTCGCCGCCATCGCCGCGGCCATCCTGACCACTCGGGCACTTCCGGCGTGGCTCGGCTGGCTGTCGGCCCTCGCCGCCCTGTCGCTGCTGGTCAGTGTGCTCGGCGTCTTCCAGAGCACGGACGACGAAGGCGCCCTGGGCTTCGTCGGATTCGCCGGCTTCCTGCTGCTGCTGATCTGGGTGCTCGCCGCGAGCGTCGTGCTGCTCATGAAGGCCGGCGGAAGCGGTGGGTACGACGAGGCTGGGCCGATGCGGGCGTCGGGCCAGGTGGCGGCCTGAGCTGAACGGCAACGAGGGCCGCCCGGACGACGTCCGGACGGCCCTCATTGCCGTTCTCACCGCTGTGCGCTGACGAGTTCCTGCTCGGGTGCCCGCGCGGGCGTGTGGCGCTCCAGGGCGGCGCCCTCGATGTCGACGTCCGGCAGCGCCCGGTCCAGCCAGCGCGGCAGCCACCAGGCGGCCTTGCCCAGCAGGGTCATCACCGCGGGCACGATCGCCATGCGGACGACGAACGCGTCGACCAGCACACCGAAGGCGAGCGCGAAGCCGATGCTCTTGATGGTCGCGTCGTGGCCGAGGATGAAGCCGCCGAACACCGAGCCCATGATGAGCGCGGCCGCCGTCACCACCCGGGCGCCGTGGCGGAAGCCGCCGATCACCGCTTCCTTCGGCTCGGCGCCGTGCACGTGCTCCTCCCGCATCCGGCTGACGAGGAAGACCTCGTAGTCCATGGCCAGTCCGAACAGCAGGCCGATGAGCAGGATCGGCAGGAAGCTCAGTACCGGCCCGGTCTGCTCGACGCCGAGCAGGTCGGCGAGCCAACCCCACTGGAACACGGCGACGAGCGCGCCGAAGGTGGCGGCCAGGCTGAGCAGGAAGCCGAGCACCGCCTTGATCGGCACCAGGATCGAGCGGAACGCCAGCATCAGCAGGAACGCCAGGCCGACGACGACGAGGAGGAACACCGGCAGCGCGTCGCCGAGCTTCTCGGAGATGTCGATGCCGAGCGCGGTGTTGCCGGTGACCGCCAGCTCGGAGCCGGTGTCCTCGGTCAGCCCCGGGCGCAGGTCGCGGATGTCTGTGACGAGGTCCTCGGTGCCCGCGTCGGCCGGCCCGGCGTCCGGGATCACCGAGATGATGGCGGTGTCGTCGGCCTCGTTCGGGATCGCCGGGCTGACGGCGGCGACGCCGTCCAGCTCCCCGATCGCGGCGGCCGTGTCGGCGAACGCGGTCTGCGGGTCGTCGGCGTCGACCGCGTCGACGAGCACGGTGAGCGGACCGTTGAACCCGGGGCCGAAGCCCTCGGCGAGCAGGTCGTAGGCCTGCCGCTGCGAGGTCTCCGCGCCCAGGTCGCCCTCGCTGGGGAGGCCGAGGCGCAGGTCCAGTGTCGGCAGGGCCACGACGCCGAGTCCGATGATGCCTGCCAGCAGGACGATCAGGGGACGGCGCGTGACCGTGCGGGCCCAGCGGGTGCCGGCCGACTCCTTGGTCGCCAGCGCGGCCTGTCGGCGGCCCAGGCCCGGGACCTTCCAGCGGTCGAACCGGTTCCCGGCGAAGCCGAGCATCGCCGGGACCAGCGTCAGCGCGATGAGGACGGCGACGCCGACCATTCCGGCGGCCACCAGGCCCATCGAGGTGAGGAACGGGATGCCGACGACGGTCAGCCCGGCGAGCGCGATCATCACCGTGAGCCCGGCGAACACGACCGCGCTGCCCGCGGTGCCGACGGCGCGGCCGGCGGACTCCCGAGGATCGACCCCGGCGGCCAGCTGCTCCTTGTGCCGGATGCTGATGAACAGCGCGTAGTCGATGCCGACGGCCAGGCCGATCATCAGGCCGAGCGTCGGGGTGGTCGCGGTCAGGTCGATGACCGACGAGAGGGCCAGTACGCCCGCCATGCCGACGCCGACGCCGATGAGTGCGGTCAGCAGGGGGAGTCCGGCGGCGAGCAGGGACCCGAAGGTCACCGCGAGGACGACGAGCGCGACGAGGACGCCGGCCGCCTCGGCGGCGCCCTGCGCGGGGATGGCCTGGGTGGCCTCGCCGCCGAACTCGACCCGCAGGCCGGCGTCCTCGGCGACGGTGGCGACGTCGAGCAGCTGGGCGCGGGCGTCGTCGGTGATCTCGTCGACCTGGACGTCGTAGCTGACGGTGGCGTAGGCGGTCGACTCGTCGGGGGAGACGCCCTGGGCCTGGAACGGGTCGCTGACGGCGGCCACCTGGTCGGCGTCGGCAGCCTCGGCGAGGGACTGCTCGATCGCCTGGGTGAGCTCGGGGTCGGTGACGGCGGCGCCCTCGGGGGCGGCGAAGACGATCCGTGCGCTGGCTCCGCCCGCCCCGCCGCCGGGGAAGCGCTCCTGCAGCGTCTCCAGGGCGTTGACCGATTCGACGCCGGGGATGGTGAGCTGCGCGTCGGCGTCCCGGCCGAAGGCACCGGCGAGGCCACCGAGGGCGAACAGCGCGACGACCCAGGCGAGCAGGACGGTCTTGCGGCGGTGGAACGCCCAGCGTCCGAGACGGTGGAGGAAGACAGCCACGAGTGTTGCTCCGGTTCTGAGACGAGGGTGCGCGACGACGTGGTCGCCTAGCCGATCGGCAAGGATGTTACTAGCCGATCGGCTAGGTGGTCCATGAGACACGTCACGTGGCCGGTGATTACTCTGACGCCGTGACCACCTCGCCGACGGCGCCCTCTCCCGGGCTCGCGCCGGGCGGCAGATCTGCTGGTGCGCAGCGGGTCCTCGATGCGGCGCTGGACCTGTTCAGCGAGCACGGGTTCGAGGGCACCAGCCTGCAGGACATCGCCGATCGGCTGGGCGTCACGAAGGCGGCTGTCTACTACCACTTCCACACCAAGGACGACCTCCTGCTCGCCCTCGTCGAGCCGGCGTTCGACGAGATCCTGGCGCTCGCGGGCGAGGCGGACTCGGCGCTGCGGCCCCAGCGAGGCGGCGGCGCGGGCGTCGCCCGCTACGTGGACTACCTGCTGCGGCATCGCCGGGTCGCCGCGTACCTGACCCGCGACGCGACGGCCATGAGCCGCCCGGGTCTCGTGGAGAAGGGCGCCCGGATGCGCGGGCAGGTCGAGGCGATGCTGCTGGGTGGGGACGGCGCCGCGCTCGGCACCGTCTGGGGCGCGGCGACGCTGCAGGCGCTGGCCGGTGCGCTGATCGCCGCGCCGCCCGACGTCTCGGAGGAGTGGCTGCGCGAGGAGCTCACCGAGCTGGGCGCGCACCTGCTCGCCGGCTACAAGAAGGCCGCCCGCCGCCGCGAGGCCTGAGTCGCCGCTCGGTGGGCAGGACGTGGGCATGGCCTGGACCGAGCGAGACATCCCTGGCCTGAGCGGCCGGACGGCGGTGGTGACCGGCGCGAACGGCGGGCTCGGGTTCCAGACGGCGCTCGCGCTGGCGGGCGCCGGTGCGCACGTCGTCCTCGCTGCCCGGGATCCGTCGAAGACGGCGGCCGCCGAGGCCCGGATCCGGGAGCGGTATCCATCGGCGTGCCTGGAGGTGGTGCCGCTGGACCTGGGCAACCTGTCGGTGGTCTCGGCCGCCGCTTCCACGATCCTGGCCGCGCACGAGCGGGTCGACGTCCTGGTGAACAACGCCGGGGTGATGGCGATGCCGCAGCGGACGACGGTCGACGGCTTCGAGATGCAGTTCGGCGTCGACCACCTGGGGCACTGGGCGTTCACCGCGCACCTGATGCCGGCGCTGTTGCGGGCGCCGGCCGCGAGGGTGGTGACGGTGACGAGCACGGCGAGGCACCGGGCGCGGCGCCTCGATCCGGCGGATCCGCACCTGCGGCGGAAGTACCGGGCGTGGGCGGCGTACGCGCAGGCGAAGATGGCCAACTTCCACTTCGGGCTGGGGCTGCAGCAGCAGTTCTCCCGGGCCGGGGTGACTGCACAGAGCCTGGTCGCGCACCCGGGGCTGTCGAACACCGACCTGCAGGCGCGGGCGGTACGGGAGGGTGGCGCCGGCTGGGTGGGGGCATTCTTCGAGGCGTTCACGGCGCGGTCGGGGATGACGCCCTTCGAGGGGGCGCGGCCACAGCTCCGGGCAGCGACGGACCCGCGGGCGACGGGCGGGGAGCTGTACGCGCCGCGGTTCGGCTCGACCGGCCCTGCCGTGCGGCGGCCGATCCTGCGACGGTTCGACCTGCAGAAGCAGATCGACGTCTTGTGGCTGGTCTCCGAGCGCGAGACCGGCATCACCATTGACGTCGAGGCTCGTGATCGGTAGCACATTCAGTGCTACCATTCGCGCCATGCTGCGCATCGGGGTACGGGAGCTGCGGCAGAACGCCAGCAAGTACCTCGCGCGTGTCAAGGCCGGTGAGACGGTCGAGGTCACCGAGCGGGGCACGCTGATCGCCCTGCTCACCCCTCCGAGCCCTGCCGAATCGGCTCGTGACCGGTTGATCGCTGCAGGGAAGCTCCTTCCGGCCACGGGTCCGCTGCGCCTTCCGGAACCGATGCACGTCGCCGGACCGTCGAGCGCAGAGGTCCTCGATGACCTGCGCGCAGACCGTCTGTGATCTACCTGGACTCGTCGGCGCTGCTCAAGCTCGTGCGAGCGGAGGCGCACACGGCCGACCTGCGCGAGTGGCTCGGCGACCGGTCCGACGTCCTGCTGGTCAGCAGTGCCCTGGCGCAGGTCGAGGTGCTCCGGTCGTGCCGACGGATCGACGAGCAGCTCCTGCGCACGGGTCGCGCGGTGATCGCTGCGCTCCACCTCATCCCGCTCGATGGTGGCGTGCTCGACGCTGCGGCCGAACTGCCGGGCACGGACCTGCGCAGTCTCGACGCGCTCCACCTGACGAGCGCCCTGCAGCTCGGCACCGACCTCGTGGCATTCGTGGCGTACGACACGCGATTGGTGAACGCAGCGCGTGCGCAGGGACTGCCTATGGCTCAGCCCGGAGTGTGATCCGTGCGGTGACCTGTCAGCGGCGACCGAGGCGGTAGCCGACCAGGACGCCGATCAGGGTGAGCAGCGCGCCGCCGGCCGCGGCCAGCGCGAGGGTCTTCACGTCGGCCGGGCCCGCGGCCGCAGCGGGCGCCTTGCCCGTGAAGACCTGCGGACCCGCCGCCGGGGCGCCGGCCGCCGGGGCAGCGGCCACCGCGGAGGGAGCCGCCGCGATGGGTGTCACCTTCCCGGTCAGCTCGTCGTCGATCGCCTTGAAGAACTGGCCTGCCATCCGCTTGGCGACGCCGGAGATCATCCGCTGACCGACGCCCGCGACCGCCCCGCCGACCACCGCATCGGCGGAGTACGTCAGGGCTGTCCCGTCGGCGTGCGGCTCCAGGTTGATCGTCACCTTCGCCCGGACGTTGCCCGGACCGCCGGCACCCGACGCGTGCATCACATACGACGTGGGCCGCTGCTGGTCCGACAGGCGCACGTCACCGGCGTACGTCCCGCGGATCGCCCCGACGCCCACCGTCACGTTCATCTTGTACTCGTCGTCCCCGACCTGTTCCAGCGTCTCCACGCCGGGGATCGTGCGCGCGAGCACCGCGGGGTCGGTGATGACCGACCACACCCGCTCGGGGTCGGCGTGCAGCACCGCGGATCCGTCGAGGTTCACGCCATCGCTCCTGTTCCGGAACGCCGGGCATGCGCCGCGGTCAGTTCCGAGTCGTCGTTGCGCATCAGGTCGTACAGCTCGGTGGGGGAGATCGGCATGGAGGAGATCCGCCGTCCCACCGCGTCCTCGATCGCCGAGGCGATCGCCGCCGTCCCGGGGATGACGCCTGCCTCGCCGGCGCCCTTGATCCCCAGCGGGTTCAGCGGGGACGGCGTCTCCTGGTGGTCGATCACCACGTCGGGGATCTCGCTCGCGTACGGCATCAGGAAGTCCATGAACGAGGCGTTCTGCAGCTGCCCGTCGCTGTCGTAGGCCATCCGCTCGTACAGCGCGCCGCCCACGCCCTGCGCGACGCCGCCGTGCACCTGGCCCTCGACGATCATCGGGTTCACGACGTTGCCGCAGTCGTGCACGACCGCATACTTCACGATCTCGATCTCCCACGTCGCCGGGTCGATCTCCACGATCGCCGCGTGCGCGCCCGACGCGAACGTCGACCGGATCGGCGAGTAGTAGTCCACGTGCTCCAGCCCCGGTGCGTCACCGACTGCGACCGGCGGCTTCGAGTCGTCGGCCGGCCCGGCGAACTGGGTCGCCTGCTTCGCGGCCTCGTCGAACGCGTACCGCAGCGGGTTCGAGAGCACCGCCACCGTCCGCAGTGGGATCGAGGCCCCCGGCGTCCCCTTGACCTGCACCAGTCCCTCGTCGATCTCCAGGTCACCCGGGTCGACCTCGAGGACGTCGGCCGCGATCCGCAGCGCCTTCTCCTTCACGCCCCGCGCCGCCAGAGCGATGGCGTTGCCGCTCATCACCGCCGCCCGTGAGGCGAACGTGCCCACGGCGTAGCCGAAGCGCCGGGTGTCGCCGGTGGTCACCTCGATGTCCTCGATCGGCACCCCGAGCTCGGACGCCACGATCTGCGCGAACGCCGTCTCGTGGCCCTGCCCCTGCGACGTCAGCCCGGTCGAGACGAGCACCTTGCCGCTGCCGAGCACCTGCACGTGCCCGCCCTCGTACGGCCCGGGCCCGGTGCCCTCCACGTACATCGCCATGCCGACGCCGAGCAGCTTCCCGCGCGCAGCGGCCTCGTCGCGCAGACGCGACGCCTCCGGCCAGCCGACCAGCACCTTGAGCTTGTCCATCAGTCCGACGTAGTCACCCGAGTCGTAGATGACCGGCCGGCCGTCCTGGAACGTCAGGTGGTGGTCGTAGGGGAACTGGTCGGCCTGGATCAGGTTCCGCTCCCGGACGACGGCCCGGTCGAGGTCGAGCTCGTCGGCGATGCGGTCCATCGTCCGTTCCATGGCGTAGCAGCCCTGCGGCCGCCCGGCCCCGCGGTACGGCGTCACGATCACGGTGTTCGTGTAGACGCTCTCGACCCGCACCCGGTACGTCGGGATCACGTACGGCCCGACCAGCTGGGTCGCCGTCACGATCGGCACGATGATCCCGTAGGGCGTGTACGCGCCGTTGTCGTGCCAGATGTGGACGTCGAGCGCGCTGATCCGGCCGTCGTCGTCGTACCCGACGGTGATCTCCTGCCGCTGCTGACGCTCGTGCGCCGAGGAGATGAAGTGCTCGCGGCGGTCCTCGGTCCACTTCACCTCGGCGCCGAGCGCGATCGCCGCCAGCGGGATCAGCAGCTCCTCGGGCCACGGGTGCACGATCTTCACGCCGAAGCCGCCGCCGACGTCCGGCGCGATGACCTCGACCTTGTCCAGCGACAGCTCGAGCTTCGCCGCGATCGCCGCGCGCACCGACGTCGACGCCTGGGTGCTCGTGTAGACCCGCAGGCTGGAGTCGTCGGCGTCCCAGCGTGCGTGCACGCCCTTGCCCTCCATCGGCGTGCAGGCGCTGCGCTCGATGTACTGCGTGAAGGACATGGTGCGGGTCGATCCGGCGAGCGCCGCCTCGACGTCGCCGGTCTCCTGGTGGTGGTGCGCCGCAACGTTCGTCGGCACGTCCTCGTGCACCCAGTTGGCGGCCTCGCGCGCAGCATCCACCCCGACGACGACCGGCAGCTCCTCGTAGCTGACCAGGATCCGCTCGGCGGCGTCCTCGGCGATGTACCGGTCGGTCGCGACCACCATGACGATCGGCTCGCCGACGTGGTTCACGATCCCGTTGGCCAGCGGATAGCCGGTGCGCGGGTGGTGCAGCTGCGGGTGGGGGATGAGCACGGGCAGCGGCTCGGCCATCGGGCCGTGCAGGTCCTCGTAGGTGTAGATCGCCACGAGGCCTTCGACGTCCAGGGCGCCGTCGGTGTCGATGGCGGTGATCCGCGCGTGCGCGTGCGGGCTGCGCACGAAGGCGGCGGCCAGGGCGTTGTGCCCGATGTCGTCGAGGTAGCGGCCCTTGCCGATGATCAGCCGGGCGTCCTCGCGCCGGCGGACCGGCTCGCCGAACAGCTTCGTGGTCACTTCATCGCCTCGGCGGCGTGGTGCACCGCCTTCTTGATGTTGGCGTAGCCCGTGCACCGGCAGAGGTTGCCGCCGACCATGTCGTCGACCTCCTCCTCGGTGAGCTCCGCCGAGTTGTCGCGCGCCTCGAGCCCGGCGGCGATCGTCATGAGGAAGCCCGGCGTGCAGAAGCCGCACTGCAGCGCGTGGCACTCACGGAAGGCCTCCTGCACCGGGTGCAGCACCTGCCCGCCCTGGTGGTCGGAGTGCGCCAGGCCCTCGACGGTCG
Source organism: Blastococcus sp. CT_GayMR16 (assembly GCF_004570875.1). Taxonomy (GTDB): domain Bacteria; phylum Actinomycetota; class Actinomycetes; order Mycobacteriales; family Geodermatophilaceae; genus Blastococcus_B. The sequence goes on along the minus strand of NZ_SPQK01000018.1, from coordinate 22,447 downwards.
TCACCTCGTGCCCGTGCACCTGGACGGCGAGCATCAGGCACGAGCGCACCGGATCGCCGTCCACCAGCACGGTGCACGCCCCGCAGACGCCGTGCTCGCAGCCGACGTGCGTGCCGGTCAGGCCCAGGTCGTGGCGCAGCGCGTCCGACAGCAGGCGGCGCACCGGCACCGTGGCTTCACGTGGAACACCGTTCACCGTGAGGGTGATCGTGCGTTCGGTGTCGGTGCTCATGCCATGCCCCCAAGAGCCTCGGCAGCAGCCTCGGCCAGCGTGCGTTCGGTCAGCACGCCGACCAGCAGGCGCCGGTAGTCCGCGCTGGCGTGCAGATCGGTGTCCGGATCGACCAGTGTCCGCGCGAGCTCGCCGGCGGCGGCCCAGTCCGCGCTGTCGGCCGGCTGGCCGACCACGGCGTCGGTGAGGTCGTGCACCTCGGGGGTGAGGCCCACCGAGATGTACGCAGCGCGGACGGCGGCGACGCGACCGTCGGCGTCCAGCGTGACGACGACACCCCCGCCGCAGACCGCGTAGTCGCCCTTGCGGCGCGCGGCCTCGGCGAAGGCGGTGCCCGAGCGCGCGGGGAGTGCGGGGAAGTAGGCGGAGGTGACGACCGCGGGACCGTGGATCGAGGTCTCCAGCGGGCCGACGAACAGGTCGCGCCAGCCGATGGTCTCGACGCCACTGGGCGTGGCCACGGTGACGGAGCCGTCGGTGAGGGCGAGGACCGAGGTCATCTCGCCCGAGGGGTCGGCGTGCGCGATGGAGCCGACCGTCGTGCCCCGGTTCCGGATGGCCGGGTGGGCGACGTTCGCCGTCGCCCGGGCCAGCAGCGGCTGGACCCGGGCGGCAGCGTCGTCATGCAGCAGTGCGTTGTGCCGTACGAGCGCTCCGACCGTCACGCCGTCCCCGGTGGCCTCGACGGTGTCGAGGCCGGGCACCCGGTTGATGTCCACCAGCGTGGCCGGTGCTGCGAGCCGCATGGAGAGCAGCGGGAGCAGCGACTGGCCGCCGGCGAGCACCTTGGCGCCCTCACCCTCTGATGAGAGAACTGTCAGGACCTCATCCAGGGTGCCGGGGTCGGCGTAACGGAACGGAGCTGGTTTCACCGGTTGAGCGTGCCCTCTCCCCGGTTGCCGGGAACACCCGGGCGGCCGATCTCGTCGACCGACGACGGGTCGGCCCCACCGAGCTGGGCGCCCTTGTGGCCGAGCGTGGACCCGCTCTCCAGGACGGCGCCCTCGCGGAGCAGCGCCGCCTTCATGTCCGCCGGGGCAAGAGCCCGGGCGAGGTGCCAGCCGGCGACCGCGACGATCGAGCCGAGCGCGATGCCCTGCAGGGAGAAGTTGTCGGTGATCTGCAGGTTGACGGGGCCGATCCCGATGATGATCCCGGCCGCGAGCGGCACGAGGTTGATCGGGTTGGCGAAGTCGACCCGGTTCTCCTTCCAGATCTTGGCGCCGAGCAGGCCGATCATCCCGTAGAGGACGACGGTGATCCCGCCGAGCACGCCGCCGGGGACGATGTTGACCAGGGCGCCGAACTTGGGCACCAGGCCCAGCAGGATCGCGACGAGCGCGGCCACGTAGTACGCCGCGGTCGAGTAGACCCGGGTGGCGGCCATGACACCGATGTTCTCCGCGTAGGTGGTCGTCGGCGAGCCACCGACCGAGGTCGCGATCACGGTGCCGACGCCGTCGGCGAACACGGCGCGGCCGATGACCGGGTCGAGGTCGCGCTTGGTCATCTCACCGACAGCCTTGACGTGGCCGGCGTTCTCCGCCACGAGGGCGATGACGGCCGGCAGCACCAGGACGGCGAAGTTGAACGAGAAGTGCGGCGCGGTGAAGTCCGGCAGGCCGAACCAGTCGGCGCCGGACACCGAGTCGAAGCTGATCCGGTCGTGCTCGGTTGCTTCGGTCGCACCGCCGAGCACGGAGGTGATCGGGCCGGACGTGGCGTCGAGCAGGATCGACAGCAGGTAGCCGAACACCAGCCCCAGCAGGATCGCGATGCGGGCGAGGAAGCCCCGCAGTGCCAGCGAGGAGACGATGACGAAGGTCATCGTGGCCAGGGCCACCCACTGGTCCTGGGGCCAGTACGTGTTCGCCGCGACCGGGGCCAGGTTGAACCCGATCAGCATGACGACCGCGCCGGTGACCGCCGGGGGCAGCACCTTGTTCACCAGACCGACGCCGGCGAAGTGGATGAGCAGGCCGACGAGGGCCAGTACCACACCGGCGATCAGGATCGACCCGACGACGTCGGCGGAGTCGCCGCCCTGGGCGCGGATCGCGAACACACCGCCGACGAACGACGCCGAGGTGCCGAGGTAGCTGGGGACCTTCCCCTGCACGATGAGCAGGAAGATGATCGTCGCGATGCCGCTCATCATGATCGCGAGGTTGGGGTCCAACCCCATGATGAGCGGGAAGACGAAGGTCGCGCCGAACATGGCGACGACGTGCTGCGCACCGATGCCGACGGTGCGGGGCCACGACAAGCGCTCGTCGGGGGCCACCGCCTCGCCCAACGGCGGGGTCTTGCCGTCCCCGTAGAGCTTCCAGCTGAACGCCATCCGAGTGCCTCCTTGACGTGCACTTCCGACCCGAACCGGTGCTGCTCGACGGGCGTCGACCCACCGGGGAGGCGCCAATGTGTCACGCAGGTGTGTCCGGCGGAAGTACCTCAGTGCTAAATCGTTATTGCACTTTCGGGCGAATACTTCACCGCTGAGACATCCCTCGGTACGGTCCGTGGGGTGAGTGCCTCGCCCCCCTCGGGAGCCCCCTCCGCATCAGCCGGTACACGCTCGGTCGTGCTCCGATCGGGGGTGTACGCCGACTCGGTGAAGCTCATGCAGGTGAGCCGGGACATCGGCGCCCGGGACGGCGTCACCGCGGTCCTGGTCGCGATGGCCACGCCGCTCAACCTCGAGCTCGCCACCACCATGGGCCTGGCCCCCGACGGGGACGCTTCGCCCGAGCAGCTGCTCATCGCCATCCGTGCCGACGACGCCGAGGTGCTGGCCGCCGCCGAGGCCGCCGTCGACGCCGCGCTCGCGGCCCGGGAGCGCTCGACCGGCACCGCCGCTGCCGTCCCGCTGCGCACGATCGGCGCCGGCCTCGACGACCTCCCGCCCGACACCGCCGCGCTGGCGATCGTCTCCGTGCCCGGCAGCTACGCCGTGGCCGAGGCCGCCGACGCGATCGCCGCCGGCCGGTCGGTCCTCGTCTTCTCCGACGGCGTCCCGGTCGAGCACGAGGTCGCCCTCAAGCTGGCGGCCCGGGCGGCCGGCGTCCTGGTCATGGGTCCCGACTGCGGGACGGCGATCGTCTCCGGCGTCGCACTCGGCTTCGCGAACGTCGTCCGGCCGGGCCCGGTCGGGCTGGTCGCCGCCTCCGGCACGGGAGCGCAGCAGATCTCGTCCCTGCTCGACATGGCCGGTGTCGGCGTCTCGCACGTGCTGGGCGTCGGCGGCCGTGACCTCTCCGAGGCGGTCGGCGGTCTCGCCACCCTCGACGCGCTCGCGGCGCTGGACGCCGACACCGCGACGGAGCGGGTGCTGCTGGTGTCCAAGCCGCCGGCGCCGTCGGTGGCCGCGGCCGTCTCGGCAGCCGGCGACAAGCTGTCCGTCCCCGTGCGTTCCGCCGTCCTGTCGCCGGAGACGCCGGACCTCACCGCCGCGGTCGAGGCGCTGCTCACCGACATGGGGCTCGACGTGCCGACCTGGCCGTCGCGGCCCGGGCCGGCCGAGGCCGCGCTGCCCGGCGCCGTGCTCAAGGGCCTCTACTCCGGGGGCACGCTCGCCGACGAGACGATGCTGCTCGCCGCTCCCGCCCTCGGCGACATCCGTTCGAACACCCCGCTGAAGCCCGAGCTCGACCTCGGGACGGACCTGTTCGCCTCGGGGCACGTCGTCATCGACTTCGGGGACGACGCCCTGACGGTGGGCCGGGCGCACCCGATGATCGACCCGACGCTGCGGCTCGAGGCGATCGCGGCAGTCGCCGCCGGCGAGGAGCCCGCGGTGCTGCTGCTCGACGTCGTCCTCGGGTACGGCGCCGACCCCGATCCCGCCGCGGCCCTGGAACCGGCGCTGACGGCGGCCCGCGAGGCGGCCGAGTTCCCGCTGCCGGTGGTGATCGCGCTGATCGGCACCGAGGGTGATCCGCAGGGCTGGTCGCGCCAGGCCGATGCACTCTCTGCCGCCGGCGCTGCCGTCTTCGCCTCCAACTCCGCGGCCACGCGGTACGCCCTCGACCTGCTGGGAGCCTCCTCATGACGCTCGGTGGACTGCTCTCCGGGCCGCCGGCCGTCGTCGCCGCGGGCGTCGACGTCTTCTCCGACGCGCTGCGCGCCCAGGGCGCCGAGGTGCACGACGTCGACTGGCGTCCGCCGGGCTTCGGCAGCGCCGAGGACATCGCCGACGTCGCCCTCGACCCGCGCCGCGCGTCGGCCAACCGGGCCGCGGTCGAGCGGATCCTCGCCGCGGGCTCGCAGCTGGTCGACGTCCGCCCGGCGGCTGAGGTCATCGGCCTGCGGGACCGGATGCTGCTGCACTCCGGACCGCCGCTGACGTGGGAGACCGCGTCGGGTCCGATGCGGGGTGCGCTGATCGGTGCCTGCCTGTTCGAGGGCTGGGCCACCGACGTCGAGGACGCCGAGCGGATCCTGGCGAACGGCGAGATCACGCTCGACCCGTGCCACCACCACCGCACGGTGGGCCCGATGGCCGGTGTGACGTCGCCGTCGATGTGGATGTGGTGCCTGAAGGACCCGGTCCACGGCGGCAGCGACAAGAACATGGCGTTCTGCAACCTCAACGAGGGCCTCGGCAAGGTGCTGCGGATGGGCGCCTTCAACGAGGAGGTCCTCACCCGGCTGGCCTGGATGCGCGACGTCCTCGGCCCGGTCCTGCAGTCGGCGGTGCGGAGCCGGTCCGACGACCCGATCGACGTCAAGGCGATCCTCGCGCAGATGCTGCAGATGGGCGATGAGGGGCACAACCGCAACCGCGCCGGCTCGCTGATGGCGTTGCGCGAGCTGTCGCCGTCGATCGTCGCCGTCGATGCGCCGTCGTCCGACATCGCCGCGGTCCTGAAGTTCATCGGCGGCAACGAGCACTTCTACCTCAACCTCGGTATGCCGACGGCGAAGCTCGCGATGGACGCCGCCCGGGACGTCCCCGGCTCGTCGATGGTGACCGTCATGTCGCGCAACGGCACGGAGTTCGGGATCCAGACCGCCGGCACCGGCGACCGCTGGTTCACCGGGCCCGCGAACACCCCGGTCGGGCTCTTCCTCGGCGACTACGGCCCGGACGACGCCAACCCCGACATCGGCGACTCCGCGATCATGGAGACCTACGGCGTCGGTGGTTTCTCGATGGCCGCGGCGCCCGCGATCGTGCGGTTCGTGGGCGGCACCGTGCCCGACGCGCTCGCGACCACGGAGCGGATGTACCAGCTGACGCTCGCGGAGAACCCGGCGATGGCCATCCCGATCATGGGCTTCCGCGGCTCACCGACGGGGATCGACGTCCTGAAGGTGGCGCGCACCGGCTGGCTGCCGCAGATCAACACCGGCATGGCCGGGCGGATCGCCGGCACCGGCCAGGTCGGCGCCGGCCTCGTGCAGCCGCCGCAGGAGTGCTTCGAGAAGGCGCTCGCCGCGCTGGCCGAGGAGTCGCGCACCGCCTGAACGGTCAGGGGCCGCAGGTGAGCAGGCGATCGACCGCGGCACCGAACCCGGCCGGCCCGCCGAGCGGCGCCACGAACGGCACGCGGAGGTCGTAGCACCCCGCGGAGCCCTGCACCCGGAAGCGGACGCCGTAGCGATCCAGCGCGAGCAGCCGGATGGAGTCGTGGCGGCCCACCCGGCGCTGGATCCGCGCGGCCAGCCGGACCAGCGCATGGCAGTGCTCGGCGACCAGTGCGTTCTCCGCGCGGCTCACGGGGTCCGGCCGCGCGGCCAGGAACTCGTCGAGCCCGACGTCCGTGGTGCCCCCGGCCTCCTCCAGGTGCACCTCGGCCGGCTCCAGGCGCAGCAGCGTCGCGCTCAGGCCGACGTCGAACAGGCTGTCGCAGGTGCGGACGTCGGCGAAATCCAGCACCAGCCGCGTGACGTCGTACTCGGCGACCGACGCCACCAAACCGGTGAGTTGGACGAGCCCACGAACCGGATGGGGCACCGGGAACGGCGTCCGCTCGGTGACCGTGAGCCGGGCGGGGACGTCGCCCAGGGGGGTGTCCCGGAGTGCCGCCGTCACCACGCCGTCGGTGGGGACGACGAGCAGCACGTCCCCGGCGTCCGTCGTCGTCGCGCCCCACAGCTGGCAGATACCGAGACCGAGGCCGTAGAGGGAGACCGCGGGGGCGGCGGCGATCGTCCGGGCGCGCTCGGCTGCCGGTGGTTGCCGATGCACGGCAGGGGACGAGTGGATCGAACCGGCCGTCATGGACCACCTCGGAAGCTCATGGGCGAGTAGTAAGGTGAGCCTAACCAAACTGGAGGTCCTGTGAACACCCCTCGTCCCAAGGTCCGACTCAGCCGCGCGCTCGGCATCCCGCTCACCCCGAAGTGCGTCGCGTACTTCGAGCGCCGGCCGTATCCCCCGGGCGAGCACGGGCGCAAGCGCCGCAAGGACAGCGACTACTCCACCCGGCTCAAGGAGAAGCAGCGGCTGCGCGCGCAGTACGACATCAGCGAGACGCAGTTGCGGGCGGCCTTCGACCGGGCGCGGCGCTCCGGCGGCAAGACCGGCGAGGCGCTGATCCAGGACCTCGAGTCGCGCCTGGACGCCACCGTCCTGCGGGCCGGCTTCGCCCGCACCATCTACCAGGCCCGCCAGTTCGTCACCCACCAGCACGTGCTGGTCAACGGCAAGCGCGTCGACCGCCCGTCCTACCGGCTCAGGCCCGGCGACTTCATCCAGATCGCCGAGAAGTCGAAGCAGAAGGAGCCCTTCCAGGTGGCCGCCTCGGGCGCGCACGCCGACGCCCCCGCCTACCTCGAGGTGCGGCTGGCCGACCTCGTCGCCCGGGTCGAGCGGACGCCGGGCCGCGACGAGGTCCCCGTCCTGTGCGAGGAGCAGCTGGTGGTCGAGTACTACTCCCGCTGACGCCGTCGCCTCCCCCGGCTCGACTGCGAAGGATGACCGTTCCGTCACACAAGGTGGTGTCCAGCGGGACGGTGTCGTACCGGGATGGCACGATGATCCCGACACCGTGCCGGCCGGCGCAGTGAGCGGGGACGGCCGTGGACGCTGGGCGGGGGTGCGGAGTTGGACGGGCAGTTGGCGGAGCTGGTCCCGGCCACCGCGCGGACCGAGCTGCAGCGGATGGTCCTCGACTACGACTGGGCCGGGACGGCTCTCGGCGCCGAGGAGCACTGGTCGCCCACCCTGCGCACCGCCGCCAGCACGGCGCTGAACTCCGGCTTCGGGATGCTCCTCATGTGGGGCCCGGAGCTCGTGATGATCTACAACGACGCCTACGCCCCGATGCTCGGCCTGCGGCACCCGTCTGCGCTGGGGTGTCGAGTCCCGGACGTGTGGGACGACATCTGGCCCGACATCAAGGGCATGGTCGAGGACGTCTTCGCCGGGGGGACGATCCGCTTCGAGGACCTGCCGCTGACGATGACGCGGCGGGGCTTCGACGAGGAGGCCTACTTCACCTTCTCCTACAGCCCCGTGGTCGAGCCCGGCGGCGAGGTTGCCGGCCTCCTCAACACCGTCGTGGAGACCACCCAGACGGTGCTGGCCGCCCGGCGCATGGGCGTGCTGCAGCAGCTGGGCAGCCTGCCCCGCTCGGTGCACGGCAGCACCGACGACGCGGTCGCCGCGGCTCTCCGGGTGCTGGCCGACGCCCGGACCGACTGTCCGTTCGGCCTCGTCTACCTGGTAGATGAGGACGGCGCCGCCGCCCGGCTGGTCGCCCGTCAGGGCATCGGCGTCGACGACGACCTCGCCGCCAGCGTCATCCCGGACCAGGTGCGCGAGGTGATCGCCACGGGTCAGACCCAGACGGTGACCGGCCTTGCCGAACGCCTACCCGGGCTCTCCAGCGTCGGGGCGAGCCCGGCCGGCCAGGCCGACGTCCACACGGCCGTCGTCCTCCCGCTCATCGTCGCCGGCCGGCCCGCTCCGGTGGGGGCGGTGGTCCTCGGCACCAGCCCGCACCTGCAGCTGGACCAGGAGTACCGCATCTTCCTGTCGCTGGCCGCCGGGCAGGTCGCTGCCGCCGTCGCCGATGCACAGGCCGTCGAGAGCGAGCGCCGTCGCGCAGAGGAGCGGGCGCAGTTCTTCACTGACGTCGCCGTCACCCTGCAGCGCGCCGTCCTCGGGCCCACGGTCCTGCCGCGCGACTTCGCCGTCCACTACGAGCCGGCGACCGGGACGCTGGAGGTCGGCGGTGACTGGTACGACGTCGTCGACCTGCCCGACGGCCGGTACGGCGTGGTCGTGGGCGACGTGGTCGGTCGCGGCCTGGCCTCGGCCGCGGTGATGGGCCAGCTCCGGAGTGCCGGGCGGGCACTGCTGCTGGAGAGCCGGTCGCCCGGTCACGTGCTCTCGGCCCTCGACCGGTTCGCGACGCTGGTGCCGGGCGCCGCGGTGAGCACGGTGTTCTGCGCCGTCATCGACCCGCGCGACGGCATCCTCCGGTACAGCAGCGCCGGCCACCCTCCGGCGATCGTGGTCGACGCCGACGGGAGGGCGACCTTCCTCGAGGAAGCCGGCTCGCTGCCCCTCGCGGTCGTCGACGACCTGGAGCGTCCCGAGGCCGACGTCGCCCTGGCACCGGGTTCGACGCTGCTGCTCTACACCGACGGACTCGTCGAACGGCGCGACCAGGGCCTCGACGACGGCATGACGCGCGCGGCGGAGGTGCTCGCCGAGGGGCGGCACCTCCCCCCCGCGGAGCTGGCGGACCTGCTCACCGAGAAGCTGCTGGACGATGCCCCGGACGACGACGTGGCCTTCCTCGTCTACCGCTGCGGCGCCTGAGCCCTCGGCGGGACGCGCACGGCCAGCAGGGCGACGTCGTCGTCGATCGGCCCACTCATGCCGGCCAGCAGGTCGTCGCACAGCCGATCGAGGGATTCGGTGCCCAGCCGCCGGAGCCGCCCGACGAGCCAGGCCGTGCCGTCGTCGAGCGCGACATCCGGCTGCTCCACCAGCCCGTCGGTGTAGAAGAGCACCGTGTCGCCCGGCTGCAGGACCAGGGTGTGGTCGTGGCGCGCGGCGTCGGGCGAGACCCCGAGCAGCCGGTCGGCCGGGCGCTCGAGCAGCTGCGTGGAGCCGTCCGCGCAGACCAGGACCGGCGCGGGATGACCGGCGTTCGACCAGCACAGCGTCACCCCGGCGCTGTCCCGGGTGCGCCGGACGTCCACCGCCGCGACGAGCGCCGTCACGAGGGTGCGCATCCGCAGGTTCGCCAAAGCGGTGTCCAGCACGGCGAGCACCGCCGCCGGTGAGCCGACCGTGGACTGCGCGATCGCCCGCAGCATGCCGCGCGTCTCGGACATCGTCGCTGCGGCCGGGGCGTCATGGCCGGCGACGTCGCCGATGACCAGCATCGTCGTCCCGTCCGGAACCGGGAAGGCGTCGTACCAGTCACCGCCGACGCGGGCATGGCGCGTGGCAGGCAGGTACCGCACCGCGGTCTCCAGCCCGTCGACCCGGGGCGGGTCACCCAGCAGGTTGCGCTGCAGGGTCTCGGCCAGCTCGACGACGGCCCCGCTCGCCGCCGCCTGGGCGCTCGCCTGCCTCAGCCGCGCCTCACCCCGGAGTCGCAGCGTGCAGGCGAACAGCGCGACGCCGCTGCCCACGGCGACGCCGAACAGCCGCATGAACTGCGTGGGCGCCGCCTCGGACGTGTACTGCTGGTCGTAGATGCCGAGCAGCGCCGAGACCAGCACGGCGAGGACGCCGTACGCAGCTGTCGCCCGTCGGCCGAGGGTGGTCGCTGCGACCAAGGGAGAGATGACGGTCAGCGAGAGTGCCTGCTGACCGCGGCCGGCCGCGAGGTCGAGCACCGTGAAGAGGGCGAGCACCGTGAGCGGCAACGCGTGCCGTACACGGGTTGACCTGTGCACTGCCGAACTCCTCGTGGCGTGGGCCTCCGACCGCGAAGTACCGGCTCACGGTAGTTGAGCCGAACGGAAGTCTTTCCGGACCCCGACGGGGATGCGGACCCGGCGGACACCGTTGCGGCGGCCCCGACAACACGTGGACCTGCGCTTTTCCACCGTGGAATTCACTCGTCGATGACCGCCCCGAGGGTGTCGCTTTAGCGACTCCAGTTTCTTTTGGGACAGGAGTTGATACGGGGCGGCGAGTGGCCGAAGACAGGGCGTCAACGAATGGCGAAGCCGTCGCTGAACCGGATGAACACATCTGGGCGGCACTGAGCCACTGAGAGAACAGGACCCGTGCAATGCGCAAGTCGCGTCTTCTGCTCGCTGGTGTCGCGGTTGCCGCTGCCGCCGTCGGCACGTCCGCTTTCACCGCCAGCAACACCGTCCCGAACTCCGTCGCAGGTTCCGGTCAGGGTTCCGTCACCGGTGCCGTCGTGACCGACATCCACTACGTGCAGAACGCCGCCGACGCGACCGTCGTCGACGCCGTCGAGTTCACCTCGACCACGAACCTCACGGGCAAGACCACCACCATGACGCTCAAGACCACGGGCGGCACGGTCGTCGTCGGCACCCCGTACACGTGCGCCGTCAAGACCGCGTGGGACGCCCTCGCCGTTCCCCCGATCATCGTCATGACCTGCGACACGACCGGCAGCCCGCGCACCTTCGACGAGTTCGACAGCGTGGCCATCACGGTGGTCCAGTAACCCCTCCGCGGTGCAGGCGGGGTCGGCCGAACGGTCGCCCCGCCTGACCCCGGACCGGTGCCTTCGACATGAATGCCGCCAGCAGAGCCGCCAGCATCAGCGCCCTCAGCGCGCTGGTGCTGGCGGCTGTGTGGCTTTTGTGGCCGCTCGCGCTCGGTGGCTCCACCACGTACGTCAGCACGCACGGCATCAGCATGGAACCGCGCTTCCACACCGGGGACATGGCGATCCTGCGGTCGGCCGGCAGCTATGCGGTGGGGGACGTCGTCGCCTACCAGAGTGCCTCGCTCGACACCGTCGTCATGCACCGGATCGTCGCACTGGACGGCGACCGCTTCGTGATCCAGGGCGACAACAACGACTGGCTCGACGAGGATCACCCGACACCGAACGAGGTCCTGGGCAAGCTCTTCCTGAGAGTTCCCCAGGGGGGTAAGGCGCTCGCGGCGGTCACCAACCCCGGCGTCCTCGGGCTGGTCGTCGTCGCCGCGCTCACCGTGGCCGGGGCCGCCCGCAGGCCCCGCGGCCGGCACGGTGCCCGTTCCGCGCTCCGCCGTCTCCGGCGCCCCTCGATCCCTCGAGCGCCGGCCTTCAGGATGCCGACCCGGGCGATGGCCCGCCAGGTCGCGTTGATCTCCGCGGCCGTCGCTCTCCTGGCGGGGGTCGCGGGCGGCGTCCTGCTCGCGCTGCCGTCGACCCAGACGGACACGAAGACGCTGCAGGTGACCCAGCAGGGAACGTTCACCTATACCGCTTCCGCCGAGGCAGGGACGACGTACCCGGCCGGCACCGTCTCGACCGGCGACACGGTGTGGACCAGCCTCGCCTCCGACCTGAGCGTGTCCTTCACCAATGCCGTCACCGGCCCGGACCTCGCCGATCTCCGTGGCGCCATGCGGCTCGACGTCGCGGTCTCCTCGGCGGACGGCTGGAGCGCCTACCTGAACAGCAGTCCCGTCGTCGCCCTGGCCGAGGGGTCGGCCACCGCCACCGTGCCGGTCGACCCGGCGGAGGCGGCTGCCCTGCTCGGCAAGCACTTCGCGGAGATCGGCGGCGGGGGCACGAGCGCGACGCTCACCGTCACGCCCGTCGTCGTGACCGAGGGCACGGTCCGCGGGCTGCCCTTCCAGGCAGGCTCACCCGCCGGGCTCTCGTTCAATCTCGAGGCCACGTCCTTGCGCCTCGCCGGGGACGCGCGGGCAGCACTGGCGCCGAGCACGCAGACCCCCGTGGTGGTCGAGGAGACCGGTCCGCGCCGGCTCAGCGTGCTGAGCGTGTCGATCCCGCTCGACGTCGCCCGGATCGTGGTGGTCGCCGTCTTCGGACTCTCCCTGCTCACCCTCGCCGGCGGAGCGTGGATCGGCCGGACCGGACGTGGCGACGTCGCCGACGAGTTCCTCGTCAAGCATGCCGCCCGGATCCTGCCCGTTGCCGCGTTCGACCCCGGGCCCACCGTCATCGACGTCTCCGACCCCGAGGCTCTGCACCGGGTCGCCGAACGGTTCGACACGCTCGTCCTGCACCACGCGGCCCCGGACGAGGACGTCTTCGCGGTGCGGGACGTCGATGCCACGTACCGCCTCGTCATCCCCGGCCTGCCGCAGCGCCAGCGAGGCAAGCCGCCCGTACCGGCACCGGTCGCGGCCAGGTCGACGGAACCCGACGACCTGACGGCGCCTCTGCCGGTCGTCGTCCCGGGGCCGATGTCGGCGCCCGGAGGCCTCTGGGGCCACCGCTTCGCCTGAACCCCGAGTTCGGGGAAGTAGGGCTCCGGAACGGCGTCCGAACCCCTACTTCCCCGGAGTTGCTGACTACGCCTTGACGATGGCGGCGACCGGGCCGCCGCCGGACGGGCCCTGGTGGACCGCAGCCACGGACACGAAGACGGCCGGGTCGCCGGTGACCGAGGCGGTCACGCCGCCGACCGTCGCCTTGATCTGGCGGTGCCAGGAGACGTCGGAGTCGTCGAGCATCGCGTTGCGGCGCCCGCGGACCTTGCCGTCCGGCGAGGCCTCGCACTTGAGGAACACGTTGACCAGGCGGTCGCCCAGGTCGGTGTAGTGCGGCCGGTCGGGAAGCTCGAGGCCGGCGTTGCGGATGGCCTCCCAGATCCCGTCCTGGTCGAGGGCGTCCTTCATCACCGAGTGGCCGACCTTGTAGGTGCCACCGTGGCCACGGGCATTGCCGACGACGACGATCTGCGCGCGGTCCAGTTCCACACCCGACGAGCAGGAGGCGACGGCGCTGAAGAGGGAGAGGTCGTGCATGACCTGCTCCTGCTTCGGCATCTCGATCTCGCCGAGTGCGACCCCGATGCCGAGTGCCGTGGTGCCGTTGGAGAGGTCCATGGAGCCGTGCGGCTCCTCCATGTACGTCGTCTTGCCGCGTTCTCGGGCGTCGCGGATCGTGTCGATCGTCAGCAGCGGGGTCTTGGTCTGCACGTAGTGCACGTCGGCCGGGTCGGTGATGCCGGCGGCCTCCATCGCCTTCTTCACGCCCTCGGCGACCTTCTCCACCATGGAGATGCGCCCGATGTCCTCGGGCAGCAGGACGTCGCTCATCGCGTAGCCGACGGTCAGCCGCGGCTCGTCGGTCTGCTCGACCGAGTCCTCGGGGAGGGTCGCGAAGATCGTGGCGTGCGGGCTGATGACGCCGTCCGTGCCGCCGGACCAGACGATCGGGATCTGCTTGACCTCCTCGCGCGAGCGGGAGCCCTTCTCCTCGAGGACCTCGCGGAAGGCGCGGTCGGCGATGATCCGGGTGTAGTCGTTGATCCCGCCGTTGCCCTCGGTCTTGCCGATGACGGCGATGATGCGGTCGGCCTCCATGACACCGTCGTCGATGAGCTTGGCCAGCTCGGAGGCGTCACTGACGTTGTGCAGCGGGACCTTGCGGACCTCGATCGGTGCGGGCACGGGGGTTCCTCTCAGGAAGCGGTTATGACGGTGCCGGCGTCGTCACCGGAGACGGCGTCGGCGATGTGTTCTAGAGACGTGATGACGGCGCGCCCGCCACCCGCTACGAAGCGGAGGGCGGCCTCGACCTTCGGGCCCATGCTGCCGCGCGCGAACTGGCCCGCGGCGGCGTGCGCATGCATCTCGGCCACCGTGACGCGGCCCAGCGGTCGGGCGTTCGCCGTCCCGAAGTCGATCATCACGTGAGGGACGTCGGTGGCGATGACGAGGGTGTCGGCGTCGAGCTCGCGCGCCAGGATCGCGGCGGTGAGGTCCTTGTCGATGACCGCCTCGACGCCGCGCAGGGCGGATCCGTCACGCCCGTCGTCGGCCACCGGGATGCCACCGCCGCCGGCGCAGACGACGACGAAGCCGGCTCCGGCGAGCGCGTGGATCGCAGGGGAGTCGACGACGGACGTCGGCTCGGGCGAGGCGACCACGCGGCGCCAGCCCTTCTCCCCGCGGTCCTCCCAGACCTGGCCGAGGGAGACGAACCGTTCCGCCTCCTCGCGGGGGAGGAAGCGGCCGACCGGCTTGGACGGCTCGCGGAAGCCCGGGTCCTCGACGTCGATGAGCGTGCGCGTGACCAGGCCGGCGGTGCGCTGCGGCAGGCCGCGCGCCGCGAGGGCCGAGTCCAGTTCGTCGCTGAGCGTGAAGGCGATGGTGGCCTGGGTCTGGGCGACGCACCAGTCCAGCGGGACCGGCGGCACCACGTGCGCGGCCAGCTCGTTCTTGACCAGGAGATTGCCGACCTGCGGGCCGTTGCCGTGGGTGAGCACCACCTCGACGCCGGACGCGACGACGTCGGCGATGTGGGCAGACGCCTCGCGCAGCGCGTCGCGCTGGGCTCCCGGGGTGGCCGACCCGTCCGCGCCGGTCATGGCGTTGCCGCCGAGGGCGATCACGACGCGGCGGGAGGTCATCTGCCGGACCCTACTGGGAATTGCCTTAGCGGTGAAGTACCAGATCGGGGATCAGAGACCGCGCATCCGGAGCGCCGCCTGGGTGCGGTCCCGGACCTGCAGCTTGGGAAGGATGCGCGAGACGTGGTTCTGCACCGTCTTGAGGCTGAGGCCCAGTTCGTGGGCGATCTCGGGGTTGCTCCGGCCGTCGGCGACGAGCGCGAGGATCTCGGCCTCCCGCTCCGTGAGCCGCCCGGCGGCATCCCGCGGGGGTGGTCCGGCCAGGACGGCGCGCGCGGCGCCGGCCCCGAAGACCGCGCCGCCGCTCGCCACCGTGCGGATCGCGCCGAGGAGTTCGTCCTGGCCGGCACCTTTGAGCACGTAGCCGCGGGCGCCGACGCGCAGTGCGGCCAGCACGGTGTCGTCGTCGTCCACCATGGTCAGGACCAGGACGGCGGCCTCCGGCGCCTCGCGGCCGATCCGGCGGGTGGCCTCCAGCCCGGGGACGCCGGGCAGGTTGAGGTCCATGAGGACGACGTCCGGTCGGTGCTGGACGGCGAGCCGGACCGCGGTCTCGCCGTCCCCGGCGGAGCCGACCACGGACATGTCGGTCACCGTGCCGAGCAGCGAGGAGAGCCCCTGCCGGACGATCGGGTGGTCGTCGACGACCAGCACGCGGATCACCGGGCCACCCCCGCGACCGCGACGTCCGGCCGCGGCGCCGCGCCGGCCGCAGGGAGGCGCAGCCGGACCGTCGTGCCGGAGCCGGGCCGGCTCTCGACGGTGAGCTCCCCGCTCAGCTCCGCGGCCCGCTCGTGCATCCCCGCGAGGCCGGCCCCTCCCGCCCGTGACGCGACCGCTCCGGAACCGTCGTCTGCCACCTCGAGCAGCAGCGCGGAACCGTCGTGGCTCAGGGAGATCCGGCCCCGCGAGGCACCGGCATGGCGGACGACGTTCGTCACCGCCTCCTGGGCGACACGGAAGGCCGCCACCTCGACCGCGGCGCTCAGCGGCGGGAGCTCCGGCGGAGCGTCCATCGCAATCCCGCCGGGCAGGTGCCGTCCCAGCCGGTCGGCGAGCTCCGCGACCGCCTCGACCAGCCCGAGCTGGTCGAGACCCGGCGGCGTGAGGCCGTCCACGACGCGACGCACGTCCACCACCGCGGCCTGGATCCCGCTGCGGATGTGGCGCAGCGACTCCTCGGCTGCGTCGACGTCGCTGCGCAGCAGGTTGCCGGTCGCCTCGACGAGGAACGTGAGGCCCGCCAGCCGGGAGCCCAGCCCGTCGTGCAGGTCCCGGCGGAGTCGGCGCCGCTCGTCCTCCCGTGCCAGGACCAGCCGTTCCTGGGCGGCCCGCAGCCCGGCGACCAGGCCGGCCGCGTGCACGAGGGCCCCCAGGTGCCCGGCGATGTCGGAGAGGAGCTGCCGGTCGCGTGCGCGCAGCGCCCGCGGGGGCGGCGACCAGCGCAGGATCCCGACCGGGCGGCCGTACGCCGTCAGCGGGGTCTCCTCCTTCCCGTCGCCTTGCTCCGAGCCGTGGGCCGCGAGCAGCTGCCCGTCGGCGTCCAGGACGGCGATCCGCGCCAGACCGAGTCCGTCGCCGAGCTCGACCACCAGGTCGCGCAGCAGTCCGTGCGCGTCGCCGGCGTCCGCGACCCGCCGCCGGACGTCGGCCAGCACCGCCTCGGGCTGGGCCCAGAGGCCGTAGGTGAGCCGGTTCGCGGCGCGCTGGAGCGCCTCCCGGAGTGGCGCGAAGGACAGGGCCACCACCCCGGTGGCGAGCCAGGGCAGCCACCGCGCCCCCTGCGCCTGGAGCAGCGCCCCCACCCCGGCGACGACGAGGACGTAGACGACGGCGAGGGCCGCCGACAGGGCGACCGACGCGATGGTCCGGTTCGCGACGAGCTGCACGTCGTAGAGGCGGTGCTGGAGGACGGCGACCGCGATCGCGATCGGCAGCGGGAGGACCGCCAGCGCGAACAGGAGGGGCGCTGCGACGTTGGTCGGGACGATCGGCAGGAGCAGGACCGGGACGGCAGCGGCGAGGGTGAACCACAGCAGCTGCTGACGGACCAGCCGGCTCCCCTTCCGCCAGCGGGCCACGAGGCTGCCGACCGCGCCCACGAGAGCGATCGCGGCCAGTCCGAGGCTGAGCGCGGCCAGCCCGTCGACGAGCGCCGAAGCCCAGGCGGGAGGAGCGAGGGGGTTGGACACCGTCATCAGTCGGTTGTCCAGCGGGTGCGCTGTCAGCAGCGTGGCGGCCGCGAAGCCGACGACGGCGGCGGTGGCGACCGGTGCAGCCCACCGCCACGGCGCTGCCGGCAGGATCCCGTCCGGGAAGACCAGCGGGACGCCCAGCACGAGGACCAGCCAGCCCGCCCCTCGAAGGAACGTGCCCAGGATCCCCAGCCACGCGACCGCCGGCACGCTGCCGGGCTCGGTTCCCAACCCCTGGACGGCGAGGGCGAGGGCGGTCTCGCCGACGGCCCAGGCCGCCGCTCCTCCCAGCATCAGGCGACCGACGCGGTGGCCGGGCCGGGCCAGTGCGATGACCAGGCCCACGGCGGCGTACGCGGTGATGGCCAGCGCGATGGCGGTCTCGCCCTGCGGGAGCCCGTCGCCGCGCGCCGACGCCAGGGTCAGCGGGACGACGGCCCCGGCCAGGGCGACGAGCGCGACGACCACGGGTGCGACCCGTCCGGACACCGTCATCCCGCCCGTCCTCACACCGACGTCGCCGCCGCTGCCGGCCGGTCCGCGCGGGCGACGACGTCCGCCCCCTGGGGGCGGTGCCTGAGCATGACGGTCGCCAGTGCGATGAACCAGAGGATCCAGAGCAGGGTCGCGTAGTCGGCCACCCCGTGGACGGCGAACGGCACGCCGCCCAGGAGGACGATGCCCGTCACGACCGCCGACCAGCCCAGCCAGGCGGGGAGCACGTGATCGGTCAGCACGCCGATCGCGATCCCGATCGTGTGCCCCCCGAGCAGCAGCAGGCTCATGAAGAAGGCGAAGACCCGGACGTCGTTGACGAGCGACACGGTGGCCACGTCCGCGCCGTGCTGGGCCCCGTAGAAGGCCGCCGCCCCGGCGGCCAAGCCGGGGGCGAGGCTGAGCAGGACGTATCCCGTGCCCGCCGCGAAGGCGGTCCGGGCCGCCCAGCTCCCCGCCTCGGTCCGTCGTCCCACGGCCTGGGCCAGGAACGCGATCACCGGGAGCAGGAGGAGCAGGCCCAGAGCCTCCACGTAGCCGCCGGCGAAGGAGCGGATCATGTCGCCGTCGACGTACTGCTCCGCCACCATCGCGGCGTCGTCCCCGAGCAGGAGCGTGTCCTGCTGGCTGATCCCCGCGAGGATGAGCACCACGTGGCCGATCGCGAACGCCCCTGCGAGGCGCCATGCAGTCCTGGACATCGGATTCTCCTCTCGACGACCGGTCGATCCGGTCATCGAGAACCGTGCCGCCGGCTCACCGCGCCGTCGTGAGGCGCCTTCCCGTCCGGGCCGGGAAGTTCTCCCGGTTCAGCGGCGCCAGAAGTCGAAGCGGTCGCGGCCCGGCCGGAAGCCGGCCGCCTCGACCACGTCGGCGGCGAGGTCGAACTGCTGGGCGACGGCGCCCGGCTGGTGGGCGTCGCTGCCGAAGCTGACCGCCTCGCCGCCCTCCTCGTGGAACCAGCGCACCTGGTCGACCGAGGCGAGCGGGCTGCTGGTGTTCACCTCGAGCGCCCGGCCGGTGGAGGCCAGCGCCCGGAACACCGCCCGGTACTCCTCCTCGAACCACTTCTCCACGTACTGGTCCCGGCCGTCGGGCCAGTACCGCCGCGGGAAGTCGCAGTGCGCGAGCACCTGGAACACGTCACTGCTCTCGATCATCGTGACCAGCTCGCCCAGGTAGCGGCGCATCGTGCCGTCGGCATCGGCCCAGAGCAGCCGGCCGACGCCCACCAGCCGGCCGTCGAGGTTCAGCGAGTGCAGGGAGCCGAGCACCCGGTCGACGGGGGACTGGGCCAGGTGCCGGGCCACGCTCGCCGCGAACAGGTGCGGCTCGCCGGTCTCGACGCCGGACCAGATCCGCAGCTCCGGGAAGCGGTCGCGGCACTCCTCGAGATCGGCGAAGTAGCTGTCGACGTCGATCGGGAGTTGGTGCGCTGGGTGCCGGTCGATCAGGCCGCGGGACGTCGCCGCGTCGTCCTCGTGCCAGACCGTGAAGTCCAGGTGTTCGGTGAACGCGATCGCGGGGAGGCCCAGGGCGACGGCCCGTTCGCAGGCACGTCGCATCGTCGAGGAGTCCTGGGTGTCCCACGACCACCTGGTGTGCACGTGGTTGTCCGGCGGTCGCATCGCTGTGGATTCTCCCCCGCCGTCCCCACCCGCCGCGCGGTGGGCTGTTCTGTCCCCGGGCGTGCCTACTGTCGTCGCCATGAGCTCCGCCGCACCGACGTCCGAGATCACCGGCTCCGTCCACGCCGAGGCGCTCGCCGTCCTCCGGGAACTGACCGGCCGGGACGACGCGGAGTTCCGGGAGGGGCAGGACCTCGCCGTCGCCGCGCTCGTCGAACGGTCCGAGCGGGCGCTCGTCGTCCAGCGCACCGGCTGGGGCAAGTCGGCCGTCTACTTCGTCTCTACCGCTCTGCTGCGCCGCCGCGGCAAGGGCCCCACCTTGCTCGTCAGCCCCCTGCTCGCGCTGATGCGCGACCAGGTCGCCGCGGCCGCCCGCGCCGGCATCCGCGCCGTGGAGATCTCCAGCGCCAACATGACCGAGTGGGACGACATCGCCGCCCGCCTCGCGGCCGACGACGTCGACGTCCTGCTGGTCTCCCCCGAGCGGCTGACCAACCCGCGCTTCCGCGAGGAACAGCTGCCCGGCCTGGTCGAGCGCTGCGGCCTGGTCGTCGTCGACGAGGCGCACTGCGTCTCCGACTGGGGCCACGACTTCCGCCCCGACTACCGCCGCATCCGCGACCTGCTCGGCACGCTCCCCGCCGGCACCCCGGTCCTGGCGACCACGGCGACCGCGAACGAGCGCGTGGTGGCCGACGTCGCCGAGCAGCTCGGTGCCGGTGGCGTCGAGGTGACGACGGTCCGCGGTCCGCTGTCGCGTGACTCGCTGCGGCTCGGCGTCCTCCGGCTGCCCAGCGACCGCGCGCGCCTGGCGTGGCTGTCGGCCCACATCGGCGACCTGCCGGGCAGCGGCATCGTCTACACGCTCACGGTGGCCGCGGCGGAGGAGACCGCTGCGCTGCTGCGCGACGCCGGGCACGAGGTCCGCTCGTACACGGGCCGGCTGGACGACGCCGACCGCAAGGACGCCGAGGAGGCGCTGCGCAACAACGAGGTGAAGGCGCTGGTCGCCACCTCGGCGCTGGGCATGGGCTTCGACAAGCCCGACCTCGGCTTCGTCGTCCACCTGGGAGCGCCGTCCTCCCCGGTCAGCTACTACCAGCAGGTCGGGCGTGCGGGCCGTGCCGTCGAGCACGCCGACGTCCTCCTCCTGCCCGGCCCGGAGGACCTCGCGATCTGGCAGTGGTTCGCCACCTCATCCATGCCTCGGGAGGACCACGCGGCCGCGGTGCTCACCGCCATGGCCGACGGCAAGGCCTGGTCGGTGGCGCGCCTGGAGACCGTGGCAGACGTCCGCCGCTCACGGCTGGAGCTGTTGCTCAAGGTCCTCGCTGTGGACGGCGCGGTCGAGCGCGTCCAGGGCGGCTGGCGCTCGACCGGTCAGCCGTGGATCTACGACGCCGACCGGTATGCCCGCGTCACGCGTACGCGCGAGGCCGAGCAGCGGGCGATGATCGCCTACGCCCGTCCGGTGGACGAGGCGGAGTGCCGGATGTCCTTCCTCCAGCACGCCCTCGACGACCCGACGGCGGCCCCCTGCGGCCGCTGCGACGTGTGCGCCGGCGCCTGGTACTCCGCCGACGTGCCCCAGGCCGCCGCCGAGGCGGCGTCCGCAGCCCTCGACCGTCCGGGCGTGGAGCTCGCGCCCCGGGCCCAGTGGCCGACCGGCGCCGATCGCCTGGGTGTCGACGTGAAGGGCAAGATCTCGCCGTCCGACCAGATCGAGATGGGCCGGGCCGTCGCCCGGCTCACCGACCTCGGCTGGGGCCAGCGGTTGCGCACGCTCCTCGGGGACGACGGGGTCGGCGGCGTCGTCACGCTCGACCTCGAGGCCCCCGGCATCGAGGAGGACCCGGACGCCGCGTTCGACGTCCCCGTGCGGCGCTCGATCTCCGACGTGCCCCCGGACGAGGCGCTGCTCAAAGCGTGCGCGC
Organism: Blastococcus sp. CT_GayMR16; assembly: GCF_004570875.1. Classification (GTDB taxonomy): domain Bacteria; phylum Actinomycetota; class Actinomycetes; order Mycobacteriales; family Geodermatophilaceae; genus Blastococcus_B. The sequence goes on along the minus strand of NZ_SPQK01000018.1, from coordinate 1,470 downwards.
GGGTGCTGGGGTCCTGGGACTGGAAGGAGCGTCCCGGCGCCGTGGTGGCGATGCCGTCCCGCCGGCGCCCGCAGCTGGTGACCGGGCTGGCGCAGGGGCTCGCCCGCCTGGGTCGGCTGCCCTACCTGGGGGAGATGTCCCTGCAGCATGGCGGCCCGACCGGACAGCCCGGCGGGAACAGCGCGTTCCGGCTGGCCGCGGTCTGGGACCGGATCGTGGTGGGTCCCGAGCTGCGGGCCCGCCTCGCGGAGGCGGGCAGCGCGCCGGTACTCCTTGTGGACGACCTTGCGGATTCCCGGTGGACGATGACGGTGGCCGGGCGGGAGCTGCGCCGGGCCGGGGCGTCGGCTGTCCTGCCGTTCGCGCTAGCGCTCACTGCCTGAGGCGACTGTCCACAGGGTTTCGCACATATGTGCGAAACCGGAGTAGCGTTCCCCTATGTCACTCGCTCACCAGCCGTCGATGTGGGACCTGGCCGAGGAGGCCACGCTGGGCGCGCTGGCCGGCCAGGTCGTCCGACACGATCTCGGCCGGGGCGCCTGGGTCGACCACCTGCCGAACTGGGTCACCGGCTCGGACGCCGTGCTGGACGTCCTGCTGGGGGACATCGGCTGGCGTGAGGACCGCCGGCAGATGTACGACCGCGAGGTCGCGGTCCCCCGCCTGCTGCGCTGGTACTCCGGTACCGAGACGCTCCCCCACCCGCTGCTGACGGAGGCGCGGGAGTCGCTGAACCGCCACTACGGCCCAGAGCTCGGCGAGAGATTCGTCAGCGCCGGCATGTGCCTCTACCGCGACGGCCGCGACAGCGTGGCCTGGCACGGCGACCGGATCGGCCGCGGACGGTCCGCCGACACCATGGTCGCGATCGTCTCCTTCGGGTCGGCGCGGCCGCTGCTGCTCCGACCGGTCGGCGGCGGGCAGAGCCTGCGGTTCCCGTTGGGGCACGGAGACCTCGTGGTCATGGGCGGCTCGTGCCAGCGCACGTGGGAGCACTGCATCCCCAAGACCACGAAGCCCGTCGGGCCACGGGTGAGCGTCCAGTTCCGGCCGACCGGCGTGGCTTGACCAAAAGACCCGTCCGGACAGGGCCGCCGGGGTGGTCGGGACCCCCCTGCAGGGGGCTCTCCGAGCCGTGTACTGTTCTCCATGCGCCGCGCGGCCCGGAAGGGTCGCCGGACCGGTTGCTCCTGCGGGGGTGCTGGAAACCGGCGTAGTGTTGGACATCCAGCCAGCGAGGACGCCCGGAAGGGTCGAATTGTTGCGCGTCCGCTCTTTGAGAACTCAACAGCGTGCCGAAAGTCAGTGCCAAGTAATACCCCGTGCCAGGGCTTGCTCTGGTTTGGGATTCCTTTGGTTGATTGATATCGAGAGTGCTAGCTCTCGGTTCTCAGCTGCGATCAAATCATCTACGGAGAGTTTGATCCTGGCTCAGGACGAACGCTGGCGGCGTGCTTAACACATGCAAGT
>NZ_SPQK01000017.1 GCF_004570875.1 Blastococcus sp. CT_GayMR16 | reverse complement strand
CCAGGACGCTCGGGGTCGAGCCGGCCGAGCTGCTGCCACGCGAATGGGTGGCGCCATCCCCCGATCCGACGAACGGCGGTGACGCTGTGTGGGCCCCGCGAGGATCGAACTCGCAACCCGCGGATTAAAAGTCCGCTGCTCTGCCAGTTGAGCTAGAGGCCCGGCGCGCCGAGTCTCCCAGACCGCGGACGCGCCCCGTGCGAGGTCGGGAGGCCGTCCCATCCGGGCGGAGCCACCGTCGAGCGTGCGCGCGGGAGCGTCCGTGTTGTGCCTGGTCGGCGCGGGGGGCTTAGGTGGACCCTCGCGACCCCGACCCCAGGAGACACCGCCGTGAACAAGTCCGACCTCGTCTCCAAGCTGACCGAACGACTCGGCGGGGACCGCTCAATCGCCACCGCGGCGGTCAACGGCGTGCTCGAGGAGATCGAGAGCAGCGTCGCGCGCGGGGAACGGGTGTCCCTGTTCGGGTTCGGCACCTTCGACCGGCGTGAGCGTGCGCCGCGCACCGGCCGCAACCCGCAGACCGGAGCGACGATCCAGCTGGCCGCATCGGTGGCCCCGGTCTTCCGCCCCGGCGCCGGGTTCCGGTCGCGGCTGGCGCTGAACGGCGGCAGCGCGGCGGTGACCGCAGCAGTGCCGTCCGCACCGCCGAAGGGCGCCGCTCCCAAGAAGAAGTCTGAGAAGAAGTCTGCCGTCACCAGGGACGCGGGCAAGGGCGGCAAGAAGGCGAAGCAGGCGGCGAAGAAGGACGCGGACAAGGCAGGGGACAAGGCCGCGAAGAAGGCGGCCAAGAAGGCTCGCTGAAGGCCCCGCTGGTCAGGCTCCGCGACGACCTGCACGCCCCGACGTCACAGGACGTCGAACACGAGGAGCAACAGCAGGGTCAGGACCGCGGAGACAAGCAGGGAGCCGAGGCAGCCCAGTCGGCTCGAGAAGAGGAAGAACACTCCCGGGGCGGTGCCCGATCAGCACGGGAACCGAACCCCGAGGGGTGTGCGTTCAGTCACCGAGTGCGGGATTTTCCACCCGTTCAGGGGATGCCGCGGGGAGTCGCCGATTACGTACCGTCATCACCGCTCCGGTCGGGGGGCGGGGCAACGTCGCCCTGCCACCCGGCCGCGGAATCGTCCGCCGGCGCGCGAGTGCCCGCGGGTTGCGACCCCGGCCCGGCTGACCCGTTCCCCCCGGGGCGGCCGGGCCGGCTTCTATGTGCGGTCAGGCCGGCACGCAGACCCGCTGCACGAGCGCGGTCAGCTGGTCGCGCACCGGCTCCTCGATCGGCAGGTCGACCGGCACCTCGTCCCCGCTGCCCACCGTGACCGACAGCGGGAACACGAACGGCTTCTTGGTCTCCGACAGCACGTGCGGCTCGCAGTTGGCCGGCACGAACGTCACGGCGGCGCTGGCCACCTGCTCGTCACCGCCAAGCTCCAGGGGCAGGCCGGGCGCGTTCGCCTGGAGCAGCACACTGCGCTCGAGCCGCGACGCGACGACCGGCTCGGTGCCCTTCCGCCGGGTCAGGGTGAGCGCCCCGACCAGGGTGTCCCCCTCCTCGTGCAGGTCGGTGATCGCGATGCCCACCACGGCGGTGACCCCGAGCACCGCGCACTCCTCGGCGTGGATGAGCTTCAGCACCTCCCCCGCCGCCGGCACCTCCAGCTGCTCGACCGCGCCGTTCGGGCGTCCGACCGTCACCTCCGCGACCGCCGGCACGGGGGGTGCGTCGCAGACCGCGCCGCCGTACGGCACCGGCAGGTCGATCACCCGCCCCGGCGCGTACTCGGCGGTGATCGACGTCGGCGGCTCGGGAGCGAAGCCGGGAGAACGCAGCGCCACGGACGTCACGGTGAACGGGGTGTCCCCGGTGTCGGTGAGCCGCACCTGCACCTGGCCCCCGATGGCCTCGTCGGTGCGCAGCCGCACGATCTCGGCCTCGATCCCGGGCACGGTCGGCACGGCGGACGCCGAGGCCGACGACGGCGTCTCCGCAGCCGGCGACGACGTCGTCCCGCACGCAGCAGTGAGCAGCGCCGCCAGGGCGACCGCCGTGCGCCTCATGGCGCCGCAGCCTAGGACGCCGACGGCCTCACCGGTTCCGCGACGGCGGCCGGGCCATCACGCGGCCCGCTTCCATGCGGACCTCGAGCTTCTCCTGGGCGTTCGCCGACGGACCGCGTCGCGGCTGCCCGGTGTCCAGATCGAACGCGGATCCGTGACGCGGGCAGACCAGGCACTGCGCGCCCCGCACGTCCTCGACCGTTCCCTCGTCGAGCGGTCCCGACAGGTGCGCGCAGGCGGCGACGAAGACATCCACCCGTGCGCCCCGCCGGACGGCGGCGAGCGGGACGGCGACACTGCGGCCCTTGCCCGTGCGCAGGACCGGACGCCCCTCGGGCAGGTCGTCGAGCGGCCCGAGGTCGATCCACTCGCCCGTGAGTGCCCGCGCCGCGGTCGCCGAGTGCGAGACGGCCGTCGACAGCGCGTAGGACATGTGCCCCCCGATCGCCGCGGACCCGCTGGCGACGCTGAGCCCGGCATAGGCGAGCCCGCGCCCCAGCGCACCGCGGCCCCGGCTCCGCGCCACCAGGGAGCCGACGTACAGCCCCAGCGCGGCGGTGTTGGCGGCGGCGTGCAACGCCCCCAGCCGCCGGACGCCGACGTCCGCCGCCGACCAGTCGGCCGCGCCGGTCAGGGACGCCGGCACGGCACCCGCGACGCCCGCACCGATGAGCACCGTCGCGGCCGGCCGCAACGGCGGGATGAGGTCCAGCAACCCGGCCGACACCCAGGCGCCGACCGGCACGTGCACGAGCACCGGGTGCAGCGGATGCCCCAGCCACGTGCCGTGCAGGAAATCCTTGACCGCCTGCGGCCGCAACGCCCCCAGGACGGCACGTCGGGCGGGCTCGATGACCTTGTCGAACGCGGTGGCGTCGGCCACCCGGTCGAGGATCGCCATGAGGGTCATGACCGCACCCCTACCCCCGGGTCACGGCACCGACGCGCTTCAGGAACGCCCATTACCGGCCGATGGTGATCAAGGACACCAGAACTGTCAGGGTGACCGGGCATTTTCTCTGGTGACAAGGGTTAGGCCCTAGGAGGAGCCTTGACCCAGCTCGCACCACGGAGAGAGGAAAGCCGCGTGACCTGCCCGTCCCTGCTGCGCTACCGGCCTGCCGCCGCCGAGTTCTTCGGCGACGTCTCGCACGCGCGGCACCTGCGCCGTGGGGTGGCCCTGTTCCAGGCCCGCCTGCGCCGGGACGACATCATCGCGCAGTTCGGCCGGTTCGTCCTCGTGGGCGGCTCCTCGACCGCCGTTTACGGCCTCCTCTTCATCAGCCTCGGCGCCCTGGGCTACCTCCCGGCCCACCTGATCGCGACGGTGGCCTCCTCGATCCTCGCCAACGAGATGCACCGCCGGCTCACCTTCCGCGCGGAGGAGCGGGTGAACTGGCTCAACGCCCAGCTCGAGGCCGGCGGCGTCGCCCTCGTCGGGCTGCTCGCGACGAGCGCCGCGCTGGGCTGGCTGAACTCCTCTGCCGGTTCGGCGCACGTGATCCTGCAGATCTCCCTGGTCGCCGCCATCACGGCCGCGATCGGCATCATGCGGTTCGTGGCGCTGCGGTGGATCTTCCGGCCGACGGAGCTCTCCCCCGCTCGATAGCGTTGCGGGGGTGAGCGAGCCGAGCGAGGCCGGAACCCCCGGCACCGAGCCGAGCCCGGCTCCGCCCGACGCTCCGCCCTCCCCGTGGCGGCACCGCGCCCGGGTCGCCGGTCGCTGGTCGCTCCGCGTGGGCGTCGCCCTGATCGGCGCCGTCATAGCCGTGCTGCTGTTCGGCCGGATCTCGGCCCCGATCGGGCCGTTCGATGCAACCCTCGCCTTCCGTCCCGCCCTCGACGGTGGCGCCACCGTCGCCGTCCCGCCCCTGGGCGACCTGCAGGTGGACGTCTACGACGGCCCGCTGCGCCTGGACATCGGGCTCCAGCGGGTCGACCAGGAGCGCGCCCGTGCGCTCGCCAGCGATCCGGTGCGGCTGGCCGGCGTCGTCAACCAGGTGAGCGACGACCTGCGCGGCGCGGTGGTGCGCCTGGCCTGGACCACCGCCCTCGTCGCGATCGCCGGAGCCGCCCTCACCTCGCTGGTCGTGCTGCGCCGCCGCCGGGAACCGCTCATCGCCGCCGGCGTCACCACCGTGCTGCTGCTCGGGACGGCGGGGCTGGGCGCGGCCACCTGGCGCCCCGAGGCGCTCTCGCAGCCGACGTACACCGGGCTGCTGGTCAACGCCAACAGCCTGATCGGCAGCGCCGAGGACATCGTCGCCCGCTTCGACGCCTACCGCGCCTCCCTGGAGGACCTGGTCGCCAACGTCGGCACGCTGTACTCCACGATCTCCGCGCTGCCGGCTCCCGGGGGGACGGATGAGACCGTGGCGCTCCTGCACGTGTCCGACCTGCACCTCAACCCGGCCGGGTTCGACCTGATGCGCCAGGTCGTCGACCAGTTCCAGGTCGACGGCGTCCTCGACACCGGCGACATCACCGACTGGGGCAGCGCGCCGGAGAACCAGCTGATCGGCTCCGTCGGGCAGCTCGGCGTCCCCTACGTCTACATCCGCGGCAACCACGACTCCGCGGCGACGGCGGGGCTGATCGCCGCGCAGCCCAACGCCACCGTGCTGGCCGGCACCGCCACCACCGTGGGCGGCCTCACGATCGTCGGCGTCGCCGACCCCCGGTTCACCCCGGACAAGACCACCGGGGACGACGACACCGGCGACGAGGTGCTGGTCCAGACCGGCATCACGCTCGCCGAGGTCGCCGAGGAGCAGCCGGAGACGCCCGCGATCGCGCTGGTCCACGATCCGAAGCAGGCACCGCCCCTCGACGGCGTCGTCCCGCTGATCCTCGCCGGGCACACGCACGACCGCAGCGTGTCCGAGCTCGAGGACGGCTCGCTGCTCATGGTGGAGGGCTCGACCGGCGGCGCGGGGCTCCGGGGCCTCGAGGGCGAGTACCCCGAGCCGCTGACCTGCACCGTTCTCTACCTGGATCCCGACACCGGCGCGCTGCGCGCCTACGACGAGATCACGCTCGGCGGGCTCGGGGAGACCGAGGTGACCATCCAGCGCACCGTCGTCCCCGACGGGCTGAGCGTTCCGCCCTAGGCTCGGGCCATGTCCTCGACGCCGAACGCCCGCGCCCGGATCGCCACCGGCGCGCTCGCCGGAGCACTCGCCCTGGTCCCGCTGGCCGGCTGCTCGTTCACCTCGAACAACGTGTCCTGCTCGACGAGTTCGTGCACGGCCACGCTCTCCGGCGAGGGCGCGAAGGCCGAGATCTTCGGTACGACACTCGAGTTCGCCGGCACGCAGGACGGCCGCGCCACGCTCGGTGTCGGTGGCGCCAGCGTCTCCTGCGCCGAGGGCGAGAGCATCGGCGCCGGCCCGCTGTCGGTCACCTGCACCAGCGTGACCGACGACGCGGTCGAACTGACCGCCTCGCTCAGTTGAGAGCTCAGGAGGCGATCTCGACCACGACGCGCGTGGGGTTCTCCAGGAGGTAGACCCGGAACGGGGCGCGCTCGGTGGTGCCGACGAACGTGACGGTGCTGCCCTCATAGGTGGCGTCGAAGACCGCCTCGGTGACGACCTCCGTGCCCGCTCCCGTCAGGGGCCCGGCCGAGGAGAATTCCTCGACCCCCGTCTCGTAGGGGTAGCCGGCACCGGTCAGGCTCACCTGGAGCACCGCGTCGCCGGCCACGTCCACCGAGTCGCCACTGCCCTGCGAGGAGGCCTCGTCCACGTATCGGACGTCCCAGCCCGGCGTGCCGGTGCCGCCCACCTCGAACACCACACGGTCGAAGCCGTCGTGGCGGCCGATCCGGATGTCGCTCACCGTCACCGCCGTCCCGGCCGACGGGTCCGCGCTGTCGGGCTCGGCGTCACCGGGGAAGGGCGGGGCGTCGGTCGCGCCGTCCTCGGCCGTCGCGCCTTCGGCGAAGGTCTCCGCCGCGGCCGAGGGCTCCGCCGACGTGACCGTGGCCGAGGACGACTGCTCGTCGGCGTCCCCGCCACCGCACCCGGCCAGGACGACAGGCACGGTGAGCAGGCTCAGCAACAGGGGGGCGACGGTGCGCGGGCGGTTCCTCACAGGACGTAGCTTCGCAGCCTCCGGCCCCCGGGCCGGGCTACGCCACGGGGGCATGTATTGTTTCTCCCGCCCCCGGCGAACTACGAGCCCCCATCGTCTAGTGGTCCAGGACGCCGCCCTTTCAAGGCGGTAGCACGGGTTCGAACCCCGTTGGGGGCACGCACGATGCACCACAGCACGCACCACAGCACGCACCACAGCACGCACCACAGCAAGGCCCTGTAGCGCAGTTGGTTAGCGCGCCGCCCTGTCACGGCGGAGGTCGCGGGTTCGAGTCCCGTCAGGGTCGCCGCCCGGTGCTCGTCACCGGCCGGGGCAGGTAGCTCAGTCGGTACGAGCGCTCGCCTGAAAAGCGAGAGGTCGGCGGTTCGACCCCGCCCCTGCCCACCGCACGACGTCTCGGCTCTGGAAGAGCCGCGCAGGTCTCGCTGTTTCCCCGGCGACAGGATTCGTCGCACAAGGGGACACCGAGCTGGCCGCCGCGGCAGGGATCCACTCGATCCCGACTCTGCTCTCGAGGAGCTGATCACCGCGGTAAGCGGCCTGGACATGGACGACGGGCGCGCGGAGCTGGCCGGTCGGCAGTCGCGGACCGCGTGAGCACGAGGCCGCGCCGCCTCCGACTGGGTTCCCGCCCGGTCAGGTCTGTCGTGCGGCAGAGAGACGGTCGGCGGCCACCTGTCGGTAGACGGCGGCGTGCACGTCCTGGACGGCGGTCCGCTGCTCGGCCCGCCAGGTCCGGTCCGCCGGGCGCGGCATCGGCCGCGTCAGCGCCGCCGCCACGGCACCGGTGAGCGAGAGCGCGTCGAGCCAGCCGCTCGCGTCGGTTCCGTAGGACACCACCTCCGACCACTGCTGGGCGCTCCACCCGGAGGTGGGGGCGACGACGAGGGTGCCGACGTCGCGGCAGATCTCGACGTCGCGGGAGTGCGTCCCCGGCGGTTCGGGGAGGACGGCGACGTGCAGCTCCTGCAGCTGCGCGGCCCGCTCGGACGCAGGGTGGACGACGACCTCCAGCTCACCGCGGGCCGCCAGCTCCAGGACGGCGCGGCCGACGTGCCGCTCGTCCTCGGCGAGCACCCGCAACCGCCCGCCGCCGGAGACCGCGCCGGAGAGCGCCGCCCGTGCGAGCCCCCACGCGTCGGGAACCCCCGCCGTGGGCGGTCCGAGGCGCAGGCCGACGAGTCCGCGCTCGGACCCCAGAGCGGGATCCGGGACAGCAGCAGCGGGATGGGACACGACGATGGCCGTGCGGCCGTACCGGTCGGCGATCTCGTCCGCGGCGCCCGGCGTCAGGGTGAGCACCACCTCCGCCGTCGCGAGGACCGCCTCCAGGTGGGCCTCGTACCGGGCCTCGACCGGGCTCCGGGCGCTCCTGCCTGACGGCGGGACCCGGTGGACGGTCACCACGAGCGGCAGGCCGAGCCGCCGCGCCGTCTCCGCCCAGCACTGACCGGCGACCGCGGCGACGGCGGCGTCACCGGCGTGCAGGTGCAGCACGTCGATCTCACCGGCGTGCGCATCCAGGTGCGCCACATCGAGCCACGGGGAGGGCTCGGCGGCGGCCCCCACCCGGACGGCGGCGGCCGGCAGGACGGCGTCCACGTAGGGACCGGTGTGCGGGATCGTCGCCACCCGGATCGGGCCGCCCCGTCGCTCGGGCGGCCAGGGTGGCGGGGGGTCTGCTGTCACGCGGGGAGTCGGCTCCTCGGACGGTCGACGAACGGCCAGGAGGATTCGAGCCGAACAGGTCCGTCATACCCCTTCCCTCCGACGGTGAACCAGCCCGGGACCCCATCGGGTGACCGGGCGAGTCGCCCCCGCCGCTCAGGCCGGCGCCCGGGCGAGCGTGGCTAGGTGGGCGTGCACGAGCGTGACGGCGAGCGCTCCCTCGCCCACCGCGGACGCGACCCGCTTCACCGAACCGGCCCGCACGTCACCGGCGGCGAACACCCCGGGCGTGCTGGTCTCCAGCAGCGCGGGCGGACGCTCCAGCGGCCAGGCGGGCGAGGCGGCGTCGTCCAGGAGCTGCGCCCCGGTCAGCAGGAAGCCCCACCGGTCGCGGGCGAGCGAGCCGCCCAGCCAGTCGGTTCGGGGTTCGCTGCCGATCAGGACGAACAGCACGGCCGAGTCGACCGTCTCGGCCCCGGTGTCGAGGTCGCGCACCGTGACCGTCTCCAGGAAGTCGCTGCCGGTGCCGCCCACCACCTGGACGCGGGGTCGGATGTCGACGTTCGGCAGGGCCTGCAGCTCGCGGATCAGGTAGTCCGACATCGTGTCCGCCAGCGCCGCCCGGCGGATGAGGACCGACACCTTGTCGGCGTAGCGGGACAGGTAGACGGCGGCCTGGCCGGCAGAGTTGCCGCCGCCGATCACGAAGACGTGCCGCCCGCGCATCACCGGGGCCTCGGTGACCGCGGCGCCGTAGAACACGCCCCGGCCGGTGAACGCGTCCAGTTCGGGGACGTCGAGGCGGCGCCAGGTCGCGCCGGTCGCGACGACGACGGTGCGGGTGGCGACCGAGGCGCCGTCGCTCAGGGCCAGCCGCAGCACGCCGTCCTCGGTCGTGATCCCCTGCCCCGAGCGCATGAAGTGGAAGGTGCTGCCGAACGCCCAGGCCTGCTGGTAGGCGTTGAAGGTCAGCCGGTTGCCGCTGATGCCGGTCGGGAAGCCCGGGTAGTTGCGGATCAGCGAGCTGGTGCCCGCCTGCCCGCCCACCGCCTCCGGCTCCAGCACGAGCGTGTTCAGCCCCTCCGAGGCCGCGTACACGCTGGCCCCGAGGCCGGCGGGACCCGAACCGACCACCACCACGTCGTAGACCTCGGCGGCGTCCAGCGGGGTGAGCAGGCCGAACGCGTCGGCGATGTCGAGGTCGCTGGGGTCCTGCAGCACCGGCCGCTCGGGCCGGAACCGCAGCTGGACGACGGGCAGGCGGGGCGCGTCCAGGTTCAGTCCCTCGAGCAGGGCCTTCCCTTCGGCCGAGTCGGCGTCGTAGAAGCCGAGCGGGATGCGGTTGCGGCCGAAGGTGTCGCGCAGGTGCTGGGCGCGCTCGGACCACCGATCACCGATCATCCGCACGGCCTCGAACCCGCCTCCCTGCCGGTTCGTCCACTCGTCGAGGATCTCGGTGACGGCCCGGTGGAACTCCTCGTCGCCGACCACCTCCGGCACGTAGAGCCACCGGTCGAGCTGCCCCAGGGTGAGGGCCTCGAAGATCGGCCGGGCGGTGTCGAAGTTGCCCCAGCGCACCACCGCGACCGCCATCGCGCCCGGATGGTCGCGGTGCAGTCCGCGCAGGGCGGTCAGCCCGTCCGGGTCCTCGCCGCCCAGTCCACCGAACAGGGCAGCCACGGGCAGCTCCCGTCGCAGCAGTTCGGCGGTGGCCGCGTCCGGCTGGTCGAAGGCGACGACGGCGTAGTCGGGGCCGTAGCGCCGCTGCAGCTCCGAGCTCAGGGTGGCGCGCACGTCGTCGTCCCGGGTGAGGACGACGAGCGCCGCCCGCTGCCCGTCAGTCACGGTCCGGTCCCGCGGGTGCGGCGCGCCAGCCCGCGGCCCCGGTGAGGACGACCGCGACGGTCATGCCGAGGAACAGCCAGGCCACCGGCCGGCCCCAGTCGACCGTGCCGAGGAACCGCAGCACCGCGGCGAGCACCAGCACGCCGAAGAGCGTGTAGGCGATCGTCGCCGTCCGCAGCCGGTGCAGGTCGCCGGCGAACGCGGCGAGCGCCGTGGCCAGGCCGAAGGCGAGCAGCCAGGCCGCGGTGACCCGCGCCGTGAACGGCGTCAGCGCCCAGGGCCAGAGCGTGGTCGCGGTCGTCGGGACGGCGTACAGCGCCGCCCCCCCCGCCAGGAGGACCGCCGACTCGACGCCGAGCGCCACGCGCAGCACCCGCGGCACCGGATGCCGGGCCGGTGGATCGCCGCCGGGCGCCCGTTCCTGCAGGACCAGCAGCACGAGCATCGCCAGCGGCAGGACGACGTAGACCGCGAGCCAGAACCAGGCCGCGCCCTTCGACAGCGAACCCAGCGCGCTGAAGTCGTCGTCGAAGTGCAGCTTCTCGATGTGCGCCAACGTCGCCACGAGCGTCAGGACGACGAATCCGAAGATGGTCAGGACCGGCACCCGCACGTCGGCCCACCTGCGGACCCGCATCGACAGCACGACGAGCACGAATCCCGCCGCGTAGCCGGCTCCGAGGAAGGCAGCGGTCAACGGCGGCTGGATGGTCCAGGCGAACGTCTCCTCGGTCGTCTCGGCAAGGACGAAGAGCGAGCCGGTCGCCAGGGCGGTGAGGACGGCGAAGGCGCCGAGGAGCACCCGCATCGCCGGCAACACCTGCCGCACCTCGGTGGGGGCGAGAAGGGTGGACGGAGCAGGGTTCACGAGGACCTCACGCGCAGATCGGGCCCCCGTGCACGGTTGTCGAGCGGCGCAAGCGTGCCACCGCCCCGCCCGGCTGTCATCGCCTTTCCGGCCCGGCCGGACGTCCCTAGACTCCGCGTCCGACGCCCGGCGCAGTGCGTCGCCGCGGCGTTCGACGGCAGGAGGGTCCGTGGCCGGTGCCGATCCGCGGGTCCCCGAGGCGGTCCGCGACATCCCGACCCCCGACCGCCGGCTCCGGGTCTTCGTCTCCTCCACGCTCGAGGAGCTGGCCGCGGAGCGGGCCGCCGTCCGGGCGGCGATCACCGGGCTCCGGCTCACGCCGGTGATGTTCGAGCTGGGCTCGCGGGCGCATCCGCCGCGGGAGCTCTACCGCGCCTATCTCGAGCAGAGCGACGTCTTCGTGGGCATCTACGGGGAGCGGTACGGCTGGATCGGCCCGGAGATGCCGATCTCCGGCCTGGAGGACGAGTACGAGCTGTCCTCCGGCAAGCCGCGCCTGCTCTACGTCCGTCGGACCGCCCCCGGGCGCGAGCCGCGGCTCGACGAGCTCATCGTCCGGATCCAGGCGGAGAGCGGCTCGTCGACCACCCCCTACGACGACCCGGGCGAGCTGGCCGAGCGGGTGGCCGACGACCTGGCGGTCCTGCTGACCGAGCGGTTCGCCGCGACACCGGTCCCGGCCCTGCCCGGGCTGGCCGCGGGGTGGCTGCCGACGCCGCCGACCCCGCTCGTCGACCGGCTGGAGGAGCTCGCGCTGGTCACCGGCCTGCTGCGCGATCCCGCCGTCCGGCTGGTGACGGTGAGCGGGCCGGGCGGTATCGGCAAGACCCGCCTCGCCCTGGCCGCGGCGCAGGAGCTGTCGGTCGAGCGGGACGCGGTGTGGTTCGTGGACCTGCAGGCGGTGAGCGACCCGGCGGACGTGCCCGGCGCGGTCGCCGCGGCCGTCGGCGTCTCGGTGGAGGGCCGCAGGGCCGTGCTCGACCTGGTGGCCGACCGGCTCGCCGGACGCCGGGTCCTGCTCCTGCTCGACAACGTCGAACAGGTGCTCGCCGCCGCACCGGGGCTCGCGCGACTGCTCGCCCATTGCCCCCGGACCCAGCTGCTGGTCACGAGCCGGAGCCTGCTGCGGCTGCGCGGTGAGCACGACGTCCCGCTCGGCCCGCTCGCGGTGCCGGCCCGCGCGGGCGGGGCGGCGGCGGTGGCCGGGTCCCCCGCGGTGCGGCTCTTCGTCGAACGGGCCCGTCAGGCCGACCCCGCGTTCGAGCTCGACGACGCCGGCAGCGACGCCGTGGCCGAGGTCGTCCGGCGGCTCGAGGGCCTGCCACTGGCCGTGGAGCTGGTGGCGGCCCGCGTCCGGACGCTGCCGCCACGCGTCCTGCTCCGCCGCCTCGACGGCGCCCTGGACCTGGGCGGTCCGGGCATCGACGTGCCCGACCGGCAGCGGACGCTCCGGGCCACCGTGGCGTGGAGCCACGACCTGCTCGACGAGCCCGAGCGCACCCTGCTGGCGCGCCTGTCGGTGTGTGCGGGCGGGGCCACCCTGGACACGGCCGAGGCCGTCGGTGCCGTCGACGGTGACCTCGACGTCCCCGAGGTCCTCTCCGCGCTGGTCGGCCACAGCCTGGTGACCCCCACGGACTCCGGGGAGGGCGAGCCGCGCTTCCGCATGCTCGACGTCGTCCGCACGTTCGCCGGCGAACGGCTGCGCGAGCGCGGGGAGGAGACCGCGACCCGCGAGCGGTGGGCGCGGCATCTGGCCACGGTCAGCGCTGCCGCGGGGATCGGCCTGTCGGGACCCGACCGCCGGCTCTGGCAGGCCCGCCTGGACGCGGAGGCGATGGACCTGCAGGAGGCGGTCCGCTGGGCGGTCGCCACAGACCGGGCGGAGCTCGCCGTCGCCATCTCCGCGCCGCTCGCCCGCTGGTGGTGGGCCCGCGGGCTCCTTACCCAGATGGCCGCGATCGCCGACGCCACCGCCGAGCTGCCGTCGGCGGCGGACCTGCCGGAGGACGCCGCCGGCCTGCTGCTGTGGGCGCGCGGGACGATGCGGATCGCCCTCGGCCGGGCCGCGGAGGCGGCTCCCCTGCTCGCCGACGTCGTGGCCGGTGCCCGGCAGCGCGACGACCCCTGGCTGCTCGGCCACGGGCTGGTGGGCCTGGCGATGACCTTGTCGCCGGAGGACCCCACGCTGCCCGCCCTGCTCGAGGAGTCGGTCGCGGCGCTCCGGCGCAGCGGCGACACCTGGTCGGTGGCCTTCGTGCTCGTGCCCCACGGGGACGCCGCGCTGCTGGCCGGCGACCTCGCCGCCGCCGTCCGGGCGCACGAGGAGGCGCTGGACCTCGCCCGGGAGCTCGGCGACGACCACCTCACCGCGACGCTGCTCGACCAGCTCGGGCTCGACGCCCTGCTCGCCGGGGACGTCGGCTCCGCCCGCGACCGGCTCGCCGGCGCGGCCGCACTGCACCGCGAGCTGGGCGACCAGGAGGGGCTCGCCTACTGCCTCGACGGGCTCGCGGGACTGTCGCTGCTCACCGGGGACGCCCCCGCCGCCGCCCGGCTGTCCGGGACGGCCACCGCCGTCCGCCGGTCGATCGGGGTCGCCGTATGGCCCATGCTGCAGCCCCTGGTGGCGCAACTGGCCGACGGCGTTCGGGCCGCCCTGGGCGAGGACGAGGACCGCCGGGAGCGGGCGGCCGGCGCGACGACGGACCCGTGGGCGGCGCTGGACGCCGGGCTGGCCGCGGTCGCCGCCCGCTGAACTCGCCCGCTGGACCTACTGCCCGCGACCCTGCACCCGGGCGGTCGCGTAGGCGGGCGCCCGGAAGCGGGCCATCGGTCCGTCCGGGACCAGTCCGGGCGGCGGATTCAGGACGGCGTCGAAGCGGATGTCGTGGTCGCAGTCCTCCCGGGCCGCGGGAAGGACGAGCCGGGCGAACGGTCGCCAGGGGCCGAGGCCGCGGGACGCCGCGAGCGTGAACCGCAGGCCGTCGCGGGCGACGGTGTCGGCCAGCGGCCCCGGGTCCGACGGGACGCCCTCGCCGTCCGGGAGGGCGGCGAGGCGGATCACCCCGGCGTCGGAGCGGTAGCCCATGATCGAGGAGTAGACGACCGCTGCGGCCCGGCGGGGGAACGGGACCAGCCGGGTCAGCGCCCCGCGGCCGGTCGTCGTGAGCAGCAGGTCGACCGGACCGCCCTCCCCCGGCAGCCGGACGGCCAGGCCCAGCACGTCCGGCAGCGGAGCAGGCAGGCCGGCACCCCGCGACATCCGGACGACGACGGCGTCGCGTGCCGTCGCATCGAGCCAGGGGACCTCCCAGGGCGGCGCGCTGCCGGTCCGCTCGAGGATGCCGTCGAACACCGCACCGCGTGGGTGCATGGGCCGGCCGTGTCGCCACCGCGCCAGGGCCCCGAGCGGCACGGCGACGAGCCGACCGGCGCCCCGGGCAACATCTGTCACGACCGCGTCCTACCCGCCGCCTCCTGGGCTACGCCGCAGCTCAGGCAGCCGGTTACCCGGCCGGGAGTAGCGGGTCCGGCGCGATCGGTCAACGGGGAAAAGTCTGCCAACCGGAGGCGAATCTTCGGTGAGATCTGCCCGCTGCCATCCGGTGACACGGAACGTTCCCACGCTTACGTTCAGTACATGCTCTCGACGCTTCTGGTCATCGGCGGGGTCCTGGTCGGACTGCTCGTGCTGCTCGCCCTGATCGTCAGCCTGAGTGCCCGCCCGCAGGCTCCGGCCCGGGGCACGTCGGCCACCTCCCGCAGCTCGGCGTGGACCGCCGACGCCGGCCGGCCGCATCCTGATGCCTGGTCGCCGCTGTCGACGACCAGCACCAGCGAGATCCCCGCGGTCCGCTGACCTCCTGACCCCGGCGTCCCGGCGGCTGCCTCGAGGCGTCGCCGGGACGGCCCGGTCGTGCCGCGCTCACGAAGCGACGCCGAGCACGCACTCCGGGTCAGCGGCACTCGACCGCCATTCGGCCGCGCACGATCTGCTGTTCCTCCGCCACGCTGAGCGCCATCCTCGGAACCGCGCCGTCCGGTTCATGGGAGCACCCGGCGCAGGGGTCCGGGAGCGAGGTGGCCGATGTCCCGACGTCGTCCGCACCCGCGCCTGCGCGCTTTCGGTGCCCTGTTCCTCGTCGCCGTGCCTCTGGCCGGCGCGCTGACGGCCGCCCTGCTCGTGCCGTGGATCGTCGGCCCGGGGCTCGTCGCGAGCTCCTCGGCGAACCTGCTCTCACCGCTGCCCGGCGTCCTCAGCGACGAGACCCCGCCGGGCAACTCCGTCGTCCTGGCCGCTGACGGGTCGCTGATCACCTGGTTCTACCGCTTCAACCGGACGCCGGTCGCCGCGGAGCAGATCTCGGAGGTGATGAAGCAGGCGATCATCGACATCGAGGACTCGCGGTTCTACGAGCACCACGGCCTCGACGTCGAGGGCACCGCGCGGGCGCTGGTGCGCAACGTCGTCGCCGGCGAGGTGATGGAGGGCGGCTCCACCATCACGCAGCAGCTGGTCAAGCAGACCCTGCTGCAGGCGGCCACCACCTACGAGGAGCGCGTGGCGGCGACGGAGTCCAGCATCGGCCGCAAGCTCCGCGAGGCCCGGCTGGCGCTCGCCATGGAGCAGCAGTACTCGAAGTCGGAGATCCTCACCCGCTACCTCAACCTCGTGTACTTCGGCCAGGGCGCCTACGGGATCCAAGCCGCGGCCCAGCGCTACTTCAGCGTCAACGCCGTCGACCTCACGCTGCCGCAGGCGGCGATGCTCGCCGGTCTGGTGCAGACACCCTCCAACGACGACCCCCTGACCGATCCCGAACGGGCCCGCGAGCGGCGCAACCAGGTGCTGGCGCGCATGCACAGGCTCGGACACGTGCCCGCGGAGGACGTCGCCGCGATCTCGCCCACACCCGTGGCCGTCGTGCCGGCCCTCCCCCCGCCGAACGGCTGCGTCAGCGCCGTCCAGGGCGCGTTCTTCTGCGACTACGTGCAGCGGCACCTGACCCAGACCCTCGGCATCCCGCTCGACGTGCTCGAGAACGGTGGCCTGACGATCAAGACCACGCTGCGGCCGGACCTGCAGGCCTCGGCGGACCAGGCGGTGCTCAACTACCTGGAGATGGGTGATCCGCTGGCCGGCATGTTCACCGCGGTCGAACCCGGTACGGGCCACGTGCTCGCGATGAGCGTCAACCGACGGTTCGGCTTCGACGTCAACGACCCGGCGCAGGAGTCCGTCGCGCTGAACGTCGTGGCGAGCCAGGGCGCGGGCTCCACCTACAAGGTGTTCGTCGCGGCCTCGGCCCTGGAACAGGGGGTCCCGCCGTGGAACACGATCACCACCGGCGATCCCTACGTCTCCCGGGTCTACAAGCAGAACGGCGGCACGGTCGGGGCGCCCTACGTCGTCCAGAACGCGGGGCGCTACCCGCCGACGCTCACCATGGTCGAGGCGCTGGTCCGGTCGTCGAACACCTACTTCGTCGCCCTCGAGGACCAGCTCGGCAGCGTCGAGGGCCCGGTGCGCATGGCCCAGCGGATGGGGTTCTTCTCGATCGACCCGGTGGCCGACCAGGTCATCGCCGACCGGCGCGGCTCGTTCACGCTCGGGGCGGAGGCGACCAGTCCCCTGGCCCTGGCCAGCGCGTACTCGACACTCGCGGCCAACGGCACGCAGTGCGACCCGGTGCCGGTCACCGCCGTGCTCGACCGGACCGGCGCCCCGCTGCTCGGCGCCGACGGGGCGCCCCTCAACACCGGCGACATCTGCACCCCCGAGGCGGTGCCCTCGGCCGTCGCAACGACGCTCAACCAGATCCTGGTCGGCGACACCGCGTCCGCGATCGGCACCGGCACCCGGGCGGCTATCCCGGGGCACCAGATCGCGGGCAAGACGGGCACCAGCCAGGACCGGTATTCCGTCGCCTTCGTCGGCTACACCCCGCAGTACGCCGCGAGCGTCATGGTGCTCAACCCGAAGCAGAACCAGGACGTGGGCGCCTACGGCGGGCGGGGCGCCGCGCCGATCTGGCACGACGCCATGCTGCCGATCCTCAGCGCGCAGGAAGCCGTGCCGTTCCCGCCCGCGGGTCTCGAGCTCGCGCCGCCGCGCCCGCCACCTCCCCCACCCGTCGAACGGGGACCCCAGCAAGTGCCGGTCGAGGAGGTCCCGGTCGAGGACTTCCCCTCCGAGGACGCCCCGTTCCAGGGTTTCCCCTTCGACGACTGACCTCACGCCATGAGCTCGGCAGCGCGCTCGCCCAGCATCACGGCCGTCGCGGCCGGCCCACGCGAGGGGACCCGCGGCAGCACCGACGTGTCCACGACGCGAAGACCGCTGACCCCGCGCACGCGCAGCCGCTGGTCCACGACCGCTCCCGGGTCGGAGTCGGGCCCCATCCGCGCCGTCCCGGCCAGGTGGATCGCGGTGGTCAGGTGCGCGCGGATCCAGTCGTCGAGGGCGCGGTCGCCGTCCAGCACGTCGTCCGGGAGGTCCGTGCGCCCCGCCACCAGGGGCGCGAGGGAGTCCGTCCGCAGCAGCCCGGCCGCCAGCCGCACGCCCTCACGGAGCCGTCGCCGGTCGGACTCCTCGGTCAGGTAGCGGTAGGCCAGCCGGGGCTGCCGTGACGGGTCGTCGTCGTCCAGGCCTAGCCGGCCCCGGCTGTCCTCGCGCTGCAGCCCGACCCCGACGACGAGTTCGCCGTCGTCCGTGCCGCCGGTGATCCGGCCGAACGGGGTCAGCCACGGCAGGATCTCCAGGTCGCCGGGCAGCGCCGATCCCGACGCCGTCGCGTGCAGGACGCCGGACAGGGGCAGCACGGCCGGTGGCAGGGGCACGGCGGGGCGGTAGCCGACGTAGACGTTCGGGTGGTCGGTGAACTCCGCGCCCACACCGGGGACGTCGGCGACGACCTCGATCCCGGCCCGGCGGAGATCGCCGGCCGGCCCGATCCCCGAGAGCAGGAGCAGGTGCGGCGAGCCCACGGCGCCGGCGCACAGGACGACCTCCGCCGCCCGCACGACGCCCGCGGCGGTCTCGACGCCAACCGCGCGGCTGCCTTCGAGGACCACCCGGCGGACCGTCACTCCGCCCCGGACGGTGAGCGCCGCCAGCTCCCGGCGCGGGGAGAGGTAGGCCATCGCGGTGTTGACCCGCACGCCGTCGACCACGTTGAGCGGCACCGGCCCGTAGCCCGGGGGCGAGTCGCCGCTGTTCTTGTCCGGCTCGGCGGGATGGCCGAGCTCGTGGGCGGCGGCGGCGAACGCGTCGGCGAGCGGAGACCCGCTCCGGACCCGGGTGACAGGGATCGGGCCGTCCGCGCCGTGCTCCGGCCGGTCGCCGAATTCCCGATCGGCCTCCAGCCGTCGGAAGGCGGGGAGGACGGCGTCGTAGGACCACAGGTGGTTGCCGTCGGCGGCCCAGCCGTCGAGGTCCACCCGCGGAGCCCGGATGAACGAGCCCGCGTTGAGCGCGCTGGAGCCGCCCACCACCCGGCCGCGGGGCACGGGGACGGTCCGCTCCCCCGTGAGCGTGCCCGTGAGGTCCCAGTTCGCCGGGTGGCCGGGCACCGCGGCCCGCATGGTGGCGGCGTCCCCCAAGTCGGGCGGGAAGTCCGCGGACCGGGCGTGGTCCTCCCCCGCCTCCAGCAGCAGGACCCGGCGCCCGGTGTCGGCCAGACGCGCGGCAAGAACGCAACCCGACGTCCCGGCCCCCACGACCACGACGTCCCACTCGGCGTCAGGCACCGTCGAGACCGAGGACCTCGGGGAGATCGAGGCGACGCACCTTGCCGGTGGAGGTGCGCGGCAGGTCGTCCAGACGGTGCAGGCTCTTGGGCCGCTTGGCCGCGCCGAGCCGCTCGCGCGCCCACGCGCCCAGGTCGGCCGTCCCGGCGGTGCCGACGTAGGCGGCGACCACGCGCTGCCCCCAGTCCTCGTCCGGGATCCCGAACACGGCGCTCTCCACGACGTCGGGGTGCGCGTCGAGGACGGCCTCGACCTCGGCGGGATACACGTTCACGCCGCCGGAGATGACCAGGTCCTCCCGCCGCCCGTCGAGCCACACGACGCCGTCGTCGTCCACCCGGCCCAGGTCGCCGACCGTCACGAGGTCGCCCCGCCAGGCGGCCGCGGTCTTCTCGGGGGCCTGCCAGTACTCGAACCGGGCCCAGCGCGGCACCGCGCACCACAGCTGGCCGCGCTCGTCGGTCTCCAGCCGCCGTCCCGGCCGCGCCCGCCCCACGCTGCCGGGGTGCGCGAGCCAGTCGTCGGGCGAGCAGACGGTGAACTGCGCCTCCGTGGAGCCGTAGAACTCCCAGACGCTGCCGTCGGGCAGCGCCTCCAGAACCGCCCGCTTGAGCGGTTCGGGGCACGGCGCACCGGCGTGCACGAGGCGGCGGAAGGAGGACCAGTCGGGGCCTTGCGCGAGCAACCGCTGCAGATGGGTCGGCACGCAGAACGTCGTCGTGGGGCGCAGCTCGGTGATCGTCGGCGCCGCGCGGGCGGCGTCGAAGGGCCCGGGCAGCAGCACCTCGCCCCCGGCGAGCAGCGTGTGGATCGCGAACCGCAGCGGCGCGCTGTGGTGCAGCGGGGAGAGCACCAGGTGCCGGTCGGCCGGCTCGAAGCCCCAGAGCCCGATCTCCTCGGCGGCGAGCTGCCGGGCGTCGTCCTCGCCCAGGACGCCGGACCACACGCCCTTGCGGCGGCCCGTCGTCCCGGACGTGTAGTGCATCGGGCGGGCGAGGGGCACATCGGCGAGATCGGCCTCGGCGTCCCCCAGCAGCTGCCCCGGGTCGTCGGCGAGGTCGAGTGCGGGCTGGGCGTCCTCGGCCAGTGCCGACCGTTCCGCCGCCGGCAGCCCGGGGTCGAGCACGACCGGGACGATCCCGGTGCGCAAGGCGCCGAGGACCGCCGCGAGCAGCGCCGGCGACGCCGCGGCCGAGACCAGCAGCCGGTCGCCGGGCCGTAGCCCGTGGGCGGCCAGTGCTGCCGCGGCACGCCGCTGGTCGCGCTCGCTGTCCGCGCTGCGGACGACCGGCACCTCGGTCATGCCAGGCGCACCGGCTCGGTCCCCTCGACCCGGCCCTCGGCGCGCAGCTTGTCGAGGGTGGCCCGGGTCGACTGCGCCGCCGCCGGCCACACCTGCTGCGGGTACGCGGCGTACACGGTCGCGACCAGCTCGTCGACGGTGGCCGGCCCCTGGCCGAGCACCTCCAGCAGCTGGTGCTCGCGGTAGGCGCGGTGGGCGAGGTAGAAGTCCAGGACCGCGCCGGGGTCCTCGGTCAGCTCGGGCCCGTGCCCGCAGTAGAGCGCGGCGGGGCCGAGGTCGTGCACCCGGCGCAGCGACTCGAGATAGGCGAGCACGTCGCCCTCCGGATACGTCACGACCGAGGTGCCGCGGCCGAGCACGTGGTCGCCGACCAGCACCGCGCCCGACTCCAGCCGGAAGGCCAGGTGGTCCTTCGTGTGACCGGGGGTCGGGACGACGCCGATCGTGGTGCCGGCCAGGTTCAGCCGTTCGCCGGGTTCCAGCACCCGCCCCCGGGGTCCCGCCACGACCGCCCTGCCGGCGGCCACCTCGGCGCCGAAGTGGGCGCCCCAGGGCAGGGCCGCCTCGGCGTGGTCCTCGTGGTGATGGGTGACCAGCACGGCCACGCACTGCGCACCCCGCGCGGCCAGGGCCGCCTCGACGGCGGCCAGGTGCGCCGCGTCGTCCGGGCCCGGATCGACCACGACGGCCCGGCCGCTGCCGGGTGCGCCGACGACGTAGGTGTTCGTCCCGTCGAGGCTCATGGGCGAGGGGTTCGGGGCGAGGACGCGGGTGACCAGCGGGTCGAGCTCGACCGTCCGCGCCATCTGCCCCGGCGCCGGGAGGCCCCAGGTGGCGCGCGGGTCGACGGGCGCTGTCACGACCGGCACGGTAGCCGTGCCGATTCGCCCTCGCGCATCCACCACTAACCTCGGGGCATGCGTCGATCCCTCACCGTCTGCCGTAACGGGCTCTCCGTGGCCGCCGCCGTCGTCCTGCTCACCGCCTGCGGTGGCTCCGGCGACGACGACAACCAGTCGTCGGCCTCCAGCGCGACCAGCTCCAGCGCCTCCGAGACCACCGCGGACGCGGCGGCCTCGGAGTTCTGCACCCAGGCCGCGGACGCGCTCAACGACGTCGAACCCGCCTTCAGCGGTCAGGGCAGCGACCCCGCGGCCCTGGCGCCGGCGCTGCAGGAGGCGGCCGACAAGGTGCGCGCCATCGATCCGCCGAGCGAGATCTCCTCGGACTGGACCGCACTCGCCGACGGCATCGAGCAGTTCGCCCAGGCCTTCGCAGAGGTGAACGTCAACGACCCGGCGTCGGCCAGCGCACTGCAGCAGCGCACGACCGAGATCATCGGCTCGCTGTCGACCTCGGCGACGAACGTGCAGACCTACCTCGCGACCGAGTGCGGCCTCGAAACCCCCAGCGGATCGGCCGCGCCGACCAGCTGAAAAAGGACCCCCTGCCCCCTAGAGCTCGCGCGGGGTCCCTGCAGGGGGCCTCTCAGCCGCCGCAGCCCCCGATGTACACGCCGCGGTTGTTGAGCCACGGCACGGGGTTGATCTGGTTGCTGTAGAGCTGACCGCCGGTGTGCACCTCGAAGTGCAGGTGCGGTCCGGTCGACTGTCCGCGGTTGCCTACCTCGGCGATCTGCTCACCGGCGGAGACGCGCTCGCCGGCGGTGACGAAGTAGTCGTTGATGTGGCCGTAGACGGTGACCGCGCCGTCGTCCCCGAGGATGTAGACCGCCAGGCCGAACCCGGTGGCGGCCCCGGCCCGCTTCACCACCCCGGACGTCGCGGCGTAGATGGGAGTACCGACCGGTGCGGCGATGTCGACGCCGTAGTGGGTGACGCCCCACCGGGCCCCGTAGCAGCTGGAGACGCGGCCGTACGCGGGCTGGACGTAGTCGCCGCCTCCGCCACCACCGCCTCCTCCGCCACCGCCACCGCTGGCGGCGTTGTTCCGAGCGTTCGCCGCGTCCCGGGCGGCCTTCTCGGCGGCGGCCCGTGCCGCCGCCTCCTCCGCGGCCCGCTGGGCGACCCACTGGTCGTAGGCATTGCGGGCACCCTGCAGCTCCAGCAGGTGGATCTGGGCGGCCTGCAGCTGCTGGTCGTAGGCGGCCTTCTGGGAAGCGACCTGCTCGTAGGCGCCCTGCTGTACCGCCAGCTGGCCGTCGGCCCGCTCCTTGGCCGCCTGGGCGGCCTCCTCGGCGACGGCCATCTCGTCACGGGCCGCGCGGGCGGAGGAGTCGGCGTTCGCCTGCGCGACCTTGGCCACCTCGAGCGCTCCCAGGACGTCGATCTGGTTGTCGGCGACGTAGGAGAGCAGCGCTGCACGCTGGATCAGCTCGCCCGGGCCGCTGGAGTCCAGCAGCGCAGCCGTCGCGCTCAGCGCCGGACCGTTTATGTAGCTGTCGTGGGAGAACGTGGCGATCCGCGCCTCTGCGGCGCCGACGGCAGCCGCGGCGGCCTGCAGTTCGGCGGCCGTCTGGGCGGCCCGCTCCTGCGCCTGCAGCAGCGCCTCCTCGGCGAGCATGTACGCGGTGCCCGCGGCCTCGGCCAGGACGCCGACCCGCTCGAGCTCGGCCTCGGCGGTGGCGACCAGCCCGGCGATGCGGCCCACCTCGGCGGCCGCGGCGTCCTGCTCGGAACGAGCGGCACCGATCTGGGTGTCCGTGGGGTTCGGCGGCGGCGCAGGGGCTGCGGAGGCGGGGATCGCGGAGGCCACGAGGATCGCACCGGTCAGGACACCGACCAGCACGGACCG
This sequence comes from Blastococcus sp. CT_GayMR16, assembly GCF_004570875.1. GTDB lineage: Bacteria > Actinomycetota > Actinomycetes > Mycobacteriales > Geodermatophilaceae > Blastococcus_B. The sequence continues at coordinate 87,616 of NZ_SPQK01000017.1, read as the reverse complement.
CACGGTGCGGAACGGGCGGCCCGCGGCCGGCCGGCGGGAACCGGGGCGGCGCGGTGTCGCCGGTCCGGAAGGACGGCGATCGGACATGTGCTCGCTCCCTGGGGAAGAGGTTGCGCTGCGGTGGATGAAGCCCCGGAACCGTCGCACTGTCACCGCCAGTCACAAAGGCAACACGCGGCACAGCCGACACACCATTCTGGATTCGTAAGGTGACCATTCCCCTACGCAGAGACATGTCGACATTCGCGCCGACACGCTTGGACACCGATCCCCCGTGCGAGGGACCTCGGTCGGTCAGGCGGTGGGGCGTTCGAGCTCGTGCGCGAGCTGGTCGAGCTCGGCGCCACCGGCCATCAGGCGGGTCAGCTCGTCGCGGCTGACGTCTGCCTTGGCGAAACTGCCCAGGCTGCGCCCCCGGTTGAGGACCAGGAAGCGGTCGCCCACCGGATAGGCGTGGTGCGGGTTGTGCGTGATGAGCACGACGCCCACCCCGCGGTCACGGGCCTGCGCGACGTAGCGGAGCACGACCCCGGCCTGCTTGACGCCGAGCGCCGATGTCGGCTCGTCGAGGATCAGCACCCGAGCGCCGAAGTGCACCGCCCGGGCGATCGCCACCGACTGCCGCTCGCCACCCGACAGCGTGCCGACCGGCTGGTCGGGATCACGGATGTCGATGCCCATCTCGGCGAGGGCTCCGCGGGTCACCTGCCGGGCCTGCCCGGCGTCGAAGCGGCGGAAGGGACCCCGGCCGCGGGTCGGCTCGGCGCCCAGGAAGAAGTTCCGCCAGATCGCCATCAACGGGATCATCGCGAGGTCCTGGTAGACGGTCGCGATGCCGGCGTCGAGCGCCTCGCGGGGCGCGCCGAACCTGATCGGCGTCCCGTCGAGCAGCACCTCGCCGCGCGTCGGCTGGTGCACCCCGGCGAGGATCTTGATCAGGGTCGACTTGCCCGCCCCGTTGTCGCCGAGCACGCAGGTGACCTCGCCCGCCCGCACGGTCGTGGTGATGCCGTCGAGGGCGACCACGGTGCCGTAGTCCTTGCCGACGTCCCGGAGATCCAACAGTGGTGCTACCGCTCCCCCGCCGGTCATCGCCGGGCCGCCTCGGCGTAGCGGCGGACCAGCCGGTTGGCCAAAACGGCGAGCAGCAGCATGGCGCCGAGGAAGAAGTAGAACCAGTCGGCGTCCCAGTGCAGGTACGGGATGCCGAGCTGGGTCATGCCGAAGATGAGCGCACCCAGCGACGCCCCGATCGCCGAGCCGAACCCGCCGGTGAGCAGGCAGCCCCCGATGACGGCGGCCACGATGTAGATGAGCTCCTGGCCGACGCCGGTGTTGGCCTGAACGGACGTCAGCCGCACCGCGAGCGTGGTGCCGACGAACCAGGCCGCCGCCGCCGTCGTCATGAACAGGGTGATCGTCGTCCGGCGGGCCGGGACGCCGACGTTGCGGGCGGCCACCTCGTCGCCCCCGGTGGCGAACACCCAGTTGCCGAACCGGGTGCGCAGCAGGACCCAGGTGGCCAGCGCGGTGAACAGCAGCCACCACAGGATGGCGACGCGGAACTCGGTGCCCGCGATGCTCAGCCGGGAGGCGAAGATCCACTCCGCGGCGGCGTACCCGGGGACGTCGTCGATGCCGCCGACGGTGACCGTGTTCGTGAAGAGCTTGGTGAGGCCCACGTTCAGGCCCTGGAGCATGAGGAACGTGCCCAGCGTGATGATGAAGCTCGGCAGGCCGGTGCGGGTCACCAGCCAGCCGTTGAAGAAGCCGACGGCCAGGGCGATCAGCAGCGACACCCCGATGGCGACCCAGAGGTTCTGCCGGAACTCGACGGCGACGATGCCGACCGTCAGCGCCGTCGTCCCGGTGAGCACACCGGCTGACAGGTCGAAGTGGCCGCCGATCATCAGCAGCGCCACGGCGACCGCCATGATCCCCAGCGTCGAGGCCGGGTCCATCCAGTTGGCGATGCCCCGCGCGGAGCGGAAGACCGGCGACTGGACGGCGAAGAACGCGAAGACGACGACCGCGCCGACCAGGGCGCCCAGCTCGGGGGTGACGAGCAGCCGGCGCAGGGGACCCCGCGCCGTCAGCCGCTCGTCGGCCGCCCGCTCCTCCGTACCGGCCTGCGCGCCGGTGCCCGTGACGCTCAGCGCGTACCGGCCGAGGCCAGGTCGGCGATCTCGTCGACGTTGTCGGAGTCGACGATCCCCGGGCCCGTGAGGACCGGCTGACCGCCGCCGACGGTGTTCAGGTTCTTCGCGTACAGCTGGAGCATCACGATCGGCAGGTAGCCCTGCTCGTACTGCTGCTGGTCGACGGCGAAGGCGATCGACCCGTCCTGGATGCCGCTGATGACGTCCTGGTTGAGGTCGAAGGTGGCCACGCGGGCATCGGAGCCGGCGTCCTCGGCCGCGGTGACCGCCACCGCGGCGACGGCGGAGTTCAGCGTGAGGACGGCGTCGATGGCCGGGTCGCTCTGCAGCTGCGAGGCGATCGTCGACTGCGCGCCCTGGAGGTCGTTGATGTCGACCTGCAGCGAGGTCACGTCGGTGCCGAGGCCCTCCGACGCCCCGGAACAGCGCTGCTCCAGGCCGATGTTGCCGGCCTCGTGCACGACGCAGAGCACCTTCGTGGCGCCCTCGGCCGCGAGCTCCTGGCCGGCACCCTGGCCCGCGATCGCCTCGTCCTGGCCGACGTGGCCGATGGCCCCGAACTCCGCGGACCGGTCCCCTCCGGAGTTGATCGTCACGACCGGGATACCGGCGTCGACGGCGGCCTCGACGGAGTCCTGCAAGGCGTCGGGGTTGGCCATCGAGACGACGATGCCGTCGACGCCCTGGTTGACCGCCGCGTCGATGAGCTGCGCCTGCCGCTGCGGATCGCCGTCGCTCTGGTAGTCGACGGAGATGCCGAGGTCCTCCCCGGCCTGCTCGGCCCCGTTCTGCACGACGTCCCAGAACGCGTCGCCGGCCGAGCCGTGGGTGATCACGGCGAAGCTGAGGTCACCGCTGCTGCCGCTGCTGCCGTTGCCGGAGTCGCCGCCGTCCGAGCTGCTGTCGGTCGTGCAGGCAGCCGCCAGGAAGAGCGGCGTGGCCACGGCGAGTGCCAGCAGTCGCTTGGGTCCGGCCATCGAGAGTCCTCCTGTGCTCGCGGGCGCAGCACCGCGTTCCGCTTGGGTGTTCGACCCGGATCATGCCCGCAGGGCAGCACGGCCGCGGCTGGACCCGCCACGCGCCCACCGGACGGGCGACATCTTGGCAGCGTTCTAGGCTCGGGACGTGGAAATCCTCAGCTCTGATCACGAGCAGGTCGTGTTCTGTCGCGACGCGCAATCGGGGCTGCGGGCCATCGTCGCCGTCCATTCGACGGCGCTCGGCCCGGCCCTCGGCGGCACCCGGTTCTACCCGTACGCGAGCGAGGACGCGGCCGTCGCCGACGCCCTGCGGCTGTCGCGCGCGATGACGTACAAGAACAGCCTCGCCGGACTGGATCTCGGCGGCGGCAAGGCCGTGATCATCGGCGATCCGAACACCGACAAGACCGAGGCCCTGCTGCGCGCCTACGGCCGGTTCGTCGAGGCCCTGGGCGGGCGCTACCTCACCGCCTGCGACGTCGGCACCTACAACGCCGACCTCGACGTCGTGGCCCGGGAGACCCGGTTCGCCCACGGCCGGTCGGAGGCCTACGGCGGCTGCGGCGACTCCTCGGTCCTGACCGCCTACGGCGTCTTCCAGGGCATGCGCGCCGCCGCCCAGCACACCTGGGGCTCCCCCACCCTGTCCGGCCGCACCGTCGCGGTCGCCGGCGTCGGCAAGGTGGGCTCGTGGCTGGTCGGGCACCTGGTGGACGACGGCGCCGATGTCCTCGTGACCGACGTCGACCCGGCCGCGGTCGCCCGGCTGCAGGCCCGCTACCCGCAGGTGAAGGCGGCCGCGGACACCGCCGAGCTGCTCGCCATGCCGCACGACGTCTACGCACCCTGCGCCCTCGGCGGCGCGCTCGATGAGCAGACCGTGGCCGCGCTGACCAGCAGCATCGTGTGCGGCGGCGCCAACAACCAGCTGGCCACCCCCGCGGTCGCCGAGCAGCTCCTCCGGCGGGGAATCCTCTACGCCCCCGACTACCTGGTGAACGCCGGCGGCGTCATCCAGGTCGAGGACGAGCGGCACGGGTTCTCCTTCCCGCGGGCGCAGTCGAAGGCCAGCGGCATCTTCGACGTCGCGCTGCGGGTCTTCCGGGCCGCGGACGACGAGGGGGTCTCCCCCGCCATCGCCGCCGACCGGCTGGCCGAGGAGCGGGTCAGCGCAGTGGGCCGGCTGGCCACCATCCGGCTGCCTCGCTGACACCACGCCGCCCCGTCGGGGGAGGGACGTGTGCCCGTCGCGGATCCGTGTCGTAAGGTTGTCCGAGACATTGCCACTCAGTCGGGGTCGCCACGCGGGCCGTCCAGCCCACGGGCTGGTTTCCCGTCACTCCGCAGCGAGGGGGTCGAGCCGATGGGGCGCGGCCGAGCGAAGGCCAAGCAGACACGCGTGGCCCGTGAGCTCAAGTACAGCTCACCCAACACCGACCTGTCTGCTCTGCAGAAGGAACTCACCGGTGCACCGACGTCGTACACCGCCCCCGCACGGGCGACCGACGACGATGACGACGACGACGAGTACGCCGACAAATGGGCGGACGACGACGCGGACGACGACTGGGCGGCCAGCCCCCGTTGACGCCGCCGTCCTGATCCGACGCTGAACCGACGGCACCGCTGTCCCTAAGGGGCAGCGGTGCCGTCGTGCGCCGTCCTAGCGGTAGGTGCCCACCAGGTGCGCGGCGGGCGCGTTCTCGTCCGTGCGGCGTCCGATGCTGCCCGCGACCCAGGCCGGGACCCCCGCCGAAGCGAGCTGCGCGAGCGCGGCGTCGGCCGAGTCCGCGGAGACCGCGGCGATCATGCCGACACCGCAGTTGAAGGCCCGCTCGGACTCCTCGTGCGGCACCCCGTGCTCCTCCATCAGGCGCACCGCGGCGGGGAGCGCCCACGTGCTGCGGTCGAGCACGCCAACCAGGCCGGCGGGGACCACCCGCGCGGTGTTGCCGGCCAGTCCGCCGCCGGTGATGTGGGCGAAGGCGTGCACCCGGTCCACCCCGAGCGTCTCGACCAGGGCCAGGCAGTCGCGGGCGTAGATGCGGGTGGGCTCGAGCAGTTCCTCGCCCAGCGGCCGGTCCAGCCCGGCCGGCGTCGCGAACAGGTCCAGCCCCGCGGCGCTCACGACCCGGCGGACCAGCGAGTAGCCGTTGGAGTGGAACCCGGACGACGCCATGGCGATGACCACGTCGCCCTCGGTGACCCGCTCCGGGCCCAGGACGGCGTCGGCCTCCACCACCCCCACCGCGGTCGCGGCGAGGTCGTACTCGTCGGCGTCCATCAGGTCGCCGTGCTCGGCGGTCTCGCCGCCGACCAGCGCGGCGCCGGCCAGGGTGCACCCGGCTGCGATGCCGGTGACGATCGCGGCGATCCGCTCGGGAACGACCTTGCCGCAGGCGACGTAGTCCTGGAGGAACAGCGGCTCGGCACCGCAGGCGACCAGGTCGTCGACGACCATCGCCACCAGGTCGATGCCGACGGTGTCGTGGCGGTCCAGCTGCCGGGCCAGGGCGATCTTCGTGCCGACGCCGTCGGTCGAGGACGCCAGCAGGGGCTTGGAGTACTTGGTGGTGTCCAGGGCGAACAACCCGGCGAAGCCGCCGAGGCCCCCGACGACCTCGGGCCGGTTGGTGCGCTCGACGGCGGCCTTCATCAGCGTGACGGCGCGCTCTCCCGCGTCGATGTCGACGCCAGAAGCCGCGTACGTGAACTGCTCGGTCATGGTCGGGTGAGTGCGTCCTCGGCCCCGCCCGGGACGCTCGCGCTGCCCGCCTGCTGACCGGTCCAGCCGGTGACCGCCCGCTCCGTCGGCATGGCCATCGGGAGCGGCGTCCGGCCGATCCCCTCCAGCACGTGCTTGCCCAGGACCTCGGACTCCCCGAGCGGGATCGGGTACTGGCCGGTGAAGCACGCGGTGCACAGCCGGTTGGCCGGCTGCTCGGTCGACGCGATCAGTCCGTGCTCGGACACGTAGCCGAGGGAGTCGGCGTTGATCGAGGCGCGGACCCCGTCGACCTCCAGCCCGTTGGCCACGAGCTCGGCCCGGCTGGCGAAGTCGATCCCGTAGAAGCAGGGCCACTTCACCGGCGGTGAGGCGATCCGGACGTGCACCTCCACCGCCCCGGCCTCGCGCAGCATCCGGATCAGCGCGCGCTGGGTGTTGCCACGCACGATCGAGTCGTCGACCACGACCAGGCGCTTGCCGCGGATGACGTCGCGCAGCGGGTTCAGCTTCAGCCGGATGCCCAGCTGCCGGATCGTCTGGCTCGGCTGGATGAACGTGCGCCCGACGTAGGAGTTCTTGACCAGGCCCAGCCCGTAGGGGATCCCCGAGGCCTCGGCGTAGCCCACCGCGGCGGGGGTGCCGGACTCGGGCACCGGGATGACCAGGTCGGCCTCGACCGGGTGCTCCTTGGCCAGCCGGCGGCCGATCTCGACGCGGGCGGCGTGCACGCCGCGGCCGGAGATCGTCGTGTCGGGACGGGCGAGGTAGACGTACTCGAAGACGCAGCCCTTGGGGTCGGCGGGCGCGAAGTGCTGGCTGCGCAGACCGTTCTCGTCGATCGCGATGAGCTCGCCCGGCTCGACCTCGCGGACGACGGAGGCGCCCACGATGTCCAGCGCCGCGGTCTCGCTGGCGACGACCCAGCCGCGCTCCAGCCGGCCGAGCACCAGCGGGCGGACACCCTGCGGGTCGCGTGCGGCGTAGAGGGTGTCCTCGTCCATGAACGTGAAGCTGAAGGCGCCGCGTAGCTGTGGCAGCACCTCCATGGCGGCCGCCTCGACCGACAGGTCCGGGCGGGCCGCGATCAGGGCGGTGACCAGGTCGGAGTCGTTGGTGGCGACGAACGCCCCGGGGACGCCGGCGTCGGCGGCCTTCGCGGCCAGCTCACCGGTGTTGACGAGGTTGCCGTTGTGGCACAGCGCCAGGCCGGTGCCGGCCTCGGTGGTGCGGAACGTCGGCTGGGCGTTCTCCCACGTGGAGGCGCCGGTCGTGGAGTACCGGGTGTGGCCGACCGCGAGGAACCCGCGCAGGCTGCCGAGCGTCGCCTCGTCGAAGACCTGGCTGACCAGCCCGAGGTCCTTGTAGACGACGACGGAGGTGCCGTCGGACACCGCGATCCCGGCCGCCTCCTGACCGCGGTGCTGGAGGGCGTACAGACCGAAATAGGTCAGCTTCGACACTTCCTCGCCCGGCGCCCAGACACCGAAGACGCCACACGCGTCCTGAGGTCCGGGAGACGAGGGATCGAGGTCGTGCGTCAGGCGTCCATCACCGCGGGGCACCCCCCGAGACTACCGGCGTCGCGCCACCCGCCCCTACCCGACGGGGTGTCCCCGGTCACGGTGCCGCGTGTCGCGGCGATGGCCGTCGGCGTTTCCCGCGACGTCGGCCGGCGTGCGACGCTCAGGTCGCGGGCGGCAGGGACGGAACTCCGACGGGGGGCGGTGCGTTCACGTCGAACCCACCCGGCGTCGGCCGCTCCGTGCCGATCGTCGTGCTCGCACCGAGCGACAGGAGAATGGGATGGCGACCAACCGGCCCGACCCGGGGGACTTCCTCGAGATGGCGCAGCGCATGCTGCGCCAGCTGTTCGACAACCCGCGCGACGACGAGGGGCCGTGGGCGGACGCGACGCGCGAGGCCCCGCGGCGCAACCGCGAGCCGAGTGCTGAGGAGCGGCGCGAGAACCTGACGTTCGCGCTCGGGACGCGGGCCGTCGAAGCGCTCGAAGATCTGGCGCTCAACGTCGCGGCGATCCGCCAGCGCCTCGAGCGCACGAGCGCGCAGGCCGAGGAGCGACGTCCGGAAGGGGACGACACCGCCGGGCAGTGACTCAGCCGGCGTTCGGCACCTCCGCGGCGATGGTCGTGTCGTCGCCGTGTCCGGTCCGGACGACGGTGTCGCCCGGCAGCGTGAGCAACCGGGTGCGGATCGACTCCAGGATCGTCGGCTCGTCGCTGTAGGAGCGGCCGGTCGCGCCCGGCCCGCCGCAGAAGAGGGTGTCGCCGGTGAAGACGGTGCCGAGGTCGGCGGCGTGGAGGCAGGTGCTGCCCGGCGAGTGACCCGGGGTGCTGACCGCGACCAGCGTCGTCCCCGCGACGTCGAAGCGGGTGCCCTCGGTCAGGTCCTCGTCAGGGGCAGCGTCGGGATGCACCACGTCCCAGAGCATCCGGTCCTGCGGGTTGAACCAGATCGGGGCACCGGTGGCCTCGCGCAGGGCGACCGCGGCGGTGATGTGGTCGTTGTGCCCGTGCGTGAGCACGATCGCGGTGACCCGGCGTCCGGCGATCGCGTCGACGATCGGGGCGGCGTCGTGCGGGGCGTCGATGACGAGCACCTCGTCGTCGTCGCCGACCAGCCAGACGTTGTTGTCGACGTCGAAGTCCTGGCCGTCGAGGCTGAAGACGCCGCTGACGACGGCCTTGTCGATTCGGGCCGCGCTCATTGCTCGACTCCGGACTCGTTCCGCTCCTCGGTCGCTGTCCCCCGCAAGCGGGAGGTGCCCCCAGCCTGGAGCGATGCTCGCTCGCCCGTCGTTCTCGCGGCCATCAGAAGACCACCACCGAACGCAGCACGTCGCCGTGGTGCATCTTCTCGAACGCCGCCTCGACGTCGTCCAGACCGATGGTCTCGCTGACGAAGGCGTCCAGGTCGAACCGGCCCTGCAGGTACAGGTCGATGAGCATCGGGAAGTCGCGGCTGGGCAGGCAGTCGCCGTACCAGGAGGACTTCAGCGCGCCGCCGCGGCCGAACACCTCGATCAGCGGCAGCTCGATCCGCATCGTCGGGTTCGGGACGCCGACGAGCACGACCGTGCCGGCCAGGTCGCGGGCGTAGAAGGCCTGCTCGTACACCGCGGGGTGGCCCACGGCGTCGATGGCGACGTCCACCCCGAAGCCGTCGGTGAGCGCCCTGATCGCCTCGACCGCGTCGGTCTCCTTCGAGTTGACCGTGTGCGTCGCGCCCATGCCGCGGGCCCACTCGAGCTTCCGGTCGTCGATGTCGACGGCGATGATCTTCGAGGCGCCGGCCAGCCGGGATCCGGCGATCGCGGCATCGCCGACCCCGCCGCAGCCGAAGACGGCCACCGTGTCGCCGCGGCCCACACCGCCGGTGTTGATGGCGGCGCCGATGCCGGCCATGACGCCGCAGCCGAGCAGACCGGCGGACGCGGGCGGGGCGGCCGGGTCGACCTTCGTGCACTGCCCGGAGTGGACCAGGGTCTTCTCCGCGAACGCACCGATGCCCAGCGCCGGGGACAGCTCGGTGCCGTCGGCCAGGGTCATCTTCTGCGCGGCGTTGTGGGTGGCGAAGCAGTACCAGGGCTTGCCCTTGGCGCAGGCACGGCACTGCCCGCAGACGGCGCGCCAGTTGAGGATCACGTAGTCGCCGACCGCCACGTTCGTGACGCCCTCGCCCACCGCCGAGACCACGCCGGCGGCCTCGTGGCCGAGCAGGAAGGGGAACTCGTCGTTGATGCCGCCCTCGCGGTAGTGCAGGTCGGTGTGGCAGACCCCGCAGGCCTGGACGTCGACGACCGCCTCGCCGGGCCCGGGGTCGGGAACGAGAATCGTCTCGATCGTGACCGGCGCACCCTTGCTTCGGGCGACGACGCCCTTCACCTCGTATGGCATGCGTCCGAGCCTATGTGGGCGCCCAGCCACCGGCCGGATCGCCTTCCGCCCCGCGGAGGTGCCGATCACGCGGGGGTCTCGATCGCAGCTTCGGCGCGCGGCGATACGGACGGCGTCGTACCGTCCGACCGGTCGCGACGCACATCACAGCGGGCGACCGGGTTGCGTCCGGCCGGGCGCACCGTTCCTTCTCGGAGGTGTCCGTGGCAGTACCCAGCTTCCTGGCCCGCGAGCGCATCGTCGCCCGGCCCGGGTTCAACCGCTGGCTGATCCCGCCGGCGGCCCTCGCCGTCCACCTGTGCATCGGCCAGGCCTACGCGACCAGCGTCTACAAGACCGCTCTGGTCGCCCACTTCGACACCAGCCTCACCGCGATCGGGATCATCTTCTCGATCGCGATCGTGATGTTGGGTCTCTCCGCGGCGGCGTTCGGCACGTGGGTCGACCGCAACGGTCCTCGCGCCGCGATGTTCACCGCCGCCTGCTTCTGGTCCAGCGGCTTCCTCGTCGGTTCCCTCGGCATCGCGACCGAGCAGCTGTGGCTGGTCTACCTCGGCTACGGCGTCATCGGCGGCATCGGGCTGGGCATCGGCTACATCTCGCCGGTCTCCACGCTGATCAAGTGGTTCCCCGACCGCCCCGGTCTGGCCACCGGAATGGCCATCATGGGCTTCGGTGGTGGCGCGCTCATCGCCTCGCCGCTGTCGCGCCAGCTGATGGACCTCTACGACCCCGCCTACGACGGCACGGCCGGCACCGTGCCCAGCGGCAGCGCGGTCTCCCTGCTCTTCCTGACCCTCGGCCTGGTCTACCTGGTCTTCATGCTGTTCGGCGCGTTCATCGTGCGGGTCCCGGCGGAGGGCTGGAGGCCCGACGGTTTCGACCCCTCGATGGTGAAGAAGAAGTCGCTGGTCACCACCGACAACGTCTCGGCGGGCAACGCGATCAAGACACCGCAGTTCTGGCTGCTGTGGATCGTGCTGTTCTGCAACGTCACAGCCGGCATCGGGATCCTCGAACAGGCCAGTCCGATGATCCAGGACTTCTTCCGCGACGGGGACACCTCCCAGGTCGCACTGACCGCCGCCGCGGGCTTCGTCGGCCTGCTGTCGCTGTTCAACATGGGCGGCCGGTTCGTGTGGTCGTCCACGTCGGACTACATCGGCCGCAAGCCGATCTACATGGTGTATCTCGGGGTCGGCCTCATCCTGTACGTGCTGCTCGCGACGATCGGCAGCTCGGCGACCTGGATCTTCGTCCTCCTCGCCGCGGTCATCATCTCGTTCTACGGCGGCGGGTTCGCCACCATCCCGGCCTACCTGCGTGACCTCTTCGGCACCTACCAGGTGGGGGCCATCCACGGCCGGCTGCTGACCGCGTGGTCGGCCGCCGGTGTGGCCGGGCCGCTGATCGTCAACACCGTGCTCGACACCCGGGGCACCCCAGGTGAGCTGGTCGCCGGCGACTACCGGCCGGCGCTGTTCATCATGGTCGGCCTGCTGGCCGTCGGCTTCGTCGCGAACCTGCTGGTGAAGCCGGTCGCCTCGAAGTGGCACGAGCCGAAGTCCGCCCCCTCCACCGCCACTCAGGAAGCGAGCGCCGTCCGATGAGCTCTCCTGCCTCCACCGGCACGCAACAGCCGTCCTCCACCCCCGCGGCGCTCATCGCGTTCGCGTGGACCCTGGTCGGCGTCCCACTGGTCTACGGGCTGTACCAGACCGTGAAGACGGCGAGCTCGCTCTTCACCGGCTGACCCTGAGGGGCCTTCATGGCCATGAAGGCCCCTCAGCGGGTCAGCGGGCGCAGCGGCAGGTGGCCGCTCAGGTCGGCGCGGTTTCCGCTGGCCACCACCCGGCCCTCGGCCACGGCGTCCGCCCAGGTCACCTGGCCTGATGCCAGCCGGAGCCAGGTCGCCGCGTCGGTCTCGATCACGTTCGGCGGGGTACCGCGCGTGTGCCGCGGCCCCTCGATGAACTGGACGGCGACGTGCGGCGGGATCCGCAGCTCGACCGACCGGCCGGGCACCTGCTGGGCCAGCCATCGGGCTGAGGTCTTCACCGCCGCGCCGACGACGGACCGCGGCGGCTGTTCCGCCTGGCCCGCGAGCCATTCCCGGACGGGTTCGAGGACCGCGCGCAGCTCGTCGGCCGGGATCGGCTGCGCAGCCATCAGCTGGTCGGAACGGTGCCCGCCGGGACGGAACCGACCGCGATCTCGGGAGCACCGAAGAGGGCCGGCAGGGTGGCCGACCAGGCGGCCCGGAGTTCGGTGATGCCGAGCTCGAGCAGGCCGTCGACGGTCAGGGTGTCGCCGCCCGTCGTCCCCAGTTCGGTGACCGGGACGCCGGCCGCTGCCGCGGCCGTCCGGACGGCGTCAGAGTCGCCCGTCGTGACGACGGCACGGGCGGCCGACTCGCTGAACAGCGCGGTGAACAGGTCGCCGTCCAGGTGCAGCCGCGCGCCGACGCCGTAGCGCAGCGCCGACTCCGCGAGGGTCTGCGCGAGCCCCCCGTCGGCGAGGTCGTGCGCGGAGCTGACCAGACCGGGTAGGCCCGCGAGCAACTCCCCCAGTCGCCGTTCGGCGGCCAGGTCGACCACCGGCGGCTTCCCGCCGAGGTGACCGTGCACGACCGACGCCCAGGCCGAGCCACCGAACTCGGCGCGGGTCTCGCCGAGCAGCAGCACCGTCTCGCCGTCGGCCCGCCAGCCGCCGGGGATGCGGCGGCGGACGTCCTCGTGCACGCCGAGCACGCCGATGACCGGCGTCGGGTTGATCGGGACGTCGCCGGTCTGGTTGTAGAGGCTGACGTTGCCGCCGGTGACCGGCAGACCGAGCTCGCGGCAGCCGTCGGCCAGGCCACGCACGGCCTCGGCGAACTGCCACATGACCTCCGGCTCCTCCGGGGAGCCGAAGTTCAGGCAGTTGGTGACGGCCAGCGGCTTCGCGCCCGAGACGGCGACGTTGCGGTAGGCCTCGGCGAGGTTGAGCTGGGCGCCGGCGTAGGGGTCGAGGCGGGCGTAGCGGGCGTTCCCGTCGAGGGCGAGCGCGATCCCGCGGTGGCTCTGCTCGTCGATGCGGACGACGCCGGCGTCCTCCGGCTGGGCGAGCACGGTGTTGCCGCGGACGTAGCGGTCGTACTGCTCGGTGACCCACGTCTTGTCGGCGCCGTCCGGACTGCTGACGACGGCGAGCCAGTGCGCCTGGAGCTCCGCGCCGGTCGACGGCCGCGGGAGGCGGGCCGCGTCGTCGGCCTGGAGTGCGTCGAGATCGGCCGGGCGGGTCATCGGCCGCTCGTAGACCGGGCCCTCGTGGGCGACCGTGCGCGGCGGGACGTCGACGATCCGCTCGCCGTGCCAGTCGACGGTGAGCCGGTCGCCGTCGGTGACCTCACCGATGACGGTGGCGAGGACGTCCCATTTCCGACAGACGGCGAGGAACGCATCGACCTTGGCCGGCTCGACGATCGCGCACATGCGCTCCTGCGACTCGCTCATCAGGATCTCGGCCGGGGTGAGCGTCGAGTCGCGCAACGGGACGGTGTCGAGGTCGACGTGCATGCCGCCGGTGCCGGCACTGGCCAGCTCCGACGTCGCGCAGGAGAGGCCGGCGCCGCCGAGGTCCTGAATGCCGGTGACGAGGTCGGCCGCGAAGATTTCCAGGCACGCCTCGATGAGCAGCTTCTCGGTGAACGGGTCGCCGACCTGCACGCTGGGGCGCTTGGCCGGGCCGTGCTCGTCGAAGGTCTCGCTGGCCAGCACGCTCACGCCGCCGATGCCGTCTCCGCCGGTGCGGGCACCGAAGAGGATGACCTTGTTGCCGAGGCCCTCGGCCTTGGCCAGGCGGACATCCTCGTGCCGCATGACGCCGACGCACAGCGCGTTGACCAGCGGGTTCCCGGCGTAGCAGTCGTCGAAGAGGAGTTCCCCGCCGATGTTGGGCAGGCCCAGGCAGTTGCCGTAGCCGCCGACGCCGGCCACCACGCCGGGCAGCACGCGGGCGGTGTCGGGGGCATCGGCGCGGCCGAAGCGGAGCGAGTCCATGACCGCGATCGGGCGGGCGCCCATGGTGAGGATGTCGCGCACGATGCCGCCGACGCCCGTGGCCGCGCCCTGGTACGGCTCGACGTAGCTCGGGTGGTTGTGCGACTCGACCTTGAACGTGACCGCGTAGCCGTCGCCGACGTCGACGACGCCGGCGTTCTCGCCGATGCCGACCAGCAGGGCGTCGCTGTGCGGGAGGTCGCCGAACTGCCTGAGGTGCACCTTGGAGCTCTTGTAGGAGCAGTGCTCGCTCCACATGACCGAGTACATGGCGAGCTCGGCCGTGGTCGGGCGGCGGCCGAGGATGCTCTTGATCCGGTCGTACTCGTCGGACTTGAGACCCAGCTCGGCCCAGGGCTGCTCGTCGTCCGGGCTCTTCGCCGCGAGCTCCACCGTGTCGATCACGCTGCCACCGCGGCCTTCAGGACGCTGGTGAAGAAGCCGAGGCCGTCGGTGCTCGGGCCGGTGAGGTCCTCGACCGCGTGCTCGGGGTGCGGCATGAGGCCGACGACCCGGCCGTTCTCGCTGGTCACCCCGGCGATGTCACGGCTGCTGCCGTTCGGGTTGCCGTCGGTGTAGCGGAACACCACGCGGCCCTCGCCCTCGAGGCGGTCGAGGTCGGCGTCGGCCGCCACGTACCGGCCTTCACCGTTCTTGACCGGGATCACGATGCGCTGACCCGTCGCGTAGTCGCCGGTCCAGGCGGTGTCGGACCGCTCGACGGTGAGCACCTGGTCGCGGTTGCGGAAGTGCAGGTGGCTGTTGCGGGTCAGGGCGCCGGGCAGCAGTCCGGCCTCGCAGAGCACCTGGAAGCCGTTGCAGATGCCGAGCACGGGCATGCCGTCGTTCGCCCGCGCGACGACGTCCTGCATCAGGGGGGCCCGCGCGGCGATGGCGCCGGCCCGCAGGTAGTCGCCGTAGGAGAAGCCGCCGGGGAGGATCACGGCGTCGACGTCCTTGAGGTCGTGGTCGGCGTGCCACAGGGCGACCGGTTCACCCCCAGCCAGGCGCACCGCGCGGGCGGCGTCGACGTCGTCCAGGGAGCCCGGGAAGGTCAGAACACCGATGCGCAAGGAAGTGCGTCCGTTCAGTCGGTGGAGAGGTGCAGCTCGACGTCCTCGATGACGGGGTTGGCCAGCAGCGTCTCGCCGATCTGCTTCAGCTCCGCCTCGTCGGGGGTGCCGTCGACCTCGAGCACGAAGTGCTTGCCCTGCCGGACGCTGGCGATGCTGCCGTGACCGAGGCGCCCCAGTGCGCCCAGCACCGCCTGCCCCTGGGGGTCGGAGATCTCCGGCTTGAGGACCACATCGACGACCACCCGGGACACACCGCCGAGGGTACCGGGACGCCGGAGAGCCCTTCCTTCCCCCGGCGAGATCTGCCCCTAGGGACCCCAGGTGTAGGTGCAGCCGGCGCTCGCCGTCGTCCCCGTCGGATCGGTCAGCACGGCATTGACCTCGTACGAGCCCGGCTCCGTGTACGTGTGCGAGAAGATTGCACCGAGCTGGTCGCTGTCGTTGGTGTACTCGTCGCCGTCCCCGTAGGTGATGGTGACGGTGTACGGCTCGGGCACGGCGATCTCGTGCCCGAAGAGCGTCGAGGCGCCGCCACCGGTCGGGCAGCTCATCGTCATCGCGGGCACGGCGGAGGGCGACGCGGAGGCGGTCGGCTTCACCGGAGCGGCGGACGACGTCACCGCGGACCCGCTCGCCTCGCCGGCCTCCTGGGCCGGGGGCGTCTCCCCTCCCGCCATGCCGGCGATGACTCCGCCGATGGCGGCACCGCCGAGTGCCACAGCCCCGATGACGACGGTCAGCCGCTGCCTGCGCCGCCGCCCGTCCCGCGGCTGCCGGCTCGCCGTCCGGCCGGGGGCGGCCGCACGCGGCGCGGGGCGTGACCGGCCGCCGGCGACGGGATCCGTCCGCTCCGGGCGGGAGCCGGCCGTGGCGCGAACCGGGTGCTGCTGCCGCGCCGAGCCGGCCCCGGTCGTCGAGGTGGCACTCGACCCGGCGCCCGCCGTGGCTGACCGGCTGGACCCGGCGCCCTTCTTCGACGGGGGCTGCGACCGATGCGACTTGCCCCGGTTCTGCTGCTTGCGTCCTCGTCCGCTCAACTCACCGCTCCTCACGTCCGCGCGCCCTCCGTGGCCCCCGACCGGCGCAGTGTGCGCGCGCGGATGCGCCGGGAAAACCCCTCCCGGCGCCGCAGCAGGACTACGGAAAGCTCTGGCCGGTGAGCTGTTCGTAGGCGGTGACGTAGCGCTCGCGGGTCGCCTCGACGACGTCCGACGGCAGCTCGGGTGGCGGGGAGACCCGGTCCCAGCCGGTCGACGTCAGCCAGTCGCGCACGTACTGCTTGTCGTAGGACGGCTGGACGGCGCCCGGCGACCAGGTCGCGGCCGGCCAGAAGCGCGAGGAGTCCGGGGTGAGCACCTCGTCGCCGAGCACCAGCCCGCCGTCCGCGGCCAGCCCGAACTCGAACTTGGTGTCGGCCAGGATGATCCCGGCCTCGAGCGCGATCTCCGCCGCCCGCGAGTACAGCGCCAGGGTCAGGTCCCGCAGTTCCTCGGCCCGGGCGGCGCCCACCGCGTAGACCACGGAGGCGAAGTCGATCGCCTCGTCGTGCTCTCCCACCTCGGCCTTCGTCGACGGGGTGAACACCGGCGTCGGCAGCCGCGACCCCTCGACCAGTCCCGCCGGCAGGACGACGTCCCGGATCGAACCGGTCCTCGCGTACAGATGAGTCCCCGACCCCGACAGGTAGCCGCGGGCCACGCACTCGACCGGCAGCATCTCCAGCCGACGCACGAGCATTCCCCGTCCCGCGGCCGAGGCCGGCACGTCGGACGCCGAGATCAGGTGGTGCGAGGCCCCGAACGAGGACAGCACCGGGGTGAGCTGGTCGAACCACCACACCGAGAGCTGGGTGAGGACGCGCCCCTTGTCGGGGATCGGCGTCGGCAGCACGTGGTCGTAGGCGGAGATCCGGTCCGACGCCACCAGCAACAGCCGGTCAGGACCCGCGTCGTAGATCTCGCGCACCTTCCCCCGGGCGACGAGCGGGAGATCGATCACGTCAGCGCGGCCAGCCGGTCGAACAGCGGCCCGAGGTTGGCCACGTACTGCTCGGGCCGGCAGATCTCGTCCAGCCGCACCTCGTCCAGGGGCACGCCCGAGGCCTCCGCCTTCACGCGCAGCGTCTCCCGGAACGGGGTGCCGGCCTGCCACGTCTCCATCGCCGCGGACTGCACGAGCGAGTACGCGTCCTCACGGGACAGCCCGCCCTCGACCAGCTCCAACAGCACCGACGACGTGTAGATGAGCCCGCCGGTGGACTCGAGGTTGGTCCGCATCCGGTCGGCGTCGACGACCAGGGTCTCCACCAGCCCGGCGGTCAGGTTCAGCAGGTAGTCGGTCGTGATCGCGGCGTCGGGGAGGAACACCCGCTCGGTCGAGGAGTGCGAGATGTCGCGCTCGTGCCACAGCGGGATGCCCTCCATGATCGGCACGATCGCCGCGCGCACGGCCCGCGCCAGCCCCGCGATCCGCTCGGAGCGGATCGGGTTCTTCTTGTGCGGCATCGCGCTGGAGCCCTTCTGGCCCGCGCCGAACGCCTCCGACAGCTCCCGCACCTCGGTGCGCTGGCCGTGCCGCACCTCGAGCGCGATCGCCTCGCAGACCGTCGCGATGATCGCCAGCGCCGAAACCCATTCGCTGATCGAGTCGCGGATGACCACCTGGGTGGAGGCGTCGGCGGGGCGCAGGTCCAGCTTCTCGGCGACGAAGACCTCGACCGAGGGGTCGATCAGCGAGTACGTGCCGACGGCGCCGGAGATCGCGACGACCCCGACCCGCGAGCGCGCCTCGCGCAGCCGGTCCCGCGACCGGGCCATCGCGAAGGCGAGGTCGGCGACGCGGTGCCCCCACACGTCGGGCTCGGCGTGGACGCCGTGCGTGCGGCCCACCTTGATCGTGTTCCGGTGCGCCAGACCGTGGTCCCGGAGCGCGGCGACCAGCCGGTCGGCCTTCGCCAGCAGGACGTCCGTGGCATCGGTCAGCTGCACCGCGAGCGCGGTGTCCAGCAGGTCCGACGACGTCATGCCGTGGTGCACGTAGGCCGCGGCCGAGCGCGGCGTCGTGTTGTCCGCCCACGCGGTGAGGAAGGCGATGACGTCGTGCTGCGTCGTCTCCTCGATCTCAGCGACCCGCTCGGGGGTCGGCGGCGGGGCGTTGCGGACCGGCTCCACGACGTCGGCGGGCACGCGCCCGGCGGCGGCGTGCGCCTCGAGGACCAGCGTCTCGACCCGGCACCACAACTCGTACTTGTGCTGGTCGCTCCACACCCGCCCCATCTCCGGGAGCGTGTAGCGCTCGATCATGCGGGTACCACCTGACACAGCTCAGCTCGTCGCACCACGAGGTACATCCTCCCGCAGGGCTAGCGTGATCATGGACGGCCCCCGGGCCCGAGGGGAGGATCGACGATGCTGCGACGGGCCAGCGTCCTCACCGAACGGGCGCGGGAACGCATCCGAGCCGCCCGCGAGCACGACCCGCACGCGTGGCCGGAGCGCGACGACGACCGCGCCATCCTCGTCCACGACGACGACCCGGAGCCGATCGACTTCGTCGAGATCCCCCCGGACGACGACCCGGACGGCGGCGCCACGACTCCCCCGCTGGGCAGCCCCGAACCCGGCGCCCCGGACGTCGACGGAGCCGTCGCGTCCGGCGGGGTCAGCGGGCCGCCCCAGGGCGGTCGCCCGCACCGGCCCGGGGAGCGCTCCCGCCGGCTGATGACGACGAGTGGGCGCGACGGCCCGCCGGAGGCCGGGGTCCCGAACGGGCTGCGGACGGCGGCGGCCTACTCGTGGCGGTTCATCGTCGTGATCGCCGGCTTCTACGTGCTGCTCTACGCCGCGGCGTACGTCGCGGTCGTCGTCGTCCCGGTGATCGTCGCGCTGCTGCTCGCAGCATTGCTGCAGCCGGGCGCGGCCTACCTCGTCCGGCACGGCTGGCCACGGTCGCTGTCCGCGTTCACGATGCTCATCGTCGGCCTCGGTGTGGTCGCCGGGATCATCACGCTCGTCGTCGAGCGGTTCTCCGCCGGCTTCTCCGACCTCGCCGGCCAGGTCAGCGAGGGCATCGGGCAGGTCCAGAGCTTCGTCGTGCGCACGTTCCCGATCACGCGGAACCAGCTCGAGGACGCGGTCGGTCAGTTCCAGCAGACCCTGGTCGACAACCAGGACTCCATCGCCTCCGGCGCCCTCACGACGGCGGCCACGGTCGGTGAGGTCATCGCCGGGTTCTTCCTGGCGCTGTTCACGCTGTTCTTCTTCCTCAAGGACGGGCGTTCGATCTGGCTGTGGCTGGTCGGCCTCTTCCCGGGCGACTCCCGCGCCTACATCGACGAGGCGGCCCGTCGCGCCTGGCGCACGCTCGTCTCCTACGTCCGCGCGACGGCCGCCGTCGCGCTGATCGACGCGATCGGCATCGGCATCGGCCTGGCGATCCTGGGGGTGCCGCTGGTCATCCCGCTGGCCGCACTGGTGTTCCTCGGGGCGTTCATCCCGATCCTCGGCTCGTTCCTCGCCGGCTCGGTGGCGGTGCTGGTCGCGCTCGTCTCCCAGGGACCGATCACCGCGCTCATCGCGCTCGCCATCGTCGTGCTGGTCATGCAGGTCGAAGGGCACATCCTGCAGCCGCTGCTGCTGGGCCGGGCGGTGCGGGTGCATCCGCTGGCCATCGTCCTGGCGATCGCCGCCGGCCTGCTCATCGCCGGCATCTTCGGCGCCCTGATCGCCGTCCCGATCGTGGCGTGCGCGAACGTCGCGGGCACCTACCTGAGCCGCCGGCACGACGGTCCGCGACCGCCGGAACCGCGCCCCGAGCGGGCCCGGCCGGCGGTCACCGCCGGCTAGCCGACGACGATCCGGCCCTCGACGGCGGCGAGCGCGATGTCGGTCCGCCAGTGCGCGTCGGCGAGCCGGACCGCGGCCACCCGCTCGTAGGCCTGCTGCCGGGCGGCGGCGAGGTCGGCACCGATCCCGGTCACGGCGAGCACGCGGCCACCCGCGGAGATCACATGCCCGTCCGCCGACAACGCGGTACCGGCGTGCAGCACGCCCTCGCCGTCGGCACCGGTGATCGGCGAACCGGTGCGCGGCGCCTCGGGATAGCCGGGCGCCGCGACGACGACGGTCACCGCCGCACCGTCGCGCCACCGCAGCGGCGGGTGCTCGGCGAGCGTCCCGGTGGCCGCTGCGTGCAGCAGGCCGGCCAGCGGCGTCTCCAGCAGCGGCAGCACGACCTGGGTCTCCGGGTCGCCGAAGCGCGCGTTGAACTCGACCACCCGCAGCCCGCGGGACGTGAGGGCGAGACCGGCGTAGAGCAGGCCGCTGAACGTCTCGCCGCGACGGGCCATCTCGTCGACGGTCGGCTGCAGCACGGTGACCAGCACCTCGTCGACCAGTCCGGGGGGTGCCCAGGGCAGCGGCGCGTAGGCACCCATCCCGCCGGTGTTGGGGCCGCCGTCGCCGTCGTCCCGGCGCTTGTGGTCCTGGGCGGGCAACAGCGGCAGCACCGTCGTCCCGTCGGTGACGGCGAACAGCGACACCTCGGGCCCGTCGAGGTACTCCTCGACCAGCACCGCACCGCCGGCGTCGAGCACCCGGGAGCCGTGCGCGACCGCGGCCGCCCGGTCGTCGGTGACGAGCACGCCCTTGCCCGCGGCCAGGCCGTCGTCCTTCACGACGTAGGGGGCACCCGCCTCGTCCAGCGCGGTCTCCAGCTCCGCCGGACCGCCGACCGGCCACGACCGCGCGGTCGGCACGCCCGCGGCAGCCATCACGTGCTTGGCGAAGGACTTGCTGCCCTCGAGCTGGGCGGCCTCGGCCGACGGCCCGAAGCAGGGGATGCCGGCATCCCGGACGGCGTCGGCGGCACCGGCGACCAGCGGCACCTCGGGGCCGATCACCACGAGCTCGGCGCCCCAGTCGGCGGCGACGCGGGCGACCGCATCGGGGTCCGCGGCGTCGACCGCGAGCGGTTCGGCGACCGCGCGGGTGCCGGCATTGCCGGGCGCGCAGGCGAGCGCACTCACCGCAGGGTCGGAGGAGAGAGCCACGCACAGGGCGTGCTCCCGGGCACCGGAGCCGATCACCAGCACGCGCACGAAGACCGAATCTAGGGGACGGTCACCGCAGCCGGTTGGGCTGCTCCCGGATCGCCCGGTGGAACGAGCGCATCCGCGCCTTCTCCGCGGCCCGGGCGCGGGCGTCGACGCGCAGCAGCTGACGATGTGCCTCGGCCTGCAGCTTGCGCCACGCGCTGTACCGGGCGGGGTCCAGCCGGCCGCCGTCGATGGCGGAGGCGACCGCGCAGCCCGGCTCGGTGCGGTGCTGGCAGTCGCGGAACCGGCAGTCGGCCGCCAGCAGCGCGACGTCGGCGTAGGCGGTGTCCACGCCCTCGCCGTCGTCGTAGAGCGCCAGCTCGCGCATGCCGGGGGTGTCGACCAGCAGCCCGCCGCCCGGCAGCAGGTGCAGCTCGCGCGCTGTCGTCGTGTGCCGGCCGCGGCCGTCGCTCGCCCGGATCCCGCCGATCTCGGCGATGGTCCCCCCGGCCAGCGCGTTCACCAGGCTCGACTTCCCGACGCCCGACGGGCCCACCATGGCTCCCGTCCGGCCGGGTGGGAGGAGGTCGCGCACGGCGTCCAGGCCCGCGCCGGTGACCGAGCTGACCGGCAGCACATCGACGCCGAAGGCGTCCTCGCGGACCTGCTCCGCCGCCGCCGCGACGTCGTCGCAGAGGTCGGCCTTCGTGAGGACGACGACCGGCGTCGCGCCGCTGCTCCAGGCGACGGCCAGATAGCGCTCGACCCGCCGCAGGCGCGCATCCGCGGACAGCGAGTCGACGACCAGGACGGTGTCCAGGTTGGCCGCGATCACCTGCGCCGCCGACGTCCGGCCGGCACCGGTACGGACGAAGGCACTCGTCCGGGTGAGGACGGCGACCGCGAGTTCGCCGCGCACCGCGACCCAGTCACCCACGGCCGGGCCGGACAGACCGGACTCGTCGTACAGCGCGGCGGCCGGGTGCACCCGGCTCTCCCCCTCGGCCGTCAGGACGCTCAGGCGGCCCCGGTCCACGCGCGATACCCGCGCGGGGACGGATCCGGCGGGCAGCTCGGCGGCGCGGCCGAGCGTCCATCCCAGCTCTGAGAGATCAGTCACGGCTGCATGGTCGCGCCCAGTTCAGCGTCGTGTCTTTCGAATTGTTGGCAACACGTTCGCTTCAGTTCGCCGTCCGGCCATCCGATTCATGTGTGGTGAGGGACATGCGTGCGATGGAGTCGCTGGCCGTGCGACCAGCGACCCGCCTTGCCCAGCCCGTGGTCATCGGCCACCGGGGCGCCCCGGCGTACCGCCCGGAGCACACGGCCGCCAGCTACCAGCTGGCGATCGACCTCGGTGCCGAACTGATCGAGCCGGACGTGGTGGTCAGCCGGGACGGCGTCCTCGTCGTCCGCCACGAGAACGAGCTCAGCCTGTCGACGGACGTCGCCGGCCGCGCGGAATACGCCGACCGTCGCACCACCAAGGAGGTGGACGACCAGGTCTGGACCGGCTGGTTCGCCGAGGACTTCACGCTCGCCGAGCTGCGCACGCTGCGCGCCGTCGAGCGGATGCCCGAGCTCCGGCCCCTGAACAGCGCCTACGACGGGCACTTCGGCATCCTCACGCTCGGCGAGGTGATCTCGCTGGTCCGCACCCGCTCCACCGACGACCGGCCGATCCGGGTGCTGGCCGAGCTGAAGCACGCGAACTGGTCCACCGAGCACGGCCTGCCGATGGCCGAGCTGGTCGCCGCGGAGCTGCGCCGGCTCGACGCCACCGACGCCTCCGGGCCGGTGATGCTGCAGTCCTTCGAGCCGGCGGTCCTGCGTGACCTCCGCGCCCGCCTCGGCGAGAGCGGCCCCGAGATGGTCCAGCTGGTCGACGACCACGGCACGGGCGACCGGATGGTGAGCCGGTCCGGACTCCGCGAGATCTCGACCTACGCCCAGGCCATCGGACCCAGCCGCGACCGCATCCTCGGCAAGGACGGCACGCCGTCCGGCAGCACCTCGATGCTCATCGACGAGGCGCACCGGGCCGCCCTGTCGGTGTTCTGCTGGACGCTGCGGGCGGAGAACGCGTTCCTACCGGAGCGCCTGCGCCGCGGCGACGCCCCTGGCGGGCTCGGCGACGCGCTCGGCGAGGCCCGCCAGCTGCTCGCCCTGGGCGTCGACGGCCTGATCACCGACTCCCCCGACCACGCCGCCCAGGCCGTCGCGGAGTTGAGGATCGCCACCCTCGTGTGAATGAGGCACGCACCCGGTCTGATGGTCTCGAAAGCCGCGGTAGAAATCAGCCTTGGGGACACGGAGTGAGTCCGGGGGGTCAGACGGCGGGCCAGTACTGCTGAACCTCGACAGCCACGTCCACCAGCGACGACCCGTCGACGGTGTCTGCTGCCAAGCGGAAGCTTGGCGAATAGCAGCCGTCGAGATCCATCCAGCCCTCGTTGCCGGACACCTGCTTCCAGGCATCGCCCAGGACGTCGCTGGCAGCCGCCTCTACGTCAACAGCGTCCACGACCACGCGCCATCGAACGAGAAACCGCTGCTCGTCACACCCATTCATGGTGGCCGGGAAGGACTCGTAGTCCGGCCCGGATGCCGTCGTCCACTCGTCGCCTTCGAATGCCCGGAGCTGGGTCGACCAAGCGTCCTGCAGAGCCCAGTGGTCCAGCGCCGTCGGGAATTCGGGCGCCTCACCCACGACCAGGGTGTCGATCGGCTCTTCGCTCCAGGGTTCCCCGGCTGCACTTGTCGCAACTGCCGACGATCCCGAGCCGTCAACCACAGCCGTGCAGCCGGTGAGCAGGCCGAGCAACCCGAGAACAACTGCGCGACGGAGCATCGGGCGAGCTTGAGTCGAGGAGGCGCGGCCGCCCCGCACCGTCGGAGGTCTCAACCGATCAGATCGTTGATGACCACGTTCTCGTCGCGGCCGGGGCCGACGCCGATCACGCTGATCCGCGCACCGGCGAGCTCCTCCAGCCGCCGCACGTAGGCCTGCGCGTTGGGCGGCAGCTCGTCGAACGTGCGGCAGTGCCGGATGTCCTCGAACCAGCCGGGCATCTCTTCGTAGACCGGCGTCGCGTGGTGGAAGTCGGTCTGCGTCATCGGCATCTCCTCGTGCCGGACGCCGTCGACGTCGTAGGCGACGCAGATCGGCACCGTCTCCAGGCCGGACAGGACGTCGAGCTTGGTGAGGAAGTAGTCGGTGATCCCGTTGACCCGGCTGGCGTACCGCGCGATGACGGCGTCGAACCAGCCGCAGCGGCGATCGCGACCGGTGGTCACACCGACCTCGCCGCCCTGCTTGCGGAGGTACTCGCCGTTGGCGTCGAACAGCTCGGTCGGGAACGGCCCGGAGCCGACCCGGGTCGTGTACGCCTTGAGGATGCCGACGACGCGCTCGATGCGGGTGGGCCCGATGCCCGATCCGACGGCTGCCCCGCCCGCGGTCGGGTTCGACGACGTCACGAACGGATAGGTGCCGTGGTCGACGTCGAGCAGCGTGCCCTGGGACCCCTCGAGCAGTACCCACTCGCCGGCGTCCAGAGCCTTGCCGAGCAGCAGCCGGGTGTCGACGATGCGGTGCTTCAACTGCTCCGCGTACGCCGCGTACTCCTCGACGACCTCGTCGACGTCGATCGCCTTGCGGTTGTAGACCTTGACCAGGATCTGGTTCTTCTCCTGCAGGGTCCCCTCGAGCTTCTGCCGCAGGATCGACAGGTCGAGCAGGTCCTGCACGCGGATGCCCACACGGGCGACCTTGTCGCCGTAGGCCGGGCCGATGCCACGGCCGGTGGTGCCGATCTTGCGCGAGCCCAGGAACCGCTCGGTGACCTTATCCAGGGCCCGGTGGTGCGGCATGATCAAGTGCGCGTCCGAGGAGATCACCAGGCGCGAGGTGTCCACCCCCCGCTCGTCGAGGCCCGCGAGCTCGCCGATGAGCACCTCGGGGTCGATGACCACCCCGTTGCCGATCACCGGCGTGCACCCGGGGGTGAGGATCCCGGACGGGATGAGGTGCAGGGCGTACTTCTCGCCGTCCGGCGTGATCACCGTGTGCCCGGCGTTGTTGCCGCCCTGGTAGCGGACGACGTAGGGCACGCGACCGCCGAGCAAGTCGGTGGCCTTTCCCTTGCCCTCGTCGCCCCACTGGGCACCGATCAGCACGACAGCCGGCATCGGGTCCTGGTTCTCCTCACAGATCGGCACCGGAGGTTCCCGGCTGGCAAATGGCAGGGTATCCGCATGGCCTCCGTCGAGCTGGATCTCCGCCGTCTGGAGCCGGGCAGGGCCCCCCGACCGGAGGACGTCGCCGACGCCGCCACCGCCGATTCGATCGCCGTCCGGGGTCCGGTGCCCGCGCTCGCCGCCGTCCTCACCGTGCTGTTGAAGGCCGAGCGCAGCGCACAGGTACCGGTCGCGTGGGAGCCCACCGGCGACAAGGACTCCGTGGCGCTCGCCCGGGACATCGGCGTCGGCACCGGTGAGCAGCGTGAGCTCGGGCTGGTCCGGGACGACCACGGCGGCGTCCTCCTGCACCACGGCCGGATCGAGGCCGCCGGTGACGGGCGCCGCGCCCTGAGCCGCCGGCTGGGCCTGCAGGCCCACCACGACGACATCAAGGTCGCCGACGGCGAGATCACCCGCATCGACGTGCGCCCGGACTGGCGGGCGGTCGACACGATCGGCGTGACCGTGATGATGCAGCCGCTACGGCCCACCCGGCAGACCAGCGGCCGTGCCCTCCAGGTGGCCTCGGACCCCGCGCGGATCGTGCGCGACGGCGTTGCCTACCCGCGTCCGGTGAACCGCTGGACCTGGTACGCCGACCACCGGATGCGCTGGCTGCTCCAGCCCTGACGCCTCGCCGGCTCGCGGCGGGCCTCTGCGGGGGGCCGGCGGCGTCGTGGACACTGGACCGCATCCCGCTTGTCGAGGAGGCCCCGCTGCCGACGTCCTGCGCCCCGACCGGGTCAGGGCTGCCCCACGGGCCCTGCCGGTGATCAGCGATCGCCTGCCCACGCTGGGCGCGGCGCCTGCCGAGATGCCGCGCGGCCGCCGGCTGCTGACGCGGGCACTGGCCCGGCCGAGCCTGCCCGCCCTGGTCGGCCTCCTGGTGGTCGTCGCCGTCTTCGGCGTGCAGGCGCCCGAACTGCTCACCTCGGGCGGCCTGGCCAGCGTCCTCGATGCGGCCGCGCTGCTGGGCATCGGCGGCGTCGCGGTCGCCCTGCTCCTGATCGCCGGCCAGTTCGACCTCTCCATCGGCGTCCTGGCCGTGGCGAGCTCCCTGGTGACCGCGCTGCTGATCGAGCAGGCCGGCTGGGACACCTGGCCGGCCCTGCTGGTCTCCTTCGGCGCGTCCCTGCTGGTGGGCCTGGTCAACGGGTTCCTCGTGGTGAACACCGGCCTGCCCAGCTTCCTCGTGACGCTGGCGACCTTCCTCGTTCTCCAGGGGACGTCGCAGGCCGGCGTGTCGGCACTCGCCGGGTCGGTGCGGGTGACCGGCGTCGACGAGGCCCCCGGCTGGGCCGCCGCCGACGCCGTGTTCGGCGCGACGGTGCACCTGGGGGACGGCCGCTTCCGGGTGTCGCTGCTCTGGTGGCTCGGGCTCACCGCCCTGGCCTCGTGGGCGCTGTGGCGCACCCGGTTCGGCAACGCCGTCTTCGCCAGCGGGGGTGCCCGCCGGGCCGCGCGGCAACTGGGCGTACCCGTCCGGCGGACGACGCTCACCCTCTTCTGCCTGACGGCTGCGGCCGGATGGCTGATCGGCACCCTCGGACTCGTCCGGCTGGACGGCGTGCAGGTCGGTGCGCCGGGCCTGGCGACGGCGGTGGACTTCATCGTCGTGGCCGTCATCGGAGGGTGCCTGCTCACCGGCGGCTACGGCTCGGCCGTCGGTGCGGCGATCGGGGCGCTGCTCTACGCCGTGGCCCGGCAAGGCATCGCGCTGGCCGGCTGGGACCCGCCCTGGTTCCAGGCGTTCCTCGGCGTGCTCCTGCTGGTGGCATTGCTGGCCAACGCCGTCGTGCGCTACCGCCTGAAGGCGGTGCCCCGGTCATGACGGGGCCCGTCGAGCAGTCCGCCGTACCGGCCCTCGAGCTCCAGCGACTGAGCGTCCGCTACGGCAGCGTGCACGCGCTGTCCCGGGTCAGCGCCACCGTGCCGGCCGGCCAGATCACCTGCGTGCTCGGGGAGAACGGCTCGGGGAAGTCCACGCTCGTGGCCGTACTCTCCGGGCTGCGCCGGCACGACGAGGGCCAGCTGCTGATGACCGGGGAGCCGGTCCACTTCCGGTCCCCACAACAGGCCCGGGCGGCCGGGATCGCCACCGTCTGGCAGGACCTCGCCGTCGCCCCGCTGCTGTCGATCTGGCGGAACTTCTTCCTCGGCGCCGAGCCCACTCGCGGGGTGTGGCCGCTGCGGCGGCTCGACGTCGACCGCGCCCGGGAGATCACGGTCCAGGCGATGGCCCGGGTCGGGGTGACCGGGCTCGATCCCGACCAGCCGGCGAGCACGCTGCAGGCCGGCGCCCGGCAGAGCCTGGCGATCGCCCGCGCGCGGCACTTCGGCGTCCGCGCGCTGGTCGTCGACGAGCCGACGGCGCCCCTGACCGTCGGGCAGCAGACGCTGCTGCTGCAGGCGATCGTGGCGGCCCGCAGCCAGGGCCTGGCGGTACTGCTCGTGACGAACAATCCGCGCTACGCCCACCTCGTGGGTGACCGCTTCCTGCTCCTGGCTCACGGCCAGGTGGCCGGCAAGCTCACCAGGGAGGACGTCGACGCCTCGGACCTGATGCGGCTGATGGCCGGCGGGGAGGAGTTCAGCGCCCTGACCTCGGCACTGACGGACCTGCACTCGGAGCTGGGCGAGCGCTGACGGCTCCGCCCGGGGGAGCGCACCGCGCGAGCGGTGCGCCGTCCCGGGCGGCCACTCAGTTGAAGACGCTCACGCCTCCCGGGCCGACGAGCAGACCCACGATGATGAGCACGATCCCCCAGAGCATCTGTCCGCGGAAGATCGCGAAGATGCCCGCGATCACCAGGACTACGGCAAGGATCCACAGCAGCGTGACCATGACGGCACTTCCAACCGTGCGGGCGCCCGGACGGCGCCATGCACCGTTGTTAATGATCACCCCGGCGGCGTTCGAAACGAGCACATGTAGATCGGGTGCAGAGAATCCCGCCGACCCCACGGCCGACGGGACTTCCTGCGGCGGATCACAGGCGCCTCCGCACTTCCTGCACCCCACAGGTTTCGATGTCAGGGCGCCAGCGAGGGGTCACAGTCGCGGAGCAGCTGGATGCAGCGTGCCTGCTCGTCGGTCTCGCCGATCGCCTCGGCGGCCTTCGCCAGCTCGGTGACGCACCGGAGGAAGCCCCGGTTGGGCTCGTGCGACCACGGCACCGGACCGAAGCCCTTCCAGCCGTTGCGGCGCAGCGAGTCCAGTCCGCGGTGGTAGCCGGTGCGGGCGTAGGCGTAGCCCTCGATGGTGTCGCTCAGCCCACGCTCGGGACGGTTCAGGGCCTCCTCAGCCAGCGCCGCCCACGCCGCACTGACGGTCGGGTGGTGCGCCGCGACCTCGGCCGGCGGGTTCCCGGCCGCGAGTTCCGCGTCGGCCTCCGGGTTCGGCGGGAGCAGGGTGGCCGGCGGCTCGCCCAGCAGGTTGCCGTGGGAGTGCGTCATCAGCCGGCCGTCGACTGACCGGCCGACAGCAGGTCCTCGCACGCCTCGACGACGCGGGCGGCCATGCCCGTCTCGGCGGCCTTGAGGTAGCTGCGCGGGTCGTAGGCCTTCTTGTTGCCGACCTCGCCGTCGACCTTCAGGACGCCGTCGTAGTTGCCGAACATGTGGCCGGCGACCGGACGGGTGAACGCGTACTGGGTGTCGGTGTCGACGTTCATCTTCACGACGCCATAGGACAGCGCCTCGCGGATCTCCGCCTGCGACGAACCCGAGCCGCCGTGGAACACCAGGTTGAACGGCTTGTCGTCGGTCGTCCCGAGCTCCTTCGCGACGACGTCCTGACCCTGCTTCAGGATCTCCGGGCGCAGCTTGACGTTGCCCGGCTTGTAGACGCCGTGCACGTTCCCGAAGGTCGCGGCGAGCAGGTAGACGCCGCGCTCCCCCAGTCCGAGGGCGCGGGCGGTGGCCACGAAGTCACCCTCGGCGGTGTAGAGCTTCTCGTTGATGTCGTGCGCGACGCCGTCCTCCTCGCCGCCGACGACACCGATCTCGACCTCGAGCACGATCTTGGCCGCCGCGGTCTTCGCCAGCAGCTCCTCGGCGATCTGCAGGTTCTCCTCGAGGTCGATCGCCGAGCCGTCCCACATGTGCGACTGGAACAGCGGCTCCTGACCGGCGTTCACGCGGTCCTGCGACAGCGCGATCAGCGGGCGGACGTAGCTGTCGAGCTTGTCCTTCGGACAGTGGTCGGTGTGCAGCGCGACGTTGACCGGGTACTTCTCGGCGACGACGTGCGCGAACTCCGCCAGCGCGACCGCGCCGGTCACCATGTCCTTGACCTTCGTGCCGGAGGCGAACTCTGCGCCGCCGGTGGAGAACTGGATGATCCCGTCGCTCCCGGCGTCGGCGAATCCGCGCAGCGCGGCATTCACCGTCTCCGAGGAGGTGCAGTTGATCGCCGGGTAGGCGAACCCGCCCTCCTTGGCCCGGCGGATCATGTCGGCGTAGACCTCGGGGGTCGCGATGGGCATGCGGGGCTCCTCGGTTGGAAATCTGCCGTGCTCGTCGTCAGTATCGCGCCGGGGCACTCACGGCGGGGCGTCGGGGCGGACGCGCAGCCCCAGGGTGGTCACCAGCACGACCGCCTGAGTGACGTCGACCTGCGCGCCGGCGAGGTCGACGTTGCGGGGGTCCACCGCCGAGAGGTCCGAACCGCGCAGGTCGGCGCCGCTCAGGTCGGCGTCGTGGAACCAGGAGGCGGAGAGGTCCAGGCCCCGCAGGGTGGCGCCCGAGCCGCGCACACCGGTCAGATCGGCCTCCCGCATCCGGGCGCCGGTGAGCGTGGCCCGCGTCAGGTCGGCCCCCCGGAGTCCGACGAACGACCAGTCGCCCCGCTCGACCGTCATCAGGTCGAAGGTGCACCGGTCGAACATCGAGCCGACGAACTTGCAGTCGGTGAAGGTGGCGTCGAAGAACGAGCAGCCGGTGAAGGTGCAGTTCAGGAACGCGGCGTCGGTGTGCTGCGAGAGGTTGAACCGGCAGTCGCGGAACGTGCACTCGGTGAAGACAGCGCCCTCGTCGGTGGCCTCGGTGAGGTCCACGCCGACGAATCCCACCCGGGTGTGCTCCTGACCGGAGAGATCCTCGCCGTACCAGTCGGCCTGCCGGACCTCGGTCTCGGTGGGGGCCGGCTCCGTGCCTGGCACGCGGGTCAGCCGTGCTCGACGCGGCTCGCCACCCGGGCAGCGACGACGACCGGGTCGTAGGTGGGCGAGAACGGCGGGGCGTAGGACAGGTCGGACCCCGACAGCTCCTCGGCCGTCATCCCCGCCCAGATGGCGGTCGCGAACACGTCGATCCGCTTGCCGCTGCCCGGTCCCCCCACGACCTGGGCGCCGAGCAGCAGCCCCGAGCCCCGCTCGCTGATCAGCTTGACGTGGATGGGGGCGGCGCCCGGGTAGTAGCCGGCCCGCGTCGAGGACTCGATCAGCTCGGTGCGGAAGTCGTAGCCGCCGTCCTCGGCCTGCGTCGTGCACAGCCCGGTCCGGGCCACCTCCAGATCGCCGACCTTGGTCATCGCCGTACCGAGGACGCCGGCGAAGCGCGCGGGGCGGCCGCCGATCACCGCGCCTGCCACCCGCCCCTGCTTGTTCGCGTGCGTGCCGAGCGCGACGTGGATGGCCTCGCCGGTCAGCCGGTGGATGGTCTGGGAGCAGTCGCCGGCGGCGAAGACCTCCGGGTGGGAGCGGCTGCGCTGGGTCTGCCGGACGTCGATGGCGCCCGTTGCCCCGATCTGCAGCCCCGCATCACGCGCCAGCTCCACCTCCGGGCCCATGCCCAGCCCGAGGACGACGAGGTCGGCGGGGTAGCTGCCGGCGTCGGTGCGCACCGCCCGCACCACGCCGTCGGCGTCCACCTCGATCTCGCGGACCGGCTGGCTCGTCTGCACGTCGATGCCCATGTCGCACATGGCGGCACAGACCCGCTCGCCCATGTCGTCGTCCAGCTGGCCCATCGGGAGCGGATCGGCGAGGACGACCGTGACGTGCAGCCCGCGCGTCTGCAGCACCTCGGCCATCTCCAGGCCGATGTAGCCGCCGCCGAGCACGACGGCGCGCTCGGCCCCGGCGGCGATCGCGGCGCGGATGTCGGCGCCGTCGGCCAGCCGGTGCACCCCGTACACGCCGTCGGCGTCCAGACCGGGCACCTTCGGGCGGAGCGGACGGCCACCGGTGGCGACCACGAGGTTGTCGTAGCCGAGCCGCTCACCACCGGCGGCGACGACCTTCCCGGCGGCGAGGTCGATGCCCTCGGCCCGGGTGTCGGTGCGCACGACGATGTCCTTCTCGGCGAACTGCTCCGGGGTGCGGGCGATGAGCCGGTCGCGGTCGGAGACGAGGCCGCCGATCCAGTACGGGATCCCGCAGGCCGAGTAGGACACCTCCGGCCCCTGCTCGAGGACGACGATCTCGAGGTCCTCCGCCGGGCGCAGGCGCCGGGCCTGGGCCGCCGCCGACAACCCCGCCGCGTCCCCACCTATGACGACCAGTCGCTCCCTGCTCATGCGGTCAGGGTCGCACCCGGCACCGACGTCCTGCAGCTCAGGCGCTGCCGACCAGTCCCGTCACCGCCGCCAGGTCCGCGACCTGCACCCGGCGGAACACCTTGCCCGGGTTGAGCAGGCCGGCCGGGTCGAGGGCGTCCTTGATCGCGCGGTGCACGTCGAGGGCCACCGGGCCGATCTCGCGCTCGAGCCAGTCGACCTTGATCGCGCCCACCCCGTGCTCGCCGGTGATCGTCCCGCCGAGGGAGAGTCCGAGCTCGAGGATGTCGTCGAAGGCGGCGTAGGCCCGCGTGCGCTGGTCGTCGTCGGCCGGGTCGAAGCAGATCGTCGGGTGCATGTTGCCGTCGCCGGCGTGGCCGACGACGCCGATGATCAGCTCGCGCTGCACGGCGATGGCGTCGCAGCCGTCGAGGAAGGCGGCGATCCGCGACCGCGGCACCGCGACGTCGTCGATGAGCGTGGAGCCCAGCTGCTCCAGCGCGGGCAGCGCCATCCGGCGGGCGGTGAGCAGCAGGTCGCCCTCGGCCGGGTCGTCGGTCGTGTGCACGAACTCCGCCCCGGCCTCGCGGCACAGGTCGGCGAGGGCGGCGATCTCGGCGGCGGCCGCCTCGCCCCCCGCGTCGGACTGCGCAACGAGCAGCGCCCGCGCGCCGCGGTCGAGGTCGGCCTTCAGCAGGTCGTCGACGGCGCAGATGCAGGTGTTGTCCATGACCTCGAGCAGGCTGGGCACCAGGCCGCTGGTGACCACCCGCTCGACCACCTGGCCGGTCTGCGCCGTCGTCGCGAAGGTCGCGGCCAGGGTGACCGGGCGCTTCGGTGCCGGACGCAGGGCCAGCGTCGCCTCGGTGATGACGCCGAGGGTTCCCTCCGAGCCCACGAACAGCCGGGCCAGGTCGTAGCCGGCGACGCCCTTGACCGTCCGCCGCCCGGTGCGCAGCACGCGACCGTCGGCGAGGACGACCTCCAGGCCCAGGACGTAGTCGGTGGTGACGCCGTACTTGACGCAGCACAGCCCGCCGGAGTTGGTGGAGAGGTTGCCGCCGATCGTGCACCAGTCGTAGCTGGAGGGGTCCGGTGGATAGAACAGCCCGACCCCGGCGACGGCGTCGCGCAGCGCCTTGTTCACCACACCCGGCTGGACGACGGCGAGACGGTCGGCCGGAGCGACCTCCAGGACGGCGTCCATCCGGGTCATCACGAGCGTGATTGCGCCGTCCACGGCGTTGCTGGCCCCGGCCAGCCCCGACCCGGCGCCGCGCGGCACGACCGGCACACCGTGGCGGGACGCCACCTGCATCACCGCGACGACGTCGGCCGTGCTCCGCGGGAGGACGACGGCCGCGGGCATCCCGGCCGGCGCGAGCATGGCCTGGTCACGGGCGTAGGCCGCCGTGACATCGGGATCGAGGAGAACGCTCCCGGTGCCGAGCGCGTCCTGCAGCTCGGTCACCCACGCCGCCGTTGCCGTGGTCACCGCTCAACCGTACGACGTGCTCTGATGATCAGGTCACCTGATCGTTTCGGGTCCTGGCTCAGCATCGGTGGTGAGCCAGGACCCCGAATGATCAGGTCTCCTGATCATTCCCGGGGTCAGGCGAGGCCGAGGTCCGTCAGCTCGTAGGCGGCCCGGTACTCGAAGCCGGCCGCCTCGACCGCCTCCCGGGCGCCGCGGTTCACGATGACCGCCACCCCGATGACCTCCGCGCCGGCCTCCTGCAGCGCCTCAGCCGCCGTGAGGGGGCTGCTGCCGGTGGTGGAGACGTCCTCGACGACGAGCACCGTGCGGCCCTCGACGTCCGGTCCCTCGATCCGGCGCTGCAGCCCGTGCGCCTTGCCGGCCTTGCGGACGACGCACGCGTCCAGCCAGCCCTCGCCGTCGGCGGCCGCGTGCAGCATCGCCGTCGCGACGGGATCGGCGCCCAGGGTGAGCCCCCCGACGACGTCGTAGCGCAGGTCGCCGGTGAGCTGACGCATCACGCGGCCGACCAGCGGCGCGCCCTCGTGGTGCAGCGTCAGCCGGCGCATGTCGATGTACCAGTCGGCCTCCCGCCCCGAGGAGAGCGTGACCTTCCCGTGCACCACGGCCAGGGAGACGATGAGCTCGAGCAGCCGGTCGCGGTCGGGCAGGTGCGCAGGAGCCGTCATGCGCCCGACCCTACTGAGCGCCCGGATCCGGGCGCGGTCAGCCGGCGGGCGTGAGCACCTGGTCGATGACGTAGACGGTGGCGTTCGCCGTCGGCACGTTCCCGCAGATCACCGACGCGTCCGTGCCCGCGATCGTGCCCTCGCCGGGGATGGTGAAGCTCTGGCCGGCCCCCTCGATGGTGACCTCGTCGTTGTTCAGCGTGGTGTGCGTGCCGGCCAACTGTTCGGGGGTCAGGCGGCCCTGGATGACGTGGTGGGTCAGGACGGCGGTCAGCTGGGCGCTGTCGGCCAGGAGCGCCTGCAGCGCGTCGGCCGGGATGGCCTCGAAGGCGGGATTGGCCGGCGCCAGGACCGTGATGTTCTGCTGCGTGTTGAGCGAGTCGCCCAGGTTGGCCGCGGTGACCGCCTGCACCAGCGCCGACAGCGCCGGATTGGCGCTCGCCGCGGCGGCGACCGGGGCTGCTGCCATGCCGGCGAAGCTGCCCGGCCCGTCGGCGGGGACGGCGGCACAGCCTGGGCCGAACGGTCCGGCGGCGGCCGCCGGCGCGGTGCTCTCGGCGGTCTCGCTCGCGGTGGCGGCAGAGCCGGAGGAGGCGCTGCCGTCGGATGGCTCGTCCGAGCCGCAGGCGCTCAGCGTGACGGCGAGGGTGGAGACGGCGGCGACGAGGACGCCGCGGCCGGGAAGTGTGGTCTTCACGTGGTTGGTGCTCCTTGTCCTGTCCGTGGTCCGCATTGTCGCGGACGGGGCGGGCGCAGGCCGCGGAAGCGGTCCCGGCGGGGCGCTGCGGTCAGCGAGCGTCCACCTGAATGGTGTGCCGGCCGCTCGCACCGGCCGGGAACGGGTCGGCCCGCGTGTCGGTCTGGACCTCGCCGTCCGAGCTGGTGGCGCGCACGCTGACGGTATGGCGCCCAGCCGCGAAGTCGTGCCGCAGCACCCACTGGCGCCACAGATCGGCGTCGACCTCGGGTGCGAGCTCGGCGTCGATCCAGTCGCCGTCGTCCACCTGCACCTCGACGCGGGAGATGCCACGGGTCTGCGCCCACGCGACCCCGGCGACGGCCCGCCGCCCGGCGGGAAAGGCGCGCAACGGTGCCGGGGTGTCGATCCGGGCAGCGATCTTGATGGGGCCGTCGGCCGCCCAGCCGCGCTCGACCCAGTACGCGTCGTAGGCCTCGAACGTGGTCGCCTCGATGCGGGTCAGCCACTTGCAGGCCGAGACGTAGCCGTAGAGGCCGGGGATGATCATCCGCACCGGGAAGCCGTGCTCCACGGGTAGCGGCTCGCCGTTCATGCCGATGGCCAGCATCGCGTCCCCGACGTCGAGGGCCGAGCGGGTCGGCGCACCGATCGTCATCCCGTCGACCGACCGGCAGACGAGCTGCGTGCTGCCCGGCCCGACCCCGTTCTCGCGCAGGAACGCCCCGAGGGGGACGCCGATCCAGCGGGCCGTGCCGGCGAGCGTCCCGCCGACCTCGTTGGAGACACAGGTCAGGGTGATGTCGCGCTCGATGAGGTCGGCGCGGCCGTAGAGGTCGGCCAGGGTGAAGCTGCGGGCGGAGTCGAACATCCCGGTGAGCGACAGGCGGTAGTCCGCGGGCCGCACCTGCGGGACGACGATCGCGGTGTCCACGCGGTAGAAGTCGCGGTTCGCACTGAACAGCGGGGTGACGCCGTCGATCGTCTCGGCCAGGTCCGCTCCGGCCGGGAGCGCCGGCGCCCGGGACGCGGGCACCGGGAGCACGAGGTCGTCCCGGGCCTGGGCGACGGCGAAGCGACGCTGCAGGAGCCGCGCGCCGCCCCCGGCGACGGCGGCCGCGCCCAGGGCCACGCCGCTGGTGAGGAAGAAGCCGCGCCGGTCGATCGCCGTGCCCTTGCGGTCGACCGATCCGAGCATGCCGCGCATCCGGTCGATCACCCGCTCGTCGCCGGGCGGGCCGTTCCGGGCAGGTTCGGCCGTGGAGGTGGCCGGCCGCGTGAGCGGGGCGAGGAGCGCGAGCAGCGCGACGGCGCCGGCGGCGGCACCGGCGACCGAGGGCAGCGCGGCGAGGGGTCCGCCTTCGGGCCGGGTGAGGGCGGCGACCGCGCCGATCCCCCCGAACAGGGCGATCCCGAGCACCCCGAGGCGGGGGCTGCGCAGGCCGAGCAGCCCGACGGCCAGGGCGTAGAGCGCGATCACCATCAGGGTCCCGGCGACCAGGGCGACCTTGTCGTTCGCGCCGAAGGTGGAGATGGCGAACTGCTTCAGCCATTCCGGCGTCAGGGTGATGGCGGCGTCCCCGACCGCGACGACGGGCGAGGACGCCGGGCCGACGACGCCCGCGACCAGTTCGGCCGCCCCGAGCGCCACGGCGGCGGCGAGCAGGCCCGCCAGCGCCCCGAGCGCACGCCGCGAGCCCCGGCCACCGCCCTGCCCAGGAGCCGCACCCGGGACGGGAGCGGGAGCCTGCACGGAGATGGTCACGCCCTAGCTTCGCCCCTCGGCCCCGATCCGGATGGCCGGCAGGCTGCGCAGTCGTGGTGCGCGGCCGACCGCGTCCCGTCGGCGGCCTCGGGTCGGTCTGTCAGGCTTGCGGCGTGCCGACCCCACTCCAGCCCGCCGCGTCCGAGCCCGCCAAGGGCAACGATCCTGCTGCAGGCGACGCGCCGTCCGTGATGCCCGTGTCCGTGCGGGTCGCCGCGATCACCATGGGCGTCCTCGCCGCGCTGCTCCTCGTGAACGCGGGACTGCTCTGGTACGGCTTCGGGGTCACCGTCGACCGCATTGTGAGCGAGGGCGACGGCGTCACCGAGGCGGAGGCCCGCCGGTTCGTGCTGCTCGCCCTGATCCCCTACCTGGGGATCGGCCTGATCCTCGCGCTGGCCGCGTGGTTCCTGCCGCGCCGTCAGCCCTGGGCGCGCTGGATCGGGCTGGCCGCGAGCTTCGTGCTCGCGCTCCTCACCCTCTTCTCCATGCTCGCCGCCGGGGGCATCACCGTCTCGTCCCTGCTGCTGTTCGTGCTCTCGGCGGCCGCCGTGACGAGCCTGCTGTCCCGCACGACCGGGACGTGGGTGCCCCGGCTGCGCAGCCGCGCCTGAGGCCGCCTCAGCCCTGGCCGGTCGCCCGCTGCCAGCTGCGGAACCGGTACCACTCGTTCGACGGCTTCATCGCGAGCAGCAGCACCCCGGCGGCGGTGAACAGCAGCCCGAACGCCCCCATCGACGTGGTGAAGCCCGTCTGTCCGCTGCTGCCGGCGAGTCCGATCAGGCCGAACGTCAGGGACAGGCCGCCGAGCACCCAGAGGACGATCCGCGCCCACTGGTGCCCCTTCCACGCGAACCAGAGGAAGAGCACCTCCAGCGCCACGAAGACGAGCCCGACGACGATGCCGATCATCAGCGAGGTGCGGATGAGGTCCTCCGTCACGTCCGGGGTGTCGGAGGAGGCTGCCATCGCCCGGGCGACGAAGGCGTCGAAGTCGGCGAACGTCACCGCCGAGGAGATCAACCCGACGAGCAGGCTGGCGACGAACGCACCGATGCCCGCTCGCACGGTGGTCGGCCGTTCCATCGACTGCGGCCCCCCGTAGCCGGTCGGCGCCGAGGGCGCCGGCGCGTAACCCGGGTACTGCGGGCCGGGAGGCGGGGGTGCGTTCCAGCCCTGCGGCGGGCCGTACGGGCCCCCCGGCTGGTTCTCGCCCTGTCCTGACGTCATCTGCGATGCCCTTCGACGATCTCCGGTACTGCGGCGATCATGAACCACGGCCGCGGCCCTCACCAGCGTCGGCACGCGTGTCGTCGCCCGACCGTGTCACGGCAGGCGGCGACGGGGAGAGCCACCGTGCCCGGCTGTCGGGGTGGGCGAGCAGGACGAGCGTCAGCACGGCGAGGGCCAGGCCGCTGCAGCTCGCCCACGTGGGACCGCCGACCACGAGCTGCGTGGCCGACAGGACGGCGCCGGCACCGCTGGCGCACACCCAGGCCGGCCAGGACCAGGGCTCGTCCCGCCGCCAGGCCGCGGTCATCCAGCCGGCCAGTGCGGCCAGCGCCGCGGGGACCACGGCCGCGACGAGGCCCACCACGAAGCCGGACAGCACCGTCCATCCGGCGAGGAGGACCAGCAGCGTCGTCTGGAGCATGCCCAGCCGGTGGACCCAGTGCTCGGCGTCGACCCGGCGCCAGCGGGAACCCAGGGACATCGGCTGCCTCCTCGTGACCGACGGCGACAGCGGGGACTTCCGCCCGACGTCCGTCCGCGGCGCGCAGCCGCCCGGGCACGGCAGGACGGTTTGCGCCCGGGCTGCTGGCGCCGTCCACAGGGGGTGGTGGGCCTCCGGCCACCACACCGGCGACCCGATGCCTGCGGGTATCAGCCGCGGGCGACCGACAATCCACCCTCGCCCGCACCGGTGAAGTCCTCCGGTGCGTCGACGACGACCTCGTCGCCGTCCCGGATGTCGCCGGCGAGCAGCGCCTTGGCGAGCTGGTCGCCGATCGCCGACTGCACCAGCCGGCGCAGCGGACGGGCGCCGTACACGGGGTCGAACCCGTTGAGCGCCAGCCACTCCCGGGCGGCGTCGGTGACCGTCAGGGTGAGCCGGCGCGCCGCCAGGCGACGGGCCAGGACGCCGACCTGGATGTCGACGATGCCGGTGAGCTCCCCGCTGCCCAGGGCGCGGAACACCACGATGTCGTCGAGCCGGTTGAGGAACTCCGGCTTGAAGTGCGTCCGGACCACCTCGAGGACCGCCTCGCGGCGTCGCTCCTCCGGCACCGACTGGTCGGCGATCAGCTGCGAGCCGAGGTTCGACGTCAGGATCAGGATCGTGTTCCGGAAGTCGACCGTGCGGCCCTGCCCGTCGGTCAGCCGGCCGTCGTCCAGCACCTGCAGCAGGACGTCGAAGACGTCGGGGTGCGCCTTCTCGACCTCGTCGAGCAGCACGACGGTGTACGGACGACGGCGCACCGCCTCCGTCAACTGCCCGCCCGCCTCGTAGCCGACGTAGCCGGGGGGAGCCCCGACCAGCCGGGCCACGGAGTGCTTCTCGGAGTACTCGCTCATGTCGATGCGGACCATCGCCCGCTCGTCGTCGAACAGGAACTCCGCCAGCGCCTTGGCCAACTCGGTCTTGCCGACACCGGTCGGGCCCAGGAACAGGAACGATCCCGTGGGACGGTCGGGGTCGGACACCCCGGAACGCGCCCGGCGGACGGCGTCGGACACGGCGCGGACCGCGTCCGGCTGGCCGACCACGCGGCGGCCCAGCCCGTCCTCCATGCGGAGCAGCTTCTGCGTCTCGCCCTCGAGCAGTCGGCCGGCGGGGATGCCCGTCCAGGCCTGGACGACCTCGGCGATGTCGTCGGGGCCGACCTCCTCCTTGAGCATCGACTCCCCCGTCTGCACCGACTCCTCGGCGGACGTCAGGGCCTTCTCCAGCTCGGGCAGCCGGCCGTAGCGCAGCTCTGCGGCCCGGGCGAGGTCGCCGTCCCGCTCGGCGCGCTCGGCGTCGAGCCGGACGTGCTCGAGCTCCTCCTTGATCCGCTGGATCCGCTCGATGGCGGTCTTGTCCTGCTGCCAGCGGAAGGTCAGCTCGGCCAGCTCCTGGCGCCGGTTGGCGAGGTCCTCACGGAGCGCGGCCAGCCGCTGCAGGGAGGACTCGTCGTCCTCCTTGGTCAGCGCCATCTCCTCGATCTCGAGCCGGCGGACGGCGCGCTCGACCTCGTCGACCTCGACGGGCCGGCTGTCGATCTCCATGCGCAGCCGGCTGGCCGCCTCGTCGACGAGGTCGATCGCCTTGTCCGGCAGGAAGCGGGCCGTGACGTAGCGGTCGGACAGGGTCGCGGCGGCGACGACGGCGGTGTCGGTGATCCGGACGCCGTGGTGGACCTCGTAGCGCTCCTTGAGCCCGCGCAGGATGCCGATCGTGTCCTCGACCGAGGGCTCGCCGACGAAGACCTGCTGGAAGCGGCGCTCCAGGGCCGGGTCCTTCTCGATGTGCTCGCGGAACTCGTCGAGCGTCGTCGCCCCGACCATGCGCAGCTCGCCGCGGGCCAGCATCGGCTTGATCATGTTGCCGGCGTCCATGGCGGAGTCGCCGGTCGCGCCGGCGCCGACGATCGTGTGCAGCTCGTCGATGAAGGTGACGACCTGCCCCTCGGAATCGGAGATCTCCTGGAGGACGGCCTTCAGTCGCTCCTCGAACTCGCCGCGATACTTGGCCCCGGCCACCATGGAGGCCAGGTCCAGCGCCATGAGGCGCTTTCCCTTCAGGCTCTCCGGGACGTCGCCGGCGACCATCCGCTGGGCCAGGCCCTCGACGATCGCCGTCTTGCCGACACCGGGCTCACCGATCAGTACCGGGTTGTTCTTGGTGCGCCGGGACAGCACCTGGACGACGCGGCGGATCTCGTTGTCGCGACCGATGACCGGGTCGATCTTGCCGTCCCGCGCCCGCTGGGTGAGGTCGACGGCGTACTTCTCCAGCGCCTGGAAGGTGCCCTCGGGATCCGGCGTGGTGACCTTGCGGTTGCCGCGGACGGTGCGGAAGGCGGCCAGCAGGGTGTCGCGGGTGGCGCCGGAGCCGACCAGCACGCTCCCGGCCTCGCCCTCGGACCCGGCCAGCCCGACCAGCAGGTGCTCGGTCGAGACGTACTCGTCGCCGAGGGCGCTGGCCTGCTCCCCGGCTGCGTTGATGACGCGCAGCAGCTCACGGGACGGCGAGGGGGCCGACACCGTCGCGCCGCTCACGCTGGGCATGCGCCGCAGCGCGGCCTCGGCCTTGGCGCGCACGTCGGCCGGGTCGGCGCCGACCGCCTTCAGCAGCGGGCCGGCGATGCCGTCGGTCTGCTCGAGCAGCGCGGACAGCAGGTGCAGCGGTTCCAGCGACGCCTGGCCGCGGTCGACGGCGAGCCGCTGAGCGGCGGCGATGGCTTCCTGGGAACGGGTGGTGAGCTTGCTCTCCATGGTCGGGGGCGCGCGTCCTCTCGGCTGTCGGGCGACCGGGACTGCCGGCCGCGTGTCGTCGCTGGGTGCAACGGATACCAAGTTGAGTCTGTTCCGCTCAACCTCAGGACGTCCACTCGCCGGGCCGCTACGCCACCGAGAGGCGACGCCGCGACCCGCCGGGCTCCGGCGTCCTAGACTTCACGCATGACCGCCCTGCCGTCGCCGAGCGTGGCGCTCGACGACCAGCTGTGCTTCGCTCTGTACGCCGCCTCCCGAGCGGTGACGGCGCGCTACCGGCCCATGCTCGACGCGCTCGGCCTGACCTATCCGCAGTACCTGGTCATGATGCTGCTCTGGGAGACCGATCACCAGACCGTGGGGCAGCTCGGATCACGGCTGGCGCTCGACAGCGGCACGCTCTCGCCTCTGCTCAAGCGTCTCACTGCCGCCGGTCTGGTCACCCGCCACCGGCGCGTCGAGGACGAGCGCTCGGTCTCCATCGCGCTCACCGACGAGGGCCGCGCCCTGCGGGAGAAGGCGTTCACCATCTCCGAGGAGATGATCGGCGCGATCGGCTTCGACACCGGCGAGTTCGACGACCTGAAGGCGAAGCTGCGGCTGCTGACCGAGCGGGTCACCTCCCCGGTCGCCCCTACCTGACCTGCGGACGGTAGGGCGCACGGCGCCGGGGTAAGGGCCGGAGGATGCGCCGTCCAACAGTGGGCAGCGCCCGGTCCGGAGGAAGTCCCATGCCCACTCGCACCGCACGCACCGCCTGGAACGGCACCCTGCAGGAAGGGTCCGGCCGGACAGAACTGGCCAGCTCCGGCCTGGGAACCTTCGACGTCTCCTGGCCGAAGCGGACGTCGGACGAGGCCGGCGGGAGCACCAGCCCGGAGGAACTGATCGCCGCGGCCCACGCGTCCTGCTACGCCATGGCGTTCTCCGGGGGCATCGCCAAAGCCGGTGGTACGCCACAGAGCCTCGACGTGACCGCCGACGTGGGATTCGGGCCGGACAAGGAGCGCGGAGGGTTCATGATCACCGGGATCAAGCTGACCGTCCGTGGCCGGGTCGAGGGCCTCGACGCCACCGAGTTCGAGAAGGCTGCACAGGAGGCCAAGGCCGGCTGCCCGGTCAGCAAGGCGCTGGCCGGCGTCGACATCACGCTGGACGCTGCCCTGGAGCAGTGAGACGACGACGGCCCGTCTCCCGCAGGGGAGACGGGCCGTCGCGCTCGCTCGGAATCAGGCGTCGACCGTCTCCTCCGCCAGCCGCTCGGTGCCGCTCTGGGTGCGCAGCGCGATCTCGCGGATGAACACGATGGCGACCACGGCGATCGCAGCGACGACCGCCGAGATCAGGAAGATCCGCCCGGTGGCGTCGCCGTAGGAGACCCGGATGAGGTCCTGGATGACCCGCGGGGCATCGGCGAAGTCGGCCAGGCCGACGCTGCCGGAGCCCGCGGCCGCCGCCGCGGCACCCGGCACGGCGGCGAGACCCTTGACGATCAGATCGCCGACGTGGGTGCTCAGCACCGCGCCCAGGACCGAGACGCCGATCGTGCCGCCGAGGCTGCGGAAGAAGGCGACTGCCGAGCTCGCCGCACCCAGGTCGGTGGCGGCCACGGTGTTCTGCACCGCCAGCACGAGGTTCTGCATCGTCATGCCGATGCCGACGCCCAGGACGAACAGGAAACCGCCGAGCAGCACGATGTTCGTCTCGTGGTCGATGGTCGACAGCATCGCGAAGCCTGCCACCACGAGGATCGAGCCGGCGACGAGGAAGTGCTTCCAGCGGCCGGTCCTGGTGATCAGGATCCCCGACACGGTCGAGGAGAGCAGCAGCCCGGCGATCATCGGAACCGTGAGCAGACCGGCCGCCGTGGGCGAGTAGCCGCGCGAGATCTGCAGGTACTGGCCGAGGAAGACCGACGAACCGAACATGGCCACACCGACCGCCATGCTCGCCACGATGGCCAGCGTCGTCGTCCGGTCGCGGAACAGGCGCAGCGGGACGATCGGCTCCTTGGCCCGCAGCTCGGTGACGATGAATGCCGCGATCGCGAGCAGCCCGCCGCCGACGAACAGGGCGGTCTCGGTCGACATCCAGGCGAAGCTGTCACCGGCCAGGGTCACCCAGATCAGCAGCGCCGAGACGCCTGCGGTGAGGAAGGCCGCACCCAGGTAGTCGATGGACACGTCCCGCTTGGTCACCGGCAGGTGCAGGGTCCGCTGCAGCAGCACCAGGGCCACCGCGGCGAAGGGCACGCCGACGAAGAAGCACCAGCGCCAGCCGAGCCAGCTCGTGTCCACCAGGAGGCCACCGAGGAGCGGGCCGCCGATGGTCGCGACCGCCATCACGCTGCCGAGCAGACCGGAGTACCGGCCGCGCTCGCGCGGGCTGATCATCGCCGCCATCGCGATCTGCACCAGTGCCTGCAGCCCGCCGAGCCCCAGGCCCTGCAGCACACGCCAGGCGATGAGCGTCTCCACCGACTGCGACGAGCCGGCGAGCATCGAGCCGACGATGAAGATGACGATCGAGAGCTGGATCAGCAGCTTCTTGCTGAAGAGGTCGGCGAGCTTGCCCCAGATCGGGGTGGAGGCCGTCGAGGAGAGCAGGGTCGCGGTGACGACCCAGGTGTACTGACTCTGGCTGCCGCGCAGGTCGGTGATGATCGTGGGGAGGGCGTTGGAGACGACGGTCGAGGACAGGAACGCCACGAACATCGCCAGCAACATCCCCGAGAGCGCCTCGAGGATCTGCCGGTGGGTCATCTGGCCCTGCTGGACGGCGGGGACGACGTCCCTGGGCGCGGCGACTGCCTCCTCCGACGTGTCGGCGGGGCGCGCGATGGTGCTGCTCACGGTTCTCCTGAAGGGAAGCTCGGTGCGGGTGGAGGTCATCGGGGACTGGGGACGGCGGAACGGGCGGCCGTCGGGTGGACGGCGCCGACCGGGTCGAGATCGGTCACCAGACGGTCGAGGAGGTCGCTGAGCAGGCTCGCCTCGGACTCGTCCCAGCCGGCCAGGGCGGTGAGGGCCCAGTCGGCACGGAGGGCGCGGGTGGCGGCCAGCGCCTCGGCGCCGGCCGGCGTGAGGCGCAGCAGGCTGGCCCGCCCGTCGTGCGGGTCGGGGCGCCGCTCGACGTACCCGAGACGTTCCAGGACGGCGAGCTGGCGGCTGACGACCGAGACGTCGACGCCCACCTGCAGTGCCAGGGCGCTGCAGCGCTGGTCACCGTCGCGCTGCAGCGGCACGAGCAACGCCCAGCCGTAGGAGGGCAGCTCGCCGTAGAGCTGGGTGGCGGCACGCGCGCTCACGTGGCGGCCGGTACGGACCAGCTGGGCGACGCTCGACGTCAGCCGGTCGCGCGTTTCCGGGGTGATGGGCATGGGGATCCTTGCTGCGACGGATACTTGCAGACCGCAACCATACACCTAGTTGGTTGGCGTCTACAACGTTCTGTCGTTCGGCGTGTCCCCAGGTAGGGGTGGCTCAGGGTGGGGCGCTTGCTGACTTCCCGCTCGGACAGTCCGTCGTGGTCAGCGGACGGTGCCGCCCGCGCCGACCTCGGCCTCGCGGGCCTCGCCGAGCCGGTTCAGGCGGTTCAGCAGCTCCCCCAGCAGGGCGACGTCGCTGGCGGGCCAGTCGGCGAGATCGGCCTCCCAGCGCGCCCGGCGGACGTCGCGCACGCGGGCGAGCCGCGCCGACCCCTCGGCCGAGGGGGTGAGCACCTGGGCGCGACCGTCCACGGGGTCGGCCGCGCGGTCGACGAAACCTAGGTCCACGAGGTTGGCGACCTGACGGCTGACCGTGCTCTTGTCCAGGCCCAGCCGCGCGACCAGGTCGCTCGCCCGCAGGGGACCGGTGTCCTGGAGGAGGGCCAGCAGTCCGTAGGCCGCGCCGTCCAGGTCGGGGTGCAACTCCCCGGCCAGGCGGGCGGAGATCGCGCGGGAGCGGCGCAGGAGCAGGCCGATCTCGCGCTCCAGCTGCACGAAGGCCTCGTG
This sequence comes from Blastococcus sp. CT_GayMR16, assembly GCF_004570875.1. Taxonomy (GTDB): domain Bacteria; phylum Actinomycetota; class Actinomycetes; order Mycobacteriales; family Geodermatophilaceae; genus Blastococcus_B. The sequence continues at coordinate 42,843 of NZ_SPQK01000017.1, read as the reverse complement.
CGCGTCGGGCGCGGGGCGGCCGGTCATCGGTCGGTCCGGGGACGCCACACGACCAGCGCCGAGCTGGGCCGGCGCTGGGGCACGAGGTCGCGGCGGTAGCCGGCCGGGACAGCGGCCTCGGCGGCCATCCGCCGCGTCTCGGACATCTCGAGTTCCTCCAGCAGCTCGTGCACCCGCGCCTGCAGCGCCTCGACCCGCGACTCCAGGTCGATGATCCGCTTGATGCCGGCGAGGTTGACGCCGTCCTCCTGGGAGAGCCGCTGCACCTCGCGGAGGAGCGCCACGTCCCGCGGGCTGTACCGGCGGCCTCCGCCGGCCGTGCGGCCGGGACTCACGAGGCCGAGCCGGTCGTACTGCCGCAGGGTCTGGGCGTGCATGCCGGCCAGCTCGGCGGCCACCGAGATCACGAAGACGGCGGCGTCCTCGGCCACGGCGCGCGCGGCGTCCTGGGACCCTGCGACCTCCGCCGGCTCGGTCACTTCTCGCTCCCCGCCTGCACCGCGGCCGTGATCTGCGGCCGCGGGTCCTCGTTCATCTCCTCGGCCAGGTTCTCGATCACCTTGCGCTGCGCCGGGGTGAGCCGCACCGGGACGGCGATGTCGAGAGTGACCAGCAGGTCGCCCGCCTTGCCCTTGCCGGGCACGCCGCGGCCGCGCACCCGCAGCGTCCGGCCGCTCGCGGTCCCGGCCGGCACCTTGAGCGACACGGTCCCGTCGAGGGTGGGCACCGTCAGCGTCGTCCCGAGGGCCGCCTCGGCGAACGTGAGCGGCACGGTCAGCGTGAGGTCGTCCCCCTTGCGGCCGAACAGCTGGTGCTCGGACACGTGGACGACGACGAAGAGGTCGCCGGACGGTCCGCCGCGTCGGCCGGGCGCGCCCTTGCCGGCCAGCCGGATGCGCTGGCCGTCCTTGACGCCGGCCGGTATCCGGACGGTGATGGTGCGGGTCTGGGTGGTCACGCCGCTGCCGGAGCAGGTCGGGCAGGGGTCGTCGACGACCGAGCCGGTGCCGCGGCAGTTGCGGCAGGGCTCGGAGAAGGCGAACGCGCCCTGGCTGCGGCTGGTGACGCCCGCGCCCTGGCAGACCGGGCAGGTGTGCGGGCTCGTCCCCGGCTTGGCGCCGTTGCCGTGGCAGGTCGGGCAGGTGCCCGGGCTCTGCATGCGCAGCGGCACGGTGACGCCGAGGACGGCCTCGTCGAAGGAGAGCGTCGCCTCGGTCTCGACGTCCTGGCCCCGCGCCGGGCCGGACGCCGCCTGGCTGCGCGATCGGGCCGACCCCGCGCCACCGGCGCCGCCGAACAGGCCGCCCAGCAGGTCGCCCAGACCGCCGCCGCCCCGACCGCCCGCGCCGGTGCCACCGGCAGCGCCGAACAGATCGCCGAGGTCGAAGTCCTGCGTGCCGCCGCTACCGGGGAACCCGCCGGGGAAGCCCCCGCCGCGTCCGCCGGCGCCGAAGAGCCGCCGCGCGTCGTCGTACTCGCCGCGGCGCTTGGTGTCCGACAGCACGTCGTAGGCCTCGGACACGTCCTTGAAGCGCGCTTCGGCCTCGGAGTTGCCGGGGTTCTTGTCCGGGTGCAGCTCCGTGGCCAGCTTGCGGTAGGCCTTCTTGATGGCCGCCGCATCGGCGTCCTTCGGGACGCCCAGGGCGGCGTAGTAGTCCTTCTCGATGAAGTCCCGGGTGCTCATCGGGCGCCCCCTTTCTGTGTGTTGGGCCGACGGTCAGCCGGCGGGGGGCTCGTCGCCCGGCGGCGCGGAGGCCGCCGGTGCCGGCGACTCGGGGTCGGTCACCGCGACCATCGCCGTCCGCAGGACACGGTCCCCGCGGCGGAAACCCTGCCGCAGCACCGTCGTGGCGGTCGGGACGCTCACCTCCGACGACGTGTCGTGGATGACGGCCTCGTGCAGTGCCGGGTCGAACGCGTCGCCCGAGGCGCCGAAGGCCTCGACGCCGAGGCCGTCGAGCAGGCCGAGCACGCGCTCGGCGACGACCTTGAAGGCACCGGTCAGGTCACCGTGGTCACGGGCCCGCTCGATGTCGTCGACGATCGGGAACAGCTGCAGCGCGAACTTCTCGGCCGCCTGGTCGACGACCAGCGAGCGGTCACGGTCGACCCGCCGCCGGTAGTTGGCGTACTCGGCGCTGACCCGCTGCAGGTCCTCGGTCCGCTCGGCCAGCTGGGCCGCGACGTCCCCTCCCCCGGCCCCGCCGGGGGGCTGGACGGCCGGCACCTCGTCGACGACCGGGGTCTCGTGCTCGCTCATGGATTCCTCTCGGACCGGGGCTGTGGTTCCAGCGGGGGTGGTGCCGGCCGGCTGTTCGCCGGCCGGCACCCGGACCGTGCCGCTGATCGGATCGATGCGCCGCTTGTCGCGGATCACGACCCGTGGCGTCTCCTCGTCCCGCGGCTCTGTCATGGCCGCCCTCCCCAAGCGTCCGGCGGTGTCATCACTTCTTGTCGGTGTCCTCGTCCACGATCTCGGCGTCGACGACGTCGTCGTCGGAGCTCGACGAGCCCTCCGCCGCCGGGCCGTCACCGGCGTCGCCCGAGGGAGAGCCGGCCGCCTCGGCCTGCTGCGCGTAGAGCGCGCCGCCGACCTCCTGGGACACGCGGGCCACCTTCTCCTGCGCGGCCTTGATCGCGGCGATGTCGGATCCGCCGAGGGCGCTGCGCAGGTCGGTCAGCGCCTCGCCGAGCTCGTCCTTCTTCTCGGCCGGGATCTTCTCGCCGTTCTCGGCCAGGAACTTCTCGGTCTGGTACTGCAGCGACTCGGCCAGGTTGCGGGTCTCGGCCTCCTCGCGGCGCTTCTTGTCCTCGTCCGCGTGCGCCTCGGCGTCCTTCATCATCCGCTCGATGTCGTCCTTCGGGAGGGCCGAGCCGCCGGTGATGGTCATCGACTGCTCCTTGCCCGTGCCGAGGTCCTTGGCGTGGACGTGGACGATGCCGTTGGCGTCGATGTCGAAGGCCACCTCGATCTGCGGGACGCCGCGGGGCGCCGGGGGCAGACCGGTCAGCTCGAACATGCCGAGCTTCTTGTTGTAGGCCGCCATCTCGCGCTCGCCCTGGAAGACCTGGATCTGCACGGACGGCTGGTTGTCGTCGGCCGTCGTGAAGATCTCGGAGCGCTTCGTCGGGATCGTGGTGTTGCGCTCGATGAGCTTGGTCATGATTCCGCCCTTGGTCTCGATGCCCAGGGACAGCGGGGTGACGTCGAGGAGCAGGACGTCCTTGACCTCACCGCGGAGGACACCGGCCTGCAGCGCGGCACCGATGGCCACGACCTCGTCCGGGTTGACGCCCTTGTTGGGCTCCTTGCCGCCGGTCAGCTCACGCACCAGGTCGGACACGGCCGGCATGCGCGTGGAGCCACCGACGAGGACGACGTGGTCGATCTCGCCGACGGAGATGCCGGCGTCCCGGATCGCCTGGTTGAACGGCGCGCGGGCCCGGTCGAGCAGGTCCTGCGTGAGCCGCTGGAACTCCGCACGCGTGATCGTGACGTCGAGGTGCAGCGGGCCGTCGGCACCGGCCGTGATGTACGGCAGGTTGATGTTGGTCGACTGGGCGCCGGAGAGCTCGATCTTGGCCTTCTCAGCGGCCTCGCGGAGGCGCTGCATGGCCAGCTTGTCCTTGGACAGGTCGATGCCGTTGGACGCGTTGAAGGTCTTGACCAGGTGGGTCATGACCTTCTCGTCCCAGTCGTCACCACCGAGGTGGTTGTCGCCGGCGGTGGCCTTGACCTCGATGACGCCGTCCCCGATCTCGAGCAGGGAGACGTCGAAGGTGCCGCCGCCGAGGTCGAAGACGAGGATCGTCTGCTCGGTCTCACCCTTGTCCAGGCCGTAGGCCAGTGCGGCCGCGGTCGGCTCGTTGACGATGCGCAGGACGTTGAGGCCCGCGATCTCACCGGCCTCCTTGGTGGCCTGGCGCTGGGCGTCCTCGAAGTAGGCGGGGACGGTGATGACGGCGTCGGTGACCGGCTCGCCCAGGTAGGTCTCGGCGTCCCGCTTCAGCTTCTGCAGGATGCGCGCGGAGATCTCCTGCGGCGTGTACTTCTTGCCGTCGATCTCATCCGTGCTCCACGTCGTGCCCATGTGCCGCTTCACGGAGCGGATGGTGCGGTCGACGTTGGTGACCGCCTGGTTCTTGGCCGACTGGCCGACGAGGACCTCGCCGTTCTTGGCGAAGGCCACGACCGACGGCGTCGTGCGCGAGCCCTCGGAGTTCGCGATGACCGTCGGCTCGCCGCCCTCCAGGACGGTGACGACGGAGTTGGTGGTGCCGAGGTCGATTCCGACCGCTCGAGCCATGGGGATGGCCTCTCTTTCCGGGTGCTGGGGTGGTGCTTGGTCCAGGAGCTGAGGGCTCTCACCATCTTGCGCGTGGTCCGCTCAACTTTCCTGCCCACGATAACGGCAGGCATCCGGGCCGTGTTCCCGGGTCCCGACCAATTTCCTGTGGGTCGATCTCCGTGACCTCGGTACCGCGGTGCAGTCGCCGGGACCGCGCTGCAGCGCGGTCCTCGCAACCACAGCGCGGCCCTGGCGGCGTCGTCCACAGGCACCCGCCGCCACGACGCGCAAGATCGCAGACTCCACGGGTGCATCCCCTCCTGCGCGCCGTCGCCGAACGCCAGTACGGCGTCTTCACCGCGGTCGATGCGCGCCGGGCCGGGTACGGGCACCCTGAGATCCGCCACCTCTGCGCGTCGGGTCGCTGGCACCGACTCCGGCGCGGCATCTACGTCACGGCCGACGAGCTCGCCCGCGCCGACACCGGCAGCCGGCGGCACCGGCTCGAGTGCCTGGCGGTGCTCCTTGCCCTCGACCGGCCGACGGCGGCGATCAGCCACCTCTCGGCCGCCCGCCTGTGGGGCGTCCCGCTTCGGCGACAGCAGGCTTCCGACGTCCGGCTCACCGACCCGGCGCACGGGCGTCGCGGCAGCGGGTTCCTCGTGACCCGCGCACCGCTCGGTCCCGACGAGATCGGCACCCGGGGTGCGCTCCGGTTCACCACGGCGGCCCGCACCCTCATCGACTGCGCCCGCGACTGGCCACTGGAGGACGCCGTCGTCGCGATGGATGCCGGCGTGCTCACCGGGAAGGTGACGCCCGCGGAACTCCTGGACGCGGCCGCCCGGTCCCGTCGGTGGCCCGGGGGGCGCCAGGCCGAGCGGGCACTCTCGCTCACCGACGGCCGTGCCGAGTCGCCCCTGGAGACGCGCGGCAGGCTGCGGATCGTGGGCTCGGGACTGCCCTCACCCGAGCTCCAGGTCGAGATCAGAGTGGGCGGCCGACTGATCGCCGTCGTCGATGCCTGGTTCGACGAGGCGGCGGTCGCGGTGGAGTTCGACGGCCGGGTCAAGTACACCGACCCCTGGCGCGGTCGCTCGCCCGAGCAGGTGCTGTGGGACGAGAAGCGCCGCGAGGACGAACTCCGGGCTCTGGACATCGGTGTCGTGCGGATCGCGGAGGCAGACCTGGGAGCGAACTGGAGGCGCGTCGAGGACCCCCTCCGCAGTCTCCTGGCGCGTCCACGGCCCTCCGGACGGCGCTACAGCGCTACCGCGCGGGAGCGAGGCGTGCTCCGCGTCAGCTGACCCGGTACCGGGGTGTCGTGGCCAAGGCCGCGCTGCAGCGCGGACCTGGCCACCACACGGCGACATTCGGTTCGGCGTCCGCAGTTATCGAATGCCTATCGACAACTCGGACGCGGCCTGCTTTCCTCGGGGAGATACCGAGCACCTGTCGATATCGGGGACGACGCGTCCACGGCCCCCGCCTTCCGGCAGCGCCGCGTGTCCCGACGACCTGGGCAGACGAAGGCGGAGAGATGAAGTTCGGACTGACGCTGGTGGGCCTGCGGCCCCGCTGGTACACGGACGTGGCCCGGCAGGTCGAGGCGGCCGGCTTCGAGTCGGTGTGGTTCGGGGAGCACCTGGTCCTGCCGGCGACGCTGCCGAGCACGTACCCGTACGCGTCCGACGGCAACGCCCCCATCACGCCGGACAGCCCGCTGTACGACGCGTTCGTGATGCTCGCGGGGATCGCCACCGCGACGACGACCCTCCGGCTCGGCACGAACGTCTACGTCCTCCCGCTGCGGCACCCGCTGGTGACCGCCCGCTCGGTCGTCACGCTCGACCGGCTGTCGGGCGGGCGCGTCACCCTCGGTGCAGGGGTCGGCTGGCTGAAGGACGAGTTCGACGCGGCCGGCGTCCCGTTCGCCGAACGCGGCAGCCGGATGGACGAGATCATCCCGCTGCTGCGCCGGCTGTGGTCGGGCCAGGACCCGATCACGCACGAGGGGCAGCACTTCTCTTTCGGGCCCGTGCACTTCCGCCCCAAGTCGATCCAGAAGCCGTCCATCCCGATCGAGCTGGGCGGCACCTCGCCGGCCGCCCTGCGCCGGGCGGCGCTCATGGGTGACGGGTGGATGGAACTGGGCTCCAGCGACGTCGACGAGATCGCAGGGCGGATCGCCGGGCTCACCAAGGCCCGGAGCGAGGCCGGCCTGGGCGACCATCCGTTCGAGATCACCGCGTCTCTCGCGCCCGAGGGCGGCGACCTCGGGGCACTGGAACAGGCCGGGGTCACCCGCGTGATCACCCACATCCCGGGGCTGACCGCCGAGTCCACCCTCGACGAGGCCCGCCGGTGGATCGACGCCTTCGCCGCGGAGACGATCGCGAGTTCCTCGCAGCCGTGAGCAACCGCCACACCTTCACCGACCTGGTCACGCTGGAGTCCCGGGGGGACGACGTGTTCGTCCCGGCGGTCTATCCGGAGTGGGACTCGGCATTCGTCTTCGGCGGCCAACAGCTCGCGCAGGCGACGAGCGCAGCCATGGCGACGACGGACGGCGACCGAACGCCCCATTCGATGCACGCGCACTTCCTGGCGGTCGCCCTACCGAGCCGGCCGCTGCAGTACCGCGTCTCCCGCGTCCGGGACGGCCGGTCGTTCACCCTGCGGCAGGTCGACGCGGACCAGGACGGCCGCCGGGTCTTCACCGCGACCGTGTCCTTCCACCGCACCGGGCCCGACACCGAGGGCGTGGAGTACCAGCTGGCCCGTCCCGCCGCGCCGGACGCGGAGGAGCCCGCCGGCGCCTGGTCGCCGTACCTCGCCGAGTCCGACTACTTCTCGGTGTTCGACCTGCGCGAGCTCCCGCCGGCTCCGGAGGGCCCCGACGGCACCCGGGAGTTCAGCCGGCGGGTGTGGTTCCGGGCCGCCGATCCGCTGCCCGACGACCCGGCGGTGCACGCCAGTGCGATCGCGTACGCCTCCGACCTCGGGGTCACGATCGCCTCGTCGGTGACCGCCGGGCTGTACCGGCGGGCGAACGTCCTGACCAGCCTGGACCACGCCCTGTGGTGGCACCGCCCCGTGCGGGCGGACGAGTGGACGCTGCTGAACCTGGAGTCGGTCTCCAACAGTCATCAGCGGGGAACCGTGCGCGGCACCGTGCACACCGCCGACGGATCGCTCGCGGCCTCGCTCGGCCAGGACACCCTGATCCGATGACCCGTTCCAGGCGTCCGGGCGCGCCGGGGTTACCGGTGAGTAGCCGAACGCGGCGCCAGCTATCGTGCGGAGCAGTGCAGGCAGCTTTGCCCGCACGCGATCCGCGCGCCGGCTCCCCGCCGGTGCGGGGGACGCCAGGTGCTCCGATGATCACCCTGTCGTCGCCGTGTGGCGGACGTGAGCAACCAACGCCACCAGGCGTACGCGGGAGGAAAACATGACGGGCCCGTTGCAGGTCGTGCTGGGCACGATCAGCGTCCTGTTCCTGATCGTGTCGTCGGTCCTCGCCTATCGGGCGGTCCGCGCGATGGTGCGGATCATCCGCACCGGCCAGCCCGACGGCACCCGCTTCGGCCCGGTGAAGAGCCGCGTGAAGACGCTGCTGGTCGAGTCGCTGGGCCACACCCGGATGCTCAAGTGGTCGGCCATCGGCGCCGCCCACTGGTTCGTGTTCGTCGGGTTCTACGGCCTGTTCCTCACCCTGGTCGAGGCCTTCGGCGAGGTCTGGAACCCGTCCTTCCACCTACCCCTGATCGGGGAGTGGTTCCTCTGGAACCTCTTCGCCGACATCATCGGCACCGGCACGATCCTCGGCATCCTCTACCTGATCTACCGGCGCCAGAAGGACCACCCGCGCCGCCAGGGCCGGAAGAGCCGCTTCGCCGGGTCGAACGAGGGCCGCGGCTACTTCGTCGAGGCCGTCGTCCTCACCGTCGGCGTCTGCATCCTGCTCATCCGCGCACTCAAGGTCTCCAGTGACCTGACCGAGGCCCCCGCCTGGTCGCACCCGATCTCCGGCGCCCTGGCGAACCTGCTGCCCGACAGCCCCGACCTCCTGACGGTGGTCGCGTTCGTCAAGATCGTGGTCTCGCTGACCTGGCTCGTGGTCATCAGCCGGATCCTCAACATGGGCGTCGCCTGGCACCGGTTCAGCGCCTTCTTCAACATCTACTTCAAGCGCGAGGCCGACGGCGGCGTGGCGCTCGGCCCGCTGCAGCCGATGACGTCGGCCGGTAAGCCGATCGACTTCGAGGATCCCGGCGAGGACGACGTCTTCGGTCGCGGCAAGATCGAGGACTTCACCTGGAAGGGGATGCTGGACTTCACCACCTGCACCGAGTGCGGGCGGTGCCAGAGCCAGTGTCCGGCCTGGAACACCGGCAAGCCCCTGTCGCCGAAGATGCTGATCATGGACCTGCGGGACCACCTGTACGCCAAGGCCCCGTACCTGCTCGGCGCGCAGACCGCGAGCGAGACCGCACCCGACTACGACGTCCTTCGTCCCAGCGACGAGCAGGCCTGGGCGTCGGGCTACGCCCGCATTGAGGGCACCAACGACGCCCAGGCGCACCGCCCGCTGGTGGGCACCCTCGAGGAGGGCGGGGTCATCGACCCCGACGTCCTGTGGAGCTGCACCAACTGCGGCGCCTGCGTCGAGCAGTGCCCGGTCGACATCGAGCACGTCGACCACATCCTCGACATGCGCCGCTACCAGGTGCTCATCGAGTCGAGCTTCCCCTCGGAGGCCGGCGTGATGATGAAGAACCTGGAGAACCGGGGCAACCCGTGGGGCGTGGGCGGCAACGTCCGCGAGGAGTGGATCAAGGAGCTCGACTTCGAGGTCCGGATGGTCGACGGCCCGATCCCCTACGAGGTCGAGTACCTGTTCTGGGTCGGCTGCGCCGGCGCCATCGACGACCGGGCCAAGAAGGTCACCAAGGCCGTCGCCGAGCTCATGCACATCGCCGGCGTCGAGTTCGCCGTCCTGGGCTCGGGCGAGACCTGCTCGGGCGACCCGGCCCGCCGCATGGGCAACGAGTTCGTCTTCCAGCAGCTGGCCATGGAGAACGTCGAGACGCTCAACGCCGCGTTCGAGGGCCGCGTGCCGGGCACCCGCAAGATCGTCGCGACCTGCCCGCACTGCTTCAACTCCCTCGGGCGGGAGTACCCGCAGGTCGGCGGCGAGTACGAGGTCATCCACCACACCCAGCTGCTCAGCACGCTGGTGGAGGAGGGCCGGCTGACCCCGGTCACGCCGGTCGACCGCAAGGTCACCTACCACGACCCCTGCTTCCTGGGCCGGCACAACAAGGTCTACACACCGCCGCGCGAGATCCTCGACTCCGTCCAGGGCCTGTCCACCCAGGAGATGCACCGCTGCAAGGACCGCGGCTTCTGCTGCGGCGCCGGCGGCGCGCGCATGTGGATGGAGGAGAAGATCGGCAAGCGGATCAACGCCGAGCGCACCGAGGAGGCGCTCGAGCTCGATCCCGACGTCATCTCCACCGCCTGCCCGTTCTGCATCACGATGTTGAGCGACGCGCTGAACACGAAGAAGCAGAACGGCGAGGCCAAGGACCACGTCGAGGTCCTCGACGTCAGCCAGATCCTGCTCCGCTCGATGGCGCCGGTCGGCGCCCCGGGCACCGACTCCGGCCCCGAGGTCGGCACCGTGGCCGACGACCCCGCGGGCGCCGGGTCGCCTGCCACGGAGCACGGGCCCCAGGCCTGACGAGGTCGGACGACGGCGCGCGACACCTCCGGGTGACGCGCGCCGTCGCCGTTCCGGGCTAGAACTGCGCCCGTGCTGATGCAACTGCGGGTGACCGTGCCGTCCGACCGGACCGACCGGGTTCGCGACCTGTTCGAGAGCAATCCGGGGACGGCGCACCTCGTCGTCCTCCCCGGTGCCTCCGTCTCCCCACCCGGGGACCTGGTGCTCGCCGACGTCGCCCGGGAGTCGGCCGACGGGCTGGTCGCGGCACTGCGGGAGCTTCGGGTGCACCAGGACGGGGCCATCGTCATGTCAGCGGTCGACGCCGCCGTGTCCAGCGCCGCCCGGAAGGCGGAGGTCGACGCACCCGGGGATGCCGCGGACGCGGTGGTCTGGGAGCAGATCGTCCGGACGACCGACGCCGACTCCGCGCTCTCGGTCTCCTACCTGGCGTTCCTCACGATCGCGACGCTCCTGGCCGCGGTCGCGATCATCAACGACTCCGCGATCCTCACCATCGGCGCGATGGTGCTCGGCCCCGAGTTCGCCCCGCTCGCCGCTCTCGCCGTCGCCGCGGTGCAGGGCCGCAGGCGGAGTGCCCGACGCGCTGCCGTCACCCTGGTGGTCGGCTTCGTCGTGGCCATCGGGCTCACGGCCGCCGTCACCCTCGTCGGCCGGGGCCTGGGCTGGTTCGGCACCGAACTGCTCAGCGCCGACCGTCCGGAGACGGGCTTCATCACTGCACCGGACCGCTGGTCCCTGGTCGTGGCCGTGCTCGCCGGCGTCGCAGGGGTCCTGTCGCTCACCTCGTCGAAGAGCGGGGCGCTCGTCGGGGTCTTCATCTCCGTCACCACGGTGCCGGCCGCCGCGGACATGGCGATCTCCCTCGCGCTCGGCGGCGGTCCGGAGTTCGTCCGCGCGGCCACCCAGCTGGGGATCAACCTGGCCGGGATCATCGTCGCGGCCACCGCGACGCTTGCGCTCCAACGGGCCGTCTGGCGCCGGGTCCCCCGCATGCTGCCGTCAGTGCCCGCTGCTGGGGGCCACTGAGGGCGGACGGCCCCCGCGCGGCCCGCGGCGCGCGGTGGAGGACCATGCCGGGGTGACCCGCACCGCCGCACGGACCCCCTCCCCCGCCGCCGGAGAGAACCGGCGGGGGCTGGTGCTGATCGGCGTCGCGATCGTCCTCACCGGGCTGAACCTGCGGACGGCGGTCAACAGCGTCGGCCCCGTGCTGGAGGAGATCGAGGCCGGCCTGGGTCTCTCCAGCGGCCTCGCGGGGCTCGTGACCTCGCTGCCGGTGCTCTGCTTCGCCGTCCTGGGCTTCGCGGGGCCTGCCCTGTCGGCCCGGTTCCGGGACGCCACCGTGCTCGCGGGCGCCCTGCTGGCCATGACCGGCGGTCTCGTCCTGCGCGGCGTCGCCGGGTCGTTCTGGCTGTTCGTCGTCGGGACCGTGCTGGCGATGACCGGCGGCGCCCTCGGCAACGTCCTCCTGCCGAGCCTGGTGAAGCGCTACTTCCCGCACCGCACCGGCCTGCTGGTGGGTGCGTACAGCACCGCGCTCAGCATCGGCGGGACGGCGGCCTCGGTGGCCACCCAGCCGATCGCCGCGTCGGTCGGCGCCGACGGGTGGCGCTGGGCCCTGGGTATCTGGGCCGTCCTGTCCCTCGTCGGCGTCCTGGCGTGGCTGCTCGTGCCCGCCACGGCCGGGGGATCCCGCGGGACGCACGTCGCCGTGCAGATGCGGTCACTGGTGCACAGCCGGACCGCCGTGGCCCTGACCGTGTTCTTCGGGATCCAGGCGACCCAGGCCTACGTCATCGTCGGCTGGTCGGCGCAGTACCTGCGCGAGGCCGGACTGAGCGCGGCCACCGCAGGCCTGCTGCTGGGCCTGAACACCCTCATCGGCATCCCGTTCAGCATGCTCGTCCCGACCCTGACCGTCCGGCCCCGGCTCCAGTGGCCGATGCTGCTCGCCTTCATGGGGTGCTACACCGCCGGCTGGATCGGGCTCTGGGTCGCGCCCACGGCGGCGCCGTGGCTCTGGATGGCCGTGCTCGGGCTCGGACTCGGCACGTTCCCGATGGTGCTGACCCTGATCCCGCTGCGCGCCCGGACGGCGGAGACGACCGCCGCGTTGGCCACGGTCGTCCAGGGGCTGGGCTACCTCCTGGCCGCCGCGGGCCCGCTCCTGGTCGGGGTGCTCCGCGGCGTGACCGGGGGCTACACCGGGATGTTCGTGCTGGTGCTCGCCGGCGTCGTCGGCCTGACGATCCTCGGCCGGGTGGTCACCCGGCCCCGGTACGTCGACGACGAGGTGGACCGTTCCGTCCCGGGCTGGTCAGCGGGGGCGGCGCCGACCCACGTCGTCGAGGCGGCCGGCGCGGAACCGCCGGTGGTGACCCCGGTCAGGTCGGACGACGGGTCTCCGCGCGGGTGAAGTTGCGGTAGGACCGCGACGGCGTGGGGCCGCGCTGGTCCTGGTACCGGGAGCCGTAGACGGCCGAGCCGTACGGGTGCTCCGACGGGCTGGTCAGCCGGAACATGCACAGCTGGCCGATCTTCATGCCCGGCCAGAGCGTGATCGGCAGGTTCGCGACGTTGGACAGCTCCAGCGTGATGTGCCCGGAGAACCCCGGGTCGACGAACCCCGCGGTGGAGTGGGTGAGCAGCCCGAGCCGCCCGAGACTGCTCTTCCCCTCGAGCCTCGCTGCCAGGTCGTCCGGCAGGCTGACCACCTCAAGGGTCGACCCGAGGACGAACTCACCCGGGTGCAGCACGAACGGTTCGTCGCCGTCCGGCTCGACCTCGGTCGTCAGGTCGTCCTGCTGCAGTGCCGGGTCGATGTGGGTGTACCGGGAGTTGTTGAACACCCGGAAGAACCGGTCGAGCCGGACGTCGATGCTGGAGGGCTGCACCAGCTCCGCGTCGTAGGGCTCGAGACCGAGCCGGCCCTCGGCGATCGAGGCCTTGATGTCGCGGTCGGACAGCAGCATGGCGCGGAGTCTAGGGAATCGCCCCCGTCACTCCTCCGGGCGAACCTTCTCAACCCCCGGCCGCGGCACGCCGTTGATCACCGGAGAAGACGCACGTCCGCTGCCGGCCACCGGTGGCGGACGGCTCCGGACGGTCCGGGGGCGCGCGTCCGGGGGGCGATGGATGAAGAGCAAGCGGGTCCAGGCGTTGATCCTGGCCGCTGCCGTGGCCGCGGGATACGCGGGCGCAGCTGCGTACTCGGCCTGGGCCCTGCCCTCGGTCGCGATCGCGTCCGACTTCGGGCCGGACGACGGCCTGACCCGCTACGTGCTCACCGCCGCTTCGGGCGACGCCTCCGGCCTCCTTGCGGGCCTCGAGGCCACGGACGGCGTCGTCAGCGCGCAGCGACTGAGCGACGGCCGCGCCCTGGTGGCCACCAAGGGCATGGCCCCGCAGCACCTCGAGGTGCTCCCGGGCGTCGCGGACGCCGAGTTCTCCCCCTCGGTGCCGGTGCTCGGCACGGTCACCGACCCCTACTTCCCCCAATACGGCTACAACCTGGACAACACCGGCGCGAACTCTCGCAACTTGCCCGCCGTGGCCGGCGCCGACGTCGACGCCCCCGAGGGCTGGGACGGCGGAACGGGCAACGGCCGGATCGTCGCCGTCGTCGACACCGGGTACGACTCCGATCACGCCGAGCTCGCCGGCGCGCTGTGGAACAACCCCGCCGAGTCCTGTGGGGCGGCCGACACCGACGGCAACGGCAAGGCCGGCGACTGTCACGGCTGGAACTTCACGACGAACTCCGCCGACGTCGACAACGGCAGCTACGGCTCGCACGGCACCAGCGTCTCGGGCGTCATCGGCGGGCGGGTCGGCAACGGCCTGGGCACCGCCGGCGTGGCCCCCGACGTCACGATCATGCCGCTGGTCATCGGCAGCGGTTCCTCGGTCGACGTCACCCTGGGCGCCGAGGCGATCCGCTACGCCGTCGACCACGGCGCGGACGTCATCAACGCCTCCTGGGGCGGGCCCACCTCCGGCTGGGCCCTGGACAACCTGCGGTCAGCGATCGCCTACGCCGCGGCCCACGACGTGATCGTCGTCGCCGCTGCCGGCAACGACAGCGGGAACCGCGACAGCTCGCTGCTGTACCCGGCCAGCCTGACCGAGCCCAACGTCGTGACGGTCGGCAACTCGACCGCCGGCGACGGGATCAGCTCGAGCTCGGCCTACGGCGCCACGGCCGTGGACCTCTTCGCCCCGGGTGACCTGGTCTTCACGACCTGGAACGACGGCGACTTCCGGCTGGTCTCGGGCACGTCGATCGCCGCGCCCCAGGTCGCGGCCGCCTACGCGCTCTACCGGGCCGCCTGGCCGGACGCGACGTTCGCCCAGCTCCGGCAGGCACTGCTGGACGACGTCGACCCCGTGCCCGCCCTCGCCGGCAAGTCGGTGACCGGTGGACGGCTGTCGATCGGTGCGTTGGCCGACGGCGCGCTCGGCGCCGTGCGCTACACGTTCACGTCGATGACGGCGCCGGCCGGCGTCGTCGAGCCCGGCGTCACCGCCACCGGCGACGACGTGAGCGGCGACTACTCCTTGTCGGTGGGCCTCGGCATGGAGCAGGACGGTGAGGTCTGGGCGGTCGCTGACAAGGAGCTGTCGCTGGGCGGCACCACGCTGACCACCGACGACTCGGGTGAGGCGGTCTTCGCCCTGGGCGCGGCCGACACGCTCGACGACCTGGCGCTCTCGCCGTCCATGGAGCTCGGCGACGGCCGCTACGTACTGACCGTGCAGCTCTACCGGGACGGGACCGTGCTCGGGCGGACCTACGCCGCGCCGCTGCTCGTCGGCACTGCTGTGACGACGCCCGGCGGCTCAGGCACCCCGGGCACGGGCACCCCCGGTACGGGCACGCCTGGCTCCGGGACCCCGGGCACGGGCACCCCCGGGACCGGCGGCTCGGGTACCGGTATTCCGGGTACGGGCGCGACGGGCACCGGCACACCTGACACGGGCACGCCGGGCACCGGCACCCCTGGCACCGGCACCCCCGGCACGGGCACTCCCGGCACGGGAAGCGGTGGCGGCTCCGGGTCGGGCGGATCTGGGTCGGGCGGCACCGGGAACGGTTCCGGCACGACGCCGGATACGACCGACCCCGGCACCGGAACCCCGGGCACGGGCACTCCGGGCACCGGCACGCCGGGCACCGGCACCGGCACGCCTGACACGGGCACCGGCGGCTCTGGCGGCTCTGGCGGCTCAGGCTCGGGCGGCTCAGGCTCGGGCGGCTCAGGGTCCGGTGGATCCGGGAGTGGTGGCGCACCGGCGCCGGAGGTCGGCGGAAGTGCGACGTTCCCCGGCTCCGGTCCGTTCGGGATCACCTCGATGAGCCCCGCTACGGTGGACATCGCCGGCGGCACGCTCGTGACCATCACCGGATCGGCGCTGCCCACGAGCCCGCGGGTCCGCGTCGGGGACTCGGCGTCGGCGGTCGTGATCTCGTCCTCGGCCACCAGCGTGGTCTTCCGGGCTCCGGCCCGGACGGCCGGCGCCTACGACGTGCACGTCTTCGCCACGGATGGCACCACGGACGTGCTCACGGCAGCCCTCACCTACGTCGACGGCGCCGGAACCGGCACGCCCGGTACCGGCACCCCCGACACGGGCACCGGCACCGGCACCGGCGCGGGCGGATCCGGCGGCTCGGACACCGGGACCGGCGGGTCCGGCTCCGGCGGTTCGGGCACGGGTGGATCCGGTTCCGGCGGCTCGGGCTCCGGCGGCTCCGGCGGCTCCGGCGGCTCCGGCGGCTCCGCGGGTCCGGTCGTCGCCACCGGGCCGGGCGGGGAGCGGCTCGTGCGGACGACGAAGTTCGCCGCACTGGGCTCCATCTGGTCGATGGACTGCTCGGCGTCCTGCAGCGGGGTCGCGATCTAGGGACCCCTCCGTACCGCTGCGCCCCGTCCGACTTCCCCAGTGCGGACGGGGCGCAGCCATGTCCAGCGGAGTGCTGCGAGGAGGGGTCTATGGCCGCTGCGGAAGGGCCGCCAGGTAGTCTGGCGGGCGTTCGCGGGTGTAGTTCAATGGTAGAACATCAGCTTCCCAAGCTGACAGTGCGAGTTCGATTCTCGTCACCCGCTCCACGCTCCTCACCAGGGCACGAGCGAATCCGGAACACCCCGACCCTCAGGCTCCGAGCACCTCCGCCGCAGCTCGAGAGCTCGGGCACGCGACGTCAACGAGCCGTGCGGGCGAACGTGACGCTCGGGCGCCGGCGCGGGCCGTCAGCATCGCCACGCAGCCGTCGATTCGCTGCGACTGTGCGGTTCGCGCACGTCCGGGCGCGCTGCGGTGCGCTGTGCGGTCACCCGGAAGCGCCTGGGAAGTCACTGTGGGTGTGGACACGCAGCCCGAGCCACGCGAAACGATGTCGGTACGCTTCCCGTATCGGCCGTCGGGCCCTTGGTCCCTGCCGGACTGCCGAGAGTGCCGCAACGATCAAGTTCATGAGCGACACCCGACCGTCCTGGGAGCCGGACTCGGCACCGGGAACGGAGCCGCAGTCGGCTGGGCCGACGGCGTCCGGACGGGGTCAGAGCCCGGGCGTCGAACCCCTCCGCCTCCCCCCGCTCCTCCCCCGCCGGCAGAACCCGTGGCTCGTCGTCGAGGTGGACGGCTCGGTTGCCGGCCACGGCGCCCTCGTGTGGGCGCTGCGCGAGGCCGCGCGCCGGGAGGCGACCGTCGTCGCGGTGAGCGTGCTCCAGGCTCCGGACGGCGATCCTCTCGACGGCTCCGCGCGGGTCCAGGTCCGCGCCCACCTCGCCGCGCACAACCGGCTCGAGGCCCAGGTGCTCCGTGCGATCGCCGAGACCGGCGTCCACGGCCGCACCCGTACCGCGGTCCTCGAGCGTCCGGTCTTCGAGGCGCTGATGGCCGCCACGCACGGTGCCGACCTCGTCGTCGTCGGTGCGCGGGGCAAGACCCTGCTGCGCCAGGCGGTCGCGCGTCCGGCCGCCCCTCGCCGTCTCGCCCGTGGCGCCTGAGCTCCACCGCAGCCCACCGGCCGCCGCTCCCCGCCGATCGCACGTCCCGGGACCGCTTCCTGATCCCGGCCAGGCCACCTACCGTCGGGCCGTGCCCCCGCCCGACCACCTGGCCGATCCGCCGACCACCGACGTGAACGTCGCGCCGGTGCTCACCGCTGCCCTCCGGGCGGCGGCCTCCGGCAGCCAGCTGGAAGCCACCCTTCACGACATCGTGCAGGCGGCGGTACGGCACGTGAACGCGGGCTACGGCGCCATGGGTGTGCTGACGCCGGACGGCCGCCGGCTGGACCGGTTCGTGATCGTCGGCATGGGTCCCGAGGACCGCGAGCGGATCGGGCAGCCGCCCGCGGGGAACGGGATCCTCGGCCTGCTGGTGGCCGAGCCGGAGACGCTGCGCCTCGACGACCTCGGTGAGCACCCGGCGTCCTCCGGCTTTCCGCCGGGCCACCCACCGATGCGGTCCTTCCTCGGCGTCCCGGTCCGGGTGGGCGACTCCGTCTTCGGCAACCTCTACCTCACCGAGAAGAGCACCGGCGGCCCGTTCACCCCGGCCGACGTCGAGGTGGCCCAGGCGCTCGCCGCGGTCGCCGGCATGGCGATCGAGAACGCCCGGCTGGCCGAGCGCGCCGAGGCCCGCAGGCGATGGGGTCAGGCCGCCACCGAGATGGCCACGGCCCTGCTGTCGGGCGCCGACCCCGACGACGTGCTCCGGGCCGTGTCCCTCCAGGTCTCGACGCTCACGAACGCCGACATGGCCGGCGTGCTCGCACCGAGCCTGGACGACGACTCCTCCATGACCATCGTGAGCGCCGTCGGCCATGCGGCCGCCGACTACGAGGGTGTCCGGCTGCCGCTGACCGGGACGTACCTGGGCGCACTCCACGAGGCCGGTGACTCCCGGCTCATGGAGGACATCAGCACGATGCCTGTCATGGGCACGCGCGCGGCGGTCGTCGTCGAGCTGACCGCTGCCTTCGGCCCGGGCATGGTCGCGCCGATGGGCAACGCCCCCGGCAGAGGCCTGCTCGCCGTGCTTCGCTCGTCCGGACGCGAACCGTTCTCCCCCGACGAGCTCGACCTGCTGTCGGCCTTCGCCGCCCAGGCCTCCGTCGTCCTGGAGCTGGCGCGCGCCCAGCAGCGCGAGCGCCGGCTGCAGGTGCAGACCGACCGGGACCGCATCGCGCGCGACCTGCACGACCACGTCGTCCAGCGGATCTTCGCGACCGGCCTGGCGCTGGACCGGATCAGCCGTTCCCTGGAGGAGACCAGCCCGGAGGTTGCCTCCCGCATCAGCGAACGGGTCGACGAGCTCGACGGCACCATCTCCCGGATCCGCTCGTCCATCTTCGAGCTCCAGGAGGCCGAGGACGCCTCGCCGGTGGCGGTCCGGCGACGGATCGGTGAGGTGGTCCGGTCGGTGACCGAGGCCCACGACCTGCGCCCGGACCTGCGGATCCGCAACGAGGTGGAGGATCTTCTCCCCGATCTGGTCAACGACGTGGTGGCGGTGGTCCGGGAGCTGGTCACGAACGTGGTGCGGCACGCCCGGGCGACCCGCCTGACGGTGGCGGTGACGGTCACCGACGCGGTGTCCGTCGTCGTCACCGACGACGGCCGCGGGCTGCCGCCGATCACGGTCCGCAGCGGCCTGACCAATCTCGCCGACCGCGCCGAACGCCGCGGCGGCCGGCTGACGATCTCCAGCGGCGACTCCGGGACCGAGGTCGCCTGGTCGGTGCCGCGGCCTGCCGCGGCCTGAGCGGGTCAGCCCGTCGCGGTGTCCCGCAGCTGCGTGGCGAGGATGGCGGCCTGGGTCCGCCGCTCCAGACCCAGCTTGGCCAGCAGATGGCTGGTGTAGTTCTTCACCGTCTTCTCCGCCAGGCCCATCCGCTCGCCGATCTGCCGGTTGGTGAGCCCCTCGCCGATCAGCCGCAGCACGGAACGTTCCTGGTCGGTGAGCGTGGACAGCCGCTCGCGGCCGGCGGTGGCCGGTCCCCGGCTGCGCGGCGCGGCCGGCGCCAGGTCGTCGAACAGGCTGCCCCCTGCCGCCACGGTGCGTACCGCGGACACCAGGGCCGGCCCACGGACCTGCTTGAGCAGGAAGCCCGCCGCACCCGCCCGGACGGCGGCGTCCAACGCGTCCTGCTCGGAGTAGCTGGTCAGCACGAGGCAGTGCAGCCCCGGCACCCGCTCGCGCAGACCGCGGCAGAGCTCCGCGCCGTCCCCGTCGGGCAGGCGCATGTCGATGACGACGACGTCGGGCCGCACGGCCGGCACCCGGGCCAGCGCCTCGGCGCACGACCCGGCCTCCCCCGCGACGGTGATGCCGGGGTCGTCCTCGAGCACCTCGGCCACCCCGCGGCGGACGACCTCGTGGTCGTCGACGAGGAACACGCGCACGGGCGGGGAGACGGGGTCCATGCCACCGCCTCCTCCCGGCTCGCGGGGGCTCCAGGGGTGCGGAGCCTAGGGGCTCCCGGGACCCACCGGAACCGCTTCGGTCACGCGGGCAGCAGCAGGGCCGCGTAGAGGGTGAGGCCCGGGCCGAATGCCATCGCCACGACCGGACCGTCCACGTCGGCCATCTCCTGCAGCACCAACAGCACCGTCGCAGACGAGCAGTTGCCGTGCTCGGCGAGCACCCGCCGCGAGGTAGCGATCTGGTCCTCCGCGAGGCCCAGCTCGTCGCGGACGACGTCGAGGATGCGCGGGCCGCCGGGGTGCACCGCCCAGCCGGCGACGTCCTCGACCCGCAGGCCCGCCTCGGTGAGCAGCTCGTCGACGACGCCGCCGACGTGCCGGGAGAGCACGTCGGGCACCCGCGGCGAGAGCCCCATGCGGAAGCCGAGGTCCGTGACGTCCCAGGTCATGTGATCGGCGGTCGAGGGGTCGGTGCGCGCGACGATCCCGGCGATGCGCCGGCCGCGGGAGGCACCCGGCTCCACGACGACCGCCGCGGCGGCGTCGGAGAAGAGCGCGTGCGCGACGACCTGCTCCAGGTCCGGCTGCGCGGGCTGCACGTGGAGGCTGGTCAGCTCGCAGCAGAGCAGCACCGCGGGGCGGGACCGCGCGGCGACGAAGTCGCTGACGGCGGCCAGGCCGGGGATGGCGGCGTAGCAGCCCATGTGGCCGACCAGCAGCCGCTGCAGGCCGGCCGGCATCCCGAGGTCGCTGGCCAGCCGGATGTCGAGGCCCGGGGTCGCGTACCCGGTGCAGGTGGCGACGGCGAACAGGCCGACGTCCCCCGGTGCGAGCCCGGCGGCGTCCAGCGCACCGGCCACCGCCTGCTTGCCCAGCGGCAGCGCCTCCTGGACGTAACGCTCCATGCGGGCGCCGGTGCCCCAGCCGCTGAGGTCCTCGTCCAGCGGGCTGGCGACCGCGTGGCGGCGGCGGACGCCCGCCCCGGCGAAGATCCTGCGGGCCGCGCGCACACCCTCGTAGTGGTGGGCGAAATAGCCTTCCCAGACGGCGTCCTGGTCCAGCGTGGCCGGGAGTGCGGAGCCGGCGCCGGTGACGACCGCGCTGCTCATCCGGGGGTCTCGCGGGCGCGCGGGCTCGGCGTCATGCCCCCGACGGTACGTGGCGCCCAACCGGTCCGCCGCCTCATCGTTTCCGGCCGTAACCCGCGAAGACGACGGCCGTCGACCGGATCTGCTTCATCCGCACCATCGGTCGACGTCCGAACCTCCAGGCGATCGCCTCCCGCAACGAGGGACGCAGGCCCACCAGCCGGAGGTCGAGGCCCAACCGGTCGGCGGCGGCGAGTAGCCGTTTCCGGTCCACGAACAACGCGGGGTCGTGCAGCCCGGGCGGTGGTCCTCCGGGCAGTCGCTCGAGGAGATGCACGTTGACCAGGACCGACAACCGGCCGGCCGCCAGGGCGTCGATCACCAGCGTTCCGCCCGGACGCAGCAGGCGGGCGCACTCGGCGAGGACGCCGACGTCGTCCTCGACGTGCTCCAGGATCTCCCCCGCCACCACCACGTCGGCGCATCCGTCGGCCAGCGGCACGGCCAGGACCGAGGCCCGCACCGGGAGCATCGCGTGCGCGCGGCAGAGCTCCAGGCCGGCGCGTCCGATGTCGACGCCCACGTGCCGGTAGCCCAGCCGCTCGACGTGCGGGGCCATCAGGCCTCCGCCGCAGGCGAGGTCGACCAGCACCGCGTCGGGGCTCGGAGCCGGGGGGATGTGTTCCGCCCGCGAGGCGGCCAGCCAGTGCAGCGCCGCGAACTCCCCGTCCGGCCGCCACCACTCGCCCACCAGCTCGTCGTACTGGGCCGGGTCGTTGCGCGGCCGCCTCGCCGCCGTCACGGCGCCGGGACCACTCTGCGGGGCGCGGCGGCGGTCACGGCACCATGATCGCTGCTGTTCCCCGCTTCGTGCTCCCGGAGGTCGTGCCCGTGTCCGTCACCGTCGTCGGCAGCCTCAACGAGGACGTGCTCGTCGCGGTCGGCCGGCTGCCCGGACGCGGCGAGACCGTCATCGGCCGATCGGCGGAGCTGGCGCCGGGCGGGAAGGGCGCGAACCAGGCCGCGGCCGCCGGGCAGCTGGGCCCCGGGGTGCACATGGTCGGCCGGGTCGGCGAGGACCCCGCCGGCGACCGTCAGCTGGCCGCGCTCGCCGGCTCGCGGGTGAACGTCAGCCGCGTGCAGCGCACCGCGGGGGTCCCGACCGGGTCGGCGACCATCCCGGTGGAGGACGGCAGCGGCGAGAACCTGATCGTCGTCGTCCCCGGTGCGAACGCGGAGCTGACCCCCGAGGACGCCGACGTCGAGTCCGTGCGCCGGGCGGCCGTGCTGCTGTTGCAGCTGGAGGTGCCGCTGGACACCGTCTACGCCGCCGCGGCGGCGGCCGGTGGAACCGTGGTCCTCACCCCCGCGCCTCCCTGCCTCCTGCCGGATGAGCTGCTGGGCCTGGTCGACCTGCTGGTCCCCAACGAGCACGAGTTGGTGCAGCTGACCGGCGCCGCCGCCGGCGCCCGGACGCCTGCCGAGCTGGCCGCCCTTGCCCGCGGCATCGTCGGCCCGGTCGTGGTGGTGACCCTCGGCGCCCGCGGCGCGCTGCTGGTGCGCCGCGACGGCACTCCCGCGCTGCTGCAGGCGCCGCCGGAGGTGGTCGCTGTGGACACCACGGGCGCCGGGGACTGCTTCTGCGGCGCGCTGGCCCAGGCGCTCGCGCGCGGAGCGGAGCTCCCCGAGGCCGTGCGGTACGCGGTGACCGCGGCAGCGTTGTCGACCACCGGTCCGGGCGCCCGCGGCGCGCTGCCGGACGACGGCGACGTCCAGGCGCTGCTGCCGCGGACGCCCGCCGTCGTCCCGCTCGCCTGACCCGCGTTTCCCCCGCGGACCGCCGGGCACAGGACCGCCATGACCGAGCCCGAACGGACGCCGCACAGCACCGAGAGCGCCGAGGGCGACGAGCCCGGCGACGACGAGACCGGCGGCCGCACCCCGCATCCGGAACAGCCGGCCGAGGGCGAGGACACCGGCGACGCCTAGGCGGATCCGGCCTTCTCCTGCGCCCGCAGCTCGCGGCGCAGGATCTTCCCGCTGGCCGACTTCGGCACCGCGTCGATGAACTGCACCAGCCGGACCCGCTTGTAGGGCGCGCTGCGCTCGGCGACGAAGGCGATGACGTCGTCCTCCGTGGCGGTGCTGCCCGGCGCCCGGACGACGAACGCCTTCGGCACCTCGTCCCCCCGCTCGTCGTAGACCCCGATCACCGCGGCGTCGGTCACGTCGGGCGAGGCCAGCAGCACGGCCTCCAGCTCGGCGGGCGCCACCTGGTAGCCCTTGTACTTGATCAGCTCCTTGACCCGGTCGACGACGTGCCACCAGCCGTGCTCGTCGACCGTGCCGATGTCGCCGGTGTGCAGCCAGCCGTCGGCGTCGATGAGGGTGTCGGTCTCCTCCTGGCGGCCGAAGTAGCCCTTCATCCGCTGCGGCCCGCGGATCCAGATCTCGCCGGGCTCGCCGAACCCGACGTCCTCGCCGGTTTCGGTGTCCACGAGCCGGGCCTCGGTGGCGGGGAAGAGCTTGCCGATCGTCCCCGCCGGCGCCTCGTGAGCGGTCCCGTCGGGCACCAGGTGGGTGCCCGGCGAGAGCTCGGTCATCCCGTAGGCCTGCCCGAGCTCCGCGCCCATCCGGCGGGCGGCGATCGCGCCGAGCTCTGCGTCCAGCGGCGCGGCGGCGGACAGGATGAAGGTGAGCGCCGAGAAGTCGCGTCCCTCGAAGGCCGGGTGCTTGGCCATGGCGAGGACCACCGGCGGAGCCACGTAGGCGCGGGTGATCCGGTGCTGCTCGAGCACGTCGACGAACTGGGCGAGGTCGAACCGCGGCAGCACGACCACGGTCGCGCCCTTCCGCAGCGCCACGTTCATCAGCACGGTCATGCCGTAGATGTGGAAGAACGGGAGGACGGCGACGATCCGGTCCTCGGTGCCCATCGTGTGCAGCGCGTCGATCTGCGCCAGGTTCACGCCGATGCTGGCGTGGGTCAGCATCACGCCCTTGGGCAGGCTCGTGGTGCCCGACGAGTAGGGCAGCACGGCGACGTCCTCGGCGGCGTCGACGTGCACCTCCGGCGCGGGCCCGGTGGCGGCCAGCAGCTCCTGGACGCTGCGGTGCCCCTCGACCTGGTCGCAGGTCCAGACCGGCCGGTCGCCGGCCGCCTCGACCGCCACCGGCAGCAGGGGGGCGACGGTGATCACCATCGTGGCCTTGCTGTCGTCGAGCTGCGTGGCCATGTCCTTGGCGGTCGCCAGCGCCGACAGCGTCGTGACCGTCGCGCCGGCCCGGCTGGCTGCGTAGAACACGACCGGGTAGAGAACGGTGTTCGGGCTGTGCAGAGCGACGACGTCGCCGGGCTTCACCCCGATCTCGGCGAAGCCGGCCGCCATCCGGTCGACCATCTGCGCGAGCTGCGCGTAGGTGATCGTCTGGCCGCTGACGCCGTCGATCAGCGCGGGGTGGTTCCCCCGCTCGGCGGCGCCGGCCAGCACCGTATGCCAGATCGGCGTCGTCGGGGTCTCCACCGGTGGGAACTCGCTCGTGTGGATGCGCGGTGCGGACATCGTCGTCCTCAGGTCAGTAGGAGCGGGGCAGCTGCAGGTCGTGCTGGGCGACGAAGCTGAGGATCATCTCGCGGCTGACGGGGGCGATTCGGCTGACGCGGGACATCGCCAGCAGAGCGGCGACGCCGTACTCCTGGGAGAGCCCGTTGCCGCCGTGGGTCTGGATCGCCTGGTCGACCGCGTGCGCGGCGGCCTCGGCCGCGGCGTACTTGGCACTGTTGGCCGCGGTTCCGGCATCGGCGCCGGAGTCGATGAGCCAGGCGGCCTTCTGCGTCATCAGCCGGGCCAGCTCGATCTCGATCTGGCAGGCCGCGAGCGGGTGGGCCAGGCCCTGGTGGGCGCCGATCGGGGTGCCCCAGACCTGACGGGTGCGGGCGTACTCGGTGGCCTTGCGCATCGCGAGCCGCGCGACCCCCAGGGAGTAGGCGGCCGCCATCACGCGCTCGGGGTTGAGGCCCGCGAACAGCTGCGCGATGCCCTGGTCGGGGTGCCCGACCAGGGCGTCGCCGGGCAGCCGGACGTCGTCGAAGAACAGCTGGAACTGCCCCTCCGGGCTGATGATCTCCATCGGGATCCGGTGGGCGGTGAGCCCCGGGGCGTCGGTCGGGACGACGAACAGCGCCGGCCGCAGCGTGCCCTTCCCGCTGTCGGCCATCTTCCCGACGACCAGCAGCGCATCGGCCTGGTCGACGCCGCTGATCCACACCTTCTGGCCGCGGAGCACCCACTCGTCGCCGTCCCGGCGGGCCACGGTGGTGATCTCGTGGGAGTTCGATCCGGCGTCGGGCTCCGTGATCGCGAAGCCCATCGTCTTCGACCCGTCGGCCAGCGACGGCAGCCAGCGCTGCTTCTGCTCGGCGGTGCCGAACCTCCCGATCACGGTGCCGCAGATCGCGGGCGACACCACCATCATCAGCAAGGGGCAGCCGGCCGCCCCGAGCTCCTCCAGGACGATCGAGAGCTCCACCATGCCGCCGCCCCCGCCGCCGTACTCCTCGGGCAGGTTGACGCCGAGGAAGCCCGCCTTGCCGACCTCGGCCCACAGCGCATCGGTGCGGCCGCCGGACCGAGCCTGCTCCAGGAAGTAGGTCTGCCCGTAGCGGCCGCCGAGCTCGGCCACCGCCGCCCGCAGCGCGCGCAGCTCGTCGCCCTCGTCGAAGTCCAGCGTCACTGTTCCCCTGCCTCGATCACGGCGAGCACCGCGCCCGCGTCCACCTGTGCCCCCGGGACGACGTCCAGGGAGCGCACCACGCCGTCGCTCCCGGCCACAACGGGGTGCTGCATCTTCATCGCCTCCAGCACGAGCAGGGGCTGACCCGCCCGCACCTCGTCGCCGACGGCCACATGGACCGCGGTGACCGTCCCGGGCATGGGCGCGACCAGCGAGCCCTCCGCCACCGCCGTCGTCGCGTCCGGGAACCGGGGTAGCGCCGTCAGCGACACCGCCCAGCCGTCCCCGTCGACGTCGACGGCATTCCCGGCGATCGTCACGTCCAGCCGGTGCTCCACACCGGCGACCTCCAGGACCACCTCGTCGGCGGTCGCGGACACCAGCACGACGTCGCTGCGGCCTTCGACCAGGAGGCCTTGACGCGTGTGCCGGTAGCCGACCTCGACAGTCCTCCCGGCCACCTCGAACTCCGCTCGTGCGAACTGTGACGGGACGTTCCGCCACCCGCCCGGTAGTTCGCCCAGCACGCGGGCGGCACGGCGCCGGGCCGCGGCGCTCGCGAGGGCACCGGCGAGCACGGCCAGCTCGGTCTCGGCCGGACCGGCCAGCGGGGCGGCGAGGACGTCCAGGCCGATCCGGTCGAAGAACCCGGTGTCGGTGCGGCCGCTCAGGAAGTCGGGGTGGCGCAGGGTGCGCACCAGCAGGTCGCGGTTCGTCGTCGGGCCGTGCACCCTGGCGCCGGCCAGGGCCGCCGCGAGCCGGGCGGCCGCCTCCGCGCGGGTCGGCGCCCAGGCGATCACCTTGGCCAGCATCGGGTCGTAGGACGTGCCGACGGGCGTGCCGTCGACGATCCCGGCGTCCAGCCGGACGCCGGGCCGGGCGAGCACGTCGAACTCCGCCTGCACCCCGGGGACGGCGAACCGGTGGACCGTGCCGCCGGTGGGCCGCCAGCCCTGCGCCGGGTCCTCCGCGTAGAGCCGCGCCTCGATCGCCGCGCCCCGCGGCTCGGGGGGCGTGGCCGGCAGCCGCTCCCCCGCGGCGATCCGCAGCTGCTCGGCGACGAGGTCCAGGCCGGTGACGCACTCGGTGACGGGGTGCTCGACCTGGAGGCGGGTGTTGGTCTCGAGGAACCAGAACGTGCCGTTGTCGCGGGCCAGGAACTCGACGGTGCCGGCGCCGACGTAGTCGATCGCCTTCGCCGCCGCGACCGCCGCGGCGGCCAGTTCGGCGCGCAGGGCGTCGTCCACCATGGGGGACGGCGTCTCCTCGACCACCTTCTGGTGCCGGCGCTGCAGCGAGCACTCCCGCTCGCCGAGGGACCACACGGTGCCGTGGGTGTCGGCGAGCACCTGCACCTCGAGGTGGTGGCCCGCCTCGACGTAGGGCTCGCAGAACACGGTCGGGTCGCCGAAGGCCGAGGCGGCCTCGGCGCGGGCGGTCGTGAGCGCCGCCGGAAGGTCGGCGAGGGTCCGCACGACGCGCATGCCGCGGCCCCCGCCGCCCGCCGATGCCTTGACCAGCACCGGCAGGTCGGCCTCGGTGACGGCGGTCGGGTCCAGCTCGGGCAGCACCGGCACTCCGGCGGCGGCCATGAGCTTCTTGGCCTCGACCTTGGAGCCCATGGCGGCGATCGCGGCCGGCGGCGGCCCGATCCAGGTGAGGCCGGCGTCGATCACCGCCTGCGCGAACGCGGCGTTCTCCGACAGGAACCCGTAGCCCGGATGGACGGCGTCGGCGCCGGCGGTGCGGGCGGCGTCGATCAGCAGGTCGGCCCGCAGATAGGTGTCGGCAGGCGCCGAGCCCGGCAGCCACACGGCGCGGTCGGCCTCGGCGCGGTGCGGGCTGTCTGCGTCCGCGTCGGAGTAGACCGCCACGGTGCCGATGCCCAGGTCGCGGCAGGTGCGGAAGACCCGCCGGGCGATCTCGCCCCGATTGGCCACGAGCACTCTGGAGATCACGGCGCTCACATCCGGAAGACGCCGAAGCCGGCGTCTCCTCTGCCTGCGCCCACGCCCTCGACCTCGCGGTTGGCGATCGCCGACAGGCAGAGGCCGAGCACGGTGCGGGTGTCGCGGGGGTCGATGACGCCGTCGTCGTAGACGCGGCCGGACAGGAACTGCGGCAGCGACTCGGCCTCGATCTGGGCCTCGACCGCAGCCCGGAGCGCGGCGTCACCCTCCTCGTCGAACGCCGTCCCGCGGGCCTCGGCGGCGGCGCGGGCGACGATCGACAGCACGCCCGCCAGTTGCGCCGGCCCCATGACCGCCGACTTCGCCGAGGGCCAGGCGAACAGGAACCGGGGGTCGAAGGCGCGGCCGCACATCCCGTAGTGCCCGGCGCCGTAGGAGGCCCCGAGCAGCACCGACAGGTGCGGGACCCGGCTGTTGGCGACGGCGTTGATCATCATCGCGCCGTGCTTGATGATCCCGCCCTGCTCGTACTCCCGGCCGACCATGTAGCCGGTGGTGTTGTGCAGGAAGACCAGCGGGGTGTCGCTCTGGTTGGCCAGCGCGATGAACTGCGCGGCCTTCTGCGCCTCCTGGCTGAACAGCACGCCCTGCGCGTTGGCGAGCACGCCGACCGGGTGGCCGTGGATCCGTGCCCAGGCGGTGACCAGGCTCGGCCCGTAGCGGCGCTTGACCTCGTCGAAGTCCGAGTCGTCGACCACCCGGGCGAGCACCTCGCGTGGGTCGAACGGGCGCGACAGGTCGGTGCCGACGATGCCGAGCAGCTCCTCCTCGTCGTAGCGCAGGGCGACGGACGCGCCCGGGACCGGGCCGCGCTTGCGCCAGTCCAGCCGGGCGACGATCCGCCGTCCGATCCGCAGCGCGTCGACCTCGTCCAGGGCCACGTGGTCGGCGAGTCCGCTGACCCGGCCGTGCATCGCGGCCCCGCCGAGCTCCTCCTCGTCGGCGATCTCACCGGTGGCCATGCGCACCAGCGGCGGCCCGCCGAGGAAGACCTTCGCGCCCCCGTCCACCATCACGACGTGGTCGCTCATGCCGGGCACGTACGCGCCGCCGGCAGTCGAGTTGCCGAAGACCAGCGCGATCGTCGGGATGCCCGCCGCCGAGAGCCGGGTCAGGTCGCGGAAGATCTGCCCGCCTGGAATGAAGATGTCCTTCTGCGTGGGCAGGTCGGCGCCGCCGGACTCGACCAGGTTGATCAGCGGCAGCCGGTTCTCGCGGGCGATCTGCATCGCGCGCAGCGTCTTCTTCAGCGTCCACGGGTTGCTCGCGCCGCCGCGGACGGTGGGGTCGTTGGCGACCAGGACGCACTCGACGTCCTCGATCACGCCGACGCCGGTGACCACGCTGGCGCCGACGGCGAAGTCGCTGCCCCAGGCGGCCAGCGGGGAGAGCTCGAGGAACGGGCTGTCGGGGTCGAGCAGCAGCTCGATCCGCTCGCGCGGCAGGAGCTTGCCGCGCGTCCGGTGCCGGGCGACCGCCCTCTCCCCTCCGCCGGCGAGCGCCTTGGCGTGCTCGGCGTCCAGGGCCGCGAGGGCGTCGAGCATCGCCTCGCGGTTGGCGGCGAACTGCGCCGACGCCGGATCCAGCGCCGAGCGGAACACGGTCACAACAAGGCCTCCGGGATGTCGAGGGTGCGGCCGCGCAGCCATTCACCGACCGCCTTGCCCTGGGGGTCGAACCGGCTGCTGGCCGCCACACCGCGGCCGAGCAGCCCGTCGATGACGACGTTGACCGCCCGCAGGTTCGGCAGCGCGTGGACTGTGACGGGCAGCGCCGCGGCCTCGGGCAGCAGTTCGCGCACGCGGTCGGGCGTGAGGGTGGCCGCGAGCCAGGCAGCCGCCTCGTCGGTGCCCGCCCACAGTCCGATGTTCGCCGTCCCGCCCTTGTCACCGCTGCGGGCGCGGGCGACGGCGCCGAGCGGCGCCCGGCGGGTGGGTCCGGCGAAGGTCGTGCTCTGCTTACCTGGCGAAGCAGAGCACGACTGTGCCGAAGACAACTCCTCGAGGGGATGGGTCTGCACGGACGGGGCGATGTCCACGCGGCTGCCGTCGGGCAGGACGGCGACGTGCGGGACAGCGTCCTGCGGCACGAACGCGGCCGTGTAGACGCCGAACGGGGATCCGGTGCCCGGCGGCGCGGTGAGGTGGAAGCCCGGATAGCTTGCCAGCGCCATCTCCACAGCCGCCCCGCTGAACGCGCGGCCGACGACCTCGGGCGAGGGGTCCAGCGCCGAGCAGCGCAGGAGCACGCTGGCGCCGGCCTCGGTGCCGGCGTCCGGTCGCTCGACCCCGACCGTCGACCAGGCCAGTTCGGCCGGCCGCACGGGCAGGCCGGCCTCGAACTGCGCACGGGCGAAGGCTGCCTTCGCGTCGATCCGGTCGCCGGTCAGCACGAACGTCACCTCGTTGCGGTGCCCGCCGAGTGCGTTGAGACAGACCTTCGCCTCCGGCGGCGGGAGCTCGCCGCGCACCCCGGAGATCCGCACCCGGTCGCGACCGTCGTCGTCCAGCCGGATCGTGTCGAACCGCGCGACCACGTCGGGGCCGGCGTACCGCGGGCCGCCGATCTCGTAGAGCAGCTGGGCGGTGACGGTGTCGCGGTCGACCACGCCGCCGGTGCCGGGGTGCTTGGTGATCACGCAGGAGCCGTCGGCGGCGAGTTCGACCAGCGGGAAGCCGGGGTGCAGCAGCTGCTCGAGCGGGTGCTCGTCGAAGGAGGCGAGGTTGCCGCCGGTGGCCTGGGCACCGCACTCCAGCACGTGACCGGCCGCCACGGCACCGGCCAGCGCGTCCAGGTCGTCGCGGCCCCAGCCGAAGTACGCGATACCCGGCCCGACCACCAGCGAGGCGTCGGTGACCCGGCCGGTGACGACGACGTCCGCCCCGGCACGCAGGCATTCCGCGATCCCGAACGCGCCGAGGTAGGCGTTCGCGGTCAGCGGCGCCCCGAGCCCCAGATCCGCCGCGCGGGGCAGCAGGTCGTCGCCCTCCACGTGCGCCACGGCGCTCGGCAGACCCAGCCGGCCGGCCAGGTCCCGCAGCGCGTCCGCGAGGCCGGCCGGGTTCAGCCCGCCGGCGTTCACCACGATCCGGACGCCCCGGTCGTGCGCCAGCCCGAGGCACTCCTCCATCTGGGACAGGAAGGTGCGCGCGTACCCGCGGGAGGGGTCCTTCGCCCGGTCCCGGCCCAGGATCAGCAGGGTCAGCTCGGCCAGGTAGTCACCCGTGAGGACGTCGAGCGGCCCGTCCTCGAGCATCTCCCGGACCGCCGACCGCCGGTCCCCGTAGAAGCCCGACGCGTTGCCGATCCGCAGCGGTCCGCTCACGTACCGGCGTCCGCGGGCGGGCGCTCCTCGCCGGGCGGCCCGGCGAAGGCCTGCGCGAGGTCCAGCCAGCGGTCGGCATCGGGGCCGGTGGCCTCGAGAGCAAGGTCGGCACGGTGCCGCCGGCGGGTGACCCGCAGGCAGAAGTCCAGCGCCGGGCCGGTGACCCGCTGGTCGGCGTCCTCGGGTCCCCAGGTCCAGGTGCCGCCGTCCGGCGCGGTCAGCTCCACGCGGAACTCGTCGGTCGGCGGCGGGAGCCCGTTCTGCTGGAAGGCGAAATCGCGCGTGCGGACGCCGATGTGCGCGACGTGCCGCAACCGCCCGGACACCGACGGCGGGTGGTGCAGCGCATCGGTGACGTCGAGGCCGTGCGCCCACGTCTCCATCAGCCGCGCCGTCGCCATGGACTCCGCGCTCATCGGCGGCCCGAACCACGGCAGCCGGGCGCCCGCGGGCAGGGCGGCCAACCGCTCGGCCAGCGCCGCCCGCCCGTCCCGCCACCGCGCCAGCAACCGCTCCGGCGCGTCGGTCGCGCCCGTGTCCGCGGCGTCGTCGACGGCGGCGGTCAGGCCGGGAGCGGCGTCGGTCATCGCACGGGTGAACCCCTCGGGGTCGGTCGCGGCGAGGAGCGCCTGCTCGTCGGTCCAGGCGAGGTGGGCGATCTGGTGGGCGATGGTCCAGCCCTCGGCCGGCGTCTGGCCCAGCCACGCCGTCTCCTCGAGCGCGGCGACGACGCCGTCCAGTGCGTCCCCCTCGGCCCGAAGGTCGGCGAGCAGCGGTGCCAGCTGCGCCACGACGACCTCCTGCCGGCCGGCGACGCTGCCGGCCACTGGGCGCAGAACCTACGGAAGGCGGTCCGGACCTCGCCAGGGGGTCCCCTGTCGGGCAAGCTCGGCAGCCGTGCTCCTCGACGCCGCGCTGCTGTCCACCGGGAACGACGACATCCCGGCCACCGCCCGGGACCTGGAGGCCCGCGGCTACGCCGGGGTGTGGGCGTCCGAGGTCGACTCCGACCCCTTCCTTCCCCTGATGGCGGCCGGGCTGGCCACCGAACGGCTGCAGGTGGGGACGGCGATCGCGGTCGCGTTCGCCCGCTCCCCGATGACCCTCGCCACCACCGCCTACGACCTCCAGCGCTACACCCGCGGCCGGTTCGTACTCGGCCTGGGGACGCAGATCAAAGCGCACATCGAGCGGCGGTTCTCGATGCCGTGGAGCCCGCCGGTCGCCCGGATGCGCGAGTATGTCGACGCGCTGAACGCCATCTGGAGCGCGTGGCAGGATGGCACCCCGCTGCGCTTCCAGGGCGAGCACTACCGGCACACCCTGATGACGCCGATGTTCGCCCCCGCCGCGCACGAGTGGGGCCCCCCGCCGGTGTACCTCGCGGCGGTCGGCCCGGCGATGACGCGGCTGGCCGGTGAGGTCGGCGACGGTCTGCTGGTGCACGGGTTCACCACCGAGCGCTACCTGCGCGAGCGCACGATCCCGGCGCTGGAGGAGGGCCTGGCCACCGCCGGCCGGACCCGGGAGCAGGTCGCCGTCACGCTTCCCGGGATGGTCGTGACCGGCCGGGACGCCGAGGAGATGGCCGCGGCCGCCCTTGCGGTGAAGGCGACGATCGCGTTCTACGGCAGTACGCCTGCCTACCGCCCGGTGCTCGAGGTGCACGGCTGGGAGTCCCTCGCCGACGAACTGCACGCCCTGTCGGTCAGCCGCCGCGAGGACAAGTGGACGGCGATGCGCGACCTGGTCGACGACGAGGTCCTGGCCGCGTTCGCCG
Source organism: Blastococcus sp. CT_GayMR16 (assembly GCF_004570875.1). Classification (GTDB taxonomy): domain Bacteria; phylum Actinomycetota; class Actinomycetes; order Mycobacteriales; family Geodermatophilaceae; genus Blastococcus_B. The sequence goes on along the minus strand of NZ_SPQK01000017.1, from coordinate 10,471 downwards.
TCGTCGCCGAGCCACAGGACGTGCCGACCGAGGTGGTGCGGCGCTTCGACGGCGTGATCGACCGGTTCAGCGTCTACGCGTCCTATCCCGCCGCCCTGGACCTCTGGGATCCGCTGGTCGCCGGCTCCCGCTGACGCCCTTCCTGACCCCCGTGCGGCGGGACGCTCCCGTCGGGCATACTGGTAGTGGGAATCATTGTCAGTTACGAGGAGAACCGCCGTCGTGCCCCGCGCCCGCACCACCGCCGTCCGCACGGCGGTCGCGCTCACCACTCTCGCTGTCGCCGCCTGCTCCGGCGGATCCGACGACGGATCGACGGTCGCGACCGGCAATGCCGACGCGTGCCCCGGCGAGGTCGTCGACGTCGTGGTCTCGGTCGGCCAGTGGAGCGACGTCGTCCGCTCCATCGGGGGTGACTGCGCGAACGTCACGACGATCGTGGCGTCCGGCGCGGTGGACCCGCACGACTTCGAGCCCGGCACGGCCGATCTCGCCGCCTTCTCCGACGCCGACCTGGTCGTCGTCAACGGCGCCGACTACGACTCCTGGGCCGAGGACGCCGTGGAGTCCCAGGACCCCGCGCCCGCGGTGCTGGACGTGGCGGACCTCGTCGACGCTCCCGACGGCGCCGACCCGCACCTCTGGTACGAGCCCGAGGCGGTGCACGCCATCGGCCCGGCCCTGGCCGACGAGCTCACCCGGGCCTCCCCCGACGCCGCTCCCTTCTTCGAGGAGCGCGCCGCCGCCTGGCAGGCGGGCCTGCGCCCCTACCTCGACGCCGTCCTCGCCCTCGGCTCGAGCGTCTCCGGCCGCACGTACGCCGCGACCGAGCCGGTGTTCGACCGGATGGCCGCGGCGCTCGGGCTGGTCGACGCGACGCCGGAGGGGTACCGCCGCGCCTCGAGCAACGACAGCGACCCGGCGCCCGGTGATCTCGCCGCGTTCGAGTCGGCACTGGCCGACGGCTCCGTCGACGTCCTGATCTACAACACGCAGACCAGCGGCAGCGTGCCGGAGCAGCTGCGCGCCGCCGCCGAGGCCGCCGGGGTGCCGGTGGTCGAGGTCTCGGAATCGCCGCCCGACGCGAGCGGTTCCTTCATCGCGTGGCAGCTCGCCCAGTTCTCCGACGTCTCCGACGCCCTCGCCGGGGCGCCGTGACGGTGCTTCCCGCGACCGGTGGCGACCGTCCGGCCGCGCTGGAGATGGTGGACGTGAGCGTCGTCCGCGGGGGCCGCACGGTCTGGTCGGAGGGGACGTTCAGCGTCGCCGCGGGCGCCGTCGTCGGCGTGATCGGTCCCAACGGCGCCGGCAAGACGACCCTGTTCCAGCTCGCCCTCGGCCTGCTCCCGGTGGCAGGCGGCCGCGTGGACGTCCTGGGCGCGCCGCCGCGCCGCGGCAACCGCCGGATCGGCTACGTCCCGCAGAACTACACCGCCGCCCTGGGGCACGCCATCCGCTGTCGCGACCTGGTCACGCTGGGGCTGACGGGGAGCCGGTTCGGGCTGCGGCCCACCTCGGCCGCCGAGCGCGCCCGGGTGGACGAGGCCCTGCGCCGGGTGGGCGCCTACGACTACGCCGAGAGCCGCATGTCGGAGCTCTCGGGCGGCCAGCAGCAGCGGGTCGCCATCGCCCAGGCCATCGTCGACGACGCCGAGCTGCTGCTCCTCGACGAGCCGTTGGCCAACCTGGACCTGCGCAACCAGCAGGAGATCGTCCAGCTGCTCGGTGAGCTGCACCGCGAGCGCGACGTCACGATCATGGTGGTGGCGCACGACCTGAACCCCCTGCTGCCGGTGCTCTCCGAGGCGATCTACCTGCTCGACGGGCATCCGCACCACGACCCGATCACCGACGTCGTGCAGGAGGAGCTCCTCACCCACCTCTACGGCACCCCGGTGGGCGTCGTCCGCACCGCGCAGGGCGACCTGTTCACCCGCGCCGCGTGGCGGGACCCCGCCCCTGGATCACAGCGATGAGTGCACTCGCCGGTGTCCAGTTCCAGTCGAACTGGCTGGAGATCCTGGGCAGCCCGTTCATGCAGCACGCCCTGATCGGGGGCTCGCTGGTCGCGGTCGCGGCGGGCCTGCTCGGCTACTTCGTCATCACGCGGCAGAACGCCTTCGCCGCGCACGCGCTGGCCCACATCGGCTTCCCGGGAGCGACCGGCGCGATCCTGGTCGGCGCACCGGTCACCCTGGGCCTCGCCGTCTTCTGCGTCGGGGGCGGGCTGCTCATCGGGCTGTTCGGCCGGAAGGTGGCCGACCGCGAGATGGCCACCGGCACGATCCTCGCCCTGGCCACCGCGCTCGGGGTCCTGTTCGCCTCGTTGGCCAGCGCGAACGCGAGCACGACGACGTCGGTGCTGTTCGGCAACCTGCTGGCGATCTCCGACGACCAGCTGCTGGTCTACGGCGCGTTCACCGCCGCGGTGGTGGGAACGCTCGCCGTCCTGGCCCGGCCCCTGGTGTTCGCCTCGGTCGACCCCGCCGTCGCCGAGGCCCGCGGTGTGCCGGTGCGTGCGCTCGGGCTCGCGTTCGTCGTCCTCCTGGCCCTGACGATCACGATGGCCGTCCAGGTGGTCGGCACCCTGCTGCTCTTCGCGCTGGTGGTGACGCCGGCGGCGACCGCGCTCCGGATCACGGCCCGGCCGGGGCGGGTCGCACTGATCTCGGTGGCGCTCGCGCTGGCCGCGGTGTGGGGCGGCCTGGTGCTGTCGGCGATGGTGGATCTGCCGCCGAGCTTCTTCATCGTGTCACTCGCCGTACTCGCCTGGGTCGTCGTCCTGGCCGTCGTCGGACGGCGCCGCAACCGGCCCGCCGAGCCCCTCCTGGACACCCACCACCCGCACTGACCTGCGGGGACGTGAGCGATCTCTCAGCCCCAACGGGGAGGATCACCGGTCCGGGGCGTTTCCCGATCGGCCCGCCGAGGGCAGGCTGTGTACATGGCGGACATGCAGAACGAGATCCGAGTATCCGACGACTCCACCGAGGCTCAGACCGAGGAGTCGCGCACCCCCGAGCAGGCGACCGCCACCGTCACCCGCATGCTGGCCAACCCGCGGCGCGTGCGCCGCAACTGAAGGAAGTCACTCTCCGTTGCCACAGCGGCCCCACCGCTCCCCGGCGTCCCGCACAACCCGGGCGCCTCTCGTCACACAGAGCGACATTCATCGGCGTGCCGCGAACTGATCCGTCACGGTGTGGTGCACCATCCCTGACGTGACCGCTGCCCTGTCCCTCGCCCCCGCAGACAACGCACTCGCAGACGCCGGGGCCCCGGTGCGCCGGAGTCGTGCCGAGCGTCAGGCGATCGTGCTGGACACCGCGGAGCGGCTCTTCGCCGGCCGCAGCTCCCGCAGCGTGGGCATGGACGAGCTCGTCCGCGAGACCGGGCTCGGCAAGATGACGGTCTACCGGCTCTTCAAGAGCAAGGACGACCTCGTCGGGGCCTACCTCTCCCGCAAGGCCGCCACGGTGCTGGCGTTCATCGACGCCGAGTTGGTCCGCCTCGAGGGCGACCCGCGCGCCGCGCTGCTGTCGGTCGTCGACGCCGTCGAGCGCGACGTGACCCGCACCGGCTTCCGCGGCTGCCCGTTCAACAACGTCAGCAGCGAGTACGACGACCCGCAGCACCCGGCCCGCAGCGCGGCCGCCGACTACAAGTTCGAGCTCTACGGCCGGCTCGAGCGGCTCGCCGACGAGATCGTGCCCGGCGCCGGTGAGGACCTCGCCGCACAGATCCACCTGATCATCGACGGTATGTACCTCTCGGGCGGTCTGCTCGGTCCCGACGGCCCCGCGTCGCACGGGCGCCAGCTCGCCGAGCGTCTGATCAACCTCTCCGCCGCCCGCCTCTGACCAGGCGCTCACCCCGCCGGCCCCGCACGATGGGCCGGTGACGAACGACCGCACCCGTCCCGAGCTCGACGACACCACGGTCGAGGGGCTCGGCAAGCTCTCCGAGGCCCTCGAGACCGTCGAGCAGGCCCGCGGCCTGCTGTACGGCTTCCACCAGCTGACCGGCAAGGCCGACCGCGTGCTCCAGGACGCCGTCGAGCTGCTGCGGAATGCCGGGCACACCGCGCTCGCCGACGACGTCGACCGCGACCTGGTGGGCCGCAACGTCATCGCCGACCGCTGGACCTTCCAGATCGTCGAGGACTTCGACGCGAACTACTGGACCGCCTTCCGGGACTTCGACGCCCGCGCGCGCGAGGAACTGGCCGACGGCGACCGGCACGTCTTCGAGGCGCGCATGAAGCAGTCGGAACGGACGACGGGCCACCCCCACCACGAGGCCGGACCCGCACTCGAGGACTGACCCGCACTCGAGGACAGAGTCGAAGATCCACAGCCAGCGCACCGGGGCCTGCGTCGCGGGGAGACCCCGACAGAGCGGCGTCTCGTCATTCGACGCACACTCGGCCTCATGACGATGCCCGAGGAGAAGGACGATCGCGAAGCCGGCCCGCTCGGCAGCGAGGTGGCGCCGCCGGGGGACGAGGAGTCGCAGGGCGGCCCCGACGGCGTCGCCGGCCCCAGCTACCCGCCGGCGGAGACCGAGCCCGACGCGCACCGCGACTGACGTCGGTCGAGCGTTGCGGAACGGCAACTTTCCCGGTCCGGGTGCAGCCGCGCCCTGCGGACGGCCCCGGACCGGATCACACTCAGCGACGTGACCACTCCCGAACAGCGCCCGGCCGGAGTCCCCGGCTCCGACCCCACCGCCGGTTTCCCCGCCAGCACGTCGTCCGCGCCCGCCGGCACGACCGCCCCCTCCGCGGGCGGCCCGCCGTCCGGCCCGGCGCAGACCGGTCCCGCGAAGCCCGCCCGCCACACCGGCCGGACGATCGGCCGCACGGTGGCGCTCGCCCTGCTGATCTTCGTGACGGTCGTCCTGGTGCTGTTCGTCGTCTTCAACACCCAGAACGTCGACATCAGCCTCGTCTTCACCGACGTGAACGCGCCGCTGGTCCTGGCGCTCCTCATCGCCGCGGTCCTGGGCGGGCTGGTCTCCGCACTGCTGGGAGCCGTGCTGGCCGCGCGGGGGCGGCGCAGGAGCCGCTGAGTAGCGAGCTTCCCGAAATCAACCCCTCCGGGCGTGTCACCACCGCAGCACTTGCTCGTTGCTACCCGTGAGTAATACCGTTTGTTACTGGTGAGTAGGAAACCGCCGCTCACCAGCACGGAGCACGGGAGCCCAGCGCAATGACGCACTACACCGCCAACCTGCGGGACCTCGAGTTCAACCTGTTCGAGTTCCTCGACACCAAGGACCGGTTCGGCTCCGGACCGTTCGAGCAGATGGACGTCGACACCGCGCGCGGGGTGCTGACCGAGATCCGCCGGCTGGCCGAGGGGCCGATCGCCGCGTCCTTCGCCGACGCCGACCGCAACCCGCCGGTCTTCGACCCCGCCACGCACTCGGTGACGCTGCCCGAGTCGTTCAAGAAGTCGATGAAGGCGATCAACGACGGCGAGTGGTGGCGGCTCGACGTCCCCGAGCACCTGGGCGGATTCGGCGCCCCGCACGCGCTGACGTGGGCCGCGTTCGAGATGGTGCTGGGCGCCAACCCCGCCGTCTTCATGTACGGCTCGGGTGCGGCGTTCGCCGCCGTCCTGGACGAGCTGGGCACTCCCGACCAGAAGAAGCTGGCCGGGCTCATGCTGGAGAAGGGCTGGGGCGCCACGATGGTGCTCACCGAGCCCGACGCCGGCTCCGACGTAGGCGCCGGCACCACCAAGGCCGTGCAGCAGGCCGACGGCTCGTGGCACATCACCGGCGTGAAGCGGTTCATCACCTCCGCCGAGCACGACCTCAGCGACAACATCATCCACCTGGTCCTGGCCCGCCCCGAGGGCGCGAAGGCCGGCACGAAGGGGCTGTCGCTGTTCGTCGTCCCCAAGTTCCACGTCGACACCGAGACCGGTGCCCTGGGCGAGCGCAACGGCGTCTACGTCACCAACGTCGAGAAGAAGATGGGCCTGAAGGTCTCCACGACCTGCGAGCTCACCTTCGGCGACGGACCGGTGCCCGCGCAGGGCTGGCTGGTCGGCGAGGTGCACGACGGCATCGCCCAGATGTTCAAGGTCATCGAGCACGCGCGCATGTTCGTCGGGGCCAAGGCGATCGCGACCCTCTCGGCCGGCTACCAGGTCGCTCTGGACTACGCGAAGACCCGCATCCAGGGAGCGGACCTCACCGCCACGACGAAGGACGCCCCGCGGGTGACCATCACCCACCACCCGGACGTCCGCCGCTCGCTCATGATCCAGAAGGCCTACGCCGAGGGCATGCGCGCGCTGTACCTCTACACCGCGAGCTTCCGTGACCAGGTCATCGAGGCAGAGGCGGCGGGCGAGGGCCACAGCGAGCAGGCGAAGCTGGCCGAGCGGGTCAACGACCTGCTGCTGCCGATCGTGAAGGGTTTCGGCTCCGAGCGGGCCACCCAGCTGCTGACCGCGGAGTCGTTGCAGACCCTCGGCGGCTCGGGCTACCTGCAGGACTACCCGATCGAGCAGTACATCCGCGACTCCAAGATCGACACCCTCTACGAGGGCACCACGGCGATCCAGGGTCAGGACTTCTTCTTCCGGAAGATCGTCAAGGACGGCGGGGTCGCACTGACCTGGCTGGCCGAGCAGATCAAGGCGACGGTGGACGGCGAGATCGGCAACGGCCGGCTCAAGGAGGAGCGCGCTCTCCTCGGCGCCGCGCTCAACGACGTGCAGGGCATGCTCACCGCGATGTTCGGCCACCTGACGGCGGCGCAGGAGGACATGACCTCGCTCTACAAGGTCGCCCAGAACACCAGCCGGCTGCTGCTGGCCACCGGTGACCTGATCACCGCCTGGCTGCTGGTCCGCCAGTCCGAGGTCGCCCTGGCCGCGCTGTCCGGCGAGGTCGGCGAGAAGGACCGGTTCTTCTACGAGGGCAAGCTCGCCGCGACGCGGTTCTTCGCCACCCAGGTGCTGCCGCGCCTGTCCTCGGAGCGGGCGATCGTCGAGAACACCGACAACGCGCTGATGGAGATCGACGAGGCCGTCTTCTGAGCGGACCCCCTTGACGGCCGTCGTCCCCTCCGGGACGGCGGCCGTCGCTGTTTCGTCACCCGGGTGCCGGGCATGGGCTCCCAGACGGCAGCCGGACCGACCACGAGGAGCGCGCATGACCGAGCCCGAGAGCACCGGCTACGAGGACTCGCCCGACACCGCCGACGGCCCGGTCGGCGAGGACCAGACCGACGACGGTCCCGAGGGCAGCGCGACGCTCACGACCGACGAGGACGCCCAGGCCGACGACGGCGTCGTGCGCCCGGGCAACGATCCGGGCTGATCACGTGCTCATCCCGCCGTCGACGACGAGGGTGCTGCCCGTGGTGAAGCTGCTCTGGCTCGAGGCCAGGTAGAGCACCGACCGCGCGATCTCCTCCGGCCGCGCGTGCCGGCCCAGCGGGATCTGCCGGTCGAGGAACGCGGTGGCGTCGGTGCCCAGGACGGTGCTGAGCCCCGTCTCGATCCCGGACTGGAACTCGTTGGCCACCGGCCCGGGGTGGATCGTGTTGACCCGGATGCCGCGGGCCGCGGCCTCCTTGGCCGCCGATCGCATCAGCCCCACCTGGGCATGCTTGGCCGCGGCGTACGCGCTCACCCCGGCGTCCGCGCGCACCCCGGCCACGCTGGACACGATCACCACGCTGCCGCCGTCGCTCAGGACGCGCAGCCCGTGCTTGCAGGCCAGGAAGACGCCGCGCACGTGCACCGCCAGCGTGCGGTCGAACTCGTCGACGTCGAACTCGGTGATCGGGGCGACCGCCGCCGGGGTTCCCGCGTTCGCCACGACGACGTCGAGCCGGCCGTGCCGGTCGATCACGCTGTCCATCGCGGCGGCCACATCGGCCTCCGCGCTGGCGTCACCGGTGATGGCCCAGACGTTGACGTCGTCCAGCGAGGACTGCGCCGTCCTCAGCGAGTCGGCGTTGCGGTCGACCAGCACGACGCGGGCGCCCTCCTTGAGGAACAGCCTCGCCGTGGCCCGCCCGAGGCTGCCGCCACCGCCGGTGACCAGGGCGACCTGGCCCTCCAGCAGGTTCCGCCGGTCGGGGTCGGGCACGCGCATGGGAGAACCTCCGCTGGCTCGTCGTCGGGGGCCGAGTCTCTCAGCCGACCGGACGCCCGCCGGGCACCGACGGGCCTGCGGTCGTGACGGCAGTCATGTGGCATCGCCCCATGCCCCGACGTGGAATCAGATGTGTCTCGGCGCCACACACCGACCCTCGACTGTGTGGGTGACATCCGTGTGGCTCGTCACGGTCGCCGTCTACCGTCCCCCTCATGCCCGCTACCGGACCGCTGCTCGGACGACGTGCGCTCATCACCGGCGGGGCGTCGGGCATCGGTCTGGCCTGCGCCGTGCGCCTGGCCGACGAGGGCGCCGACGTCGTGGTGGTCGATCGTGACGCCGAGGCGGCGAAGAGCGCGGCCGCCCAGGTCGGCGGCACGGCGGTCGCCGTGGACCTCTCCGACCTGACCGCCGTCGACGGGCTGGACCTCGCCGTCGACATCCTGGTCAACAACGCCGGGCTCCAGCACGTGGCGCCCCTGCACGAGTTCCCGGTCGACCGCTTCTCCTACATCCTCCGGCTGATGCTCGAGGCCCCGTTCCGGCTCGTCCGGGGCGCGCTCCCCCACATGTACGAACGGGGCTGGGGCCGCGTCGTGAACATCAGCTCGATCCACGGCCTGCGCGCCTCGCCGTTCAAGTCCGCCTACGTCACCGCCAAGCACGGCCTGGAGGGGCTCTCGAAGGTGATCGCGCTCGAGGGCGCCGAGCACGGCGTCACCTCCAACTGCGTCAACCCGGCCTACGTGCGGACACCCCTGGTCGAGGGACAGATCGCCGACCAGGCCAAGGCCCACGGGCTGTCGGAGGACCAGGTCGTCGAGCAGGTGATGCTCGCCCCGGCCGCGGTGAAACGGCTCATCGAGCCGGCGGAGGTCGCCGGGGCGGTGGCCTACCTCTGCTCCCCCGCCGCGGCGTCCATCACCGGCACGTCCCTGGTGATGGACGGCGGTTGGAGCGCGCACTGATGAAGGACCCCCTGCCCCCCACCGCTCGCAGGCTCGCGGCGGAACCTGGCAGGGGGCCGACGAGAATGCTCGCCATGTCGGCCATCGAGTTCTTCGAGCTGCTCCTGGATGGCGCCGCGGCCATCGAGTACGAGCGGCCGCTGGTCCGCGCCCGGGCCGCCGGCGCGGACGGCGACGAGCTGGCCGAGCTCGAGCGCGTCAAGTTCCTCGCCCTGGAGGTGCGGGGGGCCTTCGCCGCGCGCCGCCGTCGCGAGTCGGAGCTGTCGGCGCTCTTCGACACCGCCAGCGACCTCGCCGCCCTGCGCGGGGTCGACTCCGTGCTCAGCGCGATCGTGCGTCGCGCCCGGCAGCTGCTCGGCACCGACGTCTCGTACCTGACCCTCAACGACCTGGCCCGGCGCGACACCTACATGCGCGTGACCGACGGCTCGGTCTCCGCCCGCTTCCAAGCGCTCCGGCTGCCGATGGGGGCCGGCCTGGGGGGCCTGGTCGCCCAGACCGCCGCGCCGTACGCCACGGCCAGCTACTTCAAGGACGCCCGCTTCCGGCACACCAACGAGATCAACGACGGCGTCCGCGACGAGGGGCTCGTCGCCATCCTGGGCGTGCCGCTGATCCGGGGGTCCCAGGTGATCGGGGTCCTCTTCGCCGCCGACCGCACCGAGCGGACCTTCGACCGGGCGCAGGTGTCGCTGCTGGGCTCCCTCGCGGCGCACGCGGCGATCGCGCTGGACAACGCCCGCCTGCTCGAGGAGACCCGGGCCGCGCTGGACGAGCTGTCGGCCGCGAGCCGGGAGCTGCGCGCCCACACCGCGTCGGTGGAGCGGGCCGCGGGGGCGCACGACCGGTTCATCGACGTCGTCCTCCGGGGTGGCGGGGTGGAGGACGTCGCGGCGGCCGTCACCGAGGCGCTGGGCGGCACCATCACCGTGCTGGACGAGGAGGGCCGGGGAACACCGGCCGACACCCCCGGGGACGCCGGGCTGCCACCGGACCCGGCCGGCGGCCTGACCCGCTCCCGCGCGACCGGCCGCACCGTCCGGGACGGCAGCTGGTGGACGGCGGCCGTCACCGTCGACAGCGAGCTGCTCGGCGGTCTGGTGCTCCACCGGGACGACGAGCTGTCCGACGCCGACCAGCGCATCCTCGAGCGTGCGGCGCTGGTGACCGCGCTCCTGCTGCTGATCCGCCGGACGGCGGGCGAGGCGGAGAACCGGGTCCGGGGGGAGCTGCTCGAGGAGCTGCTCGGCCCGACGGTCCGGGACCCCGACGGCCTGCGGGAGCGGGCCCGCCGGCTGGGGGCCGACCTCGATCGCCCGCACGCGGTGGTCGTGGCGCGCGTCGAGGAGCGGTGCCGGGCGCGGGCGCTGGCCGCCGCG
>NZ_SPQK01000016.1 GCF_004570875.1 Blastococcus sp. CT_GayMR16 | reverse complement strand
GATCTCGGGCGCTGGCCGCCGCGACCCACCTGGCCGCGACGCGGGGCGGACTGGCCGGCACGCACGACGGCTCGGTCGTGCTCTGCCTGCCGGACGTGGCGCCCGGGGACGCGGCGGCCTCGGTGTGCCGCGAGCTGACCGGCGCGGGCGTGGGACCGGTGACCGCCGGCGGAGCCGGACCGGCGAGCGGTCCCGGGGCGGTGGGGGCGGCCCACGCGGAGGCGGCCCGCTGCGCCGCCACGCTGGTCGCCCTCGGCCGGACGGGCGGGTCGGGGAGCGCCGACGAGCTCGGCTTCTTCGGCCTGCTCGTCGGCGACGGCCGCGACGTCCGCGGATTCGTCGAGGGCACGCTGGCGCCGGTGCTGGAGTACGACGCCAAGCGGGGCACCGAGCTGGTCGCGACCCTGCAGGCCTTCTTCGACGCGGGCTCCTCCCCCGCCCGGGCCGCCGAGGCGCTGCAGGTGCACGTCAACACGGTCACCCAGCGCCTGGAGCGCGTGGGCCGGCTGATCGGCAAGGAGTGGTCTTCGCCCGAACGGGCCCTGGAGGTGCAGCTCGCGCTGCGGTTGCACCGGCTCACCGGCGCCGTCCGCCAGTAGCCGCCTTTAGCCTGGGCCGGTGCCCACCGCCCTGACCGCTCCGACCGTCCTCACGGCGGACGAGTGGCGCGCGCAGGCGGCGGCCCACGAGGCGCGCATCGACCGGTGGACGGCGCCGCACCGGGAACGCCGCCGTCGAGGGGAGACCCATCCGGTCCTCGACTTCCTGTGGACCTATTACTCGGAGACGCCGGGGCGGCTGCGCCGCTGGCACCCGGGCCCGGGAGTGGCCCTGGCCGGGAACGCCCCGCACGCCGCCTGGCGCTGGTACGCCACCGCAGCCGACGGCGCGGTGTCGCTGGACGGCGCCGCGTTCCTGGCCGACCGGGGCGACACCGTCCGCTTCGTCCGCGGGCTGCTTGCCGCCACCGCGTCGCGGCCGGCGTTCAGCGGCTGCTTCGGCCTGCACGAGTGGGCGATGGTCTACCGCGACCGGGAGACCCGGCACCCCGTTCCGCTCCGGCTCGGGGCCGAGGGCACGGACGCCGTCGTCGAGGCCCACCCGATCCGGTGCACGCACTTCGACGCCTTCCGGTTCTTCACGCCGCCGGCCGTCGGACGCAATCGTCTGCAGCCGACGCGGGAGACCCAGCCGGAGCTGGAGCAGCCGGGCTGCCTGCACGCCGGCATGGACCTCTACAAGTGGGCCTACAAGCTGAGTCCCGCGACTCCGGGCGAGCTGGTCGCCGACTGCTTCGAGCTGGCGGTCGAGATCCGGGAGCTGGACATGCGGGCCTCGCCCTACGACCTGAGCGCGCACGGGTACGAGCCGGTCGCGATCGAGACGCCGGAGGGCAAGGCGGAGTACGTCACGGCGCAGCGCGGGTTCGCCGAACGCGGCGCCGTCCTCCGGGCCCGGCTGATCGACGTGTGCGACGCGCTGTCGGCCCCGGGACGTACCGTCGTCGGGTGACCTCGACGCGGACCGGCCGCTGGGTGCGGCTCGACGGAACGACCAACATGCGCGACCTCGGCGGGCTGCCGACGACGGACGGCGGAGAGACGGTCGCGGGGCGGATCCTGCGCAGCGACAACCTGCAGACCCTCAGCGAGCACGACGTCCGGCGGCTGGTCGGGGAGTTGAACCTCCGTGAGGTGATCGACCTCCGCACGACCGCCGAGATCCTGCTCGAGGGCCGCGGACCGCTGCGCGACGTCCCGGAGATCACCCACCGGCACTTCAGCCTGATACCCGAGCGCGGGCACTACACCGATGTCTTCGCGGTGGAGGAGGACGACCCGATGGGCGACCTGCCCTCGGGCTGGGTGGAGTCGCTCCTCCCCCGCCAGACCGCCGCCCACGACCAGGCCGAGCCGCCCGCCGTCCGCTCCTACCTCGGGTACCTCGCCGACCGGGGCGACCACGTCGTCGGGGCGCTGCGTGCCCTGACCGCCGTGGAGTCGGGCGCCTCGGTCGTGCACTGCGCGGCGGGGAAGGACCGCACCGGCGTGGTCGTCGCGCTCGCCCTGGCGGTTGCGGGGGTCCCGCACGAGGAGATCGTGGCCGACTACGCGATGACCGCTGAGGTGATCGACGCGCTCGTCGCCAAGCTCGCGGCGTCGCCGACCTACGCCGAGGACATGGGGCAGCGCGACGTCGCCAGCCACACGCCGCGGGCCGAGACGATGGACCGCGTGCTCACCCTGCTCGACGAGCGGTTCGGCGGGCCGGTGGGCTGGCTGGAGACGCACGGCTTCGGGGCCGACGAGCGGGCCGCGCTGAAGGCGCAGCTGACGAGCTGACCTAGACGTCCGTCCGGACGGCGCGGCGGCCGACTTCCTTGTGGCGGTACATCGCCGCATCCGCCTCGCGCAGCAGCTGCTCGGCGGTCCGGCCGGTCGCGGGGTCGTGCACCGCGACGCCGACACTGGTGCCGACCGTGACGGCGGTGCCGTCGAGTCGGAAGGACTCGGCGAAGCAGCCTGAGACCCGGTTGGCGAGGCGGCGTGCGTCGTCGGGGTCGATCAGGCCGGGCAGGATGATCGCGAACTCGTCGCCGCTGAGCCGGCCGACCGTGTCGTCGGGACGGACCGTCGCGCGGAGCCGGGCGGACACCTGACGCAGCAGCTCGTCGCCCGCGGCATGCCCGAGGGTGTCGTTGACCTGCTTGAAGCGGTCGAGGTCGCAGAACAGGACACCGAGATGCGCCCCCTCGGCGGCGTCGGACAGCGCCGACTCCAGCCGTTCCAGGAACAGTGTCCGGTTGGGCAGCCCGGTGAGCGCGTCGTGGGTGGCCTGGTGCCGGACGGTGGCCAGCAGGCGGGCCTTCTGCAGGGCCGTGGTGGCCTGGTCGCCGACGCCGCGCAGCCGGGCGACGACGTCGCCGTCGAGCGTCTCCGGAGCCTCACCGGCGGCCCAGCCGGCGGTCGCGACACCCAGGAAGGTCGTGTCGGCCAGCAGGGGAACGGCCACGACGTCCTCGGTGCCCACCCCTCGCAGCAGCGCCTGCAACGCGGGGCTGCTCGTCGCGCTCTTGATGATCCGGGGTTCCCGGTCGGTGAGCATGCCGACGAGCTCGGGCACGTCCTCGGCCCGCAGCATCGTCGTCTGGAGGAGCTCGGCGCCCTCGTCGGTGAGCCCCACCGACGAGTGCGACTGCAGCGATCCGCTGGCCGCGTCCCACATCAGGATCCCGGCGCTGGTGCAGCCGACGATGCGCGGCAGCGCCTCGCTGACCACGGCGGTGACCGCCGCGGAGTCCGTCGCTGCGGACAGCTCGTGGGCCAGGGAGAGCAGCGCCCCCGCGCGCTCGGCCTCCTGGCGGGCACCTTCCAGCGCGATGATCAGGTCCAGTGCGGCAGCGGCGTGCCCGGCGTAGGCCGCCAGCAGCGTCGCCTCGTCGCCCATGACCCCGTCGCTGGTCGGGTAGATCGCGGCGAGCCGGCCGTGCGACCGGCGCGCGGAGGCGATCTCCACGGTGACCGCGTGGTCGCCGAGATCCTCCCCCGCGAGCAGGGCGGCGGCGAGCGCCGGGACCTCGTCGGCGGACAGGCCCGCGCTGTGCACGAGTGGTGCGCCACCGCCCGGTCGCTCGACGGCGAGCAGGTACGCGGGCGCGATGACGGCCTCGGCCGCGCGGGCGACGATGCGCTCGAGCGCGGTGTCGACGTCGTCGCTGCCCACGAGCTCCGTGGACGCGGACTGCAGGGTGCGCAGCTGCGCGCGCAGCGCCGTCAGTTCCAGGTCCGTGGCGCGGCCGTTGCGGCGCCGGCCGGGCAGCCGGCTGCGCCGGTCCCAGGTCAGCCGGTAGACACAGGACGGGGCGCCGTCGGACTCGCACTCGTCGTGCTCGATCTCCGCGGCAGGCAGGCCGAAGACCGTGGGCACCGTGGTGAGCAGCCCCTGCGCGTAGATGCAGTCCAGCCGGGAGTGCTCGAACCCCGGGTGCAGGGTGAAGCGGATGGTGGCCGAGGTGGCCCCGGACTCGACGATCTCCATCGTCGAGGTGGTGCTGAACTTGGCGACGGCGCGCGGCAGCTGCCGGAACACCTGACGCGGCGTGCCCATGGCGCGGAGAAGGATGACGATCGAGTGCGCCAGGCCGCTCTGGAGGGCTGCGGCGCCGACGTGGAACATCAGCCGGGGATCGCCGACGACGTCGGTCGCGGCCTCGAACAGCCGGATGCGGGTGTCGTAGCTCCACCAGATGGCCTGGTCGTCGAGCTGCTCGGCGGTGTACGGCAGCCCGGAGCGCTCGAGGACCCGCCCGACGGCGTCGTCGCCGGCGACGGCGCGGACGTAGCGCAGCAGGCCACCGGTGGTCGCGCCGGAGGTCTCGCGGGCCTCGCCCAGGGAGGTGCCGGTCATCGCCGACACCCGGTCAGCGGGTACGCCGAGGTCGCACCGGGGGTCCGCCGTGCGGCGGACGGCCCGGAGGCGGTCGACGTCCCTGCGTGGTGCACGTCGTTATGAACGGCAGAAATGCGGTCGAACCTGATCGGGCTCCCCCCTTCGGGGGACGCCCTCTTGCCTCCGTTCGGAACGGCCTCGAGGGCGGGTTCAGGACGGTGCCCCTTGCGGCAGGCCGCCAGGAGTCCGACAGCGCGCATGTACCCCATGGGGGTATCTGGGATCGGAGGAGGTCTCCATGGATCCGGAACATGGACACGCACAGCGACAGCATGACAGCACTGCGAAGCCGGTGTCCTGGGCCGTCGCCCGCCAGGCGACCCCCGGAGATGCAGACGACCCCGGCCTCCGGACGGAGGTCGGGGTCGTGGCATCTCGCCGCCCGGGGCGGCGGCGACTCAGCGGAACAGCTGGGTGCTGTTCGCCATCGTCAGCAGCTCGTCGCGCATGGCGGGGCTGCCGCTGCGCGAGACGGCGCGGTCGATCGCCCGCCGGGTACGCGCGGCCTGCCGACGCTGGCGCCAGTTGGACGTCACGGAGCTCATCGTTGTGCCTTTCATCGAGGTTGTTCGCCTACACCCTTGATAATGCAGGCAGACACCACTGTATTCCGACGAATCGCAGGCAAACCTTAAGCTGAGCCGTGTTTCCCTCACCCAGACGGGTGAGAGTGGTCACGCGTCGGCCGCGATGACCTCCCGGACGGCGGCCCGCGCCGCTGCCGGGTCGTCCTGCGCGAGGGCGGCCTCGGCGGCCCGGCGGCAGGTGTCGAGGTCGACCGTCGCCAGCCGGGCACCCACCCCGGCGACCGCCGACGCGGCACACGACAGCGAGGTGATCCCGAGGCCGACGAGCACGCACGCCAGCAGCGGGTCGGCGGCCGCCTCGCCACACACGCCGACGGGCTTGCCGGTGCGCCGGCCGGCCTCCGCCGTCATCGCGACCAGCGTCAGCAACGCCGGCTGCCAGGGGTCGGTGAGATCGGCGAGATCGGCCGAGAGGCGGTCCGCGGCGAGCGTGTACTGGGACAGGTCGTTGGTGCCGATCGACAGGAAGTCGACGTGCTCGAGCAGCCGCTCGGCGTGCAGCGCGGCCGAGGGGACCTCGACCATCACGCCGGGCACGAGCCCTCGGGCACGGACGGCCGCGGCGAACGCGGCCGCCTCCGGAACGGTCGCCACCATGGGCGCCATCACCCAGGGCGTCTCACTAGATCGGCGGGCCGCCTCCGCGACGGCGTCCAGCTGGCGCTCCAGCAGCCCCGGGTCGCGGCGGGCGATCCGCAGGCCACGGACGCCGAGGGCCGGGTTGGCCTCGTCCGGTGGCGTGGCGAAGGCGAGCGGCTTGTCCGAGCCCGCATCCAGCGTGCGGAGCACGACCTTGCGGCCGGCGAACGCCTCGAACACCTCCGCGTAGCCCGCCGCCTGCTCCTCGACCGTGGGCTCCTGGGCCCGGCCGAGGAACGCCAGCTCGGTCCGCAGCAGGCCGACACCCTCGGCGTGCGCGGCCACCGCCGCGAGCGCGCCGGGGCCGTCCTGGACATTGGCCAGCACCGGGACGGCGTGACCGTCGCGGGTCCGCGCCGGGCCCGAGTACCCGGCGAGCACCTCCGCCGCGACCCGGGCGGCCTCGACCCGCAGTCGCGCCTCGGCCGGGTCCGGCGTGACGGTCAGCGTGCCGGCGTCCCCGTCGAGCAGCACGGGAACGCCCGCGCGGACGTCCTCGAGCCCCTCCATCGCCACGACGCAGGGCAGGCCGAGCTGGCGGGCGATGATCGCCGTGTGGCTGGTCGTGCCGCCCAGACGCGTCGCCAGGCCGATCACGCGTGCGGGGTCCAGCCCCGCCGTGTCCGCGGGAGCCAGGTCGTCGGCGAGCAGCACCGACGGCACCTCGGGGCTGGGGATGCCCGGCTCGCCCTGGCCGGTGAGCTCGGCGACGATCCGGTCCCGGACGTCGCGGACGTCGGGCACCCGCTCGGCCATCAGCCCGCCGAGCGTGGTGAACATGTCCACGAACTGCTGGGCGGCCTGGACGGTCGCCGACGCGGCCGGCACGCCGAGGTCGATGCGCTGCTCGGCCGCCCCCCACAGTGCCCGGTCCCGCGCCATCCCGGCCGTCGTCGACAGCACCTCCGCGCTGACGCCCGTCGCAGCCGAGGCCCGGGCCGCCAGCCGCGCGGCGACGAGCTCCGCGGCCGCGCGGAACAACACCTTCTCGGCAGCCCGGGCCTCCTCCGGGAGCTCGGGCTGCTCGGCCTCGGGCAGCCGCACACCGGCCGACGGGCGGACGACGGGCCCGAGCGCCACCCCGGGGACGACCGGGGTCCCGACCAGGACGAGCGGTCCGGACGGCACTGCGGGAGAGACGAGATCGGACGCGGACATCGACATCGGGGACCTCACTGACGCGACAGGTGGGGGAGGCGGCGACCTCTGGTGACCAGCGTCACGAATATCTGTTGACTTGTCAACGGATCGGACGTAAAACAACACAGACACAAACCCGATGCCAAGCATTCGGGCACGAGCAACGGCACTCCGGAGGCGAGCGTGCTCTATCCCGAAGAGCGGCAGCAGGCCATCGCCGGCCTCGTCGCCGAGCGGGGCCGGCTGGCCGTGACCGCCGTCGCCGAGGAGTTCGGCGTCACCACCGAGACCGTCCGCCGCGACCTCGCCGTCCTCGAGCGCGCGGGAATGCTGCGCCGGGTGCACGGCGGGGCCGTTCCCGCCGGCGCGCTCACCCTCGTGGAGCCCGGGCTGGCCGAGCGGCACGGGACGCGGAGCGAGGCCAAGCGGGCCATCGCCGAGGCCGCGCTCGACCTCCTCCCCGGCGCCGACGGCAGCATCGTCCTCGACGGCGGCACCACGACCGCCGCGCTCGCCGAACTGCTGCCCGCGGACCGCCGCCTGCTGGCCGTCACCTCCTCGGTGCCGATCGCCGCCCGCCTCTCGGGCGCGCCCGGCGTCACCCTGCACGTGCTCGGCGGGCGGGTACGCGGGGTGACGCAGTGCGCCGTCGGGGAGACGACGGTCCGCGCGCTGGCCGAGCTCCGGGTCGACGTCGCCTTCCTCGGTGCCAACGGGATCAGCCCCGACCACGGATTCACCACGCCGGACGACGCCGAGGCCTCGGTCAAGCGGGCGATGGTGCGGGCCGGCCAGCGGGTCGTCGTGCTGGCCGACAGCAGCAAGCTCGACCGCGAGCACCTGGTGCGCTTCGCCGCGGCGGAGGACGTCGACGTACTGGTCACCGACGCCGAGGCCGACACCGCCGTGGTCGCAGAGCTCGAGAAGGCCGGCGTCGAGGTCGTGCTGGCATGACCGGCCGCGTGGTCACCCTGACCGCCAACCCCAGCCTCGACCGGACCCTCGACCTGCCGGGGCCGCTGGTCGCGGGCGGGATCGTGCGGCTGGCCGGCAGCGCCACCGAACCGGGCGGCAAGGGCGTCAACGTCGCCCGCGCCGTCGCGGCCGCCGGCGGCGACGTCGTCTCGGTGCTCCCGGCCGCCGCCTCCGACCCGATCGTCACGGCGCTGCGGGCACTGGGCCTGGAGCTGGCGACCGTGCCGGTGCAGAGCCCGGTGCGCACCAACTACACCCTCGTCGACGCCGTGGGCACGACGACGAAGCTGAACGAGCCCGGCGCCGCCCTGAGCGACGCCACCCGGGCCGCGCTGACCGGCGTCCTGCACGGGCACGCCGCGGCCGCGCAGTGGGTGGTCCTCTCCGGTTCCCTGCCGCCGTCGACGCCGGTCGACTGGTACGCCCAGTTGGTCGTCTCGCTCCGTGACACCGGAGTCCGGGTGGCCGTGGACACGAGCGAGGCTCCACTGCTCGCCCTGCTGGCGGCCGGCCCCGAGGCGGCGCCGCACCTGCTCAAGCCGAACGCCGAGGAGCTCGCCCAGCTCGCCGCGCTCTCGGAGGAGGAGGTGCTGCGCGACCCGGCGGCGATGCTGGCCGCGGTGCGCAACCTGCACGAGCGCGGCGTCGACGAGGTGCTGCTGACCCTCGGCGGTGACGGCGCACTGCTGTCGCGGGCGGACGGCGGGGTGTGGTCGGCCATGTCCCCGCCGATCACCGTCCGCAGCACCGTCGGGGCAGGTGACTGCAGCCTCGCCGGCTACCTGCTCGCCGACCTGGCCGGTGCCCCGCCGGCCGAGCGACTGCGCACCGCCGTCGCGTACGGAGCGGCCAGCGCGTCGCTCCCCGGATCCGCCGTCCCCACCCCGGCCCAGGTGGACGTCGCCGCTGTACGGGTCACCGCCGGACCTCCCGGCACCAGCTCCGCCCCTGTCCCGGCCGCCGGCCGGGACGTCCGCTGACCTCCGGAGAGGTTCTCCATGACCGCACTGATCACCCCCGACCTGGTGGCGCTCGACGCCGACCTGGGCGCCGACAAGAGCACGGTCGTGCGCCGGCTGGCCGACCTGGTCACCGCCGCCGGCCGGGCGACCAGCGCCGACGGCCTGCACGCCGACGCCATGGCGCGCGAGGCCCAGGCCCCGACCGGCCTCCCCGGTGGCCTCGCGATCCCGCACTGCCGCTCCGCGGCGGTCACGCAGGCCTCCCTCGGCTTCGCCCGCCTGGACCCGAAGGTGGACTTCGGGGCGCCGGACGGCCCGGCGGACCTCGTGTTCCTCATCGCCGCACCGGCCGAGGGCGACGCCGACCACCTCACGCTGCTCACCGCGCTGGCCCGCGCCCTGGTCCGGCCGGAGTTCGTCGCATCCCTGCGGTCGGCGAGCTCCCCCGAGGAGATCGTGACGCTCGTCCAGGACGTCGTCGCCCCGGCGGAGCCCGCACCCGCTCCCACCGTCGCCGTTCCCGCCGCCCAGGCACCCGCCGCCCAGGGCGCCACGGCCCGCAAGAGCATCGTCGTCGTCAGCGCCTGCCCGACCGGCATCGCGCACACCTACATGGCCGCCGACAAGCTCGCGGCAGCGGGCAAGGCGGCCGGTGTCGACATCCACGTCGAGACGCAGGGTTCCTCGGGCGCGACGCCGCTGGACCCGGCGGTCGTCCGGGCCGCCGACGCGGTGATCTTCGCCGTGGACGTCGGCGTGCGGGACCAGGGCCGGTTCGCCGGTAAGCCGCTCGTGCAGAGCGGCACGAAGCGGGCCATCAACGAGCCCGACGTGATGATCCGCGAGGCGCTGGCTGCCGCGGACGACCCCAACGGCCGCCGGGTCCCCGGCTCGTCCGACGCGGACGCGGCAGCTGCACCGTCGTCCGCCGGCGGCGCCCGCGGCGCCTCCGAGATCCGCCGATGGCTGCTCACCGGCGTCAGCTACATGATCCCGTTCGTCGCGGCCGGCGGTCTGCTCATCGCGCTGGGCTTCCTGTTCGCCGGCTACCAGATCAAGCAGCCGGACCCATCGACCGACGGGGCAATGAGCTACGCGACGAACTGGGTCCTGAACAACACGTTCTTCAACCTGCCGAACGCCGGCGGGATCGAGGGCCTCAACGACGGGTTCCTGGGCTATCTCGGGGCGATCTTCTTCACGATCGGCGGTGCCGCGTTCGGTTTCCTGGTGCCCGCCCTCGCCGGCTACATCGCGTTCGCGATCGCCGACCGTCCCGGCATCGTCCCGGGCTTCGTCGTCGGCGCGGTCTCCGGTGTGGTGGGTGCCGGGTTCATCGGCGGTCTGATCGGCGGCATCATCGCCGGCCTCGCCGCACGATGGATCAGCCGGTGGAAGCTCCCAGCCGGCGTTCGCGGACTTCAGCCCGTGGTGATCATCCCGCTGCTCGCGACGCTGATCTCCAGCGGTCTGATGGTCGCCGTCCTCGGCAGGCCACTGGCGGCCGCCCTCGACGGTCTGGGCGACTTCCTCAGCGGCCTGACCGGCACGTCTGCTCTCCTGCTCGGGATCATCCTCGGCCTGATGATGTGCTTCGACCTCGGCGGTCCGGTCAACAAGGCCGCCTACGTCTTCGCCACCACCGGCCTCACTGCCGACGCCAGCTCGGGCTCGCTCATCATCATGGCGACCGTCATGGCGGCCGGCATGGTGCCGCCGCTGGCCATGGCGCTGAGCACGGCGATCCGCCCGAGGCTCTACACCCCGGTCGAGCGGGACAACGGGAAGGCCGCCTGGCTGCTGGGGGCCTCGTTCATCTCCGAAGGCGCGATCCCGTTCGCGGCGGCCGACCCGCTGCGGGTCATCCCCTCGATGATGCTCGGCGGGGCGACCACCGGCGCGATCGTGGCCGCGTCCGGTGTCGAGCTGCGCGCTCCGCACGGCGGCATCTTCGTGCTCTTCGCGATGACCGGGATCCTGATGTTCATCGTCGCGCTGATCGCGGGGACGGTCGTCGGCGCACTCGCCGTCACGGTCGCCAAGAGCCTCGGCCGCACGGACGCCGAGGACGCCCCGGAGGACGCTGTCGATCTGCAGCATGCACACGCCCCGGTGCACGCCGACCAGCCGGTTCGCGCCTGACCGGGCAGGCTGCAGACAGTCCACCGCACCGTCGCGAGAAAGAGGACAGATGCCCAGTCAGACCGTCACCGTCGGATCCCGCGTCGGGCTGCACGCCCGGCCGGCCGCGCTGATCGCCGAGGCCGTCGGGAAGGCCGGCGTCCCGGTCACCCTCAACACCCCTGGGGGCGCCCCGATCGACGCCGGCTCGCCACTGATGATCATGACGCTCGGCGCCAAGCAGGGCGCCGAGGTCGTCGTCACCAGTGACGACCAGACAGTGCTCGACCAGATCGCCGGCATGGTGGCCCAGGACCTCGACGCCGACTGAGCGACACGACGCGGCGCCCGCCCCCGTCACGGGGGCGGGCGCCGTCGTCGTCTCCGACTAGCTCGGTCGCTCGACCTCGCCGCGCCAGGCGCCGGTTTCGGTGCCGCGGGACTCGATGAACTCCTTGAAGCGCTTCGCGTCGGCCTTGACCTGGTGGTCGTCGACGCCGATCGCTGCACCGGCCTTCTCGACCAGACCCTCGGGCTCCCAGTCGATCTGGATCATCACCCGGGTCTTGGCGTCGTCCAGGCGGTGGAAGGTGACCACCCCGGCGTGCTTGGCCTCACCGGTGGTACTCGTCCAGGCGATGCGCTCCTCGGGGTGCTGCTCGGTGATCTCCGCGTCGAACTCCCGCTCGACCCCGCCGATCTTGGTGACCCAGTGGGTGTGGGTGTCGTCGAGCTGCGTGATGCGCTCCACCCCGCCCATGAACTGGGGGAAGGACTCGAACTGCGTCCACTGGTCGTAGGCGACCTTGATGGGGACGTCGACGTCGACGGACTCCTGCACGCTGGCCATGGCGGACCTCCTCGTTCTCGATGGGATCTGGCTCTCCCCCTACCCGGGAGGCGGCGTCGGACACCTGTACGAGCAATGGGGTCCATCAGGTGATGAGCAGCGCGAGCCGCTCCGTCCGCGGCCGACGGCGCAGCCGCTCCACGAGCCGCTCGATCCCCAGGACGAGCCGGGACTCGAGCGGGTACGTCCGCCGGATCGTGGCCCGGGCGCGCTCGACGTCGTCCGGGTCCTCCCGCAGCTCCGCGGTGCCGGCGACCGGCTCGACGCGGTCGGCGACCGCTCCGAAGCGCCCGCAGGGCCGGATCTCGACCCGGGGATCGTGGCGCAGCCGCTTCACCTTCCCGCTGTCGGCCGGCGTCAGGACGACGAGCGATCCCCCGTCCCGCCCCACCCACACCGGGGTGGACACCGGCTCGCCCGAGCGGCGGAACGTGGTCAGCGAGACGAAGCGGGCGTCGGCCAGCGGGAGCAGCGAGGTCACCGTCGCACGGTAGGTCGGGTCAGGGCCGTCCGCTCGGCAGCCGCAGCAGGAACCGCGCGCCGGGCGGCCCGTCGACGGTCAGCGTGCCGCCGTGCCGCTCGGCGATGCCCCGGGCGATCGCGAGGCCGAGCCCGGCACCGCCGTCCCGGGCGGAGCGGGCGTCGTCGAGCCGGGTGAAGCGCTCGAAGATCCGGCCCTGGTCCGGCGGCGGAACGCCCGGCCCGTCGTCGGCGACGGTGAGCTCTGCGCCGTCCGCGCCCTCGTCCAGCGTCACGACGATGCGGTTCCTGGCGTGCCGGACGGCGTTGTCGAGCAGGTTGGCGATCACCCGCTGCAGCTGGCTGGGATCACCGGCCACCTGGACCGGCTGCACCCCGCTCACGTCGATCCGGTGCTCGCCGGTGGAACGGAACGCGGCGACCCGCGCCTGCACCACCTCGTCGAGATCGACCGGCTCCCGACGCCCGGGCTCCAGCGCCCCGGCGTCCCCCCGGGCCAGCAGCAGCAGGTCGTCCACCAGCCGTTGCAGCGTCACCGTCTCGGCCAGGACGCTGGCGGCGGTGGCGGCCGGGTCCGCGGTCTCGGGATGGGCGAGGTCGACCTCCATCTCCGCGCGCATCCGGGCCAGGGGGCTGCGCAGCTCGTGGGAGGCGTCCGCGACGAAGGCCCGCTGCCGGTCCGCCGCGTGCTGCAACCGGGCCAGCATCGCGTTCATCGTCCGGGCGAGCCGGGCCATCTCTTCCGCCGTGGTCGGCTCCGGCACCCGACGATCCAGCCGGCTCGCCGAGATCGCGTCCACCCGCGTCCGGATGTCCTCGACTGGAGCCAGCGCGCGGCCGACGGCCCACCAGACGATTCCGGCGAGGACGGCGGCGCTGAGGGGGACCCCGACGGCCAGCCCGCGGACGAGCGCGGCGACGCTCTCCTCGACATCGTCGAGGCTCGCGGCGACCACCACGGTGTCCGCGCCGACCGGGCGGGCGAGCAGCCGGGCGGGACCGGTCGCCAGATCGACCGTCCGCACCCCGGAGGCTCCCGCCGGGAGCCGCGGAGCCGCGGCGGGGAGCGAGGTCACCACCGCGCCGCCGGGTCCGCGGACCTCGACGATCGCATCGTCGGACCGCAGGTCGTCGAGCGTCGGCGAGCGCCCCGCACGCAGGGCGCGGGCCACCGCGTCGGACTGCTGGGCGAGGCTCTCGTCGAGGCTCTCCGTGAGCATCGCCCGCTGGGCGAGCACCAGGCTCGTGCCGGCCACGGTCAGCACACCGAGCACCGCCAGAGCGGCGAGCGCGGCCACCCGCGCGCGCAGGGTGGCCGGCCGGCGGGCGCGGCTCACGGGCGCGGGATGCGGTACCCGGCACCCCGGACGGTCTCGATGGTGCACGCCCCCGGGGGCTGGTCGAGCTTGCGCCGCAGCCGCGCCACGTAGACCTCCACCACGTTGGGGTCGCCGGCGAAGTCGTCGTCCCAGACCCCGTCGAGGATCTGGCGCTTGGAGACGACTTGCCCCGCGCGGCGGACCAGGTGGACGAGCAGGTCGAACTCGCGGGCGGTGAGCGGCACCTCCACCGCTCCGCGCCGGACGCGACGGGCACGCAGGTCCAGGACGACGTCCCCCGCGGTGAGCGGCGGCGGCTCCCCCAGTGCGGCCCGCCGCAGCAGGGCGTGCACCCGCGATACCAGGACAGGAAAGGAGAACGGCTTGCGCAGGTAGTCGTCCGCGCCGGTGTCCAGGGCCTCGGCCTCGTCGTACTCGCCGTCCTTCGCGGTGAGCATGAGGATCGGGGTCGTGTCGCCGTCCTGACGCAGGTCGGCGCAGACCCGGTAGCCGTTGCGGCCCGGCAGCATGATGTCGAGCACGATGAGGTCGTAGGCCCCCTCGCGGGCCCGCCACAGCCCCACGAGCCCGTCGTCGGCGGTCTCCACCTGGAAGCCCTCGGCGGTCAGCCCCCGGCGGAGGGCAGCGGCGATCTTGGCGTCGTCCTCCACGACCAGCAGTTTCATGCCGACTCCTCCGCGCACCATGATCGTCGGCCCCAGCTGACTCTGGGCTGAATCGGTCAGCCTGGGTTCAGGAGGGTCCCCCACGATCGATCCGTCAGCACATCCGCACGGTCGACAGGAGTCAGGACATGACCAGGAGCACGGCACGGAAGATCCTCGCCGCTTCGGCGTTCGCAGCGGTCGTGGCCGGTGGGGCCGGGATCGCGGCGGCCGCCGGTGGCGACGACTCGACGGAAGGCCCCGACACCTCGATCACCGGGGATGCACTGCAGAGGGCAGGCGCAGCGGCGCTCGAGGAGACCGGAGGTGGGCGGGTCACCGGCACCGAGGTGGGCGACGAGGAGAGCTACTACGAGGTCGAGGTCACCCGCGACGACGGCTCCCAGGTCGACGTCCAGCTCGACGAGAACTTCGCCGTCGTCGGCAGCTCCGCCGATGTCGAGAATTCCGATGAGGGGAACGGCTGACGCGCCCCGCGGCCGGGTCCTCGCCCTGGCCGCGGTGGGCGTCGTGACCCTGAACGCCTGCGCCGGGTCCCCAGGCCGACCGGAGCTCGATCAGGTCCGGCCGGGGAGCCTTCCCCAGGGCAGCGAGGCAGTCGAACTCGACCCGGCCGACTTCTCCGTCGACATCACCAATCCCTTCTGGCCGATGGACGTCGGCGACCGCTGGGTGTTCGAGGAGACCGACGGCACAGGCTCCGTCCAGCGGGTGGAGGTCACCGTGCTCGACGAGACGTACACCGTGTCGGCCGGGATCGAGGCCCGCGTCGTGCACGACCTGGTCACCGAAGACGGAACCCCGGTCGAGGACACCCTCGATTGGTACGCCCAGGACCGCGACGGCAACGTCTGGTACCTCGGAGAGCAGACCGCCGAGTACGAGAACGGCCAGGTCGTGTCGACCGAAGGGTCGTGGGAGGCCGGGGTCGACGGCGCCCAGCCCGGAATCGCCGTCCCGGGGAATCCCGAACCCGGTCTCGGCTACCGCCAGGAGTACCTGGCCGGCGAGGCGGAGGACGAGGCAGTGGTGCTGTCGGTCTCGGAACAGGTGGAGTCGCCGACCGGCAGGTACACCGGCGCGCTGCTCACCAGGGACGTCAATCCGCTGCACCCCGAGCTCGCGGAGCTGAAGTTCTACGCCCCCGGTGTGGGCCCGGTCCTGGTCCTGCAGACCTCGGGCGGCGACGCCCGTGAGGCCCTGGTCGAGACCACGCGCTGAAACGTCAGGGGAGGGCGGCGGCGATGCTCCCGCGGACCGGACGTCCGTCGAACAGCAGCATCTGGGCCAGGTGGTAGGCGTCGGGCTGTCCGGCCCAGGTGCCGCTCGCTACCTCGCCCGCCGGCGTGAGCTCGTGGTGCCAGCTCCCCGTGGCCGGGTCGGCGAACAGGGCCTCGCCGTGGTCCCGCCAGCGCCGCGCGAGGTCGCCGTAGGCCCGCTCCCCCGTCACCGCGGCCAGGACCGTCGCCGCGGCGACCGCCTCGCAGAGGACCCAGTGCATCCGGGCCCCGACGACCGGCCGGTCGTCCCAGTCGAGCGTGTACGGGAACCCGTCGTGCCCGTCCGCGGCCCAGCCTCTCGTCGCAGCGGCGTCGAACAGGGCGACGGCGTCGTCGAGCAGCCAGCCGGGCGGATCGGTCGTCACCGCGCGCAGGTGCAGCGCCAGCCGCGCCCACTCGAACTGGTGCCCGATGGTCACGCCGTACGGGCGGAAGGGGTCCGCCGGCCGGTCGCGGTTGTAGTCGGGCAGCGGCTCCCAGCCGGGGGTGAAGTGCTCCGGCAGCCGCCAGTCCCGGCTCCGCGCCCAGCCGTGGACGACGCGCTCGGTGCTGCGCAGGGCCTGCCCACGGAGGCGCGCGGCGGTCGTCTCCTCGGCTACGGCGTCCGCGGCGGCCAGCATCGCCTCGACGCCGTGCATGTTGGCGTTGATCCCGCGGTAGTCCGCGCAGGTCGTCCACGCCCGGTCCCACTCCTCGACGGCCAGGCCCTCGTCGTCGTCCCAGAACCGGGCCTGCCAGGTGGCCAGTGCCTCGTCGAGCAGTTCGCGGCC
Source organism: Blastococcus sp. CT_GayMR16 (assembly GCF_004570875.1). GTDB lineage: Bacteria > Actinomycetota > Actinomycetes > Mycobacteriales > Geodermatophilaceae > Blastococcus_B. The sequence goes on along the minus strand of NZ_SPQK01000016.1, from coordinate 98,955 downwards.
GCCCTCGACGCCGGCGGCCGCCGACGTGGAGCCCGCGAGGACGACGAAGGCGTGCACGTAGGCAGCCTTGGTGTCGTCCCGGGTGCTCGCCCGCCAGCCGCCGTGCTCCCGGTCGCGCAGCGGCCCGTCGGTGAGGGCGACGACGCCGTGCCGGACCAGTTCGTCCGCGCCCGGTCGGCCGAGCAGGTACGCCAGCCCGAACACGTGCGTCATCCGCGCGACGATCCAGGTCTCCACCGGACGGTCCGGGAGCACCCGGCCGTCGTCGCCCAGGTAGCCGAACCCACCGCCAGGCAGCCGGGAACGCGCCGCGAAGTCCAGCAGCCGGTCGAGATCGGTCACGTCAGGCCCCCGGTCGGCGGCCGCCGACCCGCAACGTGCTCACCAGGAGACGCGCGGCGACCGCCACGATCACGACCAGGCAGACCAGCCGGAGGAAGCCCGCTCCGATGTTCGCCCCGCCGCCGGAGTCGGCGAACGCGAACACGTCCAGCAGGACCAGTGCGGCCAGCGCCGCCAGGAGCGCGCCGCCCAGCTTCCGGTCGGCCCCGGCCGGATGGGCGGCCGGGACCAGGAGCTCCACGGCTGCCGCGAGGGCGAACGCGTAGCCGATCCCCTGGACGACCCACGGCGCGAGACCCTGCGCCGTGTGCGGCCGCGACCCGCTGATCACGATCGCCACCGCGGTGGCGACGGCGAACGCCACCAGTGCGTAGAGGGCGGCACGACGACGGTCCACAGCGGGGATCCTCTCAGGCCCTCCTGCAGGGGCCCAGCACGAGCCTGCGAGTGGTGGGGGGCAGGGGGTCCTTTCCCAGAAGGCCTGGTTCAGAATGCCAGCGCCACCCCGGGGTCGTGCAGCATCGCACCCACGTCGGCGAGGAACCGCGAACCGAGCTCCCCGTCGACGATCCGGTGGTCGAACGACAGCGACAGCTGCGTCACCTGCCGGGGGACCACACGACCCTTGTGCACCCACGGCGCCTCCCGGATGGCCCCGAAGCACAGGATCGCCGACTCCCCGGGGTTGAGGATCGGGGTGCCGGTGTCGACCCCGAAGACGCCCACGTTGGTGATCGTGAACGTGCCGCCGGACATGTCCGCCGGGGAGGTCTTCCCCTCGCGGGCGGTCGCCGTCAGGTCGCCCAGGGCACCGGCCAGCTCGGCGAGCGACATCCGGCCGGCGTCCTTGATGTTCGGGACGATCAGCCCGCGGGGCGTGGCCGCGGCGATGCCGAGGTTCACGTAGTCCTTGACCACGATCTCCTGGGCCGCCTCGTCCCAGCTGCTGTTGATCATCGGATGCCGGCGGACGGCGAGCAGCAGCGCGCGGGCCACGAACAGCAGCGGGCTGACCTTGACGCCGGCCAGCTCCGGCCGCAGCGCCAGGCGCTGACGGAGCTTCATCATCCGGGTCACGTCGATCGTCAGGAACTCCGTGACGTGCGGCGCGGTGAAGGCGCTGGCCACCATCGCGGCGGCCGTGTGCTTGCGGACGCCCTTGATCGGGATCCGCTGCTCCCCGCCCGCCGAAGGGGCCTTCATGGCCGAGAAGGCCGGGGCGGAAGTCGGCTCACCGGCGGCCGCGGCGTCGACGTCGGCGCGCGTGATGACGCCACCGCTGCCCGTGCCGGCGACGGTGGTGAGGTCCACGCCCAGGTCCTTGGCGTACTTGCGCACCGGCGGCTTGGCCAGCGGCCGGGGCCGCCGGTGGCCGTGCTCGACCTCGGACGCCGGGGCGGCGTCGCCGGCCAGGGCGTGCGCCTCCGCCTGCCGGCCGACCTCGAGCCCGCCGTGCCGCACCGGCTTGATGTCCGCGTCGGGCGCGGTCGCCAGCAGCGGCGGACGGTCGGTGCCCGAGCCGTAGTCGGCCTCGGGCAGCACGATCTGCGGCGCGGTCGCCCGAGCGGCGACGGCCTCACCGCTGCGCCGGGGACGACGCTTGGCCTCGGTGTTGCGCGGCCCGTACCCGACCAGGACGGCGGTCCGGCCGCCGGGCGCGGCGCCGCCGATCAGGCCGGCGGCGGGCTCGTCCGCGGCCGGTGCGGCCGGGGCCGCGCCCCCCACATCGATGGTGATGATCGGCGTGCCGACGTCGACCATCGTGCCGGCGTCGAAGAGCAGCTCGGTGACCGTGCCGGCGAACGGCGAGGGCAGCTCGACCGCGGCCTTGGCGGTCTCCACCTCGCAGATCGGCTGGTTGACGGTGACCGTGTCGCCGACGGCGACCAGCCACTGCAGGATCTCGCCCTCGGTGAGGCCCTCACCGACGTCGGGCAGCTTGAACTGCTTCGTGGCCATGCTCAGAACCCCAGGGAGCGGTCGACGGCGTCGAGCACCCGGTCCAGGTCGGGCAGGTACTCCTCTTCCAGCTTCGACGGCGGGTAGGGAGTGTCGTAGCCGCCGACGCGCAGCACCGGGGCCTCGAGGGAGTGGAAGCAGTTCTCGGTCACGCGGGCGGCGATCTCCGCGCCGAGGCCGAGGGTCACGGCCGCCTCGTGGACGACCACGCAGCGCCCGGTCCGGCGGACGGACTCGTACACCGGGTCGAGGTCGAGCGGGGAGACGGTGCGCAGGTCGACGACCTCCAGCGAGCGGCCCTCCTCCTCGGCGGCCTCGGCGGCCTGCAGGGCGGTCTTCACCATCGGGCCGTAGGCCAGCACCGTGACGTCGTCGCCACCGCGGACGACGCGGGAGCGGAACAGCGGGTCGGGCGTCGCGTCGGTGTCGACCTCCGCCTTCTCCCAGTACCGCCGCTTGGGCTCCAGGAAGACGATCGGGTCGGGGTGGGCGATCGCCTGCTGGATGCCCCAGTAGGCGTCGACCGGGTTGCTGACGGCGACGACCTTCAGGCCCGGCGTGTGTGCGAAGTAGGCCTCGGGGCTCTCGCTGTGGTGCTCCACGGCCCCGATGCCGCCGCCGAACGGGATGCGGATGACGATCGGCATGCGCAGCGCACCCTTGGAGCGGGCGTGGATCTTGGCGACCTGCGTGACGATCTGGTTGTAGGCGGGGAAGACGAACCCGTCGAACTGGATCTCGCACACCGGCCGGTATCCGCGCATGGCGAGCCCGACGGCGGTGCCGAGGATGCCGGCCTCGGCCAGCGGCGTGTCGACGACGCGGTCCTCGCCGAAGTCCTTCTGCAGGCCGTCGGTGATCCGGAAGACGCCGCCCAGCTTGCCGATGTCCTCGCCCATGAGCATGACCTTGGCGTCGTCCTCCATGGCCCGGCGCAGGCCGAGGTTGAGGGCCTTGCCGATGGTCAGCGTCTCGATGCCCATCAGTGGTCGCCCCCCTCGAACGACGCGTGGTACTCGACGAACTCGGCCCGCTGGGCGGCCAGCGGCGGTGTCTGCTCGGCGTAGACGTGGTCGAACATGCTCGTCGCCGGCGGATCGGCCATCTCCAGCGTGCCGCTGCGGATGCGGGCGGCGAGCTCGTCGCCCTCGGCGTCCACGCTGTCGAAGAACGCGTGGTCGGCGATGCCGGTGCGCGCCAGGTAGGCCTTGAGCCGGGCGATCGGGTCGCGCAGCTTCCACTCCTCCAGCTCGCTGGCCAGCCGGTAGCGGGTGGGGTCGTCGGAGGTGGTGTGCGCGCCCATCCGGTAGGTGAACGCCTCGATGAAGGTCGGGCCCTGGCCCTCACGAGCGGCCGCGAGGGCCGCCCGGGTCACGGCCAGCACGGCGAGGACGTCGTTGCCGTCGACCCGGACCCCGGGGAACCCGAAGCCGGCGGCGCGCTGGAACAGCGGCACCCGCGCCTGGCGCTCGATGGGGACGCTGATGGCGTACTGGTTGTTCTGGCAGAAGAAGACGACGGGTGCTGCGAAGCTCGCGGCGAAGATCATCGCTTCGTTGACCTCGCCCTGGCTGGTCGCACCGTCGCCGAGGAAGGCCAGCACGGCGCTCTCGGCCCCGTCGCGCTGCACACCCATCGCGTAGCCGGTCGCGTGCAGGCACTGCGAGCCGATGACGATCGTGTACAGGTTGAAGCCCCGCTCGACCGGGTTCCAGCCGCCGTTGTCGGAGCCGCGGAACAGGCTCATCACGTGCAACGGGTCGACGCCGCGGGCCCAGGCCACCCCGTGCTCGCGGTAGGTCGGGAACGCCATGTCGTCGACGGCCATCGCGCGGCCGGCGCCGATCTGTGCGGCCTCCTGGCCCAGCAGCGACGCCCAGATGCCCAGCTCGCCCTGGCGCTGCAGCGCCGTCGCCTCGACGTCCCAGCGGCGGACCAGCGCGAGGTCGCGGTAGAGCCCGCGCAGCTCGTCGTCGCTGATGTCGAGGGAGTACTCGGGGTGCTCGACGCGCTCACCCTCGGGCGTGAGCAGCTGGATCAGGTCGGGCTGCTGCGGCAGATGGGGAGACGAGGCTCCGGGTACGGGATCGACCACCTCGGTGGCCTGGCGCAAAGCCGTCACGGAACTCTCCTCGCGTCGTCCGCCGCGGCCGGGGTCACCGGTGTCGCTGCGGGCTCTGGACGTGTCGTGGCCCCGGGGTGTGGCGCCACTCACACATGGTGACACGACACCCCCGTGCATGGACAACACCACCCCGGAACCGATCTGCGCAAGATCCCTCGGAATGATTGCGCAGAACAATCACTAGTAGGACGTCCATGCATGTCAGACTGAGCAACATGCCCGAGGTCGACGCCACCGACGCGCGACTCCTGCTCGCCCTGGCCGAGGACCCGCGCGCCAGCGTGATGGCCCTGTCGCAGCGGCTCGGGCTGGCCCGCAACACCGTGCAGGCGCGGCTGGCCCGGCTGGAGAGCAACGCCGTCCTCGCGCCGCTGGACCGGCGGGTCCGGCCCGAGGCCCTGGGTTACCGGCTCGGCGCCTACGTCACGGTCACCGTCGTGCAGCGCAGCCTGGCCGAGGTCAGCGAAGCCCTCGCCGACATCCCCGAGGTCATCGAGGTCACCGGGCTGTCGGGCGTCGCCGACCTCCTCGTCGAGGTCGTGGCGAAGGACGCCGACGACCTCTGGCGGATCACCGAGCAGCTCCTGGCCATCCAGGGCGTGCAGCGCATCGACACCGCGCTCACGATGCGGCGCTTCATCGAGCACCGGCTGAGCCCCCTGCTCGAGCGGGCCGCCGGCACCGACCAGGGCTAGCGCGGCCGGCGCACCCGCACCGGGCCGCGGGCAGTGGCGACGTCGACGACCTCGCCGCCCTGGGTCACCTCGGCAGTGCCGGCGGCGGCGAGACGGCCCGCAGCGTCCCGGGCCGCGGGCATGAGCTCGCGCCAGCCCTCGGGGTCGACCGCGCGGGCGGCCTCCGACGGGCAGATCGAGGCGCCGTCCCGCCGCCGGTCCAGCAGCGCGTCGATCGTGCGCTCCAGTCGGGCGTCGACGTCGTCCATCCCACCGAGGCTAGCCACGAAGGCGGGCCGGTGGATGTCCCGCCCGTGTGCCGGGCGCTCGTGACCGTGCTGCTCGCCGGTGCGCTGCTGGCGGACTGACCCCGGCGACTAGTTACCGCGGGGCCGGGATGGCGATCAGCAGGTGGAACGCGCCGTCGCCCTTCCCCACTCGCCGGTGCTGATCGACGACAAGACCCGAGAGCGACAGTGCATCGATCACCTCGCTGACCGGTCGCAACCGGAATCCCTGCCGAGCGACCGCCATCCGTGCCATGGCGCCGGGGTCCCCCAGCCCCAGGGCCACGAGCCCGTTCCGGTGCAGCACCCGGCGCAGCTCGATGAACGCGGCGGGCAGATCCGGCACGAAGTAGATCGTGTTGAGGGTCAGCGCGGCGTCGACCGCCCCGTCGGCGAAGGGAAGCTTCTCGATCGGTGCCCGGTGGAGGCGGAGGCGGCCGTCGGCGATCGGGCGGGAGAAGCGGCGGGTGGCGTCCGCGATCATCGTCTGGGACACGTCGACGCCGTGCACCACGCCGGCAGCCCCGTCCGCCTGGTCCAGCCGGTCCAGGAGCAGCTCCAGGCCGAGGCCGCCGCCGAAGCCGATGTCGGCGAGGACCGCACCCTTTCGAACCGGCACCGCCGAGACAGCCGCGCGTATGGCGGCACCGTTGCTCCGATTCAGCATCCGGCCCAGGAGCCGACCGGGGACGCCACGCGGGTGACCCAATTGGCGGGCCACCCGCCCCGTCGCCCGTTCCCGAAGATTCACGACGGGAGCCTAGGGACTCGACGCCCTCCTGGCGCCCCCCAGCCGTTTCCCTGATTCGCTCGCGGGGGTAGACCGACGGCATGGCCACGAAGACCTCGATCAGGACGTTCGGCACAGGCAGGCGCGGCACCAGCACGGTCGGCTGGATCCTCCGCGGAGCGGCCGCCGGTGCCGCGGGGACGACGGCCCTGAACGTCGTCACCTATCTGGACATGGCCGTGCGCGGGCGTCCCGCGAGCTCCACCCCCGAGCGGACGCTGGAGAAACTGGCCGAGGTGGCACATGTTCCCGTCCCCGGGGACGGGAAGACGCGGGCGAACCGCGTGGAGGGGCTCGGCGCCCTGACCGGCCTCGTGTCCGGCATCGGCGTCGGGGGTCTGTTCGGGCTGGCGCGAGCCTCCGGCGTCCGCGCCGGAACCCTGGTGACCACCTTGGTCGTGCTGGTGTCCACCAACGGGCCGATGACCGTGCTCGGGATCACCGATCCCCGTACCTGGTCGCGGAGCGACTGGCTCAGCGACCTCGTGCCGCACCTGGCCTACGGCGCCGTCGTCGCGACGACCCTGGATGCCCTCGACGGTTCCTGAGGGGGCCGCAGGCAGACTGCCGTCGTGGACGAGATCACGACCGAGGCGGAGCTGCACGAGCTCCTGGGGAAACCGACCGCGGCGGCCGCCGGCAAGGAGCGCACCGCCCTCGACGACATCCACCGGCAGTGGCTGGCGGCGTCCCCGTTCTGCCTGGTGGCCACCAGCGCGGCGGACGGCACCTGCGACGTCTCCCCCAAGGGCGATCCGCCGGGGTTCACGCTCGTCCTCGACGACGCGACCATCGCGCTGCCCGAACGCGCCGGCAACCGGCGGGCCGACGGCTTCGCCAACATCCTCACCAACCCGCACGTGGGCCTGATCTACCTGCTGCCCGGCCGGGGCGACACGCTGCGGATCAACGGGCGGGCGCGGCTCGTCCGGGACGGCGACCTGCTCGACCGGATGGTCGAGAAGGGGCACCGGCCGCTGCTCGCGATGGTGGTCGAGATCGAGCAGGTCTTCTTCCACTGCGCGAAGGCGTTCCTGCGCTCCGGGCTGTGGGATCCGGAGACCTGGCAGCCCGACATCGTTGCGTCGCGCGCCCGCATCGCCCATCAGCAGGAGCGCGCCGACGAGGACCTCGCGGCCATCGAGCGCTACTACGGAGAGTCCTACACCGCCGGGCTGTACCCGTCGGTCTGAATCAGGACCAGCCGCGCTCGTCCACCCCGCCGGGCACCGGGGCATCCGGGTCGTAGGGGGTCCGCGTGAAGATGAACGTGTCGAGGTCCAGGTGGTCCTCGGCGATCCGCAGCGTCTCCCCGGCGAAGTAGCCGTCCAGCCCGACCCACGTGCCGTCGTCCGCCCGCGCGAAGCGGCTGGCCCGCCCGGCCCGCCCCGGCATGGGGCCCAGGTGCAACAGGTCCTCGCCGACGGATCGCAGCACGTAGGGAGCGGGGCCCCAGAACCAGACGCCGAGCTGGTCCAGCGGCACGGGCGACGACGAGGGCACCCAGGGCTCGACGATCCGCGGTTCCGCGGCGCGCAGGTCCGCGAGCAGCCCGAAGACGACGATGTCCGGTCCGGTGGTCGTGTTGGTCAGCGTGACCGCGCCGGTCTGCTCGTCCCGGTCGACGAACACCCCCGCGAGGAAGCCGGGCATCGAGCCGCCGTGGCCCACGAGGGTCTGCCCGTCCACGCGCAGCACCTGCAGTCCGAGCCCGTAGGCCGACCAGCCCGTGGCCGAGGAGTCCACGCCCGCCGGCACCGTCATCTCCTCGAGGGTCGCGGGACCCAGCACGTCCGCGGTGTCGCCGAGCAGGAAGGCGGCGAACTGGCCGAGGTCGGTCAGCGTCGCCCACAGCTGTCCGGCGGCGGCCATCACGCCCGCGTGGTGCTCGGGCTCGGGCAGGACGACGTCGGCCCACGGGTGCACGGCCCGGCCCTGCGCCGCGGGGGCGACCGGGCGCGGCGTCGTCCGGGTCATGCCGAGCGGCGCCAGCACCTCGGCGGTGACGGCGTCGTCCCACGAGATCCCGCGCTTGCGGGCGACCAGCTCGCCGAGCAGGCCGAAGCCGAGGTTGGAGTAATGAAACCGCCGGGCCGCACCCAGGACGACGTCGTCGCCACCGAGGGCGAGGTCGTCGAGCGAACCGCCGGGCGTGCGCTCCCACCAGCCGCCAGGGCTCTCGGCGGAGGCGCCGGCCAGGTGGGAGAGCAGCTGGCCGATCGTCCGGTCGCCGAGGGGTGTCCCGGGCAGGTGCCGGTCCAGCGTGTCGTCGAGATGGACGAGCCCCTCGTCGCGCAGCCGCATCACGACGACCGCCGTGATCGTCTTGCTGATGGAGCCGAGCCGGTACTGGACGTCGGTGTGCGGTTCGGCGACGTCGCCCCGGCCCACCGACCAGGCCAGGCCGCCGTCGCGGACGACTCCGGCCACCATGCTGGGCGCCCGGCCTTCGCGCTGCACGCGGGCGGTGCGCGCCAGGAGGGTGCGGGCGGTGGACGGCAGGACGGGTTCCGGCATGACCGCGACCGTAGCGAGGGCGTTCGGGTCTCCGCCGGTCAGGCGGCCCGAACCTCCCGCTGAGGCGGCAGCCGGTCGTTCCTCGTGGCCAGCCGCTCGAACCAGACCGTGGCCAGCGGCGGGACGGAGCACACGAGGGCCAGCACCGTCAGCCGGGGCGACCACCGCAGCACCCGGCTCGCCATCAGGGCGACGACGACGTAGGCCACGAAGATCCCGCCGTGGATCGGGCCGAAGACCGTGACGCCCAGCTCCGTGGTCTCCGGGACGTACTTCACGTACATGCCGGCCAGCAGACCGATCCAGGACAGGGCCTCGGCGACGGCGACGATGCGGAAAGCGGCGGCGGCGGTGCGGGGGGTCACCGCCCGATCCTCCCCGACCGGTCAGCGCAGGTACGCCCGGCCCCTCGGCGAGAGCTCGTAGCCGACCAGGAGGCTGTGGGTCAGCCCGAGCTCCTTCAGCTTCCGGACGTCGAGCTTGAACGGGAGCGTCTCCCGGCCGAGGGATGCCGCCAGGTCGGGTGCCCGGACGCCCGGGCGGTCGGCGATCAGCCGCAGGATCTCCCGGGTCCACGGCGCACCCCGGGCGGCGTCCCAGCGGTCCAGCCGCTCGTCGACGGCCCGCCGGTCCTCCTCGGACAGCTCGGCCTGCTCGCGGAGGGCGACCCGCGGATCGGCCCCGGCCAGGCAGACCTCCATCCGGTAGACGTGCGCGCCGTCGCGGCGGCTCAGCAGCCGGAGGAGCTGCTCCAGCGAGCGGGCACCGGCCCGCGCGGCGTCGTCCTCGGTCAGGGTGGCCGGGTCGATCTCCTCGACACTGTCGAACCGGACGACGCCGGCGACGGTGCGCTGGGTGCCCCCCGGCCGCACGCGCGGGCGGTCCCAGCGGCGGAAGGCGACCGTGACCGAGCCGTCCGCGATGCCCTCGGCGATGGCCTTGCTGATCAACACCCCGAGATCCTGACAGGACGACATCGTGGCAGGGTCGGAACGGTGCGGGGTCTGGCGCGGCGGGAGTTCTGCCTGGTGCTCCTGCGCCGGATGGCCGACCTCCGGCCCGACCTCGTCGTCGACGCGCTGCCGCGCCTGGGTGCGTCGCGGCGGGAGGCGCACGCCGCGCACACCAGGTGGCAGGCGCTGCAGCACTCCCCCCGTGCTCCGCGGGGGCTGAGCCTGCGGACGGCGGTGCTCGGGCCGCCGGACGAGGTCGAGGACCGGCGGTTCGGCGACTTCGACGTCGAGGTCCGCCGCTGGCCGCTGCCGCTGTGGCCGCACCTCTACTGGGAGGTGCTGAGTGGGCCCGGCGGCGCGGTCCTCAACGAGCACCTGGTGCGGGCGCCCGGGTCCTCGGTGCCCCCGGCGACGGCCACGGACCTCAGGGTCTGGGAGCACGTCCTGGACGACGTCGTCGGTCTGCCCGGGGCGGCGAGTGTGGACCCGGGAGTGGCGACCCGCTGGGAGGTGCACCTGCCGGGCGAGGTGCGGGCGGCCTTCGTCTGGGGGCTGCTGCTCCAGGTCAGGTCGGAGGTGGGGTCGACAGCACGGAACTGAGCACGGCCGCGGCCCCGAAGACGGCTGCGAGCCACGGGTGACCGATGGCGACCAGCGCGAGGACCGCGCCTCCGAAGACGACGACCGTGACGGCCACGCTCAGGGCCTGGATCTGCACCGCCGTCAGCCACGTCCAGTTCCAGACCTGCGTCATGCCGCCCTGGAGAACGTTGCTCTAGTCAGAGCAGGTGTTCAAAGTGGGCATCGCCGTCAAGCCCGGTACGGGCCAGCAGCTCAGGCGACGAGCCGCCGCATCGCGGTGATGCTTCCCATCGTGTCGATGCTGCTCACCTTGACGACGTCGCCCGAGGTCGGCGCGTGGACCATCTGCCCGTTGCCGATGTAGATGCCGATGTGGCTGACCGGGCTGTAGAAGGCCACCAGGTCGCCTGGCTGCAACTCACTACGGGAGACCCCCTGTCCCATCTGCGCCTGGAGGCGGCTGGAGTGCGGCAGGCCGATGCCGGCAGCACGGAAGGCATAGGCCGTCAACCCGGAGCAGTCGAACGACCCGGGCCCGGCGGCGGCCCACACATAGGGCTTCCCCCGCTGTGCCAGAGCGGTGTCGACGATGATCTGGGCCGCATCGCTGCTGGCCACGACCGGGCCGCCGGCGGCCGGCTCCCGATCGGTCGAGCGGCTGGCCCGGTCGCCGTGCGAGGCATCGCCCGCGGCCCGCTGCTCCTCCGCGCTGAGCTGGTCGTACATGGCCTGGTACTCGTCGACCTGCTTCTGGAGGTCGGCCTGCTGGGCGGCCACGCTGTCGTAGCTGGCCTGGGCCTGCGCGGCGGCGTCCTGAGCGGTGGCCTGCGCCTGGGCGGCAGCGACGTTGGCGCCGGCGGCGGCCTCGAGGATCCCGCTCTGGTGGCCGGCCACCAGCTGCAGCGTGGACATCCGGTCGACGAAGTCGTCGGCCGAGTCGCTGGTCATGAGCGCCTGGAACGAGCCCAGTCCCTCGCCGGTCCAGGCGGACCGGGCGATGCCGCGCACGGACTGCTGGGCGGCGGCGAGCGCGGCTGTGGCCTGCTCGAGCTGCGCCGCGGCGGCCTGGGCCGCGCCCTGCTGCGCGATGAGGACCTCGCGCGCCTCGTTGAACTGCTCGGTGATCACCTCGAGCTCGTGGCCGCGGGCGGCGACGAGCTCGGCGGCCTCGGCCGAGGTGACCGGAGCCGCCTGCGCGGGGACCGTCGAGAACAGCACACCGATCACGCCGGCGAGCGCGAGGACGACCCGTCCGGCGAGGACCGGGCGGCGCGACGACCGTCGACGGGAAGCGTCGGCGGGCGTGCGGCCAAGGGGGGTCGCCATGACGCAGCGGCTCCGTTTCTCATCCAGAAGCCGCCTACCGGGTTAGCTGACGGGTTCGGGCGGGAGATCGCCCTGCGCGACGGCTGGTTGTCGTCCGCGCTACACCCCAGTGCTGCCTGTGGGTCCCCGATCCGGTCGCCATGACCGGCTCGACGGCGTCCCCCGGGTCGTCACTTCGATAGTGACTCACCGCCCCGACGGACACACAGACCGTAAGGGCTGTTACCCGGCCGTGACAATGACAGAGATGTTATTTGTCGGATTTTTCCGTCACACCAGCCCCGTCTTGTCGGAGGGGGCTGATACCGCGAACCCAGGCGGCCACCCTCGCGGACCCCCCGGATACCGTCCGCCGGTGACGAGCAGCAGGTACGACGTGGTGGTGGTCGGCGGCGGCCACAACGGCCTGGTGGCCGCGGCCTATCTCGGTCGCGCCGGGCGATCCGTCCTGGTCCTCGAACGAGCCGCCCAGGTCGGGGGCGCCGCGGTCAGCCAGCAGGTCTTCGACGGCGTCGACGTCCGGCTGTCCGCGTACTCCTACTTGGTCAGCCTGCTGCCCGACCGCATCGTCGACGACCTCGGCCTGGAGATCCGGCTGATCGAGCGGGCAGTCGCGTCCTACACCGCGACGACGCGGGCCGGACGGTCGACCGGTCTGCTGGTCGAGCGCGACGAGGGGCCGGCCACCGCCACGTCCTTCCGGCAGCTCACCGGTGCCGACGACGAGTTCGCCGGCTGGCAGCGCTTCTACGGCCGGCTGGCGACGCTGGCCGAAGATCTGGCGCCCACGCTCACCGAGCCACTCCTGAGCGCGAACGACCTGACCGGGCGGCTGCGGGACCCCGAGCTCTGGCACGACCTGCGGGACCGGCCGCTCGCCGACGTCGTGGCCGACCACCTCACCGACGACGACGTACGCGGCATCGCGCTCACCGACGGCCTGATCGGCACCTTCGCCGACGTCCATGCGGCCGACGGGCTCGCCGGGCGCTGCTTCCTCTACCACCTGATCGGCAACGGCACCGGCCGCTGGCGGGTGCCCGTCGGCGGCATGGGTGCGGTCACCGGCGCCATGGCCGCGGCCGCCCGGCGGGGTGGGGCGGAGCTGGTCACCCGCGCCACGGTGACCGCCCTCGACCCGCGCGCGGACGGCGTCACCGTGCACTGGACCGACGAGGACGGTGCAGAGCGGGCCGTCGATGCCGGTCACGTCGTCTGCGGCGCTGCGCCGAGCGTGCTGGCCGGGCTGACCGGTGGGGACGCCGGTCCACGGCCCTCCGGGTCGCAGCTGAAGGTCAACATGGTGCTCGCCCGGCTGCCGCGGCTGCGGTCGGGCGCGGACCCGTCGACCGCGTTCGCCGGCACCTTCCACGTGGACGAGTCGGCGGCGGCGATCGACGCCGCCTTCGCCCAGGCCGCGGCCGGGCAGCTGCCCGACGTCATCCCGTTCGAGGTGTACTGCCACTCGCTGAGCGATCCGGCGATCCTCGGGCCCGTCGAGCGGGCGACCGGGCACCACACGCTGACCCTCTTCGGCCTGCACACTCCCGCCGAGCTCTACCGCGACGACCCGGTCGGCACCCGGCGGGAGGCGGTCCGCCGCGTAGTGGCCCAGCTCGACGCCCACCTGGAGGAGCCGCTGCTGGACTGCCTGGCGCGCGACGCCGCCGGCGACCCCTGCCTCCAGGCCGCCTCACCCCTGGATGTCGAGGCGGCGCTGGCCATGCCGGGCGGGCACATCTTCCACGGCGATCTGGCCTGGCCCATGGCATCGACGGCCGAGGAGGTGGGTAGCTGGGGGGTCGTGACCGACCACCCGCGGATCGTGGCCGCCTCCTCCGGCGGGACCGTCCGCGGCGGCGCCGTCAGCGGTCTGGGCGGGTACGCGGCCGCCTCCCATCTGCTGGACCCGCGCTGACCGCTCCCGCGCAGTCGCAGGGATCCGCCGTCGGGGACCTGCTGGCCGGCGTGCGGCGTCGGCTGGAGGGGCGGGACCTCGCCCTGATCGCGGCGGGCCTGACCTTCTACGCGGGCATCGCCGTCGTTCCGCTGCTGGTGCTCGCCTTCGGGCTCACCGCACGGCTCACCTCGCCGGCGCGGGTGGAGGAGCTCGCCAGCCGGCTGGGCGAGCTCCTCCCGTCCGAGCTGGGCGCCCCGGCGGCTGTCGCCCGGCTCGTGGAGGCAGGGGTCGGGCTGACACCGCTCGAGGGCCTGCTGGCCCTGCTGCCGATGTCGCTCTACGGCGAAGGCCTGCGGCGGGCCCTGCTCCGCTTCAGCCGGCGGCGCGAGGGCCTGACCGGCTGGCGCGGCCGGCTGACCGCCCTGCCCGTCCTCCTCCTCACACCGGTGCTGCTCTATCCGTTGCTGCTCACCGTCCCGGTGATGGCCGACCTCGCCGAGACCGGCGGCACGGGAGCCACCCTCGGCCGGCTCGCCATCGGCTTCTACGCCGTCCTCGCCGCCCTGACGATCCCGCTCGCGTGGGGTTTCCGCGTGGTCGGGTCGGGCCGGGTGCGGTGGCGGGCGCTCGCCGCCGGGGCACCGTTCACGGCCGCCTGCCTGTCGGGCTTCCTGCAGGGCTTCGTGCTCTTTCTCTCGCTGCCGCTGGACCTCGGCGCACCGTTCGGTGGCCTCACCGTCGTGGGTGGCGTCGTCGCCGTCGGGTTCTGGCTCTTCCTCCTGCACCTGGTGGTCATCGGTGGCTGGCTGCTCACCCAGGCGCTCGACGACCTGCTCGCCCGGAGGTCAGGTGGGCGGCCAGGGGACCCAGTCCGGGAGACCCGGCGGGCGGGGTCCTCCAGGCGGTAGGTCCGGGACGCCGGGCAGGTCGGGCACGCCGGGCGACGCGGGCGGGTCCACCGGCGGGGTGGGCGGAGGAAGTGGCCCGGGCGTCGGCACCGGCACCGGGGTCGGCTCGGTGTAGTTCGCGCCGTTGCTGACCAGGATGGACACGAGCTGACCCGGCACCGCGCGGCTGCCGCGGGGCGGGCTGGTGCCGACGAGGTCGCCGTCGGCCTGGTCGCTGTCGACGCGCACGACGCTGGTCTGGAACCCGGCCGCGCCCAGCACGCTGCGGCACTGACTCACCGTCTCGCAGCCCGGGACGGGCCGGGTGTTGCCGTTGACGACGACCGGATCGGCCGGCGGGAACTCACCGCTCCCCCGCGCCTCCAGGATCGGGGCCATCGCGTCGTGCCAGATGGCGGCGCCCTTGCCGCCGCCGAAGCCACCGACGTTCTGGTTCCGCTTGGGATTGAAGACCATCGCGCTGGCGGTGATCTCCGGGGTGTAGCCGACGAAGGCCACCGAGACGTTGCCCTGGGCCGTGCCGGTCTTGCCGGCGATCTGGTGTCCACGGACGTAGGCGGCCGGCGCGGTCTGGCCGGGGTTCCCGGGCTCGACGTCCTTGCGCAGCATCTGGTTGAGGGTGTTCGCGACCCCGGCGGGGATGGCCTCGGGCGTGCACCGGTCGTCCTTCACGAGCGGAGCGCCGCCGCTGTCGGTGAGCGGGTCGCCGTGCTGGTCGAGCACTGCGGTCACGGGGGTGACGTCGCACTGCATGCCGCCGGCGGCGAGCGTGGAGTACGCGCTCGCCAGCGCGAGCGGGCTGGTCGCATCCGGCCCGAGGGTGAAGGACCCGCGGTTGTCGTCGATGATCTGCTGCGCCAGTCCCGTCTGGTCGAACTGGAACAGCCCCATGGCCTCGGCCATGCGCACCGGCTCCTCGACGCTGCCGAGGGCGTCCTCCAGCGCCACGAAATAGGTGTTCGACGACTGGTAGAGCGCCGTCGTCAGGTCCAGCGAGGCCCGGTACCGGCCGGCGTTCTCGACCCGGTACGGAGCCCCGGCCTCCCGGTAGACGCGGGAGGTGTACGGGCTGGGGGCGTTGAGCGTGTACTGCGTCGAGAAACCACGGGCCAGTGCGGCGGCGGCCACGAACACCTTGTAGGTGGAGCCCGAGCCCCGGCTGGCGGCGACGTTGAGGTTGAAGGACTCCTGCCGCTCGTCGCTCAGGTCGTACCCGAAGATCCGGTTGACGCTCAGCGCGAGCAGATGACCGGTGCCCGGCTCGACGGCGGAGAACGTGGCGGCCCGCTCGTCCTCGACGGGAAGGGTGTTCAGGACGGCGGCGTCGCCGGAGCGCTGCAGCTCGGGGTCCAGCGTCGTCTGGATCGTGTAGCCGCCGTGCTCGAGCTGCTCCTGCGTCAGGGAGAGCGTCTGGATCAGGTAGCGCTGCACGAAGTCGCAGACGTAGGGACCCACGCTCGCCTCGACGCAGCCGCGGCGCGGGGCGGGGCCGGGCGCGAGACCCAGCGGCGCGGCGATCGCGGCGTCCCTCGCCTCCGGCGTGATGTAGCCCTGCGTCGCCATGCGCGTGAGCACCTGGTTGCGCCGGATCGTCGCGCCCTCGGGGTCGGTGAACGGGTCGTCCTCCGACGGGCTCTGCACGAGGCCGGCCAGCAAGGCCGCCTGGGTCAGGCTGAGGCCCGAGGCGTCCACCCCGAAGAACGCTCGGGACGCCGGCTGCACCCCGTAGGCGTTCTGCCCGTAGTAGACGATGTTCAGGTAGCGGGTGAGCAGCTCGTCCTTGCTGTAGGTCTCCTCGAGCGCGAGGGCCAGGCGCGCCTCGCGCAGCTTCCGGCCCAGCGTCTGCTCGACGGCGGCGACCCGCTCCTCCGGGGTGTCCGCGGTCTGCAGCAGGATCTGCTTGACCAGCTGCTGGGTGAGCGTCGAGCCGCCTTCCTGCACCCCGCCGGCGGCCAGGTTGGTGACCACTGCCCGCAGCGTGCCCTGCACGTCGAGCCCGGCGTGCTCGTAGAAGCGGGCGTCCTCGATGGCCACCATCGCCTGCTTCATGACCTCGGCGATCTGCTCGCTGGCGACCGGGGCGCGGTTCTCCTGATAGAAGGAGGTGATCACCTCGCCGTTCGCGGCCAGCATCGTCGTGTTGCCCGGCGGCGGGTCCTCGGTCAGCTCGAGCGGGGGGTCACCGAGCAGGCTGGTCGACTGCTGCGCGACGAGGGCGGGCCCGCCGACCCAGGGGAGGAGCAGCCCGGCGAGCAGGGCACCGGAGAGCACGATGCTGAGGGCCAGCAGGAACAGCGTGCGGACGCTGCGCGCGAGCGAACTCATGGGCCCTCCCCTCCGAATCGGGGATCACCTCAACAGAGAACGCGGAGGGTCACAATCCCCCGCGCCGTCCGTAGCCGCCCCGTGACGCAACGCAACGGGCTGCAGTGAAGCCCGAGGTCAGAGCGTCAGGGGTGCCGGAAGGTCTCCACGGTGCAGGACGACGAGGGTGCTCACGGCCCGGGTGAGGACGACGTAGAGCCGGTGCAGCCCGCGCGGCTCGGCGGCCACGATCGCCGCCGGGTCCACCACCACGACCGCGTCGAACTCCAGCCCCTTGGCCAGAGTGGCGGGGACGACGGCGACCGCCGCGGCCTCCGCGCCGTCGTCGGTGAGCGCCGCGGCGGCGATCCCCGCGGCCGCGAGCAGGCCGGTCACCTCGGGAACGGCGGCGTCGGCGCACACGATGCCGATGGAGCCGGGGACCGCCCACAGTTCCGTCACCACGTCTACCAGCGGCTGTCCCAGAGTCGCCACCGACCGCACGCTCAGGGCGCCGGGCTCGGAGCGCACCGCAGTGGCTGCCGCCAGGCCGGGGGCGATCAGCGGGAGCAACCGGTTCGCGAAGTCCAGCACCTCCCCCGGCACGCGGTAGCCACGGGTGAGCGGACGGACGACGGTGTCGGGCCGCCCGAGTCCGGCCAGGGTCTCCTGCCAGTCCGACGGCGACCACGGGCTCGTCGCCTGTGCGAGATCGCCCAGCACGGTCAGCGACCCGGCCGCCAGCCGGCGGGCCACGGCCCGGCACTGCATCGGCGAGAGGTCCTGGGCCTCGTCGAGCACGACGTGCCCGTAGCCCGGGGTGCGGTCCAGCAGGCCGGTCACCTCATCGACCAGGACGGCGTCGGCGTCGGTCCAGGGCGCAGTACGCACCGACCGCGGCGCGACCGGCCAGCGCAGCAGTTCCTGCTCGTCATCGGTCAGCACTCCCCGGGCCGCGCGGGCCAGCCGAGCCGCATCGCTCCAGAGGTCGTGCACCAGGCCGGCGGCCTCGCGGGCCGGCCACACCTCGTCGCAGAAGGCGCGGGCCTCGGCGCTCCGGGCCGCCTTGCGGGTCTCGGCGTCGCTCGGGCTGCCCCCGGCCTCCTCCTTCTGCCGGCGGGCGTCCTCCCCGACCAGCATCGCCAGCCGTTCGCGGCCCGCGGCGTAGTGCAGCAACTGCTGGTCGTCGTCGGCGCGGCCCCGCCGCCGGACGTCGTCCACGTAGCGCTTGAGCCGCTCGACCGGAACCCGGTACTTCCTGCCCGCGAGCGGTACCTGGATCGAGTCCGCAGGCTTGGCGATCTCCCCCCACAGCGCCCGCCGCAGCACCTCGGCCATCCGGGCGTCGCCCTTGAGGACGGCGACCTCGGGGCGGTCCATCGCGCGGACCGGCACGCGGGCGGTCAGCCCCGCGACCGTCGTCTGGTCGACCTCGACCTCACCGAGCGTGGGCAGGACCTCCTCGATGTAGCGGAGGAACGCCCGGTTCGGGCCGACCACGAGGACGCCGGACCGGGACAGCTGCCCGCCGTGCGTGTAGAGGAGATAGGCCGCCCGGTGCAGGCCGACGGCCGTCTTGCCGGTGCCCGGTGCGCCCTGCACGCAGATCGACTCGGCCAGCGGAGCCCGCACGATGTCGTCCTGATCGGGCTGGATGGTGGCGACGATGTCGCGCATGGGCCCGCTGCGGGGGCGCTCGATCTCCTCGCGCAGGAACCGGCTCTCCTGCTCGTCGTCATCGCGAGAGCCGGCCACGAGCGGCTCGTCCTCGTAGCCGGTGAGCTCGCCGGCGGCGAACCCGAAGCGGCGGCGGCGCACCAGACCCTGCGGGTCGAGCGCGCTGGCCTGGTAGAACGGCCGGCTCATCGGCGCCCGCCAGTCGATGACCACCGGGTCGCCGGCGGCGTCGCGGACGTGCCTGCGGCCGATGTGGAAGGTCTCGGCGACGCCGTCGAGGGGCAGGGTGTCGGTACGCCCGAAGAACGCGGGGACGCCGGGGTCGGCAGCGAGGTGGCGCAACCGTTCGGCGCGGGCGGCGCCCAGCCGTTCGGAGGCCCACGCGTCGACACCGGCGTCGACGACCGCGGACGCCGCGGTGCGCATCTCGGTCAGGCAGTCGGCCGCGCGGGCGAGGTGGGCGCGCTCGGCGGAGAGAACGGGATCGGGGACTCGGGTCTCGGGGGGAAGGGCGGCTGAGGAAGACACGGTCGATGGACGTTACGCCGGGCGGTCGCCGGGTTCCACGATCGTCACGTCGACGGCGCGGAACTGCGTGGGCGTCTCCAGCAGTACGGCCTTGGTCGGCTCGCCCACGTCGAGGAGCGGTTCCCGGCGCAGCGCGGCCAGCGGCGCGAGCCGGCGGTCGGCGAGCACCTCGTCGACGAGTCCGCGGTCGCCGCCGGTGAACAGTCCGGTCACCGAGCCCGCGTGCGGCAGCAGCACCCGCACGGCCGTCTCGACGGCGTGCTCCACGACGGCGTCGGTCTGATGCCCGCGCCGCCGGGCGAACCGCTGCTGCGACCAGCCCCCGGCCGCCGTCCGCCCCTGGACCTGCCGGGCATCGACCTTCGACACGACGAGGCCGGCGCCGTCGAACACCCCGACCGCCCATCTCCCCCGGCGGACGAGCAGGACCGCGGCGCGGTGGGGCTCCCGGGCGGCAGCTGTGAACGACGTCAGCAGCGCGGGACCCGGCGTCCAGTCGAACGGAGCCCGCAGGCTCACGCTCGTCGTGTCCGCGCAGACCACGTGCAGCGTGCCGTCGGCCAGACGGACGTCGACGAAGGCGCCGTGCCGGTCGGCGACCCCGTCCAGCCACTTCCCGAGCCGTTCGGGCGCCACGCCCAACCGCCGCCCGCCACCGGCGGCAGGGCGGGGTCGGGACACGCGGCGAGCATGACAGGCCGCGCCAGGGAGTCAGCCCGTCCGGGCGCCGAGCCGCTCCTCACCGGAGGCGAAGCCCATGCGGGAGGCGATCGCCGCCGGCACGGGCTGCGCGATCGCGACGGCCGAGCCCGCCACCGCCGAGGTGAGCCGGTAGCTGCCGTCGACGATCGGGGCACCGGTGTACTCGGCGCCGTTCGCCTCCTGGCCCGTGGCCGAGCGGAAGGCGCCGATGGTCTCGTACACCTTCGGGTCCCGGGCGCCGACCGGCCAGTGGACCATCAGCCGGGGGCTGCCCGCCGACGTGCGGTGATAGGCGTTCCCGTTCGCCGTGATCCCCATGTCGGTGGCCTTGCGGAACAGCTCGGAGTCCTGGACGCACAGCAGGCAGTTGGACGACACCCCGCCACCGATGACGTTGTTCCTGATCGTCACCGGGCCCAGCAGCCAGGTGACACTCGGGTCCGGCAGGTTCTGGCGGGGGTCGTGGCCCGGCGTCGAGAGGTTGCTGGCCAGGCGCCGGTCCTGCACGACCCACATCGGGCGGCCGCCGTTGTCGACCACGGTGTTGTTCCAGATGTCCATGCTCGAGGCGTTGTTGATCTTCAACCCCACCTGGCCGTTGCCGGCGACGATGTTGTCGGCGATCAGGCCCTTGCTGGAGATCTCGAACGAGAGGCCGTTCCCCGCGTTGCGGAGGATGTCGTTGCCCGTGGCGGTCACGTTGTAGACCGACTCGTCGAACCAGAGCCCCGTGCCGAGGTTGTCCGCGAAGACGCTGTCGGTGACGGTGATGTTCCGGGACCGGCCGATCTTCACCCCGCCCGCCACCGGCGCCATGTTGAAGTGCTCGGTGTTGTTGCCGACGACCCGCACGGCGTCGAGGACGAGGCCGTCGGCGTAGGGCGCCTCGATGCCGAGCATCCCGTTCCGCTCGATCGTGACGTTGCGCAGGGTGTTGCGCACGCCCTCGTTCACGCCGCCGACCAGGACGGCCTGGGTGGCGTTGTCGCGGATCACGACGTTCTCGACCGTGACGTCCGGCGCGGACAGGCGCACCGCGCCCTTGTCGGGAACGGGGGTCGCGTAGCGCTGGACGCCGATCCCGCGGACGACGCTCCCGGCGCCCCGGACGGTGAGGCCGATGCTCAGGTCGCTGGCCCGGACGTTGCGGCCGGACGGGTTCGTGCCGAGGTAGAGGCGGTCACCCGCGGTGTCCACGAAGAAGGTCCCCGGGACGACGGCGTTGCGTGAGCCCACCTGGCGCTGCGCGGCGCCGTCGATCCAGAGCTGATCGGGGTAGGAGGCCATGGGGTAGGCGGCGTTGATGAACCCCCAGTTGGCGGCCGTGCCGTCGGGCGCCCCCTTGGTGTACGTGGGGCTGTGGTCGAACTCGGCGGTCCAGCCGTTCGCCCGCCAGGCGGATCCGTCGGCCGCCCAGCCGGTCACGTCGCGGCTGCCGTCGAGCCAGACCGCCTCGCGCGGGTAGGCCTGGATCGTCAGCCGCTTCCCCGTCGGGACGGTCACGCTCTCGTGGTACGTGCCGCCCCGGAGGACGACGGTGGACCCGGCCGGGGCGGCAGCGACCGCCCGGGCCAGGGTGCGCCAGGGCGCGGACGCGCTCCCGGACGCCGAGTCGTTGCCGGACGGAGAGACGTGGAACGCCCCGGCCGGCACGGCGTAGGAGGTGCTGCCGACCGTCGCCGATCCGGCTGCGCCGGTCGAGCGGTTCGAGGAGACGGGGGTCGCGGGTGCGGCCGGGGGCTCCGGAGCCGGGGCCTGCGGAGCCGGGGCCTGCGGAGCAGGTGCCTGCGGCGCAGGGGGCTGGGACGCAGGGGGCTGGGGCGCGGCGAGGCCTCCGGTGACCGGTCCCGCGGCCAGCTCGTCCACCCGGAGGGTGAGCGGCGCCGAGCTGCGCGACAGGTAGCTGAACAGCCCCACGCCCCCGGCGGCCTGCCAGCCGGCAGTCGCGTCCGTCACGGTCGTGTTCCAGGCTGCGGGCTCGGCCGCGGTGGCCTGCCAGACCTTGGCCCGCAGGGTGGTGGGTGACGTGCCGGTGACCTGGACGCGCACCCGGATCTGTCGGGCTTCGGCGGCCTGGACGCCGGGCACCACGGTCTCGCCGGTGAGCGCGGACTCGGCCCACCCGGCGGTGGTGCGGCCCAGGGACACCGCCACCGCCCCGCCGGCGAGCAGGCGGACCTTCGCCTGGTACTGACCGACGTTCGCCACGCGCCGGCCGATCACCGAGACGTAGAGGCCGCTGCCGGTCGGCGTCCGGCTCGCGGAGAGGGTCGTCGTCAGGTCGGTGTTCGTGCCGGTGCCGGGAAGGGTCGCCTGCCGCGTCTGACCGTCGGTCGTGAGCGAGACCGTGCCGGCGCCGGCCGCGACCCCGAACTGGGAACCGGGGCTGACCGACCAGGCGCCGCCGGTGTCGGCCTGCCCCCAGCCACCGCTCTGCGTGCGGGAGAAGGCGTCACTCGCGGACAGATCCGCCGCCTGCGCGGGCGCGGACATCAGGCCGAGCGGCCCCACCGTGGCGGCGGCGAGCAGCACGACGGCACGACGCCATCGCGGAAGAGCGGAAGAAGGCGTGGACATACGACGAGATCCAGACGTGGGAGCCGTGATCCGCGGGGGAAGCTGGGACCTTGTGACCCGGGCGACTTCCGGGCAGGGCCAGACCCTACGTGACGTGCGCAACCCCCTGAGGCCACTGTGACGGCTGCGAACGGCCCGCAGGGCGGCGCGGGCGGGCTCAGGCGGCGGGGTGCGACCGCCGGATCCCGGTGGTCGGCAGGCCCAGTGCCACCCACGCCTCGAAGCCGCCGATGACGTCGACGGCACGGTGCAGACCCAGGGTGCGCAGGGTGTCGGCGACCAGGCTGGAGCTGTATCCCTGGTTGCACAGCACGATCACCTCGAGGTCGTAGCCGGTCACCTCGGGGATCCGCCACGGGCTGGCCGGTGGGCCGAGAGCACGTTGCGGTCGACGAGCACCGCCCCCGGCACGTCGCCGTCCCGGCTGCGCACCTGAGCCAGCAACTCCTCGATCGTGCTCGCGCCGGGCGGCGGCTCCACGGCGGTCACCGTGCCAGCGCCGGTTCCGTCGCGTGCTCGGCCGGCACGTGCAGCAGCCGCTGGCCCAGTCCCACCGCGATCGCCGCGACCGCCGCGGCGACCGTCGCGACCAGGAAGGCGGCGTTCGCTCCGTGCACGTCGACCACCTTGCCGGCCACCGAGGCGCCGATGGCCACCCCGAGGCCCAGGGCCGTCCCGATCCAGGTGAACGCCTCGGTCACCGCGGCCCGCGGCACGAGCACCTCGGCGAGGGTGAAGGAGCTGATCAGGGACGGCGAGACCGCGACGCCGGCGAGGACGACGAACGGGAACATCACCCAGATGTCGTGCACCAGCAGGAGCGGGACGCTGCAGACGGTCAGCAGGACCAGGACCCCGGCGAGCCGGTGACGCAGCGGCATCCGCCAGTGCACGGTCCCCCAGCCGATACCGCTGGCCATCGAGCCGACCGCCAGGCCCGCGATGAGGACGCCGGACAGCGACTTGGCGCCCACCTGGTCGGCGAAGGCGACGAGCGCGATCTCCAGCGTGCCGAGGATCGCCCCGATCGAGGCGCCGACCACGAAGAGGATCCTCAGCCCGCAGGTGCGCATCGCCGAGGGGCCGTTGCGGCTCTCGTGCCCACCGGGCGGCGGCTCGGTCCGGTGCTGGGCGGCGAAGAGCAGGCTTCCGACGGTCGCGAGGGTGAAGGCCGTGACGACCCCCGAGGTCGCGTGGCCGGTGGTGGATAGAAAGGTGACGAGGACGGGTCCGACGATGAACACGAACTCGTCGACGACCGACTCCATCGCCAGTGCGGTCGGCAGCTTGCGGCTGCCCCGCAGCAGGTGCGTCCAGCGCACCCGGATCATCGAGGAGACCGGCGGGATGCAGGCGCCGGACACCCCCGCGGCGAGGAACACCGTCCACAGCGGCCAGTCGTGCTTCACGGCGAAGAGGAAGGCCACGCCGGAGACCACGAAGATCAGCAGCACCGGCAGCAGGACCCGGCGCTGGCCGCGGCTGTCGGCCAGCCGGCCGATCACCGGGCCGGCCAGGGCCGTGGTCACCGCACCGGCGGCGGCGACGGCTCCACCCAGGCCGTAGGAGCCGGTCTCCGATGCCACGAGGAGCACGCAGCCGAGACCCACCATCGACAGCGGCAGCCGTCCGATGAACGCGGCCAGCACCATCGGCAGGGCGTGCGGGGTGCGCAGCACCTGCAGGTAGGGATTTGCCACGAGCGGGGAAGCCTCCGTCTGCTGCTGAGGGGCATCGCCACGCTAACCGACCGACGCTGCGCCCGCCCCGGGGCGAGACGGCCCGGACGAACGAACGAGGCCCGGAACCTTTCGGTTCCGGGCCCCGGTACGGCCCGTCCAGGGCACCGCTCCGAGCGTGCGAGGGGTGGGGAGGACGGGGTCCTTGTACTAGGCGAGCCGGCTCTTCAGGATCTCCAGCTCGTCCCACATGGTGCTGGGCAGCTTGTCGCCGAACTTCTCGAACCACTCGGTGATCTGCGGGATCTCCTGGCGCCACTCGTCCTTGTTCACCGCGAGGGCCTTCTCCACCTGCTCGGGAGTCATGTCCAGGCCCGACACGTCGAGGGAGTCCGCCGTCGGCACGTGGCCGACCGGGGTCTCCACGGCGGCCGCGGTGCCCTCGAGGCGCTCCACGACCCACTTGAGCACCCGGCTGTTCTCGCCGAAGCCTGGCCAGAGGAAGCCGCCGTCGTCGTCGCGACGGAACCAGTTGACGTAGAAGATCCGCGGCAGCTTTCCTGCGTCGTGCTGCTTGCCGGTGTCCACCCAGTGGGAGAAGTAGTCGCCGGCGTTGTAGCCGATGAACGGCAGCATCGCGAACGGGTCGCGGCGGACGACGCCGACGGCGCCGGTCGCGGCGGCGGTGGTCTCCGAGGAGAGCGTCGCGCCCATGAACACGCCGTGGTTCCAGTCCCGCGCCTCGCTGACCAGCGGGATCGTGGTCTTGCGGCGGCCGCCGAAGAGGATGGCCGAGATCGGCACGCCCTTGGGGTCGTCGTACTCCGGCGCCAGGATGGGGCACTGGGTGATCGGGGTGCAGAAACGGCTGTTCGGGTGGCTGGACGGCTCGTCGCTCTCCGGCGTCCAGTCCCGGCCCTTCCAGTCGGTCAGGTGGGCGGGGGCGTCGTCGGTCATCCCCTCCCACCAGATGTCGCCGTCGTCGGTCAGGGCGACGTTGGTGAAGACCGAGTTGCCCTGCTCGATCGTGCGCATGGCGTTCGGGTTGGTGTCCCAGCCCGTGCCCGGGGCGACGCCGAACAGGCCGTACTCGGGGTTGAGGGCGTAGAGCCGGCCGTCCTCACCGAAGCGCATCCAGGCGATGTCGTCGCCGAGGGTCTCGACCTTCCAGCCCGGGATCGTCGGCTCGAGCATCGCGAGGTTGGTCTTGCCGCAGGCCGATGGGAAGGCTGCGGCCACGTAGTAGGTCTTCTGCTGCGGGCTGGTGAGCTTGAGGATCAGCATGTGCTCGGCCAGCCAGCCCTCGTCGCGGGCCATGACCGAGGCGATCCGCAGCGAGTAGCACTTCTTGCCCAGCAGGGCGTTGCCGCCGTAGCCCGAGCCGTAGGACCAGATCATCCGCTCCTCGGGGAACTGGACGATGTACTTGGTGTCGCTACAGGGCCACGGCACGTCCTGCTGGCCCTCGTCGAGCGGGGCACCGAGGGAGTGCATGGCCGGCACGAACGGCCGGTCCTCCCCCATCGCCTCGAGGACGTGCGTGCCGATGCGGGCCATGACGCGCATCGAGACGACGACGTACTCGGAGTCGGTGAGCTCGACGCCGAACATCGGGCTCTCGGCCTCGACCGGACCCATGCAGAACGGGATGACGTACATCGTCCGGCCGCGCATGCACCCCCGGTACAGCTCGGTCATGACCGACTTCATCTCGGCCGGTTCCATCCAGTTGTTCGTGGGACCGGCGTCGGCCTCGTCCACCGAACAGATGTAGGTGCGGTCCTCGACGCGGGCGACGTCGCGGGGGTCGGAGGCGCACCAAAAGGAGTTGGGCTTCGCGTCCAGCCGGCGGAACGTGCCGGCGTCGACCAGCTTCCCGGTGAGCCGCTCCCACTCCGCGTCGCTGCCGTCCACCCAGACCACCTGGTCCGGCGTCGTCAGCTCGGCCATCTCTTGCACCCAGGCGAGGAGCCGGGCGTGGGTGGTGGGGGCGTTGTCGAGACCGGTGGTGGCCACGGAAGTCACGGCGTCTCCATCTTCTGGGTGGCCGGGGCTGAACCTGCACCGGCGGTGGTGCGAGAGACCCGGACCGTTGCATCGTTGCAACGAATCCGGGTCCGGTCAGGTTACCGACGTTCTAGACGTCTGTAATCGTGAGAGATATTACGTATAGGACGTCTGGTCCTCAGGTCGGAAGACCCTGGCGACGGTCCGGAAGAGGCGCGGCGGGCCGGACGTTCTGCACCTGCTGTGAGCACCCCCGCCCTCTTCACACCCCTGACCCTCCGCGGCCTGACCCTGCCGAACCGTCTCGTCGTCGCGCCGATGTGCCAGTACTCGGTGACCGACGGCCTCGTCGGCGACTACCACCTCGCCCACCTGGGCCGCTTCGCCCTCGGCGGCTTCGGCCTGGTGATCGTCGAGGCGACCGGGGTGACCCCCGAGGCGCGGATCAGCCACGGTGACGTCGGCCTGTGGTCCGACGAGCACGTTCCCGGGCTGACCCGGGTGGTCGACCTCCTCCACGCAGAGGGCGCCGCGGCCGGCATCCAGCTGGCCCACGCGGGCGCGAAGGCGAGCAGCCTGCGTCCCTGGGACGGCAGCGGCCCAGTGACGCAGGCGGACGCCCGCCCCGGCGAGGCGCCCTGGCCGACCGTCTCGGCGAGCGCCGTCCCGGCCGGTCCCGGATGGCCGGAGCCGCACGCGCTGACGGGGACCGAGCTCGCCGAGGTGCGCGAGGCGTTCGTCGCCGCGACCCGGCGTGCCCTGACCGCCGGCTTCGACGTCGTCGAGCTGCACGCCGCCCACGGGTACCTGCTGCACCAGTTCCTCTCTCCGCTGTCCAACCGGCGCGAGGACTCCTACGGCGGCTCGCTGGAGGGGCGGATGCGCTTCCCGCTCGAGGTCGTCGACGCCGTCCGCGCCGCCTGGCCGGCCGACCGGCCGCTGTTCGTGCGGGTCTCCTCCGTCGACGGCTCGCGGGACGGCGTCACCGTCGAGGACACGGTCGCGTTCGCCCGGGAGCTGAAGGCCCGCGGCGTCGACGCCGTCCACACGTCCGGCGGTGGCCTGGGTGGCGGCTGGGAGCACCCGATCGGGTACGGCTACCAGGTGCCCTTCGCCGCACGGGTCCGGAAGGACGCCGGGATCGCCACGGTCGCGGTCGGCCTGATCGTCGATGCGCGGCAGGCCGAGGCGATCGTCGCCCACGGGTCCGCAGACCTGGTGGCGATCGCCCGCGAGGCGCAGGACGACCCCAACTTCGCCGTCCATGCGGCGCGGGAGCTGTCTGCCTCCTACGACGTCTACCCGGTGCAGGCCGGTCCGCGGCTGGCCTCCCGCGAGCGACTGCTCGAGAAGCTCGGCCCGTGGACCGGGCCCGACCCCGTGCAGGTAGAGCAGTCCGCCTGAGAGGACGCGCGAGAAGCCCTGCGGGAGCGGCGGGCGGCCCTACCCTGCACGTCATGACGCCCCGGCGGGTGCTCGTCTCGGTCGCCTCTGCTCAGCTGGCCGCGCAACTGACCGGCCTGGCGGTGGCCGTGCGCCGCAGGCGCTTCTACGACGTCGGTTTCATGCGGGGCTCGGCGGAGACGATCGCGAAGGATGCCGTCTTCTCCGGCACGGCCTACAGCGCGCCGGTCTCCATGCTCGCCACGGAGCTCTGGGCCGTCCGGCGGCTCGCGCGGCGCCCGGACGACCTGGCTCGGCGGACCCTGGGCCTGCTCGGCGTGCTGAACGTGGCCGGCTACCTGTCCGAGCGGTCCGGACGGGCGCACCTGCGCCCCGGTGGCTGGGACGCGGTCGAGACCCCGCTGGTCGCCGTCAGCGTCTGCCTGGCCGCGGCCATGGGCGTCCTCGGCCACCGGGCGCGGTCCGGCGACTGACGGTCAGGACGGCGACCGCCCGTACGCGGGACCGGCCTGCGCGACGAAGGCGTCCCAGTCCGCGGGCGGCACGCCGTCGTCGACCTCGGCGCCGAGCTTGTCCAGGTACCAGTGCCAGCCCAGCGCCATGTCGGTGACGTCCGCGCCGGCCGGGAAAAGCTGGACGAAGCGGAGCACCGTGCGGCCTTCCTCGGCCCAGAGGTCGAGATCCACCCGCCAGTTCTCCGAGTCCTCCTGGACCCACTCGACCACGAGGCGGCGCGGCGGATCGCACTCGACGATCCTGGTGGGGCTGCCTGCGTGCTCGCCCTCCTCCTGCGTCATCGCGAAGGTGCCGGTACCGCCCGCCCCTCGCTCGCCCTCGTAGACGCCGATCCAGCGGGCCAGGCGCTCGGGCTCGGTGAGCGCCGCCCAGATGTCCTCGATCGGGTCGGGCCAGGACCGCCGGAACTCCAGCCGCTGCCGGCCGTCGTCCTCGGTCGTGACGACGCCGCGCCGGGTCTCGAGGTCTTCGGTCATGTCGGTTCTCCGCTCGCTCGTGCCCGCCGGCCGCGGGCGATCTCGGTGTCCAGTGCGTCCAGCCGCTGGGCCCACAGGTCGCGGTAGGGCTCCAGCCAGTCGTCGAGCTCCCGCAGCGGTCGCGGGTCGAGCGCGTAGAGGCGGCGCTTGCCGTCGGTGCGGGCTCGGACCAGGCCCGCTTCGCGGAGCACCCGCAGATGCCGGCTGATCGCCGGGCGGCTGACCGGGAAACGGTCGGCGAGCTCCCCGGCGGCCTGCTCTCCTGCCGCAAGCAGCTCGACCAGCCCCCGTCGGGTGGGGTCGGCCAGAGCAGCGAGCGAGTTCACCGGCAATGCGTAACATATCGGTTACGCGTGCACCAGGGTTTCCGACGGCACCACCCGGTCATGCACCTGGGCATGACCGTCACCGATCCCGATGTGCCCGACCCCCTCAACGACCCGCGCACCACCCAGGCCGACCCCGGGGCCTACGGCGAGGGCGCCGACCTCGCCTCGGGCGAGGACGACCCCGCGGTCACCGGCGAGGACGAGCTCACCGCCGGGCAGACGGAGGCCGAGCACGCCGGCGACGGCGACGTCACCGGGGGCGCATTCCAGGAGTCGCCGCCCGCGTGACGGACCGGTCCGTACGGCCCGGTTCCCCGGCGACTGGGGCAGGATGAACCCGTGATCAAGACCCCGCTGACCCGCTGGTTCGACCTGACGACGCCGATCATCGGCGCGCCGATGGCAGGCGTGTCCGGCGGCGCGCTGGCGCGGGCGGTGTCGCTGGGCGGCGGTCTCGGGATGATCGGCGTCAGTGGTGCGACCACCGCCGAGTTCCTGACCGAGCAGTGCGCGATCCCCGCCGATGCCGAGGTGCCCTTCGGCGTCGGGCTCATGGCGTGGGTGCTCGACGACCGGCCCGACCTGCTCGAGGCGACCATCGCCGCGCAGCCCGGCCTCGTCTCGGTGTCGTTCGGCGACCCCGGGCCCTGGGTCGGCCCCCTGCACGACGCGGGGATCGCGGTCGCCGCCCAGGTGAACACGGCCGCCGACGTCGGCCGGGCCGTCGACGCGGGAGTCGACGTCGTGGTGGCGCAGGGCACGGAGGCCGGCGGGCACACCGGCCGGCGGGCCACGCTGCCGCTGCTGCAGGAGGTGCTCACGCTGACCGACCGGCCAGTGGTCGCCGCCGGGGGCATCGCCACGGGCGCCGGGATGGCCGCGGTCCTCGCGGCCGGTGCCGCCGGGGTGTGGATCGGGACGCCGCTGCTCGCCTGCACCGAGGCGCTGAACTCCCCCGCGGCGCGGGCCCGGGTGCAGGCGGCCGCCGGCGACGACACGGTGCTGACCCGCGCCTTCGACGTCGCCCAGCGGCTGGCGTGGCCGGACCGGTGGCCGGGCCGGGCACTGACCAACGAGTTCAGCCGGACCTGGCACGGCCGCGAGGACGAACTGGCCCGCGATCTGGAGGCCAGCCGCCGCGTGGTCGAGGCCAGGCGCACCGACGACCTCGACCAGGCGCCGCTGTATGCGGGCGAGTCGGTCGGCCTGGTCACGACCGAGCGGTCGGCGACCGACGTCGTCCGCGATCTGGACGCGGCCGCCGAGAAGGCGCTGCGGGCGGTGCCACGGCTCCTGGGCTAGACGGCGCAGCTGTCGTCGGTGCAGCCCTCGGCGGCGGGCACGGTGCTGGGGCTGCTGCCTGACCTCGCAAGCTCGATCAGGTGCGGGTTGGCCTCGGCCCAGGCGCGCTCCAGGATCTGGAGCAGCAGCTCGGCCGGCTGGGCACCCGCGGCGCCGTACTTGCGGTCGACGACGAAGAACGGGACACCGGTCGCGCCGAGGGCCTGCGCGGTGGCGCCGTCCTCGCGGACCGCGGCCAGGTAGCGGCGGTCGGCCAGCGCCTCGCGGACCTCGGCCTCGTCCAGCCCGACCTCGGCGGCGAAGGGCACCAGCGAGTCGACGTCGAAGACCGAGCGCCCCTCCTCGAAGTAGGCGTGCAGCAGCCGCTCCTTGAGCTGGTTGCGCAGGCCGTGCTCGGCGGCGAGGTGCAGCAGCTGGTGGGCGAGCAGCGTGTTGCCGCTGATGCCGCCGGTCAGGTGGTACTCCAGGCCCTCCTCGGCGGCGACCTGCTCGACCTGCTCCATCATCGGGCGCATCTCGTCGACGCCGCGGCCGTACTTGGCAGCGAGGGCCGGCAGCGTCGGGTGCGTCGTCCCTTCGGGAGCGCTCGGGTCGAGCTGGAAAGAACGCCAGACGACCTCGACCTGGTCGCGGTGGGGGAACTTCTCGAGGGCGCTCTCCAGGCGGCGCTTGCCGATGTAGCACCAGGGACACACGACGTCGGACCAGACCTCTACCTGCATGACTCCAGCCAACTTCGGTGAGCCTTCAAGCATTCCGCCGCTCACTTCCCTCTCGGTCGGTGGGCCTGGGCCCGCGCCTGCCCGTCGCCGGCCGTCGGGTCGAGGAAGACGTAGCGGACCCCCTCGTGCCGGGCAACCAGCCGGCGCTCCGCCTCGTCGGAGATCCGCTCGATGTCGCCGGCGCTCGCGTCGTCGTCGAAGTCCACCTTCGCGGCGACCAGCAACTGGGCCGGGCCGATGACCGACGTGAGCAGGAACGGCACGTCGACGACGTGGTCGAGGGCGGCGATCTCCTTCTTGAGCTCGGCCTCGATCCGGGGCGAGACCGACTGTCCGATCAGCAGCGAGACGTTCGCGCGGGCGAGCACCGTCGCCACGACGATGAGCAGGATGCCGATGACCATGGCCGAGAGGCCGTCCCACAGCGGGTCGCCCGTCATCTGCTCCAGGAACAGGCCCAGCGCCGCGAGGACCAGCCCGACGAGGGCCGCGCTGTCCTCGAAGGTGACCGCCTTGACCGTGGTGTCCGTCGTCCCGGCCAGGTACTGGCCCGGGGTCACCCGCCATCTGCGCGCCGCGCCGCGGACCTGCCGGACCGCCTTCCTGAGCGAGCTGGCCTCGAGTACGAAGGAGACCGCCAGGACGATGTAGGAGATCAGCGGGTCGCCCTGCTCCTCGCCGCCCAGGATCGTCTGCACACCCTGCACGATCGAGAAGCCGGCCCCGACGCCGAACGTCGCCAGGGCGGCGAGGAACGCCCAGAAGTAGGTCTCGCGGCCGTAGCCGAACGGGTGCCGGGCGTCCGGCGCGCGGTCGCCCCGCTTGAGCGCGATGAACAGCAGCACCTCGGTGACCGTGTCGGCCAGCGAGTGGGCCGCCTCCGACAGCATCGCGGAGGAATGGCTGATCAGGCCGCCGATGAGCTTCGCGACGGCGATCGTCAGGTTCACGATCCCGGCAAGGACGACCGTGCCGGTCGACTCCCCGCCCGACGACTCTTCGGTCTTCCCCGCCGGTTCCGTCACGGACGACCCGGTGCCCCGGGACGGCGCGAGCCATGCGCGCCGTCCCCCAGGCGTTGGCCTTCAGTCGGCCACTGTGCCGCCCGAAACGGCTAGCTGAGGGACGACGCCCTACCTCATCGCACGCCGACGAGGTCGACGACGAAGACCAGGGTGGCCCCGGGCTTGATGACGCCGCCCGCGCCGCGATCGCCGTAGGCCTTGTGCGACGGGATCGTGAGCCGGCGGCGGCCGCCGACCTTCATGCCGGTGATGCCCTCGTCCCAGCCCTGGATGACCATGCCGACACCCAGCCGGAACTCCAGCGGGTCGCCGCGGTCCCAGGACGCGTCGAACTGCTCGCCGCCCTCGTGCGTGACGCCGACGTAGTGCGCGCTGACCAGGCTGCCGGGGGTGGCCTCGGGTCCGTCGCCGACGGTGATGTCCTCGATCACGAGGTCGTCCGGCGCGGGCCCCGTGGGGGGCTCGACGTCCGGTCGGCTCAGCTCGGCCACGGTTCTCCCTCCCGCGCCGGGGCGATCCCGGCGTCGTCCGTCCATCCAAGCAGCGGCGGCCGGACCCCGCCGGGCCGCCTCAGACGCGGTCGAGCTGCTGCTCGTCCTCCGGCGTGGGCTCGGCCGGGACGTCGAGGGGGTGGGCGAGCTCGTCGGCCGGGAGGTGAGCGGCCACGATCGCCACGACGGCCATGAGGGTCGGTGCCAGACCGGCGACGAGGAAGGTCGCGGTCAGGCCGATGACCTCGCTGACCGTGCCGGCGAGCGCCATCGACAGGGGCATGAAGCTCAGCGACACGAAGAAGTCGAGGCTGGACACCCGGCCGAGCAGGGCCGGTGGGACGCGGCGCTGGAGCAGCGTTCCCCAGATGACCATGCCCGCCTGGAAGGTCGCGCCCATGACGGCGCCGGCCGCGATCATCACCCAGAGGTCGGACCGGAAGCCGAACACCACCAGCGGGATGCACCCCAGCCCCCACAGCAGGTTCATGACCGTGAGGTAGCGCCGGGGCAGCCGGAACGAGGCGACCACCAGCGAGCCGACCGCACCGCCGACGCCGAACGCGGCCAGCACGTACCCGTGCTGGGTGGGCCCGCCCCCGGCGTCCTTGATGGCGAACGGGACCAGGACCTCGAGGGGTCCGATGAAGACCAGCAGCATCAGCGACGCGAACAGCAGCGTCGCGAACAGCCACGGCGTGCGCACCATGTAGACGAAGCCTTCGCGGACGTCGGCGAGCAGGCCGGTCGTCTCCTCGCCGTCCGCGGGCAGGTCGCGGCGGACGGGGGTCGTCGACAGGCCCCACAGGCACGCCGCCGCCAGCAACGAGGCCGCTGCCGTGGCGGCGAGGGCCGCGCCGGGAGACAGCGCGGCCACCAGGAACCCGGCCGCGGCCGGTCCGGCCGCGTTCTGCAGCAGCGGCCGGACCATGCCCTCGAGGCCGTTGACCGCGAGCAGCTCACCTTCGGGGACGAGTGCCGGCACGAGCGCCGAGTACGCCGGGTAGTAGAGCCCCATCGCCAGCCCGCTGACCAGGGCCGCCCCCGCCAGGTGCCACAACTGGAGGGCGCCCGCGAGGGACAGCGCGGCGATCAGGGCCATCGTCGTGCCCTGCAGCAACTCGGTCGCCAGCAGGATGCGCCGCTGCGGGATGCGGTCGGCCAGCGCTCCACCCAGCAGGGTGGTCGCGAGCATGCCGCCGGCGGCCAGTGCGGCGACCAGCGACAGCGCCGCGGGCCCGCCGTCCAGCGCCACAACCTGCCAGACGACCGCGACCGCCCAGAGCCCGGCCCCCAGCAGCGAGAGCGCCATCGACGCCACGAGCAGGCGGTACTGGGTGTGCCGCAGGGGCGACAGCGCCCTGGGCAGGCTGGTCATGGGTGTCCTCCGGGAGTCGTCGTCCCATGGTGGGTGACGGGTAGGACAGGACGCATCCGATTTCGCGGGGGGCGCACCGGCCTGGTGCCGGTGTCGGTCCCCCGCACTAGCGTCCAGTCCATGCTCGACCACCTGGCACTGCAGTGCGCGGACGTCGACGCCGCGGCCGAGTTCTACGTCCGGGTGTTCGCCGCGTGCGGGATCCGCCAGGCCAGGCGCTTCGACCACCCCGAGGGCACGGTCGTCGCGCTGGCCGGCCCGGACGGGTTCCCGAAGCTGTGGTTCGGTCCGATGGAGGGCCCGGGCAATCGGCCGGTGCACCTCGCGCTGACAGCCCCGTCCCGGCGGGCCGTCGACGACGTCTTCGCGGCCGCGCAGGCAGCGGGCACCGAGATCCTGCACGAACCGCGGATCTGGCCGGAGTACCACCCGGGCTACTACGGGGTCTTCGTCCGCGATCCCGACGGCAACAACGTCGAGGCCGTGCACCACACCTTCCCCGCCTGATGGACCCGCAGCACGCGCCCTGGTGGGCCCGCGCAGTCGTCTACCAGGTCTATCCCCGGTCCTTCATGGACTCCGACGGCGACGGCATCGGCGATCTGGGCGGCGTCCTGCTGCGGCTGGACCACCTGGCCGACCTGGGCGTCGACGTCCTGTGGCTCTCGCCGGTGTACCCGTCGCCGCAGGCCGACAACGGCTACGACATCAGCGACTACCAGGACATCGACCCGCTGTTCGGCACGCTGGCCCAGCTGGACGAGTTGATCGCCGAGCTGCACCGGCGCGGGATGCGGCTGGTGATGGACCTCGTCGTCAACCACACCAGCGACGAGCACCCGTGGTTCGTGGAGTCCCGGTCGTCCGCGGCGTCCCCCAGGCGCGACTGGTACTGGTGGCGGCCACCCCGCGGCGGGTTCGCCGGCGGCGACCCGAGCGCGGAGCCGACCAACTGGCAGTCGTTCTTCTCCGGTCCCACCTGGGAGTACGACGAGGCGAGCGGTGAGTACTACCTGCACCTTTTCGACCGGAAGCAGCCCGATCTCAACTGGGAGAACACCGAGGTCCGGCAGGCGATCTACGCCATGATGCGGTGGTGGCTCGACCGCGGGGTCGACGGCTTCCGCATGGACGTCATCAACATGATCTCCAAGGACGTCGCGCCGGACGGCCACCTGCACGACGGGCCGCCGATCCACGGGAGCGCCCTCGGCGACGGGTCGGCGTCCTACCTGTGCGGCCCCCGGATCCACGAGTTCCTGCAGGAGATGCACCGTGAGGTGTTCGCCGGGCGCGACGCTGCCCTGCTGACCGTCGGGGAGATGCCGGGCGTCACCGTGGAGCAGGCGCGGCTGTTCACCGACCCGGCCCGTGCCGAGGTGGACATGGTCTTCCAGTTCGAGCACGTCGGCCTCGACCAGGGCAGCTCCAAGTGGGACCTCCGGCCGCTCCGGATGCGCGACCTCAAGGCGTCGCTCGGCCGGTGGCAGGCGGGCCTCGCCGACGTCGGCTGGAACTCCCTCTACTGGGACAACCACGACCAGCCGCGCGCGGTGTCCCGGTTCGGGGACGACTCCCCCGCCTTCCGCCGCGATTCCGCGACCTGCCTGGCCACGCTGCTGCACTTGCACCGCGGGACGCCGTACGTCTACCAGGGCCAGGAGATCGGGATGGCGAATTATCCGTTCACCTCCGTCGACGACTTCTCCGACGTCGAGTCGGTCAACCACTTCTCCTCGGAGATGGTCGCGGGCCATGACCCGACGGCCGTCCTCGCCGCGCTGCGCCGGATGAGCCGGGACAACGCCCGCACACCGGTGCAGTGGGACGACACCGAGCACGCCGGGTTCACCCTCGGGACGCCCTGGCTGCCCGTGAACCCCGACCACGGCGAGTGGAACGCGGCCGCGCAGCGCGACGACCCGGGATCCGTGCTCGCCCACTACCGGCGGCTGATCGCCCTGCGGCACGAGAACGACGTCGTCGCCCTCGGCGACTTCACGATGCTGCTGCACGAGCACGACCACGTGTACGCCTTCACCCGCACCCTCGACGGCAAGGTGCTGCTGGTCGTCTGCAACGTCAGCCGGACGCCGTATCCCCTGGCCGGGCTGCTGCCGCAGGCGCTGGGTGCCGAGCTCGTGCTGGGCAACCTGCCGGACGCCGGGGACACCCTGCGCCCGTGGGAGGCGCGGGTCCTGCGCGTCGCCTGAGCGGAGTGTCGGCGCGTCCGGGTTGACTCTCGACCAGGTCGAGGCCCGACGGTCGAGCACGTGGAGGAACACGTGCGCGGGATCGGTCAGATGGCCCGCGAGTGCGGGCTGACGGTGAGCGCCCTGCGGTTCTACGACGGCGCCGGCGTGCTCGTGCCGGCCCGGGTGGACCCGCACAGCAACTACCGCTGGTACGCCGACGACCAGGTCGTCACCGCGCGGCTCGTCGCCCGGCTGCGTCGCGTCGGCATGCCGCTGGCCGACATCTGCCGGGTGCTCGAGCACCGCCGGGACCGCCCGGTGGTCGACGGGATCCTCCAGGCGCACCTGACGCGCCTGGAGGAAGGCCTGGACGACGCCCGCCGTGAGCTCTCCGCGACCCGATCCCTACTCGACCAGGAGAGCCCGATGACCGCCGTCCCCAGCCCGAGCCGCATCACCACGACCGCCGAGGAACTGGGCACCGCCCTGCGCGCCGTCCGCTACGCCGTGAGCACCGACGCCGAACTGCCCATGCTGACGGGAGTCCTCCTCGACGTGGACGGCGACGCCGTCCGGCTGGCCGCCAGTGACCGTTACCGGCTGGCCGTGTCCACGCTCGCCGGTGCCGGGGTCAGTGGGCCGCCGGTGAGCGCGATCGTCCCGGTGACGCTCGTGGACGAGCTGCTCGCAGTGCTCGGCGACGACGCCGGCCCGGTCGCGATCACCGTCACCGGCGACGACCTCACCGTCGAGACCGGCGGCCACACCGTGCGCGGCCGACGGCTCGACCACGACTTCCCGGACTACCGCCGGCTGCTGCGCGGCAGCGCCACGCACCGCGTGGACGTCGATGCCGCCGCGCTCCGGGCGGAGCTGGCCGCCGCAGCCACCCGCGTCGTCCGCGGGGAGGAGGCCGGGAGCGAGCAGGAGGTGTCCGTTCTCAGCCTCGGGCGCGACGGCGGGGTGAGCTTCGCGTCCGAGACCGCGGGGGTCCTCGAGATGGGGGTGAACCGGGAGTTCCTGCTGGAGGCCCTCGACGCCGGCGGCCCCGGTCAGCTGGTCCTCGAGCTCGACGGCCCCATCGCACCGCTGGCGATCCGGGTCCCGGGCCGGGCCGGCGACGTCAGCATGCTCATGCCGATCCGCCTGGGCTGAGGCTTCGGACCACTGTGCGCTGATCGTGGTGATGAGCCGGCCATCACCACGATCAGCGCACAACCGTCAGGTCAGCGGGCTCCGGGGCAGCAGGCGGTCGCTGATGATCCGCTTCTGGATCTCGCTGGTGCCCTCGAAGATCGTGGTCAGCCGGGCGTCGCGCCAGTGCCGCTCGACCTGCCGCTCGGTGGTGTAGCCGTTCCCGCCGTGCAGCTGCATGGCCTGGTTGGTCACCCGCACCGACATCTCGGTGGCCTCGAGCTTCACCATCGACGCCTCCTTCTCGCAGGGGACGCCGAGGTCGAGGAGGTGTGCCACCTGCCGGTAGAAGGCGCGGGACTGCTCGATCTGCGCGGCCATCTCGGCGACGTTGAACCGCAGTGCCTGGAAGTCGCCGATCGGGTGGCCGAACTGCTCGCGCTCCTGCAGGTAGACGATCGAGTCCTCCAGGGCGGCCCGGGCGAGGCCGACCGCGCGCGCAGCGGTGTGCACCCGCGCGGTGTTGAGGAACTTCTGCGCCTCGGCGAAGCCGGCCCGCTTGGCGTCGTCGCCCTCCTCGTCGCTGGCCGCGGCCTCGTCGATGACGTTGCCCGCGGGGATCCGGACGCCGTCGAAGGTCAGGTCCCAGGTGAGGAAGCCGTGATACCCCACCTTGTCGATCGGATAGCCGGACAACCCCTCGGGGAACTCGCCCCGCTTCTTCTCCAGCAGCAGGTTGACCAGGCCCTTCGAGCGGGACTCGCCCTCCTCCGGGTCCCGCTCGCGCACCAGCACCTGGATGAAGTCGGCGGCCTTCGCGTTGCCGCACCAGCGTTTGCGCCCGGTGACCACCCACTCGTCGCCGTCGAGCACCGCGCGGGTCGAGACCCCGGCCAGGTCGGAGCCGGCATCGGGCTCGGACAGCGCGATCGCGCCGATCCAGTCGCCGCGCGCGCTGCGGGCGAGCAGGTCGTTCCGCTTGGCCTCCTCGGGCACCGCCGTCCCGAGGCCCTGGGAACGGGCCAGGATGCTGGCCGTCGACATCCAGGCGCGGGCCAGCTCCTCGCTGACCATGCAGTACTCGAAGACGCCGAGGCCGAGGCCGCCGTGCTCGGCCGGGACGGTGATGCCGAAGTAACCGAGCTCGGCCAGCCGGTTGAGCAGGGACGCCGGGATCTCGCCCTTCTGCGGGTCGAGCTCGTTGGCGACCGGCAGCACCTCGTCCATCGCGAACCGGCGCGCCTGCTGCTGCAGCTCCTCCCGCTCCTGGGTGTGCCACGGGGGGAGGAGCACCGGAGGCTCGGGCTGCCAGATCTCGTTGTCGCTCGACGTCATCGTCGGCTCTCTCCTCGGCGTGGCATCAGGGTCGGACGGCAGCGTGATCACGTACACCTTGGTGGCTGGACATGCCCTCCGCACACCAGGGTCATCCGCCCAGGTGAGCAAGGCCACGACCTAGGGTCGATGCGTGAGCGTCCCTGGCATCGACGTGCCCGACTCCCGCGGCCGCACCGGGCTGGACCAGGTCGGCCGCGACCTGACCGGCAATCCCGACGTCGTCGTCCGCGATGTCGAGCTCCTGGCGAGTGGCTGGCACGTGCTCCGGCGGACGACGCTCGAGCGGCGCCGTCCCGACGGCACCTGGACCACCGAGCAGCGCGAGACCTACGACCGGGGCAACGGCGCCACGCTGCTGCTGTACGACGTCGCCCGGCGCACGGTCCTGCTCAGCCGCCAGTTCCGCTTCCCCGCCTACGTCAACGGCCATCCGGACGGGATGCTGCTGGAGGCCGCCGCCGGCCTGCTGGACGACGAGTCACCGGAGGACGCCGTCCGCCGCGAGGTGGAGGAGGAGCTCGGCGTCACCGTCGGTGCGGTGGAGCACGTGTTCGACGTGTGGATGAGCCCGGGCTCGGTGACCGAGCGGCTGCACTTCTTCGCCGCCCCCTACAGCCCGGCCGACCGCACCGGCGACCGCGGCGGAGTCGCCGACGAGGGCGAGGACATCGAGATCGTCGAGCTCGACATCGATGAGGCCCTGGACATGATCGACGACGGCCGGATCGCCGACGCCAAGACGATCATGCTGCTGCAGTGGGCGGCGCTGCGCGGACCGTTCAGGAGCTAGCGCGCTCCTTGGCCAGGGCGATGTAGTGGTCGACCAGCGAGGCGTCGTCCACGGCCCCGGCGTTGACCGCCTTGGCGGGGTCGACCCCCTGGAACAGCCGCTTGAGCGGCACCTCCAGGCGCTTGCCCGTGCGGGTGTGGGGGACGCCGGGGACGGCGATGATCTCGTCGGGCACGTGCCGCGGGCTGGCCTGCTCGCGGATCGCCGTCCGGATCGTGCCGATCAGCTCGTCGGTGAGCTCCTCGCCCGGCGCCAGCTGAACGAACAGCGGCATCCAGTAGCCGCCGTCGGGCTGCTCCACCCCGAGGACCACGCAGTCGAGGACGGCGGGGATCGCCTCGACGGCCGCGTAGATGTCGGCCGTCCCCATGCGCACCCCGCCGCGGTTGAGCGTGGAGTCCGACCGACCGGTGATGATGCAGGTGCCGCGGTCGGTGATCTCCAGCCAGTCGCCGTGCCGCCAGACCCCGCGCCACGGCTCGAAGTACGCCTCCCGGTAGCGGCTGCCGCGCGGGCCAGGAGGAGCGTCGTTCCAGAAGTACAGCGGCATCGAGGGCATCGGCTCGGTGACCACCAGTTCGCCCAGCTCGCCCACGACCGGCTCGCCGGCCTCGTTCCAGGACGCCGCCGCGACGGCCAGCATCGGCCGCTGCAGCTCTCCCGCCGTCACCGGGAGCAGCGGCGAGCTGCCGATGAAGCCGGTCGCGATGTCGGTGCCGCCCGACAGCGACCCGAGCAGCACGTCGGGCTTCACGGCGTCGTAGACCCAGTAGTAGGCCGCGGAGGGCAGCGGCGAGCCGGTCGAGCCGATGCTGCGCAGCGCCGCGAGGTCGTGGGTGTCACCCGGCCGGATGCCGGCCTTCTCGCAGGCACTCAGATAGCCGGCACTCGTGCCCAGGTAGGTCATGCCGGTGCGCGCGGCCAGCGCGAACTGCGCGTCGATCGAGGGGTAGGCGGGTGCGCCGTCGTAGACGATCAGCGTCGCGCCGGTGAGCAGCCCCGACGTGGCGATGTTCCACATGATCCAGGCGGTGGAGGCGTACCAGAACAGCCGGTCGCCGACGCCGACGTCGATGTGCAGGGCGATCTGCTTGCGCTGCTCCAGGACGACGCCGCCATGGCCGTGCACGATGCCCTTGGGCAGCCCGGTCGTGCCCGAGGAGTAGACGATCCACAGCGGGTGGTCGAACGGCAGCGCCTCGAACGACGGCGTCTGCTCGTCGGCGACGGCCTCCGACCACGCGAGGGCGCCGTCGGGCACCTCCTCGGGAAAGAGGCGTGGAACGGCGATCGTCGTCCGCACGGTCGGGAGCGAGGCCCGCAGCTCGGTGACGACGTCCCGGCGGTCGTACTCCTTGCCGTTGAACCGGTAGCCGTCGACGGCGATCAGCACGGTGGGCTCGATCTGGGCGAACCGGTCGAGCACGGCGCGGGTGCCGAAGTCGGGCGCACAGGAGGACCAGACGGCACCGAGTGACGCCGCACCGAGGAAGGCGATCACCGCCTCGGGCACGTTGGGCAGGTAGCCGGCCACCCGGTCGCCGCGCTGGACGCTCAGGCTGCGCAGCGTCGCGGCGAACGCGCCGACCTGGCCGGCCAGCGTCGCCCAGGAGATCTCGATCGGTTCCGCGTCCTCGGCCACCGCGATGAGAGCCGGGTGCTCGTCGCCTGAGTTGCGCAGCACCTGTTCGGCATAGTTGATCGTCGTGCCGGGGAACCAGACGGCACCGGGCATGCTCCGGTCGGTCAGCACCCGGTCGTCGGGGACGTCGGGCAGCACCCCGGTCCAGGTGGCGAGATCGCCCCAGAACTGGTCCAGATGGTCGACCGACCACCGCCA
Source organism: Blastococcus sp. CT_GayMR16 (assembly GCF_004570875.1). GTDB lineage: Bacteria > Actinomycetota > Actinomycetes > Mycobacteriales > Geodermatophilaceae > Blastococcus_B. Next base: position 58,178 of record NZ_SPQK01000016.1, on the reverse strand, counting down.
CAGCAGGTCGTAGTTGGTGGGGTCGCCGAAGGAGAGGTCGCGCCGTTGCTCGACCCAGGTGGCGAACTCGGCCAACCGGGTGGCGCGGATGCTCTCGGGGGTCGGCCGCCAGAGTTCCTCGGGAACGTCGATCACGTCCGCACCATGCCATCCTGTGCCGACGCCGACCACGGCACGCCGACCACCAGCGCAGGAGCCTCCCGTGCAGCCCGATCCACCGGACGAGCGGAACGTGCTGGGCGGCCCGCTGGAGCCCTGCGGCTCGGACCCGGTGACCGGCTTCTACCGGGACGGGCACTGCAGCAGCGGACCCGAGGACGCCGGCTCGCACACCGTCTGCGCCGTCGTCTCGGCCGACTTCCTCACGCTGCAGCGCGACCTGGGCAACGACCTGTCCACCCCGCGGCCCGAGTACGGCTTCCCTGGCCTGAAGCCCGGTGACCGCTGGTGCGTCGTCGCGGTCCGCTGGCTGCAGGCCTACCAGGCGGGCGCGGCGGCGGGCGTCGTCCTGGCGGCCACGAACGCCCGGGCGCTGGAGATCGTGCCGATCGAGGCGCTGCGGCAGAACGCCGTCGACGTCCCGGACGACGTCAGCGGCCTGGAGTGAGGGCTAGGCGCGCCACCACATCTTCCAGCGCTTGGCGTAGGACCCGTTGGGGGTGCGGCACCAGCCGTCCCGCTCGAAGCGGTCGATGGCGTCGCTCCACAGCAGGTAGCGGTCGGTCCACGTGCAGTTGGCGTAGAAGGTGTAGCTCGTCGCGGTGCCGTTGAAGCCGGTCGCGACGTGGCTGATGTAGGTGATCCGGTTCGGGACGACGCCCTGCACGTCCGCCCCGCCGTCCTCCTCCGGCACGGCCAGGTCCGGCCCCGCCTCCTGGGTCTGCTCGCGCAGGAGCTCGGGGGTGATCCAGTCGACCTCCTCGACTCCGACGTCGAGCGCCTCGGCCGTTCTCCGGACCGCCTCGGCCAGATCGGTCTCCTCGTCCGCGTGCGTCATTGCCGCTCCTCCCCCTCGTGCTGCCGACCGCAGCGCGGCCATGGTCCAGCACGGGTTCCCGCCTGAACAGGGAAACGGCGACGGCCGGCCACAGGGAATGAACCGCCCGCGGCCGAGCGCTCCCGAGGCATGAGCGATCTCCTGGACCTGCCCCTGACCACGCTGGACGGCGAGCCGACCACGCTCGGCGCACTGACCGGTGGCCGCGCCGCCCTCGTCGTCAACGTCGCCAGCAAGTGCGGGCTCACCCCGCAGTACGGCGCGCTCGAGGCGCTGCAGAAGGAGTACGCCGACCGGGGGTTCACCGTGATCGGCGTCCCGTGCAACCAGTTCAAGGGCCAGGAGCCGGGCAGTGCCGAGGATATCGCCGAGTTCTGCTCCGCGACCTACGGCGTCACGTTCCCGATGACGGACAAGGTCGAGGTGAACGGCGGCGACGCACACCCGCTCTACCAGCGGCTCACCGCGGCGCCGGATGCGGCGGGCGAGGCCGGCGACGTGCAGTGGAACTTCGAGAAGTTCCTGCTCGACGGCTCCGGCGAGGTCGTCGGCCGGTTCCGGCCCATGACGCTGCCCGACGCCCCCGAGGTGCGGTCCGCGATCGAGGCGGTCCTCCCCGCCTGACCGGACGGCGCAGGTCCCAGCACGGACGGGGATAGGTAAGGTAAGCCTTCCTTATCTCCCGCCTGCTGCCTCCGGAGCTGCCCGTGACCGCCGCGCTCGAGGCACCCGCGGTCCGGGTCCCCGCCCGGAACAGGCGCAGCCGGCGGCTGGTCTGGCTGGCGGTCCTGCTCGCCCTCGTCCTCGCCGCGGCGCTCGCCAGCATCGCCGTGGGCACCCGCTCGATCGGGCTCGGCGAGGTCTGGCGCGCCCTGTTAGACGGCGACCTGGGCACCGAGGAAGCGGTGATCGTCCGCCAGCTGCGCGTTCCGCGGACGGCTCTCGGCCTGCTGGTCGGACTGGCCCTGGGCGTCGCCGGCGCCCTCATGCAGGGGCACACCCGCAACCCGCTCGGTGACCCCGGGCTGCTCGGGGTCACCGCCGGCGCCTCGCTCGCCGTCGTCCTGGCGATCGCCTGGTTCGGGATCGGGACGCCGTCCGGCTACGTCTGGTTCGCCTTCGCCGGCGCCCTGGCCGGCACGGTGCTCGTCTACGCGATCAGCTCGGCCGGTCGCGGCGGTGCGACACCCGTCACCCTCGCGCTCGCCGGGGCCGCCCTCTCCGCACTGCTGTACGCCTTGGTGCGCGCCGTGCTGGTGAGCGACCAGCAGACCCTCGACAGCTTCCGGTTCTGGGTCGTCGGGGCGCTCGCCGGCCGTGGCGCCGAGGTCTCCTGGCAGGTGGGGCCCTTCATCGCCGTCGGGCTCGTGCTCGCGGTCGCCAACGCGCCCGCGCTGAACCTGCTCGGTCTCGGTGAGGACGTCGCCCGCGGGCTGGGTCAGCGGATCTGGCCGGCCCGCGTCGTGGGGCTCGGCGCGATCACCCTGCTGTGCGGGGCCGCGACCGCCGCCGCGGGACCGATCGCCTTCGTCGGGCTCGTCGTCCCGCACGCGGTCCGCGCGATCACCGGCCCCGACCACCGGTGGCTGATCCCGTGCTCGGGCCTGCTCGGGGCCGCCCTGCTCCTCCTCGCCGACGTCCTCGGCCGGATCGTCGCCCGCCCGGGCGAGCTGCAGGTCGGCATCGTGCTGGCGCTGGTCGGCGCCCCGTTCTTCATCGTGCTCGTCCGCCGCCGCCGGACCGCGGGCCTGTGACCGCGCGGACGACGGTCCGGCTCGGACCCGTCTCCGGCATCGTCCGGTGGCGGCAGCTGGTCGTGCCGCTCGCGGCCCTCGCCCTCCTGGTGCTGCTGTCGGCGGTGAGCCTGGGCCGGGGCGACTTCCCGATCGCCATCGGCGACGTGCTGCGCACCCTGGCCGGACTCGGCGAGCAGGCGCAGGAGTTCATCGTCCTCGAGCTCCGGGCACCGCGGATCGTCGTCGGACTGCTCGTCGGGCTCGCGCTCGGCATCGCCGGCGCGCTGTTCCAGACCTTCGCCCGCAATCCGCTGGCCTCCCCGGACGTCCTCGGCATCACCCAGGGCGCGTCGGTCGGGGCGGTCGCCGCCATCGTGCTCAGCGGGGGCGCACTCGGCGGGCTGGGGGTTCCGGTGGCCGCACTGGCCGGCGCCCTGCTCACCGGCGGGCTGCTGTTCGTCCTCACGTGGCGGGCCGGGATCGACGGCTACCGGCTGGTGCTCATCGGCATCGCCCTCTGGTCGGCCATGGCCGCGCTCACCGACTGGCTGCTCACGAACGCCGAGATCCACGACGCGGCCGCGGCCTACGTGTGGATCACCGGCTCGCTCAACGCCCGCACGTGGGACAACGCCGTCCCCCTCGCGCTGTCGCTCGTCGTCCTCGTGCCGCTCGCGCTGGCCGCGAGCCGCGTGCTCGGCGTCCTGCAGTTCGGCGACGACACCGCGCGCGGCCTGGGCGTCCGGCTGCCGCTCGCCCAGGCGGCGGTCGTCCTGGTCGCGGTGGGACTGGTCGCCACCTCGGTCGCGGCCGCCGGGCCGATCACCTTCGTCGCGCTGGTCGTCCCGCAGATCGCCGTCCGGCTGACCGGAGGGTCGCGGCCGCCGCTGCTGGCCTCCGGACTGCTGGGCGCGGTGCTCGTGGTGGGCGCGGACCTGGTCACCCGGACCCTGCTCCCCCAGGCCCTGCCCGTCGGCATCCTCACCGCCGCCATCGGCGCCCCGTACCTGCTCTGGCTCCTCGTCCGCGGAAGGCGGCGATCCACCCTGTGACGATCGACATCAGGAGCGGACCGATCCGTCTCGCGGCCGAGCACCTCCGGCTCGCCTACGACGAACGCGTGGTCGTCGACGACCTCGACCTGGAGCTCACCGAGGGGTCGTTCACCGCGATCGTCGGCCCCAACGGCTGCGGGAAGTCCACCCTGCTGCGGGCCCTCGGCCGCCTGATGCGCCCCGCCTCGGGCCAGGTGCTGCTGGACGGACGGGCGATCGCGCGGACGCCGACCCGTGAGGTCGCCAAGGTGCTCGGGCTGCTGCCCCAGTCGCCGATCGCACCCGAGGGCCTCACCGTCGCCGACCTGGTCGCCCGTGGGCGGCACCCCCACCAGAGCTGGCTGCGCCAGTGGTCGAGGGACGACGAGGCGGTGGTCGCCGAGGCGCTGGCCTGGACCGACATGGCCGACCTCGCCGACCGCCCCGTCGACGCGCTCTCCGGTGGCCAGCGCCAGCGTGCCTGGATCTCGATGGCGCTGGCGCAGGGCACCGACCTGCTGCTGCTCGACGAGCCGACCACCTACCTGGATCTCTCCCACCAGATCGACGTCCTGGAACTGGTCGGCCGGCTGCACGCCGAGCGCGGTCGCACGGTCGTCGTGGTGCTGCACGACCTCAACCTGGCGGCGCGCTACGCCGAGCGGCTGGTCGCGATGAAGGACGGCGCGCTCGTGGCCTCCGGCACGCCCGACGAGGTGCTCACCGAGCAGCTGCTGGCCGACGCGTTCGATCTGGAGGCCCGGGTGCTGCCCGATCCGGTCGCCGGGACGCCGATGGTGGTGCCGGTCCGGCGACTGCGCTGACGCGGCTCAGCTCGACAGGGCCGCCGGCGTCTCGGGGAGGGACGTCGGCACCGGCGTCGCACGGGCGGTCTGGGCCAGCACGATCCCGGTGAGGACGACGATCCCGCCGGCCACCTGCCACCCGGTGAGCACCTGCTCGAGCCACAGCCACGCCACGATCGAGGCGAACACCGGCTCGATGGTCGCGACCAGGCCCGCCGCGGTCGGGGGAAGGTGCCGCAGCGCGGAGATCGACAGCCAGAACGGCACGATCGCGCCCAGGACGACGATCCAGGTCACCAGCATCCACAGCGGCACCTGCAGCGAGCCCACCGACACCGGCACCCGCTCGCCGAGCACCCCCGCGTCGAACAGCCACCACGGCGCGGCAGCGGCCCAGAAGAGCGCCGCCGCCACGAAGCTCCAGCAGGTGAGCGCCACCGGGTCGCGGGTGACGGTGCCGCGCTCCCCCATCAGGTAGTAGGTCGCGAGGCACAGCGCCGCGATCAGCGCCGCGCCCACGCCGATGGGGTCCAGCGATCCGCCGTCCTGCCAGATCTCGGCGACCAGCACCAGGCCGGACAGCGAGAGCAGCAGTGCGAGCCAGAGCCGGCTGCGCACCTTCTCGTGCCGCACCAGCCAGACGTAGAGGGCGATGAAGACGGGCGCGGTCATCTCGAAGACCAGCGCGATCCCGACCGGCATCCGGCCGATGGCGACGTAGTAGAGGAACTGGGTGAGCGCGACGCCGACGACGCCGAACACCGCCAGGAACGGGACCTCGCGCCAGGTGACGCGCAGCCGCTGCGGGGCGACGACCGCGAGGAGGACCAGCAGGCACACCGCCGCGCCGGTGCAGCGCAGGGCGGTGAGCCGGGTCGCGGAGATGCCCGCCTCCAGCGCCAGCGTGGAGACCGTGCCGTTGACGGCGAAGAGGCCGGCCCCGGCCAGCGTCAGGGCATAGCCGAGAGGGGGCCGGGCGACGCGGAGCACACCGGCAACGTAGTCCTCAACCATTGCCGAGACACCTACAGGGGGAGGAACGACGTGCGCCGCGCGTCCCGCCTGCGGGCCTGCACTCCGACCCACGGTCTCGTCAGTCGACAGCCCGAATCGCTACTGTTCGGTCACCGATGTACATGATGGACGACGGGATCCGTAGATGAGCACCACCGAGCAGGACGTCACCGCACCCACTCCGACGGCCGGCGCGGAGTCGGCCAGAAACCTCTGGCTGCACTTCTCCCGCATGGGCGCCTACAGCGAGACGCCCCCGCCGGTGATCGTCCGCGGCGAGGGCGCGCGCATCTTCGACGACCGCGGGAAGAGCTATCTCGACGGCCTCGCCGGGCTGTTCGTCGTTCAGGTCGGGCACGGGCGCCGCGTGCTGGCCGAGGCCGCCGCGCGCCAGGCCGAGCAGCTGGCCTTCTTCCCGCTGTGGTCCTACGCCCACCCGGCCGCGATCGAGCTCTCCCAGCGGCTGGCGGCGGCGGCGCCGGGCGACCTCAACCGCGTCTTCTTCACGACCGGCGGCGGAGAGGCCGTGGAGACGGCGTGGAAGGCGGCGAAGCAGTACTTCAAGCTGGTCGGCAAGCCGATGAAGACCAAGGTCATCAGCCGGGCGGTCGCCTATCACGGCACCACCCAGGGGGCGCTGTCCATCACCGGGATCCCGGCGCTCAAGGAGGTCTTCGAGCCGCTGGTCCCCGGTACGTTCCGGGTGCCCAACACGAACATCTACCGGGCGTCGGTCTTCGGCGACGACCCCAAGGCCTTCGGCCGGTGGGCGGCCGACCAGATCGAGCAGCAGATCCTGTTCGAGGGCCCGGACACCGTGGCCGCCGTCTTCCTCGAGCCGGTGCAGAACGCGGGCGGGTGCTTCCCCCCGCCGCCCGGCTACTTCGACCGCGTGCGGGAGATCTGCGACCGGCACGACGTCCTGCTCGTCAGCGACGAGGTCATCTGCGCCTTCGGCCGGCTCGGGACGACCTTCGCCTGCGAGAAGTTCGGCTACGTGCCCGACATGATCACCTGCGCCAAGGGGATGACCTCCGGCTACTCCCCGATCGGCGCCATGATCGCCTCGGACCGCGTGATGGAGCCGTTCCTGCAGGGCGCGGCGAGCTTCGCGCACGGCTACACCTTCGGCGGTCACCCGGTCAGCTCTGCCGTCGCGCTCGCCAACCTCGACCTGTTCGAGGAGGAGAGCCTCAACTCCCACGTCCTGGAGACCGAGGGCGCGTTCCGGTCCACCCTGGAGCGGCTGCTGGACCTGCCGATCGTCGGCGACGTCCGCGGCGACGGCTTCTTCTACGGGATCGAACTGGTCAAGGACAAGGCGACGAAGGAGACCTTCGACGCGGCGGAGTCCGAGCGGCTGCTGCGCGGCTTCCTGTCCGGCGCGTTGTTCGAGGCCGGGCTCTACTGCCGCGCCGACGACCGCGGCGATCCGGTGATCCAGCTCGCGCCGCCGTTGATCTGCGGCCAGTTCGAGTTCGACGAGATGGAGCAGATCCTCCGCGGGGTCCTGACCGAGGCCTGGTCCCGCCTCTGATCCTGGGAGAGCGCACTCACGCCCCCTTCTGGGCCCGGAAACGGGGCCCGGGTGTCCTTCACCGAGCGCCGTCCACAGATCCTCTGCGGCGCCTTCCGCGGGCCCGCGCCTCGCCAGGCTCGACGGATGGTCCTCGACGTCGCCTCGGTGATCGGTCCGGACGGCTGGACTCCCTGGGAGGCGCTGACCGCCCGCGCCCGGTTCACCGGACGGCTGCAGGCACGACATCCGAGCCGGCCACGCCGCCCGGCTGCAGATGATTCGGCCGGATGGAGCGCGCTGAGGCCCCGTTCCGGCGCCCCGAATGGGGCGCGGGTGCGCTCTACCCCGCCGGCACGCAGAGCACGGGCCGGTCGGACAGCTGCAGCAGCTTGTGCGGCACCGAGCCGAGGAGGGCGCCGCGGAGTGGGCTCTCCCCACTCGTGCCGACGACGATGACCCGCGCGTCGTGCCGGTCCGCGGCGTCGATGAGCGCCTGGGCGGGCTTTTCGTCGAGAACCTCGACGACGGTCCGTACCCCGGCGGCGTCGGCCTCGGCGACCGCGTGCTCGACCGCCGTCCGGCCGATCTCGGCCAGCGCCCGCTGGTGCGCGCGGAACTCCTCGCCCATGCCACCGGGCGGCTCGGCCCCGTAGACCAGGACGAGCGGCTCGTCCAACCGGGCGGCCAGGTCGACGGCCATCGCCAGCGCCCGACGGGAACCCGGCGACTCGTCGTAGCCCAGGACGATGCTCACCGGTTCTCCTCCACGGCCGTGGGCTCGGGTGCCACGCTCGGCTTCTCCTGCCAGAAGGTCGCGTCCCGGGTCCTCCACCACAGCATGACCAGCAGGCCGAGCAGGAAGATCCCGAGGCCGATCACCAACGGGGGCCCGACGCCGAGCCAGGCCTGCCCCGTGTAGCTGTTCTCGGGATTGGCCAGATCGCGGATGCTCAGCGCCAGCAGCCAGATGAGCAGGAGTGACCCGATGACCGGGCCGACGCCGATGAGGAGGAACGACGACACGCTGCGGGTCAGCTGCCGACGGTGATAGACCGCGCAGGCGATGCCGGTCAGCGCGTAGTAGAACGCGATGAGCAGCGAGAGCGCGGTGATGGAGTCGAAGAGCGCGTTCTCGCTCACCAGACTGACCAGGACGAACCAGACGCTGGCGATGATGCCGACCCACCAGGTGGAGACGTCGGGGGTGCGGAACCGCGGCGAGATGTGCCCGAACCGCCGGGGCAGCGCGTGCCTGCGCGCCATCGACAAGCCGGTCCGGGACGCCGGCAAAATCGTGGTCTGCGTGGAGGCGATCGCCGCGGTGGCCACGGCCAGCAGCACCACCCAGTCCCAGCCGCCCATGACCTCGGTGGACAGCAGCGCGAAGATCGCCTCCTCCTCGTCGGCGTTGTCCGAGAGGTACTCCGTCCCGGCGAAGGCCAGGACCGCGATCGCGACGCCGACGTAGGTGACCAGCAGGACGAAGGTCGAGACGATGGCCGCACGCCCGGGCGTCGACGTCGAGTCCCGGGTCTCCTCGGTCAGGTTGACCGCCGACTCCCAGCCCCAGTAGGCGAACACCCCCAGCAGCAGCCCACCGCTCAGGGCGGCCCCGCCGGCGCCGAAGGGGTTCAGCCAGTTCCACTCCGGCGTCAGGCCGCCCAGCGGACTGTCCCCGGAGAGGCCCCGGACGAGCGCCACCGCCCCGAACACGAGCAGGGCGACGGTCTGGGCGAGGATCAGCACGTTCTGCAGCCGCGCCGACAGCTCCGTCCCCAGCACGCAGATCCAGGTCATCAGCAGGACGAGCGCGACCGTCAGCACCAGTACGGCCGGCGTGTTCTCGGCCAGCCCGTCGAGGCCGACGGTGCGCAGGGTGAAGATGACACCGACGTTGGCCAGCGAGCCGACGATCAGGACGCCGGTCATCGCGATGGCCCAGCCGCCGATCCAGCCGATCCACGGCCCCATCGCCCGGGTGACCCACGAGAACGTCGTGCCGCAGTCGGGGTCGACCCGGTTGAGCGCCGCGAACGCCGCCGCGATCAGCAGCATCGGCACGAAGGAGGCCAGGAGCACGCCCGGTGCATTGACTCCGGTGAGGGCCACGAGCGCGCCGAGGATCGCCGCCAGGGAGTAGGCCGGCGAGGTCGAGGCCAGCCCGATGACCAGTGCGTCCACGAAGCCGATGGCTCCCGGCCGGAGGGTGGCCTCCTCGGTCGGGCGGACGACCTGGTCTGCTGGGTCGGCTGTCATGCGACGGTTATCGCAGCTACTCGGGCGAACGGCAAGCTTTTCGCTGGTCAATAGTTGGTTACGCGACGAATCACGTCGGTAGGGTGACACCCATGCGCATTCTGCTGGTCGGCGCCGGCGGTGTCGGCGGGGCGGTCACGGCGATCGCCGCGCGCCGCTCGTTCGTCGACCGACTCGTCGTGGCCGACTACGACCCGGTCCGCTCGGAGAAGGCGGTCGCGGCCACAGGCGACCCGCGGTTCGTGGCGGCGCAGGTCGACGCGTCCGACGAGGCCGCGGTCGGTGCACTCCTGGCCGAGCACGGCTGCGACGTCCTGCTCAACGCCACCGATCCGCGCTTCGTCATGCCGCTGTTCCGGGCCGCGCTGGCCGCCGGCGTCCACTACCTCGACATGGCCATGTCCCTGTCGCACCCGCATCCGGAGCGGCCGTACCAGGAGACGGGGGTCAAGCTCGGCGACGAGCAGTTCGCCCTCGCCGGCGAGTGGGCGGCGGCCGGACGGCTGGCGCTGGTCGGGATCGGCGTCGAACCGGGCCTGTCCGACGTCTTCGCCCGGTACGCGGCCGACCACCTCTTCAGCGAGATCGACGAGCTCGGCGTCCGCGACGGCGCGAACCTGACGGTGCGCGGCCACGATTTCGCGCCGTCCTTCAACATCTGGACGACGATCGAGGAGTGCCTGAACCCGCCGGTCGTGTGGGAGCGGGAGCGCGGTTGGTTCACGACGGAGCCGTTCAGCGAGCCCGAGGTCTTCGAGTTCCCCGAGGGCATCGGCCCGGTCGAGTGCGTCAACGTGGAGCACGAAGAGGTGATCCTCATGCCGCGCTGGGTCGAGGCCCGGCGGGTGACCTTCAAGTACGGGCTGGGCACCGAGTTCATCGACGTCCTCAAGGCCCTGCACAAGACCGGCCTGGACTCCACGACACCGATCCGGGTCGGCGATGTCGAGGTGTCGCCGCGTGACGTCGTCGCCGCGTCCCTGCCCGATCCGGCCGGACTGGGCGAGCTGATGAGCGGCAAGACCTGCGCGGGACTCTGGGTGAGTGGAACGGGCACCGACGGCCGGCCCCGGCAGGTCTACCTGTACCAGGTGGTGGACAACGCCTGGTCGATGAGCGAGTACGGGGCGCAGGCCGTCGTCTGGCAGACCGCGGTCAACCCGGTCGTCGCGCTGGAACTGCTGGCGACCGGAGCCTGGCAGGGCAGCGGCGTGCTCGGTCCCGAGGCGTTCGACGCGATCCCCTACCTCGAGCTGCTCACCGCCTACGGCGCGCCCTGGGGGATGCGCGAAGGCGGCTGATCAGCGTCGGGGGACCTCCGCGGCGAATGCCGCGTCGAGCACATCGAGCGCCTCCGTCAGGAGGTTCTGGCCGATCACCAGCGGGGGCAGGAAGCGCAGCACGTTCCCGTAGGTCCCGGCGGTCAGGACGATCACTCCCTGGGCGTGGCAGGCCCGCGCGATGCGGCCGGTCAGCGCCGCGTCGGGCTCCACCGTCCCGGGGCGGACCAGTTCGACGGCGAGCATGGCGCCCCGCCCCCGGACGTCGCCGATCACGTCGGTGCGCTCCTGCAGCGCCCGGAGCCGGGGCAGCATCGTCGCCTCGATGGCCCGCGCCGCGGCGGACAGGTCGAGGTCCTCCATCGTCGCGATGGTCGCCAGCGCCGCGGCGCAGGCGACCGGGTTGCCCCCGTAGGTGCCGCCGAGGCCGCCGGGGTGGACGGCGTCCATCAGCTCGGCCCGGCCGGTCAACGCGGCCAGCGGCATCCCGCCGGCGATGCCCTTCGCCGTGGTGATCAGGTCGGGGACGACGCCCTCGGCGTCACAGGCGAACCAGTCGCCGGTGCGGCAGAAGCCGGTCTGGATCTCGTCGGCGATGAACACCGCACCTGCTGCGGTGCACCACTGGGCCACGGCGGCGAGGAATCCCGGAGCGGGGACGACGAACCCGCCCTCGCCCTGCACCGGCTCGATCAGGACGGCGGCCACGTTGCCGGCGCCGACCTGCGTCTCCACCTGCTGCAGCGCCCGGGCGGCCGCCTGGGCGCCGGTCATACCCGGCTCGTCGCGGAAGGGATAGGACATCGGCACGCGGTAGATCTCGGGGGCGAACGGCCCGAAGCGGTGCTTGTAGGGCATGTTCTTCGCCGTCAGCGCCAACGTGAGGTTGGTCCGGCCGTGGTAGGCGTGGTCGAAGACGACCACCGCCTGCCGGCCGGTGGCGAGCCGGGCGACCTTCACGGCGTTCTCCACCGCCTCCGACCCCGAGTTGAACAGCGCCGACTTCTTGGCGTGGTCCCCGGGGGTGAGGCGGGCGAGCTCCTCGCACACGGCCACGTATCCCTCGTAGGGCGTGACCATGAAGCAGGTGTGGGTGAAGGCCGCCACCTGCTCGCGGACGGCGTCGACCACCCGGGGCGCGGCGTTGCCGACGCTGACCACGGCGATACCGGAGCCGAGGTCGATCAGGGAGTTCCCGTCGACGTCGACGACCACCCCGCCACCCGCGCGCTCGACGAACACCGGCAGCGTCGTGCCGACCCCCGCGGAGACTGCGGCGGCGCGGCGCTCCATCAGCGAGCGGGAGCGTGGCCCGGGGATCTCCGTGACCAGCCGCCGTTCCTGCGCCGGCGCATCCACCCCGCTGAGCACCCCGGTCATCACTGTCTCCCTCAGGACTCGATGTTGGCCATGACGTGCTTGACCCGGGTGTAGTCCTCGAACCCGTACAGGGAGAGGTCCTTGCCGTAGCCGGAGTGCTTGAACCCGCCGTGCGGCATCTCGGCGACGAGCGGGATGTGGGTGTTGATCCACACGCAGCCGAAGTCCAGCCGCTTGCTCATCCGCATGGCACGGCCGAAGTCCCTCGTCCAGACGCTGGAGGCCAGGCCGAGCTCGACCCCGTTCGCCCAGCGGACGGCCTCGTCCTCGTCGGTGAAGCGCTGCACCGTGATGACCGGCCCGAAGATCTCCCGCTGCACCATCTCGTCGTCCTGCCGCAGGCCCGCGACGACGGTGGGCTCGACGAAGAATCCGCGGTCGCCCTGCCGGGAGCCGCCGGCGGTGATCTCGGCGTGGCCAGGGGCCCGGTCGAGGAAACCGGTCACGTGGGCCAGCTGCGCCGCGTTGTTGACCGGCGGCACGAGCGCGTCGGGGTCGCCGGCCCCGTTCGCGTAGGTCGTCGTGGTGCCCTTCGCCTGCTCGGTGAGCGCGGCCACGAAGTCGTCGTGGATCCCGGGAGCGGCCAGCACGCGGGTGGCTGCGGTGCAGTCCTGTCCGGCGTTGAAGTACCCGGCAACGGCGATCGCCTCCGCGGCGGCCGCGAGGTCGGCGTCGTCGAACACGACCACCGGCGCCTTGCCCCCGAGCTCGAGGTGGACCCGCTTGACGTCGCGGGAGGCTGCCTCGGCCACCTCCATCCCGGCCCGCACCGATCCGGTGATGGCCACCAGCTGAGGCGTGGGGTGCTCCACGAGCGCGCGGCCGGTGTCCCGGTCGCCGCAGACCACGTTGAGCACGCCCGGCGGAAAGATGTCGGCGGCCAGCTCGGCCAGCCGGAGGGTGGTGACGGGCGTGGTGTCACTCGGCTTGAGCACCACGGTGTTGCCCGCGGCGAGCGCCGGGGCGATCTTCCAGACCGCCATCATCATCGGGTAGTTCCAGGGCGTCACCTGGCCGACGACGCCGATCGGCTCGCGCCGGACCCAACTGGTGTGACCGGCCAGGTATTCGGCCGCGGCCTTGCCCTCGAGCGTGCGCGCCGCCCCGGCGAAGAACCGGATCTGGTCGACCATCGGCGGGATCTCCTCACTCGCGGTGAGGCCCAGCGGCTTGCCGGTGTTCTGGCTCTCCAGTGCCACGAGCTCGTCCGCGTGCTCTTCGACCGCGTCGGCGAGGCGGAGCAGGGCTCGCTGCCGCTCGGCCGGCGTCACGTCCCGCCAGGTCTCGAAGGCCGTGGCCGCCGCGGCGTAGGCACGGTCGACGTCCTCGGCGCCGGAGACCGGCGCGGAGCCGAACACCTTCCCGGTCGAGGGGTCCACCAGGTCAGCCTGCCGCCCGTCGACGGGGTCCACGTGCTCGCCGCCGACGATGTTGTGCAGCACCAGCGTCTCGCCCATGAGTCCTCCTCGTGCGGCGTGGCGAACCGTCGGATCCGGTCCGGCGTACGGGTCGGCGTCAGTCTCCGACGAGTGCAGGAAGACGCCCGGTCGGCCACTGTTTCCGTCGTCACTCTAGGCCTGTGCGACTCGTTCCGTCGTGAGACGCCCACATCATCCCGCTCCCGTGAGACATTGACGCACACGCTCGGGGGCTGGATCCGGCATCGGCATCCTGTGCGCGCACGATCCCTCGGCACGACAGGACGGCACTGCATGCCCCGCTACGGCGCCCAGTACGGGCCCGACATCACCTTTCTCGGTATCGAGCGATGCGACCTCGCCGACCCGACCACGTTCGCCGGTGCCGATGCCGTCGTCCTCGGCGCTCCGTTCGACGGGGGCACCTCGCACCGTCCCGGCACCCGGTTCGGGCCGCAGGCCATCCGCATGGCCGACTACCTGCCCCACGACGGGACACGTCCGAGCCTCGCGCTGCGCACCGACGGCCTCCGTGACCTGCGGGTCCTCGACGCCGGCGACGTCGAGATGTACTCCGGCGACATCGAGACGGCCCTGCCCGCGCTGGAGAAGGCGGTCGAGGCGGTGACCCGGTCCGGCGCGATCCCGGTGGTGCTCGGCGGCGACCACTCGATCGCGTTCGCCGACGCGACGGGGGTCGCGAACGTCCTGGGCCACGGGCGGGTGTCGATGCTGCACTTCGACGCGCACGCCGACACCGGCGATATCGAGTTCGGCTCGCTGTGGGGGCACGGCCAGCCGATGCGCCGGCTGATCGAGTCGGGGGCGCTGCGGGGCGACCGGTTCCTGCAGATCGGTCTCCGCGGCTACTGGCCGCCGCCGGCGACGCTGGACTGGATGGCCGAGCAGCGGATGCGGTCCTACGAGATGGCCGAGATCGGCTCGCGCGGGCTGGGCACGTGCCTGACCGAGGCGTTCGGGATCGCGACCGACGAGTGCGACGGCGTCTTCCTGTCCGTGGACATCGACGTCTGCGACCCCGGCCATGCCCCCGGCACCGGCACCCCGGAGCCGGGCGGGCTGACCGCGCGGGAGTTGCTCGACTCGGTCCGCCGGATCTGCCTGGAGCTGCCGGTGGTCGGCATGGACGTCGTCGAGGTCAGCCCGCCCTACGACCACGCCGACATCACCGCGGCCCTGGCCAACCGCGTCGTCCTCGAGGCCCTGTCCGCGATCGCCCGCCGCCGGCGGGACGCCCGACACGGCAGCACCTGGGACCCGACCCTGCCCCTGCTCGCCGACCGCCCGACACCCGAGGACCCGACATGACGGCCCACCCGCTCGATCCGCTGACCGCCGACGAGTTCCGGGCCGCGGCTGCCGTCCTGCGCCGGGACCGCGGCGTCGACGAGCGCTGGCGCTTCGCCTCGATCGAGCTCAGGGAGCCGGCCAAGGACCTCGTCCGCACCTTCGCCCCCGGAGACCCGGTCCGCCGCGAGGCGCGGGTGACCTGCTGGAGCCGCGACGAGGGAACCACCTACAAGGCGCTGGTCTCGCTCACCGACGATGCCGTCCTCGCCTGGGACGCCGTCCCGGGGGAGCAGGCGAACATGACCCTGGACGAGTGGCACGAGGCGCACGAGGCACTCATCGCCCACCCCGACGTCATCGCCGCGCTCGCGAAGCGGGGCATCACCGAGCTCGACCTGGTCCTGATCGACACGTGGGCCTACGGGCACTCGCTGATCCCCGCGGAGTTCCAGGACCGCCGGGTCGGCTGGACCGACGTCTGGCGCCGGTCGACGCCGATGGGCAATCCGTACGCCAACCCGGTCGACGGCCTGCACTTCGTGGTGGACATGAACACTCTGGAGCTGCTGCGCATCGAGGACGACGCACCGCCGGTCGGCGGCTCTCCCATGGGCGAGTACCGCCCGGATCTGGTGCCCGGCCTGGTCCAGCGCAGCGACGTCAAGGCGCTGGAGATTCTCCAGCCGGAGGGCCCGTCCTTCGCCCTCGACGGGAACGAGCTGCGCTGGCAGAACTGGTCGATGCGGCTGGGCTTCAACTACCGCGAGGGCCTGGTGATCCACCGGGTCGGTTACCGGGACGGCGACGCCACCCGGCCCATCGCGCACCGGCTGTCCTTCGCCGAGATGGTCGTGCCCTACCGGGACCCGTCCCCCGATCACCACCGTCGGACGGCGTTCGACATCGGGGAGTGGGGCCTGGGCTTCATGACCACGTCGCTGGAGCTGGGCTGCGACTGCCTGGGCGACATCGCCTATGTCGACGCCGTCCTGCACGACAGCCGGGGCGAGCCGTACACCATCGGGAACGCCATCTGCCTGCACGAGGAGGACGACGGCGTCCTGTGGAAGCACGTCGACGAAAGGGCGGGAGCCGAGGTGCGCCGGTCCCGGCGGATGGTCGTCTCGTTCCACGCCACGGTGGCGAACTACGAGTACCTGATCTACTGGCGCTTCTACCAGGACGGCACCATCGAGTGCGAGGTCCGCGCCACCGGGATCATGGTCACGAGCTCGTTCGACGGCGAGGCCCCGCCCACGGGCACCGTGGTGGACGACCAGACGTACGCGCCGTTCCACCAGCACTTCATCGTCGCCCGCATGGACATGGAGATCGACGGGCCGGAGAACACCGTCGTGGTCTCCGAGAGCGAGGCGGTGCCCGTCTCCGACGCCAACCCCTACGGCCTGGCGCTGGTGCAGCGCAGCCGCCCGCTGCTCACCGAGTCCGACGGCAAGCAGGACTACGACTGGGCCGGCCAGCGCGGCTGGAAGGTGGTCAACCGGGCCCGGCTCAACCGCCTGGGGACGCCGACCGGTTACAAGCTGGTCGCCTCGGCGTCGTTCCCGGCGCTGGTGGACCGCAACTCGCCGATCATGGCGCGGGCCGGTGTCATCGACCACACCCTGTGGGTCACGCCGTACAAGGAAGAGGAGCGCTGGCCGGCGGGAGAGTTCTGCAACCAGAGCCGCGGATCGGCCGGGTTGCCGCAGTGGACGACAGCCGACCGCTCGATCGCCGACACCGACATCGTGCTGTGGCACGTCTTCGGCATCCACCACATCCCGCGGCCCGAGGACTGGCCGGTCATGCCGGTGGACACCGTGTCCTTCTCGCTGAAGCCCTGGGGGTTCTTCGACCGCAATCCCGCCCTCGACGTGCCCCCGAACCCGGGACGCTGTCATTGACAGCAGGCCGGCTCAGTCCGTCGGGGCGCTGCCGGGCGGGCGGGTGCCCCACGCGTAGGTCTGCTTGCGGAGGCCGAGGTACAGGAAGGTCTCGGTGGACTCCACGCCCTCGGTCGCCCGGATCATGCTGACGATGTCCAGCAGCTGGTCGTCGTCCTCGCACACGACCTCGACCAGGAGGTCGATCGAGCCGGCGGTGATCACCACGTAGTCGACCTCGTCGAACTCGGCCAGCGCGTCCGCGACCGTGCGCGTGTCCCCCAGGGTGCGCACGCCCACCATCGCCTGCCGGGAGAAGCCGACCTGGAGCGGGTCGGTGACGGCGACGATCTGCATGACGCCTGCGTCCAGCAACCGCTGCACCCGCTGACGGACGGCCGCCTCCGAGAGCCCGACCGCGGCCGCGATCCGCGCGTAGGGCCGCCGGCCGTCTTCTTGCAGCTGCTCGATGATCGCCCGCGAGATGTCGTCGAGTACCAGTCCGCCACCCCGGATAGCCACGCGCGCCACCTCCCGCCCACCGGATCCGTCGTCGACGACCATCTCGACCACCGGAGATCGTAGCCAGCGGGGCCGGCCGGCTCGGCCGGCGGCTCGGTGCGGCTAGAAGAGGGCCAGCTCCTGAACCGGCTGCGGCCCGCGGTCCTCGGCGCCGCGGGCGAACGCACGGTCCAGCCCGGTCACCTCGAACGCCCGCCAGACCGACGGCTGGACGCCCCGAAGGCGCAGCGCGATGCCGCGCTGGAGAGCCCATCTCCGGACACCGAGCAAGGCGGACAGCCCGAGCGAGCCGATCGAGGCAACTCCGGCGAGGTCGATGTCCAGCTCCCGACAGCCGGCCAGGGGACGGCCGGCCAGGAACGACTCCAGCTGGGCGCCCACCTCGCCGCGCACCGTCACAACCGCGCGCGTGCCCGACGACTCCCAGTCCAGCCCGGCGGCAGGACGACGGGGCACGGGGTGGCCCACCCACCAGGGACGACGTCCACCCGAGGCCCGCCCCAACCGTCGCGAGGCGTCCCGCTCATGCGCCCGAACCATGCCCTGCTCCCCCAGCCCTGCCGACGGCACCGCCGTCGGGACCAACGTTACGCAGGGCCACCGACAGAACCCGTAGTGGTGGCCGCCACACCGTCGGCGCGCCGGGGGCGACACGCCGGTGGTGGCCCGGCCGCGACGCTGCGTGACCACCCGGTCGCCGTACCCCGGGTGGGAATACCGTCTGCCCGTGCCGACTCCCGACGACATGACGAGCGCCGTCACCGACTCGATAGCCGAGCGCACCGGCCGGTCCCTGGAGGACTGGGTGGCGCTCGTGGCGGAGTCCGGCGTCGATCCGCTCGACCAGAACGCCGTCCGCCGGTGGCTGAAGGACGTGCACGGCGTCAAGCAGAACAGCCAATGGGCGATCGCCGACGCCGCGGCACGGGCCGCCGGCTGGGTGCGCCCGACCGTGGAGGGCTACGTCGACGCGCAGTACACCGGCGCCAAGGTTGCGCTGCGGCCGATCTTCGACGCCCTGCGGGAGGCGGCCGTGGGGTTCGGCGACGACGTCGTCCTGGAGGGGCGGGGCACGTACGTGCCGTTCGTGCGCCGTCGGCAGTTCGCCGCCGTGGCGGCCGCGACGGCCACCCGGGTCGACCTCGGCCTCCGGCTGCCCGAACCCCCGGCGGCTGCCCGCCTGCAACCCGCCAACGCGCCCGGATCGGCCACCCATCGCGTCCAGCTCTTCTCCGTGGCCGACGTCGACGACGAGGTCCGGGCCCTCCTGCGGGCGGCCTACGACCAGAACGGCTGACCGGGCCCGCGAGGCACACTGGGCTGCGTGGACAGCAGGCCACGGTGGTCCGACCGCCGACGCCGCACCCTGCTCGGGCTCGCCCTCGGGACCGTCGCCTTCGGGCTCGGCGCGATCGCCCTGCCGGACGAGTACGGCGTGACCTCGATGTTCCTGGCGGCGCTGTGCGGATTCCTGCTCGTCGTCGCCACGGTCGTGTTCATCGCGATCCCGGGCCCGGACACCCTGCGCACGCTCTTCCACACGGTTCCGCTGGCGGGTGCGGTCCTCGTCGTCGCCGTCCTCCTGCTGCTCTCGACGGATGCCGACCTGCGCTGGCTGTGGTCGGTGATCGCCGTCGCCGCAGCGGCCTGGACGGCGACGGCGGTCTGGGAGACCCGCCGCTCGGGGGGCTCAGACGGCGGACCCTGATGCGTCGCTCAGCAGGGCGGCGACGTAGGCCTTCCCTACCCAGTCCCCGAAGCGGCGTGGGGACCACTGCCGCCGGATGACCATGAGTTCGTAGACCTCCGGTGCGTTGTAGAGCCACAGCACGTCGCGCGCCTCGTCGACGGTGACGCCGGGGCGCAGGTGTCCCCCGTCGGCCAGCGCGCGAGCGTGCCCGGCCGTGCGCTCCAGACGCTCGGACAGCATCTGCTCCCAGATGTCGCGGAGCTCGGCATCGGTCTGGGCCGCGGCCCGGACCAGGAGCATCAGCGGCGCCACCCGGGGGGTCACCTCGGCGACGAGGTTCCCGAAGCCCCTGAGTCGCCGTCGCGGGTCGCTCTCGTCCGTCGACAGCCGGTCCGCGCGCAGCTCGGCGGATTCCGACCCGTGCCCGGCGACGGCGTCGTGGAACAGGGCGAGCACCAGCCGGGCCTTGCTGCCGAAGACCTTGTAGACCGATTCGACGGACACCCCGGCGTCCGCGGCCAGGGCTGCGACCGTGGTGGCGGCGTAGCCGCGCTCCAGGAAGAGCCGACGCGCCGCGTCCAGGACCCGCCGTCGCGCCTCGCCGGCCCGGGCACGCCTGCGGCCGCCGTCGTAGCGCCTCTTGACGGGGGGAAGCGAGGGGTCCACCGTCGCAGTATCCATTACAGATAGCTGTATCGAAAAGAGAATCGTCATGGACGACGTCCCGGCTGCGCTCGGCAGCCTCTTCCGGGCCATCAACGGCCACGATCCGGTCGCGGTGGCCGCCTGCTTCGTTCCCGAGTACCTCAACGAGACGCCCGTGCACCCCTCCCGTGGTTTCAGCGGGCGCGCGCAGGTGCGCGAGAACTGGTCGCACATCCTGGCCGCGGTCCCCGATCTGGCCGCCGTCCTCGTCCGGTGGGGCACCAGCGCACCCCGGGATCCGGCCACGCTCTGGGCGGAGTGGGACTGGTCGGGCACCCGCGGCGACGGGACGCACATGCGCATGCGCGGTGTCACGGTGCTCGGCATCGGGTCCGCCGGTGCGGCGGACACCGGAGACGACGCCATCCGGTGGAGCCGCTTCTACATGGAAGAGGTGGACGCCGAGAGCGTCGCCGTCGCCACGGCGGTCGAGCGCACGGTGGGGAGCGCGCCGTGACCTCCACCAGCGCGGGACCGCGATCCGCCACGCCACCGCGCGGACTCATGCGCTGGCTGGTCAACCCCGTCGTCCGGTCGATCGCCCGCTCCCCGGCGGGGCGCTGGACCGGCGACCTGCTCGTCCTGGAGTTCACCGGCCGCCGCAGCGGTCGCCGGCTGTCGGTCCCGGTCCTCGCCCGCCGGCACGGCGACGCGCTGTACGCGCTCACCGACGCCCCCTGGGCGCTCAACTTCACCGGCGGCGCAGCGGTCCGGGTCGCCTCCCGTGGCCGCCGGTGGGCGGCGACCGGAGTGCTGGTCGACGACCAGGCCGAGGCAGCAGCCGTGCTCCGGACCGCCATCACGACCTCGGGGGCCCGGCACGTCGGGCTCAGCCTGCCGCCGGGCTGGACGGGTACCGACGCCGAACTCTGCATGCTCCGGCGGGCAGTCCGGCTGGAGGAGACCGGCCCGGCGTCCTGACCCTCCTGACCGACCCGACAGACTGCTGGGCATGGAGCTGCCCGCATCCCTCTATCTCCCGGCGGACGGCGGCTACGAGGCCACCGCGCTGACCATCGGCCCCTGGGACCCGGGGCTGCAGCACGCCGGACCGCCAGCCGCCCTGCTGCTGCGCGAGGCCGAGCGGGCGAGCGCCATCGACGGCGGGCAGACGGTGCGGATGGCCTACGACATCTTCGGGCCCGTGCCGGTCGGCCCGATCCGGATCAGCGCGTCCGTCGTCCGCCCCGGCCGGCGGATCGAACTGGTGGAGGCCGTCCTGACCGCCGGCGACGAGCGCCCGCTCATGCGGCTGGCCGCCTGGCGGATGCGCACCCGGGCGGACGGTGCCGCCGACCGGCAGCCCGATACGCATCCCGCTGCCGCCGGACCGCTGGACAGCCGCCAGGAGGACGCCGCGTTCTTCACCGAGGACATCGCCTACCACCGCGCGCTCGAGTGGCGGTTCGCCACCGGCAGCTTCAACTCCCCCGGACCGGCCTCGGCGTGGACGCGGCCGGAGTGCGAGCTCGTCGCCGGCGAGCCCATGACACCGCTGCAGCACCTGCTGGTGATGACCGACGCCGCCAGCGGCATCTCGGCGGCACTCGACTGGAAGAGCGCCACGTTCGCGAACGTCGACCTCAGCGTGGCCCTGCACCGGCCGCCGCAGGGGGACTGGCTGGGGATGGACGCCACGACGGTGCTGGGGGGTGCCGGGGCCGCCCAGTGCTACGCCGTCCTGTTCGACGAGGCGGGGGCGATCGGACGGTCCACCCAGTCGCTGTTCGTGGAGCCCCGCTGATCAGCGGGATTTGGCAGCGGCCCTCCCGACCGGCCAAGGTGGCAGCAATGACGAACCGACCGAGCCCGCGGACGGCGCCGCGATGAGTCCCCTGGCCGAACTGCGCGACTGGCTGTCCGGGCGCGGCCTCGAGGTCGTCCTGATCATCATCGGGTCGATCCTGCTGGCCCGGTTCGTGGGCTGGGTCGGAGGCCGGATCACCGACCGGATCGACAACCGCTCCACCGGGGGCGACGTCCTCGTGCGGTCCGAGGCCGCCAAGCACCGGCACTCCCTGACCCAGGTACTCACCTGGGCGGCGATCGTGCTCATCTATTCGATCTCGGTGTTCTTCGTCCTCGAGCGGCTGGGCGTGCCGGTCACCGGGCTGGTCGCGCCCGCCACCGTCCTCGGCGTCGGGCTCGGCTTCGGCGCGCAGCGGATCGTCGGCGACGTGCTGGCCGGCTTCTTCATCATCACCGAGCGGCAGTACGGCTTCGGCGACGTCGTCTCGATCACCGTCACCGGGGCGGGCGAGCCGGCGACCGGCACCGTCGAGGACGTCACCCTGCGCGTGACCCGGATGCGCTCGCCGAACGGCGAGGTCATCACGGTGCCCAACGGGGCGATCGCGAAGGTCGTGAACCTCTCCCGCGACTGGGCCCGTGCCGTCGTCGACGTCCCGATCCCGACCAGCGTGGACGTGAACCGGGTGAACGAGATCCTGCGCGAGGTGGGCCGCGAGGCCTTCCGGGACCCCGGCCTGCGCCGACTGCTGCTCGACCCGCCCAGCGTGATGGGTGTGGAGAGCCTCGACCTGGACCAGGTCAACGTGCGGATGGTCGCCCGCACGCTGCCCGGCAAGCAGTTCGAGGTGGGCCGTGACCTGCGCGCCCGCGTCGTCCTGGCGTTCCGCGACCAGGGGCTGAGCGTGCCGCCACCGCCGCCGGTGGAGAACCCGGCGACCCAGGATCTCGCACGGGAGGGGGACCGGTGAGCGAGCCTCCGCAGGAGCAGCCGGCGGTCACCCCCACGGTCAGCACCGCCCCGGCCCCGTCGCGCTGGTCCCGGATCCCCGCACACCTCGGCCGCGCGCGGACGTCGACCGTCGTCCTGGCCGTCCTCTTCCTGGCGATCGGGACGCTCTACCTCAACATCCGCCCGGAGACGACGGGGACGGCGACGACCGGCACCGGCGTCCAGGCGCCTGCGTCCACGACGGCACCCGCACCGGAGCCGACGGCGACGACGACGACGACGACGACCGCACCCGGGTCGACCGAGGAACTGCCGACGACCACGCCGGAGTCGACGACCACGGGACCCCTCGAGACGACGACGCCGGAGGGGACGACGGGGAGCAGCCTCCCGAGCACGCCGGCGACGACGCCCAGCCCGACGCTGCCGATCCCGACGACCAGTTCACCAGCGGGCTGACCGGAAGCCCGGACCGAAGGCCGGTCACCGGGACCCGGCTGACACCTGCCGGATCGCGGCCGCGAACCCCGCCGGGTCGGCCATGAAGCCACCGTGGTCGCCGGGGAAGCGGACGAGCAGGCTGCCCAGGCGTTCGGCCAGCGCCTCGGCGGAGCGACCCGCGATCTCCTCGCCGGAGTTCTCGCCCACCGCGACGACGATGCGCGGGCCGGCGGACCGGAGGGCGTCGACCGGCGGCTGGTAGCGGGTGAACGGCTTCAGCATCCGCAGGAAGAAGGTCTCGTCGTCGGCCTGCCGCTTAGCTGACGGCTCGGGCGCCGGCCCCTCGTCGCCGCTCCCGCCCGCGGGTGGCCACTGGACAGGCGCCGGTCCGGCGTCGGTCATCGGGCCGTCGTGCATCACGAGGTCGATGAACCCACCCCAGCCCGCCCCGGCACCGTGTGCCCGGTAGGCGTCCTCGACCTGGTCGACCGCGGCGCGGATGTGAGCGGCGTCGGGCAGCAACTCGGCCACGGGTGGCTCGTGGGCGATCAGCGTGCCGACCTTCTCCGGGTGCCGGACGACCAGGGCCAGTCCGGCGACGGCGCCACCACTGCTGCCGAACACGTCCGCGGGGGCACCGCCCACCGCGTCGATGATCGCGGCCAGGTCGTCCGCCTCGACCTCCGGCGTCACGTCCTGCGACGGGTCGTCCATCGTGCTCTCGCCCACCCCGTGCGGGTCGTAGGTCACCACGGTGTGGTCCTCGGCGAGCAGGTCGGCCAGCGGCGCGAAGGGACCGCTGGTCATCGGCTGCCCGACCACCAGGAGGAGCGGACCCGACCCACGCACCTCGTAGTAGACGCGGCCGCCGGGCACGTCGAGGTGGTGGCGGGTGACGCTCTGCGTGTCCATGAGGGCTCCTTGGGTGGACGGGGGACGGAGGTGCAGACCAGCTCAGCGGCCGGAAGTCATCGCAAGGCGAGTCAGGCGCGGGGCAGCGCGCGGCCGTCAGGCAGGGCGCGGCCACTCAGGAGCGCCACCAGGGCGCCACTGTCGGCGCCCACGACTTCGCCGCTTCCCCAGTTCCAGTCGATGTCGGCCGCCTCGAGCCGGACGCCTGTCAGGTCGACCCCGAACCACGCGCCGTTCGCGGCGGTGAGCTGGTCGAGGACGGCGACCACGGCCTCGACCGGCGCAACCGCCGGCCGGTCGAGCGCGACCGTCACGTCGAGGGAATGGATGACGGCATGGCTGAGCGCACCGGCCGCGCCGCCGCCCGGCGGCTGCCACCGGTGCAGCAGCGGCGAGCGAAGCGCGTCCAGGTGGTCGGCGACCGGCAGGGAAGCGTCGCGGGCGGCCACGCTGTTGGAGAGCAGGCCGAAGTCGCCGCCGGCCGCCGCCATCTCGGCGCCGAACTGCTCGGGCGTCAGCCGCGCCGGCATCGTCACGTGCGCGACCACGTGGCGGACCTGCCACTTCTCGCAGAGCGACGGGGCGTCCCACGTCTCGGCAGGCGCGGAGGCGAGCAGGTCGGCGAGGCCGTGGAACGTCGGCGCCACCCAGGACTGGAGGTCGGTCACGGTTGGTCCTCTCGGGTCAGATGGGCTCGGTCAGGTGGGCAAGGTGCTCCTCGAGCTTGTCGAGGGAGGTGAGGAAGCCCGCGCGGGCTTCCGGCGAGCGCATCGGCTCGGGCACGTGGCGCTGCTCGATGACGACCTCGGTGCTGCCGTTGCCGAGGTCGGTGAGGGTGCTGGTCGTGTGCACACCGCTGGCCGGTTCGACCCAGGCGAGCCGTTCGGGCGGGACGACCTCGGTGAAGGTGGCGAGCATCTGGTGGCTGCCGTGCTCGCCGAGCATCAGGGTCTCGAACCGGCCACCGCTGCGCAGCTCGACGACGATGCCGTCGAGCGGGGTGGTCATCCCGCGCGGGCCCCAGAACTGCGCGAGCTCCGCGGGCTCGGTGAGACACCGCCACAGCAGCTCGCGCGGCGCTCGGAAGACCTTCCGGTAGACCAGCTGGTCGGCGCTCACTGTTCCCCGCCGTCCTGCAGACGGGCGAGGTGGGACTCCAGCCGGTCCATCCGCTCCGCCCACGCGCGCCGGCTCTCCTCCATCCACGACACGGCGGTCTCCAGCGCCCGCGGTTCCAGCCGGCACGGTCGGCTCTGCCGGTGCCGGCCGCGGCTGATCAGGCCGCACCGCTCGAGCACCCGGATGTGCTGCGAGACGGCCTGCATGGTCATGGCGTACGGCGCCGCCAGTTCCTTCACCGTCGCCTCGCCCTCGCTGAGCCGGGCCACGATGTCGCGCCGGGTGCGGTCGGCGAGCGCGGCGAACATGGCGTCGAGCCGCTGGTCGTCGACGGTGATCTCCATGGCGGTTATTCAAGCAGATGCTTTATCAAGCGTCTACTGGATGACTGACACGGAGCAGCGTCTGCAGGCATTCCTCAGAACGACGTGACGACGGCGATGCCGGGCCGGCGGCCGACCTCCGCGAGCGCAGCGGCGGCGTCATCGAGGGAGAGCCGGCGGGTGATCAGCGGCCGCGGGTCCAGTCGCCCGGCAGCGATCAGGCCAAGCAGCTCCGGATAGGCGTGCGCCGCCATGCCGTGGCTGCCGAGCACCTGCAGCTCCAGGCCGATCACGCGCTCCATCGGCACCTCGGGGCGGCCCTGCGCCGGCGGCAGCAGCCCCACCTGCACGTGCCGGCCGCGCGGGCGGAGGCTGCGGATCGAGTTGATGCAGGTGACGGCGGCACCGAGCGCGTCCAGCGAGACGTGGGCTCCCCCACCGGTCAGCTCGGCCACCGCCGCGGGCACGTCGGTGCCGCCGTCCAGGGCGTGCTCGGCCCCCAGCTGCCGGGCGAGGGCGAGCGCCCCCGGCGCCACGTCGACGGCGATCACGCGGGCGCCGGCCGCGGCGGCGATCTGCACGGCGGACAGCCCGACTCCGCCGCAGCCGTGCACCGCCACCCACTCGCCGGCCCGCACCCTTGCCACCTGCACGACCGCGCGGAAAGCCGTCGCGTACCGGCAGCCGAGCGCGGCGGCGGTGGACAGGTCGAGCTCCTCGGGGACGCCGACGAGATTGACGTCCGCGGCGTCCAGGGCCACGAACTCGGCGAGCGAGCCCCAGTGCGTGAAGCCGGGCTGCGTCTGCCTGGCGCACACCTGCTGCTCGCCGGAAGCGCACTGGGCGCACGTGCCGCAGGCATTCACGAACGGGACGGTCACCCGATCGCCGACCGACCAGTTGCGCACTCCGGTGCCGACCGCGGCGACGGCGCCGGCCAGCTCGTGGCCGGGCACGTGCGGCAGGACGACGTCGGGATCGTGGCCCTGCCAGGCGTGCCAGTCGCTGCGGCAGATCCCGCTCCCCCCCACCCGGACGACGACCCCTCCCGGCGGCGGCTCGGGAGCGGGCACGTCCCGGATCTCGAGCGGACCACCGAAGGAGTCGAAGACCAGCGCGCGCACGCCCCCAGCCTGCCCCACGGGCAGAGTCCACCCAGTGGGACGGGTGTTTCACGTGGGACAGCGTCGTCCTAGGATCAGCAGTGGCTCCTGAGAGGCAGCGCAAAGCACCTGGCTGGCTGCCCGGCAACCTCTACTCCGTCTGAGGTGCTCCAGGGGAAGAGCCGGCTGGACGACGCCCGTCGCCCGGCAAGGACGGAGTTCTCGCGCGCCGCGGGCCCTCCCGAGCGAGAGGTAGGCGGCGCATGAGCGATCCCCAGAGCTGGAGCTTCGAGACCCGGCAGATCCACGCCGGCACCAGCCCCGACCCGACCACCGGGGCCCGGGCCCTGCCGATCTACGCGACCACCGCGTACCAGTTCCGCGACACCCAGCACGCCGCCGACCTGTTCGCGCTGGCCGAGATGGGCAACATCTACACGCGGATCATGAACCCGACGCAGGACGCGCTCGAGCAACGTGTGGCGTCCCTGGAGGGCGGCGTCGCGGCGCTGGCGGTGTCCAGCGGACAGTCGGCCACGACCCTGGCCATCCTCAATGTCGCCGAGACCGGCGACCACGTCGTCGCATCGGCCTCGCTGTACGGCGGCACGTACAACCTGCTGCACCACTCGCTGCCCAAGCTGGGCGTCACGGTCTCCTTCGTCGAGAACGCCGACGACCCGGAGAACTGGCAGTCCCTGGTGCAGGACAACACCAAGGCGTTCTTCGGGGAGACCATCGGCAACCCGAAGGGCGACATCCTCGACATCGAGGCCGTGGCCGCGGTCGCGCACCGCAACGGGGTGCCGCTGATCGTCGACAACACCGTCGCGACGCCGTACCTGATCCGGCCGTTCGAGTTCGGCGCCGACGTCGTCGTCCACTCGGCGACCAAGTACCTCGGCGGCCACGGCACGGTGATCGCCGGCCTCATCGTCGACGGCGGCAGGTTCGACTGGGGCAGCGGAAAGTTCCCCGGCTTCACCACCCCCGATCCGACGTACAACGGCGTGGTCTACAAGGACCTCGGCGCGCCCGCCTACGCGCTGAAGGCCCGCGTGCAGCTGCTGCGCGACCTCGGCCCGGCGATCTCCCCGTTCAACGCGTTCCTCGTCGTCCAGGGCATCGAGACGCTGTCGCTGCGCATGGAGCGGCACGTGTCGAACACCGTGAAGGTGGCGGAGTTCCTGCAGGGCCACGACGAGGTCGACTCGGTCAACTACCCGGGCCTGCCCTCGTCCACCTGGCACGCGGCCCAGCAGAAGTACGCACCGAAGGGCGGCGGCGCGGTACTGACGTTCGAGCTGCACGGCGGCGTCGAGGCCGGCAAGAAGTTCGTCGAGGCCCTGGAGCTGCACAGCCACGTGGCGAACATCGGCGACGTCCGCAGCCTCGTCATCCACCCGGCCTCGACCACGCACTCCCAGCTGACCCCCGAGGAGCAGGCGACCACCGGCGTCACGCCCGGCCTGGTGCGCCTGGCCGTCGGCCTGGAGGGCATCGAGGACATCATCGCCGACCTCGAGGCGGGATTCCGCGCCGCCAAGTCGTCCTAGTCGCAGGGCAGCCTGAGATGGGCGGGTGGGTCGAGGGGGACCCGGCGGGGAACCGCCGGTTCCTCGACCTGCCCGGGCCCTTCCGCCCGGAGCGCGGCGGGGTCCTCCCGGGTGTGCGGGTCGCCTACGAGACGTGGGGAACGCCCGACGAGGACGGCGGGAACGCCGTCCTCGTCGAGCACGCGCTGACCGGCGACAGCCACGTCGTGGGGCCGCCCGGGCCCGGGCACGCCACCGGCGGCTGGTGGGACGGGCTCATCGGCCCGGGCCGGGCGCTGGACACCGACCGCTTCTTCGTCGTCTGCGCGAACGTGCTGGGCGGCTGCCAGGGGACGACGGGGCCGTCGTCCCGCGCCCCGGACGACGGCCCCTGGGGTGCCCGCTTCCCCGAGGTGACCGTCGGCGACCAGGTCCGCGTGGAGGCGGCGCTGGCCGACGCCCTCGGAATCGGCCGATGGGCCTGCGTCGTCGGCGGCTCCATGGGTGGCATGCGCGCGCTGGAGTGGGCGGTGGCGATGCCCGACCGCGTCGCCTCGCTGTTCTTCCTGGCGTCCGGGGCGGTGGCGACCGCCGACCAGATCGGCACCCAGACCACGCAGCAGGCGGCGATCCGGGCCGACCCCCGCTGGGCGGGCGGCGGCTACCCGCGCACCGACCCTCCGGTGGACGGGCTGGGCATCGCCCGCCGGATCGCGCACCTCACCTACCGCAGCGCCTACGAGCTCGGCGAGCGGTTCGGCTCGGAGGTACAGGACGACGGCCGCTTCGCCGTTGCGTCCTACCTGGACCACCACGCCGACAA
Organism: Blastococcus sp. CT_GayMR16; assembly: GCF_004570875.1. GTDB lineage: Bacteria > Actinomycetota > Actinomycetes > Mycobacteriales > Geodermatophilaceae > Blastococcus_B. The sequence continues at coordinate 29,667 of NZ_SPQK01000016.1, read as the reverse complement.
GCTCGCCCGCCGGTTCGACGCCGGCAGCTACGTGCTGCTCACCGAGACGATGAACAGCTGGGACGTCGGCCGCGGCCGCGGCGGGGTGGCCGCGGCCCTGTCCCGGGTGACGGCGCGGGCGTTGGTGGCCGGGGTGGACAGCGACCGGCTCTATCCGCTGGAGCTCCAGCAGCAGGTCGCCGATGCACTCGGCGTCCCGCTGCAGGTGATCGCCTCCCCGTACGGGCACGACGGATTCCTGATCGAGGTGGACGCGGTCGGCGCCCTCCTCCACGGCCTGCTCACCCCCTGACCGTCGAGTCAGTAGCGTCCGGCGGCATGAGCTACGACGTCGCCGCCGTTCGGAACCGGTTCCCGGCGCTGCGGGCAGGCACTGCCCACTTCGACGGCCCCGGCGGCACGCAGGTGCCCGACTCCGTCGCGCGCGCCGTCGCCGACACCCTCACCTCGCCGATCGCGAACCGCGGACGGGTCACCGCGGCCGAGGTCACCGCCGACGACATCGTCACCGGCGCCCGCCAGGCGGTGGCGGACCTGCTGGGCGCCGATCCGCGCGGGATCGTCTTCGGCCGCAGCGCCACCCAGCTGACCTTCGACCTGGCCCGCACGCTGGCCGTCGGCTGGGGTCCCGGCGACGAGGTGGCCGTCTCCCGGCTCGACCACGACGCGAACGTCCGCCCCTGGGTGCGGGCCGCCGAGGCGGGAGGCGCGACCGTCCGCTGGATCGCGTTCGACCCCGCCACCGGCGAGCTGACCGCGGACGACGTCGCCGAGGTGCTGAACGAGCGCACGCGGCTGGTCGCCGTCACGGGCGCCTCGAACCTGATCGGCACCCGGCCGCCGGTCACGCAGATCGCCCGGCTCGTGCACGACGCCGGCGCCCTGCTGGCGGTGGACGGCGTGCACCTGACCGCGCACGCCCCGGTCGACGTCGCGGCGCTGGGCGCGGACTTCTTCACCTGCTCGCCGTACAAGTTCCTGGGGCCGCACTGCGGCGTGCTCGCGGCCGCGCCGTCCCTGCTCGAGACGCTCGCGCCGGCCAAGCTGCTGCCGTCGTCCGAGGAGGTGCCGGAGCGCTTCGAGCTCGGCACGCTCCCCTACGAGCTGCTCGCCGGAACCACCGCGGCCGTCGACTTCCTCGCCGACCTCACGACCGCCGACGGCACCCGCCGCGAGCGCGTGGTCGCATCGATGACCGCGCTGGAGGCGTACGAGGACGACCTGCGGGCGCACCTGGAGGCCGGGCTCGGCGCGCTGCCCGGCGTCCGGCTGTGGTCGCGCGCCGCGCACCGGACGCCCACGCTGCTGATGACCTTCGACGGGCACGACGCCGCCGACGCCTACCGCTTCCTCGCCGGGCGCGGCGTGAACGCGCCGGCCGGGTCGTTCTACGCGATCGAGGCCAGCCGCTGGCTGGGCCTCGGCGACACCGGCGGCCTGCGCGTCGGGCTCGCCCCCTACAGCGACCGGGACGACGTCGACCGGCTGCTCGCCGGTCTGCGGGAGTTCCTCGCCGTCCGCTGAGTCAGCTCATGTAGTCGCCCGGCACCGTGCCGGCCGGCGGCAGCGGGCGGCGGATCACCGGGCGCACCTTGCGGGCCGAGGCGAGCCGTTCGGTGTAGCTGGCCGCGTTGCCGCGGATGTGCGCGAGGTCGTCCTCGGTCGCCTGGCGGATCACCTTCGCGGGGACGCCTCCGACCACCGAGCCCGGCGGCACCTGGGTGCCCGGGGTGACGACGGCGCCGGCGGCGACGATCGAGCCCGAGCCGATGTGTGCGCCGTTCATGACGATGCTGCCCATGCCGACGAGGACGTCGTCGTCGACCCGCGCCCCGTGCAGGACGACGCGGTGGCCGACGGTCACCCCCTTGCCGACGAGCAGCGGGAAACCGGCATCGGAGTGCAGCGTGCAGCCGTCCTGGACGTTGGAGCCCTCGCCGATCTCGATGACGTCCGCGTCGGCCCGGGCGACGGCGCCGTACCAGATGCTGGAGTGGGGACCCATGGTCACCGCCCCGACCACGACCGCCGTCGGCGCCACGAAGGCCTGGTCGTCGATCCGGGGCTTCCCGAAGTCCAGTTCAGCGATGTAGTTGTCGTGTTGCACGCCGTCCTCCTCGTTGCGCGTCGTCGGCGCAGTCTGGCAGTCAGCCGCTGATCTCGGCGAGTGCTCGGGGAATCTCCGGCGGCAGTTCCCGCGCCAGGAAACCCAGCCGCCCGACCGAGGAGGACAGCCGCTCGCCGCAGCGGCCGTGCAGGAAGGCCGCCCAGACGGCGGCCTGTGCGGGGTCGGCCCCGCGAGCGAGCAGTCCGCCGGTGATTCCTGCGCGGACGTCGCCCGATCCGGACACCCCGAGGCCGGCCGCACCGCTGTCGTCGCGCCAGAGCCGGCCGTCGGGGGCAGCGACCCACGACGTGACCCCGCCCAGCCCCACGACGGCCTGCGCCCGCTCTGCGAGGTCCGCCGTCGCGCCTGCCGGGTCGTCGGCGAGGTCGTCCTCCTCGACGTGCAGCGCGTAGGCGAGCTCCATCGGGTTCGGGGTGAGCACCACCCGGCCGGCGAGGTGGTGGAGACACGCGTCGTCGGCAGTGACGCAGGCGAGGCCGAGCGCGTCCAGGGCCAGGGGGCCCTTCAGGTGCGGCAGCAAGCGCGCCCCGAACTCCTGGGTCACCTCCTTGTCGGCCATGCCCGGCCCGATGAGGACGGCGTCCGCGGCCTCGGCGAGGTCACGGACCGCGTCGGCGGCGTCGGCGCTGATGGCCCCGGCGTCGGTCTCCGGCAGCGACCGGACCAGCGCCTCCGGCAGAGCCGCCGCCGCGAAGGGCGCCACCGAGGCGACCGTGGCCACCTGCAGCTTTCCCGCGCCGGCGCGCATGGCGGCCTCGGCGGCGAGCAGCACCGCGCCGAGGGTCTCCGAGCTCCCGCCGATCACCAGGATCGAGCCGCGGGTGTTCTTGTCGCCGGTGGGCTCGGGGAGCTGCCACCCGCGCAGCACCTCCGGGGTGACGATCGTGGGGTCAGGGGCTGGGCGCGGCATCGGGCTCCTCGGTGACCTTCTCGTCGTCCAGGTGCTCGACCTCGTTGAACGCCGCCAGCTTGAGTTCCCCGGTGCCGTCGAGCTCGTAGCGGGTGAGCGACGCGTTGGCGACCTGCTCCTCCTTGTCGACGGCGAGCAGCTCCTGCTCGGTCAGCTCCTCCAGCACGTACCGGAAGACCATGATCACCGCCTGGTGGGCGACCACGATGAGTCGCTCGCAGTCGTGCCGCAGTCCCTCGGTGGCCAGCAGGCTGCGGATGCGCAGGGCGACGTCCGCCCAGCTCTCACCGCCCGGCGGCCGGTAGTAGAACTTGCCGAGCAGGTCGCGCCGCCCCGCCTCGTCGGGGTACTGCTCCCGGATCCCGGCGCCGGTCATCCCGTCGAAGGCGCCGAAGTCACGCTCCCGCAGCCGCTCGTCGGTGCGCACCCGCACGTCGAGGCCGGCGGTGGCCAGCTGCGCCGTCGTCAGCGCCCGGGCGAACGGGGAGCTCAGGGCGGCGGTCGGCCGCTCCTCCTCGGGCAGCTTGGCCAGCCAGCGGCCCAGCGCCTCGGCCTGCGACCGGCCATTGTCGGACAGGGGGACGTCGGGGTCGCGGATGTCGAGGTCCAATCGGCCCGCCCCCGCCTTCTGGGCGTTCGCGTCCGCGACGTTCCCCATGCTCTCGCCGTGCCGCACCAACCACAGCACGGACGGGCTCGGCTCCCGGTCGGCCACGCGCCACCTCCATCCGGCCGCACGCTGCGGCTCCCCCGACGCCGGGTAGCCCCACCACGCTCCCCCGAAACCGGCAGGATATCCGCGTGACCCTGCCGACCGACCTGCCGGTCATGGACTTCCCCGACCAGGCGGCCTTCGAGGCGTGGCTGGAGGCAGAACACGCGACCGCGCCCGGCGTGTACGTCAAGCTCGCCAAGAAGGGCGCAGGAGTTCCGTCGGTGACCTACGCGGAGCTGGTCGAGTCCTGCCTCTGCTTCGGCTGGATCGACGGGCGGTCCAACCGGCTGGACGAGCGCTTCTACCTGCAGCGGCTCACCCCGCGCCGCGCCCGCAGCGTCTGGTCGCAGAAGAACGTCGACGCCGTCGAGGCGCTGACCCTCGCGGGCCGGATGCGCCCCGCCGGGCTCGCGGCCGTCGACGCCGCCCGGGCCGACGGACGGTGGGAACGGGCGTACGCCGGCTCGGCGACGATCACCGTGCCGGACGACCTCGCCGCGGCGCTGGCCGAGGAGCCGGCCGCGCAGCAGCAGTTCGAGGCCCTCGACGGGGCCAATCGCTACGCCGTCCTCTGGCGGGTGCACACCGCCGCGTCCGACGCCACGCGGGCCAAGCGGATCGCCGCTCTCGTCCAGCTGCTCAAGGACGGGGGTCGCCTGCACTGAGAGAGGACCCCGTCCTCCTCACCCCTCGCAGGTTCGGGGCGAGCCTCTGGACGGGGCCTCAGCCGAGGCGGACGCCGAAGCGGAAACCGCGCTGGTCGACGCTGGTGACCGCGACCGGCGACCCGTAGGTCCGCGCGTGCACCATCATCCCGTTGCCGATGTAGAGGCCGACGTGGCTGATCGGTGTGTAGAAGAAGACCAGGTCCCCCGCCTGCAGTTCGCCTCGCGACACCTGGGTGCCCAGCTGCGACTGCGCGCCACTGGAGTGCGGCAGCGAGATGCCGGCCGCGGCGTAGGCGTAGGAGGTGAGGCCGGAGCAGTCGAAGGCGTCCGGGCCGGTGGCGCCGTACTCGTACCGGTCGCCGACCTGGGCCAACGCGGTGGCGATGGCCTCGCCGGCGGCGCCTGGAGGCATGGGGAGGTCCCGGGGCGCCTGCAGCGAGCGACCCGCCACGGCGGTCGTGACGGCGGTCTGCTCGGGAGCTGACAGCCGCCCGAAGGCTGCCTGGTAGTCGGCGATCTGCTTCTGGACCTCGGCCCGCTGGCCCTGGAGCTGCTCGAGGCCGGCCGTGGCCGTCGCGGCCGCCTGGTCGGCGGCGGCCTGTGCCAGCGTCGCGGCTTCCTGGGCCGCGGCGACCTCGGCGACGACCGAGTTGGTGTGCTCGGCGATCATGTCCAGCGTCGTCATCTGCTGCACGAGCTCGGTCGCCGACTCGCTGGTGAGGAACGCGGCGAAGCGGGACTGCGTCTTGCCGGTGTAGCCGCTCTGGGCGATCGCCCGCAGCTGCGGCTCGTAGGCGGCCAGCGCGGCCTGTGCGGCGGCGGCCTGCCCGGCGGCGGCCGCGGCCTCCTGCTGCTGGTTGGCGACGATCAGTTCCGCCTCGTGTATCTGCTCGTCGACGATGGTCAGCTGTTCGGCGGCTTTGCGGACGAGCTCGCTGGCCTCGGCCGCGGTCGCGGGAGCGGCGCCGGCGGAGGTCGGGGACAGGAGTCCGGTCGCGGCGGCGACGAGTGCCGCGCCCAGCGCCAGGGCGGCACGGGAACGGCGGCGAGTGGTCGTGCGGGTGAACTGCACCGTCGGCCTCCGTCTGCTGCGCCGGGCCCGGGGAAGGGGCCACATTCCATGCGCGTCGGAACGGACGGTAGGGATGTGCTGTCGACAAGTAGTGGAGGGCGCGCTGGTCATGTTCTGTGCATCGCCACGCCTGTCACAGGAGTATCGCCGCGCCCCATTCGTCACTCGCACCGGAATGGTGGAGGCGCTACAGACAAATGTGCGCCCAGAGCGCATTCCACTGACGGATTTGCACTCCGGGCGCACATGACCGCCGGCCGGTGCGGCTGGCGGTGGCCCCGCTGCAGGGTCCCGCCGCGAGCGTGCGAGCGGTGGGGGCAGGGGGGTCCTTCAGTTAGCCGGCGAGGGGCTCCTGGGCCTGGAGGCTCGTCACGGCGTCGAGGTCGCGCAGGATCGCGGCGAGCTCGTCGGCGGTCCACGGCTCGCAGCAGTCGCAGCCCCCCTCGCGGTAGGTGGCGAGGCCGAGAGCGCCCCCGGCCTGGTCCTCCTCGATCGCGAGGTGCCCGGCGGACGGGTGACGGTGGCAGGAGCAGCCCTGGGCACACAGGCCCAGACCCCAGCCGGAGATGACGACCGTGCGGCCGTCGTCCCGGACCTTGCCCACCTGGAAGACGGACGGCTTGCGACTCCTGGTCACGGAGTCCTCCCCTCGACAGTTCCGTTCGGAGGACGGAACCACTGTGCATGCGAAAAGGTGAAGCTGAACGTGATATCGGCAGATATCGCAGGGAACTGAATCCCTGAGTGCAAATCTGTCCGATTCCGGGGTGCAGCTGCGTCGCTCTCCCTGCACTCAGCGTATCCGCGTCAGCACGCGCCGTCGCCGTCAGTTTGTGTCATCGGTTCCGCGATTGTGTTGTCGCACATGCACCGCTCGGGGGCATCGGGCGGGAATGGAGTGACGGTTGGGATCAGCGTCCACAATCGGCCCGGGACGGACCGGTCCGCGATCAGCTCGCGGGGCTGACGCTGCTCATGTTGAAGTCCGGCACCCGCAGCGGCGGCATCGCGGCCCGGGTGAACCAGTCGTTCCACTCGCGCGGCAGGGTGCGCTCGGTCCGGCCGGCCTGCACGGTGCGGCCCAGCAGATCGACCGGCGACTCGTTGAACCGGAAGTTGTTGACCGCCCCGGTCACCTCGCCGTTCTCGACCAGGAAAACCCCGTCGCGGGTCAGTCCGGTCAGCAGCAGCGTCTGCGGGTCGACCTCGCGGATGTACCAGAGCGTCGTCAGCAGGAGCCCGCGCTCGGTCGCGGCGAGCATCTCCGCCTGCGTCGCGGTCGCGTTCGGGTCCTCGAGGATCAGGTTGTCGACGGCGGCCGTGGCCGGGGCCGTCGTCTTCAGCGCCCAGGCTCGCGGGCGGATCAGGTTGGCGAGGACGCCGTCGGAGATCCAGTCGACCGCGGGCGTGGCCATGCCGTTGTCGAACACCGAGGCCGACCCCGAGGATGCGCCCACCACCTGGAACGGCGCGGTCTCCAGGCCCGGCGCGGCGGGGTCGCTCCGCAGGGTGAGGGGCAGTGCGGCCAGCCGCTCGCCGATCCGGTTGCCGCCGCCCGGCCGGGCGAAGACGTTGCGGCCCTCGTCGGCGTCGCGGGCCTCCATCGTCCAGTAGAGGTAGATCATCAGGTCGCTGACGGCCGACGGCGGCAGCAGCGTCTCGTACCGTCCGGCGGGCAGGTCGATCCGGCGCTGCGACCAGCCCATCTTCCGCTGGACGTCGGCGGCGAGGTCGGCCACCGACACGTCCGCGAAGTCCCGTGTGCCGGTGCCGGCCCACACCGACCGGGAGAAGTCCGGGCTCTTGCCGTTGAGCTCGACCCGGCCGGTCGGCTGGTCGTGCCGCAGGCGCAGGCCGGTCGACGTCCCGAGGTACGTCGTCCGCATGGAGTGCTCGGCGAAGCCGAAGAGCAGTTCGTCGCGGTCGCGCGCCTCCCCGAACGCCTGGCCGAGCGCGGGGGCGAAGTCGCCGAACACCTCGATCGAGGTCCCGGCGGGCTCGGCGTCCCAGTCGCCGCCGCCCGCGGGCTCCTCGCTGATCAGCGGGACGGCGTCCTCGGCCGGTCCGGCGTCCCGCGCGGCCTGCTCGCTGGCCGCGACGAGCGCGGCGACGTCCGGCGTCCCCGTGCGCGCGACGGTGCCGCCAGCCAGACCCGCGCCGCCGTCGACGAAGGAGACGACGACGACGTGCCGCGAGCGCATGGCGCCGTTGGTCGTGAGGCTGTTGGCCGCCCAGCGGAGGTTGGCCTCGGAGCTGTCGGTGACGAAGGTGACCTGGCCGTCGGCCGTGGAAGCGGCCAGCGCCCGCTCCACGAGCTCCTGCGGGGTGCACGCACTCATCGGCCGGCCTCCTGGACGGTGTTCAGGATGGACACGTTCTCGAACAGCGCGGTCGGGCAGCCGTGGCTGACCGGTGCGACCTGGCCGGGCTGGGCCTTGCCGCAGTTGAACGCGCCACCGAGGACGTAGGTCTGCGGCCCACCGACGACGGACATGGAGCCCCAGAAGTCGGTGGTCGTCGCCTGGTAGGCGACGTCGCGGAGCTGGCCCGCGAGCCGGCCGCCCTCGATCTTGTAGAACCGCTGACCGGTGAACTGGAAGTTGTAGCGCTGCATGTCGATCGACCAGCTCTTGTCGCCGACGACGTAGATGCCGCGCTCGACGCCGCCGATGATCTCCTCCGTCGAGGGCCCGTCGGGGGCGGGCTGCAGCGAGACGTTCGCCATCCGCTGCACCGGCACGTGGCTGGGCGAGTCGGCGAACGCGCAGCCGTTGGACCGCGGCATCCCCGTGTGCCGGGCGATGTTGCGGTCCACCTGGTACCCGACCAGGACGCCGTCCTTCACGATGTCCCACTGCTGGCCGGCGACGCCCTCGTCGTCCCAGCCGATCGTGGACAGCCCGTGCACGGCGGTCCGGTCGCCGGTGACGTTCATCAGCGGCGAGCCGTACTGCAGGGTGCCGAGCTTGTCGACGGTCGCGAACGACGTCCCGGCGTAGGCGGCCTCGTAGCCGAGCGCCCGGTCCAGCTCGGTCGCGTGCCCGATGGACTCGTGGATGGTGAGGAAGAGGTTCGTCGGGTCGACGACGAGGTCGTAGCGGCCGGCCTCCACCGAGGGGGCCTTCGTCTTCTCCCGCAGGAGTTCGGGCAGTTCCGACAACTCCCGAGGCCAGTCCCAGTTGCCGTCGGTCAGGTACTCCCAGCCCTTGCCGACGGGCGGGGCCAGGGTGCGCATGCTCTCGAACTGGCCGGTGGCACGGTCGACAGTGAGCGCGGTGAACTCCGGGTGGATGCGGACGCGCTGCTGGCGGGTGCGGGTGCCGGCGGTGTCGGCGTAGTACTTCTGCTCCTTCACGTGCATGCAGCTGCTCTGCACGTGCTCGACGCCGTCGGCCGCCATGAGCTGCTCGGACAGCTCGATGAGCAGCGCGCTCTTCTCGCTGTCGGGCACCTCGAACGGGTCGATCTCGTAGTCGGAGACCCACATCGCGTCGGCGTAGACCGGCTCGGGAGCGAGCTCCACGCGGTCGCTGTTGATCGCCGCGGAGACCTTGGCGACGGTCACGGCCTCCTCGGCCAGGCGGACGGCCTCGGCAGCCGTCAGGACGACGCCGGCCGCGAAGCCCCACGTGCCCTCGTGCACCACGCGGACGGCGAGCCCGAGGTCCTCGCCGTCGGTGAACGACTCGGGCCGGGCATCGCGCAGGCTGACCGTCTGGGTGTGGATGCGCTCGACCCGGAGGTCGGCGTGCTCGCAGCCGAGGTCGACCGCCCGGGTCAGCGCCGCGTCGGTCAGCGCCGCCAGCGGCAGGGCGAGGAACGTCTCGTCGACGGTGCGGGAGCGGAACACGGGCCCTGTCTACCAGCCGCCCGACAGGGGTACCCGGGCCCGCATGGCCGAGACCGGGGACGACGTCACGCTCACCTTCGGCGGCACCGCGACGATGCTGCTCCGGATCGGCTCGTTCACGCTGCTCACCGATCCGAACTTCCTGCACCGCGGGCAGCGGGCCCACCTGGGCTACGGCCTGCGCGCCAGGCGCCTGACCGAACCCGCCCTCCAGCCGACCCAGCTGCCGGCGCTCGACGGCATCCTGCTCAGCCACATGCACGGCGACCACCACGGCGACCACTGGGACCGCGTAGCCACGAGGTCGCTGCCCAAGGGCACCCCGGTCGTCACCACCCCCGAGGCGGCGAGGTGCCTCGCCGACCGGGGCTTCACGTCCACGTCGGACCTGCGGCCGTGGGAGAGCCACGAGTTCACCCGCGGCACGGACATGCTCCGGGTGACCTCGGTCCCGGGGGTGCACGGCCCCGGGCCGCTCGCCAGAGTGCTGCCGCAGGTGATGGGCAGCGTGGTCGAGCTCGTGCGGGGCGGGGACGTGTCCTGGCGGGGCTACATCAGCGGGGACACCCTCTACCGGCCGATCCTCGGTGAGGTGCTGGAGCGGTGCGGTCCCCTCGACGTGCTGATCCCCCACCTCGGCGGCACCAGGGTCCTCGGCATCACCGTCACGATGGACGCCCGGCAGGGCGCCGATCTCGTCGAGCTGCTCACGCCGCCGGTCACCGTGCCGGTGCACTACGACGACTACACCCGGTTCAGGAGCCCGCTCGGCGACTTCCTCGCCGAGGTCGGCCGACGGGAGCTCCCGGGGGAGCTGCGTCCCGTCGGCCGCGGCGAGACCATCTCGCTCCGGGCCTAGCGCTTCCTCAGAAGGCGTCGCCGGTGCGCCACGACATCTCCTGCAGGACGAGCCCGTTGCCGTCGGGGTCCTCGAGCGAGGCGTACCGGACCCCGCCGCCGACGTCCTGCAGCTCGCCCACCTCGACGCCGCGGCCGATCAGCTCGGCGCGGGCCTTCTCGATGTCCGTGACGACCAGGTGCAGCGCCCGGAGCGACCCGGGCTGCGCCTCGTAGGCGGACAGGCCGGTACCCAGGCCGATCGAGCAGGCCGATCCCGGCGGCGTCAGCTGCACCACCCGCACGCCGTCGGCCGGCTGGACGTCGACGTCGACGTCGAACCCGAGCTGCTCGGAGTAGAACGCCTTGGCCCGGTCGACATCGGTGACCGGGATCGGAACGAGTTCGAGCTTCATGTCCACGGAGGTGCTCCTCGGGTTGGTGCGGTCAGGGCCTGGTCGGCAGCGAGGTCAGCTGCGGGCGAGCAGCTCGTCCAGCTTCTCGTAGCCCTCGTTGACCCCGACGTCCATGCCGCTGGCGACGAAGGCGTCGCGGCCCTCGAAGGAGTCGACGAGCGAGGTCGCGGTCAGCCGGGTGCGGCCGTTCCCGAGGTCCTCGAGCACGAGCTTCTCCAGGGCGACGCCGTCCGGGAACCCCTCGAAGGTGAAGGTCTGGACGATCAGCTCGTTCGGGCGCACCTCGTGGAAGCTGCCGTGGAAGCCGTACTCCTCGCCGTCCTGGATCGCCACGTAGCGCCAGGAACCGCCGGTGCGGCAGTCCCACTGGTCGATCCGGTTCTCCATGCCGTTCGGCCCCATCCACTGGGCGACCAGCTGCGGGTCCGTGTGCGCGCGGTAGACCTTCTCCGGCGGCGCGTCGAACTCGCGGATGATCCGGACCATCGGGACGTCGGGGTCGGAGACGATCTGGGTCTCGTGGTGCGTGGTGCTGGTCATGACGGTGTTCCTTCCTGGGGGGATGGGGGTGTGTCAACGGCATCGGGCATGGAGCGCAGGACGTCGTCGAGACGGCGGTAGCGCTCCTCGGCCTGGCGCCGGTATCGCTCGATCCACTTGGTCATCAGGTCGAAGACATTCGCCTCGAGGTGCACCGGGCGGCGCTGGGCCTCCCGGCTCCGGCTCACCAGGCCGGCGTCCTCCAGCACCTTGAGGTGCTTGGAGACGGCCTGGACGGTCACGTCGTACGGCGCGGCGAGCTCGTTGACCGTGGCGTCGCCGACCGCGAGCCTCGCCACGATGTCCCGCCGGGTGGGATCGGCCAGCGCCGAGAACACCCGGGAGAGCGGATCTGCCACCACTGGACGTCCTCCTCGGTACTCAACCTTTCGGTTGATTAGGAGGCTACGACCGGGGTGTGCACTTGGTCAACCGTTCGGTTGAAGAAACGTCACCTCGGGGAACGCCGCGCAGTGCGCAGCGAGCGGTCGCGCCGCACCGTCTGGTGCCCGGCCCGCTGCGGCCGCCTCGTGCAGGGCACGCACCTCGTCCCGGAGCCAGTCGTGCACCCGCACGAGCTCCTGCCCGAACGCGGCCAAGCCGCTGCCCCGGCACGAGCGGTCAGCCCGCGGCCAGCCGCGCCGCCCGCTCCGCGACGTCGACCCGGAGCGCCTCGGCGTCCACGGTCGTGGAGACGCCGTCGGCCACGACCTGGCGGCCGCCCACCCAGACGTCGCGCACGTGCCGGCTCGCGCCGGACCAGACGAGGTGCGCCAGGACGTCGCCCGGGTCGCCGACCGGCTCGAACACCAGGTTCCGGGTGTCGACGTGCACGAGGTCCGCGCGCCGGCCGGCCTCCAGCTGCCCCAGATCCGGCCGGTCGATCGCGTCGGCCGCGGCACCGGTCGCCAGCCAGATCGCCTCCGCAGCAGTCAGTGCGGTCGCCGACCGGCCGGCGAGCCGGGCCAGTGAGGCGGCCAGCCGGAGGTCGGCGAACAGGTCGAGACCGTCGTTGGACGCCGGGCCGTCGGTGCCCATGCCGACCCGGATGCCGCGGTCGAGCATCGCCCGCAGCGGGGCGACGCCGCTGGCCAGCTTGGCGTTGCTGGCCGGGCAGTGGGAGACGGCGACGTCGTACTCCGCCCAGAGCTCGAGGTCGCCGTCGTCCAGGTGCACGCAGTGCGCGGCCAGCACCCGGCCGCCAAGGACGTCGTGGGCCGCCAGCAGCGCCGGCACCGAGAGGCCGTGCTCGGCCAGCAGCCCGGCGCCCTCGGTCGCGGTCTCGGCGACGTGCAGATTCAGGAGCAACCCGTGCTCACGGGCGGCGGTCGCGGCGTCCCGCAGCACCGGCAGCGGCACCGTGTAGGCGGAGTGCGGCCCGATGGCGTACTCGACCGTCCCGTCGCCGGGCGCTCCGGCGGCCAGCTCGACGGCGGCCCGGAGCTGCTCGTCGAACGGCGGGAGCCCGGGCAGCGGCAGCAGCGGCGTAGCGATGACGGCGCGCGCGCCGGTACGGCCTACCGCGGCAGCGATTCGTTCCGGATGGAAGTACATCTCGACGCTGGTGGTCACCCCGTTGCCGAGCATCTCCGCCGACGCCGCGGTCATCGCGACCTCGACGTCCTCCGGGGTCAGCCGCGCCTCCCTCGGCCACATGACCTCCTGGAGCCAGCGGTCCAGGGGCAGCCCCTCCCCCTGGCCGCGGAACAACACCATCGGCGCGTGGGAGTGCGTGTTGACCAGCCCCGGCATGAGCAGTCCGGGGAGCTCGGTGACCTCGGCGTCATCCGCCGGTGGGGCGTCGGCGGCGGACCCGACCCAGCGGATCAGGCCGTCCTCGACGTCGACGACGGCATCGAGGACGACGGTGCCGGCGCGGTCGCCGACCACGACGGCGCGGGAGGTGAACCGGTGCGGCATGGGAACCGAACCTAGTGCGGCACCGACCGTGGGGCGCGGCGACTGCCAGGAGCCGCCGTTACCGTGGGCTGCATGTCGCTCCTCGCCGCCGCATCGACCGACCAGGGCGGCATCACCGGCTGGCTCCTCGACCTCGTCGACAAGCTCGGGGCGGTGGGGGTCGGGCTGAGCATCCTCGCCGAGACGATCATCCCGCCGATCCCGAGCGAGGCGGTGCTGGGCCTGGCGGGGATCCTGATCAACGACGGCCGGATGTCGATCGTCCCGGTGATCCTCTTCGCCACGCTGGGCTCGATCCTGGGCGCGATCTTCTTCTACTACGTCGGCCTCGCCCTGGGGCCCCGGCGCTCGCATGCCTTCCTCGACCGGCTGCCGCTCGTCGAGACCGAGGACGTGGACCGGACCTTCGCCTGGTTCGAGAGGCACGGCCGCTCGGCGGTCTTCCTCGGTCGCATGGTGCCGATCGTGCGCAGCTTCATCTCGGTGCCCGCGGGCGTCGTCCGGATGCCGATCGGCCAGTTCCTGGTGTTCACGGCCGGCGGCAGCCTGATCTGGAACACGGTGCTGGTCAGCATCGGCGTCGCGGCAGGTGACTTCCTCGAGGCGAACCTGCACTACCTGGACTACGTGGTCGTCGCGGTCGTGGTTCTGGCGGTGCTCTGGTTCGTCTACCGCAAGGCGACCGGGAAGATGCGGCGCCCGCCGTCGGCGGCGGCCGACCTGCCGCCCGATCCCCGGGACCAGGCGGCGTGACCCGCAGTCGACCCGCGGTCGTCGCCTTCGACGTCAACGAGACCCTGCTCGACCTCGCTCCCGTGCGGGCGGCGCTCATCGAGGCCGGCGAGCCGGCGACGCTGCTGCCGACGGTGTTCGCGCGCACCCTGCTGACCGGCGTCGCCGGTGCCGCCGTCGGCTCCTGGTGCCGATTCCGGGAGGCCTTCGACGCGGCCCTGGCCCAGGAGAGCGACCTCGGCCCCGGTGAGCGTGCCGACGTGCTCGCGGCGTTCGGCGAACTGGCACCTCACTCCGACGTCGAGCCCGCGCTGCGCCGCCTGGTCGGGGGCGGCATCCGGGTCGTCACCCTCACCCACGGCTCACCCGGCGTCGCCGAGGCCGGACTGGAACGGGGCGGCATTGGCCCGCTGGTCGAGCGGTCGCTGTCCAGCGAGGCGATCCGCGCCTGGAAGCCGGCCCGCGAGGTGTACCTGTGGGCGGCGGGCGCCTGTGGGGTGCCGCCGGAACGGATGGCCCTCGTCGCCGCCCACGGCTGGGACGTGCTGGGCGCACAGCGCGCGGGACTGACCGGCGCCTGGTTCCCCCGGAGCGAGCGCGTCTACCCCGGCGTCTACGAGTCCCCGCACGTCACGGCCCCCGATCTGGCCGGCGTTGTCGACGCGCTCCTGGCGCTGCCAGTCGCATGAACGAGATCGACACCCCCCTCGGTCCGGCCCGCGCGCATCTCACGGACGGCGGCGCGCGGGGCACCCTCGTGCTCGGTCACGGCGCCGGGGGCGGCGTGGAGTCCGCCGACCTGCTCGAGATCACGACCGAGGCGGCCGCGGCCGGTTGGCGGGTTGTCCGGGTCGAGCAGCCGTGGCGGGTCGCCGGCCGGAGGATCGCGCCCGCACCGCCGAGGCTCGACGAAGGCTGGCGCGCGGTGCTCACCGCCCTGCGCGCCGACGGCACGCTCACCGGTCCGCTGGTGCTCGGCGGCCGGAGCGCGGGCGCCCGGGTGGCGTGCCGGACGTCGGCAGACCAGGAGGCCGCCGGCGTGCTGGCGCTGGCCTTCCCGCTGCACCCGCCAGGTCGCCCGGAGAAGAGCCGCGCCCCGGAGCTGACCGCCGTGACGGTGCCGATCGTCGTCGTCCAGGGGGAGACCGACGCCTTCGGAGGACCGGAGGACGTCGCCGCGGTGCTCTCCGGCCGGGCGAACGCCTCGGTCTACGGCGTCGCCGGTGACCACGCCCTCAAGAAGGACGTGCACGTCGTCGCCGCCGCCGCGATGTCCTGGCTCGCCGAGCTGTGCTGATCTCACGACGACCCGCTCAGAAGGGCGCGGGGTCGAGGGTTTCGAGGCCCGGTGGAAGCGCTCCGAGTTCGTAGGGCTCCAGCCATGCGGCGCCGGGTGGTCGGCTGATCCGGGTGACGCCGGTGGGTGTGGTGACGAGCAGGGCGCCGTCGGGGTCGAGTCGGAAGTGCCAGCCGGGCGCGTGGGTCTTCAGCCGGTGGTGCCGGCGACACAGGCAGCACAGGTTGTCGCAGTCGGTGGCCCCGCCGTCAGCGTGGGCGATGACGTGATCGAGGTCGGTGCGCCCGACCTGGTTGCGGCAGCCGGGGTGGCGGCAGTGCCGGTCGCGGGCTCTGCCCCAGCGTCGCTGCGCGTCGGTCGGCCGGTAGCTGTCGGTGGCCGGGGGGCGTTCCACGATCGCGCACCGGCAGTCGCCGCCGGGGTGCAGCCGGCAGCCGCGCCGCGCGGCTCGTTCCAGTTCGCGGCGGGTCAGGGTGGCCAGCAGATTCCCGCCGGCGCCGAGCAGATCCAGGTGCAGCGAGCCCGCGGTGGGGGCCTGCAGACCGCCCGGACAGACCGCGTCCAGGGCGGTGAGCAACGCACGCAGATGCGCGGCGGTGATCGGCTCGTCCTCCACCGCGGCGTTCCCGGCCGGTTCGCCGCCGACCGCCGGGTCGGCCGGGTCTGGCAGCAGCGCGGCGAGCGGGGCGAGCACCCGCAGCTCGGCGGTGACCGCCGGCCGGGACTCATCCCACGGCCGCAGCGTCGAGTGCGCCATCACCTCGGCCCGCAGCTGGCCGATCGGGCGCTGGTCACCGTCGCTCTTGGCCTGCCGGGCGTGGACGTCCACCATGCCGAACATCGCGGCGGCGACCGGGTGCGGAACGACGGTGACCAGCTCCGTCATGCCCTCGTGCACCGATCGGCGCAGCCGCACGTCGGCGGCCTTCTCGGCCTGCCCGCGCCGGCGGTCGGCCGCCTCGGCGTCACGCTTGATCAGCTCCGCGCGCAGCAGCGCCCTCAGCCCGCTGACGGCCAGCTCCGCGGCCTGCGGCAGCACCACGGCCTCGACCTGGGCCAGCACGTGCGGGTCCAGGTCGGGTCCGTGCCGGACGATCTCGGCCGCGACCGCCCGGGCCCGGGGCCAGTTCAGCTCCCCGTCGGCCAGGGCAGCCCAGGTGTCGGGCATCCGGTGCACCAGGATCAGCGCCGCCTCCGTCAGCCGGGTCGCCTCCGCCCGCGAACAGTTCATGATCAGCGCGACCTCGTCGGGCAGGAACTCCGAGTAGCCGTCGAGCACCCAACTGGTCGTCGTCCAGCCGGGCACCGCGGCACCGGGCCGGTCGGGTGCGCGGTCGCGATCGTCGCGGCGGCGGGCCGCGAGCTGGGCGGTCATCTCCAGCCGGTAGGCCCACAGGCGACTGTCGGCGATGTTCGCCCGCCGCATCTCCTGCCCCAGCCCGACATCGTCGCGGGCCGCGACCGGCATCAGCTCACCCAGCCGGGTCGGATGCCGGTCCGGGTCGGCCGGGACCAGTTCCGCCCCCGGACACGGGAGCGCGTCGAGCTGATTGATCGTCAACCCGACCCCGAACCCGTCCCCTTCGAACACATGAGCGAACCTACGGAAGGGGTACGACACTTTCCGCGCGTCCGCAGCGGACTTCGACTCGCCTCGGTGGCTCCGCCACTAGCCGGCCGCGTCAGAGCTTCCTGACCCACGTGGCCCGCCACCGGAAGCTGTCCTGGACAGCTTGCTCGTAGTCGAACTCGACCACGTCGCCTTCGTCGAGGAAGCGGTAGCCCGGGCCGTCAATCATTGAGAAGTGCACCCAGGCGTCTTCCCCAGGCGGCAACTCTGTCGACGCGATAGCTCCCCAGCCCTTCTCGGCGCGGAAGAACTTCACGACTCCTCTTGCCACAGCGCGAGAGTGCACCATCCGCAGCCCACCTGTCAGGGTCGAGGGGGACAACGGGTCCGCCAGCGGATGACCCGTAGCGGCCCACTAGGGACACCGGCGATTCCTCGTCAACGATGGGAGCGGCGACCGTCTCTGGTGGATCGTTCCTGCCCGTCAAAGTCGTGGTAGAGGACTTCGACCTCCAAGCCTCGCCTGTCGAACTCATGCTGAAGGTCCTGGGCCAGAGACCATCCCTCGTCCCACCACCCGGCGTTGATCGTGCCCGTGCCGTATCGGTCATTCCAGGACGTCAGGCGCTCGGCAAGCCGGATTGTCAGCCCCAGAACTTCAGGGTCTAACACGTAGTCGTCGGCGAAGACGGCACGATCAGGGGACCTGTTCCAGAGGAAGGTGCCTGTCCATTCGGCCATGACCACGATCACCGTGGGGGGTGGCCAAGGCATCGTCCAGTCTTGCCAGCCCTCGGCGTCAGGCGACGGCTCGGTATTGGGTTCGGGCAAGACGGGCTCCTGTCCGAACTTCTTGCGGTACTGCTCAGGACTCATGAACTGGAGCGGTTCATCCGCTGCGTCGCCTCGTCTCCGCTTCCGGCCCACGTCGGCATCTAACACGCCACGCGAGGTGCCGATCCGTCCCTAAAGCCGCCTTCAGGGACGTGCCTGCCAGTCCGGTTGGGATCAGTGGCCTGAGCTGCCGGGGCTGGAGTGCCAGAGCTTGCGGGGCGGTCCGGACGCCGCACGCCGTGCCGCGATCTTCGAGTCCTCGCCCGCCGGCTTGATGTCGGCGTAGGGCGACATCCGGAAGCCCGTCGGATGGACCAGCACCGGCCGCACCATGACCGGCCGCGAGTTCCGCGACTCCGCCGCCCCGGCGATGGCCTGGTCGGTGTACTCCCCCGGCGTCGTCATCAGGTCCCGCACGCCGTCGAGCCCGTCGGCCTCCCACGCCTCGTGCAGCGCCGGCAGTTCCCAGGCCCCGGTGGCCCGCAGCGACACCCCGCGCGGACCCGTGCGCCGCAGCACCCCCCGGATGACCAGCAGCCAGGAGTGGAACACCGTGGCGGCGTACGGCCCCTGCGCGTCCTCGAAGAAGGTCGAGTCGGTGCATCCGGTGCCGTCGTCCAGGGTCACGAAGACCACCCGGCGGCCCGAGCGGATCGGCGGCGTCTGGGTGGCCACCTTCACCCCGGCGACCAGCACCTCCGCGCCGCTGCGGCAGGTGAGCAGCTCCCCCGCCGGCACCGCCCCGATGGCAGCCAGGAACGGTTTGTAGAAGTCGACGACGTGCCGGCTGGCGTCCAGGCCGAGCACCTCCAGCTCGGCGCGCACCAGTTCGGCGTCGGTGAACTCCGGCAGGCCGCTGCCCTCCGCCCAGCTCGGTCCGGTCTCCTCCGGCCCCTCCGTCTCGCCCTCGGGCAGCTCCAGCCCCATCAGGTCCAGGCTGAGCTGCCCGCTGGAACTCGCCCGCGCACCGCTGCGGCTCCAGCGGTCCAGCTCCCCGATCTGCAGCAGCAGGTCGCGACGGGTCACCTGTTTGCGGCGGTGGGTCGGCCGGCCGGCCTCGCGGTCGCGCACCCCGAAGCCGTAGAGGGAGTCGAAACCGCCGGCCAGCACCAGCCGTTCGACCACCGGCCGGGACACCGACGCCCGGTGCCAGAAGTCGGTCAGCGAGCGGTACGGCTGCCCCGTCACGACCCGGGCGACCTCCTCCTCCGACATGCCCTTCACGTCGGCGAGCGCCAGCCGGATGCCGTAGTCCGACGGCGACCGCATCGAGTCCGGCATCCACTCCGGCCGCTGCCAGCCCCTGCCGTCGTCCCCGGTGTCGTCGTCCCCGGTGTCGCCGTCGGGCTCGGACTCGATCCGCTCGACGCGGTAGGTGCCGGCGGAGACGTTGACGTCCAGGCCCAGCACCCGGATCCCGAAGTTGCGGGCGTCGTCCAGGATCAGCCGCTTGGGATACATCCCCGGGTCGTGGGTGAGCACCCCGGCGAGGAATGCCGCCGGGTGGTGGGTCTTCAGCCAGGCGGACTGGTAGGTGGGCAGCGCGAACGCCGCCGCGTGGGCCTTGCAGAAGCCGAAGGACCCGAACGCCGCGAGCACCGTCCAGACCTGCTCGGCGACGTCCACCGGATAGCCCGCGGCCAGCACCTGCGGCACGAACCAGGCCCGCACCTCGGCGTGCGCGTCCTTCTCCCCCAGCGCCCGGCGCACCTCGTCGGCCTCGGCCAGGGTGCAGCCGGTCATCCGGGCCACCACCTGCAGCACCTGCTCGTGGAAGACGACGACCCCCGCCGTCTCCTCGAGGGCGAACTCGAGGTCGGGGTGCGGGTAGACGGCGTCCCGCCAGCCGTTCCGCGCCATGAGGAACGGCGTGACCATGTCGCTCTTCACCGGCCCGGGCCGGAACAGCGAGATGTCGATGATGATGTCCTCGAATGTCTGCGGCCCGAACTTGCCGACCAGCTCCCGCTGCCCGGGCGACTCGATCTGGAACATGCCGAGCGTGCGGGTGCTGCGGATCAGCTCGAACGTCATCGGGTCGTCGCGCGGCACGGCGTCGATGTCGACGGTCTCGCCGTCGACCCGGGCCACCTCGTCGAGGGCGTGCGCGATCGCCGACTGCATCCGGATGCCCAGCAGGTCGAGCTTGAGCAGGCCGAGCTCCTCGACGTCGTCCTTGTCGAACTGGCTCATCGGATAGCCGAGGTAGCTGCTCTCCACCGGCGTGCGGTCCAGCAGCGTGGCGTCCGACAGCAGCACCCCGCACGGATGCAGCGCGATGTGCCGCGGCAGGCCGTCGAGCCGGGAGACCAGGTCGAACATCAGGTCGAGATCGCCGGTGCCACCACCCCGTCGGGAACCGAGCCGGCTGGCCCGCAGCTCCGGCAGGTCCTTGAGCGCGGCGTGCACCTGGTTGGCCCGGATGTGCGGAAAGGCCTTGGCGACGGCGTCGATCTCCGCCGGAGGCAACCCGAGCGCGGCCCCGACGTCGCGGATCGCGTGCCGCACCCGGTAGGTGTCCATCATCGAGATGCAGCTGACCCGGTCGGCGCCGAAGCGGTCGATCACCGCGTCGTAGACCTCCATCCGCCGGGCGGACTCCACGTCGATGTCGATGTCGGGCAGCTGGTGGCGCAGCGGGGAGAGGAAGCGCTCCATCAGCAGCCCGTACCGGAGCGGGTCGACGTCGGAGATGCCCAGCAGGTAGGTGACCAGGCTGCCGGCACCCGATCCGCGCGCCGCGGCCCGAACCCTCAAGCTCTTGATGAGGTCGACCACGTCGGCGACGGTGAGGAAGTAGGACGGGTAGCCGAGCTGGTCGATCACCCCCAGCTCCTCGTCGAGTCGCTGCCGGACCCGCTCCGAGGGCGCCATCCCCCGACGGCCCATCCCCGCCTCGCACCGGGCACGCAGCACCTCCGACGGGCCCATCCCCCGCTCGGCGGGCGTGGTGACGACGTCGAGCTCGGGATAGCGGACGCTGCCGATGCCCAGGTCGTCGCGCATGTCGACCGCGCACTGCTCGGCCAGCCGGGCGGTGCGCTCGAGCAGCCGCAGGGCCGCGTCGCGGTCGGGGCCGACGAGCTCCTCGGCGACCTCGGCCATCTCCTTGCCCGACTTGAGATAGCCCTCGGCGGTCCGCCGGTCGACGTGCCGCGCGTCGAGCGCCACCAGCCGGCGGGCGGCGTCCAGCACGTCGGCGGTCGGGGCGTCCAGGGCGTCGACGTACCGGACGGCGTTGCTCAGTACCACCGGCACGTCGTGCTCGGCCGCGAACCGGAGCATCGCCTGGGCCCGCGAGCGATCGCCCTGACCGCGGTGGTGGACGACCTCGAGCACCAGCCGGCCCGGGCCGAACGCCGCCCGCCAGGTGTCGAGGTGGGCGAGGGCGAGATCGGCCCGGCCCGTGAGCAGCGCCCGGCCGACCGCGGAGCCGGGACCGAGCAGTGCGATCAGCCCGGTCGCGTGCTCGGCCGCCATCGCCAGCGAGCTCACCGGCTCCCCGCGGGTGCTGCGCAGGTGGGTGGCGCTGGTGAGCCGGCACAGCGATCGCCAGCCGGCGCCGTCGCGGGCGAGAAAGGTCGCCCGGGGCAGCCTGGGGTCGACGCTGGCCCCACCGCGGGCAGGCGCCCGGCGGGCAGGCGCCTGCATCCGGGGGCGCGTCCCGCCACCCACCGGATGGGCCAGAGCGGGGGGCAGCGTGGTGTCCAGGACGGGGGCGATCGCGAGGTCCACCCCGAAGATCGGCCGCACGCCGGCCGACCGGCAGGCCAGGGCGAACTTGACCGCGCCGTAGAGCCCGTCGCGGTCGGTGAGCGCCAGTGCCGTCATGCCGTGCTCGGCAGCCCTGGCCACGAGATCGGCAGGGTGGTTGGCCCCGTACTGCATGGAGTAACCGGACGCGACGTGCAGATGGACGAAGGGATCAGTCACCTCCGGGGCCTGGAGGCGGGCCCGGTGGCGGTGCCGCCGACCACGCGCGGCCGGGCATAGGTGGGCCGCGGCGGCTCGACGGCGGACGTGCTGCCGTACGAGGTGGCGAGACAGTTCTCCACCACGGCGAGGAAGGCCCCGACGTCGCGGACGAGGTCGTCGGCCTCCCGCTCGGTCACCGCGTGCGAGAGGCCGGCCTCGGCCGCTGCCCGCTTGGCGGCACCCGCAGCGAAGAACGTGGCCCACTCCCCCAGCTCGGGCGCGACCTGACCGAGCAGCACCCACGCACTGCGCGGCCGGCCGCGGGCCGGCTCGGGCCGGGTGCGGGCGGCCAGCACTGCGGCAGCGGCGCGCAGCGCACCCAGGTGCGCCGTGGCATAGCGCTGCCGGGGGTCGAGGCAGCCGGCGGCCTCGGTCAGGCCGCGGTGCGCTTGGTCCAGGAGCTGCGCCGCAGCGGCCGGGAGCGCCGGGGGCAGGGGCAGCTGACCGGCGGCCGGCACGGCGCGGACGGCGCCCATCAGTCGTGCACCCGGACGAGCCACCAACGGTTGCCCGCGGCGTCCCAGGACAGGTCGTAGACACCGGCGAAGCTCGTCCGCGAGCGGCCCGCCCGGACCGCCTCGACCCGCCACACCTCCTGGTTCGCGACCAGCTCGGCGGAGGCCCCGCCGGCCACGGCGGCACCGCGGCGCCACCAGGCGGGGGTCTCCACCCAGGAGTCGAGCAGCTCGCCCACGAGGTAGCGGGACTCCCCCCGCCAGAACTGCACCGGACCCAGCGGACCGCGCTCGACCTGCACCTCTTCGCCCACCCGACCGGCGGTCTCACCGAGTACCCGGCTCATGCTCCACTCCCCACCGTCTCCATCCACGCCACGCACCGGCCCGGGGCCGCCGCTCCGGGCGGGACCATTGCTCCAGGCGGGAAGGGCCGGGGAGCGGCGGACCGACAGTGTTCGAACGTTTGTTCGAACACTGTCCAGTAGACCGGACCCCGGAGTCGTCGTCAAGACCGGGGCCCACGACCGGGTGCCCGTGTCGCACGCACGCATCCGGAGGGGGCACCGGACAGAGCCCGGTGGCAGGATCGGGCCATGACCGCACCCGCACACCCCCGGGTGGCCACGGTCACCCGGCTGCTCACGGAGGCCGGCGGGACCGGTGAGGTGCGCATGCTCCCGGCGGAGGTCCGCACGGCCGCCGCCGCCGCGGCTGCTCTCGACGTCCCGGTGGGCGCGATCGTGAACAGCCTGGTCTTCGACGCCGACGGCTCCCCCGTGCTGATCCTCACCAGCGGGGCGCACCGCGTCGAGGAGTCCAAGGTGGCCGCCCTGCTGGGCGTCGAGCGCATCGCGCCCGCCCGCGCCGACTTCGTCCTCCGCCACACCGGCCAGGTCATCGGCGGCGTCGCACCGATCGGCCACCCGGAGCCGATCGGCACCCTCGTCGACGTCGAGCTCGCGCGTTACGACGTCGTCTGGGCCGCCGCCGGGCACCCGGCCTCGATCTTTCCCACGAGCTATGAAGAGCTGCTCCGGCTGACCGCCGGCACAGCAGCGGAGGTCGGCAACGGGCCGACCTCGGACGGCGCCATCGGCACCGCCGGGAAGGCGGTCGGCGCATGACCGGCACCAAGCCCACGACCCGGGTCACCGAGCTGCCGATCCGCTGGCTGCGCGACCACATGCACGAGGCCCTGACCATCTACGGGCTGGCCATGGGCTACGACGCCGCCGTGGTCGCCGGGCGCTACGGGTACGCCATCCAGCACACCGACCGGCCCGGCTTCCGCGCCGTCGGGGCCTTCGAGGCGACCCCGGAGGGCGAGCAGCTCGTCGGCTTCGGCTACGGCTACCTGGTCGAGCCCGGGCAGTGGTGGCACGACCAGGTGCGCGCCGCACTGGACCGGCGGACGGCGAAGAAGTGGCTGCCCGGGGCGTTCGAGGTGTGCGAACTGCACGTCCACCCCGACCACCAGAGCAAGGGCCTGGGACGACGGCTGCTGCACGCCCTGGTGGCCGACCTGCCCCACCCGGCCGCGCTGCTGTCCACTCCCGACGCCGACACCAAGGCGTTCCGGCTCTACCACGCGGACGGGTTCATCGACCTGGCGCGCGGCTACCACTTCCCGGGCGACGCGCGTCCCTTCGCCATCCTGGGCGCCCGCCTGCCCCTGCATCCACGCGAACCAGTCCCGGCGAACAGCTGAGCGTGGCGCCCCCTCCCCCGACGCTCCCCCCTGGCGCAGCGGTCGACGTCGTCGTCGTCGGCGCGGGCCACAACGGTCTGGTCGCGGCCTGCTACCTGGCCCGGGCCGGGCTCTCGGTGGAGGTCGTGGAGTCCGACGACGTCCTCGGCGGCGCGGTGTCCACCGTGGAGCGCTGGCCCGGCGTCCTCGTCGACCGCGGCTCGAGCGCGCACGTCATCGTCCGGCAGAGCGGCATCGTCGAGGACCTGGACCTCGCGGCCCACGGGCTGCGCTATCTCGACTGCGACCCCTGGGGCTTCGCCCCCGCGCCGTCGCCGGGCGACCCCGGACCGGACGGGCAGCCGCTGGTCTTCTCGGTCGACCTCGACGCGACCTGCACCTCGATCGCGGCCGCGTGCGGCCCGGAGGACGCGGAGGCCTACCGGCAGTTCGTGGCCGTCTGGGCCCCGCGCAGCCGGGCGGTCGCCGCGTCCTTCGGCCGTCGGCCCACCCCTGCCGGCCTGGTCCGTTCCTTCTGGCCGATGGGCGCGCCGGCGGGCGGGCGGCCCCGCACGCCGGGTGCCGATCTCGCGGTGGACTTCCTCGGGTCCGGCGATGCGCTGCTGGACCGCTGGTTCACCAGCGAGCGACTGAAGGCGGCCCTGGCCTGGTTCGGTGCCCAGTCGGGGCCGCCGATGTCCGAACCGGGCACCGCGGCCATGGTCGCCTGGGCCACCCTGCTGCACGACGTCCCGCCCGGTCACCCGGTCGGTGGCTCGGGTGGGCTCACCGCCGCGCTGCGCCGGCGGCTGGAGTCCGACGGCGGCCGGGTCGTCCTCGGCGACGGCGCCGCGCGACTGCTCGTCGCGGACGGCCGGGTCACCGGGATCGAGACGGTCTCCGGACGACGGGTGGCCGCACCTGCCGTCGTGGCCGCCTGCCACGTGCTGGCGACCCGCGACCTGGCCGGCGAGTTCGCGCCACCGGCCCTCGCCGACGCCACACCGCCGCTCGGCAACGGGTTCGGCCTCGTCGTCCGGGCGCTCACCGACGCACTGCCCGCCTACCCGGGCGCACCGGCCACCCAGTCGTTACAGGGACTGCAACTTCTGTGCACCGACCGGGCCGAGCTGGCCGCTGCGCACGGCGACTGGGCCGCCGGCCGACTGCCGAGGTCCCCGGTCCCGCTGGCGATGTGCTTCTCCGCCAGCGACGACACGCTCGCCCCGCCGGGGCAGCACGTCGTCACGATCTGGGGCCAGTGGTACCCCTACGAGCTGGCCGACGGCGCGGACTGGGACTCCCTCGCCGACGCAGAAGCACGCCGACTGATCGACGCCGTCGACCGGTTCGCTCCGGGCTTCGCGCAGTCGGTACAGCGGCTGTACGTACAGACGCCCCTGGAGCTGGAACGCGAACTGTCGCTGCCGCGTGGCAACGTCATGCACGTGGAGATGGGACTGGCCAGCATGTTCGGCTTCCGGCCCACGCCCGCACTGTCCGGCTACCGGGTTCCGGGCCTGCCCGGCCTCTACCTGGCCGGAGCATCCACGCATCCCGGCGGCGGGGTGTCGGGCAACTCCGGTCGGACGGCGGCCGGCGTACTGCTCGGCGACCGTCGTCCGCTCGCCCGTGGCCGGGCCGCGGTGCGCCGCGCCGTCGCAGGATTTCGTCGGTGACGACAGCCGTCCTCGTCCACGGCTCGTCCGCGGCGGTCCGCCGGCGGGCGGTGCCGATGGCGCTCGCCGTGCTGCTCGTCCTGACCGCGATCGCCTATCCCCTGACGTCCGGCGCGGGTCGGGACGCCGTGAGCTGGACGATCGTGGTGCTGGGCGCCGGGCTGTCGGTCACGCACGCAGGCCTGAGCCGTGGTGCCCGGGTCGGCGCGGGGCTCGCCCTCCTGGTGGTGCTCGCCGCGGTGAGCTTCGAGGCCCTCGGCCTGGCCACCGGCTTCCCCTATGGCAGGTACACCTACAGCGACGCCCTCGGCCCCACCCTGCTCGGGGTGCCGTTCCTCGTGCCGCTCGCCTGGCTGATGATCGCGTGGCCCAGCTGGGTGCTCGCCGACCGGCTGACGCGCCCGGTGCGGTCCGGACGACGGACCGCCGTCCGGATCGGGGTGGCGGCGGCGGTCTTCGCCGCCTGGGACGTCGTCCTGGACCCGCAGTTGGTGCAGGCCGGGTACTGGACCTGGTCGG
Source organism: Blastococcus sp. CT_GayMR16 (assembly GCF_004570875.1). GTDB lineage: Bacteria > Actinomycetota > Actinomycetes > Mycobacteriales > Geodermatophilaceae > Blastococcus_B. The sequence continues at coordinate 3,860 of NZ_SPQK01000016.1, read as the reverse complement.
ATCCGTCACCCGGGTTGCCCGGCATCCCGACCGTGCCCCTGACCAACCTGGCCGGGTGGCTGCTCGCCGGCGTCGTCGTGATGGTGCTGCTCGACCGGATGGTGACGCGGACGTCCGTGGCCGCTGCACCACGGATCGGGGACGCCGCCCCGCTGCTCGCGATCGCCTGGATGACCCTGGGCGGAGCGCTGGCGCATGCGGGCTGGCTGGGCCTGCCCGGCTCGGCCGCCTGGGGCGCCGGCCTCGCGGTGCCCGTGCTGGGAACGCTGCTCGTCCAGCACCGCGCAGGACTGAGCGCCAGGTGAGCGGTCGGCTCGTCCGGGTCCTGGCCGGCATCTCGGTGGCCGGTGCCGTGCACGCGGCGATCAACGTCGCCCTGCTCCGGCGACCGCCGGCCGACCCCCCGCCGGTCCGACGTCGCGTCACGGTGGTGCTGCCGGCCCGGGACGAGGCAGACCAGGTCGGCGGCTGCCTGGCCGCGCTGCTCGACCAGCGCGGTGTCGACGACCTCCGGGTCGTCGTCGTCGACGACGGCTCGACCGACGGGACGGCGGACCTCGTGCGGGCCGTGCCCGACCCGCGGATCCGGCTCGTGACCGCCGACCCGCCCCCGCCGGGCTGGCTCGGCAAGCCGCACGCCTGCGCCGTCGGGGTCGACGCCGCGGACCGGGCGGACGACAGCATCGTCGCGTTCGTCGACGCCGACGTCCGCCTCTTCCCCGACGCGCTGGCCGGAGCGATCGCGGTGCTGGACCGGCACCGCCTCGACCTGGTGTCCCCGTGGCCGCGTCAGCTCGCCGGCAGCGCCGCCGAGCGACTGGTCCAGCCGCTCCAGCAGTGGTTGTGGGCGACGACGCTGCCGCTCCGCATCGCCGAGCGGTCGCCGCGGCCGTCCCTCGCCGCGGCCAACGGCCAGTTCCTGGTGCTCACCCGCAGCGGCTACGACCGCGCGGGCGGGCACGGGGCGGTGCGCGGCGAGGTGCTCGAGGACATCGCGCTGCTGCGGGCGGTGAAACGGTCCGGTGGCCGAGGCGGCCCCGTCGACGGCTCCCGGCTCGCCGCCTGCCGCATGTACGACGGCTGGCCCGCCCTGCGGGATGGGTACGCCAAGTCGCTGTGGGGCGCGGTCGGCGGCTCTCCGGTGGCGAGCACCGCCGCCGCGGTCGTCCTGACCGCGGTCTGGGTCGTGCCCCCGCTCGCGGCTCTCCGCGGGTCCCGCGCCGGGTTGCTCGGGTACGTCGCGGGCACGGCGGGGCGGGCGGTCGTGGCCGCCGGCACGGGCGGGCGGCTGTGGCCCGACACCCTGGCGCATCCGCTGTCGGTGCTGGTCCTCGATCTGCTGATGGCGCATTCGGTGATCGGTCGCCGCCGCGGCACGCTGCGCTGGCGCGGCCGGGCCCTGCCCGCGCCGGACCACAGCGGTCCGGCGACGATGGGCACGTGACCTCCGCCGACTCCCCCGCCCGCGTGCTCTTCGATCCCCAGGAGATGGAGCCGACGGCCTTCTACCGGGTCATGAACTCCGTGGTGGTGCCCCGGCCCATCGCGTGGGTCTGCAGCCAGTCGGCCGACGGGGTCATCAACCTCGCGCCGCACTCCTTCTACACGGTGGCCTGCGTGAAGCCGCCCGTCATCCAGTTCACCTCGGTCGGACGGAAGGATTCGCTGCGCAACGTCGAGGCGACCGGCGAGTTCACCGTCAGCCTCACGCCCGAGGCGCTCTTCGAGCAGGTCAACGCCACCGGCACCGATTTCCCGCCCGGCACGAGCGAGGCCGAGGCGTGCGGCGTCCGGCTGGAGCCCAGCGAGCGGGTCGGCGTCCCCCGGGTGGCGGAGTCACCCGTCGCCGTCGAGTGCACCCTGCACTCCACGGTCCGCCTGGGCGACAGCACCGTCGTCTTCGGCCGCGTGCAGGCGATCAGCGTCTGGGAGACCGCCGTCCGGGACGGCCGCCCCCGGATCGAGAGCCTCCACCCGCTGGCCCGCCTCGGCGGCAACGAATGGAGCACCCTCGGCGAGATCCTCGAGATCCGCCGCATCCCCTTCACGAAGTGGCAAGAAGACCCCAGCATCGGAGAAGCCGTCAGGAGGAAGTAGCAGCAGCCGACCACCGACGGGTACGGAACGGTGGACCCGGTGTGGGGCCCGAAGGGTCCCCGCCGGGGACACTCGAACACCCTCGCCGCAGCCGGGGTACGGCTCCTGGAGGGGGTGCGGTCCGGAGGACCGCAATGTCACAGATGCGGGGCGACCTCGTCGGCGGCGTCGGCACCGAAAGCGTCGGCGAACCGGGACAGGAAGCTCTCCTTGGGCAGGTCGTACTCCTGCGTGCCGATGACCTCGACCGCGGCGGTCGCGACGGCGGAGCCGAGCTGGGTGGCCCGCTCCAGGCTCAGACCCCACATCCGGCCGGCGATGAACCCGGCGCGCAGCGCGTCGCCGCCACCGGTGGGCTCGACCGGCTTGGTCTCCGGCACGGCGATGACCGAGATGGGCTCGGCGTCGGCCTGGCGGACGAGGATCCCCTCGGCCGCCCGGGTGGTGACCCAGGTGCCGACGCGGGAGAGCACCTCGTCGACGTCCCAGCCGGTCTTCTGCTGGAGCAGGTGCGACTCGTACTCGTTGGTGAACAGCAGGTCGGCGCCGTCGACCAGGCCGCGGATCATCTCGCCGTCGGCCCAGGCCAGCTGCTGGCTGGGGTCGGCCGCGAAGGCGAAGCCGCGCTGACGGCACTCCTCGGTGTGCCGCACCATGGCCTTCGGGTCGTTGGGGCCGATCACCACGAGGTCGAGTTCGCCGACCCGGTCGACGACCGGGCCCAGCTCGATGTTCCCGGCCTCCGACATCGCGCCCGAGTAGAAGGACGCGATCTGGTTGTTCGACGCGTCGGTCGTGCAGACGAAGCGGGCCGTGTGCTTCAGCTCCGACCAGTGCACGCTCTGGGTGTCCACGCCGTGCCGCTTCAGCCACGCCTCGTACTCGGCGAAGTCGCTGCCCACCGCGCCGACGAGGACCGGCTGCAGGCCCAGCAGGCCCAGCCCGTAGGCCATGTTCGCGCCCGCGCCGCCCCGGTGCTGCACGAGGTCGTCAACGAGGAAGGAGAGCGAGACGTTCTCCATCTGCCCTTCGACGAACTGCTCGGTGAACTTCCCGGGGAAGGTCATCAGGTGGTCGGTGGCGATGGAGCCGGTGACGGCAACGGGCACGGAACGCTCCCTAAGGCTGGATCGGCGGAAGGGCCGCGCGATTGTCTTGCGCGCTACTGCGGAGCAGCGCACCGGAACACTCTAAGAGCCCCTCCGGCGGTCGGCCCAATGGCGCAGGTCGGCACAGCGGTTCCGGTCCTGCTCAATCGGCCAGCATCCGGCGCAGCGAGACCCCCAACTGGGTGACGGCGACGACCCCGAGAAGTGCGCCGGCCGCCGTCCCCACGGTCACCAGCAGCTCGGCCGCACCGGCGAGCACCCCCGCGCCCACCAGCGTGAGGCCGGTCATGATCACCCGCGTCGGCCGTTCCCACACCGACAGCGCCCCGGTCTCGGCCACCCCCGCCTGGCCGGCCCGCGCGCGCAGGTAGTCGGGCAGCCAGCACAGCGCCCCGAAGACGACGGCCAGCCAGCCCGGCGCCCCGGCGGCCCACAGGGCGCTCGCGTAGGCGGCCTCGGTCAGCCGGTCGACGGCGGAGTCGAGGACGAACCCGCGCCGGGAGGCCCGGCCGGTGCCGATGGCGAGCGCGCCGAAGGAGTTGCCGAACAGGTTGCGGGCCGCCTGCACGACCGAGGACACCGGGTTCCATTCCGCGAAGTGCCGCAGCACCGACGGAAAGGTCTCCAGCGGCACGAACGTGTTGGCCACGAAGG
>NZ_SPQK01000015.1 GCF_004570875.1 Blastococcus sp. CT_GayMR16 | reverse complement strand
AGTTACGGCGGCCATGGCGAGAGGGAAACGCCCGGTCTCATTCCGAACCCGGAAGCTAAGCCTCTCAGCGCCGATGGTACTGCCCTGGAGACGGGGTGGGAGAGTAGGACGCCGCCGGACAACCATTCCCGAAGGGGCCCCAGCATTCGTGCTGGGGCCCCTTCGTCATGCCCGGAAAACGCATTCCCCGCGCCGAACCGACCCGTCAGCGAGCCCGGCCGGCGTTGAGCCGGGCGGCCTGGCGCGTCAGGTGGTCGCGCTCGGCGGGGTTGGCTGCCTTGCGGGCCGCCTCGGCGTACAGCCGAGCCGCCGTCGCCAGGTCTCCGTCGCGCTCGGAGAGATACGCCGCCACCGCCGTGTGCCGGGGCAGCGAGTCGTCCAGCGCGGCGAGCGCGGCCAGGCCGGCGCGCGGCCCGTCGGCCTCCCCGACGGCGACCGCGCGGTTGAGCCGGACGATCGGGCTGTCGGTCAGGCGCGCGAGCTCGTCGTACCACTCGACGATCTGGACCCAGTCCGTCTCCGCGGCGGTGGACGCGTCGGCGTGGAGGGCCGCGATGGCTGCCTGGGCCTGGAACTCGCCCAGCCGATCGCGGACGAGGACAGCCTGCAGGATCTCGACGCCCTCGGCGATCGACGCGGTGTCCCACCGAGTGCGGTCCTGCTCGGCGAGCGGGACCAGGCTGCCGTCGGCCGCGGTGCGGGCGGCCCGCCGAGCGTGGTGGAGCAGCATCAGGGCGAGCAGGCCCGCTACCTCGGGGTGGTCGATGGCCACCGCAAGCTGCCGGGTGAGCCGGATTGCCTCCGCGGCCAGGTCGACGTCCCCCGTGTAACCCTCGTTGAACACCAGGTACAGCACGCGCAGCACGGTGGCGACGTCGCCGGGCTGGTCGAAGCGCACCCCGGAGACGGTGCGCTTGGCCCGGCTGATGCGCTGCGCCATGGTCGCCTCGGGCACCAGGTAGGCCAGGGCGATTTCGCGCGTGGTCAGCCCGCCCACGGCGCGCAGCGTGAGCGCGACCGCGGACGACGGCGTCAGTGACGGGTGGGCGCACAGGAAGTAGAGGTGCAGCGTGTCGTCCGCCTCCGGCGCGGGCCCGGGCGCCGGCTCCTCCTCCAGCAGGTCCTCGCGCCGGCGCCGGGCGACGTCCGCCCGGGTTGCGTCGAGGAACCGGCGCCAGGCCACGGTGACCAGCCAGCCCTTCGGGTCCCGCGGCGGGTCGGCCGGCCAGACCCGGATCGCCTCGACCAGCGCATCCTGGACGGCGTCCTCGGCCGCCGCGAAGTCGGCTCCGCGGCGGACGAGGACCCCGAGCACTCCCGGCGTGAGGCTCCGTAGCAGGGCCTCGTCCAGGGGAGGGCTCACTCCGTGACGGTGGGTGCCTCGCCCAGGAACGGGCGCACCTCGAGCCACTCGTGGATCGGCTCCCCGTTCGCCCCGGGCGCGGCCGACAGTTCCCCGGCCAGCTCGATCGCGCGCTCACGGCTGTCGACGTCGATGACCATCCAGCCGGCGATCAGGTCCTTGGTCTCGGCGAAGGGGCCGTCGGTGACCGGCGGGCGCCCCTCCCCGTCGTAGCGGACCCACATCCCGTCGGGAGCGAGGGCCTGACCGTCGACGTACTCGCCGGTGCCCTCCAGCCGGGCCGCGAAGTCGTTCATGTACTGCACGTGGTCGGAGATCTCCTCCGGCGTCCACTTGTCCATCGGCACGTCGTTCGCCGGAGTCGGGGCTCCCCGGTAGTGCTTGAGCAGCAGGTACTTGGCCATCGCGATTCTCCTCGGTGCTGGTGCGACCCATCGTGGTCGCGTTCATGGAGGGGACGGAGCCGGTCACCCATTCTCGACATCGCCGTCCGGAATTCGTTTTCCGGCCCCATCTCATCGGCGGGCGCGGGGCTCCTTGGTCGTCGCGCCGACGTTGTCGGCGAGCCACGTGTTCAGCGTGCGGAGCTCGCGCCAGGCGGAGCGCACCTCGTCGAGGGCGCGCGGCTCGTGGAGCCATTCGGCCGGCTCCCAGCTCCGCGACGCGTGCAGCGACTTGTGGCGCAGGAGGTCCAGGCGTTCGGCGTCCGCGGAGTAACCGGCCGGCACTCGCGTCAGCTTCTCGCCCCGGATCTCCCAGCCCGCGGCGGCCAGTCGGTCGACCTCCGCCTGCAGGCGCAGGCCCTGGACGTCGTCGGCGACCGCCCGGCGGTAGCGGGCGACCTGGTCGCTCTCGAGTCGCCAGCTGCCCCCGGAGACGTGCAGCCCGTCGGCGGAGATCTGCACGTACCAGGCGCCGGTCCCGTGGCCGTCGGCGTGTACCACCGCGCCCTGATGGGTCTTGTAGGGCGTCTTGTCGTTGCTGAACCGGACGTCGCGGTACGGCCGGAAGATCTTCGCCGTCCCGAACTCGGGGGCGAGCTCGTCCAGCAGCGCGACCAGCGGCGCCTTGACGTTCCTGTCGTAGGCGCCCTTGTGCTGCGTCCAGTAGGTCTTGGAGTTGTCGGCTTCCAGGCCCTCGTAGAAGACGAGGCCGTCGTCCGGGAAGCCCTCGAAGGTCACCGTGTCGCCTCCGGCATGTCGGTCTCCGGGCCCAGCAGTGCGTGCCAGCGGACCTCGCGCAGGGGCGCGTCCCCGGTGTCCAGGGTGCGGGCCCAGCCGTCGGGTGCCCAGCCGGCCGACTCGTAGAAGCCGGTGGACACCCCGTCGTCCTCGAGCAACCAGACCTGCAGCCGGGCGGCGCCGCCGCTCTCGGCCAGGTCGGCGACCGCGGACAGCAGCCGGCTCCCGTGGCCGCGCCGTCCCCAGCGCGGCTCGACCAGCAGCGTGGACACCTCCGTCGTGTAGCCGGCCGCGTCCTGGGTCTCCCCGGGGGTCAGCTCCGGTGGGCCGAAGGCGGCGAACCCGACCAGGGTGTTCCTCTCCAGCGCGACCAGGACGCCGTGACCGGGCGTGGGCGGCGCGGTGATCGCCGCGCGCCAGGTGCTCTCGGCCGCGTCGGCGTCCCAGTCGTCGAGCACCGCCGCCGGCAGCACCGAGCGGTACGCCGTGCGCCACGTGACGACCTGGATCCGCGCGATCTCCGCGGCATCGGCCGGCAGCGCGGGTCGGACCGAGGCGTCCGCGGAACCGGTGGCACGCAGGAAGGACGCCTCGGAATTCACCCGGGCAGCGTATGCGCGGCCGCGAACGTCGTACCCGCCAGGCAAGATCGGCTCTCGTGAGCGCACCCGACGTCGAGCGGCTTCCCGCCGCCCTGGCGCGCCGGATCGCGCTGGCGGCGCAGGGCTTCGCCGAGCCACGGCCCACCGGCCCGGTCGCCGTCCGTCAGTTGCGGCGCATGACGGAGCGGCTCGCGGTGATCCAGATCGACTCGGTGAACGTGCTGTCGCGCTCGCACTACCTGCCTGCCTTCAGCCGGCTGGGGGCCTATCCGCGGACGGCGCTCGACGATCTGACCGCGCGGCGGCACGCCGTGTTCGAGTACTGGGCGCACGAGGCGTCGTTCCTGCCCGTGCGGCTCCAGCCGTTCCTGCGCTGGCGGATGGCGGCGGCCGCGGAGCACGCCTGGGGCAACATGGTGCGGATCCAGGAGGAGCGGCCCGGCTTCGTCGCCGAGGTCCTCGACCGGGTCCGGGCGACCGGACCGCTGAAGGCCAGCGACCTCGCGGGACCCCGGCCCGACCGGCCCGGATCGATGTGGAACTGGCACGAGGGCAAGGTCGCGCTCGAGTGGCTCTTCTTCACCGGGGAGATCACCGCGACGCACCGCACCACGGCGTTCGAGAAGGTCTACGACCTCACCGAGCGGGTCCTGCCGCCCGCCGTCCTGCAGACGCCGACCCCCGACCCGGTCGACGCGGTCCGCGAACTCGTCCGCACCGCCGCCCGCGCGCTCGGCGTCGCCACCGAGCGCGATCTGCGCGACTACTTCCGCCTCCGCCCCGAGGCCGCTCGGCAGGCCGTCACGGAACTCGCCGACGCCGGGGAGCTGCTGCCGGCCGACGTCGCCGGCTGGGGTGCGCCGGCCTGGCTGGATCCCGAGGCGCGTCGTCCCCGCTGGGTCCGGGCGCGGGCGCTGCTGAGCCCGTTCGACTCCCTGGTGTGGGAGCGGCCGCGCGTGGAGCGGATCTTCGGCTTCCGGTACCGGCTGGAGATCTACACCCCGGCCGCCAAGCGTGTGCACGGGTACTACGTGCTGCCCTTCCTGCTCGGCGACCAGCTCGTGGCCCGCGTCGACCTCAAGGCAGACCGGCAAGCCGGGGTGCTCCGCGTCCAGGCGGCGCACGGCGAGGAGGGCATCGACCGGCCGCTCGTCGCCGCGGCGCTCGTCGACGAGCTTCGCCTCATGGCCGACTGGCTGGAGCTGGACGACGTCGACGTCCTCGACCGCGGCGACCTGGCGAGCGACCTCCGGCGAGCGTCCGGAGAGTCGCTCGCCCTGCGCGCCTAGCTCACGCCACGGGCACGGCCGCGGTCCGGTGGATCCGCATGTCGCCGGACACCGAGCGCATCGTGAGGGACAGCCCGGCCGGTCCGTCGCCGGCGTCGCCGTCGTCGTCGAGCTGGGAGTCCATCCGGCCGGAGACGCTGGAGAGCTCCAGCCAGATCCGCAGGCCCGGGACCACGCCGACCGAGGCGTCCCCGGAGACCGTCCTGATCTGCACGGCGCCGCCGGTCGCGGCGCCGACGGTCGCGTCCCCGGACGCCGTGTTGATGGTGACGTGCTCGGCGGTCTGGTCCACCGAGGCGTCGCCGGAGGCGGTGCGCACCTGCAGGTCGCCGCGGGCCCGCCCGATCCGGACGTCGCCGGACGCGGACCCGACCGAGGCGCGGCCGTCGATCGTGCCGATCCGGGTGTTGCCGCTCGCGCTGCGCGCGTGCACGTCGACACCGTGCTCGACGTCGAGGTCGCCGCTGGCACTGGTGAGCTCGAGGTCGCCGAACCGGCCGGTCAGCTCGGCGTCGGCGGAGGCGACGGCGATCCGGGCCGCCGCCCGGGGAGGTGTGGTGATGCGGACCGCGAACGCCGGCGTGCGCAGCAGCCGGCGCTCGGGCACGACGACCCGCAGCCGGGTGGGGACGTCGTCGGACTCGGCGTCCCGCACGTCGATCTCCACGCGGTCGAGCAGTTCCTCGGCAGCGGCGTCCAGCGGCTCCACGCGCACCTCCAGCTGCTCGGCGCCCTCGACGGCGGCGACGGTGACCGAGCCGGCGTGGTTGCGGACCTCGATCCGTGGGGGCGGGCCGGGGACGGCGGCGACGTGCGTGCGAACGGGCATGGCGGTTCTCCTTCGGACGGGGGTGCGCGGTCAGCTGCGGGCAAATCCGGTGTAGCGGCGGGGCCCGCGGCCGGACGGCGGCGGGGCGGGCTCGCGCACGGCGGCGGTCACCGCGCGGATGAGCCAGGTGTTCAGCGAGCTGCCGGCGGTGGCCGCGGCGGCCTCGGCGCGGGCCTTGAGCCCGTCGGGCAGCCGGAGACTGATGCGGGCCGTCGACCCGTCGTCGGCGGCGTCGTCCGCGGGGTCGGGGGAGGCGCCCGTGGTGGGGTGCCGGCCCGGGTCGTGCTCGGCCGGGACGACGACGACCTCGGGGTCGCGACCACGCAGCCGGATGTCCACCAGCGGTCCGTCGAGCGCCGCCGTGACCTCCGCGGCCAGGGCAGAGAGCGCGTCGATCAGGGCGAGCCGCACCGCCGGCTCCATCGTGTCGGCGAGCAGCCGGGCCGTCTCCTGCGCCTGGGGGCCGCCGGCAGCCGCCGCCGTGGTGAGGGAGCCGCGGAGTGCGTCCACGTAGTCGCTGAGGTCCATGACACCACTGTGGCATCACGATGGTGTCAAATCAAGGCGTCAGATGACATCACGCTGAATCGCTGGGCGCGGGCGGCGCCTGCGGCCCGACGTAGGCTCGCCCCCGTGCCCGAGATCGTTCCGCTCCAGGTCCAGGTCATCGCCCAGACCCAGTTCACCCCGCCCGCCGACGTGCCGTGGGAGACCGATGTCGACGGCGGGCAGGCGCTCGCCGAGTTCGCTGGGCGGGCCTGTTACCAGTCGTGGAACAAGCCGAACCCGGCCACCGCCACCAACCAGGGGTATCTGCGGCACATCCTCGAGGTCGGTCATCTCTCCGTGCTCGAGCACGGCACGGTCACCATGTACCTCACCGGGGTCTCCCGGTCGCTCACCCACGAGCTGATCCGGCACCGGCACTTCTCCTACAGCCAGTTGTCGCAGCGGTACGTGCCCGAGCGGGACGCCGCCTTCGTCGAGCCCGCCGTCATCGCCGAGGACCCCGAGCTGCACGAGCGCTTCGTCGCCGCCACCGAGGCCGCGGCCGGCGCCTACACCGACCTGCTCGAGGGACTGGAGAAGCGCTTCGCCGACGTCCCCAACGCCACGCTCCGGCGCAAGCAGGCCCGGCAGGCCGCCCGGTCGGTGCTGCCCAACGCCACCGAGACGCGCATCGTCGTCACCGGCAACTATCGCGCCTGGCGGCACTTCGTGGCCATGCGGGCGAGCGAGCACGCCGACGTCGAGATCCGCGAGCTCGCCATCGCCTGCCTGCGCGAGCTGCACCGGGTGGCCGGCAACGTCTTCGACGACTTCCGGATCAGCACGCTCGCCGACGGCACCGAGGTCGCCGCGAGCCCGTTCGTCACCGAGGGCTGACCGATTCCGTCGGTCGCTCCCCGTACCCTCGGACCCGTGGACGGCGCACCGATCGACACCCAGTACGAGGACCTCCTCCGGCGCATTCTCGAGCAGGGGACGCCGAAGCAGGACCGCACCGGCACGGGCACCGTGAGCCTGTTCGGCGAACGGCTCCGGTACGACCTGTCCGAGCGATTCCCGCTGGTGACGACGAAGAAGGTGCACTTCCGCTCGATCGCCGTCGAGCTGCTGTGGTTCCTCCGCGGCGACAGCAACGTCGGCTGGCTGCAGGACAACGGCGTCACGATCTGGGACGAGTGGGCCTCGCCCGAGGGCGACCTCGGTCCGGTCTACGGCGTCCAGTGGCGGTCGTGGCCGGCGCCCGGCGGAGAGCAGATCGACCAGATCTCGTCGATCCTGTCGACGCTGCAGAAGGACCCCGACTCGCGCCGGATGATCGTCTCGGCCTGGAACGTGGCTGCGATCCCCGACATGGCCCTGGCGCCGTGTCACGCGTTGTTCCAGTTCTACGTCGCCGACGGCAAGCTCTCCTGCCAGCTCTACCAGCGCAGCGCCGACATGTTCCTCGGCGTCCCGTTCAACATCGCGAGCTACGCCCTGCTGACGCGGATGGTGGCCGATCAGGTCGGGCTCGCCCCGGGCGACTTCATCTGGGTCGGCGGCGACTGCCACGTCTACAGCAACCACACCGCGCAGGTGACCGAGCAGCTCTCCCGCGAGGTGCGGCCCTTCCCGACCCTGGAGCTGGCGCCCGCGCCGTCGTTGTTCGACTACACCTACGAGCACTTCACCGTGCACGACTACGACCCGCACCCGGCGATCCGGGCAGCCGTGGCGGTGTGATCGGGATGGTGTGGGCGCAGGCCCGCGACGGCGTGATCGGCGCCGAGGGAGCGCTGCCCTGGCACCTGCCGGAGGACCTGGCGCTCTTCCGCCGGCTGACCATGGGCTCCACCGTGGTCATGGGCCGGCGCACCTGGGACTCGCTGCCCGAGCGGTTCCGTCCCCTGCCCGGGCGGACCAACGTCGTCCTGACGTCGGACCGGCGGTGGTCCGCGGACGGCGCCACCCCGGCGGCGTCGGTGGCCGAGGTGCTCGCCGGGCACGAGTCCTTCTGGGTGATCGGCGGGGGAGCGGTCTACACCGCCTTCCTGCCGCACGCCCGGCAGCTCATGGTCACCGAGATCGACGCGCAGGTCGACGGCGACACGTGGGCGCCGCCGCTGGACGACGGGTGGCAGCTCGAGGCGCGCACACCGTCCGACGGGTGGACGACGTCGTCCTCGGGCCTGCGGTTCGCGGTGTCCCACCACGTGCGGTCGAACGGTGCGCGCTCGGACGCCGTCGGTCGGGCTCGGTAGATTCCTCCCATGACCACCACCGACCCCGCCCGGCCGTTCGGGCGTGTGCTGACGGCGATGGTCACCCCGCTGACGGAGGACGGCACCGTCGACCTCGCCGGCACGCAGGAACTGGCCGCACACCTGGTCGACCGGTGCGCGCACGACGGGCTCGTGATCGCCGGGACGACGGGGGAGTCGCCGACGCTGAGCGACGCCGAGCAGCGGTCCGTGCTCGAGGTCGTGCTCGACGCCGTCGGTGACCGTGCGACCGTCGTCGCCGGGGTGGGCACGAACGACACCGCGCACTCGATCGAGAAAGCCCGCGACGCCGAGCGCCTGGGCGCACACGGCCTGATGGTCGTGACGCCGTACTACAACAAGCCGCCGCAGGCCGGTCTGCTGCGCCACTTCACGTCGGTGGCCGACAGCACCGATCTGCCGGTGATGCTCTACGACATCCCCCCGCGCACCGTCGTCCCGATCGAGGTCGAGACCCTCGTGCGCGCGGCCGAGCACCCCCGGATCGTGGCGGTGAAGGACGCCAAGGGCGACCTCGGTGCCGTCGCCTGGACCCTCGCGCGCACCGACCTCGCGTACTACAGCGGCGAGGACATGCTGAACTTCCCGCTGCTCGCACTCGGGGCCGTCGGCGTCGTGAGCGTGGTGGGCCACGTCGTCGGCCCGCGGCTGGCCGAGCTGGTCGCCGCCGTGGAGTCCGGCGACCTGGTGAAGGCCCGGGCGGTCAACGAGAGCCTGCTGCCGATCTACACCGGCATCTTCCGCACCCAGGGCGTCATCCTCGTGAAGGCCGCCCTGCGCGAGCTGGGCCTGCCCTCGGGGCCGGTCCGCCCGCCGCTCGTCGACGCGACCCCCGAGGAGGTCGCGCAGCTGCGGATCGACCTCACCGCCGGCGGCGTCGCGCTGTGACCGCGCAGGTCACCCAGCCACATCTGGACCTGCAGGCGCCCCCGCCCCTCCCCGCGGGTGGCCTGCGCGTCATGGCGCTGGGCGGTCTGGGCGAGATCGGCCGGAACATGGCCGTGCTGGAGTTCGACGGCCGGCTGCTGGTCATCGACTGCGGCGTCCTGTTCCCCGAGGCCGAGCAGCCCGGCGTCGACCTGATCCTCCCGGACTTCGGGGTGATCGAGCACCGCCTGGGCGACATCGACGCCGTAATCCTGACCCACGGGCACGAGGACCACATCGGGGCGATCCCGTACCTGCTGCGGCTGCGGGAGGACATCCCGCTCGTCGGTTCCCGGTTCACCCTCGCGCTGGTCGCCGCCAAGCTCCGGGAGCACCGCCTCGATCCCCCGATGGTCGAGGTCGCCGCAGGCGACGAGCACCGGGCCGGGCCGTTCGACTGCGAGTTCATCTCGGTCAACCACTCGATCCCCGACGCCCTCGCCGTCGCCGTGCACACGCCCGCCGGCACCCTCGTGCACACCGGCGACTTCAAGATGGACCAGCTCCCGCTGGACGGCGTCCTGACCGACCTGGGCGCGTTCGCCCGCCTGGGCACGGCCGGCATCGACCTGCTCCTGTCGGACTCGACCAACGCCGAGGTGCCCGGCTTCGTCACGCCCGAACGGAGCATCGGCCCCGTCCTGGACGACGTCTTCGCACGGGCGTCCCAGCGGCTGATCGTCTCCAGCTTCGCCAGCCACGTGCACCGCATCCAGCAGGTGCTCGACTGCGCCGAGACGCACAAGCGGAAGGTCGCGTTCGTCGGACGCTCGATGGTCCGCAACATGGGGGTCGCCCGCGATCTCGGGCTGCTCCGGGTCGCGCCCGGCCTGATGGTCTCCCTCGACGAGGCGGCCGCGATGCCGCCCGAGCAGGTCGTGCTGGTGTCGACCGGGTCGCAGGGCGAGCCGCTGTCCGCGCTCGGTCGCATGGCCCGCGGGGACCACTCCCAGGTCACCATCACCGCCGGCGACACCGTCGTCCTCGCGTCGTCCCTCGTGCCGGGGAACGAGACTGCGGTGTACAAGGTGATCAACGGTCTGGCCCGGCTCGGGGCGACGGTCGTGCACAAGGAGACCGCCCGGGTGCACGTCTCCGGGCACGCGCCGGCGGGCGAGCTGCGCACGCTGCTCAACGTCGCCAAGCCGCGCTACCTGATGCCGGTGCACGGCGAGTGGCGGCACCTGCGGGCGCACGCCGCGCTGGCGGAGGAGACCGGCATGGCCCGCGACCGGGTGCTGCTCGCCGAGGACGGCGTGGTGGTCGACCTCGTCGACGGCAAGGCGTCCATCGTGGGCAGCGTGCCCATCGGCAACGTGTACGTGGACGGGCTCAACGTCGGCGACGTGGGGGAGGAGTCGCTGCAGGCGCGGCGGATCCTCGGCGACGAGGGCTTCGTGGCGCTCACCGTGGTCATCGAGCTGTCGACCCGGACGATCGTGCGGGACCTGCACCTGTCCACGCGCGGGTTCTCCGACGACCCGGCCGCCTTCGACGACGCGCTGCACCTGGTCGAGGAGAACCTCCGCCGTGCGCTGCAGGACGACGAGGTCGACCCGCACCGTCTGTCGCAGGTGATCCGCCGGACGATCGGCAAGTGGGTGTCCGACACCTACCGCCGGCGCCCGATGATCATCCCGACGGTCCTCGAGGTCTGAGCGGGTCGTCCTACGCGGCGGACGTCTCGCCCGGGGTGCACACCGTGTGCGCCTTCGCGATCGACAGGAGCGGGCCGGTCTCTGGAGGTCACGAGGTGATCCGCTGCTGAGCGGGCCGGGACGCCGCGCCCGGAACCGTCCCGCGAACGGCCTGGTCGGGCTAGCTTCCGCACGCCAGATGCGGCGCTCCGCCGACCCAGGGACCAGCGATGACCCAAGCACGGCGAAGCCTCGTCGCCTCGGCGGTGCTCGTGCTCGTGCTGTCGACGGCCGCGGTGATCTCCGCCGCCGCACCGGCGGCCGCCGCCCTGCCGGCGGGGTTCACCGAGGTCACCGCGTTCAGCGGGCTGGTGAATCCGACGGCGATCCGCTTCGCCCCTGACGGCCGGGTCTTCGTCGCCGAGAAGCGCGGCACGATCCAGATGTACGACTCGGTCGCCGACACGACCGCGACCCAGGTCGCCGACCTGCGCACCGAGGTGCACAACTTCTGGGACCGCGGCCTGCTGGGCCTGGCGATCGACCCCGGCTTCCCTCAGCAGCCCTACCTCTACGCCCTGTACACGTTCGACGGTCCGATCGTTCCGGTTCCCGGCGGCAGGGTGCCCACGTGGGGCACGGCGGACACCGACAGCGACCCGTGCCCCGACCCGCCCGGCGCGACGAGCGACGGCTGCGTGGTGAGCTCCAAGCTGGTCCGGCTCACCCTCACCGGGACGACGACGGTCAAGACGGACCTCGTCCACGACTGGTGCCAGCAGTACCCGAGCCACAGCACCGGTGACCTGGTGTTCGGCCGGGACGGGGCCCTGTACGCCTCGGCGGGGGACGGCGCCAGCTTCGAGTTCACCGACTACGGCCAGGACGGCGCGCCCGTGAACCCGTGCGGCGACCCCGGTGCGGTGAACGGCGTCATGAGCCCGCCCTCGGCCGAGGGCGGCTCGCTGCGCGCGCAGGACCTGCGGACCGCCGGCGATCCGGTGTCGCTGGACGGCACGGTCATCCGGGTGGACCCGGCCACCGGCAATGCCGCGCCGGGCAACCCGAACGCCGGCGCTGCGGACCCGAACGCCGCGCGGATCGTGGCCCACGGCATGCGGAACCCGTTCCGCATGGTCCTGCGCCCCGGCACCGACGAGGTCTGGGTGGGCGACGTCGGATTCGTGACCTGGGAGGAGATCAACCGTCTCCCGCTCCCCGGCCAGCCCGTTTCCAACTTCGGCTGGCCGTGTTTGGAGGGGAACGGCCGGACGAGCACCTTCGACTCGGCCGACCTGAAGATCTGCGAGGACCTCTATGCCCAGGGCGGCGACGCCAAGCCCTACTTCGTCTACCCGCACGGGCAGAAACTGAGCCCCTCGGACACGTGTGCCACCGCGGGCGGGGCATCGATCTCGGGCCTCTCCTTCCAGTTCTACGCAGGCGGCCCGTACCCGGCCGCGTACGACGGCGCGCTGTTCTTCTCCGACTACGCCCGCAACTGCATCTGGGTCGTGCCGAAGGGAGCCAACGGCCTGCCCGACCCGGCTCAGGTGACGTCGTTCGTGTCCGGCGCCGCGGGACCCGTGGACCTCGAACTGTCCCCGGCCGGGGAGGTCTTCTACGCGGACTTCAACGGGGGCACCGTCCGGCGCATCGTGTACACCGGCACCGGCCCGGTGTCGTGCCCGGCCGGCCAGTACCGGGCGGAGTACTTCCCGAACACCACCCTGGCCGGCACCCCCGCCGTCACCGCGTGCGAATCGACGCTCGACCACCAGTGGGGCGCGGGTGGCCCACCCGGGCTCGGGGCCGACAACTTCTCCGCCCGCTGGACGGGTGCCTTCGACTTCCCGACCGCGGGCACGTACACGTTCACCGCGGTGAGCGACGACGGCATCCGCGTGTGGGTGGACGACGTGCTGCTCATCGACCAGTGGCGGGCGCAGGCCGCGACGACCTTCACGGCCTCCCGGGCCCTGACGGCGGGGTCGCACACGGTGCGGGTCCAGTACTACGAGGCGGCCGGCTCGGCGGTCGCGCGGCTGAGCTGGACCGCGGGCGGGTCCCCGCCCCAGCCCCAGATCACCGCACCGGCGACCGGCACGACCTGGCAGGTCGGCACGCCGATCGCCTTCAGCGGGTCGGCGACCGATCCCGAGGACGGCGCTCTGCCGGCCGGCGCCCTGACCTGGGAGATGGTGCTGCAGCACTGTCCCGCGGCCTGCCACGCGCATTCGCTGCAGACCTGGACCGGGGTGTCCGGGGCCTCGATCACGGCGCCCGACCACGAGTACCCCGCCTATCTCGACCTGCGGCTGACCGCCCGGGACTCCAGCGGCCGGACGACGACGGTCACCCGCCGGCTGGATCCGCGGACCGTGCCCGTCACCGTCGCCTCCGAGCCGAGCGGCCTGTCGCTGGCGTTCGGTTCACGGACCGCGACGACGCCGTTCACCACCACGGTGATCGCGGGCTCGACGGCCACCCTCGCGGCGCCGTCCCCGCAGACCCTGTCCGGGGCTACGTACGCGTTCAGCCGGTGGTCCGACGGTGGCGCCGCCTCGCACAACGTCACGCAGGCGTCGACCGCGCGTACCTACACGGCCACCTTCGCCGGAGCGACCGGCTGCCCGGCGGGGCAGTACAGGGCGGAGTACTTCCCGAACTCCACGCTCGCCGGAACCGCCGTCCGGACCGCGTGCGAGGCCGCGCCGCTGGACCGCACCTGGGGCAACAGCGGGCCGACCGGCCTGCCCGTCGACTTCTTCTCCGCCCGCTGGACCGGCAGCTTCACGTTCCCGGCCGGCAGCCGGACCTTCACGGCGGCCACCGACGACGGAGTGCGCGTCTGGGTGGACGGGGTGCTGATCATCGACCGCTGGAGCACGCCCGGGACGACGCGAGCCACCCGGACGATGACCGCCGGCACGCACACCGTCCGGGTCGACTACGTCGAGCGGATCTCCTGGGCGTCGGCCCGGCTCACCTGGTAACCACCTCGATCGGGGTGATGCCCTCGTCTGCCGGCAGGTCGAAGCCCCACACCTGGGCGTAGAACGACAGTTCGCCGTCCAGGGCCGCGCGGATGTTCTCCGCCTTCCGGAAGCCGTGCTGCTCGCCGGGGAACAGCAGGTAGGCGTGCGGCACGCCCTTCTCCCGCAGCGCCGCGACGATGGCCTCGGCCTGGTCCGGCGGCACCACCTCGTCCTCGTCGCCCTGGAACACCGCGAGCGGGGTGCCGAGGGCGTCCACGTGGTTGATGGGCGACCGCTCGGCGTAGACGTCGGCGCCCGACGGCCCTGCATCTGAGTCACGGGGCGCGACCAGGCCGTCGAGGTACCGCGACTCGAACTTGTGCGTCTCGGCGGCGAGCGCCGCGAGGTCCGCGACGCCGTAGTGGCTGGCGCCGGCGGTGAAGACGCCCGGGCGCATCGTCAGCGCGGCCAGCGTCGTGTAGCCACCGGCCGAACCGCCGCTGATCGCCATGCGGGCCGGATCCACCCGGCCGCTGTCGGCGAGGTGCCGGGCGCACGCGACGACGTCGTCCAGGTCGAGGACGCCCCACCGGCCCTGCAGCGCGTCGCGGTAGCGGCGGCCGTAGCCGGTCGAGCCGCGGTAGTCCACGTCGGCCACGCAGAAGCCGCGGGAGGTCCAGTACTGGACCTCCACGTTCAGCACCGGGACGGCGCTCGCGGTCGGACCGCCGTGCACGAACACGATCAGCGGCGGCAGGTCGCCCTCGGGCGCGGCCGCCCCGGGGTTGGTCGGCGGGTAGACCAGCGCGTGCGCGACGTCGATCCCGGTGCCGCGGTCCTCGGTCGGGAACGTCACGTGCTCCGGCTGCGCGAACCACGTGGGATCCAGGCCGAGCTCGCGGGCCGGGCGGAGCACCTCCGGCTCCCCGCCGTCGACGTCGACCCGCAGCACCACCGGTTCGTGCGCCGGGCCGCCCGCCACGCAGACGACCGACGTGCCCTGCACGGTCACGTAGCGGTAGGCGGCGTAGGGCAGCGCCAGGTCCCGCAGCGGCTTCCCGATCTCCAGAACGGCGAGCCGGTCGGCGCCGGCGCGGCCGTAGGCGAGCACGATCCGGCCGTCGGCCAGCAGCGCGTAGCGGCTCTGCCCGAACACCCACTGGGGGCCGGCGATGTCGCTGCCCGCGTCCAGCACCAGCTGGATCTCCCCGCCGGGCGCCCGTCGGTACAGCGACCAGAAGTTCGTGCGGTCGCTGAGGAACCACAGGCTGCCGTCGGCGTCCCAGGTCGGCTGGACGACGGACTCGCCCGCGCCGCCGGCGACCACCGTCTCGGTGCCGTCGTCGGCCCGGATCACCAGCTGGGCGGCGTCCCAGGGCATGTCCGGGTGGTTCCACTGCAGCCAGGCCAGCGTCGTGCCGTCGGGGGAGAGGCGCGCATCGGAGACGAAGTCGGGACCGGAGACGAGCACCTCGGTGCCGTCGGGACCGACGCGGACGAGTTCGTTGACGACCTCGGCCGGCCGGTCTCCCTCGGCGTGCGTCTCGCGGACGGCGAGCAGTCCGCCGGGCACGACGCGGACGTCGGCGTGCCGCAGCCCGGCGGGCACCTCGGGCTCCGGGGTCACCGGCACCGGGGTGTCGCTGCCCGGGTCCAGTCGGTACAGCCGCTGGTCGCTGAACTCGGCGAACCAGAGCGTCCCGTCCGACACCGTCCAGGCGCCGCCGCCGTACTCGTGCACGCGGGTGCGGGAATTCCACGGTGCGGGCAGGACGTCGGTCACGGTGCCGTCGGCCGCGCGCCGGACGATCACCGACCGGCCGCCCTCGGCGGGCCGTGACTCCGACCACCAGACGTCGTCCCGGTCGATGATCACCTCGCCGAGGCGGGCGGCGGCCCGGACCACGCGCTCCGAGGTGATCGGGGTCGTCCAGCTGCCCGTCGGGGACGCAGAAGTCATGTCTGTGACGTTAGGGCCCCTACGTCCGGCGCGGGACACGAGCCTCGGCCTGCCCGATCCGCAGGCCTCGGGCGATTACCGTCCGACGCATGCCTGCCCGCTCCACGTCGACGCGACGGCCGGCGTCCTCCCGGGGGCGCTCCGGTTCGACGGCTGCGAGCAAGAAGCGGCCGGCCGCGAAGCGCTCCACCGGAAACCGTCGTCCCGCCGCCAAGAAGAAGAAGTCGCCCGGTCTCTTCGGGATCGTCGCCGGCGGCTGGAACCTGCTCGCCCGCGGCGCCGGCGGCCTGGCCCGGTCGGTCGCGCGCCCGGAGGAGGCCGAGCCCCTGGCCCCCGAGCACCGCAGGGACGGTGTCGGCCTGGCCGTGCTCGGGCTGGCGATCGTGATCGGCGCGGCCGCCTGGAGCAACGGCATCGGTCCCGTCGGGGCGGGCCTGGCCCAGGGCGTGCGCTGGATCATCGGCTCGCTGGTCATGGTCGCGCCGGTCGTCCTGTTCTTCGTCGCACTGCGGCTGCTGCGCCGTGGCCCCCGGCCCGAGGCGCGCGGTCGGCTGGTCATCGGCTGGGTGTGCACCGTCGCGTCGGTGCTGGGCATCGCCCAGATCGTCGGCGACGGCGCCGACCCGGAGGCCGGCATCCCGGGCTCGGGCGGTCTGCTCGGCTGGGCCGTCGGCACCCCGCTGAGCGCGGGAATCGGCGCGATCGTCACCGTCAGCCTGCTGGCTCTGCTGGCCTTCTTCGGACTGCTGGTCATCACGGCCACCCCGGTCCACCAGATCCCCGAGCGGCTGCGCGAGCTCACCGACCGGCTGCTGGGCCGCGACGACTACGACGAGTACGACGACGACGAGTACGACGACGAGGAAGCGGACGACGAGGAGGCGCCGCCGAAGGGGCGGCGGTTCGGCCGCAAGTCGCTGTCGGAGGACCTGCTCACGACCGGCCCGATCGACCTCGGCGCCGCCGACGCCGCCGTCGACGTCGCGATCATCACCCCGCCGGTGCACACGTCGCTGCGCCCGCCGGTGGTCGACCGGACCAACCCGCCGGAGGACCTGCCGCCGATCGACGAGCCGCAGCAGCTGACCATCCAGCCGGTCGCGGGCAACTACGTGCTGCCCTCGCTGACCGTGCTGCGGCCGGGTACCCCCCCGCGGGCGCGCTCGAAGTCCAACGACGTGGCCATCGAGGCGATCACCGGCGTCCTCGAGCAGTTCAACATCGACGCGGCCGTCACCGGCTTCACCCGTGGGCCCACGGTCACCCGCTACGAGGTGGAGCTCGGCCCCGCGGTGAAGGTCGAGAAGATCACCGCGCTGACCCGCAACCTGGCCTACGCCGTCGCCAACGACAACATCCGCATCCTGGCCCCGATCCCCGGCAAGTCCGCCGTCGGCATCGAGGTGCCCAACACCGACCGCGAGACCGTCAGCCTCGGCGACGTCATGCGCTCGACGGCGGCCAAGCAGGACCCGCACCCGATGCTGGTCGGCCTCGGCAAGGACATCGAGGGCGGCTTCGTCGTCGCCAACCTCGCCAAGATGCCGCACCTGCTGGTGGCCGGCGCGACCGGTGCCGGTAAGTCCAGCTGCATCAACTCGGTGCTGACCTCGCTGCTGCTGCGGGCCACGCCCGACCAGCTCCGGATGATCCTGATCGACCCGAAGATGGTCGAGCTGACGCCGTACGACGGCATCCCGCACCTGATCACGCCGATCATCACCGACCCCAAGAAGGCCGCCACCGCGCTGGCCTGGCTGGTCGAGGAGATGGAGCAGCGCTACCAGGACATGAAGTCCACGGGTGTGCGGCACATCGACGACTTCAACCGCAAGGTCGAGAAGGGCGAGATCACCGCCCCGCCCGGCAGCGAGCGGGTCTACACGCCCTACCCCTACATCCTCACGATCGTCGACGAGCTCGCCGACCTGATGATGGTCGCCCCGCGCGACGTCGAGGAGTCGATCGTCCGCATCACCCAGAAGGCGCGTGCGGCCGGCATCCACCTCCTGCTGGCCACCCAGCGTCCGTCGGTCGACGTCGTCACGGGCCTGATCAAGGCCAACGTGCCGTCCCGGCTGGCGTTCTCCACCTCCAGCCTCACCGACAGCCGGGTCATCCTCGACCAGCCGGGCGCGGAGAAGCTCATCGGCATGGGTGACGCCCTCTTCATGCCGATCGGGGCCGGCAAGCCGGTCCGCGTGCAGGGCGCCTTCGTCTCCGACACCGAGATCGAGGCGGTCGTCGAGTTCACCAAGCGGCAGGCCGAGCCCGAGTACCGGGAAGAGGTCTTCACCGCCGCGGCCGCGGAGAAGAAGGACGTCGACGAGGACATCGGCAACGACCTCGATCTGCTCCTGCAGGCCGTGGAACTCATCGTGACCAGCCAGTTCGGGTCCACGTCGATGCTGCAGCGCAAGCTGCGGGTCGGCTTCGCGAAGGCCGGCCGGCTGATGGACCTGATGGAGAGCCGTGGCATCGTCGGTCCCTCCGAGGGATCCAAGGCGCGCGACGTCCTGATCAAGCCCGACGAGCTCGAGAACACGCTGTTCAGTCTCCGCGGCGGACCGGGTCCCGAGGCCTAGGGGCGGGTCACACCCTCGAGCGGCCGACGTGAGGGGATCGGGCAACTACGATGGCCCGGTGACACCCGTGCCCCGCCCTGCCCAGCTCGTCCCCGACGGGGCAGTCCCCCGGGGACGGCGGGTGGCGATGGTCACCCTCGGGTGCGCGCGCAACGAGGTGGACTCCGAGGAGCTCGCCGGCCGGCTCGCCGCCGAGGGCTACGACCTGGTGGACGACGCCGACGACGCGGACGCCGTCCTAGTCAACACCTGCGGCTTCATCGAGACGGCCAAGAAGGACTCGGTGGACGCGATCCTCGCCGCCACCGACTCCGGGGCCTCCGTGGTCGCCGTCGGCTGCATGGCCGAGCGCTACGGCTCCGAGCTCGCGGGGGCATTGCCGGAGGCAACGGTCCTCGGCTTCGACGACTACGGGGCCATCGGCGACCGGCTCGACGACGTGCTGTCCGGCCGTCCGCTCGTCCCGCACACGCCCCGCGACCGGCGCACCCTGCTGCCGATCAGCCCCGTCCAGCGCACGGCCGCGACGGCGGCTGCGGACGCGCCGTCCATCCCCGGCCACGACTGGCTGCGCCGCAAGCGCCTGGCCTCCGGCCCGGTCGCCGCCCTGAAGCTGGCGTCCGGCTGCGACCGCCGCTGCGCGTTCTGCGCCATCCCGACCTTCCGCGGCGCGTTCGTCTCCCGCCCGCCGGCCGAGGTGCTCGGCGAGGCGCAGTGGCTGGCATCCCAGGGCGTCACCGAGCTCGTGCTGGTCAGTGAGAACTCGACCTCCTACGGCAAGGACCTCGGCGACCTCCGCTCGCTGGAGAAGCTGCTGCCGCAACTGGCCGCCGTCGAGGGCATCGCGCGCGTGCGGGTGGCCTACCTCCAGCCCGCCGAGCTGCGCCCGGGCCTGCTCGACGTCATCGCGGGCACCGAGCGGGTCGCCCCCTACTTCGACCTGTCCTTCCAGCACTCCTCGCCCACGCTGCTGCGTCGCATGCGCCGGTTCGGCGGCACCGAGGACTTCCTGGCCCTGATCGAGCGCGCCCGCTCGCTGGCCCCCGCGGCGGGGTTCCGGACCAACGTCATCCTCGGCTTCCCGGGCGAGACCGAGGACGACGTCGCCGAGCTCGAGCGCTTCCTCACCGCCGGCCGCCTGGACGCCGTGGGGGTGTTCGGCTACTCCGACGAGGAGGGCACCGAGGCGATCGGTCTGCCCGGCAAGCTCGACCAGGCCGAGATCGACGCGCGGGTCCGCCGGGTGACCGACCTGGTCGAGGAGCTCACCGCACAGCGTGCCGAGGACCGCGTCGGCGAGCGGGTCGAGGTCCTGCTCACCGAGGACCTCTCCGACATCGAGGGACCCGGCGTCTGGCTCGGCCACGCCGCGCACCAGGATCCGGACTCCGACGGCACCACGACGATCTCCGGCGTCCCGGTCGACGCCGTCCCCGGCGGGCTCCTGCACGCCGAGGTGGTCGGCACCGAGGGCATCGACCTGCTCGCACGGGCCTCCGTCCTGGCCCCGGCTCCGGCCGGGCGGTGACCGCCATGACCGACGTCGCCCCGGACCCGGCTGCCACGCCCCCGTCGTCGGTGAAGCTGCTCAACCTGCCGAACGCCCTGACGGTGCTGCGGCTGGCCGTCGTCCCGGTGTTCGCCGTGCTCCTCCTGCAGGACGGCGGGCTGGACGACAACGGCCGCTACTGGGCGACGCTGGTCTTCGCGCTGGCGATCATCACCGACCGCTACGACGGGATGATCGCTCGCCGGACGGGCCAGGTGACCGAGTTCGGCAAGCTGGCCGACCCGATCGCCGACAAGGCGCTCACCGGCACCGCCCTCATCGCGTTGTCGATCCTCGAGCTGCTGCCGTGGTGGGTGACGGTGGTGATCCTCGTCCGCGAGGTCGGCGTCACCGTGCTGCGCTTCTGGGTCATCCGGCACGGCGTCATCGCGGCCAGCCGCGGCGGGAAGGCGAAGACCGTCGTCCAGGCGCTGGCGATCGGCCTCTACATCCTGCCGCTGACGGGCTGGATGGCCTCCGGCCGCTGGTGGCTGATGGCCGTCGCCGTCGTCCTCACGGTGCTCACGGGGATCGACTACGTGTACCGCGCCCTCACCCTGCGCCAGACCAGCGCCCGGGCGATGAAGGCCGCCGCCGCGCGGCGGGCGGCGGGCCCCAGCGGGGGCAGCGGCGCACGCACCGACACCGCCGCCTAGGCGTTCACCGACGGCCGGTCCCCCGGGCGACCGCCGTCAGCTCGGGACTCGGTTCCACCCCGATCTCCCGCCGCAGGATGCTGCGGAACGCGTCGTACTGCCGCCGGGCCGCGAGCCAGTCGCCGGCCGCCTGGTGCGCCTCGATGAGCGCGAGCTGGCCGCTCTCGCGGAGCGGTTCCGCCAGCACCGCCACGTGCATGGCCTCCACGGCGGCGGCCGGCCGGCCGGCCCGGCGCAGGAGCCGGCTCAGCGCCTCGAGCGCGTGCAGCAGCCGAAGCTGCAGGCGTTCGCGCACGGTCAGGACCCAGTCGTCGTACCACCCGGGCAGCAGCTCGAGGTCGGCGATCGGCCCGGGATCGACGCCGAGGTCGCCCGGTGCGGGCGTGTGCGCCAGCACGCGGGTGGCCCACGCCTCCAGGCGGGCGAGGTCGACCTCGACGTCCTCGTTCAGGCCGAGCCACGACTGCTCGGCGGACACCAGCGGGCAACCGACCTGCTGCAGCCGCCAGAGCGCCGACCGCAGGTTCCCGGCGGCCCGGCAGTCCTCGACGTCGGGCCACAGGACGCCGGCAGCCACCCGCCGGTCGACGCCGTCGGGGTGCAGCGCCAGGAAGGCCAGCAGTCGACGGCTGCCCGGCGGGATCGGGATGCGACGTCCGTCGCAGCTCAGGGACAGGCCGCTGAGCACGCGGACGAGCGGGGTCGAGGGAGATGTCTCGACGTGCATCCCGCGCCTCCCCGATGGGGCTCGCTGCCGGAGGGATGTCCGAGCCGCACTCTAATGAGGGCGCGGGGGCCGAGGAAGGTACAGCTGCGCGGGGGTTGGATGGCCTGGTGCCGCACCTGCCCGAATCCGACGTCCCCGTCCGCCTGCACGACGCGCTCCTGGCACGCGGGGAGACCGTCGCGGCCGCCGAGTCACTGACCGCAGGGCTCTTCTGCGCCACCCTGGCGACCGTGCCGGGCGCGAGCGCGACCCTGCGCGGCGGCGTGGTCGTCTACGCGACCGAGCTCAAGACCGCGCTGGCCGGTGTCCCTGCCGAGCTGCTGGCGGAGCACGGCCCGGTCAGCCCCGAGACGGCCGGCGCGCTCGCCGACGGCGTCCGCGAGCGCTGCGGAGCCACCTGGGGCGTCGGCCTGACCGGGGTGGCCGGCCCCGACCCCGTCGACGGGCACGGCCCCGGCCGGGTCTACCTCGGCATCTCCGGCCGGGGACGGACCGACGTGGTCGAGCTCGACCTGCCCGGCGACCGGGCGGCAGTGCGGGCCGGGACGGTCACCACCGCCATGGAGGCCCTGCTGGCCCGGCTGGGCTGACCGTGGGAAGGCGCAGCCTGCTGACGGTGTTACGCCATCAGCGGACGCGCGCCGGTCGGTCGGACCTGGGCGCCGCGCGCCGCGTACCGTGAGCGCACGGCGCCGCCTGCGGCGCCCCGCTTCCCCGCTCGCAGGACAGGAGACGGCCATGACGCTGCTGCGCACCCAGCTCGGGAACACCTTGCGTGGCCACCGGCTGAGTCAGCGCCGGACGCTGCGCGACGTCTCCGGGGTCGCCCGGGTCAGCCTCGGCTACCTGTCGGAGGTGGAGCGGGGCCAGAAGGAAGCATCCTCGGAGCTGCTCGCCTCCATCTGCGACGCCCTAGACGTCGAGCTCGCCGACCTGCTCGCCGAGGTCAGCCTCGAACTCCGCGGCGCCACGGGGGGAGCGGTCCGCCCGCTCGCGCCGACGGCCGACGCCCCGGCCACCGATCCCCAGCCTGCCGTCGAGCAGCCCGCTGCCGAGCCGGTCGCCGAGCCGGCCCTCGCCCTCGTCGGGGCTCCCGCCCGGTCCGCGCTCCGTCGTGGTGAGGCCGTCTCCCTGGCGGCCTGAGCCACGACACGCCCGTCCCGGTCCTTGACCGGAGGCGGGCGGGGTGCAAGACAGGGGCATGCTCCCGTCGGTCGCAGGTACGTCCGCCGCTGGCGCGCCGATGATCGGGCGTGGCCCGGAGCACGTGCCCGGAGCGCACACCCGCTCCGGCAACGCCATGAACCGGACCCGGGCCGGCCTCCTCGCCGGCGCCGCCCGCGCCTTCGCCGAGCACGGACTGCGACGCAGCACCATGCAGTCGATCGCGGCGGCGGCCGGTGTCGCCAAGGCGACGCTCTACAACCACTTCCGGACCAAGGACGAGGTCGCCGCGGCCCTCCTGTCCGCCGAACTCGACCGGCTGACCGCGCTCGCCGGGACCCTCTCGCGGGATCAGGCGCTGGCCGCGCTCTCCGACGAGCTCGGGGCCCATCCGGTGCTGCGCCGGCTGGCGGGCAGCGAACCGGAGACGCTCACCGCGCTGCTCGCCGTCGACGGGG
Organism: Blastococcus sp. CT_GayMR16; assembly: GCF_004570875.1. GTDB lineage: Bacteria > Actinomycetota > Actinomycetes > Mycobacteriales > Geodermatophilaceae > Blastococcus_B. Next base: position 94,212 of record NZ_SPQK01000015.1, on the reverse strand, counting down.
AGCGCTGGGCGGAGCTGACCGCGCGGCTGGGTGCGGCCCTCCGGGTGGACGGCGACGGCGCGGAGCTGGCCGGGCGATGGCTGCTGGGCGTCGTCCTCCAGCCCGGCCGGTCGACGACCCGCCACCGGCACGCCGGCCGCCTCGCCGCCGTGCTCGACTGACCCAGGTCGCTCACCGGTCGGCGCGGGCGGCGGTGAACTCTGCCCGCGTGGGCGGGTCGGCGCCCACCCGCGTGCAGTTGAGGGCGGCGATCAGCGCGGCGTCGTCCACCAGGCGCAGCAGCTCCTCGTCGGGCAGCGCCTCGAGTGCGGTCCGATCGGTGATCCCGGACGCCAGCAGCCCGGACAGCAGCCCGGCGGCGAGCGAGTCACCGGCGCCCACGGTGTCGACGACGGTCACCCGGGGGGTCCGCCAGTGCAGGACCGCGTGGCCCGGGCGGGCGATCCGCACCGGGGCACCGCCGTCGGTGACGAGCACCAGCGCGGGCCCGCGCTCCGCCCACCGCCGGGCAGCGGCGTCGAGTGCCTCGGCGGTCGTCGCCTCGGGCTCGAGCCACGCGAGGTCCTCGGCGCTCACCTTCACGACGTCGGCCTGTGCGACGAGCCGGTCCAGCCGTTCCCGGACGATCTCCGTCGTGTTGCCGAGGGCCGTGCCGACCGGCCCGTCGGCCAGCATCGGACGGATGTTGGGGTCGACGCTGATCAGCGCGCTGCCGTCGGCGGAGAGCCGCTCGACCAGGCGGGCGATGGCCTCGCAGCCGGGTGCGGTCCAGCTGGAGATCGAGCCGACGTGCAGGATCCCGGTCCGGCTCGGCAGCACGCTCCCCAGTTCGTCGTCCGTCCACTGCCAGTCGGCCGCGCCGAGGACGTGGAAGCCGTAGTCGGCAGAGCCGTCGGGGGCCAGCCCGACGACGGCGAGGCTCACCGGCTCGGCGGCCTCGATGAAGCCGCCCATGTCCACCCCGGAGAGCTCGGCGTGCCGGCGCAGGTTCGGCGCGAGCGGGCCGGTGCCCAGCCGGGCCATCAGGCGCACCGGGGCGTCCAGGCGACCGGCCGCGACGGCGACGTTCAGGGCGTTGCCGCCGGGCCGGGCGACGTAGGTCGGCGCCGTCCCCTCCGGGCCCGCGTCCGCCCCCGGGACGGGGATGAGGTCGACCACCAGTTCCCCGAGAACGCTGAGCATCTGCCCGTCGCTGTGCACGTCCGGAACCCTAGCCGCGTGAACCGGTGGTCCGCGTTGGCTCCGGGGGGCGATCACCTGGGACGATGGGGCGACGAGCATCACCGTGCCGGCAGCTGCGCCGGAGCAGGAGGACCCATGCCCAACCCGTTCGTGAAGCTGTGGAAGTACCTCACCGCCTCCGCCAACGCCCAGATCGACCAGCGGGCCGACCCGAAGATCCAGATCGCGCAGGCGATCGAGGCCGAGCAGCAGCGCCACCAGTCGCTGGCCAACCAGGCCGCGGCGGTGCTGGGCAACCAGCGGCAGCTGGAGATGCGGCTCAACCGCCAGCTCGGTGAGGTGGAGAAGCTGCAGGCCTCCGCCCGGCAGGCGCTCGTGCTCGCCGACAAGACCCGGGCCGGCGGGGACGCGAACAAGGCTGCCGAGTACGAGAACGCCGCGCAGGCGTTCGCCACGCAGCTCGTGGCCGCCGAGCAGTCGATGGAGGACCTCAAGCGCAGCCACGACGAGGCGCTGCAGGCCGCGGAACAGGCGCGCGGTGCGGTGGAGCAGAGCCGGATGCGGCTGCAGACGACGCTGGCCGAGCGGACCAAGCTGATGAGTCAGCTGGAGCAGGCCAAGATGCAGGAGCACGTCGCCGCGTCGATGCGCCAGGTCAACGAGCTGTCGGCGCCGGGCAACACCCCGAGCCTCGCGGAGGTCCGCGACAAGATCGAGGCGCGGTACGCCAACGCGCTCGGGCAGGCCGAGCTCGCGCAGAGCTCGGTCGAGGGCCGCATGCTCGAGGTGCAGAAGGCGACGCTCGACGTGGCCGGCGCCTCGCGGCTGGACCAGATCCGCGCCTCCATGTCGGGCGGTCCCGCAGCCGTCGAGGGCAGCCCGGCCGCCGCGGCGATCGAGCAGGGTTCGCCCGCGGTGGAGCAGCCGGGCGCCGAGCAGCGCGAGGCCCAGCCGGCCGAGCGTCCCGACCAGCCGGCCTGACCCGGCCGGCGCGATGTCGCTGCCCGAGTACCCGCCGCCGCGCTACACCGGCGAGGCGGGGGAAGTCACCGCGTGGGTGCGGCGTTCCGACGCCGCGCCCGAGCTCCCGATGGGCGGGGGCAGCGCGGCCCACTACCTCGCGACCGGCCGGACGACCGGCGGGGCCTTCGGGCTGTACCGGTGGGACATGGGGCCCACGCCGTCAGGGCCGTCCCCGCACTTCCATCGCAGCATCACCGAGTCGTTCTTCGTCCTGAGCGGCACGGTGCGGCGGCACGGCGGCGCCGGGTGGATCGACGCCGGGCCCGGGGACTTCCTGCACGTGCCGGAGGGCGGCGTCCACGGCTTCCGCAACGAGTCGGGTGAGCCCGCGTCGATGCTGCTGCTGTTCACTCCTGGGGCGCCGCGCGAGGACTACTTCGAGACCCTCGCCGACGCCGCGCGGCGCGAGACGATGGACGCCGACGACTGGACGGAGTTCTTCCTCCGGCACGACACGTTCTGGGTCGAGGGTGCCTAGTACGACGAGGGTGCCTAGTACGTCGAAGGTGCCTAGTAACTCGAAGGTGCCTAGTACAACGTGATCGGCTGCGGGTGGTCGGGCTCTCCGGTGCGGGCCTGCGGGTCGATGGGGGAGCGGGCCGCCTGACAGCGGGGGCACCACCAGGTCACCCGCTCCTGGGTGGGCGGGCCCTGCTCGCCCAGCAGGATCTTGGTGCCGCAGCGGAAGCAGGGCTTCCCGCGGCGGCCGAAGACCCAGTGGTCGCGGCCGCGCCGGGGATCGCCGGTGGTGTTCTGCTCGGGGTGGTGCAGATTGGCCCGCATCAGCGCCCGGGCGCGCTCGACCAGCGCCGCCAGATCGGGGACGTCGGCGACCCGGGTCCACGGGTGGACCCCCCGGATGAAGAGCGACTCGACCTTGTAGAGGTTGCCGACGCCGGCCAGGTTGCGCTGGTCGACCAGGGCGACGCCGATCTGCTCGTCGGGACGGGCGTCGAGCCGCCTCAGTGCTTCGTCGAGATCCCAGTCCGGGCCGAGGACGTCGGGTCCGAGGTGCCCGACCAGGCGGTCCTCCTCGGCGGTCGGCACCAGGTCGATGTCGTGCAGTCGGTAGCCGACGCACTCCCAGTCGTCGGTGGCCAGGATCATCCGCACGTCGTAGGACGGCCCGCCGTGCCACTTCGCGCCGGGCCGGTAGATGTGCCAGCTGCCGTCCATCCGGAAGTGCGTGCGGAGCGTGCGGCCGTCGCCCAGCCGGATCAGGAGGTGCTTGCCGCGGGGCACGACCTCGCGGACCTCTGCACCGGTCAGGTCGAGGGTGGCCAGCTGCGGGATGCGGAACTCGCCCCGGCGCAGCGTGCCACCGGCCAGCGCGGTGTTCATCCGCTGCGCGGCCAGCCACACGGTGTCTCCTTCGGGCACGGGACCAGTGTCCCCGTCCGGCATCCGGCCTGCTCACATGGTGTGAGCCCTCTGACAACCGGGATGACGACCGCGCCGTCCTGCGCTGTTCACCGGCGTGAGCGTTCCCCTGCGACTGCGTGCCCGGTTCGGCGCCGACGTGCCGACCCCTCCTGCCGAGCCGGTCACCGTGACCGTGGCCCGGGTGGTGCGACCGGACCAGCGCGAGGCCTTCGAGCGGTGGGCCGAGGACGTGCTGGAGGTGGCCGCGGGATTCGCGGGCAACCTCGGCGCCTCGCTGCTGCACCCGGGGCCGAACAGCTCCGAGTACCACCTCGTCTACCGCTTCGAGGACGACGCGTCGCTGGCCGCCTGGGAGCGGTCCCCGGAGCGCCGGTCGGCACTGGCGCACGTCGAGGAGATGGTGGACGACGCGCGGTACGCCCGGGTCGCCGGACTGGAGAGCTTCTTCACCCGCTCGGCCACCCCGGGCCCGCGCTGGCGGCTGACGCTGCTGACGGTGGCCGCCGTCTTCGCGATCACCTCACTGCTCCAGCAGTTCGTGATGCCGCACCTGGGGAGCTGGCCGCTGGAACTGCGGCTGCTCCTGTCGGCGGTCGTGGTGGTGCTGCTCCTGAGCCAGGTGCTGATGCCCGCCCTGACCCGGCTGTTCGCCCGCTGGTTGCATCCCGCCCGGGACTGACGCCACCGGGCGCCAGACGCGTCAGCCGCGCAGGCGGAGACCTCGCGGCGTGGCGGCGAACCCGGCGGCCTGCAGCGCCGCCGACAGCGGCGTCGACTCGTGCACCGATGCGCCGTCGGCCTTCTGGACCACCATCCGCCCCAGCGCACCGGCGGACACCGCGCTGGAGAGAGCTGTCGCCGCCTCCTTGAGGACGTGCTCGTCCTCGGTCCAGGAGAGCAGCGTCTTGCCGCCGCGCTCGACGTAGAGCACCAGGTCGCCGTCGACCAGCACCACGAGCGCCCCGGCCTTGCGGCCCGCGCGATGGCCTGACGCCTTGCGGCCGGCTCCGGTGCCCTCACCGACGTCGATCGCGTCGGGGTCGCCGGCCGCCGGCCGCTCGGGCCAGGGCAGTGCGCCGCCGTAGACGTTCGCCGGATCGGTCGCCGCCAGGACCACGGCGCCGCCCGGCACCCGGTCGGGCGAGGCGAAGGTGCGCAGCCGGTCGATCGACCCCGGGGTGCCGAACTGAGCTGCGCCGAGCGACTCCACGAAGTAGCCGCGCCGGGCGCGGTTGTTCTCCTCGAACGCCCGCAGCACCGGATAGACCGCCGAGAAGCCGCCGACCACCTGCTCGGCCATGACCGCGCCACGGGTCAGCACGCCGTGGCGCTCGAGCAGCGCTTCCGTGCGGGCCGTCGTCCGCCTGGTGGCGTTCGCCTCCCGGTCGGGCAGCCGGGACCACCGGCCGGCGACCGTGGGTGGCCCCGTGCGGGTGGGCATGGCCGGTCGGCCCAGGCGGCCGCGTCCGAAACGGGTTCCGGCGGTGCGGGCGCGCGGCGCGCTCGGCTTGCTCCGGTGCGTTCCGCCGCCGCCCAGCCGGGTGCGCAGCGGCGCGAGGGTGTCGTTGGTCAGCACCCCGGCCCACACGAGGTCCCAGACGAGCTCGGCCATCGCGGTGTCGTCGGTCGCGCCCACGAGATCGGACAGACCCCGGAAGAACAGCGCCTGGCCACCGGCGAGCTGTTCGAGGATCGGCGCGCCCTCCTCCGGCACCTCCAGTGACTCCGGCAGCAGCAGCGGGGCGAGGTCGGCGGGGACGAGGCTGATCCAGCCGTCGCCGCCGGACAGGCCGCCGGCCCCTGCCCACAGGACCTCGCCGGCGCTGGTGAGCTCGTCGAGCATCGCGGGGGAGTAGTCCCGGACCCGGGCCGGGAGCACGAGCGATTCCAGGGCACTTGCCGGTACCAGCGCACCGGCCAGCTGCTCCACGACGGCGAGGACGCCGTCCGTACCGCGCATCCGTCCGCCGACCCCCTGCCAGGACGGCGTGAATCGTGCGAGCGTGCCGATCGGGACCGGCTCGACCTCCTGACGCAGCTTCGCCAGGCTGCGCCGACGGATCGAGCGGAGCACTTCGGCGTCGCACCACTCCTGGCCGCTGCCGCCGGGGCGGAACTCTCCCGTGACCAGGCGTCCGGTGGCCGTGAGGCGCTGGACGGTCGCGACCACGACGGCGACGCCCAGGCCCAGCCGGGCGGCCGTCTCGGCGGGCTGGAAGGGTCCGTGCGTGCGTGCGTACCGGCCGACGATGTCGCCGAGCGGATCGGCGACGGGCTCGGTGAAGACCTCCGGCACCCCGACCGGCAGAGCCGTCCCCAGCGCGTCCCGCAGCCGGCCGGCGTCCTCGATGGCGACGTACCGCTCCTCGCCGGCGATGCGCACCACCAGGGCGCGCCGGGAGTCGACGAGCTCGGTCAGCCATTCCTGTGGGACCCCGCGGGCGGCGGCCTCGGCCGCCGTCAGGTCGCCGACGCCGCGCAACAGGTCCGAGGCACCGTCGATGTCACGGGGATGCCGCTGGACGGGGAGCCGCTGCAACTCGGCCTCGATCTCGGCCAACGCCTGCGCATCCAGCAGCTCGCGCAGCTCCGAACGGCCGAGCAGCTCGGCGAGCAGGCCGGTGTCCAGGGCCAGCGCCTGGGCCCGTCGCTCGGCCAGCGGCGCGTCGCCCTCGTAGAGGAACTGGCCGACGTAACCGAAGAGCAGCGACTGGGCGAAGGGCGAGGCGCTGTCGGTCTGCACGTCGACGACGCGGACCTTCCGGGAGCGCACGTCGCCCATCAGCTCGACCAGGCCGGGCACGTCGTAGACGTCCTGCAGCACCTCGCGGGCCGCCTCCAGCGTGATCGGGAACGAGGAGAACTCGCTGGCGACCGAGAGCAGCTGCGCCGCCCGCTGCCGCTGCTGCCACAGCGGCGTGCGCCGCCGCGGGTCGCGGCGGGGGAGCAGGAGGGCGCGGGCCGCGCACTCGCGGAACCGGCTGGCGAACAGCGCCGAGCCGCCGACCTCGGCGGTCACCTCCCGTTCGACGTCGTCGGGGTCGAGGACGGCCAGATCCGCCTCGGGCGGCTCGCCGGTGGTGTCGGGCAGCCGGAGCACGATGCCGTCGTCGGAGTGCATGGAGGCGACGTCCACCCCGTAGCGCTCCCGCAGCCGGGCGGCCAGCACCAGTGCCCAGGGCGCGTTGACCTGTGCTCCGAACGGCGAGTGCACGACCAGCCGCCAGTCGCCGAGCTCGTCGCGAAACCGCTCGACCAGCAGCGTCCGGTCGTCGGGGAGATGCCCGGTCGCCGCCTTCTGCTCGACGAGATACGCCTGCAGGTTCGCCGCGCCCCACTCGTCCAGGCCGGCGGCCCGCGCCCGTTCGAGCCCGGCCTCGGGCGTCGCCGCCCCGACCTCGCGGAGGAAGGCACCCAAGGCCCGCCCCAGCTCGAGCGGTCGGCCCTGCGAGTCGCCGTGCCAGAACGGCATCTTCCCGGGCTGGCCGGGGGCGGGGGTCACCAGCACGCGGTCGTGGGTGATGTCCTCGATCCGCCAGGACGACGACCCGAGCAGGAAGACGTCGCCCACCCGCGACTCGTAGACCATCTCCTCGTCCAGCTCGCCGACCCGCCGTCCGCCGGTGCCCTCGGCGCCGACGAGGAAGACGCCGAACAGGCCCCGGTCGGGGATCGTCCCGCCGCTGGTGACGGCCAGCCGCTGGGCGCCGGCGCGCGCGGTCAGGGTGTCGGTGACGCGGTCCCAGGTCAGCCGCGGCCGCAGCTCCGCGAAGGCGTCGGACGGATAGCGGCCGGCGAGCATGTCGAGGACGCCGTGCAGCGCGGAGTCGGGCAGCGCGGAGAAGGCCGCCGAGCGGCGCATCACCTCGGCCACCTCGTCCACGGTGCGCGGGCGCTCGGAGACCATGGCGACGATCTGCTGGGCGAGCACGTCGAGCGGGTTGCGCAGGTAGCGGATCGACTCGATCGCGCCGGCCTTCATCCGCTCGGCGATCAGCGCGCACTGCACGAGGTCGCCGCGGAACTTGGGGAACAGGACGCCGCGGCTGACTGCGCCGACCTGATGCCCGGCCCGGCCGATCCGCTGCAGGCCCGACGCGACGGTGGGCGGCGCCTCGACCTGGACGACGAGGTCGACCGCGCCCATGTCGATGCCGAGCTCGAGGCTGGAGGTGGCCACCACCGCGGGCAGCCGGCCGGACTTCAGCGCCTCCTCGACGATCGCCCGCTGCTCGCGCGACACCGAGCCGTGGTGCGCGGCCGCGACCGGCTGGATGCCCTCGGGGATGCCCCCGCCGGACCCCGCCTGCGCCATCAGGGCCGCCGCGTTCGTGCCCGGCGGCACGGGCTCCCCGGTGGCCCGCTCGTAGGCCAGTTCGTTGAGCCGGCTGGTCAGGCGTTCGGCCAGCCGGCGGGAGTTGGCGAAGACGATCGTGCTCCGGTGGGCCTCCACCAGGTCGAGCACCCGCTCCTCGACCGCCGGCCAGATCGACGTCCGTGGCTGGTTCCCGGCCGCCGACCCCTCGAGCTCGCCGGTCGGCTGACCGAGCTCGCTCATGTCCTCGACGGGGACGACGACGGAGAGATCCCACTCCTTGGTGGACGGGGGCGCGACGATCCGGACCGGCCGCCCGCCGGCCAGGTAAGTGGCGACCTCCTCGATCGGCCGCACCGTGGCCGACAGCCCGATCCGCTGGGCTGGGCGGTCGAGCAGCTCGTCGAGCCGGTCGAGGGACACGGCCAGGTGCGCGCCGCGCTTCGTGGCGGCCACGGCGTGCACCTCGTCGACGATCACCGTCTCGATCCCGCGCAGTGCCTCCCGCGCCGCGCTGGTCAGCAGCAGGAACAGCGACTCGGGGGTCGTGATGAGGATGTCGGTCGGCCGGCGGGCGAAGGCGCGGCGCTCGTCGGCCGGGGTGTCGCCGGACCGGATGCCCACCTTGATCTCGGGGCGGGCCAACCCGAGCCGGGCCGCGGCCTGACCGATGCCGGTCAGCGGGGCCCGCAGGTTGCGCTCGACGTCGACGGCCAGCGCCTTCAGCGGCGAGACGTACAGAACGCGGCACCGGAGCTTCTCGTCGGGCGGTGGGGGAGCGGCGGCCAGCCGGTCGAGCGACCACAGGAAGGCGGCCAGTGTCTTGCCCGACCCGGTGGGCGCCACGACCAGCGCGTGCTCGCCGCTGCTGATCGCGTCCCAGGCGCCGTCCTGAGCCGGCGTCGGTTGCACGAAGGCACCGGTGAACCACGCGCGGGTGGCCTCGGAGAACCGGTCGAGAGCGGGCACGTCGTCCAGTGTCCACGGGGGTACGACACTCCGCCGTGGCCAGCGGGCTCGCGGCGCTGCGACCCGCGCGCTCGGGCAGACTGCGGAGCATGCGCCACTCCCTCTACGAGCCCGAGCACGACGACTTCCGGGCGATGGTCCGGGCGTGGGCCGAGAAGACCGTCGCCCCGTTCCACGCGCAGTGGGAGAAGGACGGGATCGTGCCGCGCGACGTGTGGCTCTCCGGGGGCGAGCAGGGGCTGCTCGGGATGGACATCGACGAGCAGTACGGCGGCGGCGGCGTCCGCGACTTCCGCTACAACGCCGTCCTGGACGAGGAGATGACCCGCATCGGCGCCAGCGGCGTCGGCTTCGGCCTGCACAACGACGTCGTCGGGCCGTACCTGCGCGACCTCGCCACCGACGAGCAGAAGCAGCGCTGGCTGCCCGGGTTCACCAGCGGTGAGCTCATCACCGCGATCGCCATGACCGAGCCGGGCGCCGGCAGCGATCTCCAGGGCATCCAGACCACCGCACGCCGGGACGGCGACGGCTGGGTGCTGAGCGGCTCGAAGACGTTCATCACCAACGGCATCAACGCCGACCTGGTCATCGTCGTCGCGAAGACCGACCCGGAGGCCGCCGGCTCCAAGGGGATCAGCCTGCTCGTCGTCGAGCGGGACATGCCGGGCTTCAGCCGCGGGCGCAACCTCGAGAAGGTCGGCCTCAAGGCCCAGGACACCGCCGAGTTGTTCTTCGACGACGTGCGCGTGCCGGCCGAGAACCTCCTCGGCACCGAGAACCGCGGCTTCTACCACCTGATGGACAACCTGCCCCAGGAGCGGCTGTCGATCGCCGTGGGCGCCGTGGCGTCCGCCGAGACGGTGCTGGCGCACACCCGCGAGTACGTCACCGGCCGGACGGCGTTCGGCCGGCCGGTCTCCTCGTTCCAGAACACCCGCTTCGTCCTGGCCGAGCTGCACACCGAGACGACGATCGCCCGCACCTTCGTCGACGAGTGCGTCCGGCAGCTCGACACCGGCGAGCTCACGGCAGTGGACGCCTCGATGGCGAAGTACTGGACGACCGAGCTCCAGAACAAGGTCGCCGACCGCTGCCTGCAGCTGCACGGTGGCTACGGCTACATGGACGAGTACCCGGTGTCGAAGGCGTGGCGGGACGCGCGGGTCCAGTCGATCTACGGCGGCACGAACGAGATCATGAAGGAGATCATCGGCCGCTCCATGGGCCTGTGACGACCGGTCCGGCCGGCGTCCCGTCGGTCTCCGGCGTCGACCCGCTGGTCGTCCAGCGCCGCACCGTCGGCGTCCTCAGCGGGAGCGTGGCCCTCGCCGGGCTGGGGGTGACCGTCGGCATCACCGTCGGCGGCCTGCTCGCCCGGGACGTGGCCGGCACCGACTCCGCCTCCGGCCTCGGGCAGACCGCGGGGGTCCTCGGCGCGGCCGTGATCGCCGTCCCGCTGTCCCGGATCAGCGACCGGGCGGGCCGGCGGGCGGGGCTCGCCGCGGGGTACGCCGTCGCCGTCCTCGGTGCCCTGGTGGCCGTGGTCGCCGCCGCGGTGTCGTCCCTGCCGCTGCTCATGGTCGGGTTGTTCGGTTTCGGGGCGGCCACGGCCTGCGGGCTGCAGGCGCGCTACGCCGCCGCCGATCTCGCCGTCCCCGAGCGGCGGGGGCGTGACCTGTCGCTGGTCGTCTGGGCGACGACGGTGGGTTCGGTGATCGGGCCCAACCTCGCCGGACCGGGGGCCGACCTCGGCCGCTCCCTCGGTCTACCGGCGCTCGGCGGTGCGTTCGCCGTGTCGGCCGTGGTGTTCGGGCTCGTGGCCGTCGGCCTCCTGGCGCTGCTGCGACCCGACCCGCTGCTGCTCGCGCGGCGCCTGGGGAGCGGGGGAGCGGGTCCTCGGCGCCGCGGCGCGACCGGGGTGGCGGTGCGGGCGGTGTGGGCCTCCCCGGGTGGCCGGCTCGGCCTCACCGCTGTCGTCGTCGCCCACTCCGTCATGGTCGGCGTGATGGTGATGACGCCGGTCCACATGGGGCACGCCGGAGGACCGGCGGGGACGACGTTGCGGATCATCGGCCTGGTCATCAGCGTGCACGTGGCCGGCATGTACCTGTTCTCGCCGCTGGTGGGCCTGCTGGCCGACCGCGCCGGCCGACGGACGACGGTCGCGGTCGGCGGGGGACTGCTGCTCGCCGCGGCCGCGCTGGCCGGCACCGCCCCGCCGGGAGCCGCCGTCCAGCTGGGCGCCGGACTCCTGCTGCTCGGGCTGGGGTGGTCGTGCGGTCTCATCGCGGGCTCCACGCTGGTCACCGAGTCGGTGGGGGCGGACCTGCGGCCCATGGCGCAGGGCGGCACCGACCTGCTGATGGGGCTGGGCGCCGCGCTGGCGGGGGTGGTCGGCGGCCCGCTGCTCGCCGTCGGCGGCTTCGGTCTCGTCTCCGGGGTCTCGGCCGTGCTGGTCCTGCCGCTCGCGGTCGTGTGGCTCAGCGGCATGCGTCCGGAGGTTCAGCGACCGCGGTAGTTCTTGACCAGCAGGACGATGGTGACGAGCAGCCCCACGGCGATCGCGATCTGCAGCAGGACGTCGAGGCCGCCGAACCCCGTGCCGGGAATCATGGTCCGAGCCTAGGTGCGGCGGGGCGCGGGCGGACCCGCGCGGGTTAGCGTCGGGGCGTGCGCCTGCAGGAGTTCTGGTCCCGGCTCGACAGTCAGTTCGGGCCGATGCGTGCCCACAGCGTGGCCCGCGACCACGTCTTCGCCGCCCTGGGCGGCCGCAGCGCGATCGACGCGATCGACGCCGGCGTGGCCGTCCGGAAGGTGTGGCTGGCCATCTGCGAGGAGTACGAGGTGCCCGCCAAGGAGCGGTGAGGCGCTGCGCCGCAGGGTGCTCGTGTGCCGGTTGAGACGGACGGCGTGTCGGCCTGGCAGTCGAACAGGTGTTCGTCCTAGAGTGGCGTCCACAGGCAGGTCGGCTCTCCACAGACCCACCTGCGAAACGAAAACTGTCGGTGCCTCGTCCTAGCGTCGCTCCCGACCCGCTTCCCGCGAACCGAAGGTGAACACGATGGCAACGCTGGACCGCGACAAGGCCCTCGACATGGCCCTCGCCCAGATCGACAAGCAGTTCGGCAAGGGCTCCGTCATGCGCCTGGGCGACAGCCCCGAGGTGGCCATGAAGGTCATCCCGACCGGTTCGATCGCCCTTGACATCGCGCTGGGCATCGGTGGTCTGCCCCGCGGCCGGGTCGTCGAGGTCTACGGCCCGGAGTCCTCCGGCAAGACGACGGTCGCCCTGCACGCGGTGGCGAACGCGCAGGCTGCTGGCGGCATCGCGGCCTTCATCGACGCCGAGCACGCGCTCGACCCCGACTACGCCCGCGCCATCGGCGTCGACACCGACGCCCTGCTGGTCAGCCAGCCCGACACCGGTGAGCAGGCGCTCGAGATCGCCGACATGCTGATCCGTTCCGGGGCCCTCGACCTCATCGTCGTCGACTCGGTGGCGGCGCTCGTGCCCCGCGCCGAGATCGAGGGCGAGATGGGTGACAGCCACGTCGGCCTGCAGGCCCGCCTGATGAGCCAGGCGCTGCGCAAGATCACCGGTGCGCTGAGCAACTCCGGCACCACGATGATCTTCATCAACCAGCTGCGCGAGAAGGTCGGCGTCGTCTACGGCTCGCCCGAGGTCACCACCGGTGGCCGCGCGCTGAAGTTCTACTCCTCCGTCCGCCTCGACGTCCGGCGCATCGAGACCCTGAAGCAGGGCACCGACGCGGTCGGCAGCCGCACGCGCATCAAGGTCGTCAAGAACAAGGTGGCCGCGCCGTTCAAGCAGGCGGAGCTCGACATCCTCTGGGGCCAGGGCTTCAGCCGTGAGGGCGGCCTCATCGACGTCGGGGTCGAGCAGGGCTTCGTCAAGAAGTCCGGCGCTTGGTACACCTACGACGGTGACCAGCTCGGCCAGGGCAAGGAGAACTCCCGCAACTTCCTGAAGGACAACCCCGACCTCGCCGACGAGATCGAGAAGAAGATCAAGGAGAAGCTGGGGATCGGCGCCACGCTCGACGCGCCCGCGGCCCCCGCTGCGCCCACCGACTTCTGAGCCGCCCGATGACCGGCCGGCCGTCTCCCCGCCGTCAACGATCCAGCTTCGGCTCGGGTCCGCGGCGGGCAGCGGCCACCCCGGACGACGATCCCCTGAACCCGGACGTCGTACCGGGGTCGCCGGAGGACGAGATGGCCGACCCGGAGTCCGTTGCCCGCGGGATCTGCCTCCGGGCCCTCACCGGGACGCCGAAGACCCGCCAGCAACTGGCCGACCTGCTCGCCAAGAAGGGCGTGCCCGAGGAGGCGGCGGAGGCGGTCCTCGACCGCTACACCGAGGTGGGACTGATCGATGACGCCGCCTACGCCCGGGCCTGGGTGAGTTCGCGCCAGGCCGGCCGCGGGCTGGCCCGGCGCGCGCTCAGCTCCGAGCTGCGCGCCAAGGGGGTCGACGCGGAGGTCGCCGCAGCGGCCGTCGACACCGTCGACGACGAGGACGAGCGGGCTGCGGCTCAGCGGCTCGTCGAGCGCAAGGTGCCCGGCATGCGGCGCCTGGACCGCGCCACCGCCACCCGTCGGCTGATGGGCATGCTCGCCCGCAAGGGATACAACGGCGGGATGGCGGCCGCCGTCATCCGCGAGGCGCTCGACAGCGCCGCCGCGGACGACGCAGCGGTGCCCGAGTTCGACGACCTCGACGAGGACGCCCTGCTGCCCTAGGCCCCCTCCAGGGCACGGCCCCGAGCGTGCAGGGGGTGGGGAGGAGGGGGCCCTCGGTCAGGTCGGGTCGGGGTCCCGCGGGCCCTGACGCGGACCGCTCGAGGAGTCGACGACGTTGTCGGCGTAGGGGGTGTGCCCCTTGCCCGCATGGGCCTCCATCTGCAGCCGCTCCAGCAGGTGCGGGTAGTGCGCCTCGAAGGCGGGCCGCTCGGACCGGATCCGCGGGATCTCCAGGAAGTTGTGCCGCGGCGGCGGCGACGAGGTCGCCCATTCCAGCGAGTTCCCGTGCCCCCACGGGTCGTCGACCAGGGCCAGCCGACCGTACTTCCACGACTTCACCACGTTGTAGAGGAACGGCAGGATCGAAGCACCGAGCACGAACGCGAAGATCGTCGAGATCACGTTCAGCGTGGTGAAGCCGTCGTCCGGGCGGTAGTCGGCGTACCGCCGCGGCATGCCCTCGCTACCCAGCCAGTGCTGGATGAGGAAGGTGCCGTGGAACCCGATGAACGTCATCCAGAACTGCAGCTTCCCCAGCTTCTCGTCGAGCATCCGGCCGCAGATCTTCGGGAACCAGAACGCGACGCCGGCGTTGGCCGCGAAGACCACGGTGCCGAAGACGACGTAGTGGAAGTGCGCCACCACGAAGTACGTGTCCGAGACGTGCCAGTCCAGCGGGGGACTCGCGAGGAGCACGCCCGTGAGGCCGCCGAGAAGGAACGTGACCATGAAGCCGATCGACCACAGCATCGGCGTCTCGAAGCTCAGCTGGCCCCGCCACATCGTGCCGATCCAGTTGAAGAACTTCAGCCCCGTCGGCACGGCGATCAGATAGGTCAGGAACGCGAAGAACGGCAGCAGCACCGCGCCGGTCGCGTACATGTGGTGCGCCCAGACGGCCAGCGACAGGAAGCCGATCATCATCGTCGCGCCGACCATGCCCTTGTAGCCGAACAGGGGCTTGCGGCTGAACACCGGGATGATCTCGGTGATGATGCCGAAGAACGGCAGCGCGATGATGTAGACCTCGGGATGGCCGAAGAACCAGAAGAGGTGCTGCCACAGGAGCGCGCCCCCGTTCTCCCGGGAGTAGATGAGGGCCCCGAGGTTGCGGTCGGCCAGCAGGGCCAGCAGCGCGGCGGTGAGGATCGGGAAGGCCAGCAGAACCAGGACGCTGGTGATCAGGGTGTTCCAGACGAAGATCGGCATCCGGAACATGGTCATGCCGGGCGCGCGCAGGCAGACGATCGTGGTGATGAAGTTGACGCCACCGAGGATCGTGCCCAGGCCGCTGACGGCCAGGCCGGCGGCCCACAGGTTCCCGCCGACACCGGGGGAGTTGGTGACATCGGACAGCGGCGTGTAGGCCGTCCAGCCGAAGTCGGCCGCCCCGCCGGGGGTGAAGAACCCGGAGACGACCATCGTGCTGCCGAAGAGGAACAGCCAGAACGACAGCGCGTTCAGCCGCGGGAAGGCGACGTCGGGGGAGCCGATCTGCAGCGGCATGATCAGGTTGCCGAATGCGAAGAACAGCGGGGTCGCGAACATCAGCAGCATGAGCGTGCCGTGCATCGTGAACAGCTGGTTGTACTGCTCCGGCGACAGGAACTGCATGCCCGGCTGCCCCAGCTCGGCCCGCATGAGCATGGCCATCAGGCCGCCGAGGATGAAGAACACGAACGACGCGGTCAGGTACATCAGGCCGATCGTCTTGTGATCGGTCGTCCGCAGCAGGTTCGACAGCCGCGAGCCCTTGACGGCGATGTGCGCCGGGCTCGGCCGGCTGACGATGGGCTGCGGGGCGATCGCGGTCATGCCCGCGCCGCCGTCGACGCGCGAGCCATGTGCTGCCGAACTGTGGCGGACATCAGCGCCCCCGGTCCTCTCGCGCTGCGCGCGACTCTGCGGATCCCGTGCCGCCCCCAGAACTCCGAGCGGCACGCTCATCGTGGACCATCAGGAGCAGGAGGGAAACCCGACGGCGAACGCAGTCGGGGAGGGCGGGAACCCGCCGTGGCTCAGCTCGCGGCGACCCATGCGGTCACGTCGACCGCCACGCCGTCGCAGGAGTCCGGGTCGGCCACCAGCCAGGCGTCGTCGCGCCGCTGGCCGTCGCCCAGCCAGCGCCGGATCTGACGGTCCAGACCGTGCCGGGACGGGGACGGCTCGCCGGCCGGGCCGAGGAAGGTGACGTCGGCTTCCGTCCCGTCGGCGTAGCGCAGGACGACGCGGCACCGGGAGCGGCGGTGGCGGGCCGGCGGCACCGCCTCGCGCACGACCGCGGACTCCGCCCCGGCCGCGGTGGCGAAATCGGCCGCCGCCGAACGCAGGCGCTCCACGAACTGCTGCGCAGCGTCGGACTCGCGTGCGGCGGCGTCGACGGCAGCGACGTCCACGGGCCGG
Source organism: Blastococcus sp. CT_GayMR16 (assembly GCF_004570875.1). Lineage (GTDB taxonomy): Bacteria > Actinomycetota > Actinomycetes > Mycobacteriales > Geodermatophilaceae > Blastococcus_B. The sequence goes on along the minus strand of NZ_SPQK01000015.1, from coordinate 78,173 downwards.
AAGCGGTCGGTCTCGGCCTCGTTGACCACCGGCTCGGCCGCGCGATCCGGGGCAGGCCGGGGCACGGGAGGCAGGGAGCGCCGCCCAGCGGCGTGCATCGTCTCCATGGTGGGGGTCAGTCTCGGATGAGGGAACGGCGTGTCGCGCGCGACGCGCCGGGATGGGGCGGGTGGTTCAGGGGGTGGCTATTCCGCCACCGCCACCCATCTGCACATCGGCGGGCAGTTCCACGTCCTCGGTGGCGGCCGTCTTCATGTTCCGGCGCGTCCGCCGTTCGACGTAGCGGGCCAGCGTCGACAGCAGCACGTTGACGACGATGTAGATGACAGCGGCGGCGACGTAGAGCTGGAACGTGTACAGGTCGCCGAAGCGGAAGTTGAAGAACTCCACCAGGCTGCGGGCCTGACGCAGCAGCTCGAAGTATCCGACGATGAAGCCGAGCGAGGAGTCCTTGAGCAGGACGACCAGCTGGGCGATGAGCACCGGGAGCATGCGCCGGACGGCCTGCGGCAGCAGGACCACGGTCATGACCTGCCACTTGCGCATGCCGATCGCGAAGGCCGCTTCCCGCTGCCCGCGGTCCACCGACAGGAGGCCGGCACGGAAGATCTCGGCCAGGACCGCCATGTTGTAGAGCGTCAGGCCCAGGGCCAGCGCACCGAAGGCGCCGATCCGCAGCCCGATCGTGGGCAGGTAGAGCAGGCAGAACAGGATCAGGATCAGCAGCGGGACGGCCCGGAAGAACTCGATGACCGCGGTGACCGGTACCCGGACCCAGGCGTGGTCCGACAGGCGCCCGAAGGCGAGGAGAGCCCCGAGGACGGTGGCGCCCACCATGCCGACGGCGGCGACCTTCAGCGTGTTGACCAGCGCGGTGCCCAGCGCCTGGGGCACGCCGCTGTTCGGGTCGAACAGGACCGACCAGCGCGCCGGGTCGAGCTGGCCGTTGGCGCCCAGCCGCCACAGCGCCACGCCGATCAGCGCGAGCACCACGAGGCCGCCGATGAGCGAACCGATCCGGTGACGCCGCCGTGCGCGCGGTCCGGGGACGTCGAAGAGGACGCTCGAGGTGGTCATCGGAGGATCGCCGTCCGTCGCTCGATGACGCCGATCAACCAGGCCGACGGCAGGGTGATGACCAGGTACGCGACCACGATCGCCAGGAAGACCAGCAGCAGCTGGTTCGCGTTCTCGTTCGTGAGCCGCTGCAGCGCGGCGGTCAGTTCCGTGACCGCGAAGCCGGCGGCGATCGAGGTGTTCTTCGCCAGGGCGATCCAGACGTTGCCCAGCGGCGGGACGACGGTCCGGAAGGCCTGCGGCAGGACGATGGTGCCCAGCGTCTGGCGGAAGTCCAGGCCGAGCGCCCGCGCGGCCTCCGCCTGACCCGGCGGCACCGAGTTGATGCCCGACCGCAGCGCCTCGGAGACGAACGCCGCCGTGTAGAGCGCCAGGGCCGCGACGGCGGTGATGAACCGCGTCGGGAACTGCAGGTCGATCTCGACGATTCCGAACGCGAGGAAGAAGAACACCACGGTCAGCGGGGTGTTGCGGAAGATCTCGACGTAGAAGGTGGCCGCCCCGCGCAGGGGAGCGACCGGGCTCACCCGCATCGCGGTCAGGAGCGTCCCGATGACGAGGGCGCAGATGCCGCTCACGACGGCCAGCGACAGGGTCGTCAGGAAGGCGTCCCGCAAGAGCGGGAAGTTGTCGGCCAGGAAGGACATGCCACCTCCTCTCGGGTCAGTTCACGGGCATCAGTTCAGGGGCGTGGTCCGGTGGGGAGCCGGGAGCACCCGACTCCCCACCGGACGGTTGCGTCAGTAGCGGTTGACCTTCGGCGGCTCGGGAGCCTCGGTGCCGCTGATGTCGCCGGCGGTCTTGTCCCACGCCTCGGCCCAGGCGCCGTCCTCGAAGGCCTCCTCGAGCACGTCGTTGATGAAGTTGCGGAACTCCGTGTCGCCCAGCTTCAGGCCGATGCCGTACGGCTCCTTGGTGAAGGTCTCGCCGACCAGCTCGAAGTCGTCGGGGCTCCCGGCGATCAGACCGGTGAGGATGACGTTGTCGGTGGTCACGGCCTGCACGTTGCCGTTGCGCAGGTCGTCGGCGCACTTGGAGTACACGTCGTAGGTGGTGAGCTGCGCCTGCGGGTAGTTGGTCCGGATGTTCTGGGCCGGGGTCGAGCCCTCGACCGAGCAGACCGTCTTGCCGGCGAGGTCGTCCGGTCCGGCGATGTCGTCCGGGTTGCCCTTGGCGACCATGATGTCCTGGCCGGCCTCGTAGTACGGGCCGGCGAAGTCGACGACCTGCTTGCGGGTGTCGTTGATCGTGTAGGTCGCCACGACGATGTCGACCTGACCGTTCTGGATGAACGGCTCACGGTTCGCCGACACGGTCTCGGTCCACGTGATGTCCTCGGCGTCGATCCCGAGCTTCGCCGCGACGAGCGTGGCGATCTCGACGTCGAAGCCCTCGGGGTTGCCGGTCTGCGGGTTCAGCAGGCCGAACCCGGGCTGGTCGAACTTCGTGCCGATCGTGATGGCGCCGGCCTCGTTCAGCCGAGCCATCGTGGTGCCGGCGTCGAAGCTGACGTCGGTCTCGACGGCGGCGGTGTTCTCGGCGGCGTCCTCGGCCTGGTTGCCGGCCTCGCTGGCACAGCCGGCCAGGAGCAGGCCGGCGGCCGCGGCCAGGGCGGCGTAGCGGGTGATGCGCATGGGGATTCCCTTCGGTCAGTGGTTGAGGATCTTGGACAGGAAGTCCTTGGCGCGGTCCGACGTCGGGTTGGTGAAGAACGTCTCCGGGTCGGCGGACTCGACGATCCGGCCGCCGTCCATGAAGACGACCCGGTTGGCCGCACGGCGGGCGAAGCCCATCTCGTGCGTGACGACGACCATCGTCATGCCGTCCCGGGCGAGCCCGATCATCACCTCGAGGACCTCGTTGATCATCTCGGGGTCGAGGGCGGACGTCGGCTCGTCGAACAGCATGACCTTCGGGTCCATCGCCAGTGCACGCGCGATGGCGACCCGCTGCTGCTGGCCGCCGGACAGCTGGGCCGGGTACTTGTCGGCCTGTGCGCTGACGCCGACGCGTTCGAGGAGTTCTCGCGCGCGCTTCTCGGCGTCGGCCTTCGACGTCCCCCGGACCTTGATGGGGCCGAGGGTGACGTTCTGCAGGATCGTCTTGTGGGCGAAAAGGTTGAAGCTCTGGAACACCATGCCGACGTCGCTGCGCAGGCGGGCGAGCTGCTTGCCCTCGTCGGGGAGCTTGACCCCGTCGATGGCGATCTCGCCCTTCTCGATCGACTCCAGGCGGTTGATCGTGCGGCAGAGCGTCGACTTCCCGGAGCCCGACGGCCCGATGACGACGACGACCTCTCCGCGGGCGATCTGCAGGTCGATGTCCTGCAGGACATGAAGTTCGCCGAACCACTTGTTGACGCCCGACAGCCGGACGAGAGGCTCTCCGTTCGAACTGGTCACCGGCAGACCCTATGGGCGGCGGGGGTCGCTCAGCGGTCCACCCCATCACGAAGGCGTAACGGATCGGCCCGGGATCGGCAGAGTTCCCGGTCAGGGCAACGGTTCGACAACGTTCGGCGGCCGGAGTGCGCCGGAGGCGGCGCCGTACTCTCGGTGCTGACATGAGCAGCTTCCCCTCGGCCCCGGCGCGCACCTATCGGGTGCGTACCTATGGGTGCCAGATGAACGTGCACGACAGCGAGCGCCTGTCCGGCCTGCTGGAACAGGCCGGCTACACCGCCGCGCCGGAGGGGGACGACGCGGACGTCGTCGTCCTCAACACCTGCGCGGTCCGGGAGAACGCGGACAACCGCCTCTACGGCAACCTCGGGCACCTGCGGCCGGTGAAGGACGCCCGCCCCGGCATGCAGATCGCGGTCGGCGGGTGCCTGGCGCAGAAGGACCGCGGCGAGATCGTCCGTCGCGCCCCTTGGGTCGACGTCGTCTTCGGCACGCACAACGTCGGCTCACTGCCGGCCCTGCTCGACCGCGCCCGCCACAACGCCGAGGCCCAGGTGGAGATCGTCGAGTCCCTCGAGGTCTTCCCGTCGACCCTGCCGGCCAAGCGCGACTCCGCCTACTCGGGCTGGGTCTCGATCAGTGTCGGTTGCAACAACACGTGCACGTTCTGCATCGTCCCGTCGCTGCGCGGCACGGAGAAGGACCGCCGTCCCGGCGAGATCCTGGCCGAGGTGCAGGCGCTGGTCGACCAGGGCGTGCTCGAGGTGACCCTGCTCGGCCAGAACGTGAACGCCTACGGCGTGGAGTTCCGCGACCGCGGCGCGTTCGCCGACCTGCTCCGCGCAGCCGGTGCCATCGACGGCCTCGAGCGCGTCCGGTTCACCAGCCCGCATCCCCGCGAGTTCACCGACGACGTCATCGCGGCGATGGCCGAGACGCCGGCGGTCTGCCACCAGCTGCACATGCCGCTGCAGTCGGGATCGGACGACGTGCTGCGCCGGATGCGTCGCGGCTACCGGCAGGAGCGCTACCTCGGGATCGTCGACCGGGTCCGGGCAGCGATGCCCGACGCCGCGATCACCACCGACATCATCGTGGGCTTCCCCGGCGAGACCGAGGCCGACTTCCAGCAGACCATCGACGTCGTCCGGCAGGCGCGGTTCGCCAGCGCCTTCACCTTCCAGTACTCCAAGCGTCCCGGGACCCCGGCCGCCGAGATGGACGGGCAGCTGCCCAAGGACGTCGTCCAGGAGCGCTACCTGCGGCTGACCGCGCTGCAGGACGAGATCAGCTGGTCGGAGAACCGGGCGCTCGTCGGCCGGCAGGTCGAACTGCTGGTCGCCGCGGGCGAGGGCAGCAAGGACAAGGCCACCGGCCGGCTGTCCGGCCGAGCCCGGGACGGCCGGCTCGTGCACTTCACGGGTGCGGACGGCGTCCGTCCGGGCGACGTCGTCGAGACCGTGGTGACCGAGGCGAAGCCGCACTTCCTGGTCGCCGACGGCGCGCTCCTCGCGCACCGCCGGACCCGGGCCGGGGACGCCTCGGAGGCGGGCACCCGCCCCTCGACGCCCGGCATCCTGCTCGGGATGCCGCAGGTCGGCGCCCCCGCCTGACTCAGCGCCGGGAGGCGGACTTCTCGGCCTCGGCCAGCCACTCGCGCCGGGTGGCGAGGTTGGCCTGCGCCTCCTCGATCCGCCGCTCGTCGCCCGCGGTCTCGGCCTTGGTGAGCTGTTCCTCGGCCTTGGTGACGGCGGCGCGCATCGAGGTCACCATCGGGTTCTCGGGGGCGGACCGGGCGCGAGAGTTGTCGGTGGCGCCACGGACCTTCTGCTCCACGGCCTGCATGCGGTCCTCGAGCGAGCGCATGGCACCGCGCGGCACGTGACCGATCGCGTCGTAGCGCTCCTGGATCTTGCGCAGCGCGTTCTGGGCGCCCCGCAGATCGGTGGTGGGATCGAGCCGCTCGGCCTCGGCCAGCAGCTCTTCCTTCTGCTGCTGGTTGGACTGCTCCTCACCCGTGCGCTTCTTGTCCGAGTCGGTGCGGGCGGCGAAGAAGACGTCCTGCGCGGCGCGGAACTCCTTCCACAGGTCGTCGTCGCCGTCGCGCCCGGTGCGCGGCACGGCCTTCCAGCGGTCCATGAGCGCCCGCATGGCGGCACTGGTCGGGCCCCAGTCGGTGGAGGTGGCCAGTTTCTGGGCCTCCTTGATGAGGTCCTGCTTGGCCGAGCGTGCCTCGCCACGCTGGGCGTCGAGCGAGGCGAAGTGCGCACCCCGCCGGCGACCGAACGCGTCGCGGGCCGCGGCGAACCGGGTCCACAGCGCCTCGTCGGTCTTGCGGTCGATCCCGCGGATCGTCTTCCACTCCTCGACGATCGTCTTGAGCCGGTCTCCGGCCGCCTTCCACGCCGTGGACTCCGCGGCGATCTGCTCGGCCTCGGCGGCGAGCGCCTCCTTGCGGGCGATCTGCCCCGCGCGCGCCGCCTGCTTCTCCGCGCGGGACTCGGCGGCCGCGGAGTCGGCCGTGTCGACCATGGCCCGGGCCCGGGCGGCGAGACCGTCGAGGTCACCGACGGCGGCCGCCGTGGGGATCGACTCCGCGAGCACCTGCGCCTTGTTCTTGATCTCGCCGGGGTTGCCGGTGTGCGCCTTCAGCCGCGCCTCGAGCAGGGACACCTCGGTGGCGAGGTCGTCGTAGCGGCGGCCGTAGTGCGCCAGCCCGGCAGCGGGCTCGCCTGCCTGCCAGTTGCCGACGGCCCGTTCGCCCTCGGCCGTGCGGACGTAGACGGTGCCCTCCTCGTCGACCCGGCCCCAGAGCGACGGGTCGCTCACCTCGGCCGCGGGGACCTCGACCGGGGCAGCGGGGGCGGCGGCCGGGGCTGGGGACGGCACCGGCGGCCGGGGCGCCATCGGGCGCGGGACGGGCCTGGGGGTGGCGAGCGCGGGAGCGGGAGCGCCGGCGGGGGCCTCGTGCTTCCCGCTCGGGCTCTCCGGCATCGCGACCGGTGTCTCGTGCTCCGCGTCAGGGGCTGCGTGCTTCCCGGTCGGTGCCTCGGGCTCAGCGGCAGGCTCTGCGGCCGGCTCTGGGATGGGTTCTGCGACGGGCTCTGCGACGGGCTCTGCGACGGGCTCTGCGACGGGCTCTGCCACGGAGGCTGCCGCCGGCTCTGGCACGACCGCGTCCGTGGTGGGGTCGGCCAGTTCGGCGTCGCCGGGGGACGGCGCCGCCGGAGTGCCCGCGTCCGGCGTGACCGCTTCGGGGCCGGCGACCCCGGGGGCGGGTGTTTCCTCGTTCACCGCCTCCGGGCTGCTTGCGTCCTGGTTCTCCACAATCGGCGGAGAGGCCTGCTGCGCCCCCCAGAGGGGGTTGTCCGTGCTCGACACGTCCGGCAGTGTCCCACGTCGCATCCGGGAGACTGCTGCTGTGATCGCCGTTCCCTCAGGGCTGCCGGCGCGGGATGCCCGCGCGACGGTCGCCGTCGCCTTCTGTCCGTCGCCCCCTCTGCTCCTTCCCGGCGTCGAGGGGCGGGCGGCGCCCGAGACCGCGGAGCTGAGGCGGGCATGCGCCGAGGCGGTCGGCCGGATGCTGGCGGCGCGGCCCGAGGTGGTGGTCGTGGTCGGCGGCGGGCCGGCTCCCGGGGTCCGCTTCGGGGCCGGTGACAGAGGCGACCTGCGGGGATTCGGCGTCGATCTGGAGATCGCGTTCGCCGAGCGGGTGCGGCCTGGCGGGCGCAACCTTGCCCTCGCGCACACCATCGGCGCCTGGCTGCTCGACGAGGCCGGCTTCGCCGGCACCCGCGTCGGCGTCGGCCCGGCGGACCTCGGTCAGCTGGTCCGGGATCTGCCCGGTCCGCTCGGGATCCTCGCCATGGGCGACGGCTCGGCCCGGCGCACGGTGAAGGCCCCCGGATATCTGGACGACGCCGCCGCGCCCTTCGACGCCACGGTGGCCGCGGCCCTCGCCTCCGGGGACGCGGCTGCGCTGGCGGCACTCGACCTCGGCGAGGGGGAGCGACTCCTCGCGGCGGGGACCCGGACCTGGCAGGCGGTCGGCGCCGCGCTGACCGGCCGGGCCGTGACCGCCCACCTCCTCCTGGACGCCGCACCGTTCGGGGTGGGCTACCTGGTCGCCGACTGGACCGCCGCATGAGCTCCCCGCCCCCGGTCGTCGCCGTCGTCGGCCCGACCGCCACCGGCAAGACCGCGCTCGCGGTCGCCCTGGCCCGGCGCCTCGGCGGCGAGGTGGTCAACGCCGACTCGATGCAGCTCTACCGCGGCATGGACATCGGGACGGCGAAGCCCGACGCCGCCGAGCGGGGCGGCGTGCCGCACCACCTCCTCGACCTCTGGCACGTCCGCGAGGCCGCCTCCGTCGCCGGGTACCGGGACCTGGCCCGCGCCGAGATCGACCGGCTGCGGACGGCCGGGACGATCCCGCTCCTGGTGGGCGGGTCCGGCCTGTACGTGCGCGCGGTCCTCGACGAGCTGGACTTCCCCGGCACCGACGCGGCGCTCCGGGCGCGGCTGGAGGAGGAGCTCACCGCCGTCGGCCCGGCCTCGATGCACGACCGGCTGGCCCGGCTCGACCCGGCCGCCGCGGCCGCCGTCCTGCCGAGCAACGGACGGCGGATCGTGCGAGCACTGGAGGTCATCGAGCTCACCGGCGAGCCCTTCCGTGCCCAGCTGCCCGCGCCCCGGCCGCACTATCCGTCCGTCGTCGTCGGCCTGGACCGCGAACCCGCCGAGCTCGACGAGCGGATCGCGCTCCGCGTGGACCGCATGTGGGCGGCCGGCTTCGTCGACGAGGTCGCCGCGCTGGCAGCCGACGGCCTGCGCGAGGGCCCCACCGCGTCCCGCGCGCTCGGCTACGCCCAGGTGCTGGCCCAGTTCGACGGCACCCTCACCGCCGACGAGGCGCGCGAGCGGACCGTGAGCACCACCCGCCGGTTCGTCCGCCGCCAGCGGTCCTGGTTCCGGCGCGATCCGGCGCTCACCTGGTTCGACGCGGGCCGCACCGCCCTCGTCGACGCCGTCACCTCGATGATCACCGACCGTACGATTCAGGCGTGAACTCCCAGACCGGTCCGCGGGTGCTCCTCGGGCACGGCACCGAGAACGACTTCGTCGTGCTGCCCGACCCCGACGGTGACGTGTGGCCGGATTCCCGGCTCGACGCGGCGATGGTCCGCCGGCTGTGCGACCGCCGCGCGGGACTCGGCGGCGACGGCGTCCTGCGCGTCGTCCGCTCGGTCCATGTGCCCGACGCCCCGGAGGTCCTGGGCGAGACCCTCGACCGCTGCGAGTGGTTCATGGACCACCGGAACGCCGACGGGTCGCACGCGGAGATGTGCGGCAACGGCATCCGGCTCTTCCTGCACGTCCTCGTCACCGAGGGACTGCTGGACCGGTCCGCCTGCGAGGCCGGCGTCCTGGTCGGGACCCGCGGCGGTCCCCGGCGCGTGGGTGCGACCCCCGACGGTGCCTACTGGGTCGACATGGGCCCGACCCGTCCGTTCGGCGAGGGCGAGGCGCGCCTGTCGGGCCGGGCCTTCGCCGGCCTGGCGGTGTCGATGGGCAACCCGCACCTGGCCTGCCTGACCGAGGTCGACGTCGACTCGCTCGACCTCTCGGCGGCACCCTCCTTCGACGCGGCGCTCTTCCCCGAGGGGGTGAACGTCGAGGTGATCAACGTGGTGGAGCCCGGCGAGCACATCCGGCTCCGGGTGTTCGAGCGCGGGGTGGGGGAGACCCGCTCCTGCGGGACCGGCGCCTGCGCGGCGGCCTACGCGGGCCTGGTGGCCGACGGCCGGACCTCGGGGACCGTCATCGTCGACGTCCCCGGCGGCCGCTTGTCGGTGCGGGTCGACGAGGGGACGACGGTCCTCACGGGCCCGGCCGTGATCGTCTCGACCGGTGCGCTGTGCGCGGAGTGGCTCGCCGGCTGACCGTCAGGCGCGGTCGTCGTCCTCGGTCGGCGCCTCCGGCATCATCGACTGGCCCTCGGTCCCCGGGCTGCCCTTCGGCTCACCGCGGCCGCTGTCCTGGTCGGGCCCGCCGCCGAAGGGATTGCGCGGCGGATCGAGGCCCTTGGGGTCGCGACCCGGGTCATCCATCTCCTCGTCGGAGCTCCGACTGCTGGATCCGGACTCGCTCATGGAACCTCCTCGTCGAGTGGATGCGTCCGTGTGCACCTACCCGTACGAATGCGGGATGCACTCGGACGTGGGATGCGTTGCACCCGGTGATGACAACTCAGGTGCCCCAGCCGCTGGGGCGTGCAACTCTGGAGACGATGACGACCGCCCCCGATCCCGTGCCGTTCGACGAGAAGACCCGCCCTGCCCCGACCGGGCAGTGGGACGAGCCCGACGACACCAGCGGTTCCTATGACCTGGAGGCCCGCGGGGCGCTGCGGCGCGTGAACGGACTCTCCACCGAGCTCGCCGACGTCACCGAGGTCGAGTACCGCCAGCTCCGACTGGAGCGCGTCGTGCTCGTCGGGGTGTGGACCGAGGGCACGCAGCTCGACGCCGACCGATCGCTCGCCGAGCTCGCCGCGCTGGCGGAGACCGCCGGCTCGGAGGTGCTCGAGGCGGTCAGCCAGCGCCGGGACCGGCCCGATGCAGCGACCTACGTGGGCTCGGGCAAGGCGATCGAGATCCGCGACATCGTCGCGGCGACCGGCGCCGACACGGTGATCTGCGACGGCGAGCTGACGCCGGGCCAGCTCAACCAGCTGGAGAAGGTCCTCAAGGTCAAGGTCGTCGACCGGACGGCGCTGATCCTCGACATCTTCGCCCAGCACGCCAGCAGCCGGGAGGGCAAGGCCCAGGTCGAGCTCGCGCAGATGCAGTACATGCTGCCGCGACTGCGCGGCTGGGGTGAGTCGCTGTCCCGCCAGGCCGGTGGCCGCGTCGCCGGGGGTGGCGGCATCGGAACCCGCGGTCCGGGTGAGACGAAGATCGAGACCGACCGGCGCCGGATCCGCTCGCGCGTGAGCAAGCTGCGCCGCGAGATCGCCGGCATGGCGACCGCACGGGCGACCCAGCGGTCGAGCCGTGACCGCAACGCCGTGCCCAGCGTGGCGATCGCCGGCTACACCAACGCCGGCAAGTCCAGCCTGCTGAACGCGCTGACCGGCGCGGGCGTGCTGGTGGAGAACGCCCTGTTCGCCACACTGGACCCCACCGTGCGCCGGGCGGAGTCGCCCGACGGCCGCGAGTACACGCTGACCGACACCGTCGGCTTCGTCCGTCACCTGCCCCACCAGCTGGTGGACGCGTTCCGCTCCACCCTGGAGGAGGTCGCGGCGTCGGACCTGCTGCTGCACGTCGTCGACGGATCCGATCCCGACCCGCTGGGCCAGATCGACGCCGTCCGGGTGGTGCTCGGCGAGATCGACGCGGCGAGCGTCCCCGAGGTCATCGTCGTCAACAAGGTCGACGCCATGACCGAGGACGACGTGCTGTCGCTTCGCCAGGCACTCCCCGGCGCGGTGTGGATATCGGCCAAGACCGGCGTCGGCATCGACACCCTCCGCGACCTGATCGCCAGCCGCCTGCCGCACCCGGACGTCGACGTCGACGTGCTCGTCCCTTACGACCGGGGCGATCTCGTGGCGCGGGTCCACCGCGACGGCGAGGTGCTCGAGGAGCGGCACGAGGAGTCGGGTACGCGGCTGACCGCCCGGGTGGACGGCGCGCTGGCGGCCACCCTCGAGGAGTTCGCCGTCCCGGTCGGGTGACGCCGGGTGTCCACCCCGTCGCTCCGATCACGGTCAGGTCACGGCCCGGTACGGTGACCCGGTGACGAGCGGCGTGATCAGGGACGCCGGCACGCCCGAGAAGACCTCCGTGGTCTCGGCCGGTCGGCCGGCCTGGTGGGCAATGGCCCTCGCCCTCGTGGTCGGCTCCCTGGTCACCGCCGACCTGCTGACCCGCGGCTGGCTCGAGCAGATGGATCTGCAGGTCTCCGAGGTGATCAGCGACTGGGACCTGCAGAACTCCGTCGCATTCCCGGTCGTGTGGGTGCTGACCCAACTGGGCGGCCGCGTGGCGATCCTGGCCGTGCTCGCGGTCCTCGTCGGCTACCTCGCCTGGCGCCGCCACACCCGGTTGCCGCTGGTGCGGGTCCTGCTCGCGCTCGCCCTGCTCACGCTGGTGGTCTACGCGATCAAGCACGGCACCGGCCGTACGGCACCCGGGTTCCCGGGCTCCTTCTTCTTCCACGACGACGGCGCGTCGTTCCCGTCGGGGCACGTCGCCAACGCGGTCCTGATGTGGGGGGTCGCGCGCTGGCAGGCCGTCGAGTACGGACTGCCCGTGCGCGTGCAGCGGGCGTTCTGGTTCCTGAGCATCGCCGGGCCGGTCATCACCGGGCTGGCCATGATCTCCCTGGACTACCACTGGGTCACCGACGCCGTGGTGGGCGCCTGTGTCGGTGTCCTGCTGTTGGGCGTGGTTCACGCACTGGACGCAGCCGTTCTGTCACGCTGGGTACGTGCCCGAGCAGGCCGGCAGACCGCGTAGCGGCTCGCGGGGGCGACTGCTGGCGTCGGGGAGTGTCCTCGGTGCCGCCCTCGTCCTCGGCTGCCCCGTGCCCGCGTCCGCCGAGGTCGCCGGGCCGACGGCGCAGTGCCAGGTCACCGATCCCCGGCTGGCGGAGCTCTCCGGCCTCGTCGCCGTCGACGACCAGATGGTCGCGATCAACGACGGCGGGGAGCAGGTGTCGGTCTTCCTCCTGGACGCCGCCTGTCAGGTCGGCGACGTGCACACCGCAGCGGTCGACCCGTACGACCCCGAGGACCTGGCCGTCGCCGCGGACGGCACCGTGTGGCTGGCCGACACCGGAGACAACAACGCGAACCGCCCGACGGTCGCGCTGATAGCGCTGCGGCCCGACGGCACGACCAGCGTCTACCGGCTCACCTATCCCGACGGCCCGCACGACGCCGAGGCGCTCCTGCTGGCGCCGGACGGGACGCCGTACCTCGTCACCAAGGAGATCCTGGGCGCGAGTGGCGTGTACACGCCGGCGTCCCCCCTGGTGGACGGCGGAACGGTGGCGCTGGCTCGGGCGGCCGCGGTGAACATGACGTTCACCGGAACCGCCGGCGGTCCCGTCGGGCAGGCCGGCCAGCTCCTCGTCACCGGGGGAGCGGTCGCCCGGGACGGCAGCGCCTTCGCCCTGCGCACGTACACCGACGCCTACGTCTGGACGCTGAGCGGATCCGACATCCCCACGGCGTTCGCCGCGGCGCCGGTGCGGATCCCGCTCCCGGACTCCCCGCAGGGGGAGGCGATCAGCTTCGCGGCGGACAACCGGAACCTGCTCGTGGCCAGCGAGGGACTGCCGAGCGAGGTGACCGTCGTCCCGCTCGCGGCCGAGACCGTGGCTTCGATGACCACACCCGTCGAGGGGCCGGCGCCGAGCCTGACCGACCTCGGCCGGTCAGGGCTCTCGCCGATCACCAATGCGCTGATAGCGGCCGCAGTGGCTACCGTCGTCGTCTGGATCGGCGGGAAGTTGCGACGAGATTCCTCGCACCGCCGCCCCGCGGAGCGCCGTCCCTGAGTCGGTGACTCGAGGGACGGCGACCCGCGTCTCGGGTGGTCTCAGATCCGCCGCAGCACGCTGACGACCCGGCCGAGCACCGACGCATCGTCGCCCGGGATGGGGTCGTACGCGGCGTTGTGGGGCATCAGCCACACGTGGCCGTCGCGCCGCTTGTAGGTCTTCACCGTCGCCTCGCCGTCGATCATCGCGGCGACGATCTCGCCGTTCTCGGCGGTGGGCTGCTGCCGGACGACCACCCAGTCGCCGTCGCAGATCGCGGCGTCGACCATCGAGTCACCGACGACCTTGAGCATGAACAAAGTGCCCTCGCCGACGAGCTCGCGGGGGAGCGGGAAGACGTCCTCCACGGCCTGCTCGGCGAGCACCGGGCCACCGGCGGCGATCCGGCCGACCAGCGGCACGTACGTCGGCGCTGATCCCTGGTTCTCCGCGCCGGCCGCGAGGTCCGACACGGCGGCGGCGTGCGGGCTGTCGCCCGGCAGACGCACGTCGAGGGCCCGGGGGCGGTTGGGGTCGCGCCGCAGCCAGCCCTTCTTCTGCAGCACCGACAGCTGGTGGGCGACCGAGGACGCGGACGACAGCCCGACAGCCTCACCGATCTCCCGGACGGAGGGGGGATACCCGCGGCGCTCGATCGAGTCGCGGATGACCTCCAGCACGCGGCGCTGCCGCTGGGTGAGGCCGTCGCCGTCGGCCTCCCGATCCGGGAACGAGCGCACGGTGGCCGACTCGGTGCCCGCGGTGGCGTCCCCGGCTGCCCTGCGGCCGCCCGCCTTCCCGCTCTTCTCCGCCACGTCGCCTCCTTCTCCGCTGCTCGCGCAGCGTCTGTGTCCGTCGGACGGACGGTAGCGCGCCGGAGCCCTTCGATCAAACACATGTTCGAAGTGGGGACGTGTCCTGTGGCTTTCGTCGGACGTCTCCGGTAGACATCGAACAGCAGTTCGAATCGAACGCATGTTCGACGAGTCCACGCCAAGGAACGGGAGGACAGGTCATGGGGTGTGTGCAGCAGGAGGTGCTGGACTTCGACGAGGAGATCCAGCGGCCGTGGCGCCCTCGGCTGGTAGCTGTGGCCGGCGGCAGCGACGACCCCGGGGTCCGTCCGCTGCGGGCACACTCCTCCGGGCGGAGCTCCTCCCGGGTGGGTGTGTGCCGCCCGCCCGAGCCTCTTACTGAGTCGGCGGCTCCGGCGCGGCGGGCCGCCGGCACCTCCGCCGCACGTACCGACGCGCTCCGTGCGCGTGTCGCGCCGCCCGGCGCGTCATCGGGCCGGGCCCCGAGCAGTCGTCGTCCCGGCACCATCCGTCCGGGCGCCCGAGGGGTGCGGCTGACCCGGCGGGCGCGCCGGCTGGCAGTGGTGCTGACCCTCGCTGCCGGCGTCGCCGTCGGCTCGTGGCTCGGGCCACTCCTCGCCGGGAGCGGGGGAGACCTCCACCTCGCCGGAGTCCAGAGCGTGGTCGTGCAGCCCGGTGACACGTTGTGGTCGATCGCGTCCGTCGCCGCAGGGTCCGGTGACGTGCGGGAGGTGGTCGACCACATCCAGGAGCTCAACGGCCTCCAGGGCACGGTGCTGCTGCCCGGTCAGGTGCTCGAGCTGCCGTGACCAGGGGAGATGTCCGCGATGCGCCGACCCAGCGACCGGCGCTACGCCTCGTCGGGACGGGCGTCACGGCAAGAGACGCACAACGTCGCGCCCCGACTTCGTCAACCCTCAGTACGGGCGCGTTCACAGTCTGTGGTCGCTCGAACGCTTACGGTCGTCACGTGTCAGGCGCCATGGAGAACCGAGCAGCTGTGTTCACCAGTCAACCTCAGGCCATCGAGGTCTACCAGGCCGGAGCGTGGTGGGCGGGTGAACTGCTCGGCTGGCGGCACGCCGACGACGGGTCCTGCCAGGTGTGGGTCCGCGTGGTCCTCGGCGGGGTCGAGGAGACGGCCTGGACCGACCTCACCACGCTGCGCCTCCCGGAGCGCCACCTCTCCGTCGCCCAGCCCAGTGCGTCGACCCGCGGTCCGGCCACCCAGGAGATGTCGGTGGCGCGCCACCCCTCCGGCCGGCGAGCCCGCTCGGCCGATGGGGACCCCCAGGCGACCGCCGGGATGCCGATGGTCCGCGATCTCGCCGTCGTACCGGACTCCCCGTCCGCCGGGGGTCGCCGCACCGCCGACGAGACGGCTCAGTTCGCGTCCGTGGGTCGCCGCCGCGCTCCCGAGGGCGGGGAGCCGCCCGTGGGACGCCGCCGCGCTCCCGAGAACTCGGCCCCGCTCGCGGGTGCTGCCCCCGCCCCCTCTCCCGGTCGGCATCGCGCCCCTGGTGACCTCGGCCGCCATCGCACTGCCGACACCGGCCTGTTCCCCGCCGTGTCGCCGCGCGCTGCGTCGCCGGCTCCCCGCCCCGCGCAGCCACAGAAGGCCGCCTCCGTGGCCAGCCCGGAGGGCTGGACCGACCCGACGGGTACGGACGCCGACCTCCTGACGCGTCCGCTGCGCCTGAGCGACCACGTGCCGCACTCGCGTCGTCCCCGTGTGGGCGGCACGCGCAACGGCTGATCCCGTCGGCAGCCCCTCCTGGGGCGTGCCCGCCGTGCTTGTCCGGCCTCTTGCGGTGCCGGACCGCCCTGCCTCCGCATGCGGTCCGGGCGGTCCTTCGACGGCCTCGCGTGGCGCCGTGGCCCGCGTCCCGGGCCTCGGTCCGAGCGTCCACCGGCGCGTCCCCGCGGCGTGTCGTGTGACTCGTGGGAAGGGATGGCTCCCCTGGTCACGGCAGTGTCTGGGCGGAACACGCCGACCGACGAATTGCTTGCACATCTTGTGGAACCCGGCCTAGGGTTCCCCTACATCTAGTAGTTACAGAGTTGTAAGCCCGTCCACAGGTCGATCCTCAGGTTCTCCCCCGGACATCCACCGGATGTCCCCAGGAGGGTCCACAGGAAGGCCCGGACGGAACCCCGGGGAGGAGGTGAACCGACATGCGCTGCCCGTTCTGCCACAACGCAGACAGCAGGGTCATCGATTCGCGCGAAGCCGACGAAGGGGCGACCACCCGTCGCCGTCGTTCCTGCCCGAAGTGCAATCGACGGTTCACCACCGTCGAGGAGGCGGTGCTCGCTGTGGTCAAGCGCAGCGGGGTGAGCGAGCCGTTCAACCGCTCCAAGGTGGTCGCGGGAGTGCGGCGGGCGTGCCAGGGCCGGCCGGTCGACGAGGACCAGCTCCAGTTGCTCGCCCAGCAGGTCGAGGACGCCATCCGCGCGACCGGTGCGGCCGAGGTCCCGAGCCCCGAGGTCGGGCTAGCCATCCTGCGACCGCTCCGGGAGCTCGACGAGGTCGCCTACCTGCGCTTCGCGAGCGTCTACCGGTCGTTCACCTCCGTAGCGGACTTCGAGAAGGAGATCGCCGAACTGAAGGCCCGGCAGACCACCGCCGGCGCCCCCGAGCCAGTACCCACCGGCACCCCCGCACCAAGGACCGCCGGCACCTGAGAACTGTCAGTAGCACCCGCTAGACACAGGACAAGAGCACCACCGATCGCGGCTCTTCCCCAGCCTCCCGATCCACCCACCGCGCAGCACCGCACAGCGCACACAGAGCACATGACGACCAGGGAGAGCTCCACACCATGACCGAGACCGACGACCGCCTGGCCGGTTCCCGCGCCCGACGCAGCGCCAAGGCGCCGAGCCGGGGCAAGGGCCTCAAGATCAAGCGCGTCTTCACCACCGCCGGTGTGCACCCCTACGACGAGGTGACCTGGGAGCGCCGCGACGTCGTCATGACCAACTGGCGCGACGGCTCGATCAACTTCGAGCAGCGCGGCGTGGAGTTCCCCTCCGAGTGGAGCATCAACGCCACCAACATCGTGACGACGAAGTACTTCCGCGGCGCCGTCGGCCAGCCTCAGCGCGAGAGCAGCCTGCGTCAGCTCATCGACCGGGTGGTGCTCACCTACGGTGCGGCCGGCCGCGAGCACGGGTACTTCGCCACCGAGAGCGACGCCGAGATCTTCGAGCACGAGATGACCTGGATGCTCATGCACCAGGTGTTCAGCTTCAACTCTCCGGTCTGGTTCAACGTCGGCACGAGTGCTCCGCAGCAGGTCAGCGCCTGCTTCATCCTCGCCGTCGACGACCAGATGGACTCGATCCTGAACTGGTACCGCGAGGAGGGCCTGATCTTCAAGGGCGGCTCCGGTGCCGGCCTCAACCTCTCCCGCATCCGCTCCTCCAAGGAGCTGCTGTCCTCCGGCGGCACCGCCTCCGGCCCGGTCAGCTTCATGCGCGGTGCCGATGCCTCCGCCGGCACCATCAAGTCCGGTGGCGCCACCCGCCGCGCGGCGAAGATGGTCGTCCTCGACATCGACCACCCCGACATCGAGGAGTTCATCGAGACCAAGGCGCGCGAGGAGAACAAGATCCGCGCGCTGCGCGACGCCGGCTACGACATGGACCTCGGTGGCAAGGACATCACCAGCGTCCAGTACCAGAACGCGAACAACTCCGTCCGTGTCTCGGACGAGTTCATGCGCGCGGTCGAGGACGGCGCCGAGTTCGGTCTGCGTGCCCGCATCGACGGCTCGGTGATCGAGACCGTCGATGCCAAGACCCTGTTCAACAAGGTCACCCAGGCTGCCTGGGAGTGCGCGGACCCGGGCATCCAGTACGACGACACGATCAACGACTGGCACACCAACCCCGAGACCGGCCGGATCAACGCGTCCAACCCGTGCTCGGAGTACATGAGCCTGGACAACAGCTCGTGCAACCTGGCGTCGCTGAACCTCATGAAGTTCCTCAAGTCCGACGGCACGTTCGACTCGAAGACCTTCGTGAAGTCCGTCGAGCTGGTCATCACCGCGATGGACATCTCGATCTGCTTCGCCGACTTCCCGACCGCGCCGATCGGCGAGACCACCCGCGCCTACCGCCAGCTGGGCATCGGCTACGCCAACCTCGGCGCGCTGCTCATGGCGACCGGGCACGCCTACGACTCCCGTGGTGGCCAGACCCTCGCCGCGGCGATCACCTCGCTCATGACCGGAACGGCCTACCGCCGTTCGGCCGAGCTGGCCGGCATCGTCGGTGCCTACGACGGATACGCCCGCAACGCCGACGCCCACGCCCGGGTCATGCGCAAGCACTCGGCCGCCAACGACGCGATCCGTCCGGTCGGCGCCGACGACGCCGACGTGCTCAAGGCCGCGACCGCCCAGTGGCAGGAGTGCCTCGAGATCGGCGCCGACAACGGCTGGCGCAACGCCCAGGCCTCGGTGCTGGCCCCGACCGGGACCATCGGGTTCATGATGGACTGCGACACGACCGGCATCGAGCCGGACTTCTCGCTGGTCAAGTTCAAGAAGCTGGTCGGCGGCGGCTCCATGCAGATCGTCAACCAGACGGTGCCGCGGGCGCTCAAGAGCCTGGGCTACCAGGACGAGCAGATCGAGGCGATCATCGAGTTCATCGCCGAGCACGGCCACGTCGTCAACGCCCCGACTCTGCGGCCGGAGCACTACGAGGTGTTCGACTGCGCCATGGGCGAGCGGGCCATCTCCCCGATGGGCCACGTGCGCATGATGGCCGCGGTCCAGCCGTTCATCTCCGGTGCGATCAGCAAGACGGTCAACATGCCGGAGACGGCGACCGTCGAGGACGTCGCGAACATCTACTTCCAGGGCTGGAAGTTCGGTCTCAAGGCACTGGCGATCTACCGCGACAACTGCAAGGTCGGCCAGCCGCTGTCCGGTGGCAAGGGCAAGAACGACGGCACGAAGGAGGAGGCGACGGTCCAGTCCGCTGCCCCCGCTGCGCTGTCCCACCCGGTGCGCAAGCGCCTGCCGAAGAAGCGGACGAGCGTCACGACGTCCTTCAGCGTCGCCGGCGCCGAGGGCTACATGACTGCCGGCATGTACGACGACGGCAGCCTCGGTGAGGTGTTTCTGAAGCTCGGCAAGCAGGGCTCGACCCTGGCCGGTGTGATGGACGCCTTCTCGATCGGCATCTCGATCGCGCTGCAGCACGGTGTGCCGCTGGAGACCTACATCCAGAAGTTCACCAACATGCGCTTCGAGCCGGCCGGCATGACCGACGACCCGGACATCCGCCTCGCCCAGTCGGTGATGGACTACATCTTCCGTCGCCTGGCGCTGGACCACCTGCCCGTCGAGACGCGGGCCGGGCTGGGCATCTTCTCCGCCGAGGAGCGGGCCGCCCAGGTCTCCGGTTACGGCACCTCGGCCGCGACCGCCGAGGTCATCGAGGAGGACGTCGACCTGGAGGAGCTCCGCAGCTCCGCGCCGATCGCGACCGCCAAGGTGGAGGAGAAGGTCACCCCGGAGGGCCCGAAGTCGGTCAAGGAGGCCCACTCCTCGGCCGAGCTCCTCGAGCTCGTCACCGGGACCGCCACCGACGCGCCGCTGTGCATGACCTGCGGCACGAAGATGCGCCCGGCCGGTAGCTGCTACGTCTGCGAGGGCTGCGGCTCCACCAGCGGCTGCAGCTGACAGCAAGCATCAGGATCCTGTCTCTGATGTTCTGAGCAATCTGACACCAGTGACGGAGTGCGAGTAAGAGGGGCGGGCGACCACGTGGTCGCCCGCCCCTCCGACGTTGCTGGCGGCTGTCTATTGAAGAAGGGCAACCACCATGGCACTTCAGCGGCTGGACCACGTGAGCGTCGTCGTCGACGACCTCGAGGCCGCCATCGCGTTCTTCGCCGAACTCGGGATGGAGCTGGAGGGCCGGGCGCCGATCGAGGGACCTTCGGTGGACCGTCTCAACGGGCTCGACGGCGTTCGAGTCGACATCGCGATGATGCGGACCGCGGACGACCACGGTCGGCTCGAGCTGACGAAGTTCCACACCCCCGCGGCGGTCAGCACTCAGCCGGACAATGCACTGGGCAACACACTGGGCCTGCGCAGCATCATGTTCACCGTCGACGACATCGACGCCGCTGTCGCCGGCCTGCGAGCCCACGGAGCGGAGCTCATCGGAGAGGTAGTGCAGTACCAGGACAGCTACCGGCTCTGCTACGTCCGCGGCCCCGTCGGGATCATCGTCGCGTTGGCCGAGCAGCTCAGCTAGGTGTACCCGACCGTCAGGTTGGTGCCAGGCGGCTGGTCGCGAACTCCTCGGGGCCCGGCGCCGCCGCCGGATCCATCCAGGCGGCAGTCTCGTCGGTGAAGTTCGGGTTGAAGCTGAAGCCGAGCGTCGCGAAGAACGCCTTGCTGCGCTCCAGGTCCGCTACGGGCATGTTCACGAACAGCGTGCGGCCGGGGTGGGCGGGCGTGGTCACGGGAGGTCTCCAGGTCGGTAAGGCGACGGGTACGTCCTGCTCGACCGGGCGGGCCGGCGGGACTCATCGGTGGAGTTCGGGGACGGGGGTCAGCCCCGCTCGGCCGCCTCCGCGATGTCGCCCAGGTCCTGCTCCAGAGCCTTGGTCACGGCGCGTCGGGCCAGCGGGGCGGTGACCGCGCCGAGGACTCGCGCCACCGTGCTGGTCGGCCGGCCGCCGAAGGTCGTCGTCACGTCGGTTCCGCCGTCCGCGGACGGCGCGAACGCGAAGGTCGACACGTAGTGGGCGCCTGAACTCGTCGCCTCGACGGTGTAGGACCGCTGCGGTTCCACCGCGGTCACCGTCATCTCCTCGGTCGCCGACCGGCCCATCATCGTGCGCGTCTCCCGCCAGCGCGTCCCGAGGCCGAAGGGCCCCGGCGTGAGCACCTCAACGGCGTCGACCCCCTGGATCACCTGCGGTGCGCCCGCGAGGTCGGTCGCCACGTCCCATACCCGCTGCACGGGTGCCGCCGTGTGCCGGCGGACCTCCACGTCCTGCATGCTGCCTCGCTCCGTCGACTGCCCGCGCCGCCGTCCAGCGGCACGGTCAGCCTCCCACCAGGCGACGACAGGGACGAGCCCCTCGCGCGTCGACACGAGGGGTGCGGAGACCGGGTCTCCGCACCCCTCGTGTGCTGTCTGTCGCCCTCAGCGGTTCGGCTATCGAACGATCTGCGCCTGGCGGCGCGGGAGCACCCAGTCGGGCCGCACGAAGTGGCAGGTGTAGCCGTAGGGGATCTTCTGCAGGTAGTCCTGGTGCTCCTCCTCGGCCTCCCAGAACGGCCCGGCCGCGGTCACCTCGGTGACGACCGTGCCGGGCCACAGGCCCGACGCGTCGACGTCGGCGATCGTGTCCAGAGCGACGCGCTTCTGCTCCTCGCTCGTGTAGAAGATCGCCGAGCGGTAGCTGCGGCCCACGTCGTTGCCCTGCCGGTTCGCGGTCGACGGGTCATGGATCTGGAAGAAGAACTCCAGCACGTCCCGGAACGAGATGACGTCGGGGTCGAAGACGATCTCGACCGCCTCCGCGTGATCGCCGTGATTCTGGTAGGTCGCGTTCGGGGTGTCGCCTCCGGAATACCCGACACGGGTCGAGATCACCCCCGCACGCTTCCGCAGCAACTCCTGGGCGCCCCAGAAGCAACCGCCGGCGAGGATGGCTGTCTCAGTGGTCATCGTGTGCCTCCTTCTGATCGAGCACACCCCTCACAACACCTCGACCGATGCCTCTGTTTCCGACCCGAGCCGCAACTCCGGCGCTCAGCCCGGTTGCTAGCGTCCGCCGCATGCCCGAGCTGTCGCGAACTGCCCGTGTCGACGTCCTCGTCGAGGGCTACGTGCGCATGCCGCACGTCGCGGGCACGGTGAGCCTCGTGCGCGACGCCGACCGCGTCGTCGTCGTGGATCCGGGCATGGTGGCCGACCGCGACCTCATCCTCCGGCCGCTGCGCGAGCTCGGCGTCCGACCTGAGGACGTGACGGACGTCGTCGTCAGCCACCACCACCTCGACCACACCCTCAACGTCGCCCTCTTCCCCGTGGTCCCGGTGCACGACTTCCAGTCCGTCATCGAGGGCCACACGTTCACCCGCCGCCCCGCCGACGGCGTGCAGCTCTCGCCCAGCATCCGGTTGCTGGCCACCCCCGGGCACACGCCGCAGGACATCACCACGCTCGTGGGCACACCCGACGACGTCGTCGCCCTGACGCACCTGTGGTGGACGGAGCAGGGGCCGGCCGACGACCCCTACTGCACCGACCGGGAGCAGTTGCGGCAGCAGCGCGAGCGCGTGCTCGACCTGGCCACGCTCGTCGTCTGCGCGCACGGGCCGGCCTTCCGGCCGAGCCCGTCCACGCCCCGTTGAGGTCCGGCTGGCCCGGCCCCGGGGGACCTAGCCACCGACACGCGTGTCCGGCAGTGCCCCGGCCCCCGGCCGCCGCTCATCTAGCCTTCCGCGGATGAAGCAGCTGCTGCGGTTCGCCTGGATCGAGGCGCAGTGCTGCCTGTTCGCCGTCCTGTTCTTCCTCGGTCTGGCTCTCGTCCGGGTCGTGCCGCTGCCGATCGACCCCGCCGACGCGCTGCTGATCTGGTGCCTCGGGGTCACGCTGGTGCTCTGGCTGACACGCTGGGAGACCGGCCGCGAGGTCGCCGTCATCTTCGGCTTCCACCTCGTCGGCCTGGCGCTCGAGGTGTTCAAGGTCCGCCAGGGGTCGTGGTCCTATCCCGACACCGGCCTCGCCACGATCGGCGGTGTGCCGCTCTACAGCGGCTTCATGTACGCCGCGGTGGGCAGCTACGTCTGCCAGGCGTGGCGTCGGTTCCACCTGCGGATCACCGGCTACCGGGCCCGCACGACAGCCTTCGTGGCCGGCCTCATCTATCTGAACTTCTTCACGTCGCACGTGACGTGGGATGTGCGGCTGCTGCTCGCGCTCGTCCTGCTCTTCGTGACCAGGCGCGCCTGGGTGCACTTCACCGTCGGCCGGCACCGGTACGCGATGCCGCTGGCCCTGTCGTTCGTCCTCATCGGCTTCTTCCTCTGGGCCGCGGAGAACGCCGCGACCTTCCTGCGCGCCTGGCAGTACCCCTCGCAGGAGTCGGTGTGGACCCTCGTCCACGCAGCCAAGCTCGGGTCGTGGTCGCTGCTCGTCGTGGTGAGCATCGTGCTGGTCGCGGCGGTCAAGGCCTACGAAGGAAAGCTCTACGGGAGCGCGGCGGAGAGAACCGTCCTGAGGGCGTACGAGGCGCCGCCCGAGCTGGTGTCGCACTCGCCGGAGCGATCCCAGCGGGTCCCCGCGGCGAGCTGATCTACCGAGCGGGCGGGACGACGGAGCTGTCGCCCCGCCCTCCCGCCCGGCCGTCCGCGACTCAGGGGCGTCCGCAGGCGGTGAGGTCGACCTGGAGCTGCTGCCCGCGGTCGACGACGACCGGCACGGTCTGGGCCACCGCGCCGTCGCGCTCGCAGGTCAGCGTCCAGTTCTCCACCAGCCCGGGCACCGTCGAGGTGTCGGCGTCGAACAGCTCGGCGGTCAGCGTCCAGCTCGGCGTCACCGAGGCAAAGTTGATCACCCGCAGCACGTAGGTGCCCAGCGCCGGGTCCTGCAGCAGCACCCGCTCCTTCTCGTTGACCGAGTTCCCCGAGCTGCCGACCTGCGTCAGCGAGCCGTCGGCGTTCGTGCGATAGACCTCGAGGTCCAGGTCGTCAGCAGTCGGCCAGTCCAGGTTGATCTCGAGCAGGTCGACGTCCTGGTCGACGGTGAACTCCTGGTCGGTGGACTGGAGCGGTGCCGTCGTCCCGGTCCACGACTCCTCCGCCACCGGGTCGCCGGACACCGTCTCGACCTGCCGGTCCATCACCACCGGGCGGGTGGAGGGGTTGACGTGCCAGGTGTACCGGCCGTCCGGTCCGACGGTCATCGCCGTGTCGAGGCTGTCCTGGATCGAGCCGTCCCAGGTCGGGGTGGCGAACGTCTTCCGCAGCCGCAGGGTCGCTCCGGCCGGGGCCTCGCCGGTGAGCACCGAGTGCGTCGCCGGGTCGACGGCGTTCTCGAGCGCGATCAGGAACGCCTCCCGGTTGCCCTTGCCGCTGTACTCCCCGGCACCCAGGTACTCGTCCACCACCTTCGGGAACGGCGGGTGGAACTCGTCCGGGCCGATCTCGAACGTGTACCCGAAACCGCCCGTCGCGTTGTACGACCAGTCCTCGACCGAGCCGGTGGTGTCGTAGAGTTCCCACGCGTGCTGGCTCGTGTAGCCGTTCTGCGCAGCCATCTCGTCACCGAGCGCTTTCAGCGCCGCCTCGTCGTGGGGGTCACCCAGCGGGATGCCCTCGCTGCCGGGCACCAGGTCCGGTGCCGCGCCGTTCGGGCGGAGCACCAGGTTGGAGAACGTGTGGTTGGTGATCAGCGTCGTCACCTGACGGCCGCTGATCAGCTCCCGGATGTTCTGCGTCTCGGGCTCGGAGAACGCCGCGGCGCCGCGGTACGTGGGGTCGGCGAAGACGTCCGAAGCCCCGGGACCGCCCCAGTAGCCGCCGTAGTTGCGGTTCAGGTCGACGCCGATCCCGTAACCGCCGGGGCTGGTGGCCGCGAGGGCGCAGGTTCCGTCGGGGGTGTCCTGCCCGTCGACGACGCGGCAGTTCTTGCGCATGTACGCGTTGCCGGGCGTGCCCAGGATGGTCGCTGTGCCGCCCCCGTCGGCCGCACGCAGATCGATCAACTCGCCGTCGGTGCGGGACTTGTCGAAACCGTCGACGTTCAGCACCGGCACCACGATCACCCGCGAGCGGTTCACGAGGTCGGTGATCCGGGGGTCGCTGCCGTAGTTCTCGACGAGGTCGATCGCGAACTCCATCGCGTGCTCCCCGGAGGGCCACTCGCGCGCGTGGTGCACGCCGAGCATGAGGAACACCGGCAGCCCCTGCTCGGGTCCGGTCACGTTCTGCCCGATCTCGATGCCGTTGATCTGCTTGCCGTCCAGCGACGGGTGCGGCAGGGAGAACGAGGTGACCAGGTCGGGGTGGGATGCGGCGAGCGCCGCCATGTCGGCGTCGTAGTCGTCCAGCGTGCGGTACGCGTCCCGCCCGGACGGCAGGGGCGAGGTGGCCGTCGTCGCCGCGTAGGCCGCGTTCACCTGATTGTTCTCGGCCTCGCGGACCAGCAGGTCGGGGATGCGGACGTCGTAGCTCAGCCCTGCGGTGGCGAGCGCAGCCACGTCGTCGAGGGTGTGCAGCACGACCTCGACGTAGTCCTGGCCGGCGTGCTCGGTGAGGTCGAGACCCAGGGTCTGCAGCAGCTCCCGGTCGGCGCTCGTGGGGGTGTCGACCGTGACCAGCTGTGGCCGGAAGCTCTCGGGGTCCGCCGCGGCGGGCGCGATGAGGCCGGTCGTGGTGAAGCCGACCAGTACGGCGGTGGCGAGCCCGCACAAGGCGGTACGCCCGCGAACGGAGCTGTGCATCATGGGCCTCTCCTGTCGGAGCAGGGGATGGTGCGTCTGCTCCGAGAACGAGCCCGCGGCCCAGAGGTCACGCCCCGGGGTGCCAGACAGCATCCGACTACGGCGCGGCGAGGTCAGCCGCGAACAGCTCCCACTCGTCGGGGACGCCCTTGAGCCGGTGGCTCCCGCGCGGACTGAATCGGAAGCCAGAGCCTGCGACGAGGTCCCTGACCGTGCGCGAACAGAGGATCTCTGCGGTGCCGGCGCGGGCCAGCACGCGGGCGGCGATGTGCACGGCGATCCCGCGGATGTGGTCGTCGACCAGTTCGACCTCGCCGGTGTGCAGCCCCACCCGGATCTGCAGCCCCTGCTCCGCGAGTTCCGCCCGCATGGCCGCCGCCGCCCGGATCGCCCGCGCCGGGCCGTCGAAGGTCGCCAGGAAGCCGTCGCCCGTCGTCTCCACCTCGCGCCCCCGGAACCGCGCCAGGTTCGACCGGACCACCGTGTTGTGCTCTTCCAGCAGACGACGCCAGCGCCGGTCGCCCAGCTCCGCCGCCCGCGCCGTGGAGCCGACGATGTCGGTGAACAGCACGGTGAGCACCACGCGGTCGGGCTCGGCCGCCGGCATGCTGCCGGTCAGGAACTCCTGCGTCAGCGCCACCACGGTGTCCTGATCACCGAAGAACGGGAAGTGGTCATCGCCCGGCAGTTCCCGGAAGGTCGCCGCGGCGAGTCGCTCGGCCATGTATCTGCTCGCCCGGACATCGGCCATGCGGTCACTGCTCCGGTGCAGCACCAGCGTGGGCGCCCGGACGGCGCCGAGCACGCCCCGGATGTCCACCGGGCCCATCGCCGTGATCTCGTCCAGCGACTCGGGATTGCTGGCGGCCGAGTGCCGGTAGGTCGTCCACCACCGGCGCGTGGCGGCGTCGGTCACATCCGTCGGAGCGAGGTCGTACAGGAGCTGCCCGGGGTTCAGCGCCCCCGCCTCGACGGCGTCGATGAGCTGAGCCCGCTCCTCAGGAGTCGCGCCCCAGGGGTAGTCGTCGTCGCGCAGGGTCGCCGGGTGCGCAGCGAAGGTCACCACCGCCGACGTCAGCTCCGGATGGGTGGCGGCGAACAGCAGGGCCAGCCGCCCACCCAGGTGGCAGCCGAAGAAGGCGGTGCGCTCGGAGCCGACGGCCGTCATGACGGCGCGGACGTCGTCCATCCAGTCCTCGAAGGCGTGGCCGGTCGGGCCGCGGTCGGACATCCCGTTGCCGGTCCGGTCGAAGAGGATCAGTCGCGAGAAGGACGCGAGCCGGTGCAGGAAATCGGCGAACGCGGGGTTCTCCCACATCAGCGCGAGATGGCTCGGCCACCCGAAGAGGAAGACCAGATCCAGCGGACCCTCGCCGAGGACCTGGTAGGCCAGCGTCGTCCCGTTCGCGTTGCGAGTGAAGGAGACGGGCGGACCGAACCGCATGCGCGGCACCCTAGGGCAGATCGCCTCCGTTTCAGGCGGTCGCGGACCCGTGCGTGGAACGCCGGGCGACCTCGACGTGCGGGCGGCTCTGCCACAGCGCCCACTCCGCGCCGATGTCGCCGGCCGTCCGCAGCAGTAGCGGCAGGTACTCCTGCAGCAGCCGTTCGGTCGCCGTCTCGGCGGCGTGCACGGTCACGTTCATCGCGGCCTGCACCACCCCGTGGCGGTCGCGGACCGGAACCGCGACGGAGCGCACGCCGGGCGCCAGCTCCTCGTCGGCCAGTGCCCAGCCGCGCGCCCGGATCTCGGTCAGCTCGTCCCGGAGCAGGTCGGGGGACCGGCCGATGTACGGCGGCAGTCCCGCCCGGCTCGGCTCGGCGAGCGTCGACTCGAGCTCGGTAGGGGAGAGGGCGGCCAGCAGCACCTTGCCCTGGGACGTCTGGGCGGCCGGGAAACGCGTGCCGATGTCGACCCGCAGCGCGATCAGCTTGGGCACGGAGACCCGGGCGACGTAGACGATGTCGGCGCCGTCCAGCTGCGCCATCGACGACGACTCGCCCGTGCTGGCGACCAGGGCCTCCAGGTGCGGCCGGGCGATGTCCCAGAGCCCGAGCGCCCCCACGTAGGCCATGCCGAGGGTGAGCACTTTCGGGGTCAGCACGAACGAGGTGCCGCAGGACCGGACGAAGCCCAGTTCCTCCAGCGTCAGGAGCAGCCGTCGGGCGGTCGGGCGGGCAAGCCCGGCCGCCGTGGCGACCTCGGACAGGGACATCTCGCGGTGGCCGGCGTCGAAGCAGGCGAGCACGTCGAGACCCCGCGCGAGCGCCTCGACGAAGTCCGGCCCGGTGCCGCGTCCCGCCATGTCCGTCTTCCTCTCTCTCGCCGTCCCTCCCGTCAGCGGCCGAGCACCCGTTCCTCGCCGCCGGCGCGCTTGGACTCGTCCACGTAGTCGGTGTACTGGTACGGGTTGTCGAGGATCGCTGCCTCGGCCGCAGGCATGTCGGGGAACATGCCCTGCTGCCACGTCTCCTCGCCGCACGCGCCCTTCAGGTAGTCGATCGTCGACTCGATCTCCCGGCGGACCGGCGCGAGGTCGATGCCGACCAGCTTTCCGTCGTGCTTCACGACCCGGCCGTTGACGAGCACCGTGTGCACGTCTCCGCGCTGGGCCTGGAAGGCGACGTGCCCGAAGGGGTTGAGCAGGGGGAACGACACGGGGGAGTTGTCGTTCTTGATCAGGACGACGTCGGCCTTCTTGCCCTCCTGCAGGCTGCCGAGGTCGTCGCGGCCGAGGGCGTGCGCGCCCCCGCGTGTGGTCCACTCGACCACCTTCTGGGCGCGCAGCCGCAGATGGGTGATGGTGTCGCCGGCCAGATGAGCGGTGAGGTGCTCGGACATCCGGTCGGCGTTGAGGGTCGCCCGCATCGCGGAGAACATGTCGCCGCTCCACCACACGCTGGTGTCCATCGACAGCGACACCGGGATGCCGTACTCCAGCACCTGCTCGGTCGGCGCGTGTCCCTGGCCGGCGCTGCACTCCGACTCGGTGGCCACCGAGATCGAGCCGCCCGTGGCGGCGATGCGCTGGTAGCTGTCCCGGGTCAAGGTGGAGGCGTGCACGTAGACCGTCTCCGGGTTCATGAACCCGTGCTCGTGCATCAGGCGGATGCCGTCGTCGTTGGTGGCGCCCCAGACACCGGCGTGCGTCGTCACCGGGATCCCGAGGTCCCGGGCCACCTCGAACGCCGCCTTCTCGGGAAAGGTCGGGTCGCCGGTGACGTCGAAGGCCATCTGCACGCCCATCATGTCGTCGGACGCGTCGCGCAGGCGCTCGAGCAGCGATCGGACGGCGGGATCGGCGCTCCACTCCCACGGGCCGGCCTGGATGTTGCCGTAGGCCATCACGAACCGGCCGGGCACCGAGCGCAACGCGTCGAGCGCCGCTTCCCCGTGGTCGATGGTGTGCAGGTTGTGCGACCAGTCGACCGTCGTCGTCACACCGGCGTCGAGCGACTCGATGGCCGCGAGCCGGTTGCCCGCCGCGATGTCCTCGGGACGGAACTTCTTGCCGTGCTCGAGGTAGTACCAGACGAAGTACTGGGTGAGCGTCCAGTCGGCGCCGTAGCCGCGCATCGCGGTCTGCCACATGTGCCGGTGGGTGTCGATCATCCCGGGCATGACGATGCCGCCGCGGGCGTCGATCTCCTGCGTGCCCTCCGGCACGTCCAGGCCGGCCCCGACGCCGGCGATGCGGTCGCCCACCACCAGGACGTCGGCGTCGGTCAGGACCGTGCCGGCGTCGTCCATGGTCAGCACCGTGCCGCCGCGCAGCACCACGGGTCGGCCGGGCTCGGGAGCGGGCTCGGAGTGGGTCATCGTCTCCTCCTCGGACGTGCGCGACTCCCGCCGGACGACTGTCCGCACAGCGGTCAACAGGTGCGTGCGCGGCCACCCTCGTGCTGTCCGTCTGCGCTGTCAAGGGCGCACGCGCGCACCATCTGTCACGTGGAAGCGCAGGTTGACACCGCGCTACGGTGCTGAAGAGACTGCCGATCGGCGAGGCGGACGGATGTCCGTCCCCGACCACAAGGAGCGGTGCGAGCGATGAGTTCAGGACCGGACAGGCCCGGCGGAGGCGTGACCCGCGGGCCGCTGGCCGGCATCCTGGTCGCGGACTTCTCCCGAATCCTCGCCGGGCCGTACAGCACGATGCTGCTCGCCGACCTCGGCGCCGAGGTGGTCAAGGTCGAGGGGCCCGGGGGCGACGACACCCGCACGTGGCAACCGCCGGTCCGGGAGGGGGTCGCGACCTACTACCTCGGCGTCAACCGGAACAAGCGATCGGTCGCCCTCGACCTCAAGGACACCGCGGACGCCGACCTCGCCCGCGAGCTGGCCCGCCGCGCCGACGTCGTCGTCGAGAACTTCAAGCCCGGTGGGCTGGCCCGCTTCGGCCTGGACTACGACAGCGTGGCCGCGGTCAACCCCGGCGTCGTCTACGCCTCGATCAGCGGCTTCGGCAGCGGGCCCGGGGGTGCCGCCCTGCCCGGCTACGACCTGATCGTGCAGGCCATCTCGGGGTTCATGAGCCTGACCGGCGATGCCGACGGCGAGCCCTACCGGGCAGGGGTCGCACTGTTCGACGTGATGGCGGGGCTGCACGCCACGATCGGCGTGCTCGCCGCCCTCAACCACCGGCACGAGACGGGTACGGGGCAGCACGTCGAGGTCAATCTGCTGAGCTCGGCCCTGTCGGGACTGGTCAACCAGACCAGCGCGTTCGTCGCCGGCGGGGTCGTTCCCTTCCGGATGGGCAACAGCCATCCGAGCCTCTTCCCCTACGAGCCGCTGCCGTGCGCCGACGGCGAGCTGATCATCACGGCCGGCAACGACGGCCAGTTCCGCCGGCTCTGCGAGGTGCTGGGCGTCCCCGACCTGGCCGCGGACCCCCGCTTCCTGCGCAACGAGAACCGCACCGCCAACCGGGACGAGCTCCGCCCGCTCCTCGTCGAGCGGCTGCGCACCCGGTCGAAGATGGACTGGTTCCGCGACATCATCGGCGCGGGGGTGCCGTGCGGGCCGATCAACACGATCGACCAGGGCGTGGCCTTCGCCGAGGAGATCGGCCTGGACCCGGTCGTGACCGTCGGGGAGGGCGCGGCCGCCGTCCCCTCGGTGCGCAACCCGATCACCTTCTCGGCCACCGAGGCCGCGTACCGGCTGCCGCCGCCGACCCTCGACGAGCACGGCGCCGAGATCAGGACATGGCTGACCGACGGCCGGGAGGAGCGCACCGCATGAGCGCCGACGGCACGCCACTGTCCTTCCCCACCTCCCTCGGCACGTCGAGCTCCGACGAGATCCGGCTGCTGGGCCAGGACCTCACTGCCGACCTCATGGGCAAGGTCGGATTCGGCGAACTCGCCTTCTGGCTGGTCGCCCTCCGCCGTCCCACCCCGTCGGAGACCCGGGTCTTCGAGGCCGTGCTCGTCGCCCTCGCCGACCACGGGTTCACCCCCACGGCCATCGCGGCGCGCCTCACCTACCTCTCGGCGCCGGACTCGCTGCAGGGCGCGCTCGCGGCCGGACTGCTCGGCGGCGGGTCGCGCTTCCTCGGCGTCACCGAGGACTGCGGGATGTTCCTGCACGCGGTGCTCGCCGGTGTCGACGGTCCCCATCCGACGGACGACCAGGGGTGGGACGCGCTCGCCCTGGAGGCCGTCCGATCGGCCCGGGCAGCCGGTCGCCTCGTTCCGGGTCTCGGACACCCCGTGCACAAGGACGGCGACCCGCGGACGCCGGTCCTGATCGGCATCGCCGAGGAGGAGGGCCTGCGCGGACCGCACCTGCGGCTGTTCGAGGCGGTCGGGCGCATGCACGAGCAGGTGCTCGGCCGCCGGCTCCCGCTCAACGGTGCCGGGGTGTGCGGTGCGGCGCTGGCCGACCTCGGTCTGCCGGTGGAGCTGCTGCGCGGGTTCGCGCTGCTCGCCCGCGCCGCCGGGCTCCTGGGCCAGATCGCCGAGGAACGCCGCCGGCCGATCGGCATGGCTGCCTACCTGGCCGTCGACCGCAACGCCGTCTACGTCGACCCAGAGACGGACTGAGGGAGGCCCGCGTGCGCGCAGCGGTCCTGCACACCCCGGGGGAGGCGCCCGCCTACGGGTCGCACCCGGATCCCGTGCCGGCGCCCGGGTTCACGCTCGTGGCGGTGACCGCGGCCCCGATCGTGCCGCTGGACCTGCTCTGCGCCTCGGGGAGTTCCTACTTCGGGCGACCGGCCACCCCGTACGTGCCCGGCGTGCAGGGGGTCGGGGTCGTCGAGCGGTCCGACGTCCTGTCCCCTGGGACGCGGGTCTGGTTCGCCAGCTCCGCGGGGATGGCCCCCGGCGACGGCGGCCTCGCCGAACGGTGCCTCGTCCCGGACGCGGACGTCGTCCCGATCGCGGCCGACGTCCCGGATCCGGCGCTCGCCGCCCTGGGGCTCTCCGCCGTCGCTGCGTGGATGGCCTTGACCTGGCGCGGGCGGCTGCAGCCCGGGGAGCGGGTGCTCGTCCTCGGCGGCGGGGGAGCGGTCGGGCAGTCGGCGGTGGGGGCGGCGAAGCTGCTGGGCGCCGGCCGAGTCGTCGCCGGGTGCCGGTCGGAGGAGGGGCAGGAGCGAGCGCGACGAGCGGGTGCAGACGCTGTGGTGCCGCTGGCGGGCGACGCGGAGGCGCTGGCGACCCGCTTCGCCGACGCGAGCGGCGGAGCGGTCGACGTCGTGATCGACCCGGTGTTCGGCACGGCGGCGACCGCGGCCTCCCGGGTGCTGGCCGACGGGGGCCGTCTGGTCAACCTCGGCGGCGCGTCCGGCGACGTCGCGGAGTTCTCCTCCGCCCTCCTGCGCAGCCGCTCGGCCGAGGTCCTCGGCTACACCAACAATGCACTCACCGGTGAGCAGCGGCGGTCCGCCGTGACCGCCGTGGCGGAGAACGCCGCCGCCGGGCGACTGGGCGTGGCGCACGAACCGGTGCTGCTGGCCGAGGTCGCGCACGCCTGGCGACGGCAGGCATCCGGGGACGCGGGTGTCCGGCTGGTGCTGACGCCCTGAGCTCTTGCAGTACGCGGACGGCGACCGCCGCACGCACGGACCGGTAGGAGGACCTCCATGCATCTCGTCACCGAGGACAACATCACCGACCTCGCCGTCGCGCGCTGGGCCACCGCCAGGGATGCGCGCACGGCCGAGGTGATGACCGCGCTGGTCCGGCACCTGCACGACTTCGCCCGCGAGGTGCGGCTGACCGAGGCCGAGTGGATGGCCGGGATCCGGTGGCTGACGCGGACCGGGCAGATCAGCGACGAGAAGCGCGAGGAGTTCATCCTCACCTCCGACGTCCTCGGCCTGTCGATGCTGGTGGTCCAGATGAACCACCGGCTCGACCCGGCCGCGACTCCGGCGACGGTGCTCGGCCCGTTCCACATCGAGGGCTCGCCGGAACTCGACTTCGGCGCGGACATGTCCGACGGGCTGCCCGGTACGCCGTTCTACCTGCACGGCACGGTCCGCGATCTCGAGGGCAACCCGGTCGCGGGCGCCGTGCTCGACGTCTGGCAGGCCGACACCGAGGGCGCCTACGAGTCGCAGGTCCCCGACATCGACGAGGCGCGCCTGCGGGCCAAGTACGCGACCCGGGAGGACGGCAGCTACTGCGTGCGCACCATCGCGCCGCTGGGCTACACGATCCCGATGGACGGCCCGGTCGGCGACCTCATCTCGCAGACCGAGATCAGCCATTTCCGCCCGGCGCACATCCACTTCCTCATCAACGTGCCGGGCTTCGAGCCCCTCATCACCCACCTGTTCCAGGAGGGTGCGGACTACCTCGACAGCGACGTGGTCTTCGGGACGAAGCAGGAGCTCGTCGTGGCGTTCGAGCCGCGCCGGCCCGGGGCCACGCCGGACGGCGGGACGTCCGAGGTGCCGTGGTCGGAGGCCCACTACGACTTCGTGCTCCAGCGCCAGGGATGACCCGGCGCGAACGCCGCTACGGCAGGTTCGCCAGCCCGAGGGCGCGGTCCAGCAGCCGCGACCGGTAGGCCGCGCTCAGCACGGCGAACCACACCACGAGCGCGGGCAGCACGGTGCGGAACACCGGGTCCGCGGCCGTGGTGAGCCCGAAGTAGTCGGTGACCGCGGGGATGAACAGGCCGGCGGAGAAGACCGCCACGAGCACGGCGACGAGCACCGTGGGGCGTCGGTCGCCGTCCGGTCGCGTCCACGACGCGAAGAACCGGGTCGGCGGTTTCAGGAACAGGATGAGCAGGAACGCCGCGTAGGAGACGAAGGTCGACAGCGCGGTCTGGGCCCCGATCGTGGCGGCTGCCTCGGCGAAGCCGACGTCGCCGGAGGAGATCCCGGTGTAGCGCTCGAAGTCGCTCACCACGAAGTCGGGGACGACGGAGGAGCTGAAGCCGTCCAGCAGAGTCGTGTAGTGGTAGGCGTACACCGCCACCCCACCCGCGGCCGTGATCACCGCGGCCGGGACGACGAACTTCCCGAGGTTGGCCAGCAGGTGCGGGTCGGGCGCCGTCGGGCGGGCCCATGTCGTCAGGAACAGCGTCGGGACGCCGACGGTGAGCAGGGTCAGGCCGACGTTCGCCGGTGAGTACGGAAAGCCCAGGCCGAGCATGGTCACGGCCAGGATCACCAGGCCCTGCGTGCCGACGCGGGCGAGGAAGACCTGCATCGACGTGCCGATCCCGTTGATGATCCGGCGTCCCTCGTGCTGGGCGGGCAGCAGCGCGCCCAGGGAGTCGCCGGTCAGGACGATGTCGGCGACGTCCCGCGTGACGGCGCTGCCGCTCTTCATCGCCACGCCGACCTGCGCCCGCTTGAGCGCGCGGGCGTCGTTGACGCCGTCGCCGATCATGGCGACGTAGCGGCCCTGCCGGCGCAGGGAGTCGACCAGTTGCTCCTTCTGCTCGGGGGCGATCCGGCCGAACACCGTCGTCCGGGCGACCACCGCGTCCAGCTCGGGCTCGGACAGGCGGGTGAGATCCGGGCCGGCCACCGGCTCGCCGCCGTCGATCCCTGCCTGGGCGACGAGGGCGGCGACGGTCCGGGGATCGTCGCCCGAGATGACCTTCAGCGCGATGCCGTCGGCGGTCAGCCGGGCGAAGGTCGCGGGGACGTCGGGGCGCAGCTCGTCGGCGAGGGCGAGGACGGCGACCGGGTCGAGCGCGGGCAGCCGCGCGCGGCCGGCGGGATCGCGCAGCGGGGCGTGGGGATCGACGGCGCGCGCGACGACGAGCACCCGGAGGCCTTGGGAGGCCCGCTCGGTCACGGTCCCCGTCAGAGGTGATCCCGAGAGGGAGGGCGCGAGCGCGTCGGGCGCCCCGAGGACGTACACGCCGTCGTCCGTGCGCAGCGCGCTCCAACGCAGCGACGACGAGAACGGGATCTCGTCCCTGACCTGCCACGCCTCGCCCGGGAGGGCGGCGGCGAGCGCCGACGTGGTCAGGTTGGCGGCGGCCGCGCTCCGGGCCAGGGAGCCGACCAGGTGCTCGGCGGCTCCGGCGTCCAGGGCCCCGACCGACTGCAGCTCGGCCAGCGACAGGCGGCCGGTGGTGAGCGTGCCGGTCTTGTCGGTGCAGAGGACGTCGACGTTGCTGACCGACTCCACGGCGTTGACGCGCTGCACGAGGGCGCCGTCCCCTGCGCTCTTCGCGGCGCCCATCGTGTAGGCCACGGTGACGAGGAAGAACAGACCGTAGGGCACGAGGCCGGACAACACGGCGGTGGTCTGCACGACCCGGACCAGCGTGAATCCCTCCAGGGCGGCCTGCAGGAGGATCGTCGCGCTCATCAGCGCCACGAGCACCATCACCAGGCGGACGACGAACTCGATGCGGCGCTGCAGGGGCGTGACGTCGGTCGTGGCCCGGCGGGCGTCGGCGGTCAGCCGGCTGGCATAGCTGGCCGCGCCGACGTCCCGGGCGAGCTGGTGCCCCTCCCCGCCGACGCTGAAGCTGCCGGAGAGCAGATCGTCGCCGGGCAACTTCCGCAACGGCTCGGACTCGCCGGTCAGCAGCGACTCGTCGACCTCGACCAGGCCGCCGTCCAGGAGCGGGCCGTCGACCACGACCTGGTCGCCGGGACGCAGGTGCAGCACGTCGCCGCGGACGACCTCCTCGGGCGTCACCGCGATGTCGCCGCCGTCGCGCACCACGGTGACCTGGCCCCGGCTGAGCAGCTGCAGGCGGTCCAGCTTCCGCTTGGCCCGGATCTCCTGGACGGCGCTGATGGCGGCGTTGACCAGGCCGAGGCCGACGCTGGTGAAGGCGTCGTTGTAGCGGCCCAGCGCGAGCAGCGCCGCGCCGATCACGAACAGGATGATGTTGAAGAAGGAGAAGACGTTGGTGCGCAGGATCCGCGCATAGCTCCGGGACGACGCGCTGCCGGCGACGTTGGCCTCACCGCGCTTCCGGCGGGCGTCCGCCTCCCGCTGGGACAAGCCGGCCGGCGCGGTGGTGGGCACCGTGCTCCGGGTCGGGCCGGTCTCCTCCTGCACGTCCATCCGCGCTCGCCCTCTGTGCGTCGGTCCCAGGACGTCAGGACCTCCCGCGACCTCTGGAGTCTGCCCGGCGGGAAGGAGAGACGCTCGACGGTGGCCTGATCTCACAGCAGTCGCACAGCCGCGCCGAGGAGCCCCCACTGGACGGGACGGCGCGTGC
Source organism: Blastococcus sp. CT_GayMR16 (assembly GCF_004570875.1). Taxonomy (GTDB): domain Bacteria; phylum Actinomycetota; class Actinomycetes; order Mycobacteriales; family Geodermatophilaceae; genus Blastococcus_B. The sequence goes on along the minus strand of NZ_SPQK01000015.1, from coordinate 42,176 downwards.
CCGCCAGGCTGCGCGCGTGAGCGAGAACCCGTATGCGATCCCGGTCGAGGACCTCGTGGCGAGCGCCAGGGTCGACGTCGTCGACCAGGTCGAGGAGCAGGCGCAGCCGCGGCCGGTCGCTCTCGACAGGTCGAACCCGGTCACTCCCTACGCCGACGGCATGAGCGGCGACGCGGACGGCGACTGACCGCCGCTCACCAGCCGCGGGGGAGGGCCTTGTTGTTCCGCTTGTTCCAGCCGATCGCCGCAGTGGCCACGAAGAAGATCAGTCCCACGACGGCGAGCCAGAACAGGCCCTTGATGACGGCGCCCAGGACGGTGATCACGAGCCAGACGGCGAGCAGTAGTCCGAGGAAGCGGAGCACGGGGTCCTCCCGACGTCGACGGTGGTTCCTCGCTCCAGCGTAGGCCCTGGTCGGCGCGCTCAGCTGTGCTCGGCGACGTAGGTCTCCGGGTCCTCGTCCTCCGGCGTGATCCCCCGGGAGGCGTGCTGGTTCTCGTAGACGATGAACTCGACGGCGATCTCGTGCCGGGTCTGCAGGTCCGCGTGCTGCCGGAAGTCGACGAGGTCCTCGCGCTCCTCCTCGGCCATGTGGTCGCTGTTGGCCTCGTCGCAGTCGCGGACCGCCGTCCACCAGGACTCGGAGCCGACCTCGTGCTTCGCCGCCTCGGCGATGGCGTCCCGGATCTCGTTGTGGTCCTTGATCGCGTCCTCGGTCTCGCTCTCCGCGCTCTCGGCGTCACCCCCGCCGGTGCCGACCTTCAGCAGCCGCGGGTAGAAGAACAGCTCCTCGGCCTTCGCGTGCACCTCCAGCAGGACGGTCAGCCGCTCCCACACCGCGGCGAGCCCGGCCGGGTGGTCGGCGAGCTCGTCGAGCAGCGCGAACGTCCGCCGCTGCTCATGGTGCTGGGTGAGGATCAGCTCGGTGATGTCCACCCGCGGCGGCTACCCCTCGCCACGGTCGGCTAGTCACAGCCGACGCCGGCGATGTCGTCGTCCACCTGGCGGCCGGACGCCGTCGCGATGTCGTAGCCGGAGCAGAAGTAGAAGGACAGGCGCTCGGCGCGGTCCAGAGCCACCGACTGCCAGGTCCCGGTCGAGTCCGGCTCGAGGTAGTCGAACGACGTCGCCAGCAGCGCGCCGTCGGCCGCCGGGTCGTGCTGCAGGTACTTCCCGAGCCAGGCCTGCGTGTAGTGGCTGGCCACGGCCTGCCCGTACCGCGACGCCGGCAGCACGTAGGCGATGTCGGTGTACTCCAGGTGCGTGGACGCCCGGGGGACGATCACCATCGAGTCGACGCCGGCCGCCGTCCAGCCGTCGTAGCCGGTGGCGAGCTCACGCCGCGGGTCCGGTGCCTGGTCCGGCGAGCCGACCCCCGAGGGGTCGAAGAGTCCGGAGTTGGCGAAGTAGGGCGCGACGGTGAAGCCGTACTCCGACTGCACGCCGAGCGCCGGCACCGTCGGGACGAGCGGCCCCTGCGCCTCGAAGGGCTCCGAACCGCGGATGGACGCCTCCGTCGAGAGCTTGTCGAGGGCGACGACCGCCTGCACCCGCTCGTCGACGCCCTGCACGTAGGAGACCGCGAGCGCGCCGAGGGAGTGGCCCACCAGCGCGAGCCGCGTCGTCCGGCCGGGGGTCGCCGTCGCGGTGTCGGGTGAGCGGTCGAACTGCTCCCACAGCGGGTTGAACGCGTCGACGTCGGCACTCCCCGCGCCGGGGTTGCCGTACGGCGCGGACGGCGTCGACAGGAAGAAGTCGATCGCGTCCTCGGTGCCGTAGACGAAGTTGGCCGTCTGCTGGGACGGGACGCCGGGGCACGCGGTCTCCTCGCCGGCGAGCGGCGCGGCGGCGAGGTCGCAGTAGGGGAGGTCCTCGACGTCCCCCTGGTGCGGGAACGTCTCGGTCCTGCCCTGCCCCTGGACGTCGTAGGTCAGGACGACGTAGCCGCGCTCGGCGAGGTCCTGCGCCAGCCACCAGTACATGCGCTCGCTGCCCTGCACCGAGCCGGTCGTGATCACCACGCCGGGGAATGGGCCCTCGAGGACCTCGCCGGTGTACGGGTCACGGGCGCCGGGGAGCGGCGCGAAGACGTCGCCCTGCACCAGCGCGCCGTAGCGGTCGGGAAAGGAGACCGGGGTCATCTGCCCTCGACTACCGGCCCAGTCCGCGCGGTAGGGGTTGCCGCTGTTCCAGCCCGGCACGGCCATCGCGGGGGTGAGGGCCGGGCGGTTCGGCCGGGCCGCCTGCGCGAGCAGGTCGGCGGCGAAGACCGGGCCGATGTGCCCGGCGCTGGCCACCCCGTACTGCGGCGACAGCTGCCCGTCCGGTGCCGTCTGCCGGCCGTAGGCGTCCGCGATGTTCTGCGCGTCCCGGGCCAGGTACTCCGGCGATCCGGGGGTGGGATCCCCCGGGGCGGCAGCGGCGCCGGACCCCCCGGCGACGACCACGGCGCAGGTGAGGCCCGCTGCGACGGCGGCACGGACGAGGCGGGGACGGCGCATGCTGGCTCCTTGCTCGGCGGCGGGCAGGGCGGGTCTGCCTTCTCAACGAGCCGGCGTGGAAGGGGTTACCCCCGTTCACATCTACCTTCGGGACGGGGCCGCTCAGGCGTCGGTCTGGCTCAGGCCGATGATCACGCTGCGCAGGTGAGCGCGGACCGCCTCCTCGGCGGCGGCCGGATCGCGGCGGCACACCGCCCCGATGATGGCCAGGTCCCCGCGGAGCGATACCTGAGGGCGGCCGGCGCGCAGTGCGACCCGCTGTTGGTGCCGGGCGCTCTGGCCCTCCAGGCGGTCCAGGAGTTCGGTGGCGACCGGCTGCTGGGACAGCTCGAGGATGGTCCGGTGCAGGTCCCGGCTCCGCGAGGAGTACGTGAGGGGCTCGCCGTCGGCCACCGCCGCCTGCAGCTTCCCCCCGAGGTCGTTCAGGGGATCCACTCGGTCGACAGTTCGATGAGTGCAGCCCGGACGGCGGCCCGGGTGACGCCGTAGGACTCGGCGAGCTCCGCCTCCACCAGGCGCTGGCCGGGGGAGAGATCTCCCTGCATGAGGGCCTTCCGCAGGGCATCGACCCCGACCTGCGTCCCGGCCGCCCCCTCGAGCGCAGTCGTCACGTGCCGGTTCTGGCACGGCTCCTGACCGACTTCGGCGCAGATATCGTTGACGATTCCGCGGGCAGCGGGGCGATGCCATCGACTGTGGGGGCTGGCCCCCGTGCGGTGGAGGTTGCCGACCAGGAACGATGCACGTATGAACTACCGCGCAGCCGACTCCCGCTACGACTCGATGACCTACCGGAGGACCGGGAACAGCGGCCTGGACCTGCCGGCGATCAGCCTGGGGCTGTGGCAGAACTTCGGGGACGACGTGCCCTTCGACCGGCAGCGGGCGATCCTGCGCCGTGCTTTCGACCGGGGCGTCACCCACTTCGATCTGGCGAACAACTACGGCCCGCCCTACGGCTCCGCGGAGACCAACTTCGGCCGGCACTTCGCTGACGACTTCGCCCCCTACCGCGACGAGCTCGTCCTCTCCACGAAGGCCGGCTACGACATGTGGCCGGGCCCGTACGGCCAGGGCGGCGGCTCGCGCAAGTACCTGCTGTCGAGCCTCGACCAGTCGCTCACGCGGATGCGGCTGGACCACGTCGACATCTTCTACTCCCACCGGCCCGACCCGACCACGCCGCTCGAGGAGACGATGGGCGCGCTGGACACCGCCGTCCGGTCGGGCAAGGCGCTCTACGCCGGCATCTCCTCCTACTCACCCCAGGAGACGAGACGGGCGGCAGCCATCCTCGCCGACCTCGGGACGCCGCTGCTGATCCACCAGCCCTCGTACTCGATGCTGAACCGCTGGATCGAGACCGAGGGCCTGCTCGACGTCCTCGAGGACGTCGGCGCCGGCTGCATCGCGTTCTCACCGCTCGCCCAGGGGATGCTCACGAGCAAGTACCTCGACGGCATCCCCGAGGGCTCCCGGGCGACCCGGGGCGGGTCGCTGTCGACCGACCTGCTCACCGACGAGGCGCTCGGGCACATCCGCGCGCTGAACGAGATCGCGCAGCAGCGGGGGCAGTCGCTGGCGCAGATGGCGCTGGCCTGGGCGCTGCGGGACCGGCGGGTGACCACCGTGCTCGTCGGCGCCAGCAGCGTCGACCAGCTCGACCAGAACCTCGACGCCCTCGACGGCCTCGCCTTCGCCGACGACGAGCTCGCCGCGATCGACCGGCACGCGGTCGACAGCGGGATCGACCTCTGGGCGGGCCCCCGGACGGCCTGAGCTCTCAGCGCAGGCGCTGCGGCAACCCGGCGGTGATCAGCCAGACCCGGGACGAGGCTTCCGCCACGCGGGCGTTGAGCACGCCGAGCTCGTCCCGGAACCGCCGGCCGGACGGCGTGGCCGGCACGACCCCCGAGCCGACCTCGTTGCTCACCGCGACCACACGGCGGCGCGTTCCCGCCCAGGCGGACACGAGTGCGTCCACGGCCTCGGCGAGCCGGGTGTCGGCGTCGGGCGCCTCGGACCAGATCCCGCAGTCGTCCATGACCCGCGCCAGCCAGGTCGTCAGGCAGTCGAGGAGCACCGGGGGCCCCGGCCGGGCGAGGACAGCCGGGACGTCGACGGTCTCGATGGTGGCCCAGGACGCCGGCCTGCGGCTCCGGTGCAGCGTCACGCGGTCGGTCCACTCGCGGTCGCTCCCGTCGGGCACCAGCCCGCAGGCCACGTAGTCGACCGCGCGTTCGCGGGCGAGGAGCTGCTCGGCGAAGGAGGACTTGCCCGAGCGCGCGCCGCCCAGCACGAGGGCCTGCCGGGGCCGGCGCAGGTCTCCGATCGCCACCCGGCCAGCATGGCTGTCCGCGGTGCGGCAGTCTGGAGGCGGGTCCGGAACGGCAACGTGGGGGGAAGTTCATGCGCTCGGACGAGGTCACCGGTATCTCCCAGCTCGCCCGCACGACTCTGCGGGGCGGCACCTCACGCGTCCACGAGCTGCACCAGGGCATCGCCGACCGCGCCTTCCGCGCTGTCGGGCCGGCCGCCCGGCCCGTCCAGGTCGTGCACGACGCGATCTCCGAGCTGGGCTACTCGGGTTTGCGGGTGGCGCTCGGCGTGGGCGCGCGAGCCGTCGGGGAAGTGGCCTCCCTGCGGGCCAGCGGCCGCGACCTCGACACCGACCGCGCCGGCCGGGTCGCGCTGGCGATCCTCAACGGGGCGCACGGCGACCTGCTCGTGCGCGAGGCCCCCGCCCTCGCGCTGGACATGACCGTGCGGGTGGGCGGCCGGGCGGTGCCGGCGGAGACGCGTGCGCTCGAGGAGGCGTTCCCCGGGGCGACCGGCCGGCTCGCCGTCTTCCTGCACGGCCTGACCGAGAGCGAGGACTCCTGGGGGTACGGCGCCGAGAAGCACCACGGCGACCGGGCGGTCACCTACGGCAGCCAGCTGCAGCGCGACCTCGGGCTGACCCCGGTCTACCTGCGCTACAACACCGGCCTGCACATCTCCGAGAACGGCCGCTCCCTCGACGCGCTGCTGACCGCGCTCGTCGGCGCGTGGCCCGTCCCGGTCCAGGACGTCGTCCTCGTCGGGCACTCCATGGGCGGCCTGGTCGCCCGGAGCGCCCTGCACCAGGCCGGCGGCGGGACGGCGGAGGCGCGCGGCTGGACCCACCTCGTCCGCGACACCGTCACCCTCGGCTCCCCGCACCTCGGGGCGCCGCTCGAGCGTGGCGTCCACCGGCTCACCGCACAGCTGGCCCGGCTGCCGGAGACCCGGCCGCTGGCCCGGCTGCTGACCCTGCGGAGCGTCGGGATCAAGGACCTCCGCCGCGGCACCCTCGTCGACGCCGACTGGACCGACCGCGATCTGGACGCGCTCACCCCCGGCGCGCACACCCATGTGCCGCTGCACGACGGCGCGCGGCACTTCGTCGTCCTGGCCACGTTGAGCCGCAATCCGGAGGGCCGGGTAGCGGATCTGCTGGGCGACCTGCTCGTGCCGCCGCGCAGCGCGAGCGGCGACAGCGGGGACGACGACCGGCTGGCCTTCCCGCCCGACCACGTGCACCGGGTCGGCGGGATGCACCACTTCGACCTGCTCAACCACCCGCGGATCTACGAGCGGATCCGGCAGTGGCTCGAGCAGCGGCCGGAGGGGCCGCGGCCGGGCGCGCCCGAGGTGCCGACGGAGCCCTGAGCAGGCATCCTGTCGCGGACCGCGTGACCACCAGGGCGCTCGGCCGTTGTTCCTTCGACGACGAGGGAGACAGAACGTGGGCAATTCTGCTGACGCCACGCAGGACCAGAACATCCTCCAGCGGCTGATCGGCTGGCGGGTCGGGGCGGCCATGGAGCCGCACCCGCCGAACGACACGCTGATGAAGGTGCAGCAGCCGTTCTACGACCTGCTCAACAAGTTCTACTTCCGGCTCGAGGTCGACGGGTGGGAGCGGGTTCCCGACGAGACCTCGCTGGTCATCGGCGTCCACTCCGGTGGGGCGCTGACGATGGACGCGTGGACGCTGGTGAACGCCTGGCACGTGCACTTCGAGGGCAAGCGGCACCTGCACGGCACCGCGCACGACGTCCTGTTGGCCACCCCCGGCCTCGGCGACTACTTCCGGGCCGTCGGCGTCATCGCCGCCAACCGGAAGAGCGTGGGCGCGGCGCTGGCGCAGGGCGAGGACGTCGTCGTGTGGCCGGGCGGCGAGGTGGACTCGATGCGCAGCTGGACCAAACGGGACGTCGCCACGCTCGGTGGGCGCACCGGGTTCGTGAAGCAGGCCATCCGGTCCGGCGTCCCGATCCTGCCCGTGGCCACGGTGGGCGGGCACGACACCGTGTTCGTGCTGAACGAGGGCAAGTGGCTGGCCAACGCCCTGGACAAGGTCCTCGGCCTGAAGGAGACCCTGCGCGGGTCGAACCTGCCGATCATCGCGGGCTTCCCCTTCCCGATCGCGGTCGAGATCCTGCCGGCCCACGTGCCGCTGCCGGCGAAGATCCGGACCGAGCTGCTGGACCCGATCGAGGTCGACTCCGATCCTGACCGCGTGAACGACAAGGCCTACGTGCAGAAGATCTACGACCAGGTGGAAGCGGAGATCCAGGCCGGCATGGACCGGCTGGCGGCCAAGCGGAAGCTGCCGGTCCTGGGATGACGACCACCGACGACGTGCGAGCGGCGGACTGGCTCGATACCCACCGCGACGGTGCCCGGCCGGAGGAGGCGCTGGCGTACTTCGACTCGCTCCCCGTCGTCGAGCCGAAGGAGATGCTCGGCCGGTGGCGGGGCAGCGGGCTCCCGACCGGTTCGCCGCTCGACGGGCTGCTGGAGGCCTACGGCTGGTACGGCAAGGAGTTCCTGGACGACGAGTCGGTGCACCCGCTGCTGTTCACCGACCGGTCGGGGCGGCCCCGGCCGGTCGACCCGTCGCCGCTCCCGATCGGCCTGCTCCGCGACTACGCCGGGTTCCTGCAGATCTGGCCGCTGCGCGTGGCGTTCACCCGCATCCGGCCGCTGCTCTACACCGGCAAGCCGAAGGCCCGCCTCCGCGAGGTGACCCACCGCGGGGTCGTCACGGCGGCCCTGGTCTACGACGCGCTGCCGATCATCGACGTCTTCCGGCGGGTCAGCGACGACGTCCGGCTCGGGGCCATGGACATGCGCGGCCTGCCGTCGCCCTTCCTGTTCGTGCTGCGCCGGGACGACTCGGGCTGAGCTCAGACCCCCAGCTCGGCGAGCAGGCCGCGGATGCGCTTCTCGATCTCGTCGCGGATCGGGCGGACTGACGCCACGCCCTTCCCGGCCGGGTCCTCGAGGTCCCAGTCGAGGTAGCGCTTGCCCGGGAAGATCGGGCAGGCGTCGCCGCAGCCCATCGTGATGACCACGTCGGACGCCTCGACCGCGTCGGTCGTGAGCACCTTCGGCCGCTGGTCGGAGATGTCGACGCCGACCTCGGCCATCGCGGCGACCGCCGCGGGGTTGACCTGGTCGCCGGGGACCGAGCCGGCCGACCGGACCTCGACCGCGTCGCCGGCCAGGTGCCGCAGCCAGCCGGCGGCCATCTGCGAGCGGCCGGCGTTGTGCACGCACACGAACAGGACGCTGGGCTTCTGGGTCATGGGGTCTCCCTCGTTTCGTGCGGGACGACGACGGCATCGGCGACGGCGCCGACCGTGGGGTAGAGCACGGCCACGACGGCGACCCCGGCCGCGCCGCCGACGAGCTGCATCAGCAGGAACATCGGGACCGACGCCGGGGCGATGCCCGCGAAGGTGTCGGACAGGGTGCGGGCGAGGTCGATCATCGGGTTGGCGAAGCTCGTCGACGACGACCACCAGTAGGCCGCGGCGATGTACGCGCCGACGGCGAACGGGGCCGCCGCGGCCCGACCCGCACGGACCAGCGCGAAGATCAGCACGACCAGGCCGAACGTCGCGACCGCTTCCGACAGCCACAGTCCGCCGGCCGAGCGGTCCGTCGTGGCGACCGACACCGCGGGCAGGTCGAACATCAGGTTGGCCACGACAGCGCCGACCACCCCGCCGACCAGCTGCGCCGGGAGGTAGACCGCGACCTGCCGGTTGGTCACCCCGCCGAAGAACCGGTCGGCCAGGGTGACCACCGGGTTGAAGTGCCCGCCGGACACGGGCCCGAAGGCGAGGATCAGCGCGACCAGGCCTGCTCCGGTGACGAGTGCGTTCTCCAGCAGCTGGAGGCCGACGTCGTTCGGTGAGAGCCGCTGGGCGGCGATGCCCGAGCCGATGACCACCGTGACCAGGCCGGCGGAGCCGAGGAACTCCGCCAGCGCCTGCCGGGCCGTGCGGGTCAGGCGCAGACCGCTCACGCCGGGACGAGGGCGGCGGTGTCGAACAGGTTGGCCACCGCGCCCAGGGCGCCCGGTCGGACCGCGTAGTAGACCCACACGCCGCGCTTGTCGCGGTCGAGCAGGCCGGCCGAGTGCAGCACCTTGAGGTGGTGGCTGATCGTGGCCTGGGTGAGGTCGAAGGCGTCGTTGAGGTCGCAGACGCAGGCCTCCCCGCCCTGGCTCGCGGCGATGAGACTGACCAGCCGCAGGCGGACCGGGTCGGCCAGCGCCTTCAGCAGCGGCGCCACCTGCTCGGCCTGCGCGGCCGACATGGGGGTGCCGGTCAGCGGGGTGCAGCAGGCCAGCCCGGGCTCGCTCATCGTCGTCTCCTCGACCGTGGACATCGTCGTCCATCATAACGATGCTCATCGTATTGACAAGCATCAATGTCCAGTGGTGATATGTCGGCAGACATCGACGAGCGTCGATGTGCTCTCCGAGGAGGAATCATGTCCCGTGTCCAGCTGGCCCTCCGCGTCGCCGATCTCGACGCCGCAGTCGCCTTCTACTCCCGCCTCTTCGACGCGGTCCCGGCCAAGCGCCGGCCGGGCTACGCGAACTTCGCCATCACCGAGCCGCCCCTGAAGCTGGTCCTGCTCGAGGGCGAGGCCGGCGAGCCCACCCGCATGGACCACCTCGGGGTCGAGGTCGCCTCCACCGACGAGGTCACGGCGGCGACCGGCCGGCTGGCCGAGGCCGGCCTCACCACGCGGGTGGAGGACAACACCACCTGCTGCTACGCCGTCCAGGACAAGGTGTGGGTCACCGGTCCCGGCGGGGAGCCGTGGGAGGTCTACACCGTGACCGGCGATGCGCGCGCCGACCTCGAGGGGCGCACGGAGGTCGAGCTGTCGGCCGTGTCCGGCGACGGCACGTGCTGCGCGTCCGAGGGGTCCGACACCGACGCCCGTCTCGCCACCTCCTGCTGCTGACGGAGCCTCGCCACGCATGGCAGGGTCGCGGCGTGGAACTCGACGAGGTGGCCGACGAGCTCTACGCCGTCCCGCCGGAGGACTTCATCGACCTGCGGAAGACGCGCCAGGACGAGGCGAAGGCCGAGGGCGACAAGACGCTGGCCAAGGACATCGGTGCGCTGCCCAAGCCGTCGGCCGCGGCCTGGGCCAGCAACCTCCTGGCCCGCGAGCAGCGGGCGGAGATCGAGGGCCTGGTCGAGCTCGGGAACCTGCTCCGCGAGGCGCAGGAGAACCTCGCCGGGGACCAGATGAAGGCTCTCGACGTTCAGCGGCGGCAGCTGATCGCCGCGCTGACCCGGCAGGCGCGCGCGCTGGCCCACGAACGGGGCCATCCGATCAGCACCTCGGTCGCGACCCAGGTCGAGGAGACCCTGCGGGCGGCCATGGCGGACCCGGAGGCGGGGGAGGCGCTGCTGACCGGCCGGCTCACGTCGCCGATGTCCTACACCGGCATGGGGACGACGGTCTCGCGGCCGGACCTGCGCCTGGTCCGCCCCCCGTCGGTCGAGCGCACTCCGCCACCGCGTACAGCCAAGCCCGCGGCTGACCGCTCGCTTTCCTCGGCCGACGAGCGCAAGCGGGCCCGGGAGCAGGAGCGGGAGGAGGCCCGCCGCGCGGCCGAGGACCGGCGCCGGCGGGAGCTGGCCGATGCCCGCAGGGCCGCCGAGGAGGCCACGGCACAGGCCGAGGAGGCGCAGGCGGCGGCCGACGACGAGCGTCAGCGGATCGAGGAGCTCGAGGCGAGACGTAGGTCCCTGGAGGCGCGGGTCGCCGAGCTCGCCGACCAGCTCTCCTCCGCCGAGGGCGAGGCCGCCGAGGTGGCGGGGCAGCTGAAGCGGGCCGACCGCCGGCGCAAGAGCGCCGAGCACGAGGCCGCCGAAGCGGTGGTCGCCCGGGAGCGGGCCCGCGCCCGGGTCGAGGAGCTCGCCGGCGACGAGGAGGGCTGAGGCCCGGCCCCTCTTGCCCGGTCGCCGAGCGGGGTCGACACTCCGGGCACCCTGCCCGACGACGTGGAGGACCGCCGTGAGCGCACCCCAGGAACCCGGTACGGAAGGCACCTCCGCAGACCACTCGCGCAGCGGCGAGGACATCGCCGAGGCGATCGAGGTCGCCGAGCGGGGCAGCTCGGTGCAGGAGGTGCACGACCGCGGCACGGAGAACAAGACGGGGGAGGCGCCGGTCGAGCAGAGCGCGGGAGACCCGGAGATGACCGAGGGGCAGGTCGTCCTCGGTGAGGGCGAGCCCGGGCGGCACCGCTCCGTCGGGCTCGACCCGGAGGCGGGCAGCTCGGGCGCGGCGCAGTCGGCGCCCGGGGCCCGGGTCTCCGACCGCGTGGCCGCGGGGGAGCCGCCGCCGCCGGATCCGTCCAGCTAGCCCCTGCGGCGGGGCCGTTCAGCTCCACAGCTCCACCCGCACGGTCGGCCGGGCCCGGTCCTGACGGCCCGGGCGGGACAGCAGCGCGCTGGTGGCGTCCGGTGTCGTGAGGAAGCGCTGCAGAGCCCGGGCCGCGCTGGTCGCCCGTCCCTCCCCCGGGATCGTGGCCCACCAGAGGCCGGTGACCGGCGTCCCCTCGACGGGCAGCCGGACGAGCGTGCCGTTCCGGAGGTCGACGGCGACGGCGTGACCCAGGGCGAGCAGCAGCCCCGAGCCCGACCGGACGACGGCCAGGGCGGCGGCCTCGCTCTCGTGCTCCTCGACGTCGGGCAGGAGTCCGGCGCGGTCGGCCCAGCGTTCTTCCTCGCTGCCCGCCTCGATGCCTCCCGGGCCGGTCAGCCACGGAGAGCGGGCGAGGTCGGCGGCCCCGAGCCGGGCCCGGCCGCTCAGCGGGTGACCGGGCGCGGCGACGACGATCCGCTCGTACCGCAGGAACGGCACCGACTCGGTCAGGGAGCCCGGTGCCGGTGCCGGGCGGACGCCCAGCACGATGTCGGCGACGTCCTCGGCCAGCGCCGTCGCCGCGCAGTCGGTCGACCCCACGGTGAGGTCGACCGCGGTCCGGTTCACCCGCCGGGTGAACGCCGCCACCACCGCGCCGGCGACGTGCTCGGCGCACGCCGCCGTCGCCAGCACCCGCAGGTGGCCTGCTGTCGACGCCTGGCCCACCTCACGGCGGGTCCGGTCGGCGAGCCGGACGAGTTCGCGGGCACGGGTGGCCAGTGCGCGGCCACCGGGGGTGAGCGAGATGCCCGTGCCGGTCCGCCGGAAGAGCGGGTCGTCGAGATCGGCGCGCAGGGCCGCGACCGCCGCCGACACCGCCGGCTCGCTGACGCCCAGAGCGTTCGCCGCCGCCCGCAGCGAGCCGAGTTCGGCCACCAGCGCGAAGGTCCGGAGCTGGGCGAACGTCATGATCGGCCACCCTCATAAGCGATCGGTTATGACGATGTTGACAGTGACCTGGGTCACGGACAAGCTCCGCAACCACCAGGGCTCCAACGACGGGGTCCTCGGGAAGGGGGTTCCCCCGTGCAGGTTCCGGCCCCGTTCGACTACGTGCGCGCGACCAGCGTCGACAACGTCCTCGAACTCCTCGAACGACACGGCCCCGAGTCCCGGGTCATCGCCGGCGGGCACAGCCTGCTGCCGATGATGAAGCTGCGGCTGGCCCGGCCCGAGTGGCTGATCGACATCAACGACCTCACCGAGCTGCGGCACATCACCGTGGACGGCGACTGGCTGCGGGTCGGGGCGCTGACCCGGCACGCCGACCTGCTGGCCTCCGAGGTCGTCGGGCGGCTGTTCCCGATGGTCCACGACGCGGAGAAGGTGATCGCCGACCCGGTGGTGCGCAACCGCGGCACGATCGGCGGGTCGCTCGGGCAGGCCGACCCGGCGGAGGACCTCACCACGGTGTGCGACGTCCTCCGCGCCCAGGTGTTCATCACCGCGCGCGGGGGTGAGCGGACCGTCGACATCCACCAGTTCCACCGCGGTCCCTACGAGACCGCCTGCGAGCAGCACGAACTGCTGACCGAGATCCGCTTCCCCATCGGCGTCCGGCAGGGCAGTGCCTACGAGAAGGTCGAGCGGCGGGTCGGCGACTGGGCGGTCGGCGCCGCCGGCGCCGCACTCTGGATGGCCGAGGACGGCACCATCGCCGACGCCACGATCGGCCTCACCGCCCTCGGGCTCGAGGGACTGGCCGTCGACGCCGCCGCCGTACTGGTCGGCCAGCGCCCCAGCGAGGACCTCTTCGCCGAGGCCGCCGACCTGGCCCGCGCCGCCAGCTCACCGATCGAGGACCAGCGGGGCCCGGTGGACTACAAGCGCCACCTCGCGTCCGAGCTCACGGTGCGTGCGTTGACCAAGGCGCTCGACCGCGCCGCCCACTCGACCGCCGTCCAGGGAGGCTGACCATGCAGGTCACGATGACCGTCAACGGGACCGAGGTCACCCGCGACGTCGAACCGCGGCGGCTCCTCGTGCACTACCTGCGCGAGGACCTGGGCCTGACCGGCACGCACTGGGGCTGCGACACCAGCAACTGCGGAGTCTGCGTGGTGCTGGTCGACGGGGAGCCGGTCAAGTCCTGCACCCAGCTCGCTGCCATGACCGCCGGGCACGAGGTGCGGACGGTCGAGGGCCTGGCCGAGGGCGCGACGCTGGACCCGGTGCAGCAGGGCTTCATGGAGGAGCACGGGCTCCAGTGCGGCTTCTGCACCCCCGGGATGATGCTGACCGCCCGCGCCCTGCTCGACCGCGAACCCGATCCGGACGAGGACGTCATCCGGGAGGCCATCTCCGGCCAGATCTGCCGCTGCACCGGCTACGCCACGATCGTCCGCTCGATCCGGTGGGCCGCGGAACACCCGGCGACCACCTCCGATGACGCCGCCGCACAGGAGGTGCCGGCATGACCGCCGTCGAGGACCGCCCCGCGCGCGAGGCCAACCCCGCCGCCGGTGCGGCGGACCGGCCGATCGGCTTCGGCCGGATCCAGCGCAAGGAGGACCCGCGGTTCGTCCGGGGGAAGGGCAACTACCTCGACGACATCGTGCTGCCGGGGATGCTGCACGGCGCGATCCTGCGCTCGCCGCTGGCGCACGCCCGCCTCGTGTCGATCGACACCACCGAGGCGCTCGCCCATCCGAAGGTGCGCGCGGTCATCACCGGCAAGGACCTCGAGGGGCTCAACCTCGCCTGGGCACCGACCCTGTCGGCCGACGTCCAGGCCGTGCTGGCCACCGACAAGGTGCGGTTCCAGGGGCAGGAGGTCGCGTTCGTCGTCGCCGAGGACCGCTACTCCGCCCGCGACGCCCTCGAGCTGATCGACGTCGAGTACGAGGACCTGCCCGTCGTCATCGACGCGCGCCGGGCGCTGGACCCCGGTACCGCCGTCATCCGCGACGACATCGAGGGCCGCACCGACAACCACATCTTCGACTGGGAGGCCGGTGACGCCGCCGCGACCGACGCGGTGTTCGCCGCCGCCGACGTCGTCGTCAGCGAGGAGGTGATCTATCCCCGCGTGCACCCGGCACCCATGGAGACCTGCGGCGCGGTCGCCGACTACGAGCCGATCGACGGGAAGCTCACCCTCTACGAGACCACCCAGGCGCCGCACGCGCACCGCACGCTCTTCGCGATGGTCGCCGGCATCCCCGAGCACAAGATCCGCGTCGTCTCGCCCGACATCGGCGGCGGCTTCGGCAACAAGGTCGGGATCTACCCCGGCTACATCCTCGCGGTCGTCGGCTCGATCGTGACCGGACACCCGGTCAAGTGGGTGGAGGACCGGTCGGAGAACCTGATGTCGACCTCGTTCGCCCGCGACTACATCATGAAGGGCGAGGTCGCGGCCACGAAGGACGGCCGCATCCTCGCCGTCCGGACGGACGTGCTCGCCGACCACGGCGCGTTCAACGCCACCGCACAGCCGACGAAGTACCCGGCCGGCTTCTTCTCCATCTTCACGGGCAGCTACGACCTGCAGGCCGCGCACTGCAAGGTCACCGGCGTCTACACGAACAAGGCCCCGGGTGGGGTCGCCTACGCCTGCTCGTTCCGGGTGACCGAGGCGGTGTACCTCGTCGAGCGGATGGTCGACGTCCTCGCGCGCAAGCTGGAGATGGACCCGGCCGAGCTGCGGCTGAAGAACTTCATCCGCCCCGAGCAGTTCCCCTACGCCAACAAGACCGGCTGGGAGTACGACTCCGGCGACTACGAGCCCACCATGCGGCTGGCCATGGAGATCGCCGGCTACGACGACCTGCGCCGCGAGCAGGTCCAGAAGCGGGCCCGGGGCGAGCTCATGGGCATCGGGCTGGCCTTCTTCACCGAGACCGTGGGCGCCGGCCCGCGCAAGCACATGGACATCGTCGGTCTCGGCATGGCCGACGGCGCCGAGGTGCGCGTGCACCCGACCGGCAAGGCCGTCGTACGGCTGTCGGTGCAGAGCCAGGGGCAGGGCCACGAGACGACGTTCGCGCAGATCCTGGCCGAGGAACTGGGCATCCCGCCCGAGGACATCGACGTCGTCCACGGCGACACCGACAACACACCGTTCGGGCTGGGCACCTACGGCAGCCGGTCCACGCCGGTCAGCGGTGGCGCGGTCGCCCTGGCCGCCCGGAAGGTGAAGGACAAGGCCCGCGCGATCGCCGCCGCGATGCTCGAGACGCGTCCCGAGGACCTCGAGTGGGAGAAGGGCCGCTGGTTCGTGACGGGCGACCCGAGCGTCGGGAAGACGATCCAGGAGATCGCGCTCGGCGCGCACGGCACGGTCGCGCTGCCGGAGGGGATCGACGGCAATCTCGACGCGGAGGTCACCTACGACCCGCCGAACCTGACGTTCCCCTACGGCGCCTACATCTGCGTCGTCGACATCGACAAGGGCACCGGCAAGGTGAAGGTCCGCCGGTTCGTCGCCGTCGACGACTGCGGCACCCGGATCAACCCGATGATCATCGAGGGGCAGATCCACGGCGGCCTGACCGACGGCGTCGGCATGGCGCTGATGGAGTTCATCGGCTTCGACGAGCAGGGCAACTGCCTCGGCGGGTCGTTCATGGACTACCTGATCCCCACCTCCATGGAGGTGCCGGACTGGGAGACCGGGCACACGGTCACCCCCTCGCCGCACCACCCGATTGGCGCGAAGGGGATCGGGGAGTCCGCCACCGTCGGGTCGCCGCCGGCCGTGGTGAACGCCGTCGTCGACGCCCTGGCGCCCTTCGGTGTGACCCACATGGACATGCCCTGCACGCCGGCGCGGGTGTGGGAGGCCATGCAGGGCCGGGCCACCCCCCCGATCTAATGTCCGTCACCGACACCGCGGCGGCGCTGACCCGCAGCCGGGAGCCCTTCGTGCAGGCGACCGTCGTCCGGGCGCAGAAGCCCACCAGCGCGCACGCCGGTGACACCGCGCTGGTCCGCGCGGACGGGTCCATCGACGGCTTCGTCGGCGGCACCTGCGCGGAGGCGTCGGTGCGCGAGTACGGGCTGATGACGCTGTCGACCAACGAGCCGCTGCTGCTGCGGATCGTCCCCGGCGACGTGGCGGGCGAGAGCGAGGAGGGGACGGTCACCGTCGCCAACCCCTGCCTGTCCGGTGGTGCGGTGGAGATCTTCCTCGAGCCGCGGGTGCCCGCGCCGCGGATGCTCGTCGTGGGGGACAGCCCGGTCGCCGAGGCCCTCGTCGACCTCGGCATCCCGCTGGGCTTCGCCGTCGAACTGGTCGTCGGTGAGGTGGCCGAGCCCGCCGCCGACGACGCCGCGCTCGTCGTCGCCTCGCACGGGCGCGGGGAGGAGCCGGCGCTGACCGCCGCGCTCCGGCTCGGGGTGCCTTACGTCGGCTTGATCGCCAGCCGGATCCGCGGGGCCGCCGTGCTGGCCGCGCTGGACGTCACCGACGAGCAGCGCAGCCGCGTGCACAGCCCGGCCGGGCTGGACATCGGCGCGCGGACCGCGGCGGAGATCGCCCTGTCGGTGCTGACCGAGCTGGTCGCCGAGCGCCGGGCCGCGGAGCGGCACGCTCCCGCCCCGGTACCGGCGAGCGCGACCGACCCCGTGTGCGGCATGACGGTCGCGGCGGTCGACAGCTCACCGCACGTCACCATCGACGGGACGACGACGTGGTTCTGCTGCGCCGGCTGCCGGACCGCCTTCGTCGAGGACCCGGCCCGGTATGCCCCTGCCCCCTGAGGTGGTCACCGCGGCGGCCCGCGCGGGCGCCGGCGAGGAGGTGCAGGCCCGCATCCCGGACGTCGCCACGCTGGCCGGCGCACTGGACGGGGTCGACTACCTCGCCGACCCCGGGCTGGCCACGGCGTTGTTCCTCGGCGTGCGGCTTCCCCAGCCGTTGCTGCTGGAGGGCGAGCCGGGCGTCGGCAAGACCGAGGCGGCCAAGGCGCTGGCCCGGGTGCTGGACACCCCGCTCTACCGGCTGCAGTGCTTCGAGGGCATCGACGCCGGCGAGGCCCTGTACGAGTGGAACCACCCCCGCCAGCTGCTCGGCATCCGGCTGGCCGAGGCGCGCGGCGCCCCGCTGGCCGAGGACGACCTGTTCGGGCCGGAGTACCTGCTGCGGCGGCCGCTGCTCCAGGCGATCGAGCACCCCGGCCCGCGACCCGCCGTCCTGCTGCTCGACGAGATCGACCGCGCGGACGCGGAGTTCGAGGCGTTCACCTTCGAGGTGCTGGCCGAGGCCGCGGTGACGGTGCCGGAGCTGGGCACCATCCGGGCGGCCCACCCGCCGGTCGTCGTCCTCACCTCGAACCGGACCCGCGACCTGCACGACGCGCTCACCCGGCGCTGCCTCTACCACTGGATCGACTATCCGGATCCGGAGCGGGTGGCCGAGATCGTCCGCCGTCGGGTGCCCGGCAGCGCGGAGCCGCTGGCCGTGGCGGCCGCGTCGGCGGTCACCCGGCTGCGGTCGCTGGACATGGTCAAGCCGCCGGGGATCGCCGAGGTGATCGACTGGGTGGCGGCGCTGAGCCTGCTCGGGCTGACCCGGCTGGATCCTCCCGCCGTGGAGGCCACCTGGGGGTCGGTGCTCAAGAACCGCGACGACCAGGAGCTGGCCCGCACCCGCGGTGCGGCCTGGCTGGCCGGTGCCTGAGCTCCCGTCGATCGGCCCGGGCCCCCTCGCGGTCGCCCTGACGACGGCGCTGCACCGGTCCGGTCTCCCGGTGACGCCGGAACGGGCGGCCGGACTGGCGCGGGCGCTCCGGCTGGTGCCGCCGCTCGACCGCGTCGCGCTGTACTGGACCTGCCGGGTCGCCCTGGTCACCGACCGGGCCCAGCTGCCGGTGTTCGACGCGGTCTTCTCGGCGATCTTCGACGGGCGCCTGGACCCGGCCGACAGCCGGGGCGACCCCAACGCGCCGCCGCCGATCGGCGCCGAACCGCGTACCCGGCCCGCACCGCCGGACGACCGGCCCAGCACGCCGGGGGAGTCGGGCGGCGCGGCCGGGTCCGCCGCCGGCGAGGGGGAGGACACCGAGCGCGAGGCGCTGCTGGCCGTCGCGTCGACCGAGGAGCGGCTGCGGCAGACGTCGTTCGCCGATCTGACCGACGAGGAGCTCACCGGCGTGCGCGAGCTGGTCCGGCGGCTGGTGCTCAGCACACCCGAGCGGCGCAGCAGGCGGGTGCGACCCCGTCGGCGCGGGGAGCGGCTGGACCTGCGGCGGACCGTGCGCGCGGCGCAGCGCACCGGTGGGGACCCGGTCCGCCTGGTGCGCGCGCACCGCCGCACCCAGCCCCGCCGGCTGGTGCTGCTCTGCGACGTCTCCGGCTCGATGGAGCCCTACACGCGGATCTACCTGACGCTGCTGCAGGGCGCGGTCGCCGGGGCGCGTGCGGAGGCGTTCGTGTTCTCCACCCGGCTGACCCGGCTCACCCGGGAGCTCTCGGTGCGCGACCCGGACCAGGCGCTCGCCCGCGCCGGGGCGACGACGTCGGACTGGGCCGGCGGCACCCGGCTGGCCGAGGGCATCGGCCGGTTCGTGGCCGGTCACGGGAGGCGGGGGCTGGCCCGCGGCGCGGTCGTCGTCGTCCTCTCCGACGGCTGGGCGACCGACGACCCCGAGGAGGTCGCCGAGGCCATGCGGCGGCTGCGCCGGCTGGCGCACCGGGTGGTCTGGGTCAACCCCCGGAAGGCCGCACCCGGCTACGCACCCCTGGTCGGCGGGATGGCGGCCGCGCTGCCCTTCTGCGACGCGTTCGTCAGCGGGCACAGCCTGGCGGCACTGGAACAGGTGGTGTCCGCGGTGGCCGAGGAGCGCCCGGGCACCGGGTGACGGCTGGGACGACGGCGCGGACGACGGGAACTCCCGCGTCCCCGTTCCGTCACATCTGCGCCCTACCGTTCGACCCCTCGACGGGTCAACCGGAGGTCGCCATGGGTCCCAGCATCGTCACCATCGATCAGCTCGATCTCGAGATCTCCCTCGCGCACATCGCCGTCGGTGGCGCGCGGGCGGCCTTCACGCGCTGTCCCAGCGCCGAGAACCAGCAGCGCGTGGACGACGCGGTGGACGACGTCGACCGCCTGCTCGACCAGCGCCTGGCCGCCCTGCCGCAGCCCTAGCCCATCGTCTTCTGGCCGTCGAGGGTCTCCCGCAGGATGTCGGCGTGCCCGGCGTGCTGCGACGTCTCGGCGATGATGTGCAGGAAGACCCGGCGCGCAGAGCGAACCGCGCCGGGCGGGAACCAGGGCGCCACGGGCAGCGGGTGGGAGACGTCCAGATCGGGCAGCGAGGCCACGAGCTCGTCGGTGTGGGCGGCGACCGCCGCGTAGTCCTCCAGCACGCTCGCGAGCGTCTGGCCGGGCTCGAGCCGCCACTCGCGCGCCCACGCCTCGGGGTCGTTGCCCATCGCCTCGGGGCCGCCCTCGATGAACCGGGTCCATGCCGCCTCCGTGCTGGCGACGTGCTTGATCAGCCCGGCCAGGGTCAGCTCGCTGGCGGTGGGGCGGCTGGTGGCCTGCTCGTCGCTGAGCCCCTGGACGGTGAACCGCAGGAAGTACCGGTGCGCGGCCAGCGTCTCCAGCAGGTCGGTGCGCTCGGCCGTGAGGGTGGTGGTGCCGGTCATGGTGTCCGCCTTCGGTCGCTGTGGATCCGTCACCTCGAACGCTAGGGGCCATTGGTGCCACTTCCTGGCACCAATGGGCGACAATCTGTCCTCATGGCCGACACCGGGAACCGCACCCTGCGCCTCCTCTCGCTGATGCAGAGCCGCCGGAACTGGGCGGGGGCCGACCTGGCCCGCCGGCTCGGCGTCTCGGTGCGCACCCTCCGGCGGGACGTCGAACGGCTGCGCGACCTGGGTTATCCGGTGGAGGCGCAGCCCGGGATCGACGGCGGCTACCGCCTGGCTCCCGGCGCCTCGCTGCCGCCACTCGTCCTGGACGACGACGAGGCGGTGGCCCTGGTGGTGGGCCTGCAGGCCGCCGCGCAGACCGCGGTCGCCGGCATGGCGGAGGCGTCGGTGCGGGCGCTGACCAAGGTCGTGCAGGTGCTGCCGGTGCGGCTGCGGAAGCGCGCCGACGCCCTGCGTGCCGTCACGGTGTCCGCATCCTGGCGCAGCGAGGCGAGCGTGGATCCGCACGCGCTCACCGCCGTCGCGCAGGCTTGCCGGGACACCGAACGCCTGGAGTTCGGCTATACCGCCGCCACGGGGGAACGGACCGAGCGGCTCGTCGAGCCGTTCCGTCTGGTGGCCCTCGGCCGGCGCTGGTACCTGGTCGCCTACGACGTCTCGCGGGGCGACTGGCGCAGCTTCCGGCTCGACCGCCTGGCCGAGCCCAGGAGCACCGGCGCACGGTTCGCGCCCCGCCCCCTGCCGGCCGACGATCCTGCCGCCTTCGTCCGGGCGGGCATCGGTACCCGGGTGCCCACGCACGACGTGGAGGTCGTGGTGCAGGCGCCGGCCGACGACGTGCGGCGGCGGATCGGCCAATGGGCGACGGTCGACGAGCTGGCGGCCGGCCGGTGCCGTGTCCGGATGGAGCCCGACGACCTCAGCTGGCCCGCGCTGGCGCTCGGCATGGTGGGCGCGGAGTTCACCGTGGTCTCGCCACCTGAGCTCCGGGACCTGCTCGAGGAGTGGAGCGGGCGGTTCACGCGTGCCGGGAGCGACGCTCAGGTCGGCTGAGCGCCGGGCTCAGGCCGTCCGGGTCCGCTTCTGCAGGTAGAGGGAGGCGTCGGCGCGGGCCAGCACGGTGCTGAGGGTGTCGTCCTTGCGGACCGTCGCCAAACCGACCGACCAGGCGAACTCGTGAGTCTCCTCGAGCTGCCGCAGGATCTCCCAGGCGCCGTCCTCGTCGGTGGCCGGCAGGCACAGCACGAACTCGTCGCCGCCGTAGCGGCCGAGGAGGTCGGCGCGACGCAGCCGGCCCGACCAGCAGGCGGCCAGCTCGCAGAGCAGGGCGTCCCCCGCGCTGTGCCCTCCGCGGTCGTTGACGACCTTGAAGTGGTCGAGGTCGAGGATCGCGAAGCTCAGCGGATCGCCGGTGCGGACCGCCCTCGCCAGGTTCCGGGCGGCTTCGGCCTCCCAGGCGCGGCGGTTGGCCACTCCGGTGAGCGGATCGGTGGTGGCGGCGGTGCGCAGGTTCCGCGCCAGCCGCCCCTGGGCCTCGGTGAGCGCGATGGTGACGACCACGAGGGTCACCCAGGGCACGGGAAAGCCGCCGGGTTCGGCGGCGATCGCACCGGCGGTGGCGAGCGTGACCAGGGCCAGCACGTGCAGCCGGGCGGCGCCCAGCGGGAAGAAGGTCGCGGCGTAGAGGCCGATCCCGATCAGGGCCGGCCCCAGGCCGACGATGCCGACCGCCGTCATCGACCGCCAGGCGAGCAGGCCGGCCAGCACGCTGCCGAAGCCGATCGCCGCGTGGATGGCCCCCCAGCGGGTCCGCACGCCGAGCACCCAGAAGGCGGCTCCGCAGCTCAGGGTGAGGACCCCGGTCGCGAGGAACAGGCCGACCGGGCTGTCGGGGTGCAGCGGCCAGATGGCGGCGGTCAGGCAGAGCCCGCCGCTGACCGTGTACAGCACGGCCAGGAGCACCACGGGTGTGCGGCGGTCGGCGTGCATGGGGTCATCCTGCCGCTGCCGGGCCCACTCGGCGCAGACCGCGCCCGGGTGTCATCCCGTCGGGTCAGTCCCCGGTCAGCTCGGCCGGGGAGGTGATCACGTCGACCATGGCACCGCGCCGGTACACGGTCATGGGCAGCGGCCGCCCGATGGCCTCGGCGAACAGCAGGCGCTGGAGGCTCTGCGCGTCGGCGACGGCCCGGCGGTCGGCCTCCAGCACCAGGTCACCGGCCTTCAGCCCGGCCCGGTCGGCGGGTGCACCGGGGACGACGTCGATGATGCGCAGGCCCCGCCGTCGGCCGGTGCGCTCGGCCAGGGCCGCCGGCAGGGGCGCCGGGGTGCTGACCAGGCCGAGGTAGGCCCGGCGCACGCGGCCGTCCTCGACCAGGGCGGCGATGATCCGGCGGCTGGTGTCGTTCATCGGGACGGCGAGGCCCAGGCCCCAGCCCGCGACCGCGGTGTTGATGCCGACCACCCGGGACGCCGAGTCGGCCAGCGCGCCGCCGGAGTTGCCGGGGTTGAGCGCCGCGTCGGTCTGGATGACGTCCTCGACCACCCGCGCCGTCCGGCCGTCCCGCGTCGGCAGGGAGCGGCCCAGTCCGCTGACCACCCCGGCGGTGACCGAGCCGGCGAGGCCGAGCGGGTTCCCGACGGCGACGACGAGCTGGCCGACGCGCAGTGTGCCGGCGTCCCCGAGGACGGCGGGCGGGGGAGTGGCGGTGCGGGCCCGCACCACGGCGAGGTCGGAGAGCGGGTCGGCGCCGACGACGTCGACGTCGGACTCCGACCCGTCGCTGAACACCGCCCGGCCGTGCGCGGCCCGGCCGACGACGTGGGCGTTGGTGAGCAGCAGCCCGTCGCCGGAGACGACGACGGCCGAGCCCGCTCCGCCGCGGCCGTCGGAGCCGGTGACCTGCAGTGCGGCGACGTGCGGGGTCACGTCGGCGGCCACCGCCGTGACGATGCGGGAGTAGGCGTCGAGCGCCTGCTCGACGTCGGGTTCCGGCACGGCGCTCATCGCGCCACCTCTCGATGATTACTCGATTACGTGCACCAGTGAACGCCGCCCGGCGCGCTCCGCACAGGCATTCCGTCGTGCTCTGAGCGAACAGTCCTGGCGATACTGACCGGGTGACGGACCGGGCCCCATGGTGACCGACCTGCGGGCGGCGGCCGGCCGGGTGTGGGCTGCCCTCCGGCCCCGACTGGCCGCCGACGCGGTCGCCGCCCTCGGGGTCGACGAGGCGGACGCCTTCCTGGCCCGGGCGGAGCTCGCGCTGCCCGACGTCCACGAGCCGCTGACCGACCTCTACGGGGCCGGGGCCGACGTCCTCTTCGAGCAGGCCCTGCGCCTCGCGTTGGGTGCCGCCGCCGAGCGCCCCGCCGAGCTGCGGCGCCTGGACCGCCGGCGGGAGATCGACCCGGGCTGGTTCCAGCGCACCCGGATGCAGGGCTACGTCTGCTACGTCGACCGCTTCTGCGGCACCCTCGCCCAGCTGCCGAGCCGGCTGGACTACCTCGCCGAACTCGGCACGACCTATCTGCACCTCATGCCGCTGCTGGAGCCGCGCCCGGGCGAGAACGACGGCGGCTACGCCGTCCAGGACTACCGCGCTGTCGACCCCCGGCTGGGCACGATGGACGATCTGGAACGCGTCGCCGGCGCCCTGCACGAGCGGGGGATGAGCCTCTGCATCGACCTCGTGCTCAACCACACGGCGCGGGAGCACCGGTGGGCCCAGGGCTGGCTGGCCGGCGATCCGGCCTACGGCGGCTTCTACACCGCGTTCCCCGACCGGACGATGCCCGACGCCTACGACGCCACGATCCCGGAGGTCTTCCCCGACCGCGCCCCCGGGTCGTTCAGCTGGGTGCCGGAGGCGTGCGGGGGCGCCGGCGGCTGGGTCTGGACGACGTTCTGGCCCTACCAGTGGGACCTCGACTACACGAACCCCGCGGTGACCCTCACGATGCTCGGCGAGATCACCTGGCTGGCCAACCGCGGGGTCGACGTCTTCCGCATGGACGCCGTCCCTTTCATGTGGAAGCGCCTCGGCACCCCCTGCCAGAACCAGCCGGAGGGGCACCTGCTGCTGCAGCTGCTGCACGCGCTGACCAGGCTGGCCGCGCCGGGGGTGGTGTTCAAGGCGGAGGCGATCGTCGCGCCCGAGGATCTCGTGCCCTACCTGGGCGGGCACGAGCGCTACCGGCCCGAATGCGAGCTGGCCTACCACAACCAGCTCATGGTGCTGCTCTGGAGCGGCCTGGCCACCCAGGATGCCCGGCTGCCCGCCGCGGCCCTCCGCCGCATGCGGCCGATCCCGCCGACGACGTCGTGGGTGACCTACGTGCGCGGCCACGACGACATCGGCTGGGCGATGAGCGACACCGACGTGGCGGCGGTCGGGGGCGACGGGTTCGCGCACCGCCGCTTCCTCAACGACTTCTACTCGGGGCGGTTCCCGGGCTCGTTCGCGCGGGGTGCGCTGTTCCAGGAGAACGCGGCCACCGGTGACGCGCGGATCTCCGGCAGCGCGGCGTCCCTGTGCGGGATCGACGACGCACGGGAACGGGGGGACGACGCGGCGCTGGAGGCCGGGATCCGCCGGCTGGTGCTGCTCCACTCCGTCGTCTACTCCTTCGGCGGCATCCCGCTGCTCTACATGGGCGACGAGCTGGCCCTCGGCAACGACACCGGCTACCTCGACGACCCCGAGCTGGCCGCGGACAACCGCTGGATGCACCGCCCGCCGATGGACTGGGCGGCAGCAGCGCGGCGGACCGACCCCGCCACCCTGGAGGGCCGGGTGTTCGCCTGGATGCAGCGGCTCGGCGCGGCGCGGCGTGCGTTGCCGGCCCTGCGCGGCGGCGGCGAGTGCACGATCCTCGACGTCGGGAACGACGCGGTGCTGGCCTGGCGGCGGCGGCATCCCCGCAGCGGCGCCTTCGTGGGTCTGGCCAACTTCAGCCCCGCCGCGCAGACGGTGGACGCCGACACGGCCACCGGCTTCGGTTCGTTCGAGCCGGTGCTCAGCAGCGACGGGCCGCCCGAGCTGCGCGCGGACCGCGTGCTCCTGCCCGGCCTCGGGTTCGCCTGGTACGCCCAGAGCTGAGCGACCGGGGGGTGCGTCGGAAGGGCTCAGGCCTTACCGTCAGCTGGCGGCTGCTCGGCAGCCGACCCCGCGTCCCGGGGAGGCCGGCGGCGCCGAACACGGCGCCCCCTCGGTGCACAGGAGCGCGCGTGGAGAGTCCGGTCGAGCGTCCCGTGCCGGCCGGCAGCACGTTCGGTGTCGAGGAGGAGTTCCACCTCGTCGACCCGGAGACCTACCGGCTGACCCGCAGCCCAGCCCTCGCCGAAGCCGTGCTGCGTCACGAGTCCGGCCGGCACCTGCACGCCGAGATCACCACCACGCAGCTGGAATCGGCGACCGACGTCTGCCGGAGCCTGTCGGAGCTGCGCGCAGAGCTGGTCACCACGCGCGCCGAGGCGGCCGGGGCGGCCGCCCGGGCCGGAGTGCGGATCCTCGCCGCCTCGACCCATCCCTTCGACAGCTGGCACGACCAGGACATCACCCCGGCGCCGCGGTACGAGGCGATGGTCGACCGATGGGCCGGACTCGCGGTGCAGCAGGACATCGTCGGCTGCCACGTGCACGTCGGGGTGCCCGATCTGGAGACCGCCGTGGCGGTGCTGGACCGCTCGCGGCCCTACCTCCCCGTGCTGCTGGCCATGACCGGCAGCTCGCCCTTCCACGACGGCGTCGACACCGGCCACGCGAGCTACCGCACGATGTGGTGGTCGCGGTGGCCGACCACCGGGCCGCCGGAGTACCTGGGCAGCGCCGACCGCTTCCGGGAGGTGGTCGACGGCCTCGTCGCCTCCGGCGTGATCGCCGATTCCTCCCACCTGTACTGGGATCTGCGCCCGTCCTCGCACCTGCCGACGGTCGAGTTCCGGCTCGCCGACGTGTGCACCGAGGTCGACGACGTCGTCCTGCACGCGGCCCTGGTGCGGTCGCTGGTGCGGGTGCTCGCCGCCCGGGCCGAGCGGGGGGAACCGTGCCCGGAGCCGCGTCCGGAGCTCCTGCGCGCGGCACGTTGGCGGGCCGCCCGCCACGGCCTGGAGGGTCACCTGTTCGACGCGCTGACCTGCGAGCTCGTGCCCGCGCGGGTCGCCGTCCGCCGGCTCCTGGCCGAGATCGAGGACGACCTCCGCGACCACGACGAGTGGTCGATCGTGGTCGAGCTCGTGGAGCGGCTCTTCGTCCGGGGGACGTCGGCCACCCGGCAGCGGCGCACCTGGCAGGGCACCGGCGACTGGCGGCAGGTCGCCGCCCGCATCGTCCGCGAGGGGACGGCGCTGGAGAGCGGCTGACCCCCGCTGAGAACTAGGCGGACGCGCGTCCGGTGACGTCCACGTCGGCGGGCGTGGTCTTCGGGCCGCCGGTCTTGGACGCCTCGAAACCAGGACCCACGTGTTCCAGGGCCAGCCGGCCGTAGACCTGCTGCTGGGTCGCCACGCGCTGGGAACGACCGCGCCCGAGGAAGCTGACCAGCCAGTGCAGGACCGTG
Source organism: Blastococcus sp. CT_GayMR16 (assembly GCF_004570875.1). GTDB lineage: Bacteria > Actinomycetota > Actinomycetes > Mycobacteriales > Geodermatophilaceae > Blastococcus_B. The sequence continues at coordinate 15,737 of NZ_SPQK01000015.1, read as the reverse complement.
GTGATCCGGCTCTTGAAGCCCACGATGTAGAAAAGGTGCAGGGCCAGCCACATCAGCCAGGCGATGAAGCCCTCGAACTTCAGCCTGCCGAGATCGACGACGGCGTGGAAGCGGGAGATCGTCGCCATCGAGCCCTTGTCGTGGTACTCGAACGGACCCTTGGGCGCCTTGCCGGCGAGCCGGCGCTTGATCGCCTCGGCGGAGTACCGGGCGCCCTGGATCGCCACCTGGGCGACGCCGGGCAGCTTGTCCAGCGCGATCATGTCGCCGACGACGTGCACCTCGGGGTGGCCCGGCAGCGTGAGGTCGGACTGCACCGCGACCCGGCCGGCGCGGTCGACCTCGGCGCCGGACTGCTCGCCGAGGAGCCGGCCGAGCGGGCTGGCCTGCACGCCCGCGGCCCAGATCTTCGTGGCGGCGTTGATGCGGCGTACCTGGCCGTCGGCGTCCTTGATCTCGATGCCGTCGGCGTCGACATCGGTCACCATCGCGCCGAGCTGCACCTCGACACCGGTCTGGTTGAGCTGACGGCGGGCCCGGCCACCGAGCTTCTCGCCGAAGGAGGGCAGCACCGCCGGGGCGGCGTCCAGCAGGACGACCCGGGCGGTGGTGGGGTCGATGCGGCGGAAGTCGCGGCGCAGGGTCCGGTGGGCGAGCTCGGCGATCTGGCCGGCCATCTCCACCCCGGTCGGGCCGGCGCCGACGACCACGAAGGTGAGCAGCCGGTCGATCTCCTCCTGCGTCTCGGCCAGCTCGGCGAGCTCGAACGCGCCGAAGATGCGGCCGCGCAGCTCGAGGGCGTCGTCGATGCTCTTCATGCCGGGCGCGAACTCGGCGAACCGGTCGTTGCCGAAGTAGGACTGGCCGGCGCCGGCGGCGACGATCAGTTCGTCGTAGGGGTGCACGGTGCTGCGGCCCAGGACGTGCGAGGTGACCGTGCGGGCGGCGAGGTCGATGCCGGTGACCTCGCCGAGCACCACGCGGGTGTTCTCGTGCCGGCGCAGGATCTCGCGGGTGGCCGGGGCGATCTCGCCCTCGGACAGGATCCCGGTGGCGACCTGGTAGAGCAGCGGCTGGAAGAGGTGGTGGCTGGTCTTGCCGATCACCGTGACGTCGACCGGCGCCTTGCGCAGTGCCTGGGCGGCGAACAGTCCGCCGAAGCCGGACCCGATGATGACGACGCGCGGCCGCCCGGAGGAGGTGTCGCTCACGGCCGGAACAGGCGCTGATGATGTCGTCATGATGATTCATTCTCCCACTGCGGGCGGCCCCGACTCCTGTTGAACAGGAGCGATCCAGGACACAGTCTGCCTGGCAGGTCTGCCGCTCCGCGGCCCGTGCGGAGGACGCCGCTACTGGCCGTCGGTGCGGCCGCGCACCTCGGCGTACCGCTCGCGCACGCCGGCGGCCGGGGCCGATTCGAACGTCGACAGCCCCGGCTGCTCCCAGTCCGGCGGGCCGTCGGCGCCCGACAGGGCCCAGGCCGCCTGCCGCGCTGCGCCGTCGGCGACGTACTCGCCGGGCGGCGGCACCAGCACCGGCCGGCCGAAGATGCCCGGTGCCAGCTGCTGCACCGCGGGTGAGCGGGCGGCGCCGCCGATCAGGAGCACGCGTTCGACGGTCACCCCCTGGGCGACGACCGCCTCGATGCCGTCGGCCAGGCCGCACAGCAGGCCCTCGATCGCGGCGCGCGCCCAGTAGGCCGGGGTGGAGGTGCGCAGTGTGAGGCCGTGCACGGATCCGGTGGCCCGCGGGAGGTTCGGCGTCCGTTCGCCCTCGAGGTAGGGGACCAGGACCAGCCCGCCGGCACCGGACGTCGCCGACAGCGCCAGGTCCGACAGCGTCTGGTGGTCCACGCCGAGCAGGGCCGCCGCGGCGTCGAGGACCCTCGCTGCGTTCATGGTGGCGACCAGCGGGAGGTGGTTGCCGCTGGCGTCGGCGAAGCCGGCGACGGTGCCCGTCGGGTCCGACACGGCGGTCGTGGTCACGGCCGAGACGACGCCGGAGGTGCCGATCGAGACGATGACGTCGCCCGGGCGGGCTGCGAGCCCGAGGGCGGCCGCGGCGTTGTCGCCGGTGCCGGGCCCCAGGACGGCGGACCCGCCCCGCAGCTTCCCGACGGCCTCCGCCGGGCCGGCGACCCGGGGAACGGCCGGACGGCGGCCGCGCATCGCGAGCTCCAGGAGGTCCGGCCGGTACTCGCCGGTGCGGGCCGACCAGTAGGCGGTGCCGCTGGCGTCGCCACGGTCGGTGACCAGCCCGCCGAGGCTGCGGTCGGCGGAGAGCTGCCAGGTCAGCCAGTCGTGCGGGAGGCAGACGGCCGCCGTCCGGTCGGCGTTGGCCGGCTCCGCGTCGGCGAGCCAGCGCAGCTTGGTCGCGGTGAACGAGGCCACGGGCACGATGCCGACGGCGTCGGCCCAGGCCTGCCGGCCGACGGCCTCGTCGCCCTCGCCGAGTTCCCGGATCAGGTCCGCCGCCGCGCCCGCGGAGCGGACGTCGTTCCAGAGCAGGGCATCGCGGACGACGGCGCCGTCCTCGTCGAGGCAGACCATGCCGTGCTGCTGGCCGCCGACGGACAGGGCCGCCACGTCGTCGAGCCCACCGGCAGCCGCCGCCGCGGCGGTGAAGGCCTCGGCCCAGGCCTGCGGAGCGACCTCGGTGCCGCCGGGGTGGGCCGCCCGGCCGGACCGGACGAGCTGCCCGGTGGCGGCGTCCCGGACCACGACCTTGCAGGCCTGGGTCGAGGTGTCGACCCCGGCGACGAGGGTCATCGGAGGACGGCCGGGCGCGGGGAAGCCATGCGCGGCACCCTAGCGACGCCGGGCGGACGTTCGTCGGGTCGGTGAACTTATCCCCGGCACCGAACTTTTCCGAAAGACCTCGGCCGTGTTGCACTTCGGTAACGGCCCCGCGCAGCCTTGACCCGGGGAGGGCGCCGAAATAATTTGTTTGCCAGTCCGACAAATAACCGTCAGCGGTAGGGGGTGGGGCATGGCCGACGAGCGCCGTCGCTTCGACCGCTCGCCGGGACGCCGGCACACCCCGGCCGACCAGGCCACCGTCCGTCGCAGCAATCTCGGGCTGGTCCTGCGCCACCTGCGTGACTTCGGCCCACGGTCGCGCGCCCGCATCGCCCAGGACACCGGCCTGAACAAGGCCACCGTGTCCAGTCTCGTCGCCGAGCTGACCGATCGGCGGCTGGTCAGTGCCGGCGACGTCGACCGCGCCGGATCCGTGGGCCGGCCCGGGCTGATCGTGCACCTCGACGGCGCGACCGTCTGCGGCATCGGCGTCGAGCTCAACGTCGACTACGCGGCGACCCTCGTGCTGAACCTGCGCGGGGAGGTGTTGTTCGAGCACCTGATCGCGCTCGACGTCCCCGCCCTCGGCGCCGACCGGACGCTGGACGCGGTGGCCCGGCTCGTCGACGAGGCCGCGGACGCGGCGGCCGCGCACGGGGCCACCCCGGTCGGGCTGACCGTCGCCGTGCCCGGACTGGTGCGCAGTGTCGACGGCGTGGCCACCTACGCGCCCAACATCGGCTGGCACGAGGTCCCGGTCCTGGACGGGCTGCGGGCCCGGATCGACCTCGGCTGCCCCATCCGCGTGGAGAACGACGCGAACCTGTCGGCGATCGCGGAGTGGGCGATGGGTTCCGAGGCCCGCACCGCGGACCTGGTCTACCTGACCGGTGAGGTGGGCGTCGGCGGCGGCGTGATCGTGGCCGACCAGCTGCTCCGCGGTGCCGGCGGGCTGTCGGGCGAGGTCGGGCACACCTCTCTCGGCGATCCGGACCTGGTGTGCGGCTGCGGCCGCCGCGGCTGCTGGGAGACCGTCGTCGGCCTCATGGTGCTGCTGCGGGAGGCCGCCGACCCCGACGACCCGGTGCACGACCCGGCCCGTGACCTCGAGACCCGACTCGCGGAGGTCGCGCGACGGGCCGAGGCGGGCGACGCGCGCACCCTGGCCGCGCTGGACAAGGTCGGCACCGCGCTGGGCAACGGCGCCGCCGTCCTCATCAACGTCTTCAACCCGCAGGTGGTCATCCTCGGCGGCTACTTCGCCGTCCTCGGGCGCTTCCTCCTCGAGCCCATGACCGCCGAGCTCCGCACCCGCGTCTTCGGCCCCGACCTGGCCGGCGCACGCATCGTCCTGTCGACCCTCGGGTTCACCGCCGCCGTCCGCGGCGGTGCCCACGTCGCGCTGGAGTCGGTGTTCGACGACCCGACCCTGGTGCCGGCGTCCGACGAACTGCCCGGCACCGGCGCGTCCTGACGTCCCGACCCCCTCGCTTCCCGATCCCAGCGCAGCGCAGCCAACCGATCGACCCGGACGGAGAGCACCACATGACCGACTACACACCCACCAAGGACGACAAGTTCAGCTTCGGGCTGTGGACCGTGGGCTGGCAGGGGGTCGACGTCTTCGGCGGCGCCGTCCGCCCGCTGCTCGACCCGGTCGAGGCCGTCCACCGCCTGGCCGAGCTCGGCGCCGCGGCGGTCACCTTCCACGACGACGACCTGGTCCCCGACGACGCCACCCGGGACGCCACCCTCGAGCGGTTCACCAAGGCGCTGGCCGAGACCGGCATGGGCGTGGAGATGGCCACCACGAACCTCTTCGGGGCCCCCGTCTTCAAGGACGGCGGCCTGACGGCCAACGACCGCACGGTGCGCCGGTACGCGATCGCCAAGGTGCTGCGCAACATCGACCTCGCCGCCGAGCTGGGCGCGAAGACCTACGTGCTCTGGGGTGGCCGCGAGGGCGCGGAGTCCGGCGGCAGCAAGGACGTCGCCGCGGCGCTGGACCGGTACAAGGAGGGCCTGGACATCTTCTGCGGCTACGTCCGCGACAAGGGCTACGACATCCGGTTCGCCCTGGAGCCCAAGCCGAACGAGCCCCGCGGCGACATCCTGCTGCCGACGATCGGCCACGCGCTCGCCTTCATCAACGAGCTGGACGAGCCCGACCGCGTCGGACTCAACCCCGAGGTCGGGCACGAGGAGATGGCCGGGCTGAACTTCGCGCAGGGGATCTCGCAGGCCCTGTGGCACGGCAAGCTCTTCCACATCGACCTCAACGGCCAGCACGGCCCGCGCTTCGACCAGGACCTCCGGTTCGGCGCGGGCAACCTGCGCGGGGCGTTCTGGACCGTCGACGCCATGCAGGGCGCCGGCAGCGGCAAGGCCTACGACGGCTACGTGCACTTCGACTACAAGCCGCCGCGCAGCGAGGACATCGAGGGCGTCTGGGAGACGGCGCGGGCGTGCATGCGCAACTACCTGATCCTGCGCGAGAAGGCCCGGGCGTTCCGGGCCGACCCCGAGGTCGCCGAGGCGCTGGACGCCGCGCGGGTCAGCGAGCTCGCCGTCCCGACCCTGCGCGAGGGGGAGTCCCTCGACGACCTGCGCGCCGAGACCTTCGACCCGAAGGCGCTGGGGGAGCGCGGGCTGCAGTTCGAGCGGCTGGACCAGCTCGCGATGGAGCACCTGCTCGGCGTCCGCTGACGGCGACCGGAGCGGGCGGGCGGGGTCACGGCCCTCCGCCCGCTCCGGTCAGTCGCGCCGGCGGGCGGCCAGAGCCGCCAGCGCGCCGAGGACGACGGCCGCGGCGACCTCGACCCAGAACGACTCCCACCAGAGATCGGCCGCCGTGGACTCGCGGAAGCCGAAGAGCCCGCTGGGAAGGTTGGTCGCGAGCAGCAGCCCGCCCAGCGTGCCCAGTGCCGTGAGGGCGCCCAGTGCGGCCACCCACCTGAGCAGCGGCCGGGGGGTCACGAGCAGCAGGACCGCGAGGCCGAACCCGGCGATCGCGTTGAGCAGGAACGCCGGGCCGATCACGTCGATGGTGCGGTAGCCGTCCAGCCACAGGTCCAGGTGGATCCAGCCCATGGCCGCGAGCAGTGCCGCCCCGAGGATCCGCAGCGCCCAGAGCACACCGGTCGCCGGGCGCCGTCCGGTGGTGGTGATCGGGGTGGTCATCACGTCACCTGGACGGTGAGCTCCATGCCCATCGCCCGGTGGTTGCCGACGGAGCAGTAGAAGACGTATTCACCCGCCGCGAGGTCGACCGTCAGGGTGGCCGACGCGCCCGGGGCGATCATCTCGGTGCCGGCGATGTCGCTGCCGTCCTGCTCGACGACGAGGTCATGGCTGGCCCGGCCGTTGTTGACGACGGTGATCTCGTAATCGCCGGCCGTCAGCGCGTCCTGGTCGAGGCTGATGCTGAAGTCGGCCTCGGTCGCGGTGACCGTCTGGGGCGCCGCCGGGCCGGGCGCGGACGGGCTGGCCGGTGCCGACGCCGACGTGGTCGCCGCCGAGGTGGCCGGTGCCTCGCTGCTGGAGGTCGCGGACGAGCCGCTGTCGTCGTCCCCGCCGCAGGCGGTCAGTGCCCCGAGGCCGAGCGCGAGGACGGCGATCCCGCGTGCCAGGTGGGGAAGGATGCGGTTCCGAGCGGGCACGGGCACTCCTCATGGTCCGGCGGCCTACCTTCACCCGTCACCACGGTGCTGTGCCCCGATCGGTTCACCGCCGGCACCGATCGCCTCAGCCGCCGACGTTCCGGCGCCTCCCGCCCCTGCCCTTCGAGGCCTTCGACGCCTTCGAGGCCTTCATGGCCTTCTTGTTCGCCTTGGCCAGGGTCCGGCCCGCCGTGCGGATCCGCCGCGGCTCCCGGTCGATCGTGCCGCGGGTCAGCAGTCCGATCCCGATGCCGAGCAGCCAGCTGTCCTTCGCGATGGCCAGCCCCTGCTCGGTCGGCGCGAGGCTGCCGGGCTTCCGCATCCCCGGCGTCCGCAGGTACAGCCCGAGCAGGCCGCCGGAGAACGCGGTCAGCGCGGCGCCCGCGACGGCGGTCGGCACGAAGGGGGTCAGCAGGGCGGCGCCGATGACGATCTCCGACGTCGACAGCAGCGACGCGAACTGCTTCGGCTGGAGGTTCTTCAGGAACGGATAGGTGCCGGAGGCGAAGCCGTGCATGCCCGCCGCGGCCTGCTCGTCGGCGCCGCGTTTGCCGAGGCCGCTGTTGAGGATGAAGGCGCCGGCGGAGATCCGGGGGGCGATCTCGGACAGGGTGATGGGCAGACCCATGGGGTACCTCGCTCGGAGTGGATGGGGGCTCGTCCAGAGCTCAACCAGACTGTCGGTCGCCCGGGTCAGTGCCCACCCGCCCGGGGGCCAACCGTCGTCGCCCGACCAGGTGGACGGCCAGGGCCGGAAGCCCCCGCGTGTCACTATGGCGCCGTGGCGCACTCAACTGCCTCCGCCGGCGCACTGCTGCGCCATGTGCGGACGGGCCGTGCGCGGAGCCGGGCGGAGCTGGTCGCGCTCACCGGTGCGTCGCGCAACACCGTGAGCGCACGGGTCGACCAGCTCATCGCCGCCAACCTCCTCGAGGAGGGCGGACGGGGCTGGAGCACCGGGGGCCGGCCGCCCACGTTGCTGCAGTTCAACAGCCGGGCCGGGTGCGTGCTGGCGGTGGACCTGGGGGTGACCAGCGTCGACGTCGCGGTCACCGATCTCTCCGCGCAGATCATCACCACGGTCGGGCATCCGATCGACATCGGCGACGGGCCCGGCCCCGTCCTGGCCGAGGTCGACCGGCTGGCCCAGAAGGTGCTCGCCGAGGCGGGTCTCACCCCGGCCGACGTCCGCGCCGTGGGCGTCGGGGTGCCGGGGCCGGTCGAGTTCTCGACGGGGCGGCCGTCCCACCCGCCGATCATGCCGGGCTGGCACGACTACCCGATCCCCAGTGCGTTCGGCCGGTACGAGTGCCCCGTGTACGTCGACAACGACGTCAACGTGATGGCGCTGGGGGAGATCGGGATCGGCGGGTCGATCCAGGACGTGATGGTCGTGAAGGTCGGCACCGGCATCGGCTGCGGCGTCATCGTCGACGGACGCGTGTACCGGGGCGCCCAGGGCAGCGCCGGCGACATCGGGCACATCTACGTCGCCCAGCCCGACGGGCGCACGGTGGTCTGCCGCTGCGGCAACGAGAACTGCCTCGAGGCGATCGCCGGTGGTGGCGCGCTGCTCCGTGACGCCGTGGCGGCGGGGCTGCCGGTCAGCACCACGCGCGAGGTCGTCCAGCTGGCGGCGCAGGGCGACGGACCGGCGCTGGAGCTGGTCCGCAACGCCGGCCGGACCATCGGCACGGTCCTCGCCGCCCTGGTGAACTTCTTCAACCCGCACCGCATCGTCATGACCGGTGGCGTCGCCGCAGCCGGCGCCCCGCTGCTCGCGGGCATCCGGGAGGCGGTCTACGGCCGCTCCATGCCCCTGGCCGCCCGGGCACTGGAGATCACCGTCAGCGATGCGCCGGACATGTCCGGCCGGGTCGGCGCCGCCCTGATGGCGATCGACGAGTTCCTCGACGAGGACTCGGTCGAGGGCTTCGGGAGGTAACGCGGCGTCTGTCCTGCCGAGTGGGGCCCGAAGGGTCCCGCGTAGGCAGGACGGACCGGCTCCGCGCACCAGGGGGACGGCACGTGGCCGCGGTGCGGTCCGGAGGACCGCCATGTGATTGCGGTTCGGTAACCCCGCGCTGCGACCTTGACCACAGTCGCGCCGGGGACTTATGTTGTCGCCGCTACAGACTAATGGTCAACGATGAGCAAAAGTCCGGGTGATGGCGTGACCGAACCAGCGTGCCTCCGCGGTGCTGCCGATGACGTGGCGGCGACCGGCCGAGCGGGCCGTACCGCCGGGGACCCCTCGTGACCGCGCCCCTGCTCGAGATGCAGGGCATCGTCAAGCAGTTCCCCGGCGTCCGTGCCCTCGACGGCGTCGACCTCGACGTGCGTCCGGGGGAGGTGCACTGCCTGCTCGGCCAGAACGGCGCCGGGAAGTCGACGCTGATCAAGGTCCTCGCCGGCGCGCACCAGCCCGACGAGGGCCACATCACCTGGCAGGGCGAGCGGATCTCCCTCGGCGACCCGCAGGCGGCGATGACCCTCGGAATCGCGACGATCTACCAGGAGCTGGACCTTGTCGCCGGCCTGACCGTGGCCGAGAACATCTTCTTGGGCCGGGAGCACTCCCGCTTCGGGCTCACCCGGCCCGCCGCCGCCAACCGCGCCGCGGCCGAGCTGCTCGGCCGGTTGGGGCACCCGGAGATCCGCTCCACGGCCGAAGTCGGCGGCCTGTCGGCCGCGTCGCAGCAGATGGTCAGCATCGCCCGCGCCCTGTCGCAGGACGCGAAGCTGATCATCATGGACGAGCCCTCGGCCGTCCTGGACAACGAGGAGGTCGAGCGCCTCTTCGGTGTCATCCGCGACCTCACCGCCCACGACGTCGCCGTCGTCTACATCTCCCACCGACTCGAGGAGATCCGCCAGATCGGCGACCGGATCACCGTGCTCAAGGACGGCCGGACGGTCTCGACCGGGCTGCCGGCGCGGGACACCCCGACGCGCGAGGTCATCACGCTGATGACCGGCCGGACCATCGAGTACGTCTTCCCGCCCCGCCGCACGAGGCCGCACACCGACGAGGCGCCGCTGCTCGACGTCCAGGGGCTGGCCCTGCGCGGGCGGTTCAGCAACGTGTCCTTCGCCGTCCGGCCGGGTGAGGTCGTCGGCCTGGCCGGGCTGGTCGGCTCCGGCCGCTCGGAGATCCTGGAGACGATCTACGGCGCCCGGAAGGCGACCGCGGGGACCGTCCACCTGGCCGGCCGCCGACTACGGTCCGGCGACGTCGGGGCCGTGGTCGCCGCCGGGATCGGCCTCGCACCCGAGGAGCGCAAGAGCCAGGCGCTGCTGCTCGACGACTCCGTCTACCGCAACATCACGATCTCCAGCCTGGGCCGGTTCGCCCGCGGCGGCTTCCTGTCCGGCGGTGCCGAGAAGGCGGCGGCCCGCGCGCAGACCGAGTCGCTGGACGTGCGGCCCGCTGACGTGACGCGGATCGTGCGCACCCTGTCGGGCGGCAACCAGCAGAAGGTCGTGCTGGCCCGCTGGCTGCTACGCGACTGCAAGGTGCTGCTGCTGGACGAGCCAACCCGTGGTGTCGACGTCGGCGCCCGGTCGGAGATCTACGCGCTGATCCGCGACCTCGCCGACCGCGGCGTGGCCGTGGTGGTGGTCTCGAGCGAGATCCCGGAGGTGCTCGGCCTGGCCGACCGGGTGCTCGTGGTGGCCGACGGCGCGGTCGTCGCCGAGGCCGGGGCCGACGAACTCGACGAGCACCGGGTCCTGGACCTGGTCATGGAGGGAACGGCCGCCCACGCGGCCGGACCGGTGGGAACCCAGTCCGAAGGGGACGTGGCATGAGCGAGGGCGCGACGACGACGAGGGACACCGTTCCCGCACCCACGAGCGGTGGCAACGGCGGCAAGGTCGGCCTGATGGCCGGGCCGGTGGGCCGCAACCTCGGCCTGGTGATCGCGCTGGCGATCCTCTGCATCGTCGGGGTGATCACCGCGGGCGACCGCTTCGCCGACATCGACAACGTGCTGACGATCCTGCGGCTGGCCTCGGTCATCGGCGTGGTCAGCATCGGCATGACGTTCGTGATCATCGGCGGCGGGATCGACCTCTCGGTCGGCGCCCTGGTGGCGCTGTCGTCGGTCTGGGCGACCACGCTGGCGACCCAGCAGATCGCCGAGGACACCCACTGGATCGTCATGGTGGTCACCGCGCTGCTGGTGGGCGCGGGCGCCGGCCTGATCAACGGGGTGGTCATCGCCTACGGCAAGCTCGTCGCGTTCATCGCCACCCTGGCGATGCTCGCCGCGGCCCGCGGACTCGCGGAGATCATCTCCAACCGGCGGACCCAGATCGTCCAGGACCGGGAGTTCCTCGACTTCTTCGCCGGTGACGTGCTCGGCATCCCCACGCTGGTGATCATCTTCGCCCTCGTCGCGGTCGCCGGCTGGGTGCTGCTCAACCGGACGACGTTCGGCCGGCGCACCTTCGCCGTCGGCGGCAACGCCGAGGCCGCGCGACTGGCCGGTATCCGGGTGCAGCGGCACACCGTGAAGCTCTACGTCCTCTCCGGCGTGGCCTGTGGCATCGCCGCGGTGATGCTCATGGCCCGGACGACGACCGGCAGCTCGACCCACGGCACGCTCTACGAACTGGACGCCATCGCCGCCGTCGTCATCGGCGGGACGTTGCTCCTCGGTGGTCGCGGCACGATCGTCGGCACCGTCGTCGGCGTGCTGATCTTCACCACGCTGAACAACGTCTTCACGCTGAACAACCTGTCCAGCTCCGCGCAGGCGGTCGCCAAGGGCGTGATCATCGTCCTCGCCGTCCTGCTGCAGATGCGGCTGGCCACCGGCGAGGGCCGCGTACGGAACACGAAATCACTCGTCGGCGGCTCAGGCTCCGCACCAGGCGGCCCGGGTGGGCCGTCCGGTGGCGGCAGCGCCACCCCCGGCGCCCCGGCGGGCGCCCGTCCCGGCGGCTCCGGCGACCTCCCGACCTGACCCGCGTGCGGTGGCCGTTCCGCCGCACGCGGGTCAGCACCACCCGGTGGGCCTCCCGGCTCCCCGGCTGTCCCACCACCGCACCACCTGCACTCCTGGCGACGGAGCCAGGCGTTACTCCGAAGGAGAGAACATGTCTGCAACGAGGCAGCGCGGATACCGTCGCCTGACGTCGACCGCGATCGCACTGATCGGCGCCGGTGCGCTGATCGCCGGCTGTACCAGCAACGAGCCGGAGAGCTCCGGCAGCGACGGTGGCGGGAACAACGCCGCCAGCGACAACGACGAGTCCGGCGACACCGTCGTCATCGGCTTCTCGGCGCCGGCCGCCGACCACGGGTGGATCGCCGGCATCACCGAGGCCGCCCGCAACGAGGCCGAGAACTACGACGACGTGGAGCTCCGGGTCGCCGAGGGCACCAACGACGTCAGCACGCAGATCAGCCAGGTCGAGACCTTCATCAACGACGGGGTCGACGCCATCGTGCTGCTGCCCTTCGACGGTGCGGCCCTGACCCCGGTCGCCGTCCAGGCGATGGAGGCCGGCATCCCGGTCATCAACGTCGACCGCGAGTTCGACGACCCGGCCGCCTCACGTGCCACGATCCTGGGCGACAACTACGGCATGGGCGTCTCGGCCGGCGCGTACATCTGCTCGCGCCTCGAGGGCCAGAGCGACGCCGTCGTCGCCGAGATCGCCGGCATCGACTCGCTGCCCCTCACCCAGGACCGGAGCCAGGGCTTCGCCGACGCGCTGTCCGAGTGCGGCCTCGACGTGAGCAACCGCGTCGCGGCCGACTTCACCGTCGAGGGCGGTGAGGAGGCGGCGTCCAACCTGCTCCAGGCCGCGCCGCAGATCGACGCACTGTGGAACCACGACGACGACCAGGGCGTCGGCGTCCTGGCCGCCATCGAGGGGGCCGGCCGCGACGAGTTCTTCATGGTCGGTGGCGCGGGATCGGCCAACGCCATGCGCGCGATCGAGTCGGGTGACTCGGTCCTCGAGGCGACGGTCATCTACCCGCACACGCAGGCGGCCGACGGCATCAAGCTCGCCCGGCTCGTCGCCCAGGGGAAGAACATCTCCGACCTGAGCTCGCAGGGTGTTCCGCGGCGGATCGTGCTCGACGCCCCGGTCGTCACGTCCGACAACGTCGACCAGTTCATCGACAACGCGTTCGAGTCCTGACCGACACGGAGTCGCCGGGTGGCGCACCATTCGCCACCCGGCGGCTCCGCTCCACACCGGGAGCTCACATGACATCCCCCGACCGGCCCCCCCTCGGGATCGGCCTCATCGGCTACGCGTTCATGGGCGCCGCGCACTCCCAGGCCTGGCGCACCGCCCCCCACTTCTTCGACCTCCCGCTGCAACCCGCGCTGACCGTGCTCGCCGGCCGCAACGCGGCGGCGGTCGCCGACGCCGCCGGTCGCCTGGGCTGGTCGTCCACCGAGACCGACTGGCGCCGGGTCATCGAGCGCGACGACGTCGACCTGGTCGACGTCTGCACACCCGGGGACACCCACGCCGAGATCGCGATCGCCGCGCTCGAGGCCGGCAAGCACGTGCTGTGCGAGAAGCCGCTGGCCAACACCGTCGCCGAGGCCGAGGCGATGGCCGAGGCCGCAGCCCGTGCCGCGGCCAAGGGCGTGCGGTCGATGGTCGGCTTCACCTACCGCCGGGTGCCGGCCATCGCCCTGGCCCGGCAGCTCGTCGCCGAGGGACGCCTCGGCGACATCCGGCACGTGCGCGCCCAGTACCTGCAGGACTGGATCGCCGACCCGGCCGCACCCATGTCGTGGCGGCTGGAGAAGGACAAGGCGGGGTCCGGTGCGCTCGGCGACATCGGCGCGCACATCGTAGATCTGACCCAGTTCATCACCGGCCAGACCCTGACCGGGGTCAGCGGATTGCTGGAGACCTTCGTCAGCAAGCGGCCGCTGCCCGCCTCCACCGGCAAGCTCGGCGGGGTCGGCGGCACGGAGATGGGCGAGGTCACCGTGGACGACGCCGCGATCTTCCTGGGCCGGTTCACCGGCGGGGCGGTGGCCAGCTTCGAGGCGACCCGCTTCGCGCTCGGGCGGAAGAACGCGATCCGGATCGAGATCAACGGCTCGGCCGGGAGCCTGGCGTTCGACTTCGAGGACATGAACGTCCTGCAGTTCTTCGACGGCACCGAGTCCGCCGAGGTCGCCGGGTTCCGTCGCATCATCGTCACCGAGCCCGAGCACCCCTACGTCGCCGCCTGGTGGCCGCCGGGCCACGGGCTGGGCTACGAGCACGGCTTCACCCACCAGGTGGTCGACCTGGTGAACGCCATCGCCGCGGGGGAGGACCCGCTGCCGTCGTTCGCCGACGGCCTGCAGGTGCAACGGGTGCTCGACGCGGTCGAGCGCAGCGCCGCGAACAACTCCGCCTTCACCGAGATCTGAGGAGCATCGATGCCCCGTCCCGTCACCCTGTTCACCGGCCAGTGGGCCGACCTGCCGTTCGAGGAGATGTGCCGGCTGGCCTCCGGCTGGGGGTACGACGGCCTGGAGATCGCCTGCTGGGGCGACCACCTCGACGTCGAGCGCGCCGCGACCGACGACGACTACGTGCAGGAGCGGCTCGAGCTGCTCAAGCGGCACAACCTGTCGGTCTTCGCGATCAGCAACCACCTCAACGGCCAGGCCGTCTGCGACGACCCGATCGACGAGCGGCACCGCGGCATCGTGCACCCACGGGTCTGGGGTGACGGCGACCCCGAGGGCGTGCGGCAGCGCGCGGCCGAGGAGATGAAGCTGACCGCGCGGGCGGCGGCCAAGCTGGGCGTCGACGTCGTCGTCGGGTTCACCGGCAGCAAGATCTGGAAGACCGTGGCGATGTTCCCGCCCGTGCCCGAGTCGATGATCGAGGACGGTTACGCCGACTTCGCGAACCGCTGGAACCCGATCCTCGACGTGTTCGACGAGGTCGGCGTCCGGTTCGCGCACGAGGTGCACCCGTCGGAGATCGCCTACGACTACTGGACGACGGTGCGCACGATGGAGGCCATCGGGCACCGGGAGGCGTTCGGCCTGAACTGGGATCCCAGCCACTTCGTGTGGCAGGACCTGGACCCGGTCTCGTTCATCTGGGACTTCAAGGACCGGATCTACCACGTCGACTGCAAGGACGCGAAGAAGCAGGTGGGCAACGGCCGCAACGGCCGGATGGGCTCGCACCTGCCGTGGGCCGACCCGCGGCGCGGCTGGGACTTCGTCTCCACCGGCCACGGTGACGTGCCGTGGGAGGCCTGCTTCCGGATGCTGAACACCATCGGCTACGACGGGCCGATCTCGGTGGAGTGGGAGGACGCCGGCATGGACCGCCTGGTCGGCGCGCCCGAGGCGCTCGCGTTCGTTCGCAGGCTGGCGTTCGACCCGCCCGCAGCATCGTTCGACGCCGCCTTCGCCAGCGGCAACTGACCCCCGGGAATGGGACTCCGGGAGTGTTCGCCAACCGCACGCCCCAGTCCTCGGGTCCCTGGGATTTGCGTTGAGCCAGCGGCTCTTAGGCGTCGCTCCGGCCCCAGTGGTTTTCCCGTACGCGATCATCGGGCCCAAGAAACTTGATGGTCGCTTGGATGCCGTGCAGCTTCGAGTGCTCCTCGAACTGCACACGGAGACGCCGGTGCCATGTCCGCTCTTGGCCGCCTGCGATAACAGGAGTGTCGACCTTCAAGGAGCGCGTGACCGGACCGACGCTGGTTTCGTGCCGTACTCGCTGCACATCTAGGGGGAAGGTCAGCAGCACGTCGACATCCCGAACGGGAAGCCTTCCTGGGTTGTAGGCCGTGATCTCGTACGTGGCGTCGGAAGTGCCGTCCGGCTGGCCTTGGGCGGGGGCGCGTCCAGGGTTCGCCATGCGACCGCGACGCCGCGGATCTCTACTTCGCGCTCTCGGTCGTGCTGACGCCGAAGGAGCAGCACCTGGTAGCCGGCAAATACCAAACCAACGGTCGTAAGTGCGCCCGTGAACCACGTGGCTAGATCTCCGGCGGACATGCGCGGCACTGTGCCCTGAACCCAATTGACTCGGAAGAGCTGCTCTTCCGACACTGCGCAGTTTTCTTCGTCAGCAATTGCCCGCCGAGCTCGACTGTCGGCTTGTCGTCGTCTCAAGGCCGCTGAGATGACGACAAATCGACACTCGCGAAGTCAGCGACCGCCGCGGCGCGAGCGGGCGCTGAAGGAGGCGGCCGAGGAACCGCCCGCGCGGGCCGCGAGCTCGGCGCGGGTGCGCGCCGGACCGGACGCGCGGCCGGAGCCGCCGGACTTGGCGG
>NZ_SPQK01000014.1 GCF_004570875.1 Blastococcus sp. CT_GayMR16 | reverse complement strand
GTCGGCAACCCCCGTGGCTGGAAGCTCACCGCCGGGGACCCGGAGCAGGACGCGCTGTTCGTCGAGGGGTGCGCCGAACGGGGTGTGCCCTCCTTCATCCACACGCCGTTCCTGGTCAACGTCGGCTGCTGCCTTGGCCTGCGCGGCGACCTGCTCCGCCTGGGCCTGCGAGGCGCCTGCCGCGGCCTGCTCGGCGCCGCGCTGCGCTCGGCTCACGGTCAGCTGCTCGAGGAGCTCAGGGTCCTCCATCGCCGGCTCGTCGATCCCGGAGCCGTCGATGCCCAGGGCGTCGGCGACGGCGACCGATGCGGACTGCTCCTGCGGGTCGGCCGTGGCCGCCGCTCCCCCGGCAGCGAGGTCGACCAGGATCAGCGCGCACACTCCCGCCACGCCCAGGGTGTAGGCGACGCGGGAGTGGGGGGCCGACGCACGTCGCCGTCGGGTGGGGCGGGCGACGGCGTCGAGCACGGTGTCCGCGCGGCCGTCGTCGGTGCTGGGGGTGTCGTCGTTCAGCGGTGCAGCGTGCGGGTTCAGGGTCGCCACAGGGGCGGCTCTCCGTTCTTCCTCAGCCGCCTACCGAGTTAGCTGACGGGTTCGGGCCGGAAGTTGCCCTACCTGCGCACGCGCAGGATTCACCCCAGAGGATCCATGGGTCCCCGGTCCGCTGCGGCGCTCGGCCGCGCGCGGTTCGGCGGTGTCCGGCCGGGGCCCTCGGTTCGAGGAGCGGAGCCCGGCAGACAGATAACGAAACTACTACGAAGGCCTCCGACACGCCCACGGTGCTTGCCAAAGCGTGAGGCGCGCATCAGTCAGGTGCCCGTGTCGGCTCCGCCCCGGGGCCCGCCCGAGCGTGCGAGGAACGGGGAGTGCGGGGTCCTCTACTCGTCCTCGGTGCGGTAGCCCAGGTTCGGGGAGAGCCACTTCTCCGCCTCGTCGACCGTCCAGCCCTTGCGCCGGGCGTAGTCCTCCACCTGGTCGCGGCCGACCCGCCCCAGCACGAAGTACCGCGAGTCGGGGTGCGAGAAGTAGAGGCCACTGACCGAGGCGCCCGGCCACATGGCCATGCTCTCGGTGAGCTCGATGCCGGTGTTGGTCTCGACGT
Source organism: Blastococcus sp. CT_GayMR16 (assembly GCF_004570875.1). Lineage (GTDB taxonomy): Bacteria > Actinomycetota > Actinomycetes > Mycobacteriales > Geodermatophilaceae > Blastococcus_B. The sequence goes on along the minus strand of NZ_SPQK01000014.1, from coordinate 118,193 downwards.
CCAGCAGCTCCCAGATCGTCTGCTTCTCGGTGTGCTCGGGGCACGCCGGGTAGCCCGGTGCCGGGCGGATGCCGTGGTACTTCTCGGCGATCAGCGCGTTGCTGTCGAGGTGCTCGTCCGGGGCGTAGGCCCAGAACTCCTTGCGCACCCGCTCGTGCAGCCGCTCGGCGAAGGCCTCGGCGAGCCGGTCGGCCAGCGACTCCAGCAGGATGGCGTTGTAGTCGTCGTTCGCCTTCTTGAACTCGGCGGCCTTCTCGGTCGAGCCGAGACCGGCGGTCACCGCGAAGGCACCGACGTAGTCGTGCAGCCGGGTGTCCTTCGGCGCGACGAAGTCGGCCAGCGACTTGCGCGGCGAGCCTTCCCGGCCCTCGGTCTGCTGCCGCAACTGGTGCAGCGTCGTCAGCACGGTGCTCCGCGACTCGTCGGTGTAGACCTCGATGTCGTCGTCGGCGACCTGGTTGGCGGGGAACAGGCCGAACACCCCGCTGGCCCGCAGCCACTTGCCCGCGATGATCTGGTCGAGCATCACCTGGGCGTCGTCGTAGAGCCGGCGCGCGGCCTCGCCGGTCGTCGGGTTGTGCAGGATGTCGGGGAAGCGGCCGCGCATCTCCCAGGCGTTGAAGAACGGCTGCCAGTCGATGTAGCGCCGCAGCTCCTCCAGCGAGTAGTCGTGGAAGGTGCGGACGAACTGGGTGGCCACGTGGTGCACGTGGTCGCAGCTCGGCCCCGCGCACACGTCCATCGCCTGCTGGAGCAGCATCCGCGGGCGCGGCGGGTGGTAGGCCGACCAGTCGATCGGACTCGCGACGGCGCGGGCGGCCGCGATCGGCAGCATCGTGCGGCTGTCCTGGCGGCTGGCGTGCCGCTCGCGCAGCATCTCGTAGTCGGCGTCGGTCTCGGCCAGCAGCTTGGGGCGCTGCTCGTCGGACAGCAGGGCGGCGACGACCGGCACCGACCGGGAGGCGTCCTTCACCCAGATGACCGGGCCGTGGTACTTCCGGTCCACCTTGACGGCCGTGTGCGCGCGGGAGGTGGTGGCGCCGCCGATCATCAGCGGGATGTCGAAGCCCTGCCGCTCCATCTCCGAGGCCAGGGTCACCATCTCGTCGAGGGACGGCGTGATCAGCCCGGAGAGGCCGATGATGTCGGCCCCCTCCTCCTTGGCGGCGTCCAGGATCTTCTGCGCCGGCACCATCACGCCGAGGTCGACGACGTCGTAGTTGTTGCACTGCAGGACGACGCCGACGATGTTCTTGCCGATGTCGTGGACGTCGCCCTTCACCGTGGCCATCACGACCTTGCCGATGCTGCGCTCGGCGTCGCCGGGCTTCTTCTCCGCCTCGATGAACGGGATCAGGTAGGCGACGGCCTTCTTCATGACCCGGGCGGACTTCACCACCTGCGGCAGGAACATCTTCCCGGCGCCGAAGAGGTCGCCGACGACGTTCATGCCGGCCATGAGCGGGCCCTCGATGACCTCGATCGGCCGGCCACCCCGCTCGCTGATGAGGGCGCGCAGCTCCTCGGTGTCGGGCTCGACGAACTCGTCGATGCCCTTCACCAGGGCGTGGGTGATGCGCTCGTCGACCGGCAGCGCGCGCCACTCCTCCGAGGCGACCTCCTTCACCGACCCGTCGCCGGCGAAGTCGGCGGCGATCTCCAGCAGCCGCTCGGTGCTGTCCGAACGGCGGTTGAGGATCACGTCCTCGATGCGGTCGCGCAGCAGCTCGGGCACCTCGTCGTAGACCTCGAGGGCACCGGCGTTGACGATGCCCATGTCCATGCCGGCCGAGATCGCGTGGTACAGGAAGACGGCGTGGATGGCCTCGCGCACGGGGTTGTTGCCGCGGAAGGAGAACGAGACGTTCGAGACGCCGCCGGAGACGAGCGCGCCGGGCAGGTTCTGCTTGATCCAGCGGGTGGCCTCGATGAAGTCGAGCCCGTAGTTCGCGTGCTCCTCGATGCCTGTGGCGACGGCGAAGACGTTGGGGTCGAAGATGATGTCCTCGGCCGGGAAGCCGACGTCCTGGGTGAGGATGTCGTAGGCCCGCCGGCAGATCTGCTTGCGGCGCTCGAGGTTGTCTGCCTGCCCGTCCTCGTCGAAGGCCATGACCACGACGGCGGCGCCGTACTTGCGGCAGAGCTTGGCCTCGCGGACGAACTTCTCCTCCCCCTCCTTGAGGGAGATCGAGTTGACGATCGACTTGCCCTGGACGCACTTGAGGCCGGCCTCGATGACCTCCCACTTCGAGGAGTCGATCATCGTCGGGACGCGGCAGATGTCGGGCTCGGTGGCGACCAGCTTCGTGAAGCGGTCCATCGCCTCGACGCCGTCGATCATCCCCTCGTCCATGTTGATGTCGATGACCTGCGCACCGGCCTCGACCTGCTGGCGGGCGACGGCGAGGGCGGCGGGGTAGTCCCCGGCCTTGATCAGGTTGCGGAACCGGGCCGAGCCGGTGATGTTCGTCCGCTCTCCGACGTTGACGAAGAGGGTGTCCTCGGTGACGGTCACCGGCTCCAGGCCGGACAACCGGAGTGCCGGACTCGTTTCTGCGGGTGTGCGCGGGGCCCTGCCCTCGGGCACTCCGGCGATGGCGGCGATGTGCGCGGGGGTCGTGCCGCAGCAGCCACCGACGAGGTTGACGAAGCCGCTGTCGGCGAACTCCGCGAGGATCGCGGCCGTCTCCTCGGGCGTCTCGTCGTACTCACCGAACGCGTTGGGCAGGCCGGCGTTGGGATAGCAGGAGACGAACGTGTCGGCGATGCGGGAGATCTCGGCGATGTAGGGCCGCATCTCCTTGGCGCCCAGCGCGCAGTTGAGGCCGACGAGCAGCGGGTTCACGTGCCGGATCGAGTGCCAGAACGCCTCGGTGACCTGTCCGGACAGCGTCCGCCCGGAGGCGTCGGTGATGGTTCCGGAGATCATCACCGGCCAGCGGCGGCCGCGTTCCTCGAACAGGGTCTCCAGCGCGAAGATCGCCGCCTTCGCGTTCAGGGTGTCGAAGATGGTCTCGATGAGCAGCAGGTCCGAGCCGCCGTCCACCAGGCCGTTGGCCTGCTCCAGGTAGGCCTCGACGAGCTCGTCGTAGGTGACGTTGCGGGCGCCGGGGTCGTTGACGTCGGGCGAGATCGACGCCGTCCGGCTGGTCGGGCCGAGGGCACCCACGACGTAGCGCGGCTTGTCCGGGGTGCGCGCGGTCATCGCGTCGCACTCCTGGCGGGCGAGCCGGGCCGAGGCCACGTTGAGCTCGTAGGCGAGCTCCTGCATGCCGTAGTCGCTCAGCGAGATCGTCGTCGCGTTGAAGGTGTTGGTCTCGATCAGGTCCGCGCCGGCCTCGAGGTACTCGCGGTGGATGCCGGCGATGATCTCCGGTGCGGTGATGCTGAGCAGGTCGTTGTTGCCCTGCACGTCGCTCGGCCAGTCGGCGAAGCGCTCCCCGCGGTAGCCCGGCTCGTCCGGACGGTCCCGCTGGATCGCCGTCCCCATGGCCCCGTCGAGCACCAGGATCCGCTGCTGCAGCAGGGCGGTGAGCTCTGCGGTGACGTCGGGGCGGAGGGTGGGTGACTCGGACACAGGCGATCCCCAGTGGCGCTTGGAATGGGTGTGCGGGCCTCGGGCTCCGGCACCCCCGGCGGGCTGGCCCAGGCCTGGGCGCTCCCGATGTCGTTCCCCATCGTCTCACTTTCCGTGCGCTCAGCGCCGAAGACGTGCCAGTCCGTCCGCTTTGCGGTCGCCGATCCCCGGCCGGCCGGCCGGACCGACGTAGGCTCGGACGGGTGATCGACCCGAAGTCACCCTCCGAGGACCTGCCCCAGTTGACCGACCCGTTGGTGGTCGTCGCGTTCGAGGGCTGGAACGACGCCGGGGACGCCGCAACGGGCGCGCTCGAGCACCTGGAACTCATCTGGGACGCCCAGCCGCTGGCCGCGCTCGACCCCGAGGACTACTACGACTTCCAGGTCAACCGGCCGACCGTGTCCCTGGTGGGCGGCATCAGCCGGCGGATCGAGTGGCCGACGACGCGGATCTCCGTGGCACGTCCGCCGGAGAGCGAGCGGGACGTCGTCCTCATCCGGGGCATCGAGCCGAACATGCGGTGGCGCGCCTTCTGCGACGAGCTGATCGCCATCCTCACCGAGCTCGACGTCTCGATGGTCGTCGCGCTCGGCGCGTTGCTCGCCGACACGCCGCACACGCGACCGACCCCGGTCACCGGCACCGCCTACGACGCCGAGTCCGTGCGGGCCTTCGGCCTGGAGGCCTCCCGCTACGAGGGCCCGACCGGGATCCTCGGCGTCTTCCAGGACGCCTGCGTGCAGGCCGGGCTGCCGGCGATCAGCTTCTGGGCCGCCGTGCCGCACTACGTGTCGCAGCCCCCGTCGCCCCGCGCCACCGTCGCGCTGCTGCAGCGTCTCGAGGAGGTGCTCGAGCTGACCGTTCCGCTCGGCGCACTCCCCCAACAGGCCGAGGACTGGGTCAAGACCGTCGACGAGATGGCCAACGAGGACGACGAGGTCGTCGAGTACGTGCGCTCCCTCGAGGAGCGGGCCACCGAGGTCGACCTCTCGCAGGCCAACGGCGATCAGATCGCCCGCGAGTTCGAGCGCTACCTCCGCCGCCGCGGCGCGTCGGGGGCCTGAACGGCGCGCCCGGCCATCACCCGAGGGCGGCTGCCAGGCCGAACCGTGCCGGCAGTTCCTCGTCGAGGAACCGGGTAATGCCCCTGATCCGGTCGCCCGAGGTCGTGAGGACGACCATCCCCAGCGAGGTCATGGCCGACCCGGCACCGTCAGCGAGGTAGCACCCGAAGGCAGGCTGGGTGTTCGCCCTCGTAGGCACCATCAGCAGCGGGAGGCCGGTCCGCCACCCCTGGCTCGCTCGCAGGAACGCAGCGATCGCCTCGTGACCGCGGTACTCGTGCGGCGCCGGAGGCATGACCAGCCAGGCGTCGTCGGTGAGCAACGCGATGACGGCACCGACGTCGTCCTGGGTGAAGGCGTCGGCGAAACGGCGTGCGAGGTGTTGATCCTCGACCGATCCGCGATCGAGCTTGTCCGAGGTGTTCGTGGCGAGGCGCTGATCCAGTGATGCTCGAGCGCGTTGCAGCAGCCCCTTCAGGGCCGTATTGGTGGTGTCGAGCATTGCGGCGCTCTCTGCCGTGGAGAACGAAAGCACGTCGCACAGGAGCAGTGCCGCGATCTGCCGGGGCGGGAGCGTCTGCAGTGCGGTCATGAAGGCCAGTTCGACCGCCTCACGAGCTCCGTACCGCGCTGCTGGACCGGGCCCACGATCGACCAGCCCCTCGAGCTCACTGTCGGGGTAGGGCTGCAGCCAGGTGACCGTGCCGAGCCGCGTGGGCTCCGGCGGCTCGAAAGGCGGGACAGGCATCGGCCGACCCCGTCGCTGCCGGGAGCGGATCTGGTTGAGGCAGCGATTGGTCGCGATGCGGTAGAGCCAGGTCCGCAGTGAGGATCGGCCTTCGAAGCCGTTCAGCCCCTGCCACGCCGCGACCAGGACCTCCTGCAGGGCGTCGTCGGCGTCGGTCAACGAGCCGAGCATGCGGTAGCAGTGCCGGTGCAACTCAGCGAGGTGCGGCGCGGTGAGCTGCCGGAACGCCTCGTCTGCACCGGCTCGGGCTCGGGCCAGCGTGGCGGCATCCACCGGCGCATGCTCGCACGACTCCTAGTCGCCGCAGCCGACGGAGCAGCGACGCGAAGCTTCAGGACCGTTCCGATCACGCGCGCCAGGGTGTCTACACCGGCACCCACGTGATGAGGAGACATCGTTGACCAAGACCCGCGGCGCCGCGCTTGACGTGGCGCTGGCCTATCACCGCGCCTGGACCGGCGGAGACTTCGACCTGGCCATGACATACATCGAGGAACACATGGTCTGCCTGGCGCCGGCAGGGCGCCTCGACGGCGCCGAAGCCTTCCGCAGGTTCATGGCCCCGTTCGCTCAGAGCCTCACCCGCTCGACTCTCCTGGCGGCGTTCGGCGATGAGGAAACCGCGGTCGTGATGTACGACGCCGCCACACTGCCGGTCGAGAACGCCCCCGGCGCTGAATGCGTCTCTGTGCGAGACGGCAAGATCGTGCACATGCGCATCGTCTTCGACCGGGCGCCTTTCGAAGCCGCCCGTCGAGCCGCCATGCCCGGGTAGAGCGCGCACGGCCCCGTCAGCTGAGCCGAAGCAGCGGGGTCATCCGCGACGTGGCGTCGGCGTCGAAGAGCCGGTCGTGCATGGCGAGGGCGAACCGGTCGGTCATCCCGGACACGTAGTCGACGACCTGGGTGACCGCGTCCGCCTCCGTGTCGCGGTAGGTGGCCGGGATCAGCTCGGGGTGCGCCAGGTGGTGGTCGACCAGCCGCCGGATGACGTCGATGGCCACGTGCTTCTGCCCCGCCGCGGTGTCGGACATGTAGACCCGCTCGAACATGAAGGTGCGCAGCTCGTGCATCGCCTCGAGCGGCTCGGGCGCCATGACGACGGCGCCCGCGGTGTTGGCCGGCGCGAGGCTGCCCTCGACGACGGCGTCGATCATCCGGCCGACCATCTGGCTGCCGGGCTCGCCGAACACCGCACGGGTCCGGGCCGGCAGGTCCTCGGGCCGCAGCACCCCGGCGCGGATCGCGTCCAGCGCGTCGTGGGAGAGGTAGCCGATCCGGTCGGCGTAGCGGACGCACTCGGCCTCGCGGGTGGCCGGTGGCGGGTCGATCTTCCAGCTGTGCGCCCGGATGCCGTCGCGCACCTCCCACGTCAGGTTCAGGTGCTCGAGCACCGCGACGATCCGCACCCCCTGGGCGGCGTGGTGCCAGCCGCCGGGCACGTAGGGCTCGAGCGCGTCCTCGCCGAGGTGGCCGAACGGCGAGTGACCGACGTCGTGGCCCAGCGCGATCGCCTCGGCGAGGGTCTCGTTGAGCCCCAGCGCGCGGGCCAGCGACCGGGCGACCTGGGTGACCTGCAGCGTGTGCGTGAGCCGGGTGACGAAGTGGTCGCCGTCGGGGTTCAGGAAGACCTGCGTCTTGTGCTTGAGCCGGCGGAAGGCCTTGGCGTGCAGGATCCGGTCGCGGTCGCGCTCGAACGCCGTCCGCAGCGGATCCTCCTCCTCGGCGCGGACCCGGCCACGGGTGTCCGCTGCCCGCGCCGCGGCCGGGGCCAGCAGCTCCTCGGCGGCCTCGCGGGCGGTCCGGTCGGTGAACCGGAACGGCCCGGCCGTCATCCGCGGTCCCCGAGTGCTGAGGCCCGGGGGCACGAGTCCAGCGCCACACCCAGCAGTGCGTCGATCGCGTCGCACACGATGCGGGGCGCCTCGTCCTCGGCCTCCGGGTCGCCGGCGAGGGTGCGGGCGGCCCAGTCGTCGACCAGCGCGATGGCACCGGGGCTGTCGAGGTCGTCTGACAGCCGCTCCCGGAGACCGGCCAGCAGCGGCGCCGCGGGTGCACCGGAGCCGAGTGCCACCGCCCGCTGCCAGAGTGCGAGCCGCTCCTCCGCCGCGCTGAGCAGGTCCGCCGTCCAGGCGCGGTCGGTGCGGTAGTGCCCCGACAGCAGGGCCAGCCGGATCGCCATCGGGTCGACGCCGTCCCCGCGCAGCCGGGAGACGAACACCAGGTTCCCGCGGCTCTTGCTCATCTTCTCGCCGTCCAGGCCGATCATCGCCGCGTGCACGTAGGCCCGCGCGAACGGCTTGGTGGCGGTCAGCGCCTCGGCGTGCACGGCGGAGTACTCGTGGTGCGGGAACACCAGGTCGCTGCCGCCGCCCTGCACGTCGAAGCCCATGCCGATCGTGTCCAACGCGATCGTGGCGCACTCGATGTGCCACCCGGGCCGGCCCGCCTGGCCGCGGGGGCCGGGCCAGGAGGGCTCGCCGGGGCGCTCCCCGCGCCAGAGCATCGGGTCCAGCGGCTGCCGCTTGCCCGCCCGGTCGGGGTCTCCCCCGCGCTCGGCGAAGAAGCCCAGCATCGTCGCCTCGTCGTAGCGGGACTCCGCGCCGAAGCCGGGGGCCTGCGAGACGTCGTGGTAGATGTCGCCGGTGCCGTCGTCGAGCACGTAGGCCAGGCCGTCGGTCAGCAGGTCCTCGATGTGCGCCACGATCCTGGGGATCGACTCGACGGCGCCGACGTAGTCCTCCGGCGGCAGGACGCGCAGCGCCGTCATGTCCTCCCGGAACAGCGCCGTCTCCCGCATGCCGAGGACGATCCAGTCCTCGGAGTCGCGATCGGCGCGCTCCAGCAGCGGGTCGTCGATGTCGGTCACGTTCTGCACGTAGTGCACCGCGTGCCCGGCGTCCCGCCAGACCCGATTGACCAGGTCGAAGGCCAGGTACGTCGCCGCGTGACCGAGGTGGGTGGCGTCGTACGGGGTGATCCCGCAGACGTACATCCGAGCCGTCGAGCCGGGGCTGGTGGCCACGACCTCACCGCGGGAGGTGTCGTGGACCTTGAGGACGGGCCCGGTCCCGGGCAAGGTCGGCAACAACGGGGCAGGCCAGGAGAGCACGGGACGAGCCTAGAGCGAGGCGCGACGGAGTTGCCGCCGCCCGGAGGAGGAGCCATGGACGTCGGCGAGTACCTGCCGGTGCTGCAGAAGACGAACGCACGGTTCGACGAGGCCGCCGCGGAGGCGCTGCTGGCGCACGGGTGGAGGGCACACGTCCCCGGGTGCCCGGGATGGACGCTCGCCGACCTGGTCCGGCACCTCGCCGAGGTGCAGCACTTCTGGGCCTGGGTCCTCCGGACGCGGGCAATGAGCCCGGCGGAGTACCCGGAGCCTCCCCGGCACCCCGAGGACGAGCTGCTGGGCTGGCTCGCCGCGCAGCACGCGGAGCTGGAGACGGCGCTGGCCGGCGCGGTCCCGACCGACCCGGTCTGGACGTGGGCGCCGCAGCGGGACGTCGCCTTCGTCCTGCGTCGCCAGGTCCAGGAGGCGGTGGTGCACACCGTGGACGTCGAGCAGGTGCTGGGCGACGTCCGCCCGATCCCGGCCCGCGTCGGCCTGGACGGGCTCGACGAGTGGCTGGAGGTCATGGTTCCGGGAGCGCTGCCGGACGGGCCGCCGGGGAGCGCCCACCCGGTCGTGTTCCACGCGATCGACGCGGGCGCCGAACGCACCCTCTTCCCCGGCACCCGCCCCTTCCCGATCGCCGCCCTCACCGGCACCGCGGGCGACCTGCTGCTGACGGTGTGGCGGCGGGTGCCCCTGGAGGTCCTCACAGTGGACGGCGACGGCCTCCAGGCGGTCGCGATGATCGACCTGATCGCCGGCGAGTGAGTCCCGGGGCCGGGCGTTGTCCCTGCACCGGCCGTCCGGACGCCGGGAGTGGCCGATCCCGGGACGACGCTCGGCATTAGCCTTCGGCACATCCGATCAGGGCGGGGAGGCGACCGATGTACGTGCCCGAGCACTTCGCCATGGACGACGCGGCGGTACAGGACCTCCTCGTCCATCACGGCGCCGGCGACCTCGTCACCGCCACCGACCGGGGACTGGTGTCGACGCTCCTGCCGTTCGTGTACGACCCGGCCCCGGGCCCGAAGGGCGCTCTGCTCGGGCACTTCGCGCGCAACAACGAGCACTGGCGGCTCGCCCCGATCGGCGAGGCGATGCTGATCCTGCGCGGCCCCGACGCCTACATCACGCCCAACTGGTACGCCTCGAAATCCGAGCACAGTCGCGTCGTCCCGACCTGGAACTACGTGACCGCCCACGTGTACGGCGAGCTCGTCGTCCACGACGACGTCGACTGGGTCGGCGGGCTGGTCCGTCGCCTCACCGAGAAGCACGAGGCCGGCCAGCCCCGTCCGTGGGCCGTCGACGACGCCCCGCGCGCGTTCGCGGCCGGCCAGCTCCGCGCGATCGTCGGGGTGGAGCTGCGCATCAGCCGGATCGAGGCCAAGGCCAAACTCAGTCAGAACCGGCCCGCCGCCGACATCGACGGCGTGGTCGAGGGGACGCGCGCCCGAGGTGACCTGGAGATGTCCCGCGCCGTCGACGAGGCACGACCGGTCGGTCGGTAGCCGCCGCTCAGGGCCAGGAAACGGCGTAGTGGTCGAACGCCTCGCCGGTCTGGATGCCCACGACGCAGAAGACGAGGCCGGCCGGGTCGAGCAGCTGCCAGAAGGAGCCCATGTCCTGGTGCCGCGTGGCGCCGAGCGCTTCGAGGCGGGCCACCTCGGCGGGGATGTCGTCGGTCTCGATGTCGACGTGCCAGCGGGGCGGCGTCCCCTCGCCGGTGCGCTGGATCTCCAGGTGCCACCCGTCGGCGAACGAGCCGAGCGAGGCCCAGTTCTCGTCGGTGTGGTCCGGCTCGGCGGTGCGCCCGGTCGCCCCGGCCCAGAAGTCGGTGCCGGCGACATGGTGCTCCGGCGGCAGGTCGAGCAACAGGATGGACAGGCGGCTTCTGTGCGGCATAGCCGGAGGCTAGAGCCGCCCTGCGGGGCCGGACTGCCGAGTGGGGGCCGGAGGCTCCCCGAGGTGGGACCGGAAGGGGCTCAGCGTAAGTCGGGGACGGCTCGTGGCCGCGGTGCGGTCCAGAGGACCGCAATGTCATAGCTCAGAAGGGCGGCCAGGGCAGCGCGGGCCACTCGCCGCTGGGCTCGGGGTGCCGACCGGTGCGCAGCAGTTCGGCGACCCGCTGCTGCGTCGTGCGCACCTCGCGCCGGGTGAGGTGCTCGTGCAGCTCCTCCCCCAGGTCGCCGCGCAGCTCGTCGCCCAGGCGCTCCAGCACCGCGACCGCCTCCGCGGGCAGCGGCTTCCCGGCCCATCGCCACAGCAGGGTGCGCAGCTTCGGGTCGATCGAGAAGCAGATCCCGTGGTCGACGCCGTACACGTGCCCCGCGGGCGTGGGGATGATGTGACCGCCCTTGCGGTCGGCGTTGTTCACCACCGCGTCGAAGACCGCCATGCGCCGCAGCGCCGGATCGTCGCGGCGGACGAACGCCGGCAGGTCGACGTCCTCGTCGCCGTCGATCCAGAGCTGCACCATCCCCGGACCGAACGGACCGTCCCGGAGCACGGTGGGCGGCACGACCTGCCAGCCCATCGCCTCCGACACGAGGAACGCCGAGATCTCCCGGCCGGCCAGGGTGCCGTCGGGGAAGTCCCACAGCGGCCGCTCCCCCGCCACCGGCTTGTAGACGCACTCGGCGGCCAGGGTTGCGGTGCGGACGGCGCCGACGAGGGTCACGTTCGACGCGTCGAGCAGGCGCCCCTCGAGGTCGATCTCGCCGTCGCGGAGGAGCTGCAGCGCCTCGGCGTCGTCGGCCGGGGCGCGCAGCTCCGGATCGACGGGTTGCTCACTCATCGTCGAGCCGCCGGTCAGCGGCGGTAGCCGTTCTGCCGCGGGCACACGTGCCCGGCCGGGTCCAGCGGGAGCGAGCACAGCGGGCAGGGCGGGCGCCCGGCGGCGACGACGCGGCGGGCGCGGGCGATGAAGGCGCGCGCGGCCATCGGGGTGATCGTCACCCGGAGCGCGTCGGGGCCCTCGTCGCTGTCGGAGAGGATGGCCTCCTCGTCGATGGGCTCGTCGGTGGCCGCGACGGCCTCCACGACGACGGCCTCGGCGCTGCCGTCCCAGGCCAGGCCCATGGCCGCCACCCGGAACTCCTCGTCGACCGGCGCGGTGAGCGGGTCCAGGTCGTCGACGTCGGCGTCGGGCGGGATGACCGTGTTGGCGCGCCCGGCGACCTCGTCGAGGAGCTCGTCCATGCGCTCGGCGAGCACCTGCACCTGTGTCTTCTCGAGGGCGACGCTGACCGTGCGGCCCGATTCGTCCGAGGCCTGCAGGTAGAAGGTGCGATCCCCGGGCTGGCCCACGGTGCCGGCGACGAACCGGGTCGGGCGTTCGAAGAGATGGACCTGACGGGGCACGGCCACAGGTTACGCGGGCGGGCCGACCGGGAGCCGGGACGACGCCGAGGTCACATCCGCAGGGTCAGACGGCGGAGCCGGCCCCGCCCCCGACGACGGCGTCGGACGAGGCCTTCCGACGGCGGCGCTTCGGGGGCGGCGGGATGAGCGCGGAGACGTCGCCACCGGTGTCGTTGACCCGGACGACGAACGGCCGCGTCTCGGTGTACGTGACGACCGAGACCGAGGCCGGGTCGGCGACGATCCGCTGGAACTGGTCCAGGTGCAGCCCCAGCGCGTCGGCCAGGATCGCCTTGATCACGTCGCCGTGACTGCAGGCGAGCCAGACGGCGTTCGGCCCGAGCTTCGCGTTCCACTCGCGCACCGCGGCCACGGCGCGGGCCTGCGTCTGGGCCAGCCCCTCCCCCTCGGGACCGGGGAACACCGCGGCCGAGGGGTGCTGCTGGACGACCTTCCACAGCGGGTCCTTCACCAGGTCCTTGATGGCCTTGCCGGTCCAGTCCCCGTAGCGGGCCTCGCCGAGCCGGTCGTCGGACTGCACCTCGAGGTCGCGCCCCTCGGCGACGGCACCGGCGGTCTGCAGGCACCGCTCCAGGGGGCTGCTCACGATCGCGGCCAGGGGCACCTTCGCGAACCGCTCCCCCACCGCCTGGACCTGCGCGATGCCGATTTCGTCCAGCTGCACGCCCGGGGTCCAGCCGGCGAGGATCCCGCCGGCGTTCGCCGTCGTCCGGCCGTGCCGCAGGAGGAGGACGGTCGTCACGGGAGGAATCCTAGTGACCGGACCCTCCCGCCCAGGCTCACGTCGGGTCGAGGACGCCGGTACCGACCAGCGCGAGGACCAGGAGACCGAGCACCACGCGGTAGACGACGAACGGCGTGAAGCTGCCGCGGTCCAGGTAGCGGAGCAGCCAGGCGATGACGGTCAGCCCGACGCCGAAGGCGATGACGGTCGCCAGGATCGTCGGCCCCCACGCGACGGTCTCCCCGGCGACGTCGCCGGTGAGCGCCTCGTAGGCCTGGAAGACCCCGGAGCCGAGGACGGCGGGGATCGCGAGCAGGAACGAGTAGCGCGCCGCGGCCGCACGGGAGTACCCGAGGAACAGCCCCATGGTGATCGTGCCCCCGGAGCGGGACACCCCCGGGACGAGCGCTGCCGCCTGCGCCAGCCCGAACGCGATGCCGTGGCCGACGGTGAGGTCGGCCAGCTCGCGCTTCTTCGCGCCCACGCGGTCGGCCCAGTAGAGGATCAGCGAGAACGCGACCAGCGCGATCGCCACGATCCGCAGGTCTCGCAGCGTCGTCTCGATGCGGTCCTGGAACAGCAGTCCGAGGACGACGATCGGGATGCTGCCCACGATGATCAGCCAGCCCATGCGGGCGTCGGGGTCGCCCGTCCGCCGTCCGGCCAGCGAGCCGAGCCAGGCGACGACGATCCGGGCGATGTCGCGGCGGAAGTAGAGGAGCACCGCGATCTCGGTGCCGATCTGGGTGATCGCGGTGAACGCCGCGCCCGGGTCGTCCCAGCCGAACGCCTCGCCCACGATCCGCAGGTGCGCGCTGGAGGAGATCGGCAGGAACTCCGTCAGCCCCTGGACGACCCCCAGGACGACGGCCTCGAACCAGCCCACGGTCAGTTCCTCCCGGGGAGGTCGCGGCGGATCGGGGAGACAGCGGCTCGGGCAGGCACGAGCGGACACCTTAGGCGGGCGTCCTGGCAGCACCGCCCGGGGATCATCCGCCGCGCCGCACAGATGTCCGGGTGGTCGCGGGTGCGCCGACCCCGACGCCGGTAGGTTGGCCGGTCGTGGAACAACGCGCGCTGGGACGAAGCGGGCTGGTCGTGTCCCGGCTGGCGCTGGGCACGATGACGTGGGGCCGCGACACCGACGAGGACGAGGCCGCCATGCAGTTGACGGCGTTCGTCGACGCCGGCGGCACGCTGGTCGACACCGCCGACGTGTACTGCGACGGCGAGAGCGAGCGGACCCTCGGGCACCTGCTCACCGACGTCGTCCCCCGGTCCGACGTGCTGATCGCGACCAAGGCCGTGGGCCGGACCGGGCCGGGGCCGATGGGGCGCGGGGCGTCCCGCGGGCACCTGCTGGCCGCGCTGGACGCCTCGCTCGAACGACTGGGCCTGGACTACGTCGACCTCTGGCAGCTGCACGCCTGGGACGAGGGCACGCCGTTCGAGGAGACGCTGGCCGCCTGTGACCTGGCCGTCTCCTCCGGCCGGGCCCGCTACGTCGGCGTCAGCAACTTCACCGGCTGGCAGACCGCGCAGGCTTCGACCTGGCAGCGCGCCTGGCCCGGCCGCACGCCGCTGATCAGCACGCAGGTCGAGTACTCGCTGCTGCAGCGCGGGGTGGAGCGCGAGGTCGTCCCCGCCGCCGAGGCGCTGGGCATGGGGGTGCTCGCCTGGTCGCCGCTGGGCCGAGGGCTGCTCACCGGCAAGTACCGGCACAGCACCCCGACGGAGTCCCGCGGCGCCTCGCCGCAGTGGCAGGGCTTCATCGACGGGCTGCGCTCGGCCACGTCCGACCGGATCGTCGAGGCGGTCATCACCGCCGCCGAGGGCCTGGGCACCACTCCCCTGGCGGTCGCGCTGGCGTGGGTGCGGGACCGGCCCGGCGTCGTCGCGCCGATCGTGGGCGCCCGCACCGCCCAGCAGCTGCAGGCCTCGCTCGACGCGGACGGCGTCCGGCTGCCTGCGGCGATCCGCACCGCCCTGGAGGACGTCTCCGCGCCGCCCTTCAGCTATCCCGAACGGCGGTCGGAAGGATGACCGCGCCGGCACCTGGCACCGTGGTGACCGGGGATCCGGTCTTCGCCGCCTTCTGCGCCGCCGGGCTGTGGCCGGGCCTGGGCCGGCGCACGGCCGCAGAACTCCCCGCCGCCGGCATCACCGCACCCGACGCCGTCTCGGCCGACCGGCTGATCAAGCTGCCGCGGGTCGGCCGTCAGCGCGCGGAGCGGCTCTTCTCCAGCTTCCTGTCCGCACAGCCCACCTATGACGTCGTCGAGCTGCTCGTGGGCGCCGGCCTGGAGGCGAAGCTCGCCGCCGGCGTCGCCGACACGCTCGGACCGGACGCCGCCCGGCGGCTCCGCGACGACCCGTGGGCGCTGCTCAGCCTGCACGGCGTGAGCCTCGCTGACGCCGACCGGCTGGCGATCGCGGTGCTCAAGGGCGCCGACCGGCAGGACAGCCGGCGCGGACGGGCGATCGTCGGGCTCACCCTGCGGACGGCGACCCGCGACGGGCACACCGTGCTGCCCGCGGACCTCGTCGTCGCGGCGCTGCAGGCCGAGGGCATCAGCGACCCGGCCGCCGCGATCATCGCCGCCGTCGAATCGGGCGACGTGCTGGAGCACGAGCCGCCGGAGCCGACCGATCCGGACCCGGCGCTCCGGGCGCTGTCGCTGGCCCGGTACGGCATGGCCGAGGAACTGGTCGCCGAGGCCATCGCCCGGCTGGCCGCCACGGCGGAACGGATCGCCGACCCCGCATCGGTGCGCACCGTGGCCAAGGGCCTGGACACCGCGCAGGCGGCCGCCGTCGCCCAGGTGCTGGAGTCCGGGGTCAGCCTGCTCACCGGTGGCCCCGGCACCGGCAAGAGCCGCACGGTCGCCGCCGTCGTCAAACTGCTGCGGGCCAAGGGCACCGACATCGTGCTCGCCGCCCCCACCGGCCGGGCCGCCAAGCGGCTCGAGGAGCTCACCGACCACCCGGCGGTCACCGTGCACCGGCTGCTGGGCGCGCAGGGCATGACCGGTGGGTTCTCCCGCAACGAGGAATGGCCGCTGGACGCCGATGTCGTCGTCGTCGACGAAGCGTCGATGCTGGACGTCGAGCTGACCGCGGCGCTGCTGGAGGCCTGCCCCGACGGCACGCACCTGCTCTTGGTCGGCGACCCGGCGCAGCTGCCCTCGATCGGCCCGGGGCACGTGCTCGGCGACCTCATCGACTCCGGCGTCGTCCCGGTCACCGAGCTGACCACGCTGTACCGGCAGGCGGAGGGCGGCGCGATCGCCCGGCTCGCGACCGCGGTCCGAGGTGGGGAGCTGCCGCCGGTGGACTCCCCCGACCGCGAGGTGGTCGTCGTGCCGGCGACCGGCAGCGCCGAGGCCGCGCGGCGGGTGGTCCAGCTGGTCACCGACTCGATCCCGCGGGCGCTCGGGATCGACCCGGCCGGCGTGCAGGTGGTCACGCCGGTGCACCGCGGCCCGGCCGGGACGATCGAGCTGAACAAGGCCCTGAAGGCGGTGCTCAATCCCGGTGACGGGGCGGTGTGGGGATTCGACGTCGGCGACCGCGTCGTGGCCACGGCCAACCATCTCGAGCTCGAACCGATCGGCTTCGCCAACGGCGAGGTCGGCGTGGTGACCAAGACCGGGGACGGCTCCCTCGACGTCACCTTCGCGTCGGGGCCGGTCACCGTGACGGGGAAGGCGATGTCGGACCTGCGGCACGGCTGGGCCATCACCGTGCACCGCGCGCAGGGGTCGGAGTGGCCCGGCGTCGTCGTCGTCCTGCCGCCGGAGGCCGGCGGGATGCTGTCGCGCCCGCTGGTCTACACCGCGCTCACCCGGGCCCAGCAGCACCTGTCGATCGTGCACGCCAGCGGCGGCGCCCTCGCCCGGGCGGTGCGGGAGGTCGACGTCCGGCCCCGGCGCACGCGGCTGGCCGCGCTGCTCGCCGAGACGTCGGGCTGACGCCGACTACTGGTTCAGCGCGACGGTCCGGCGGAGGCCGCGGCGCCGGCGGACGACGTAGACCGCCAGCAGGGAGAACACGGCGACGCTGACCCAGTTCACGTCCTCCGGATGGCCCATCAGCACCCGGACAAGGAGGAAGCCCAGCACGCCTGCCGCCCAGAGGCATCCCAGCGCGACCAGGACCCGCCCCCGCCGGGTGCGTGGCCGGCGCGCCCCCTGCTCGAGCAGCAGCTGAGCCCAGTCGACCGCCGCGCGGCGCAGGCGCGGGTCGTCGAAGCGACGCCCGCGCGGGACCCCCCGGGCGAGCAGCGCCGCCTCGGCGCCGGTCAGACCGTGCGCGCGGACTGCCTCGCGCCAGGGATCGTGTTCGGCTCCGGGGCGCAGGCGGCTCCAGACCCGTCGGCCGCCGACCCACCAGGCCAGCAGCGGCAGGCCGAGGACGAGCAGCCCGATGATCACCCACGCCGCCGTCACGGTCGCAGATCATCATGGATCTCCTGGTCCGCGCACGACCACGGTCGACGTGTCGCCGTATCGAGGGACGTCGACAGGGCGACAGGTCGACATCCGCCCGGACCGGCGCGTGCGAACCCCGCAGGTGACGACCGACGGCATGCGGCGGGCCGGAACCGCCGTCCTCCTGCTCGCGCTCTCCCTCACCGCCTGCTCTCCGGGTGACGCGCCGCCCGCCGACGACCGGCCCGGCGCGGCCGAACCCGGCGACTCACCACCCCTCACGACCGAGCCCGCGGGCACCGTCGTCGACCTCGGACCCCAACCCGAGGGCATGGTCTTCGACCCGGTCACCGGGCTGCTCGCCATCACCGTGCGCGATCCCGATCGGCTGCTGCTCGTCGACGGCGCGACCGGGACGACGGTCCGCGAGGTGCCGCTGCCCGGCCACGCCCGGCATCTGCAGCTGGCCGAGCCCGGCGGCCCCGTCCTGGTGCCGGCCGAGGACTCGAACACCCTGGTGGAGGTGGCGCTCCCCGGCGGCAGCACGACCGAGACCGAGGTCGGCGAGTACCCCCACGATGCGGTCCAGGTCGCCGGCGGTCAGCGGCTGGTCGCCGACGAGCGGGGCGGCACCCTGTCGGTCGTCACCGACGGCGAGGTGACCCGGACCATCGACAGCCAGACGCAGCCGGGCGGACTCGCCGCGGTCGGCGCACTGGCCGGGGTGGTCGACGTCGCGGACTTCACGCTGACGACCTACGACGTGCCCGCCGGCGAGCAGGAGACCGTGGCCGAGGCCGGTGCCGGGCCCACGCACGTCGTGGCCGATGCTCGGCAGCGTTTCCTGGTCGCGGACACCCGCGGGGACGCGGTGCTGGTGTTCGATTCCACGCCGCTCGCGCGCACGGAGACCTACGACCTGCCGGGCACCCCGTACGGCGTCGCCTACGACGGCACGGCGCAGGTGCTCTGGGTGACCCTGACCGCCGCCAACGAGGTCGTCGGGTTGTCCACCGCCGGCGACCGGCTCACCGAAATCGCCCGCTTCCCGACCGTCCGGCAGCCCAACACCGTCGCGGTCGATCCCGGTTCCGGGCGGGTGTTCGTGGGCAGCCGGACCACCGGCGCGCTGCAGCTCATCGACCCCTGAGGATCAGTTCTCCTCGTCGTCGTCCAGGGGTACGTCGACCTCCTGCTCGAGGACGTCGGCGTCGTCGGCCTCACGATCGCCGACCGGCCGGAGCGGACTGTCCGCTTCCCCGGGCCGTGCGGACAGCTGCTGCTCCAGGGCGTCCGCCTCCGGGACGTCGAGCTCGGGTGCCGACGCGTCGGCCGCGGAGGTCACGGCGGGCGGGTCGACCAACGCCTCCTGCTCCGCGCGGTCGGCGTCGGGCACATCGCTCGGGATGCCGGGCTCGGTCACGTCGTCCCCCCTCGAGGTGGGCTGCGGGTCGTCGTCCATCTTGGCGGTTCCGGACACGTTCGGGCAGGCCGGGAGCGGGCCTGGTGACCGATCGGCGTCCGGCATGCACAATCGTGGCGATGGAGGCGGCCGCGGATTACCAGTACGCGCCGCTGCGGATCCCGCCGGGCACGTCCCGGTCCGCAGCGGCGACGATGTTGAGCCTGCAGGCGGACACCGGCGGCTGGGAGCTCCTCCGCCTCCAACTGCACGCCGACGGCACCCGCAAGGTCATCCTGCGTCGCCGAGCACGACTGTCCTACCTGCCCGGCCCGGTCATCTGACGGCCTCCGCCGAGCCGCGCCGGCCCGACGGCGCCGCGCGCGAGAGCAGGTAGGGCGCGATCCGCCGGTGGAGCGGGCCGACGAGGGTCCAGACGGCGCGGGCCGCCGCCGGCCGGACGTAGAAGAGGGACGTCGTCAGGCGGGTGCAGGTCGGGTCGACGCGTCGTCCCACGATGACTGCGTCCAGCAGCGGCGAGGACGCCTCCACGCGGATCAGGTCGGGCTCGGTGGCCACGATCCGCCAGCCCAGGACGTGCTCGCGTGAGGGATGCGGTCCGAGCCGGAAGCGCAGGAGGTACCGGTGCGCGATCTGGATCGTCCATCGCACGGCCACCGGCGCCTCCTCGAGGGCGCACCGGGCCCACTGCTCGGCCGTCCGGGCGTCGGGCTCGGATGTGCCGATCTCGAACGCGTCGGCGTAGTCCGGCCGTCGGTTCCCGGAGAGCGGATCGGGCGCGGCCCGGACGCTGCGATCTCCCATCAGCCCCTCCTGCTCGACGATGCTGACCGGTCAACGACGGCGGGGCCCGCGAGGTGCGGTCTACCGCATCCAGTGGGCGGGGCGCTCGAGGACGTCGGGCAGCCGCGTCGACACGTCTCCGTGCGCCGCCTCGACCTGGGGCCGCGTGAGGAACAGGCATCGGCTCAGGTCGGCGCCCCGGACGTCGGCCGCGCGCAGGTCCGCGCCGAGGAGGTCGGCCGCGCCGAGGTCGACCCCCCGCAGATCCGCCCCGATCAGGTAGGCGCCGCGCAGGCTCGCGCCCGTCAGGCCTGCCCGCCGAAGGTCACGGCCCATGAGGTCGGCACCCCGTCGATCGACCGCGCCCGGCCGGCGGAGGAGATCGCTGACCTGCCCGAGCAGCTCCCCCACCTCCCGGCGGTAGGCACCGACGTCGAGGGCGGCCAGCTCCTCCGCGGTGCCGGCGGCGAGGGCCTCGGTCCGCGCCTGCGCCGTCCTGACCCGGTCGTGCAGTGCGGCCGCGGGCAGCGAGAGCGCCTCGGCGAGGTACCAGCGGATCTCGTGCAGCTGCCGCAGCACGGGCAGGAGGGCGAACTGCGCGGCGGCGAGGTCAGGGTCCTCCCGCCAGGAACGGCCCCCGAAGGTGACCTGGGTGAGCTGCTGGCCCGCGCCGAAGCAGTCGAAGACCTCGCAGCCGGGGAACCCCCGCTCGCGCAGCACCGCGTGGATGCCGCAGCGGAAGTCGGCCTGCAGGTTCGGGCACGGCCGGCCGGCCGGCTTGTCGATGGCGAAGTCGGCCGAGGCCGCGAAGGCGGGCGCGACGCAGCAGAGGCCCGCGCAGCGTGCGCAGTCCGCTCGGAGGTCGGCCCGTGCGTCGCTCAGGGGACCAGCACGACCTTGCCGACGGTGCTGCGGTCGGCGAGCTTGGCCAGCGCCTGGGGTGCCTGGTCCAGGGGCAGGACCTCGCCGACCAGCGGGTCGACGTGGCCTTCCTCGACCAGCCGGGTCAGCTGCTCGTGGACCATGCCGAACAGCGCCGGGTCGTGCTTGCGGTACAGGCCCCAGTGCAGGCCGACCACGCTGTAGTTCTTGACCAGCAGGTTGTTGGCCGGCGCCTCGGGGATCCGCCCGCTGGTGAAGCCGACGACGACGAGCCGGCCCTCGAAGGCGATGCACTTGCGGGACTTGTCGAACACGTCGCCGCCGACCGGGTCGTAGATCACGTCGGCGCCGTGCCCGCCGGTGACCTCCTTGACGATCGGGACGAAGTCCTCGGCCGTGTAGTCGATGACGTGGTCGGCGCCGAGGTCCGCGCAGACCTGCGTCTTGCGCGGACCACCAGCCGTGGCGATCACCTTCGCGCCCGCGGCCTTGCCCAGCTGGATCGCCGCCGTCCCGACGCCGCCGGCCCCGGCGTGCACGAGCAGCCACTCCCCCGCCTGCAGGTGCGCCCGGCGGTGCAGGCCGACGTACCCGGTCTGGTACGTCAGGTAAAGCGAGGCCGCCTTCTCGTCGCTCAGTCCCTCGGGCGCGGGGAAGGCGAAGTCCTTGTCCATCAGCGCGTATTCGGCGAAGGCGCCGGGGCCGTTGGACGGCGAGCCGATGACCCGCTGCCCGCTCTCGACGATCTCCCCGCACAGCTCGACGCCGGGGATGTAGGGCAGCGGCGGCTTCTCCTGGTACATCCCCATCGCCATGAGGACGTCGGGGAAGTTCAGCGCCGCAGCCTTCACCTTGACGAGGACCTGGCCCTCGCCGGGCGTGGGCTGATCGATCTCGTCGAGGCTCATGACCTTCGAGGGATCACCGAGCTCGTGGACCCGCCATGCCTTCATGCCCGGCGACCCTGCCAGATGCCGCGTGACCGCCGTCACCGGGTCCCGTGATGATCAGGAGACCTGATCATCTGGGGTCCTGGCTCACCGTCGACGGTGAGCCAGGACCCATCGAGGTGAGCCAGGACGGGTCAGCGCCAGGACGGGTCAGCGCATGGACGGCGGGCGCAACGCCTCCGGGACGACGGCCGTCTCGCCGCTCGCCGTCTTCGCCGAAGGAACGCCCTTGAACTTGTACGGGACGGCGCCGATCCCCGGCTGCACGATGTAGGCCGCGCCCGGCTCGCCCTGCGTCCAGGCGGCGATCATCGCGTCGGCGACCTCCTCGGCGGTGAGCACCGGGAAGTCGGCCTTCGCGAACTCCTCGCGCAGCGGGTCGATGATCGCGGTGTCGGCGAACCCGGGGCAGATCGCGGTGACGACGATGTCCTCACCGACCAGCCGCGGGGCCATGGAGCGGACGAACGCCACCGCCCCGCCCTTGGCCACGCTGTAGCCCGGGTCGGTGGACATCGGGGACAGCCCGGCCAGGGACGCCGTCACGACGATCGACCCACCGCCGGCCCGCCGCAGCGCCGGCAGCGCCGCCTCGGTGCCGTAGACGACGCCGAACAGGTCGATGTCGACGACGCGGAGGAACTCGTCGACGTCGAGGGCCTCGCGGGACTTCCCGGCGATGCCGGCGTTGAGGAACGCGGCGTCGAGCCGCCCGTGCTCGGCCTCGACCTGCGCCACGACGGCCGCGTTGGCCGCGCGGTCGGTGACGTCGAGGACGACGAAGGAGCTGTCGAGCTCCGTGGCCACCTGCCGGTTGCGCTCGCTGTCGAGGTCGGCGAGGACGACGGTGACGTCGAGCGCCCGGAGCTTGGTGGCGAGGGCGCGGCCGAAGCCGCCGGTCCCCCCGGTGATCAGAGCGACGGAGCCGGGCGCGGGTGTGGTGGCGGTCACTCCCCCATCATGCAGAGCGCAGGAAGCGGTCGAGCACCCGGATGCCGAACTGCAGCGACTCGATCGGCACGCGCTCGTCGATGCCGTGGAACAGCGAGGCGAAGTCCAGGTCCGGGGGAAGCCGCAGGGGCGAGAACCCGAAGCAGCGCATGCCGAGCCGCTCGAAGCTCTTGGCGTCGGTGCCGCCACTCATCGTGAAGGGCACCGGCCGGGCGCCGTCGTCCTCGGCCTTGAGCGCGGCAACCATCGAGTCGACCAGCGGGCCGTCGAACGTCGTCTCCACGGCTTGGTCGTGCACCAGCCACTCGCGCTGGATCCCCTCGCCGATGAGGCCCGCGAGCTGCCGCTCGAACTCCTCCTGCTGGCCGTAGAGGAACCGGCCGTCGACGGTCGCGCTCGCCGTCCCGGGGATGACGTTCGCCTTGTACCCGGCGTCGAGCATCGTGGGGTTGGCCGTGTTGCGCAGCGCCGCGCCGATCATCCGGCTGATGCCGCCGAGCCGGGCCAGCGCCTCCTCCGGCTCGTCCGGGTCGATCTCGATGCCGTAGGCCTCGCTGACCGCGTCGAGGAACTGCCGCATCGGCGGGGTGAGGACGGTGGGCAGCCGGGTCGAGCCGAGCCGGGCGACGGCCTCGCAGAGCCGGGTGACGGCGTTGTCGTCGTGCACGAAGGAGCCGTGCCCGGGCTTGCCACCGGCGGTCAGCCGCATCCAGGCCAGACCCTTCTCGGCGGTCTGGACGAGGTAGAGCCGCAGGTCGTCGCGGACGGTGATGCTGAAGCCGCCGACCTCGCTGATCGCCTCGGTGCAGCCCTCGAACAGGTCGGGGTGCTCGTCGACGAGCCAGCGGGCGCCGAGCTTGCCGCCCGCCTCCTCGTCGGCGACGTAGGCCAGCACGATGTCCCGCGGCGGGCGGACGCCGGTGCGGGCCCAGTCGCGGACCAGCGCCAGGACCATCGCGTCCATGTCCTTCATGTCGACCGCACCCCGGCCCCAGATGTAGCCGTCGCGGTCCTCGCCGGAGAACGGGTGGACGCTCCACTCGGCGGGGTCGGCCGGAACGACGTCCAGGTGGCCGTGCACCAGCAGGGCCGGGCGGCTCGGGTCGGTGCCCTCGATGCGGGCCACGAGGCTGGCCCGGCCAGGCTCGGACTCGCAGATCTGGGACTCGATGCCGACGTCGGCGAGTTTGCAGGCGACCCACTCCGCGGCGGCCCGCTCCCCCGCGCTCGTCGAGGTGTCACCGGTGTTCGTGGTGTCGATCCGGATGAGGTCGGACAGCAGTTCGGCGACCTCGCCCTGGGCGGCGTCAAGGGGGGCAGCGATCGGCTCGGCCATGCGCCGATCGTGCCATCCCGCGCACCGCCCCCCGATGGGGTGAGTGCGGATCCGGCAGGCGCACTCCCGTGCCGATATCTCGATGATGAGGATGCTGCCGGAGCTGCGGGCTCGAGATCCGCGCGCCGCCGCGCGCAGTGCGGTTCTGACCCTTGCGCTCTTCGCCGGCGTCGTCGCAGGCTTGACCAAGTATCAGGAGGCGACGGTCAGCGCCTCGGCCTACGTCGCGGGGTGGGTCCTCGTCCTCGTCCTCGCTGCGGCCGCTGCCGTGCACCTGCTGGTCGATCCCCTGCGGCTGGACCGCTGCCTCGCGGGCACCGCGATCTCGGTCGGCGGTGTCCTGGCCGCCACCGTGCTCAACCTGCTGACCGTGGACACGACCGCAGCCGCACAGGCGTTCCTCGCCTTCCCGGTGCTGTGGGCCGCCGCGCACCTGCGGCAGGGCGCGGTCATCCTGGTGACCGGTACCGCCGTCTGGGCCGACTGCGTGGTCCTCTTCCTGCTGCAGCCCCCCGCGGAGGCGGCGCAGGACCTGCTCTTCTTCGGCGCGGTGCTCGTCGTCCCGGCCGTGATGCTCACCCGCGCGAACGGCCTGCAGGAGCGTCTGGTCGCCGAGCTGAAGGAGCAGGCCCGGGTCGATTCGCTGACCGGTCTGGTGAACCGCCGCTCGTTCGACGAGGCGCTCGAGTCGACCCTGATCCGGCCCGTCGGCGCCGGCACGGCCCTGGTCCTCATCGACGTGGACTCCTTCAAGACCATCAACGACTCCCACGGCCACCCGGTCGGGGACGCCGTCCTCGTCCACCTGGCGCGGGTGCTCCGGGATCAGATCCGTACGGACGACGCCGTGCTCTCCCGGCTCGGTGGCGACGAACTCGCCGTCCTGCTCCGCGACTGCACCCCGCACGTCGCGGAACGCCGGGCGGAGGACCTGCTCCTCGCCGTCCGATCGACGCCGCTTCCCCTGCCCGACGGCACGCTGCTGTCGCTGTCGATCAGCCTCGGCGTGGCCCACGTGCCCGAGCGGAAGGGCGACCTGACCACGCTGTACCACGACGCGGACGTCGCGCTGTACGAGGCGAAGCGGGCCGGCCGGGGTCGCGTGGCGGTCGCCTCGGCCTGACGTCGGCGGCCTGCTCGGTCGCGAGGAGGGGTGCGCCGAACGGCCCAGGCGGTCCGGTAGTCTGGACCGGCACTCGTCCGGGTGGCGGAATGGCAGACGCGCTAGCTTGAGGTGCTAGTGCCCTTTATCGGGCGTGGGGGTTCAAGTCCCCCCTCGGACACACCATCAGCGGCCCCGCGGTCATGACCGCGGGGCCGTCGTCGTCCAGGTCAGCCCGCGCCGGGCGCGTGCGGCGCATGCGTGTCGGAGCCGCTTCCAGGCCTGCTGCAGGTCCTCATCCGAGCGTCCGGGCACCCCGCCGATGAGTTGTGGCGACGCTCGCGGTCCCTCTGGGCAGGCACGGTCACCCGAGAGGTTGGTCGGCCGGAGGTCTGCGGCTGGTCGCTGCCGCACGCCGGTGGCCGAACCGTCCACCCCCGTCACAGGAGGACACCCGAAGAGGACC
Source organism: Blastococcus sp. CT_GayMR16 (assembly GCF_004570875.1). Lineage (GTDB taxonomy): Bacteria > Actinomycetota > Actinomycetes > Mycobacteriales > Geodermatophilaceae > Blastococcus_B. Next base: position 93,252 of record NZ_SPQK01000014.1, on the reverse strand, counting down.
CTGCACTTCGGCCTCCGTGTGGCAGATCTCGAGCGGTCGCTCGCGTTCTACACGGCCGTCGGCTACGAGGTGGTCGGCGACGTCCCCGAGACCGGTATCGGGCACCTGACCATGCTGAAGCTCCCCGACGACGAGTTCGTCACCATCGAGCTCGTCCACCGACCCGGGAGAGGCGACGCGGATCCCGGGGCCGGCCTGAGCCACTTCGTCATCACGGTGGACTCGATGGACACGACCGTCGCCGCGCTCGCCACCCGGGGCATCGACGCCGAGGCGCCCACGTCACCGGATGGGTCGGACCAGTTCCTGACGACGTGGATCACCGACCCGGACGGCAACCGGATCGAGTTGGTCCAGTGGCCGGCCGATCACCCCGATGGCATGACCGCGGGCGACTTTGCCGACTGAGCCGGCACAAACAGAAGGAGAACCGCAAGGCGAGGTGCACCTCCACCGACCGGACCGTCCGATCCGACCTGACGAGAGGTAGGACGCTCATGACCGCAGCAGCGACCACTCCGATACGGCTGTACACGTCGATGTCCCTGGACGGCTTCATCGCGGGACCGGACGACCGGGGCGGGCAGGAGCTGGGACGCAACGGCGGGCGGTTGTTCAACTGGCTCGACGATCGGCTGTCCCCGGGAGTCAACGGGCAGGTCTACGCCGAGCTCATGGCAACCGGGGCCGTCATCCGGACGGCGCACCTTCGAACTAGCCGGGCGCTGGAACGGCGACCGTCACGACGGGGTGCCGATCCACGTCCCGACGCATCACATCGACGACCGAGACGTGCCACCGGGGAGCGCGAAGTTCTACACCGATGTCGTCGCATGCGCGACCGAGGCCCGCGCAGCGGCAGGCGGCCGTGCTGTCATGGTGCACGGAGCCGGTGCAGCGCAGGCGTTGCTCCGCGCCGGCCACCTCGACGAGATGGAGATCCACCTGCTCCCGGCCCTGCTGGGCGCCGGCCGTCCCTTGTTCGAGACACGGGACGCCGACCTCGTCGAACTGGAGCTCATCCGGCGGCTCGACGGTCGCGACGCAACACACCTGCGCTACCAGGTCCACTGACCCCGCTGCGACCGTCGGCGGTTGCCGGGGTGGTCGTGCGTGCCGCATATCGCGCAGTCGGGTCAGCAGAAGCTGCGCCGAGCGTGGAATTGATCCGTCAGGAATCAAGAAGTGCTGGCCTGTCCTCGGTCCTAGCCTTGCGCTCAGGATGGCCCCGCCGGGGGCGAGGCCCCGATGTCGAGAGGAAGTTCCGGGATGCCCGCCAAGACCACTCAGATCGAGTCCGACGGCTTCAGCGCCGAGGAACGGGCCGCGATGAAGCAACGCGCCGCCGAGTTGCGCGCCGAGGGGAAGAGCGGCGCCAAGAAGGCCGATGGAGTGCAAGCGGTGCTCGACAGCATTGCGAAGATGGCGGCGGACGATCGCGCCATTGCAGAGCGCGTACACGTCGTGGTGACCGCTACCGCCCCGGACCTGTGGCCAAAGACCTGGTACGGGATGCCCGCCTACGCCAACGCGGACGGCAAAGTCGTCGTCGCGTTCAAGAACGCAGGGAAATTCAGCCAGCGCTACTCGACCCTGGAATTCCAGGACTCGGCCCACCTCGACGACGGGGACATGTGGCCGGTGTCCTACGCGCTCGAGAAGTGGTCTCCCGCGGTGGAGAAGAAGGTTGCCGAGCTGTTGGGTGCAGCGGTCTCGTGACGGTCGAGGCGCATCGGTCTCTACCTCGAGGGAGCTTTCCGAGTGCTCGGTCCGGACTAGCTGGGCTGTGGCCAGCCCCCGACCTGTGCGAGAAGTCCGACATCATCGCGGCAGGCCCAGTGCTCGATGATCGAGCTGTCCGCAACCCGCCAGATGTGGATGAAGTCCCACGCGACGGCGTTCCCGGTCGGAGGTAGCTCGGCGAGCAGCGGCATCGTCGAGGCCACATGTCGCCCGTGCATCGTGAGCTGGACGACGACAAGGTCGTTCTGGGCCACGACGCGATGGATCGTTGCCGTCGGGTGATCGAGGTCGTGGTCGAGCGTCGTCAACGTCTGTCGAAATCCCTCGCGGCCCTGTGGCCCGGCCGCGTGCTGGAGGAAGTCCTCGGCGATGAGACCGAAGGCGGAATCGTCGCGCAGCTCCAGGGCCCGGTGAAAAGCCGACACGGTCTCTGCGGGCGTCATCGCGTCAGTACACATGAGGCCGGGCTGCTCGTGCGGAGTCCAACTCGTCCCGCGTCCTATCGACGCCGGCTGATGATCACCGTCTCAGGGCCCTAGGACACCTCCCGCTCCCCTCCCCTGGCCGGAGCGCGACCGCAGCTGTGGCGCTCCTCGGCTGATGCTCCGGCTCGTCCATCCCGGCATCCTCACGGGCGCGCTGCGCCGGTGCGTGGCGGATGGCACGACAGGGCGTGGCGACCAGCGCACCACCGGATGGTGCGGCCAGCACGGGGCGATCAGCTAACCTCCGCTTGCCGGTCCAACTGGTATGGCATCCCGTATGGCATCCTGCGCGCCCCGGAGTGTCGCCCAGGCGCGTCCAGGCCCACGCCGGGCAGGCCCGGGCCGTTCCCAAGCGAGAGGAATCCACCATGACCCGCAGCGATTTCGAGAACCGCGTCGCGATCATCACCGGCGCCGGGCGGGGCCTGGGACGGACCTACGCCCTGGCGCTCGCGGAGCGTGGCGCCAAGGTCGTGGTGAACGACCCCGGTTCCGCCGTGGACGGCGCCGGCGCCACGGAAGACGCGGCCGGGAGCGTGGTGGCCGAGATCCGTGCCGCCGGCGGGGAGGCGATCGCCAACTACGGCAGCGTCACCGACCCTGCGGGGGTGCAGGCGATGGTCGACGAGACCGTGGACGCCTTCGGCCGCGTGGACGTCCTGATCAACAACGCGGGCATCCTGCGGGACCGCTCCTTCCACAAGGTGGACCTGGCCGACCTGCTGGCCGTCCTCGACGTGCACCTGACCGGCTCCATCAGGTGCGCCCACGCCGTGTGGCCGCTCATGCGGGACCAGGGCTACGGCCGGATCATCTTCACCTCGTCCCAGAACGGCACCTACGGCAACTTCGGCCAGGCCGGCTATGCAACGGCCAAGGCCGCCGTGCTGGGGCTCATGAAGGTGCTCGCCATCGAAGGTGCGTCCAAGGACATCCGGACCAACACGATCGTCCCGGTCGCCACGTCGCGCATGACGAAGGGCACGATCATCGGCGACGACACCGACGCCGAGAACCTGCCCCCCGAGGCGGTCGCGTCGGGAGTCCTCTTCCTGGTGGGCGAGTCCGCACCCAACGGCGTGATCCTCAACGCCGGTGGCGGCTGCTACTCGGTCAGCGAGATCCCGGAGACCCGGGGTGTCTATCTGGGCAAGGACGCCCAGCCCGAGGACGTCCAGGCGCACTGGGACGAGATCCGCGCAGGCGGCTACGTCGACGTGCTGGAGAACGGCCCCGCCCAGTTCACCAAGTTCCTGGGCATGGCGCGGGGAGAGTGGCCGGTCAGCACCCAGGGGTGACCGAGGGTCAGGACGACTCGGGCTCGATGAGGCGGGATCGGGCAGCGGGGCCGCGGCGGGGCAGCGTCGCGGAGGCGAGGGCGGCCCCGAGCGCAGCCGCAGCGGCGACCAGGAACGCCGTCGAGAAGCTGCCCGTACGGTCCGCGATCCACCCCGCGAGCTGAGGACCCACCAGCTGCGCCAGCCCGAAGACGAGGGTGACCGCCCCGAACGCCGCGGCGAACCGGCGGGGGTCGAGCCAGTCGGCCAGGTGGGCGGCGAGCACCGCCGGCGCCCCGGACATCGCCAGGCCGAACACGATCGCGGAGAACACCGCCCACGGCTCGGCGCCGACCGGGACGAGCAGGATCGCCGCTGTCATACCCACGTAGGTCCAGGTCATGGCCGCGCGCCGTCCCACGTGGTCCGACCAGCGGCCGAGCAGGATCCCGCCGGCAGTGATGCACACCCCGGTGAGGGCGAACACCGCGGAGGCGTGACCGGAGCCGAAGCCGGCGTCGTCCTCGTACGCGGCGATCAGGAACGTCATGTAGATCGCGATCGCCAGTCCGTAGCCGCCGTAGGACAGCGTGCAGCCGACCCAGCCGGGCACCGAGCGCAGCGTGGAGATGTGCACCGGGCCGGAGACAGGGGTGACGCGCGGGCGCAGCCAGCGGGCTGCCGCAAGAGCGACGAGCGCGGAGACCACCGCCTCGATCCCCCAGACCGGTCGCCACGCGCCGGGGCCGGCGACGGCGTGCACCAGGGCGGTCAGGCCGCTGCTCGCGATCACGCCGACGCCCACCCCGCTGCCGGTCAGTCCGATCGCGAGGCCGCGACGGGAGGGACGGACGGCGGATCCGGCGATACCCGGGGCAGGCACCCAGATCATCGCCCCGCCGAACCCGGCCAGGACCATGCCCGCCACCAGGACCGGCACCGACCGCGCCAGAGCGAGGACCGACACCCCGCCCGTGGTGAGCAGCAGGCCGAGGCGCACCGAGGTCTCCGGTGCCAGGCGGCCGGCGGTGAGGCTGACGAGCAGGGTCCCCCCGAGGTACGCGGTGAGGTTCAGCGTGCCGAGCAGCCCGGCGACGGCGTAGGAGTGCACGAGATCGGCATTGACGGCGGGCAGCAGGAGCGCATAGCCGAAGCGCCCGAAGCCCTGACCCACGCCTGCCGCCAGCACCAGGAGCGGAATGAGCACCTGCGGCCCGGAGGCGGGGCGGCTGTCCCCCGCTACCCGAGCAGGGAAACGGCGCACCGACGGAGCGTAGGTCGCCACCCCTCGTGACGCGGGGCCTGCTGGCAGCAGGGAGCCGACGGAAGCGATCGCGCGGGCGGGTCCAGTTCTTCACTACAGAAAACCCTGTCCCGTCCCGGCGGTCTCCGGCACCGTCGTGCTCACGACGCACAGCACCACGGATGTCAGGGGATCAGGCGTGCAGTTCTATCTCGACGGTTACCGGGCCGGCGATCCGTTCGTCGAGCAGCCACACCCCTCCGTCGCGGACCGGCCGGACGGCCTGCCCGAGGAGGTCGACGTCCTGATCGTCGGGTGCGGTCCCGCCGGACTCGTCCTCGCGGCGCAACTGGCCAACTTCCCGGACATCACCACCGCGGTCATCGACCGGAGGGACGGTCCCCTCGAGGTCGGCCAGGCCGACGGCGTCGCCTGCCGCACCGTGGAGATGTTCGAGGCCTTCGGCCTCGCCGACCGACTGGTCGCGGAGGGCTACTGGGTCAACGAGGTCTCCTTCTGGCGACCGGATCCCGAGGACCGCACCAGGATCACGCGGACCGGGCGCATCCAGGACGTCGAGGACGGCCTGTCGGAGTTCCCGCACGTCATCGTCAACCAGGCACGCATGCTCGCCTACCTGCGCGACTCCATGGAGCGGTCCGCAAGCAGGCTGCGGCCGTTCTACGGGCTGCACGCCAGTGGGCTCACCGTCGACACCGGCGGCTCACCCGAGCACCCGGTGACCGTCACCCTGCAGCACCTGAAGGAGTCGCAGGAGACGGGCGGGACGTCGACCGTCCGGGCGAAGTTCGTCGTCGGCTGCGACGGCGCACGCAGCGGGATCCGGACGGCGATCGGCCGCGAGCTGGTCGGCGATCCGATGAACCAGTCCTGGGGCGTCATGGACGTGCTGGCAGTGACCGACTTCCCGGACATCCGGCTCAAGTCCGCGATCCTGTCGGCGAACCAGGGCAACCTCCTGATCATCCCGCGGGAGGGTGGGTACCTGGTCCGGCTCTACATCGAGCTGGACGAGGTCCACGACCGGGAGATGCTGGACAACCGGAGCGTCACCCCGGAGAAGCTCGCCGCCGTGGCGAACCGGGTCCTGCACCCGTACACCCTCGACGTGAAGGACGTCGGCTGGTGGTCGGTCTACGAGATCGGGCAGCGGCTCTGCGACAAGTTCGACGACGTGCCGGCGGCGGAGACGGGCACCCGGCTCCCCCGGGTGTTCATCGCGGGCGACGCCTGCCACACCCACAGCGCCAAGGCCGGCCAGGGCATGAACGTGTCCATGGCGGACGCGTGGAACCTCGGATGGAAGCTGGGCGCCGTCCTGCGGGGCACCGCCCGGCCGGAACTGCTCGACACCTACTCGGCGGAACGGCAGGTCATCGCCCAGGAGCTCATCGACTTCGACCGCGAGTTCGCGACGATGTTCAGCGCGCCGCCGAAGCACTCCGACGAGACCGAGGGCGGGAGCGAGGGCGTCGACCCGGCGGAGTTCCAGCGGTACTTCGCCGCACAGGGCCGCTTCACCGCGGGGGTCGCGACCAGGTACGCGTCCTCGGTGATCACCGCCGGCACCGGGTTCCAGCACCTGGCGGAGGGATTCCCGGTCGGGATGCGCTTCCACTCCGCCCCCGTCGTCCGGCTCGCCGACGCCAAGCCGGTCCAGCTCGGCCACGTCGCCCGTGCGGACGGCGCCTGGCGCGTCTACGTCTTCGCCGACCGGGACGACCCGATGGGGCCCGACTCCCGGGTCCGGGCGCTGTGCGGGTTCCTCGCCTCGGAGCAGTCGCCGCTCACGCGCTGCACGCCGGCCGGCGCCGACCCCGACTCGGTCATCGACGTCCGCGCGGTCTTCCAGCAGGGACATCGCGACCTGGCCGTCGGCGACCTGCCCCCGGTCCTGCTGCCGCGGAAGGGCAGGCTCGGCCTCGTCGACTACGAGAAGGTCTTCTGCCCCGACCCCGCGGCCGACGACGTCTTCGACCTGCGGGGGATCGACCGCGAGGCGGGCTGCCTGGTCGTCGTCCGACCGGACCAGTTCGTCGCCCACGTGCTTCCGCTGGACGGACACGAGGAGCTGGCCGACTTCTTCTCCCGGATCCTCCTTGACGCCCGGAGCACGGCTCGCTGACGCCCGGCTCGGGGTGCACGACATCGATCAGGGGCTGCCACCCATCCGGTCGGTGAGCGTGTCCATGTCGACGCCGACCGACTCGAAGGACGAGCGCGTCCAGGCCGAGGTCGGCTCCGAAACGGAGACTGTGGACCGCCGGGTCGAATGCGAATCAGCTCGAGGTCGACGAGGCTCCTCGCGCTGGGCGGGACTGGCCAGACCGTCACTCCCCCGGCCGCGACGCCGCCGACCGAGATCCTGCGACGACCGGCGCGTCAGCGCACTCAGTTTCCTCTTGTCTGCTCAGCGGCACGGTGCGTCTCGGCTCGCTGGACCGGCGGGCCGGGTGGGTCCACGACCGGGTCCTCGCGCCCGCCCGACCGCGCGTCCAGCCACGCCTTCCAGTCCGACCGCTCGTCCCGTCCGGTTCCGGTCGCGCTGATCATCAGGAACGCCACGGCGACGACGACCAGGACGACCAACCCGGTGAGGATGAGCTCCCAGCCGAACAGGGGTGGCACGGTCATGCTGCCCGGGGGCAACGGGGTCGTCGCGTTCGCCATGGGACGAGGGTGCGGGACGTCGTGCGCCCTGGAGCGCCTGGTGCCCGTCCTCTCACTCCCCTGAGCGACGTCACGCAGAGCGAGCGCGCCGGCCCCGGCAACCGGATCGGGCGTCCCGGCCCTCCCCTCCGGGTGATGCCCGGCCGCCAGCGGTCTGCGCGGCCCCCTGCGGCCCGTAGCGTTCCGGAACTCAGGCTGGAAAAACTGCGCGGGGAGGCAAGTGGATGACCATCGAGCTGCATGTGGATCAGAGAGCTCCCCGCCCCCTGCGGGTGCTGGACACCGTCCTGGGGACGGCGCCGCTGGACCGAGAGCGCCCGCACGTCTCCGGGGACCTGCCCACGGTCCTCCAGGCCGGGCCGATGTTCCGGCGGGCCGTCGCCGGCTACGACCGCTTCCAGGTCGACACCTACGTCCAGTGGGCCGAGGACGAGCTGGCCACGGCCGATCGCGAACGCGAGCACCTGCTCGCCAGCCATCTGTCCACCCGGGCCGCCCTCGACGAAGCCCGCACGCTGCTCTCCCACTCGTCGGGAGGCGCAGAGTTCCTCGGACTGTCGCGTCATCTGGGGTCGATGCTCGCCGCGGCGGCCGACGAGGCCGAGAACATGCGGGGCGAGGCCGAGAACCACCGTTCCGTTGCTGCCGCGCAGGCGCAGGTCACGGTCGCCCGCGCCGAACGGGTGCTCGGCGCCGCGGAGGCCGAGGTGGGACGGCTGGTCGCCGAGGGAGCCGACGAGGTGCGGGGGATGACGGCGCGGGCCGGCCGGATCCTCGCGGCGGCCGCTCGGACGGGCAAGGATGCTCGCGCCGAGGCCGCATCGCGGCTCCGGGCGGTTCAGGCGATCGAGCAGCGCGCCGCCGAGCACGTCGAGCAGATCAGGCAGCAGGCCGTGCTCGAGGCAGCTGCCGCCCGGCTGCACGCCCGGGACGAGGTCGTGCGGATGCTGAGCACCGCACGGGAGCAGCGGCGTCGGGCCGACGCCGAGGCCCTCGCAACCCGCGAGCGCGTCGATCGGGACGCGGCGATGCGCTCGGCCTCCCTCCTCGCCCAGGTGGAAGCGCTCCATGGGCAGGTCGAGGCCCTCCGGCACCAGCGATCCGCACTCCGGGCAGAGGTCGACGTGCTGACCGAGACCGTCGCGGCCACGACCAGCCGCTCGCTGGACGCCCACCTGGGCCGGCTGCTCGAGCGGCTCGGCTGGCGGCACCGGTCCCTCCGGGCGCCCTGACGGTCAGCGCGCGGTCGCCAGACGCTCGACGAGTGCCCGCTCCTCCGGCCCGAACCACGGCGGTGACCCCGCAGCGGCGTTCGCCCGGACCCGGTCGGGATGGGCGGTGGCGGCCAGCGAGACGGAGACCCGCGGGTCGCTCAGGCCCCATCTGAGCAGGGCCTGCACCCAGGTCGTGACACCGAACGGACGGAGCGGCGCGAGCTCGGCCGGGCTGGGCTCCCGGCGCACGAGCCGCCCCTCCCCCAGCGGGCGCATCAGCAGCACACCCAGGCCCAGGTCCTCGGCGAGCGGCAGGATCGTCTGCTCGACCTCGCGCTGCAGCGGGTTGTAGGGCACCTGAACGGTGTCGATGCGGCCCGTGGCCATGAGCTCGGCAAGTTCGGGAAAGGCCCCGGCGGAGTGGTGGGTGGCACCGATCAGGCCGACCAGCCCCCGAGCCCGGGCATCCTCGAGCATCGGCAGGTGCGTGGGCCAGGCGACCAGGTTGTGGATCTGCATCAGGTCGACGCGGCCGCCGTACCAGTCCACGGCGCGGGCGAGCTGGGCGACTCCCTCCTGCGCGGACGGCGTCCAGATCTTGTCGGCGATCACGACCTCGTCGCGCCTGCCGTCGAGCGCCTCGGCAAGGAGACGCTCGGCGTCGCCGTACATGGGTGAGGTGTCGACGAGCCGGACCCCCGCCGCGATGGCGGTGTCGACCAGCTCCCGGTGCCGCCCGGCCGCAGCAGCGGCCTCCAGCCGCTGCCAGGTGCCGAGCCCGACCACCGGCACGCTGATCCGGCCTCGACCCAGGCTCCGGCTCTCGATGGCGGCCACCCCCGCTCGGTCCAGGCTCAGTGCTCGACGCGACTACGCCGGGGACTGCTGCCCCGGGGCCCCGGCCGAGCCGGGTGGGCCGAGACGCTCCGGCCGACCGTAGACCTCGGCCAGCTCGTCGACCCGCACCTGGCAGCCCGCGAGGCAGTCGAACTCGACGGCCGGCTCGTGCCCCGCCCGTCGCCGAACTGCACCACGCGCAACCACCCCACGGCAGCGAGCTCGCCGCACCGGAGGCAGATCTCCCACGTCTCTTGGCCGACCTGCTGCTGCGGCCCTACCGACCGGACTTGCTGCGGGCGGTGCCGTCGCCCCGTGCCCGGACCCTGGCCGACCACAGCCTCGGGTCCGAACTGGCGACCTCGCACTGAGAGCAGGCCGGCTCCGCGCGGCCGGCGGGCCCGGAGGCACCCCGACGGCGCTAGCGTGGCCGCCCGGGCACCAGAGGCGCTGCCCGACCCGCGCCGACTGCTGCCCAAGGAGCAACCCGTGGAGTCCGTCGCCCGCTTCGTCCTGCGCCACCGCCTGCTCGTCGTCCTCGGCTGGGTGGCGCTGATGGTGGCCGGCGGGATCGCCGCCGGACCGGTGACCGATCGCCTGACCTTCGACTTCTCGCTGCCCGGCCAGCCCGGTTACGAGGCCGAACGCGACCTGATCGCCACCTTCGGCACGAGCACCGCCGACACCCTGGTGCCGGTGATCACCGTGCCCGAGGGAAGCACCGTGGCCGAGCGCGAGGCAGAGATCGCCGGACTCTTCGACGCGGTGCGCACCGCCGCGCCACAGGTCCGGGTGGTCGATCTCGGCAGCACGGGCGACGACGCGTTCGTCACCGACGACGGGCGCAGCACGTTCGCGCTGATCCAGGGCCCGGAACCCACCGGCTTCGGCCCCGGCATCGAAACCCAGGTACTGCCCGCTGTGCAGCAGGCAGCCGGGGCAGCCGGCCTGGACGTCGGACTCACCTCCTACGTGCTGCTCGCCGCAGGCGGCGACACCGAGGGACCCAGCGTGCTGGCCGAGACGCTCTTCGGCGCCGTGGGTGCCCTGGCCGTGCTGATCTTCGTCTTCGCGTCGTTCCTGGCACTCGTCCCGTTGATGATCGCCGCGGTGTCGATCCTCACCACGTTCCTGCTCGTGCTCGGGCTGACCTACCTCACCGACGTCAGCTTCGTCGTGCAGTTCCTCATCGCCCTGGTGGGCCTGGGCGTGGCCATCGACTACTCGCTGCTCCTGGTCTCCCGCTGGCGCGAGGAGCGCGCGCACGGGCATCCGAACGACGAGGCCGTCGTGATCGCCATGCGCACCGCAGGTCACGCCGTCGTCGCCTCCGGGGTGACGGTCGCGATCAGCCTGCTGGCGCTGATCATCGTTCCGGTTCCCTTCCTGCGGAGCATGGGCCTGGGCGGCATGCTCATCCCGCTGGTGAGCGTCGCGGTGGTCCTGACGCTGCTGCCGGCCCTGCTGTCGAAGATCGGGCCGCGGGTGGACTGGCCGCGGATCCGGCACGACGCCGTGGCCGCGCGCGGCTGGTCGGCGTGGGCGCGGCTCATCGTGCGCCGTCGATGGATCGCCACCGGCGTGGCCGTCCTGCTGCTGGCGCTGCTGGTCGCGCCGGTGTTCCACCTGAAGATCGGCCAGTCGAACACCGAGTCGCTGAGCCAGAGCGGGCCGGCGTTCGACGCCCTGCAGGTCCTCCAGGACGGCGGCGTCGGCGACGGGGTCCTCACCCCGATCGCGGTGCTCGTTCCCGATGCGGAGGCCGACGCGGCGGTCACGGCGGCGAGCGAGGTGCCCGGCGTCCGCATGGCCGTCGTCGGCGGTAGTCGGGACGGCGTGACCGTCGTCGACGTCGTCCCGGTCGACGAGACCGTCGACAGCACGAGCATCGCCGTCGTCGACGACGTCCGCGCGGCCGTCACGGACGCGGTCGAGGGCAGCGTCGGCATCGCCGGGACCGGCGCGATCGTGCAGGACTACTTCCGGGCCGTGTACGACAACTTCCCGTACGTCCTGGGCCTGATCGCACTGATCACCTTCGTGCTGCTGGTGCGCACGTTCCGGTCGCTCCTGCTGCCGATCAAGGCGGTGGTGCTCAACCTGGTGTCCCTCGCCGCGGTCTTCGGCGCCATCACCTGGTTCTGGCAGGACGGCCACGGCTCGGACGCGGTGTTCGGGATCTCGGCCACCGGAGCGATCACCTTCTGGTTGCCGGTGATCATCTTCGCGTTCCTGTTCGGGCTCTCGATGGACTACGAGGTCTTCATCCTGGCCCGCATGCGCGAGGAGTACGACGCGACCGGGAGCACCGGGCGGGCCGTCGTGACCGGGCTGGGGCGCACCGGGCGGCTGGTCACGTCCGCCGCGCTGATCCTCTTCTTCTCCTTCGCCGCGCTGGCCTCCTCCCCCGGCACCGACATCAAGGTCCTGGGGACGGCGTTGGGCGTCGGGATCCTGATCGACGCCACCATCGTGCGGGCGCTCCTGGTGCCGGCGCTGGTCAGCCTGTTCGGCCGGTGGAACTGGTGGCTGCCGGGCGGCTTGGCCCGGGTGCTCCGGGTCGAACCCTCCCCGGTCGCGGCGTCCGACGGCGAGCCGATGGTGGACGAACGACCCCTGACGCCCACGCGCTGATCGGTCAGCGGACCGTCCCTGCGCTGGACACGATCAGGCGCCGGCCGATGGTGCCCGGATCCTCGACGGCGTCGAGCATCGCCTTGGCCACGTTCGCGCGCGGGACCTTGGGCAGGCCGCTGACCCGGGTCACCGTGGCGACGTCCCGCACGACGGCCGTGTCGCTGAGCGGATCGTTGGTGAGGGACAGCGGGTACACCGTGGTGACATCCACGTCGGCGGTGGCGAGGCGCGACTCGGCGAGCTGCTTGTCCCGGTACAGCGACCGGACCGCCGTCCGGAAGGCGATCGTCGCGATCGGCGACGCCGAGGCGGCGGTGTCGCCGACGCCGTAGGCCGACAGCAGCACCAGCCGGCGCACCCCGGCCCCGGACATCGCCTCGACCACGACCGGGAGCGTCCGCTGCATCAGGTCGGCGCCGATCAGTCCGCGCAGTCCCTTGGGTCCGATGGCACACAGCACCGCGTCGGCACCGGTGAGCGCCGACCGCAGCGCAGGCTCGTCGGTCAGCTGCCCGCCGACGACCCGAAGTCCGGGGCGGCCGCGGAGGGCGTCGGGACTGCGGACGTAGGCGACCACCTCGTGCCCGCGCTCGATGGCCTGGTCGACGAGCCGGTGACCGGTCAGTCCGGTCGCCCCGAGGATGACGAGCTTCACGGGAGTCCCCCTCACCGGGCACGTTCCGATGGTCGGAGGCCCAGTGTCCCGCTCCTGCGCCCGTCAGGTGCCGATCTCGGTGCGGACTGCGTAGAGCTCGGGAAAGAAGGTGAGGTCCAGCGCTCGGCGCAGGAAGCCGACACCGGACGACCCGCCCGTCCCGGTCTTGAAGCCGATCGTGCGCTGCACGGTCAGCAGGTGGCGGAAGCGCCACAGCTGGAAGTTGTCCTCCACGTCGACCAGGCTCTCGCAGGCCTCGTAGATCCCCCAGGGCGTGTCGGTCGACTCGTAGACCTGCCGGAAGACCGGCACGAGCTCCGGCTGGAAGGTCCACGGCCGGCGGTGGTCCCGCTCGAGGACGGCGGCGGGGACGTCGAATCCGTTCCTCGCCATCAGCCGGAGGAACTCGTCGTACAGCGTCGGGGCCTCCAGCAGCTCCGACAGCACCTCCTGGGCCTCGGGCTCACCGTCGAACACCGTGAGCATCGCGGCGTTCTTGTTGCCGAGGATGAACTCGACGGCCCGGTACTGGTAGGACTGGAAGCCGGACGCGGAGCCGAGTGCTCCCCGGAACTGGGCGTACTCCCGCGGGGTCAGGGTCGCGAGCACCGACCACTGCTCGGTCAGGGTCCGCTGGATGTTCTTCACCCGGGCCAGGCACTTCAGCGCGGGCGCCAGGTCGTCGTCACCGAGATACTGCCGGGCACCGCGCAGCTCGTGCAGGACCAGTCGGAGCCAGAGCTCGCTCGTCTGGTGCTGGACGATGAAGAGCAGCTCGTCGTGGTGCTCGGGGCTGCTCCGCGGATGCTGCGCGGACAGCAGGCGGTCCAGGTCGAGGTAGCCGCCGTAGCTCATCGCGCCACGGAGGTCGGTACGGATCGAACTCTCGATCGGCCGCGTCGACCTGTCGGGCTCGGGCTCGTGCTCGTGCTCGGAGGGCGCCACGGACCTGAACCTATCGCTGGATCAGGCGCCCGGATCCCGACGGTCCGACCCGGCTCCCGTCACAGCACCAGGAGCGAACCCTCCTGCTCCTGGGCGTCGGCCTGCGGGTCGTCGAACCAGTGGCCACCGTCGGCGAGATAGCGGAAGCGGACCGACTGTCCGGCCGGCAGGGTCACCGCGACGCTGCGGGTGCCGTTGCTGCTCTTGCGGAGCACGTGCGCGCCCGGCGTCCAGTCGTTGAAGTCGCCCACGACCGACATCGGTCCGGGGATCGTGTCGTCGAGGGTGAACGTGACGATGACGCCGGCGGCGTCCTTCTTGCGGCGGATCATTCTCGCCTCCGGGAGTCGGCTCGATGGGTGGCCGTCCATCGGCACCCCGCCCTGCAGACGGCGGGAGGTCAACCGCGAAACGCCCGGAACAGCGCGGGATCTGCGCCGCTCGACGGAGGAACGGACACGTCGCCGAGCGGGCCGGTCAGGTCGGGTCCGGGTCCAGCTCGCGCAACCGGCCCGCGAGGAACTCCCGCTCGACGGCGTTCTCGGTGAGCAGCAGGGCCTCCGCGTAGGCCTCCCGGGCCTCGGCGGTCCGGCCGAGACGGCGGAGGAAGCTGCCGCGGGCGGCCGGCAGGTAACCGTAGCCGGCCAGCTGCGGTTCAGCGGACAGCCCGTCGAGGGCGGCCAGCCCCTCCGCGGCTCCCCGGGCGAACCCCACGGCGACCGCGCGGTTGAGGGCGACCACCGGCGACGGCCACAGCCGGGTCAGGACGTCGTAGAGGGCGACGATCTCCCGCCAGTCGGTGTCGTCCCACGACGGCGTCTCGGCATGGACGGCGGCGATCGCGGCCTGCAGCGCGTACCGGGTCGGCGGCCGGGCCCGCAGCGCCTCCCGGACGAGGTCCACACCCTCGGCGATCGCGCCGCGGTCCCACCGCGCGCGGTCCTGTTCCTCGAGGAGCAGCAACCGGCCGCCCGGACCGGTGCGCGTCTCCCGTCGCGCGTCGGTGAGGAGCAGCAGCGCCAGCAGGCCGGCCACGGCGGGATCCTCGGGCAGCAGCCTGCGCAGCATGCGGGCCAGCTCGATCGACCGCTCCACCAGGTCCCGCCGCACCAGCTCGTCCCCGGACGGCGTGGTGTGCCCGGTGGTGAACAACAGGTGCACCACGCCGAGCACTGCGTCCACCCGCTCGGGCAGCTCCTCGGCCGACGGCACGCGGTACGGGATGCGGGCGACCGCGATCTTCTTCTTGGCCCGCGTGATCCGCGCCGCCATGGTCGGCTCGCTGACCAGGAAGGCGCGGGCGACCTCGGCCGTGGAGAGGCCGCACATCAGCCGCAGGGTGAGCGCCACCTGCGCCGTCCGGTCCAGGGCGGGGTGGCAGCAGGTCACGATCAGCCGGAGCCGGTCGTCCGGGAGCTGGGCTCCGGCCGGTCCGTCGTCGAGCGCCTCCCCCGGCCCGGGGACGACGTCGTCCTCGACGAGCAGGGGCAGATGACGGCGCTCCACGCCCCGGTGGCGCAGGACGTTCAGGGCACGGCGCTTGGCCGCCGTGGTCAGCCAGGCGCCCGGACGCGCGGGGACGCCGTTGGTCCGCCAGTCGGTGAGCGCGGCGGCGAACGCGTCCTGGGCGCACTCCTCGGCGACGTCCAGGTCGCGCGTGACGCGCACCGTCGCGGCGAGCACGAAAGCCCACTCGCGACGGTGCGCGTCGGCGACCGCGGCCGCGACGGCGGAGGCCGGTTCGTCAGTCATCCCGTGCGGCCTCGGCGGGTCAGTCGAAGGTCATGACCGGGCGGACCTCGACCCCGCCGAACCGCGCCGGGCACAGCTTGGCGACGGCCAGCGCGGTGTCGAGGTCGGGCGCGTCGATCACGTAGAACCCACCGAGCGCCTCCTTCGTCTCGACGAACGGGCCGTCGGTCACGTCCGACCCCGCCCGCAGGCTCGTCGCCGTGCCGGTCGGCTGCAGGGCCTCGCCGCCCACGATCTTGGCGCCGTGCTGCTCGACCTGGGCCGAGAAGTCGTTGTGCGCCTGCATGACCTCCCCGAGGAGCTCCGGTGAGGCGTTCTCGTACGAGGCTTCGTCCTCGTAGATCAAAATCATGTACTGCGTCATCTGGTCTCCTCGGTCCCGGGCCCGCCGATCGGGCCCACATCCCTACGACACGCACCGCCGCACGAGATCGACAGGCCGCGCGAAGAAACTCGCGCCCTGACGTCCGGTGCCGGGCGCGTTCTACCAGGACGCGGACGACGGCAGGTGCCGGCGACGCCCCCCTCGTACCCTCGACGGCGTGAGCCTCGCCCCGCCAACGACCGTCAGCCTCGGCGACCGCTTCGCCCGCGAGCTGCCGGAGCTGGCCGTTCCGTGGCAGGCCGAGGAGGCTCCCGACCCGCGGCTGCTCGTCCTCGACGAGCCGCTCGCCGTCGAGCTCGGCCTCGACCCCGCCTGGCTGCGGAGCCCCGACGGCATCGGGCTGCTGGTCGGCGGCGTAGTCCCGAGCGACGCTGTGCCCGTGGCGCAGGCCTACGCCGGGCACCAGTTCGGGGGCTTCGTCCCGCGGCTCGGCGACGGGCGTGCGCTCCTGCTCGGCGAGATCGCCGACGCCGACGGCGGGCTGCGCGACCTCGCGCTCAAGGGATCCGGCCGCACGCCCTTCGCCCGCGGCGGGGACGGCCTGGCCGCGGTCGGCCCGATGCTGCGCGAGTACGTCGTCAGCGCGGCGATGCACGCCCTCGGCATCCCGACGACGCGCTCGCTCGCCGTCGTGGCCACCGGCCGGCCGGTGCGCCGCGAGACCCTGCTGCCCGGAGCCGTGCTCGCCCGGGTCGCGAGCAGCCACCTGCGGGTCGGGAGCTTCCAGTACGCCCGGGCCACCGGCGATCTCGACCTCCTGCGCCGCCTCGCCGACGTCGCGATCAGCCGGCACCACCCCGCCGCAGGGCAGGCCGAGCGCCCCTACCTCGCCCTCTTCGAGGCGGTGGTCACCGCCCAGGCGGCACTGGTGGCCCGATGGATGCTCGTGGGGTTCGTCCACGGCGTCATGAACACCGACAACATGACGATCTCGGGCGAGACCATCGACTACGGGCCGTGCGCGTTCATGGAGGCCTTCGACCCGGGGGCGGTGTACAGCTCGATCGACTCGAGCGGGCGCTACGCCTACGGCAACCAGCCGGTCGTGGCCGAGTGGAACCTCGCCCGGCTCGCCGAGGCCCTCCTCCCCCTCATCGACGACGACCAGGAGCGCGCCGTCGCTCTCGCGGTGGAGTCGCTCGGCGGGTTCCGTCCGCAGTACGACGCCGCCTGGTCGGCCGGCATGCGGGGCAAGCTCGGCATTTCCGCGGACGTCGACGACGCGGTCGCGTCGACGCTGGTCGACGACCTGCTGCCCCTGCTGACGGCGGACCACGTCGACCACACGTCGTTCTTCCGCGCCCTGGGTGCGGCTGCCCGTGGCGACAGCGAGCCGGCGCGGCTGCTGTTCCTCGATCTCGCCGCGTTCGACAGCTGGGTGGCGCGCTGGCACGCCCTGGGCCCGGACGCCGAGAGGATGGACCGCGTCAACCCGGTCCACATCCCCCGCAACCACCTCGTCGAGGAGGCCCTCGGCGCGGCGACCGTGGGGGACCTCGATCCGCTCGGGCGGCTGCTGGACGCCGTGACATCCCCCTACGAGGAACGCCCGGGCCTCGAGCGCTACGCCGCCCCCGCACCGCAGGACTTCGGCGCCTACCGGACCTTCTGCGGGACCTGACGCCCCGGGCCGGCCTCAGAGCATGCGGCCGAGGTGACGGTTCCGCCGGACGACGGTGTGCCGGAGCACGAGTCCCACGTGCGCGGCGATCGCCAGCAGGAAGGCGATCTGCGCCGTGACGTGCACGGGCAGCCAGTCCTCACCCGCCGCGACGAGCAGGAGCCCGGTCGCCGGCACGACGAACAGCAGCGTCAGGAGCAGCTTCTCCAGCGCGCCCTCGAGCCGTCGCTCACCGGCGCTGAGGTGCTCGGCCCACGGCGGGAGGGGCGCGGTGCGGCGCCACGCCACGCGCACGGCCGCGAGGCCGATGATGAAGAGCCCGAGGCTGATGTGCAGCTCGGGAAGGGACAGCCCGTCACCGAGGCCGTCGCCCGTGACGACGTCGGAGAACACGCCGGCGGCCTCGTCGTCCTCGGAGGCGTCGAGCGCGTCCTCGCGTCACTCGATCTCGGCCTCGGCCCGCTCCTCGGCGGCGTCTCCTCGACCGTCGGCGTCCTCCTCCAGCCGGTCGACGAGGGGGTCGAGCTGGTCCTGCTGCCGATCCGAGCGCTCGTCGAGGTCCATCCCGGCACCGACGAGGAACTGGCCGAGGATGGCCGCCACGGTGAGCCAGTGCAGGAACTTGGTGGCGACGCCGTACCCGTGGTCCCCGTTGCGGAGTCGCACGGGGCCCACGGTGCCCCGTCCGGGCCCTGCGGGCATCGACAAGTCGACATATTCCGCCAATCGGACGAGACCGTTTCGTTGGAATTGTGCCGAAGCCAGGTCGCCCCTCCTGTCCGTAACGTCACGGACAGCAGCCAGCCCGTACCGGTCCGTCACGTCCGGTACCCCGCACGCCACGCCTCAGGAGCTTCCCGTGTCTTCCTTCTCCCGCCCGTTCCTCACCCTCCTCACCGACTCCTCGGCCGCTCCCGCGGTGGAGCCGACGCCGGAGTCGCCCTGGGCCTCGATCGCTCCGGCCGCCGACGCGTGGCGGCAGGACGCCCTCTGCGCCGAGACCGACCCCGAGGCGTTCTTTCCTGAGAAGGGCGGGTCCACGCGCGAGGCGAAGCGCGTCTGCACCGGGTGCGCGGTGCGGGTGGAGTGCCTGGAGTCCGCGCTGACCAACGACGAGCGGTTCGGCATCTGGGGCGGCCTGTCGGAGCGCGAGCGCCGTCGGCTGCGCCTGCAGCGGCGGGACTCGATCAGCGCCTGACCGCGGCCGCCCATCGCCGGGCGGAGCACGCAGGGGCGCAGGAGACTGGTGCGGTGACCTCGGCCGCGCGTGGGATCGTCCGCCTGCTCAACACGGCCGACGGACGGCTGTTGTGCCTGGCCGGTGAGGTGGACCGGGAGGTCGTCGACCGCTTCCTGCGGCACTACGGCCGCGAGCCGGCGCGGATCGACGCCGTCGACGCCGGCTCGGTGACGTCCTGGTCGCCGTCGGCGGTGGAGCTCGTCCGCGACCACCTGGACGCGGCCGAGCGGGCCGGGCGTCCGGTGGCGGTACACCGCTCCCCGGAGGTCGAGCGACGTCCCTCCTTGTGACGAGCCGGCCGCCTCGTGGCCCGAGGGGTGTCGGCGGGGTCCGGTCCGGACGAGCATGCGCCGGGTGGCCCAGGTTGTGGTCCCCGAGGATCGAGCTGTAGCCGATCCCGCCCGCACCCGCCGCGGACGGCGGTCCCTCCTGCGGCGGCCGCGTCGGAAGCCGTTCCGGTACACCCTGCCCGGGCTCGCCGGGGCGGTGGTCCTGCTCTGCCTGTCGCTCTTCCCGTCGCTGCTCCCGCGCACCGGCCTGACCCAGGGACTGATCAGCGGCATCACCGCGGCGTTCGGCTACGGCGTCGGCGTGGTGCCGGCGAACGTGTGGCGGGCGTTCGTCGACCGGGAGGCGCGGCCCGCTCGCCGCCGATCGTGGCTCGTCCTCCTCGGGGTCGCGGTCGTCCTCTATGCCGCGGCGACGGTGTACGGCCGCTAACGGCAGGCACGGATCCGGGACCTCATGGACGCTCCCCCGGACAGCGCGACGTCCCTCCTCGTGGTGCCGGTGGTCGCCGTCGTCGTCTTCGTCGTCCTGCTCGCCCTGTCGCGCGCCCTCCACCGCCTCTACCGATGGCTCGCCGTGCTGCTCGACCGCTGGATCGGGCACCGGGCCGCCCGCGCGGTCGGCTGGGTCGTCGTCGTTGGTGGCGCCGCGCTGCTGCTCAGCGGTGTGGTCGCCGACCAGCTGGTGACCGCCGCGGACAAGGTCTTCGCCCTGCGCAACGGCAACACCGACCCCGGGGTGACCCGGCCGACGCTCGCCACGCGCACGGGCGGACCGGGCTCCCTGGTCCCCTGGGAGTCGCTCGGCCGGGAAGGACGGAACTCCGTGGCGAAGGGGCCGTCGGCCGCTGACATCGAGGCGTTCACCGGATCCCCCGCCCTGGACCCGGTCCGCGCCTACGCGGGGCTCGATTCGGCGACCACCGCGGAGGAGCGAGCCCGTCTCGCCGTCGACGACCTCCTCCGGGCCGGCGGCTTCGAGCGCGGACTGCTCGCCGTCGTGACCACCACCGGGTCCGGCTGGGTCGACCCCGGAGCGGTGGACTCGGTCGAGCACCTGACCGGTGGCGACAGCGCCGCGATCGCGATGCAGTACTCCCACCTCCCGTCGTGGATCTCCTACCTGGTCGACCAGGACCGGGCCCGCGCGGCCGGACGGGAGCTCTTCGACGCGGTGTACGACCGCTGGTCCAAGCTGCCGCTGGACGACCGCCCCCGCCTGGTGGTGGTCGGCGAGAGCCTGGGTTCCTTCGGCGGGGAGACCGCGTTCAGCGGCGAGTACGACCTGCGCAACCGGACTGGCGGGGCGGTCTTCGCCGGCCCGCCGAACTTCAACACGCTGTACCGGGAGTTCGTCGACGACCGGGACCCCGGGAGCCGCGAGGTGGAGCCGGAGTTCCGCGACGGCCGCACGGTGCGGTTCACCGACGATCCCGGAGCCGACGTCCCGCCCACCACCGCACCCTGGGACGGCTCCCGCGTGCTCTACCTGGTGCATCCCTCCGACCCGATCATCTGGTGGAGCCCGCAGCTCACTACGCGCGGCCGGACTGGCTGGAGGAGCGCCGGGGGGACGACGTCGTCGCCGCGGTGAAGTGGATCCCGTTCGTCACGTTCTGGCAGGTGACGGCCGATCTGCCGTTCGCCGTGAACATGCCGGACGGGCACGGGCACGTCTACACGACCCAGTACGTCGACGCCTGGGCCCAGGTCCTCAAGCCACCGGGCTGGACCGACGAGAAGGCCGAGGACCTCCGCGACCTCCTCACCGACGGCGGGTGACGCGTCAGGCGAGCCGGGCTGCTGCGGCGGCGGCCAGCGACCCCACCGAGTTTGTCGCGACGTGCAGCAGCACCGGCGCCAGCAGGCTCGCGCTGCGCAGGCGGAGCCAGGTGAAGCCGACGCCGGCCGCCGCGGTGCCCGCGCAGGCCAGCAGGACGGCCAGCGTGGTCGCGCCGGGCCCCTCGACGAGGTCGTTGGCCGCGAGCGCGCTCAGCGTCGGGCGGATGTGCCAGATCCCGAAGACGGCGGACGACGCAGCGGTGGCCGCCGGCACGGGGAGCAGGCGGGTAAAGGCGGCCAGCAGGACCCCGCGGAAGGCGACCTCCTCCCAGACGACGGTGCCGAAGGGAACGCGGACGAGAGCCTGGTAGCTGAGCTCCGCGCCGTCCAGGTCGCTGATCCGCGCATCGGTGAGGAGGGGGCGCAGCGCCGGGATCGCCACGGCCACGGCGAAGCCCGCCGTCACGAGCCCCGCGCAGGTACCGCCCCACCGGAGGCCGGCGGGCACCCGGCGGCGGTCGAGCCCCAGCTCGTCCCAGGTCAGGCCCGCGGCCCGGGCCGCGGCCAGCAGCACCCCCGTGGCCGCGACGTTGACGACGACGTAGGACGCCGGATATCCCGGGAGGCGGGTCACGACGAGGTTGTTCCACACCCCCAGGACGGCGACCAGCGCGCCGGTGAGCCCGACGGGTGCCCACCGGCGGACCGGGCGTCCCTGCACACGGGGCTTGTCCCCTGCGGAAGCGGAGTTCACACGGCGGGATCGCTTGACCGTTCAACCAGCCGCTCTACGATGCGGACGCCGGTCGATTCCCGACGCAGTACCCGAGGAGAACCATGACCGCGCTCGCCGACCGGACCATCGACGCCGATCACAGCACCTACCAGCGGCTCTCGTCCCTGGTCGGGGCGCTGACCGACGACCAGCTGACCCAGCCGTCCGGAGCGTCGGAGTGGACGGTCGCCCAGGTGCTGTCCCACCTGGGCAGCGGCGCCGAGATCACCCTGGACACGCTGCGCGCCGCCCGGGCCGGCGTCGAGCGCGCCGGGGACGCCAACCAGGCCGTGTGGGACCGGTGGAACGCCATGAGCCCACGGGAGCAGGCCGACGGCTATGTGCGGGCAGGCGGGGACCTCGACCAGGCCTACGGGGAGCTGGACGCGGCCCAGCGCAGCGAGCTGCGCGTCCCGATGGCATTCCTGCCCGAGCCTGCCGGGATCGACCTGTTCACCGGCATGCGGCTCAACGAGGCCGCGCTGCACGCCTGGGACGTCGAGGTCGCGTTCGACCCCGCCGCCACCATCCCGGACGACGTCGCCGCCGTCCTCGTCGAGCAGTACCTCGGACCGCTGACCTTCCTGCTCGGCTTCACCGCGAAGACGGACCGGCTGAGCAGCCGGCCGGTCACGCTCACCCTCCGGGCCACCGGACCCGACCGCACCCTCGGGCTGGGCCTCGGGGAGCAGGCCGAGCTCTCCGACGCGCCCGGGCAGTCCGACGGCGAGGTGCGGCTGCCCACGGAGGCGCTGCCGCGACTGCTGACCGGCCGCCTGCGGGCGTCGGACGACGCGCGCATCCGGGTCGACGGCCCGGTGTCGCTCGCGGACCTGCGCCAGGTGTTCCCCGGGTTCTGAGGCCTTCTACGACCGCCCGGCCCGCGCGAGGTCGGTCCGCAGCCACTCCACCGTCTCGGCCAGGCCGGTCCGCAGTCCGGTGCGTGCCTCCCAGTCCAGGAGCTGCCGCGCCCGGGAGGCGTCCAGTGCCGACCGGTGCAGCTCGCCGGGCCGCGCGGGCTCGAGCCGTGACTCGTCGGGGGCGCCGCAGAGCTCGGCCAGCTCGGTGTGCAACTGCCGGACCGACGTCTCGACGCCGGTGCCGATGTTGAGTCGCAGTCCGTCCACCGGGAGCCGGCAGGCGGCGACGAAGGCGTCGGCGACGTCCTTGACGTAGACGAAGTCGCGGGTCTGGCTGCCGTCGCCGTAGATCGTCGTGGGGAGCCTCGCCAGCATGCGCGCGCCGAACAGCGAGATCACGCCGGCCTCCCCTGCGGGGTCCTGGCGCGGGCCGTAGACGTTCGCCATGGCCAGCGCGGTCCACCGCAGCCCGTGCAGCCGCTGGAAGGTCTGCAGCCAGAGCTCGGCGGCTGCCTTGCTCGCGGCGTACGGCGACTCCGGGGCGATCACGGCGGACTCCGGAACCGGTGGCAGCGTGGCCGATCCGTAGATCGAGCCCCCGGAGGAGGCGAAGACCACCTTCCGGGCGCCTGCCTCGCAGGCGGCCTGGAGCACCGCGACCGTGCCGACGACGTTGGCCTGCGCGTCCTGGACCGGGTCGGCCACCGAGGCGCGGACGTCGATCGCCGCGGCCAGGTGGCAGACGACCTGGATCCCCGCCGCCCCCAAGGCCGGGCCGAGTTCCGGTCCGGCGACGTCGGCCTGCAGCAGGTCGACGTCGCCCGCGACCGCGTCGAGGTTCCCGGCCGATCCGCGGGAGAGGTTGTCGACGACGAGCACCCGGTGGCCGGCCGCGGCGAGCGCCTCGGTCACGTGCCCGCCGATGAACCCGGCACCGCCGGTGACCGCGACCGGAACCGGACCGCTCATCGGGGTGCCTCCCCCGCGAGGAGGTGGTGCGGATGCACCCGGCCGCGGTCCAGCCGGCGCGCGCGCACGTTCCGGAGCCCGGCCGCGACGAGCCAGCGGGCCCGCTCGTCGGGGTCGACGAACCCGAACGCCGGCGAGCCCTCGGTGATCTTCAGGACGCGCACCGACAGCGCCTCCTGGGTGGCGTTCCAGCGGGCCTTCCAGCGCGGCCGGGTCGCCATGTCCTTGACGACCAGCACCCCACCCGGCGCCAGCACGGCGGCACAGGACTCCAGCAGGGCCCGCTGGGCCGCCTCGTCGAGCAGGTAGAGCACGTCCACCAGGACGACGGCGTCCCACGGCCCCTCCGGCACCGAGCCGGAGTTCGCGACGGCGAAGTCGAGGCGGCCGTCGGCGGGGAGCTCGGACGCCGCCGCGACCGCGATCTTCTCCGTGTCGATGTCCACCCCGTGCACCTGCAGGCCCGGCTCCCGCTGGGCGAGATAGGCGCTGAACAGCCCGTGCCCGCAGCCGACCTCGAGCACGCGGCCCTCCGCCGGAAGGGCCTCGGCGATCGGGGGGAAGGGGCAGGTCAGCCAGCGGACGACGACGTGCAGCCGATCCCCGAGCGGCGCCGCCCGGTAGGCACGCAGCGCTGCGCGCGCCGGGGCGTCCGGCCGACGGCTCACGCGGCTTCCGCCACGTCGGCGAACGTGCCCAGCCGCCACCCTCGCTGCTCGACCGTCGTCCGGGCCGACGGCGCGGTCAGCATGGCCAGCTCGTCGGCCCAGCGGTAGCCCCAGTCGAACCGGGCCAGTTCGGGGTCCCCCGCTTCGCCGGGATGGGTGTTGACCTCCGCCGTCGCCGCCCCCTCGTCGGTCAGCCGCTGGAGGACGCCGGCGAACCGCTCGCCGTCCAGGTGCCCGGCCTCGTCGAGCCCGGCGTAGGCGCCGGTGGTGACCACGCCGCTGCGGTCCAGCCGGCGGCGCAGCCGGCCGGCCAGCAGCCGCACCCCGGCGCCGAGCGGCCCACGGCGACGGCTCCCGGGCAGCCGCACGCAGCGGATGCCGGCCTCGCGGGCCAGGTCGACGACGACAGCGGCGACCGCGGGCCACAGGTGGGTGTGCTGGTGGGTGTCCAGGTGCGTGACCGGCACCCCGATGCCCCGGACCCGCTCCAGCTGGGCGCGGAACTCCCGGGCGACGTCGTCGGCGTCGATCCGCCCGGCGGCCCCCCGGGCGACGACCGTGCGGTAGGACAGCGGAAATCGGCCCTCCCGGTCGACCAGCGTGGGCACCTCCCGGGCCGACAGCAGCGGGCGGTCCTCCCCCACGATCGCCAGGTGGGCACCCAGGGCCAGGTCGCCGGCGTCGCGCACGGCTGCCGCGGCCTGCTCGAACGCCGTCCCGACGGCGAGCACCGACGTCGAGGTGACGACGCCGTCCGCGTGGGCGCGCGCGACCGCGCGGCAGACCCCGGGGGTGAGGCCCATGTCGTCGGCGTTGATAACGAGCAGCCGGGTCACCGGGCTACCGGCGTCAGGTGGGCCAGTTCGGCCCGCAGCTCCCGCATCTCCTTGAGCATCCGGCGGATGACGGCGGGCGAGGACAGCGTGGAGATCCCCCGGGTCCGGGGGAAGTAGTCCACGCCGATCTGCACGATGTGGAAGCCGAGCTTCTGCGCCCGGATCACCAGCTCGGCGTCGATGAACGAACCCTCGCTGACCGGCCGGGCGACGTCGAGGACGTGCCGGCGGACCAGCTTGAACGCGAAGTTGATGTCCCGCACCCGGGTGCCGAACGTCCACTGCACCAGCGAGTTGTAGACGAAGGAGTAGATCGCCCGGCGCGGCCCCTCACCCGTGCGGTCCAGCCGGTAGGCGCTGACCATGTCCGCCTCGTAGTGGCGCAGGACCCGCAGTGCCCGGCCCAGTTCGAGCATCTCGAAGGGCAGGTCCGCGTCGGTGTAGAGGACGACGTCGCCGCGCACGGACTCGAAGCCGGTCTTGATGCTGCCGCCGAGCCCCCGGTTGACCGGATGGTGGACCACCCGGACGCGGGAGTCGGCCGCGGCGAGGGCGTCGGCGATCTCCGGCGTCCGGTCGGTCGAGCAGTCGTCGACGATCAGCAGCTCGTAGGCGGCGATCTCGCCGATGCCGATCAGCCGCTGGCACTCGTCCTCGGCGGCGCGCACGGCCCGCTCGACGTAGTCCTCCTCGTTCCACATGGGGAAGAAGATCGACAGCAGGTCGACCTTGGCCGACTGGTTCACGAGACCTCCACGCCGTTGACGAAGGCGACCGTGGCGGTGCACAGCCCGATGAAAAGTACTGCGAGGACGACGGGCGCGAGCCATCGTGGTCGCCGGTCGCCGGTGAGCACGATCGCTGCGGCGGCGAGGACAGGGTAGGCGGCGAGCACGTACCGCCCCGAACCCATGAAGTCCTTGGTGCCGATGATCGGGATGGCCAGCGAGACCACGGTGTAGGCCAGGTACCCCCAGCCGAAACGTCGCCAGACCGTGCGCAGCAGCAGCACCGCCGCGAGGGCGGCCAGCGCCTGGGGCACCACGAGGACGACGTCGTCCCAGAGCCCGTAGTAGAGCGCCCCGAAGAACGGCACCTTGAACCAGGTGCGCGGTCCGCCGTCCTGGTTCCAGCCCGGGGCACCCTGGACGGTGGCGAAGGCGACCGGGTCCCCGAACCGCACCGCGAGGTAGACCATCCACGCGAGGAGCCCGGCGCCGGAGAGCAGGAGGGCCGCCTGCCGCCAGCGCACGAACCGGACCGCGTGCACCAGCTCACGGAAGGCCACCGGCCCCGCGCGCTCGGCCGCGGGCGGGTCCACCGGCCCGGCGTCGGAGCCCCCCGCGCCCACGGTCGTACCGACCAGCACGCCGACGTCCCGGCGTGCGGCCCGGTCCTGGGCGATCAACTCGACGGCCCGGACGACAAGCCCGACGGCAACGGCGATCCCGACCGGGCGCCCCGCCGTCGCCAGGGCCCCGACCAGCCCCGCGAGCACGTAGTGCCGCCGCTCGAGCAGGGCGAAGGACCCCAGGACGGTCAGCAGGAACGACGCGTCTCCGTACCCGCTGCCGTAGAGGAAGAAGCTGTACGGATAGAGCAGCAGCAGGGCCACCGCGACCACGGCGGTGCGCGGTGCCACCCGCGTGCGCACCCAGTCGGCGAACAGCATCACGAAGCCGGCGGCACAGACGACGGTCACCAGG
Organism: Blastococcus sp. CT_GayMR16; assembly: GCF_004570875.1. GTDB lineage: Bacteria > Actinomycetota > Actinomycetes > Mycobacteriales > Geodermatophilaceae > Blastococcus_B. The sequence goes on along the minus strand of NZ_SPQK01000014.1, from coordinate 66,644 downwards.
CCGGCCGCCGTCGAGGCGTCCATGGCGAGGACCGTGGCCACCCCGCGGACCAGCAGGGGGTAGGAGGGGAAGAACGCGATCGAGGACTGCTGGCCGGGGATGTAGAAGTACCCGTCCTCGGCGATCCGGTAGTACCAGCCCGAGTCGCCCTGGAACCACGCGTCCAGCCAGCTCGGGCCGTTCAGGTAGTCGTGCCCGGGCGTGGGGCCCACGGTGTGATAGGTAACCGTGGCGATCACCGACGTGAGCACCGCCACGAGGACGAACGCACCCAGGGCGTAGAGGGGCAGGCGCCGGACGACGACGTCCAGCCTCCCGCCCGGCGGCTGCGTCACGACCAGGAACCTATGTCGGCGACCGAACCGAGTACAGCGACACTCGCAATACGCACAGGAACGAGGACGCCGTGCTGCTCTCCGTGCTGGCCGTCGCCGGGGCGGCGCTCTGCTACGGCGCGTCCGCCGTCCTCCAGGCCTCGGCCGTCGCCCGGTCGGGGCGATCCGACCTGACGGGCCTGCTCGGTGGGCTCGCCCGCGACCCGCGCTACCTGGGCGGTCTCCTGCTGGTCGCCGGCGGCTTCCTGCTGTCGGTGGTGGCCATCCGCGCGTTGCCGCTGTTCGTGGTCCAGGCCGGGCGCGCCTCCAGCCTCGGCGTCACCGCCGTGCTGGCCGTCCTCGTGCTGGGCACCCACCTGCACTCCCGCGAGAAGCTCGCCCTCGGCGGGGTGGCCGTCGGGCTCGTGGCGGTGGCCTTCGCGGCGACACCGCAGGGCCCCGCCGAGGTCCCCACCGCCGTCCGCTGGGCGGTGCTGGCGGCCGCCGTCGTCCTGGCCGGACTGACCGTCGCCGCCGCCCGGACCCACCCCTCGGCCCGCACCGCCGCGCTGGTCGCGGCGCTGGCCGGCAGCTGCTTCGGCCTGCTCGCGCTGGCCGCGCGCGTGCTCGGCCCGATCGTCCTGCCCGACGTGCTCACCGATCCCAGCGCGTACGCCGGCGGGCTGGCCGCCCTGTCCGGGCTGGTCGCCGGTGCGCTGGCGCTCCAGCGCGGCAGCGTGGTCGCGGTGACCACGATCATGGTGGCCACGGAGGCCGTGCTCGGGTCGCTGCTGGGCCTGGCGGTGGGCGACCGGCCGGCCGACGGGATGGCGTGGCTGGCCGCGGCGGGCTTCGTGATCACGGTCGGGAGCGCGCTGCTGCTGGCCCGCTTCGGCGCCCCCGCAGCCGAGCCGGACGACGACCTCGACGCCGGCCGGACCCCGCGCACGTCACGGGGCTGAGCGGGTCAATCGGCGTCGGCCCACGACTCGACGACGGCGACGTCGAGCGGGAAGTCGACGGGGAACGACCCGAACAGCAGCCGCCCCGCCACGTCCGCGGCGCGGCGGACCTCCTCGGCGACGTCGTAGGCCAGGTGCTCGGGCGTGTGGACCAGCACCTCGTCGTGCAGGAAGAAGACGAGGTGCGGTCGCTCGCTCACCGTTCCGGTGCCGCCCAGCCGCCACAGCCGGTTGCGGAGGTCGGCGAGCCAGCACAGTGCCCACTCGGCGCCGGTGCCCTGGACGACGAAGTTGCGGGTGAACCGGCCCCAGGCGCGGCGGTGGCGGTCCTGCTCGTCCTGGGCACCCCCGACCTCGGGCGGTTCGCCGAGCTCGGCGGCCCGCTCGGCCCAGGCACCCGCGGGCAGCGGTGACCCGCGGCCGAGCAGCGTGTGCACCACCTCGCCGCGCTCACCGGCGCGCGCCGCCTCCTCCACCAGCCCGATCGCCCGGGGGTACCTGCGGGTCAGCCGCGGCATCATGCGCCCGCTCTCGCCCCGGGTGCCGCCGTACATCGCGCCGAGCATCCCGACCTTCGCCTCGGCCCGGGTCGCCACCGCACCGCCGGCCACCATGCCCTGGTAGAGGTCGGTGGACCGCGCCGCCTCGGCCATCGCCGTGTCGGCGCTCATGCCGGCGAGGACGCGCGGCTCGAGCTGGGCGACGTCCGCGACCACGAGGCGCCACCCGTCGTCGGCGACCGCCGCCGACCGCACCTGCGTGGGCACCGACAGCGCCCCGCCGCCGTTGGAGGCCCACCGTCCGGTCACCACCCCGCCCGGCAGGAAGTACGACCGGAACCGCCCGTCGCGCACCCAGCTCTCCAGCCACGCCCAGCCGTTCGCCTGGAGCAGCCGGGACAGCTTCTTGTACTCGAGCAGGGCCGGGATGCCCTCGTGCTCGAGCTGCTCGAGGGTCCAGGAGCGGGTGTCGCCCACCGGCAGCCCGGCCGCCTGCAGCGCGCGCAGCAGCTCGCCGGGTGAGTCGGGATTCAGGCCCGGCGCGGCGAACGCGGCCCGGATCTCCCCCGCCAGCCGCTCGAGCACCGCCGGACGACGGCCGGGCAGCGGCCGGGGACCCAGCAGGTCGGTCAGCAGCCGTTCGTGCACGTCGGCCCGCCACGGCAACCCGGCGTGGGTCATCTCCGCGGCCACCAGCGCGCCCGAGGACTCGGCGGCGAGCAGCAGAGCGAGCCGGCCGCGCTCGCCCGACGCGGCGAGGGCCGCCTGCTGGCGGACGTGCTCGGCTGCCGGGTCGAGGCGGTCGGCCGGGTCGTCGAGCGGGAAGAGCGTGGCGTCGGTGGCGGTGACCGGCTGGAGCGCGTCCCAGCCGGCGGTGTCGGCGGCGACGAGCAGGGACTGGTCGACGAAGGGCGACCGCCGGAGGACGGCGTGGGTGAGCCGCAGATCGGTGCAGCGCTCGACGCGGACGCCGGCCTGCAGGAGAGCCGGGTACCACCGGGTGGTGTCGTCCCACACCCAGCGGACGGGCTCCCGTTCCCGTTGGAGAACGAACCCGGCGAGCTCCTCCACGGGGAGCCGGGTCACTCGGACCGCCGTCCCGTCGTCGGTGAGGTCCCGCGCCTCCACGGCGGCCTCGCGGCGCACGAGGACGACGCGGTTCACCGCGGCAGTGTCGCCGAGACGTACGACGGGTCGCCGCGGACCAGCCCCCGGATCCGTGCGCGGCCAGGTCCTGGTAGACCTGCGACCCGACCCGCTGTGGCGACGCGACAGGTGGCAGGAGAAGGTGGGTCGACCCTGATGAGAGGAAGCTCGTGGCTGGCATCGACGCCGTACTCGACGAAGCGGGACTGAAGAACGAGCACGTCCGGTCCTACGTGCAGCACTGGGCGCAGCTCACCGGCGCCGAGCGGATCGAGGTGATCAACGCCTCCGACGACGCACGGTTGCTGCGCGAGGCGGTGGAGGCCGGCGAACTGCTCCCCGCAGGCGAGGGGCGGTACTACTCGCGCAGCCACGTCAAGGACACCGCCCGCTCCGAGGAGCGCACCGTCGTGGCCACGAACAATCCGGCCGACGAGGGGATCTACAACAACTGGCGCCCCGCGGCAGAGATGCGGCCCCTCCTCGAGGAGAAGATGCGGGGCAGGTCGGCCGGCAAGACGATGTACGTCGTCCCGTACCTGATGGCACCGCCCGGCTCACCGCTCGAGGCGTTCGCCGCGGGGGTCCAGCTCACCGACACCCGCACCGTCGTCCTGCACATGATCCGCATGGCACGGGTCGGGGTGAACCAGATCAACGACCTTGCCGACCCCGACAGCTTCGTCCGCGCCGTGCACGTCACCGGCGACCTGGACAGCCTCGGGCAGGGCACCCCGGAGGACGAGCGCTACTTCGTGACCGTCGCCGACGAGCGGACGATCCTCCACTACGGGTCCTCCTACGGCGGCAACGCGCTGCTCGGCAAGATCGCCCACGGCCTGCGGCAGGCCGCCTACGACGGATGGGCGTCGGGGCAGTTCCTCGCCGAGCAGTTCATGCTCCTGGGGATCACCGACAAGGAGACCGGCCGGACCTACCACATCTGCGGTGGCTTCCCGAGTGCCTCGGGCAAGACGAACCTCGCGATGATGCTGCCGCCCGATGCCCTGGGCGACCGCTACAAGGTGCACTTCTACGGCGACGACATCGCGTGGCTGCGCGTCGACCCGGCGGACGGGCGGATCTACGGCATCAACCCCGAGTTCGGCGTGTTCGGCGTCGCGAAGGACACCAACGAGGTGACCAACCCGACGGCGGTCGACGCGATCGCCGAGGGCACCGGCACGATCTTCACCAACGTCGCCTACAACGACAGCACCGGCGAGGTCTGGTGGGAGGGGAAGACCCCCGAGCCGCCGGCCGACACCGCGGGGTGGCGGGACTGGACCGGAGCGCTGATCTCCGAGCGACTCGACGACGTCACGGGCGCCTCGTGGGCGCACCCGAACAGCCGGTTCACCACCACGCTGGCCCGGGTGCCCAACATCGCCCCCGACTTCGAGCGGCCCGAGGGCGTCCCGATCGACGGGATCATCTTCGGCGGCCGCACCCGCGACCGCGAGCCGCTCATCCGGGCCATCACCGACCTCGCCGAGGGCGTCTACGACGGCCTGACCCTCGGCGCGGAGGCCACCTTCGCCGCGGAGGGGACGGAAGGGGTCCTGCGCTACGACCCCATGTCGATGCGCCCGTTCATGGCCTATCCGGAGGGCGCCTACGCCGCACACTGGCTGAAGATCATCGGCGCCGCGACGAACCAGCCGATCTTCGCCCACGTCAACTGGTTCCAGCGCGATCCCGAGGACGGCCGCTTCCTGTGGCCGGGCTACCGCGACAACCTGCGGCCGCTGCTCTGGCTGATGCGGCTCCGGGACGGCGAGGTCACGGGCACGCAGACGCCGGTCGGGATCATCCCGACCAAGGAGGAGCTCGAGCTCGAGGGCGTCGACGTCCGGCCCGACGACCTGGAGAAGCTGCTCACCATCGACACCGAGCGCTGGCGTCAGGAGATGGCGCACCGCGAGGAGCACCTGGCCCAGTTCAGCGGGCTGCCCGAGGAGATCTGGGAGGCCCACCGTCGCGTGGCGGCCGCCCTCGACGCCCGGGAGTCCTGACCGGCCGGGCCTGGCGGGTCGCCGCGTTCGCCGACCCGCCGGGCTCCGGCTCAGACCTGGTCCACCGCGAGACGCCCGGTCGCCCGTTCCGCCGAGCCGACGGCCAGCACCGCGATGACGAGGACGGCGAGTGCTCCCACGACGGCCACGGCCGGGAGCTCGAGCAGCGCATCGGCGACCGCGACGACGGCCGCGGCCAGCGGCCACCACCAGCCCCGGCGCAACCGTTTCGCCATGCCGGTGGCGGTCACCGTGACCGAGATCAGGTACAGCGCGATGCCGCCGGCGAGCAGCAGCCGGGTACCTGCCGGCACCTCGCCCTGCCCGCTCTCGACGACCGCGAGCTCGACGCCGGCGCCGACGAAGGCCAGCGCCAGGGTGAGGGGCAGCTGCCCGAAGACGTAGACGTCGTCCGAGTGGTCGCCGGCGCCGTCCTCCGCCTGCTTGAGCAGGCGCTTGGCGCGCGCACCGGCCAGGTCGAAGTAGTTCCACCACAGGGCGGCGGCCAGGACGAACGACAGGACGGCGACGGGCAGCGCGGAGGACGCCCACGAGGCATCGGTCAGCCCGTGCGCGACGCCGGCCACGGACTCCCCGAGCACCAGGATCACGAACAGCGCGAAGCGCTCGGGCAGGTGCTCCACGTGCAGGGGGACGTCGGCGGAGTGCCGCGAGGCCCGCAGCGGCACGAGCGCCTCGACCAGGACGGCGGCGCCCCACAACGCGAAGCCGACCGAGCGGGGTACCAGGAGCGACACCCCCCACAGCACGGCGCCCGCGCATGCTCCGGCGACGTACAGCCGCGCGACCGGACGCGCGGCGGGGACGTGCCGGTAGGCGCGCAGGTACTGCAGGACCAGCACCGCCCGGAGGACGAGCTGGCAGGCGACGAAGATGCCGAAGCTCTCCCCCGTCGCTTCGGCCGCCGACGCGGCGAGCCCGATGACGGCCGCCATCCCGCCGAGCTTCAGGATCCGGAACACCACGTCGTCGTGGTCGAACCGGTTGGCGTAGAGGGTGGAGCTGACCCACGCCCACCACACGGTGGTGAACAGGCCCGCGAAGGTGAGCGCCCCGGTCCAGGTGACGTCCTCCCGCAGCGCGATGGCCAGCTCGGCGACGACGAGGACGAAGGCGAGGTCGAAGAAGAGCTCCAGACGGGACGCCGACCGCTCCTCGCCGGTCTGCAGGTCCGGCGGGCGCACCGCACCCCGGAGTGAGCGCCACAGCTGCTGCAGAACGGGCCCGTCAGCCACGCCGCTCCCCCACCGTCGTCGGACCCGGCCTGTACCCGGCCATCACTCCCCCACCCCCTCGGGAATGATCGGCCCCCGATCCCCGACCGAGGAGTCCACGCATGCCCACGCCCTCCGTGCCGCTGGAGAGGCTCGGTTTCCTGACCATCGGCTCGTTCGACGGCGCCGACCCCGGAGCCGGGCACCGGACCACGCTGGAGGTCATCGAGCTGGGCGAGCGCCTCGGCTTCGACAGCGCGTGGGTGCGCCACCGGCACCTGCAGTACGGCATCTCCTCCCCGATCGCCGTCCTGGCCGCCGCATCCCAGCGCACGTCGCGCATCGAACTCGGCACGGCGGTCATCCCGCTCGGCTGGGAGAACCCCCTGCGGCTGGCCGAGGACCTCGCCACGGTCGACGTCCTCTCCGGGGGGCGGCTCAACCCCGGTGTCAGCGTCGGTCCGCCGCTGCACTGGGACGACGTCAAGGACGCCCTCTACCCCGACACCGCGGACGCCGAGGACTTCAGCCACGAACGCGTGGCTCGCCTCCTCCGTCTCGTCGGCGGGGAGCCGGCCAGCACGTTCTCCGGGAAGGAGGGCGTCGTCGAGGAGTGGTCCGACCGCGTGCAGCCGCACTCCCCCGGCCTGCGGGACCGCCTCTGGTACGGCGGCGCCAGCTCGAGCTCGGCCCGGTGGGCGGGGGAACACGGCATGAACTTCCTGACCAGCAGCGTGGTCCGGGCCGAGGAGTCGCTGGGCTTCGCCGACATCCAGCGCTACCACATCCGCACCTTCCGCGCCGCCTCCCCCGCCGGGAGCGCGGCCCGCGTCTCCCAGGGCCTCGTCGTCATCCCCACCGACACCGCCACTGCGGCCCAGCGGGAGAAGTACGCCGCCTACGTCGAGGCGCGCACCCCGAGGACGACGAGTCCCCAGGGGCCGGGGCGGCTGCTGTTCGCTCCGGACCTCCTCGGCACCTCGGAGCAGATCGCCGAAGCGCTGTACGCGCACGCGGGGTTCCAGGAGGTCACCGAGGTCGCGTTCGCCCTGCCCTTCAGCTTCGAGGACGAGGACTACACGCAGATGCTCACCGACATCGCGACGCGCCTCGGCCCGGCGCTCGGCTGGCGTCCCGGATCAGCCGCCTGATCGTTCCGGCCGTCGGTCCCGCACCATCGGGCGCGACCGTAACGAGACGGGAACATCCGCGACCCTCGCCTGAGACACCGAGGCGACTACCTTCCGGAGATGGGCGCAGAGCTGACGCTCGGCGCCGAGGAGGAACTCCACCTCATCGACCTGGAGACCTGGGAGCTGTCGGCCCGGGCCCCGCAGCTCCTCAGCCGGCTCCCGTCGTCCTCCTACTCCGCCGAGATCCAGCGGACGACGGTCGAGACCAACACCGCCGTCGTCACCTCGCTCTCCGACCTCCGCGAGGAACTGCTCCGGCTGCGCAAGGAACTCGTCGCGGTCGCCGGGCGGGATGGACTCGGCGTCGCCGCGGTCGGCACCGCGCCGCGGTCGACGTTCGCCGACTTCGAGCTCACCACGACCGGCCGCTACAGCCGCATGCAGGAGCAGTACCGGCTGCTGGTCGACGAGCAGCTGATCTGCGGCACCCAGATCCACGTCGGCGTGTCCGACCGCGACCTCGCCGTCGCGATCTCCCAGCGGATCGCCCGCGACCTGCCCGTCCTGCTGGCGCTGTCGGCCAGCTCGCCGTTCTGGAACGGTCAGGACACCGGCTACGCGAGCATCCGCACGACCATCTGGCAGCGCTGGCCGACCGCCGGGTCCACCGGTCCCTTGGCGTCCGCGCAGGAGTACGACGAACTGCTCGCCGACCTCATCGGCTCGGGCGTGATCGCCGACGCGAAGATGGCCTACTTCGACGTCCGGCCCTCCTCCCACGCTCCGACGCTGGAACTGCGCGTCTGCGACGCCTGCCCGCTGGTCGACGACGCCGTCCTCATCGCCGGACTGTTCCGGGCGATGGTCCGCGCGGCCGAGTTGGACGTCGAGGCCGGCCGGCCGTACCTCCCCGCCCCTCCCCCGCTGCACCGGGCCGCCATCTGGCAGGCGGCCAGGGCGGGTCTGACCCGCGACCTCGTCGACGGAGCCCTGCATCCGCGCCCGCGGCCGGCTGCGGAGGTGGTGCGGGGACTGGTGCGGCGGCTCCGCCCGCAGCTGGAGGAACTGGGCGACTGGGACGCGGTGACCGAGCTGACCGAGACCGCCCTGGCGCGCGGCAACTCCGCCGACCGCCAACGTGCCGTCTTCGCCGAGCGGGGGAGGCTCGAGGACGTCATGCGGCTCGTCGTCGAGGAGTCCCACGGACCGGCCGGCGGACCGGTGGCGGCCGGACCCGTGCTGCGCCGCTACCGCGCCCGGGCCGGTGACGAGGCGATCGGCGCCGGCTCGGTCCCGCGACCGGCGTACAAGGACATCGTCGACGCCGTGCGCGCACTGCCTCCGGAGGAGATCGTCGGGCGCGAGCAGGCCCGGGACGCCTGGCTCACCGAGCACGGGATGACCTTCCGGGTGGACGGCGAGGAGCGCCTCTTCCCCGTGGACCTCGTCCCCCGGGTCATCAACCGTCACGAGTGGGAGGCGCTGGGCGCCGGGCTGATCCAGCGGGCGCGGGCCCTCGAGCTCTTCCTCCGCGACGTCTACGGCGAGCAGAAGGTCCTCGCCGACGGCGTCGTGCCGCCCGACGTCGTGCTCGACTGCCCCGGATGGCGGCCCGAGGCCGCCCGGCTGCCCGCCGACGCCGTCCGCGCCCCGGTGATGGGGTTCGACATCGTGCGCACCGAGTACGGCGACTGGCGGGTGCTCGAGGACAACGTCCGTGCGCCGAGCGGCGCCGCCTACGCCATCGCCGCACGCCGGCTCATGGACGTCGTCATGCCCGACCTGCCCCGCCCGGCCGGCCTGGCCAACCCGGCCACCGGCTACGAGCTGCTGCGCTCGACGCTCCTGGCCCGTGCCGAGCCGGGAACCGCTGCGGCGCTTCTGTCCAGCGGGCCGGACAGCTCCGCGTGGTTCGAGCACCGGCGCCTCGCCCAGGGTGCCGGTCTGCTGCTGGTCGGCGCGGACGACCTCGACGTGGCCGGTAGGCACGTGGTCGCCCGCGGCGGCGGGCCGCCGATCGGTGTCCTCTACCTGCGCCTCGACGTGGAGCTGGCCGATCTGACCACGTCCTCGGGTCGTGCGATCGGTGAGGAGGTCCTCGACGTCGCGGAAGCCGGCGCCGTCGTGCTCGCCAACACCCCCGGCACCGGCGTGGCCGACGACAAGTCCATGTACTGCTGGGTGCCGGAGCTGATCGGCTACTACCTCGGCGAGCACCCCCTCCTCCAGTCGGTACCCACCTACCGCCCCGCGGACGAGGGAGAACGACGCGCCGTGCTGGAACGGGTCGGCGAGCTCGTCACCAAGCCCGTCGACGGCTACGGCGGCGCCGGCGTGCTCATCGGTCCGTCGGCCAGCGCGGCGGAGGTCGCGGCGCGCCGGGCAGAACTGGCCGCGCGGCCCTCGGACTGGGTGGCCCAGGAGGTCGTCGCCCTGTCCTCCGCGCCGGCCCTCACTGCCGACGGGCTCTCTCCCCGACACGTCGACCTGCGTGCGTTCGTGTACCTGACCGGTACCGGTCCCGACGACTGCCGGTTCGCCGACCTCGGCCTGACCCGGGTGGCCGCCCCCGGCGGACTCGTCGTCAACAGCTCGCGCGGCGGCGGCGCCAAGGACACCTGGATCGTGCTCGGCCCGGATGAGAGGGGACAGACGGATGTGCGGACTGGCCGGTGAGCTGCGCTTCGATGGGCAGCGGACAGATGTCGCGGTGCTCGACCGGATGACCGCGTGCCTGCAGCACCGCGGGCCCGACGGCGACGGGTTGTGGGCACGCGGGCCGGTCGGGCTCGGCCACCGCCGGCTGTCGATCATCGACCTGTCGGAGCGCGGCGCCCAGCCGATGGTCGACCCGCAGCTGGGACTCACCGTGGTCTTCAACGGGATCATCTACAACTACAAGCAGCTCCGCGCGGAGCTGGAGCGGGCCGGGCACCGCTTCTTCTCGACGTCCGACACCGAGGTGGTGCTCAAGGGGTACGCCGAGTGGGGTACGGGCTGCGTCGACCACCTGCTCGGCATGTTCGCCTTCGCCGTCGTCGAGCACCGCAGCGGCCGGTTGGTGCTCGCGCGGGACCGCCTGGGCATCAAGCCGCTCTACGTCGACGCCCGCCCCGACCGGATCCGCTTCGCCTCCACGGTGCAGGCACTGGTGGCCGGCGGCGGCGTCGACACGTCGATCGACCGGACCGCGCTGGCGCACTACATGACGTTCCACTCCGTCGTCCCGGCGCCGCGGACGATCCTGGCCGGCGTCCGCAAGCTGCCGCCTGCCACGGTGCGCACCGTCGAGGCCGACGGGACGACGCGTGACCACGAGTACTGGCGCCCCGAGTTCACCCGTGACGAGAGCCGCCGGGACTGGACCGCCCGCGACTGGGAGGAGGCGCTCCTCGAGAGCCTGCGGGTCGCCGTCGAGCGACGGATGGTGTCCGACGTGCCGGTCGGCGTGCTGCTCTCGGGCGGGATCGACTCCAGCCTCGTCGTGGCGCTGCTCGCCGAGATGGGCCAGACCGGGCTGTCGACGTTCAGCATCGGGTTCGATTCCGCCGGCGGGGAGAACGGCGACGAGTTCGAGTACTCCACGCTGGTCGCCGAACGGTTCGGCACCGACCACCACCGCATCGCCATCGACAACGCCCGGCTGCTGCCGGGCATCGATGCCGCCGTCGCCGCGATGAGCGAGCCGATGGTCAGCCACGACTGCGTCGCCTTCTACCTGCTCGGGGAGGACGTCTCGAAGCACGTCAAGGTCGTGCAGTCGGGCCAGGGCGCCGACGAGGTGCTCGGCGGCTACGACTGGTACCCGCCGCTGGCCGGCGTCCCACGCGAGGACGCCGTCGAGGCCTACTCGCGCGTCTTCTTCGACCGCCGCTGGCCGGCGATGGCCGAGCTCCTCGAACCGGAGTGGCTGCTCGCCGAGGATGCACCCACCGCCTTCATCACCGAGCAGTTCGGGCGGCCCGGAGCCGAGACGTCGGTGGACGCCGCGCTGCGCAACGACACCACGATCATGCTGGTGGACGACCCGGTGAAGCGGGTGGACAACATGACCATGGCGTGGGGGCTGGAGGCGCGGGTGCCCTTCCTCGATCACGAGTTCGTCGAGCTCGCCGGACGCATCCCCCCGGAGCTCAAGCTCGCCGACGGCGGCAAGGGCGTCCTCAAGCGCGCCAGCCGCGGCGTGGTCCCGGACGAGGTCATCGACCGCACCAAGGGCTACTTCCCCGTGCCCGCGATCCGCCAGCTGGACGGCCCGTACCTGGAGCGGGTCCGCGACGCGCTCACCGACCCGGCGGCCAAGCGACGCGGGCTGTTCCGTCCCGATGCCGTCGAGCGCATGCTGCGCGAGCCGAACGCCACGCGCACCACGCTCGGATCCAACGCGCTGTGGCAGCTGGCTCTCCTCGAGATGTGGCTGCAAAAGGTGGAGGACCAGGCTCGGTGAGTGGGGCCGCAGAATCCGCGGTCGGGGCCGGATCGGCTTCCTGACGATCGGCCCGCCGGCGTAGCGTGCCCGCGTGCGCCTGCCCGCGGGCACCGTCACCTTCTGCTGGGCCCGGCGGAGCGCGACGCCGTCGTCCGGATCGTGGACGGCGTGGATCGGATGCTGCTCGCCGTCGAGCTCGCCGCCTCGCACGTGGGCACCCTCACCCCCGCGGAGATCGCCGACCGCCTGGGCTCCCAGCTGTGGCTCCTGCGCAGCGGTCCCCGCGACCTGCCGCGCCGCCAGCAGGCGCTGCGCAGCACGCTGCTGTGGAGCTACGACCTGCTCGACGAACCGGCCCGTCGCATCTTCGCCGCGCTCGCCGTCTTCCCGGGCGGAGCGACCCTTGAGCCCTGGACCAGGTCGCCGCCCCCGGGGAGTCGGAGCGGTTCTCGATGCTGCAGGTGTGCCGCGACCTCGCCACCGAGCTCCTCGAGGCCGGCGGCGACGGTCCCGTGATGTGGCGGCGCGCAGCCGGGCGGCTGGCCGGTCTGGCCACGCGCGCCGGACCCCCGTCTCGCAGGCCGAGCACGACAACCTGCGCGCGGCACTGACCTGGTCCGTCGAGCACGACCCGGTCCTCGCCGCCGGCATGGCGGCACCGCTGTGGCGCTACTGGCAGATGCGGGGCTATCTGCGCGAAGGACGCGCGGTGCTCAAGAGCCTCCTGGAGCGGCTGGATGCCGACGACGTGCCGGCGCGGGCCGCGGCCCTCGACGCCGTGGGTGGTGTGACGTACTGCCAGCGCGACCTGCCCGCCAGCGTGGCCGCGTACACCGAGGCGGTGCAGCTGGCGGAGCGGACCGGGAACACCGCAGCCCTGGCGGGGCCGTGTTCAACCTGGCGTTCGCCGTCTGGCAGCTGGGGCGGATGGACGAGGGCGTCGGACTCGCCGACCGCAGCCAGGAGCTGTACGCCGACCTCGGGGACGCCGAGGGCGTGGCCCGCGGGCTGTGGCTGCACGGCGTCCTGGCGATGGTGGCGGGCGACCTGGCGGCCGCGGAACGGCTGCTCGAGGACGCCGTCGCGCGCCTGCGGGACGGCCCGGACGGCTTCCACCTCGGCTGGTCGCTCCGGATGCTGGGCCGCACGCTGCTGCTCGAGGGCCGGACGGCCCGGGCGCGGGAGCTGCTCGAGGAGAGCCTGCGGCTGTTCGCCCCGGTGGGCGACGTCTCCGCGATCGTGCTGCACCTCTCGGACTTCGCGATGCTGGGCGGGCTCGCCGGGGACGAGGACCGCGAGCTGCGGCTCGCCGGGGCCGTGCGGCACCTGCAGCGGCTGACCGGCACCGACCAGGTCGACCATCCGGTCAACCAGGTGCCTCGGCTGGCCGAGACGGTGGCCCGCCGGGGTGCCGACGGCGAGCGGCTGCTCGCCGAGGGCGCGGCGATGAGCGTCGACGAGGCCGTGGCCTACGCGCTCGGGACGCCGTAGCGGTCAGGCCCCGGCCACCCGCGGGACCACCTCGGTGCCCAGCAGCTCGATGCCCCGCAGCAGGTCGGCGTGCGCCAGCCGCGGGTTGGTCATCTGCAGCGAGATCCGGGCGACGCCGCCGAGCTGCGCGGAGACCCGGATCAGCTTGTCGGCCACGGTGTCCGGGTCGCCCATGAAGAAGGCGCCGTCCGGTCCGCTGGTGGCATCGAACTGCGCCCGCGACGGTGGGGAGAAGCCCCGCTCGCGGGAGACCTTCGTGAACATCTCGTGCCACCCCGGGTAGATCGTGTCCGAGGCGGCCTGCGTGCTCTCCCCGACGAAACCGAACACGTGCAGCCCGACCTGCAGCTTTTCGGGGGCGTGCCCGGCCTGCGCCCCCGCCCGCCGGTACAGGTCGACCAGCGGGGCGAACTGCCGGGGCTCGCCGCCGATGATCGCCACCATCAGGGGCAGACCCAGCAGACCTGCGCGCACGAAGGATTCCGGCGTCCCACCGACGCCGACCCAGATGGGCAACGGGTCCTGCACGGGCCGCGGGTAGACGCCCTGCCCGGTCAGCGGCGGCCGGTGCCGGCCCGACCAGGTGACGTGCTCGGACTCCCGGATGCGCAGGAGCAGGTCGAGCTTCTCCTCGAACAGCGAGTCGTAGTCGGCGAGGCTGAGGCCGAACAGCGGGAACGCCTCGGTGAACGAGCCGCGCCCCACCACCAGGTCGATGCGCCCCTTGGAGATCAGGTCGAGCGTGGCGAACTGCTGGAACACCCGCACCGGGTCGGCGGCGCTGAGCACCGCCACGGCACTGCCGAGCCGGATGCGCGAGGTGCGCGCCGCCGCGGCCGCCAGGATCACCGGCGGCGCCGAGTCGTAGTACTCGCTGCGGTGGTGCTCCCCGATGCCGAACGAGTAGAGGCCCACCTCGTCGGCGAGCGCGATCTCCTCGAGCAGGTGCTCCATCCGCTCTGCCGGCCCGATGACGCGCTCGGTCGAGGGATCGGTGACCGCCGAGACAAAACTGTCGACGCCGAGATGCATTGCCGTCCTCCTGTTGTTCAGAGCTCAACCACCAGTCAACCAGGATCGGCACCGGCTCGTGCTGCCACCATGTCGCCGTGCTGCTCGCCGACGTCGTCACCGCCTCCGCCGCCGTGGCGGCCACCCGGTCCCGCACCGCGAAGGCCGGCGTGATCGCGGAGCTGCTACGCCGCGCCGACCCGGAGGAGGTCGGACCGGTCACGGCCTGGCTGGCCGGCGAGACGCGGCAGGGGCGGCTGGGCGTCGGCTGGCGGACCCTGTCCCGGAGAGTCGGCGCACCCGCCGAGGCGTCGTCGCTGACCGTGGCGGTCGTCGACGCGACGCTCACCGGGCTGGCCGGCACGGGCGGCGCCGGCTCCGCCGCCCGCCGCGATGCGCTGCTGGGCGACCTGATGTCCGCCGCGACCGCCGACGAGCAGCAGTTCCTCGTCCGCCTGCTCACCGGCGACCTCCGGCAGGGCGCGCTCGAGGGCGTCGTCCTCGATTCCGTCGCCACCGCCGCCGACGTCCCCGCTGCCGCCGTCCGCCGGGCCTTCATGCTCTCCGGCCGGCTCCCGGAGACCGCGGCGATGGCACTGTCCGGCGGGGTCGCGGCGCTGGACGCGGTGCGCCTGGAGGTCGGCCGGCCGGTGCGGCCGATGCTGGCCAGCCCCGGCTCGTCGCTGGACGACGCGCTCACCGACCTCGGCGCCGACGTGACGGTCGAGTTCAAGCTCGACGGCGCGCGGATCCAGGTGCACCGGGACGGCGACGAGGTGCGCGTGTGGACGCGCACGCTGCGCGAGGTGACCGACGGCGTGCCCGAGCTGGTCGACCGGGTGCGTGCCCTGCCCTGCGAGACCGCCGTCCTGGACGGGGAGACCCTCGCCCTCGACGACGACGGCCGCCCCCGGGCGTTCCAGGACACGATGAGCCGCTTCGGCAGCGACGCGTCGGAGGCGGGCGTGCTCCTGAGCCCGTTCTTCTTCGACCTGCTGCACCTCGACGGGCGCGACCTGCTCGACGAGCCGCTGCACGTCCGCCTCGACGCGCTCGCACAGCTGCTGGCGGCCGACGAGCACGCCGCCCTCCGGATGCCCGGCGTCCGCAGCCCCGAGCCCGAACAGGCTGCCGAGGTGCTCGACGAGGCGCTCACCGCCGGTCACGAGGGCGTCGTCGTCAAGGCCCTCGACGCGCCCTACGCGGCCGGCCGGCGCGGCAAGGCGTGGCAGAAGGTCAAGCCGGTGCACACGCTCGACCTCGTCGTGATCGGCGCGGAGTGGGGGTACGGCCGGCGCTCTGGAATGCTGTCGAACATCCACCTCGGCGCCCGCGACCCCGACGGGGGCGAGCCGGTCATGGTCGGCAAGACGTTCAAGGGCATGACCGACCAGTTGCTGGACTGGCAGACGCGCACCTTTCCGGAGCACGCCCGCGAGCACCCCGACTGGGGCGTGCTGCTGCGTCCGGAGCTCGTCGTCGAGATCGCCCTCGACGGCGCCCAGCGCAGCACCCGGTATCCAGGCGGCGTCGCGCTCCGGTTCGCCCGGGTGCTGCGCTACCGGCCGGACAAGACGCCCGCCGAGGCCGACACGATCGACGCGGTCCGCGGGCTGCTCGCCGGCTCCTGAGGCGCACGCCGAGCCGTTCCGAACCGGCCGCGACCGTGCTTACCTCGTGCGCGGAGGGAGTCGGAGATGCCGGTCCAGCTGAACCACACCATCGTCGCCGCGCGGGACAAGCAGGAGGCGGCGAGCTTCCTGGCGGACCTGCTCGGCGTGCCCGCGCCGACGACGTACGGACCGTTCTCCGTCGTCGAGCTGGACAATCACGTGTCGCTGGACTTCATGGACGATTCCGAGGTCCACCCCCGGCACTACGCGTTCCTGGTGACCGAGCCGGAGTTCGACGCGATCTTCGGCCGGATCCAGGCTCGTGGCCTCGACTTCTGGGCCGACCCGTTCCAGCAGCAGCCCGGTCGGATCAACACCCACGACGGCGGCCGGGGCGTCTACTGGCTGGATCCCAACGGGCACGTCCTGGAGATCATCACCCGGCCCTACGGCGGGTGAGGGCGGTTCCCGGGCAGCAGGCCCATCTGCCGCGCATCGACGAGCACGCCACCGACGTCGCGGCGGACCCCGACGACGTGTGGGCGGCCCTGGGCGAGACCCTGGATGCGGTGCTGTCGCGGCGCTGGACGGCCGCCGCGAGCCGGGTCGTCGGATGCGCCGACAGCCGGGCGTCCGGCCCGCGGCCGCTCGTCGAGGGCTCGACGATCCCCGGCTTCCGGGTGACCGCCGCGGTTCCCCGCGCGGAACTGGCGCTCGAGGGGCGCCACTTCTTCTCGACCTACGTCCTGACGTTCCGGATCGACCCCCTCGAGGGCGACCGGACCCGGCTGCGGGCGGAGAGCCGCGCCGCCTTTCCCGGCGTCGCGGGCCGCACCTACCGGCTGCTGGTGATCGGGACGGGTGGTCACGTGGTCGCCGTCCGGCGGCTGCTCGCCGACGTCCGGCGCCGGGCCGAACGCCGGACAGCACGCACCTGACGTCAGCGGGATGCCTCTGGTTCCCTGCTGCCGGCGTCCCTATCCTGCCGCCGACGGGCTGGCCTGGAGATGCGCGACCACCAGGGGGCGACATGGCCGACGAGCGCACCGCGGTCGACCCGCCACGTGCCGGCACCCTGCCCACCGGCACGGTGACCTTCCTGTTCACCGACATCGAGGGCTCCACCCGCCTGCTCCGCGCTGACCCCCCGGGCTACGCCGCCTCCCTCGCCGTCCACCGCCGCCTGCTGCGGGATGCCTTCGCCGCCCATGGCGGTCAGGAGGTCGACACCCAGGGCGACTCGTTCTTCGTGGCGTTCCCGTCCGCCGGTCAGGCCCTGGCGGCCGCCGCCGAGGCACAGCAGTCGCTGGCCGGCCACGCATGGCCGGAGGGGCGCGACGTCCGCGTCCGCATGGGACTCCACACCGGGGACGCCGCCGTCACCGGTGGCGGTTACGTCGCACTGCCCGTCCACCAGGCCGCCCGGATCGCTGCTGCCGCCCACGGGGGGCAGATCCTGCTGTCCGACGTCACGGCGGTGCTCGCCGGCGAGCACCTGCCTCAGGGCACGGCCCTGCGCTCGCTCGGCCCGCACCGGCTCAAGGACTTCCCCGGCCCGGTACCGCTCTCGCAGCTGGACGTCACCGGCCTGCCCCGGGAGTTCCCGCCGCTGGACAGCCCTCCCGCACAGCCGCGGCTGCCCGCACCTGCCGAGCCGCTCGTGGGACGGGAGGCGGAGGTCTCGGCGTTGGTCGCACTCCTCCGCAAGGAATCGACCCGGCTCGTCACCGTCACGGGTCCCGGCGGTGTCGGGAAGACCCGGCTCGCCCTCGAGGCCGCCCGCCAGGTGGCCGGCGACTTCCGGGGCGGGGTGGTGTTCGTGGCGCTGAGCCCGGTCGCCGACCCCGCCCTGGTCCTGAGCAGCGTGGCGGACGCGGTCGGCGCCCGGCGCGAGGCAGCGGCCGACCTGGTCGAGGCCGTCCGCACGACGATCGACGGCGACCGGACGCTCCTCGTCCTCGACAACTTTGAGCAGGTCACGGCGGCGGCCTCCGACGTCGCGACGCTGCTGGACCGGACGCCGGCCATCGTCGCGGTGGTGACGAGCAGGCAGGTGCTCCGGCTCCGATCCGAGCAGCAGTTCCACCTCGGTCCCCTGCCGGAGACACCGGCGATGCAGCTGTTCGCCGAGCGGGCCACCGCGACCCGGCCCGACTTCGTCCTGGACGCCACGACCGCTCCCGCCGTCGCCGAGATCTGCCGCCGCCTCGACGGGCTACCCCTCGCCATCGAGCTGGCTGCGGCACGGGTGCGGCTGCTCCCGCCCGACGCACTGCTCACCCGCCTGCGGAACCGGCTCGACGTGCTCGGCGACGGGCCCGTGGATCTGCCGGAGCGGCAACGGACACTGCGGGCCACGATGGACTGGAGCCACGGCCTGCTCCAGCCCCACGAGCAGACCCTGTTCGCCCGGCTCGGGATCTTCGCCGGCGGCTGGACGCTGACGGCGGCGGAGACGGTCTGCGGCCGGGCGGGCGAGCCGGAGGTCCTCGGCACCCTCGCCGTCCTCCTCGACGACAGCCTGCTGGTCGACGTCGACGGAACCGCCCCGGAGCCACGCCTGGACATGCTCGAGACGGTGCGGGCCTACGCGGCGGAGAAGCTGGCCGCCTCCCCGGACGGGGCCGAGACCGGGCACCGGCACGCCGAGTGGGTCCTCGCCATGACGGATCCGCTGGTCCACGCCGAGGCCACCGCCTTCCGGCGGGCACTCGAGCGCTTCGACCAGGAGCGGGCCAACGTCCGGGCGGCAGTACAGCGCGCCATCGACACCGGACGGTTGGAGACGGCCGCCCTGCTCATCCGGAACGCACTCGGCTACCTGGTGCGGCGCAGCGGTGAGCGGGAGGCCGTCGCGTGGCTGGAGCAGGCGCTGCCCAGGTCCACCTCAGCCGTGCGGGGGCGACTCCTGGTCCTCCGCGCACTCCTCGCCGGGGTGTTCGTCGACCTGCCCGCCGTCCGGCCGCTGCTGGACGAGGGCCTGGACCTCCTCCCGGACGACGACGACCACGCCTACGACCGCGCGCTGGCGGCCATGGCCGGCATCTACGCGGCGATGGCCGAGGGGTCGGTGGAGAAGTGGGCCCACGGCATCGAGGAGACCGCCGGCCGCTTCGCCGCCCTCGGCCAGGACCTGGGGCGGGCCTTCATGGAGGTGTTCGGCGGAGAGCTCGCGCTGATGCTGGGGGATCTCGAGGCCGCGGAACAGCACTACGGGGCGGCCCTGGAACTCGCCGGGCGCCTCGGTGACGAGTCGCTGACGGGCCAGGCCCTCAGCTCCCGTGGCCTGGTCCTGCTGGCGCGGGGCGATCTCGCCGGCGCCCGGCGGTCGGTCATGGACGGTGCGGCCGCCAATCGCCGCGGGGGCCAGCCGACGGCGATCGCGTACGCCCTCGAGGGCCTGGCTGCCGTCGCCCTGGGGGACGGGCGGCCGGACGTGGCGGCCCAGGCGCTGGCCGCGGCGACGTCGATGCGGGAACACCTGGCCCTCCCCCGCGCGCCGGCCCTGCCGCCGCTGCTGGACGACGTCGCCGACCGGGCCCGCCGCCAGCTCGGGGACGAGGCCTACGACGCGGCCGTCGCCGAGGCACGGCAGTGGCCGTCCCCCCAGGCGCTGGACCGGACCTTCGAGGCCCTGACGGAGGGGACGACCTAGCGCCGCACTGCCCGGCGTCAGCCGAGGCCGAGGACCGCCAGGGTCTGGGCTGCCATCTGCTGCTCGCCGAGCGCGTTCGGGTGGACGACGACCGGGTTGGTGCCCTGCAGCACCGGCTCGATCCAGCGGACGCCGATCGGCTGGCAGGCGTCGTGGCCCTCCGACACCGCGTTCATGTCCACGTACGTGGCGCCGGTGGCGTCGGCCGCGCGGCGGACGGCGTCGTTCAGCGTCGTCTGCAGGCTGCGCAGGTAGGGCACGTCGCCCTCGGCGACCGGCATCTTGTCGAAGCAGCCACCGGAGGTGGGCAGGATCCACGGGTAGCTCAGGATGGCGACCTTCGCGTCCGGCGCCGCGGCCCGGACCGCTTCCAGCGCGTTCACCAGCGACGGGTAGGTCGTGGTGCGGATGGTGTCCTCGAAGGACGAGCCGTACTGGTCCTTGCACGGGCTGCCCTGGCCGAGGGTCGCCGCCCCGGCGATGCCGCACTGGACGATCGAGTTGATGAAGACGCCGCTGTCGTTGCCACCGATGGTCATGGTCACGAGCTCGGTGTCGGCCTCGAGCGCCTCGAGCTGCGCGGGGACGCCGTCGTACTGCGGGGTGAAGTAGTCACTCGTGTCGGCGCCACCGCAGGTGACGTCGGTGAGCTCGGCACCGGTCTCGGCCGCGACGAGGTGGGGGTAGTTGCTGGTCGAGCGCAGGCACTGCGGCTGGGCCTCGGGGTCGGGCGGGAGCACCCCGGAGCCGGCGCTGTAGGAGTCGCCCAGCGCGACGTACCGCAGCGACTCGTTGGTCGCCGAGGACGCGGGGGCGCCCAGGAGCACGAAGACGAGGGTGGCAAGGACACACGCGGCGAGACGCTGCACGGGGGTTCTCCATCGCGGTCGAGGAAACCTACTGGCCGGTACAACGGCGACGCGGGGCTTTGGTTACGCCCGTCACATCCGGATCCGGCCCCGCGGACGGCGCCGGCGGGAACGTTGGGCACGGTGCGCCGGATGGGACGGACCTCTGCGACGTCGGCGGCCCGCCTCCCGGATCGGGACGCTGCCGGTCCCCACACTCCCCCGCATGCGCCTTGCTGTGTGCTCGTCCAAAGGTGGAGTCGGTAAAACCACCGCGGCCGCCAATCTCGCCGCGGCCTTCGGCCGCCGCGGCAGGGTGCTCGCCGTGGACGTCGATCCGCAGGACAGCCTGGGCCGGGCGTTCGGCGTCGTCGCCAAGAGCCGGGACGACAGCCTGGCGGCGCTGCTGGAGGATCCGCTGGCCGACCCGAGGGCCGTCGTCCGGCACGCCGTCGCCCCGGGGGTCGACCTCCTCCCCGCGCATCCCGAACTGGAGACGACCGCCGCGTACCTGACGAGCACTGGGGGCCTGACCACCAGCGTCCGCCGGGTGCTCCGCTCCCTGCTGAGCGACTACGACCACGTCGTCCTCGACACGAGGGGTGACCTGGGCGCCCTCACCCTGGCTGCGGTGTGTGCCGCGGACACCGTGCTGACCGTGTTCACCAGCGACCCCGGCTCGGCCGTCGGCGCGGCGCGCGTCGCGGCGTTCCTCGACCAGCACCGGGCCTACGAGAACACCTCCGCGGTGCTCATCGGGGTCGCATGCACGGCGTGGGACCAGCACGGGCGGGCCGCCCGGGAGGTCGCCGGCGCGCTGGCCGACACCGGGCTCCCCCTGCTGACGACGCGCGTACCGATGTCCCGCCGGGTTCCCACGAGCACGCTCGCCAAGCGCCCGGTCGTGCTCTCCTCCCCCACCAGCCCCGTGGCGGCGGCCTACCTGGCTCTCGCCGACGAGGTTCTCGACGCTGCCGAAAGGGTTGCCCCATGAGCGCCACAGACCAGGTCGCCGCACGGCCGAGCCGCACCCGGACGCTCCGCGACGACCTCCTCGACGACCTGCGCCAGGCCGCGCCGATGCCGGTGGCCCGGCCGGCTCGCGGCGTGCCGGTGCCGATCGCGGCGGTGCCCGGGACCGCTGAGAGCCCCCTGCCTGCCCCCGCCGAGGCACCGACCCTGGAGCTGGCCGTGACCCCGCGCCTGTGGTGGGGACTGCGCATGAAGACCCTCGGTGAGGGACCCGGCGTGGTCATCGGTGCCGGCCCGGTGCGCATCTCCCTCACCGGATTCCGTCGCTGAACCGGGCGGCCGACCGCCGTCCACAGGGCTGCTGGCAGGCGCGGCCGATTCCAGGCACCATCTGCAGGCTCCGCATCCAGCGGGACGCAGCGCTGAGGGAGATGCATGAACGCGAGTGAGACAGCAGCGGGCTCCCCGGCCCCGGTCGAGCGCAACCGACCGGCCCGGTGACGACCCCGGGCGGCTGGCCGCCGCCACCACAGCCTGCCTGGCAGCAGGACCACCGGGGTACGGCACCCCGGCATGGGGCATCCCTTCCCCGCCCCGGGAGCCGGCGCCCGGCCTCGCGCCCACCATCGTCATCACCGTCCTGTTCGGGCTGTTCGGCCTGATCCCGGCGGCACTCGCGTCCGGCCGTGCTCGGCGGGCCGGGCACCCCGACGGCCGCTACTGGATCGCCTTCGGCGCTGGGCTAATCGGGGCCGCGGTGCTGTACGCGGCGGTCACAGTGGCCGTCCTGACGATGACCGGTCACGTCGACGACTACGTGGCGATCGACGACCTGGCGATCGACGACCTGGCCGGCGTCGAGGACGAGGCCGAGCTGCCGGCACCGTCCACCGACGCCCTCGATCCGTGGGCAGGCGCGACCGCGTCGGGGAACGCTGCCGGGACCTGTTCCTTCGTGCCGGACTCGTCGGGGAACCCGAACCTCGTCGACGTCGGCACCCCGCCCGCACAGGTCCCGACCAGCGGCACCGCGTCCCTGACCATGACCACGAACGCCGGCGCTCTCCGGCTCACGCTCGACCGGGCCGGCGCACCCTGTGCGTCGGCGAGCTTCGTCCACCTGGCCGAGCAGGAGTTCTTCGACGGCACCTCCTGCCACCGCGAGGTCAACGAGGAGACCTTCGGCGTGCTCCAGTGCGGTGACCCGTCCGGCTCCGGGTCGGGCGGCCCGACCTACCGGTTCGCGGAGGAGGTCACCCCCGCCACCGGCTACCCGCGGGGCACCGTCGCGATGGCCAACTCCGGCATGCCCGGCTCGACAGGCAGCCAGTTCTTCCTCTGCTTCACCGACACCGAGCTCGCTCCCGACTACACCGCCGTCGGTGTTGTCGACGAGGCGGGGCTGGCGGTGCTCGACCAGATCGCGGCCGCCGGCAACGACGGCTCGTTCGAGGCGACGGCAGGCGGCGGCGCGCCGAACGTCCCCGTGGTGATCACGTCGATGACCGTCGGTCGCTGACCGGCGGGGCCTCCGGCGGGGACCCCTCGGCCCCTCGGGCGGCCGGCGACAACGAGTGCGCCCGGGTACGCCGTTCGCCGGTACGTGCGAGCACGACGACGCCGATGGCGGCGACGACGGCTGCCGGGATCCAGATGGCGGCGTGGCCGGGCTCCAGGCGCTCCCCGAGGAGCAGCCGCGCGGCGGGGACGGCGGCGAGCGGGTCGAGCAGGATGAGGGCCGGCAGGGACCAGGCCAGCGAGCCCCGCGCGTAGGCCTGCTGCCCGCCCAGAACGGCGACGACGGCTACCACGATCGCTCCCCAGACCGCCACGCCGGCAAAGGCATGCACCCAGCCCCCCTCCCGGAGGCTCCGGATCCCGACGGAGATGAGCACGGCGCCGATCCCTGCGGCGATCCCGGCCGCGGCCCCGCAGGCGAGCGCCCCGTGGGCCCCGTGCCCGAACAGGGTGGCCCCGGCCACGAGGGCGATCGAGACGACGACCGCGACGGCGATCTCGAGTGTGGACGGCGGGGCCGCCAGGTGGCCCGCGGCCGGCTGGGCAGCCAGCAGGAAGACCGCCAGCCCGCCGGTCGTCAGCGCGGCGCCCAGCAGCTCCAGCCGCAGCGGCGCCTGCTTGTTGCGGACCGCCCGGATCGCGAGGGCGACGACCAGTGCCGCCGCGAGCATCGGTTGCACCACCGCGACCGGCGCGACGGCAAGCGCGGCCACCTGCGACGTGGTGCCGAGCATGGTGGCGGCCTGGCCCAGCATCCACCGCCGCCGTTTCACCAGGAGACGGAGGCTCAGCCCCGTCGGCGTCCGGCTCAGGTCCGCCGCCTCGTGCTGAAGGACGGCTCCCACGGCGAACAGCACCGCCGCCAGCGTCGCGAGCAACAGCCCGACACCTGCGTTGCTCGACGGAGCCTCGACGGGATGCATGCGTCAGGTATGCCCTAGGAAGACCCTTCGCAGACAGAGCCGGAGGACCGGATCCGGACGCCGGCGACACGCCCGGGCGGAACTCGATCGCCTGCCATCGGGTAGAACGGGTAACGCAAGACAAGCGGAACGTGACCGCTGCCAGCGGGGGGCTCGTCGACTGGCAAGGAGACCACGTGCTTTCCGACCGATCCCGACCCGTGATCGAGGCGACGCTCCCCGTCGTCGCGGAGAACATCGAAGAGATCGCGACCCGCTTCTATCTCCACCTCTTCGGGGAACACCCCGAACTCCTGGACGGCGTCTTCAACCGCGGCAACCAGGCCGAGAAGACGCAGCAGATGGCCCTCGCCGGATCCGTCGCGGTCTTCGCCAGCTCCCTGGTGCAGGTGCCGGAGCAGCTGCCCGAGCACCTGCTCTCGAGGATCGCGCACAAGCACGCCTCCCTCGGGATCACGCCGGCGCAGTACGACGTCGTCCACGAGCACCTGTTCTGGGCGATCGTCGACGTCCTCGGCGACGCCGTCACACCCGAGGTGGCCGCCGCGTGGGACGAGGTCTACTGGCTGATGGCCTACGCGCTGATCAACCAGGAGCGCGGCCTCTACAGCGCCCGCGGCGTGCGGCCGGAGACGGTCTGGCGCGAGTGGGAGGTCGCCGAGAAGATCCAGGAGACCGCGGACGTCGTGACGTTCCGGCTCCGGAAGACCGACGACCGCATCGTGAAGACCTCGCTGCCCGGCCAGTACGTGACCGTGCAGGTGCCGACGCCCGACGGCGTGCGACAGCCGCGGCAGTACAGCCTCACGAAGGCCGACGACGGCGAGCACCGCCAGTTCTCGGTGAAGCGCGTGCGGGGGAACGGCAAGCCCGAGGGCGAGGTGTCCAACCTGCTCTGCGAGTCGGTGCAGGTCGGTGACCGGCTGACGACGTCGCTCCCCTTCGGCGACGTCGTCCTCGACGACTCCCGCCCCGTCGTGTTCGCGAGCGCCGGCATCGGCATCACCCCGATGGCCGGCATGCTCTCCCACCTGGCGGCGGCCGGGTCGCACCTGCCGATCACCCTGCTGCACGCCGACGTCGACGAGGAGTCCTTCGCCCTCCGGAAGCAGGTGCTCGAGGACGTCCGTTTCCTGCCCGGCGCCGCCGCGCACGTCTGGTACGAGCGCCGTGACGACGGGCAGAGCGCGGAGAGCCCGCTGCCGATCGAGGTGCACGCCGGGAAGATGGACCTCGACGACGTCAAGCTGCCGGACGACGCCGGGTACTACCTCTGCGGCCCGCTGCCCTTCATGCAGGCGGTCCGCAGCGCCCTCATCGACCTCGGGGTGGCCGCCCGCGACATCCAGTACGAGGTGTTCGGGCCGGATCTCTGGCAGGCCGATCTCGCGACCGAGGAGACCCCCGGCGCGACCGAGCGGAGCGCCCCCGCGGCCGGCTGACGCCGCCCTCCCATCGACCCGTCCGACTCCGCCGGCACCGTCCCGGCGGCCGGACGCCCATTCCGAGGAGAAAGCTCCGTGGACATTCCCGCGATGCGGGCCAACTTCGCCAAGTCCGCCGCGACCGGGGACGAGGCCCCGCTCTACTTCTATTCGCACCTGTTCCTCAGCCATCCGGAGACCCGGCAGCTGTTCCCGGTGTCGATGGCCCACCAGCGCGACCGGCTCTTCTCGGCCCTCGGCGACGTCGTCGCGCGGGTCGACGACCTGGACGCGCTGGTGCCGATCCTGCAGCAGCTCGGGCGCGACCACCGGAAGTTCGGGACCGTGGCGGCGCACTATCCCGCCGTCGGCGCCAGCCTGCTCGCGACGCTGGAGCACTTCGACGACGAGTGGACGCCGGAGCTCGCCAAGGACTGGACCGAGGCCTACACCCTGGTGGCCGAGGTGATGGTCGCGGCGGCCGACGAGGCCGCCGAGCAGCCCGCGTGGTGGGAGGCCGATGTCGTCGCCCACGAGCGCCGCACGATCGACGTCGCCGTCCTGCAGGTGCGGCCCCGCGCGCGCTACGACTACCTGGCCGGGCAGTCGGTCTCGCTCGAGACCGATCTCCGGCCGCGGCTGTGGCGCTACTACTCACCGGCCAACGCACCGCGCCCGGACGGTCTCCTGGAGATCCACGTCAAGGCGCGGGACGGCGGCCCCGTCAGCTCCGCGCTGGTGCGCCGGACCGGCGTCGGTGACGTGCTCCGGCTGGGCCCGCCGGTGGGGCACCTGGCCCTGGACGGCGAGTCCGACCGCGACCTCCTCCTCGTCGCCGGCGGCATGGGCCTGGCCCCGCTGAAGGCCCTGATCGACCAGGTCGCCCGCAAGGGCCCGGCCCGACGCGTCGACCTGTTCGTCGGCAACCGCACCGAGGACCAGATCTACGACCGGGCCGACCTGCAGCGGCTCCAGCACGACAACCCCTGGCTGACCGTCACGTACGCGGTCTCCGAGGACAAGATCTCCTCCCTGGAGCACGGCGACGTCGGGGACGTGGTCCTGCGCCACGGACCGTGGTCCAGCCGGGAGATCTGCGTGGCGGGCCCGGCCGTCATGGTGGAGGACACCGTGAGCCGGCTCGTCCAGCACGGCGTACCCAGCGAACGAATTTCCATGGAGATCTTCGCCCCCAGCCGACCGGGGCCCAGTGTTGACGGAGAGGTGACCGAATGACCACCGACCACGAGATGTCCGCCAACGGCGACCGAGGTCTCACACCGGCAGACCTGCACAACGTGCGGTTCACCCGCGCCTCGATGATGAGGCCCGGCTACGTCGACTCCGAGGTGGACCGGGTACTGAGCCGGGTCGCCGAGGAACTCGGCCGCCTCTACGCCGAGAAGGCGGCGCTGCGTGACCACGTGCGCTCCCTGCAGGCCCAGGTCGACGGCGTGGTGATCCCGGATGCGCCCAGCGACCAGGCGGTGCGCATCCTGTCCGCCGCCCAGCAGACCGCGGACAACTACGTCGCCGAGGCGGAGGAGTTCAGCCGCCAGATGACCAGCGAGGCGCGGACCACGTACGAGGAGGAGATCCGCCAGGCCCGGGAGAACGCGGGGGCGATCATCCAGGCGGCCCAGGAGGCCGCGGCCCGGATGACCCCGGGCACCCCCGAGGCCGGCGACCGCAACGTCGAGGAGCTCCAGGAGCAGGTGGCCTACCTGAAGGCCTTCGGCCAGGCCACCCGCACCCAGCTCCGCTCCTACCTGGAGGCGTTGCTCGCCGGCGTCGAGAACGAGTGGGGGCGCGCCGACCCGGCCGCCCTGCCGCCGGGGCGGATGCGGCCCCCGGCGCAGCGCGACGGCACCTCGACGACGACGTTCGTCGGCAACACCGCGGGCGAGATGCCCGCCGAGGACGCGGAGAACGGCCTACCGGCCACGGCGGGGGCCGACCGCTCCTCCTGAGGTGGCCTGCGCCCGGCCGACGAGAGCCCGCCGGGGCCCGGTCGGCCGGGCCCGGGCGACCCGTCCGGCCGGCCAGGGCGTCATCCGGCGGGAACGCAGAGTTCCCGGTCGGCTCCAGGCGGTTCCGGCGCGCTCACCAGAGGGCGGGCCGACCGCCCGATGCGGCCGAGGCGCGCCTTAGACCGTTCACTCACCCGCACGGCGGCCCGACGATCCGGGGGACATCGACCGGAACGGCACGGGGCGCCCTGACCACGCGCTGCGGCTGCAGGCACAGACTCGGGTTCCGTTGCCGGTCACGCGACGTCGAAGCGGACCGACATGACACTCCCCCCGGACACCGGCGACCCGGACGTCGAAGCCCGCTACCGCGCCCTCTACTTCCTCCACGCCCAGTCGCCTGACTTCAGCGACATCGACCTCGGCGTGCTGCCGGAGTTCCGCGACCTCACGGTCGGCGGCTGCCTGCGGCGCGTCGCCGCGGCCTCCGCGGAGGAGATCCCGGTATCGGAGCGCCTCGCCGTCCTGTACGACGTGGCGCGGGCCGGATTGCCCGACCACGAGTCCCTCCAGGACGAGTACCGCGGCGTGGTGGACTCCGCCCTGGCGCTCCGACGCGATCGGCCCGAGCGCGACGCCCCGGATCTCGCGCCGGAGGACCTCCTGGACGATCTCGTCCGATCGGCGGCCGACGGCGTCCCGTTCGACACGACGCGCAGCGCGTCGGCCTTCGCCCACCACGAGACGGCGTTCGTCGGCGAGAACGTCTGCACGATCCGGGAGGTGAAGATCGGCGGCGTCCGCGCGACGTGGGTCTTCTCCGAGTTCGAAACCGATGCACCCTTCGAGCACGTGGCCGACTGGGTCGATCCCCGCAACTGGTCGAGATGGGGGCCGGCGTTCTTCCGGCGGATGGAGCTGCTCCTGTCCCCGCCCGCTCCCATCGACATCAGCCCGCCCCCGGCCGCCGACCAGCACTGGCACGGCGTCTTCCATGAGGAGGTGCGCCTCGTCAAGCTGGTGAACACGCTGCTCCGCTGCAGCTACTGGCGGGGCCAGGGCGCGGCCGGCATGACCTACGACCTCGACGTCAGCCTCGACCGGGAGATCGACGTCGACCGGGGCTTCCTCCTCGTCACCGAGCTGGGCACGGCACGGCGGGTGCAGGTGCTCAAGATCGTCAGCTTCACCGACGACTGGTGGGACCGCGTCGCCCGGCTGGTGTGCCCGTTCTGGACGGACTGGATCCGCGCTGCCGTGGAGGGCGGCACCAAGAGCGTGCCGACCGAACCGACGCACACTCCCCCTCTCGACCCGTCCTCGTGCGTCACCACCATGGATGCCTGGGCGACGTTCCTGGCCGATTCCGCCCGTCCCTACATCGAGCTGGGCAGCGACGCGACGTCCCGGATCCGGTCGAGGGCGTACTCGGCCGACGATGTCCTGGCCGACAGCGCGGTGGTCTGGTCCCGGCTCGCCAAGGACTGGGCCACGGCGTGGAACGTGTGGACGGACACCGTCGACGAGATCGCCCGGGAAGGGCTCGACGCCGGGTTGACGCCGCCGGGGATGCCACGTGAGGCCGGTCGCCGCGGAGGCACGACCGCGGCGGGCGCCGCTCCCGCCGACGTCGGGGGGAGCGTCGTCATGGTGCCCGGGCTCACCGGGTCCGACCGGCTGGTGTGCACCGATCTGTTGTCCATCGACGCGAGCACCGCCACCATCCCCGCCCGGGACGTCGCCGTCACCGTGCAGGCGCTCCCGGACGGGACGGTCGGGGCGCGGGTGCAGGTACGCGATGCAACGGTCCCGCACGGGCTGTACGTCGGCGACCTCAACACCCCGGACGGCCGGTTGCTCGCCCCCGTGCACTTCTACGTCTCGCAGGCCACGGGGGCCTGAGCACCGTGGCCTCTCTCACGTCCTCGGCGGAGACGAGGCTCGACCGGCTGCTCGAACGTCTGCTGACCGCCGCGGAGACGTCGCTGGCGGCCAGTGACCTCGAACCGGCCCGGGTGACCGCCGAGGAGGTGCGCGCCGTCGATCCCGACAACCCGCGCGCTGCCCGCATCCTCCGACTCGTCGCCGCCCGCCAGCTGGGCCCGTCCGGGGAACGGGCACTGATGACCATCCTGTTCTCCGACCTGGTGGGCTCCACCATGCTGTCCGAGCGGGTCGAACCCGAGCAGCTCCGGGACATCTACGCCTTCTACCGGACGGCGGCCCGGGAGGCCGTGAGCCGCTACAGCGGCTACGTCATGCAGTACCTGGGCGACGGCATCCTCGCCGCCTTCGGGTACCCGGAACCGCACGAGGACGACGCCCGGCGGGCCGTCCTCGCCGGTCTGGATCTCGGTGTGGCCCTGCGGGACGCCCACACCGAGTTGGCCCGGCGCTTCGGCGTCGCCCCCGAGGTCCGCGTCGGCATCCACACCGGCCGGGTGGTGGTCACCGACCTGAGCACCGACCCCTCCGTCGCCGAGCGTGACTCGATCGTCGGTCTGGTGACCAATCTGGCCGCCCGGATCCAGCAGGCGGCCGAGCCCGGCATGGTGGTGATCAGCGACGTCACCCGGCAGCTGGTCGACGCCGACTTCTACATGCACTCCCTCGGCGAGCGGCAGATGAAGGGCATCAGCCGCCCGGTCGAGGTCTTCGCGGTGGAACGCCCTCGCTACGCGGCGGCTCGCTTCGAGGTGGAGCGGTACCGGAAGGCGGGCCTGGTCGGCCGGGAGGAGCCCCGGCAACGGATGCTGGACGCGTGGGACGGCGTCCGCGAGGGCACCGGCCCGTCGGCGGGCGCGGCGTTCCTGCTGGTCGGCGAGGCGGGCATCGGCAAGTCCCGGCTGGTCGCAGAGATTCTCGACCGGGTGGAGGCCAGCGGCGGCCGGGTGCTC
Organism: Blastococcus sp. CT_GayMR16; assembly: GCF_004570875.1. Lineage (GTDB taxonomy): Bacteria > Actinomycetota > Actinomycetes > Mycobacteriales > Geodermatophilaceae > Blastococcus_B. The sequence goes on along the minus strand of NZ_SPQK01000014.1, from coordinate 36,588 downwards.
GGGGTGGGCTGCCTCCCCTACTACGCCAACGTCTCGCTGTGGCCCCTGGCCCGGCTGCTCGAGCGGGTGCTCGGCGAGACGGGCGATCCCGACCGCCTCGAGCCGCTCGTCACCCACCTCACCGCGCTCGGCCTGGACCCGGCGCGGTCGGTCCCGTTCCTCGGCGCCCTCATCGGGGTGGCCGCCCCCGGGTTCCCCGCTCCGGAGCTCGACCCGACCGCCTTCCTCGACGAGACCCTCAACCGGCTCGTGGAGTGGGTGTCGGCACTGGCGGGGGTCGCGCCGCGACTGCTGGTCGTCGAGGACCTGCACTGGGCGGACCCGTCCACGCTCGCCATGCTCGGCAGGCTGGTCGAACGACTGCCCCCCGGGCTCCTCACCGTGGCCACGACCCGCGACGCGGCACCGATCCCGTGGACCGGAACGGTCTGCGTCCTCCACCTCGGTCGGCTCGACCCGAGCGCCGCCACGGCCCTGATCGACAACCTGGCCGCCGGCGAGGAGCTGGCGGGTGACCGGCGGGCCTCGGTCATCGACCAGGCCGAGGGGATCCCGCTGTTCATCGAGGAGCTCACCCGCTCCTATCTCGACGCCACCCGCGACAAATCGATCCCGCTGCGGCTCCAGGAGCTGTTCACGTCCCGGCTGAAGGCACCCGGCGTCAACCTGCGCGTCGTCCAGGTGGCCGCCACCGTGGGGCCGACCTTCGACGCCGCCACCGTCTCCTCGGTCATCGGCGACGAGGACGCAGTGACCGAGCAGCTCCGGCTGCTGGCCGACGAGGGCATCGTCGAACCGGTCGGCCCGTCGGCAGGGACCTTCCGGTTCCGCCACGCCCTGATGCGCGATGCCGCCTACGAGACCCAGGTACTCGATGTGCGGCGGGCCACCCATGCGGCCGTGGCGGACACGATCGCCGCCCACGACGGCGAGCCCGCGCTGATCGCCCAGCACCTGGACCTGGCGGGCGAGGCCCAGCGGGCGGCCGGCCTCTACATCGTGTCCGCCCAGGCGGAGCAGGGACGCGGGGCGAACCTCGAGGCGGCCCGGCTGCTGTCGCGTGCCGTGGAGCTGGTGCAGGAACTGCCGGGGTCGGACGAGCGGGACCTGACCGAGCTCACCGCCCGGATGCTCCGCGCGCTGAGCGTCAGCTCGATGCGGGGTTACGCCGCGCCGGAGGTCCAGGCCGACCACCGGCGGGCCGAGGTGCTGGCCACCCGCCTCGGGCGGGCGGAGGTGCTGCCCTCGCTCATCGCCATCTGGGGTGTCTGGCTCACCAGCGGCGACCTGACCACGGCCCAGGGGGTGATCGACCGGCTCCTCAGCATGGTCGGCCAGGCCGCCTTCAGCTGGTTCGAGCCGGAGGTGCAGTCCTGCGCGGGCTACCTCGAGTTCTACGAGGGCCACCTCGGCGCTGCCCAAGCCCAGCTGGAGCGCGCCGTCGAGGGCTTCGCCGACCGGCCCCCCGAGCAGACCGTCTCCCCGTTCTGGCCCCTGCCCAACGACCCCGTCGCCGCCTCGACGATCGCGCTGGCCTGCGTCAGCGCCGTCCGGGGGGAACGGGCAGCAGCCGAGCACTGGGAGCGGGAGGCGATCCGCCGCGCCGAGGAGGTCGGGTTCCCGCGCGGCCCGTTCAGCCTCGCGTTCGTCAAGACCTACGCCGCGTTCATCCGGCGCTTCCTCGGGGACCACGACGCCGCCCGCCGGCTCGGGGCCGAGGTCGTCGCCCTCGGTGAGCTGCACGGCTACGCCTACTGGATCTCCCTGGGGTCGGCCTACCTCGCCGCGGACACGCCGGACCTCGCCGCCGACCGGGCGTTCCTCGAGCAGGCCATCGCGACGTTGCGGTTGATGGGCCACGAGGCCTTCGTCGCCTCGGCGCTGGCCTACCTCGCGCACCTCCATGCGCAGGCGGACGACGTCGAACGGGCCGCGGAGCTCATCGACGAGGCGCTCCTCCTGGTGCACAAGGCCGGCGAGAACCTGCACCTGCCCGAGCTCCTGCGGCAGCGCGCCCTCTACACGTTGTCCCGCGGCGGGAACGCCGACCGGGCGGTGGCCGACCTGACCGAGGCAGTCCGCATCGCGACCGAGCAGGGGGCGCGGGTGGCCCGACTGCGCGCCGCCGTCCAGCTGGCGCGCGTGCCTGCGGCCGCCCGGCCCGACGACTGGCGCACCGTGCTCGCCGAGGCGAGGGCCGACCTGCCCCCGGCGCCGGTCACCGACGACACGGCCGCGGCCGACGACCTCCTCGGCTCCTGACGTGCCGCTCCCGCGCGTCGTCGTCCTCGGCGGAGGGATGGCGGGACTCACCACCGCCTGGGAGCTGAGCTCCGGCGACTGGCGCGAACGGCTGGACTCCATCTGCGTCTACCAGCGCGGTTGGCGTCTCGGGGGCAAGGGCGCCAGCAGCCGTGGCCCGCACGGACGGATCGAGGAACACGGGCTGCACGTCCTGCTGGGCTACTACGACGCCACGTTCCGTCTCCTCCGGGAGGTCTACGGCGAGCTGGACCGGGACCGCACCGACCCGGGGTGCCCCGTCCGGACGTGGCAGCAGGCGGTGACGCCGACGGGGGACGTGGGCCTCGCCGACCGGGACGGCGACTCGTGGACCTCCTTCGTGACCCGGTTCTCCGGCAACGACGCCGTTCCCGGCGAACCCGGGGCCGAGGACCGGACGCTGACGCCGGTGGACGTGGCGACGCGCGGGCTCGGCCTCCTCGCCGATTTCCTCCGCAGCGCCGCCCTCCCGCGGGAGCGGGGCCGCATCTTCCTGAGCACGTCCCCCGTCCCGGGCCCAGGACGCTCCGAGTTGGCCCCGCTGCTGCGCGGCGCCTCCCTCGCGGCGCTGGCCGCCCTGCTGGAGGGGCTCGAGCGGACGTCGCGCCTGGCCGCCGGCGGCCTCCGGGAGATCCCGCTCGCGCAGTCCCTCGCCGCCGCGCTCCGCACCTCCCGCGACGACGTCCGGGCCGCCCTCACGGCGGACCCGGCGCTGCGACGGACGTGGCAACTGGTCGACCTGGTCGTCTCGTGCCTGCAGGGCATGGCGGCCGACGGCCTGCTCGCCGGGAACGGCTACGACCGCATCGACCACCTCGACTTCCGGGAGTGGCTGGCCGGTCACGGCGCCGCCGCCGAGACCCTGGACTCCCCCGTCGTGCGCGGCATGTACGACCTCACCTTCGCCTACGTCGGGGGCGACCGGGCCCGGCCGCGGTTCGCCGCGGGTCTCGGCCTCTCGCTCGCCGGGCGCATGCTCTTCGACTTCAAGGGCTCGCTCTTCTGGCGGATGCAGGCCGGGATGGGCGAGATCGTGTTCGCCCCCCTCTACCAGGCGCTCGTCCGGCGGGGCGTGGAGTTCCGGTTCTTCCGCCGGCTCGACCGGCTGCGGCTCGGTCCCGCGCGCTCCGTGGCCTCGATCGAGCTCACGCGGCAGTCCGACCTGGCGCCCGGGAGGAGCCGGTACGACCCGCTGATCCGGGTCGGCGGACTTCCGTGCTGGCCGGACCGGCCGCTCGTCGACCAGCTCGCCGAAGATCCCGGCGACCGGCTGGAATCCCACCCAGGACCGATGGAGGGAGCCGGCACCGAGACGCTGCGCGCCGGCGAGGACTTCGACGTGGCCGTGCTGGCGGTGTCCGTCGGCATGGTTCCGCACGTCGCCGCCGAACTGGTGGCCGCCGACCCGGCCTGGCAGACCATGGTGGACCGGGTCGCCACCGTGGGCACGCGCTCGGCCCAGCTGTGGCTCGACGCATCGGAGCGCGAGCTGGGGTGGCACGGCCCGCCCGGCGTCACCCTCTCCGGCTTCGGCGACACGTTCGACACGTGGGCGTCGATGTCCCACCTCCTGCCGCGCGAGGAGTGGCCCTCCCCCGGTGCGCCGCGCAGCATCGCCTACCTGTGCGGCGCGCTGCCCGACGGGGATACGGAAACCGGCGACGAGACCGTCCGGACGACGCTGACCCAGTTCCTCGACGGCGAGGTGGCCGCGCTCTGGCCGGGCTTCCGGTGGGAACTGCTGTGGGACGCCGCGGGCCGGGCCGGGCCGGAGCGACTGCACGCGCAGTACGTCCGGGCGAACGTCGACCCGTCCGACCGCTACGTGCAGTCCCTTCCGGGATCCGGGCGGCACCGGCTGGCTCCGGGGCGGACAGGCTTCGTCAACCTCGCCGTCGCCGGCGACTGGACCGCCTGCGGCCTCGACGCCGGGTGCATCGAGGCCGCCGCGCGCTCCGGCGTCCTGGCGGCCCGGGCGGTCCTGTCCGGCGCCGTGGGACGGCCCGCCTCACGCGGGACCGCGGCATGACCGCGGGGCCGGGCCTCGCTGCCGGGGCGTGGGACCTCGTGGGCGAGGTGCAGCGGTTCGGCCTGTTCTCGGCCGCCGCGGTGGTGGACCGGTATGCCGAGATCGTCGATCGGGCCATCTCGCGCCACGGGCCGGCCGCGTCGGCCCCGCTCGACGACGCCGGGTCCGGCCGCATGGTGGACACCGCCGTCGCGATGGCCGGGGCCTGGTCCCGGCTGGTCGATGCGACCTCGACCCTGCTCCGCAGCGAGGGCGCCCACGACGAGGCCACCCCGACGCTCGTCCTGCCCGCCACGGAGCCCGGTTCCGGCACCGGGGCGTCGTTCTGGATCCACAACACGACGTCGTCCGCGGCACCGGGGATCGGCCTCACCGTGTCGGGCCTGGTGGCGTCGGACGGGCACCGCATCGGCGCCGACGCGCTGTCGGTCGTGCCGGATCGGGTCGGCCTCCTGGCGGCCGGCACCTCCCAGGAGGTACGGGTCCGCGTCGTGGTGCCTGCCGCGCAACCCGCCGGCTGCTACTTCGGCCTGGTGATGACCTCCGCGGCGCCCGCCGAGCCGATGGTGCTACGCTTGGCGGTGCGCGCTCCGCGGGAGTCCGGCCCATGACCGTCCCCGGGTTCGCCGACGAGCTCGAGCGGTACGGCGTCATGTCCCGCCGGGCGGTGCACTCGTACCTCCCGGCCGAAGGGATGTCGGAGTACCTCCGGGCTCCCGCCGCCGAGTACCTCGGCCGGAGCGGCAAGGGCCTGCGGCCCGCGTTGTGCCTGGCCACCTGCGAGGCCTTCGGCGGCGAGGCCGACGACGCCCTGCCGTCGGCGGCGGCACTCGAGCTCCTGCACACGGCCTTCCTCGTCCACGACGACGTCGAGGACGACAGCGAGCTGCGCCGCGGCGAGGCCACCCTGCACCAGCAGTACGGCCGCGGGCTGGCCGTCAACGCCGGCGACGGCCTCGCGGTGCTCGCGCTGGGGGCGCTCCGGGACAACGAGGGCCCGCTCGGCCGCCGTCTCGCCGCCCGGATCTGGTCGGAGTTCGACTTCATGGCCCGGCTGACCGTCGACGGGCAGGCCCGCGAGCTGGGCTGGCAACGGGACGGCCGCATCGACCTCACGCCGGACGACTACCTCGACCTGATCATGCGGAAGACCTGCTGGTACACCACGCTGCTGCCGCTGCGGGTGGGGGCGCTGATCGGCACGGGCACGGGTGGAGGCCGGTCACCGGACCTCGACGCGATGCTCCGCTTCGGCTTCTTCCTGGGGGCGGCCTTCCAGATCCGCGACGACATCCTGAACCTCACCGGGTCCACCGCCCTGTACGGGAAGGAAGCGCTCGGCGACCTCCGCGAGGGGAAGCGGACGCTGATGGTCATCCATCTGCTGGCCGCGGCGAGCGCCCGCGACCGCGCGTCCGTCGCCGGCTACCTGGCCCTGGAGCCGGCCCAGCGGACCGGCGACATCGCCGCCCGCATCCTGGCGATGATGCACGACCACGGGAGCGTCGCCTTCGCCGACGAGTTCGCCCGCGGCATCGCCCGGTCGGCCGCCCTGACCTTCGAGGAGGCCTTCGCCGGCGTGCCCGACTCGCCCGCCCGCCGATTCGTGCGCGACCTCGTGCCCTTCATGGTCGACCGCGACCGCTGAGACCGGCGCCGGCTACGCCCTGGGGATGCGCCCCATCAGGTAGAACTCCGGATTCGGCATCAGCGCCGCGAAGTGCGCCACCCGGTTGGACAAGGCGAACAGCGAGGTGATCATCCCGACGTCCCAGACGTCGTCCTGCGTGAGGCCCTGGCCGGTCAGCAGCGCGAGGTCCGCCCCGGTGACCGCCGCGGGCTCGGCGGCCAGCCGGGTCGCCACCTCCAGGACGGCGTGCATCCGCGGCGACAGCGGGGCCTTGCGCCAGTCGACGGCGACCTGGTCGGCCAGGTAGGGGTCCCGGCTGCGGATCCGCGCGACGGCGCCGTGCGCGACGACGCAGTACAGGCAGTCGTTGACTGCGCTGGTCGCCACCACGATCAGCTCCCGGTCGGCCTTCGACAGGCCCGGAGTCTCCTTGTCCATCAGCGTGTCGTGCAGGGCGAAGAAGGCGCGGGCCTCCTCGGGTCGCCAGGCGAGCGCGGCGAAGATGTTGGGCAGGAAGCCCGACCGCTGCTCGACGTCGGCGAACCGCTCGGCGAGATCGGCCGGTACCTCCTCCCGGGGCGTCACCGGGAAGCGACTGATCGGGGTATCGCTCATCGGGCCACTCTCCCAAGGCCGGCCCGCGCCGGCACCGCGAGCTCCTCGGGGAGACTGGCCCGGTGCCTCCGCGACGCTGCCCCTGCGGCACGGGCCTGCCGCTCGACGAGTGCTGCGGCCGGCTCCACGAGGATGCCGGCACAGCGGCCACGGCCGAGCAGCTGATGCGGTCGCGGTACAGCGCGTTCGTGCTCGGTGACGTCGGCTACCTGCTCCGGACGTGGCACCCGACGACCCGACCGCCGTCGCTCGACCTCGATCCCGACGTGCGGTGGACCGGGCTGGACGTGCTCGCCACGACCGGCGGCACCCTGCTCGCGGCCGAGGGCAGAGTGGAGTTCCGTGCCTCCTACGTGCGCTGCGGCGCGGCCGGCGCGCAGCACGAGAACAGCAGGTTCGTCCGCGACGCGGACCGGTGGCACTACCTCGACGGCGTCTCCCGCCCCTGAGGAGGACGCCGGCGTCTCCCGGCGAGCGGCCTGTTCCCGCCGCAACGGCCGATCCCGAGCCGTATTTCATGGCGAAGATCACGAGGTCGAGATACCTCACACCCGCCGGAGTACAGGTCAGCGTCCTGTTCGGCCGACGATCAAGGGGAGCAGCGCCTCCGGCGCATCGTGGACAGCAGAGAGGCAGACGTGCGTTCCCTTCCCAGCGCGGTTCCTGACAGCGCCAATCCTGACGTCGTTCTCGTGGGCGGCGGCATCATGAGCGCCACCCTCGCCGCCCTGATCGGTGTGGTCGCGCCGCAGTGGAGCGTCACCGTCTTCGAGTCGGCACCGGACGTCGCCAGCGAGAGCTCCCAGGCGTGGAACAACGCCGGCACCGGGCACGCGGCGCTGTGCGAGCTGAACTACACGCCGGCGGGATCCGACGGCCGGGTGGACCCGTCGAAGGCCGTCACGATCAACGAGCAGTTCCAGGTGTCCCGCCAGTTCTGGTCGCACCTGGTCCGCGAGGGCCTGACCGGCGCCCCGAAGGAGTTCATCACCCCGGTCCCGCACATCAGCTTCGTCACCGGCGAGTCCGGCCGCGCCTACATGCAGGCCCGCCACGCGGCGCTCGCCGCGGAGCCGCTGTTCGACGGTCTCCAGTACAGCGAGGACCCCGCGGAGCTCGCGGAGTGGATCCCGCTGATGATGGCCGGCCGGGACCCTCGCCAGGTCGTCGCCGCCACGCGGTCTGCCGCCGGGACCGACGTCAACTTCGGCGCCCTCACCCGGATGCTGCTCGACGACGCCGCCGATCGCGGCGTCGCCGTGCACTGCGGCCAGCGGGCCTCGGGCCTCGAGCGCGCCACCGACGGCCGCTGGATCGTCACCGTCCGGGACGCCGTCACCGGTGAGCGCCGGACGGTCCGCACCCGGTTCGTCTTCGTCGGTGCCGGCGGCGGCGCGCTGCCGCTGCTGCAGCGGGCCGGGATCCCGGAGATCAGCGGGTTCGGCGGGTTCCCCGTCAGCGGGAAGTTCCTGCGGACGACGTCCCCCGAGCTGGTCAGCAGCCACCAGGCGAAGGTCTACGGCCAGGCGGCGGTCGGCGCCCCGCCCATGTCGGTCCCGCATCTGGACCTCCGCCTGATCGACGGCGACCACTCGCTGATGTTCGGCCCCTACGCCGGCTTCTCCCCGAAGTTCCTCAAGGCTGGGAAGCTCTGGGACCTCCCCACCAGCATCCGGCCGGACAACCTGGGGTCGATGCTCGGCGTCGCACGTACGGAGCTGGCCCTCACCCGGTACCTCGTCACGGAGCTCCTGCAGTCCGGTGCCGACCGGCACCAGACGCTGAGCTCCTTCGTCCCGACCGCCGAGGCGCACGACTGGGACATGGTCACCGCCGGTCAGCGCGTCCAGGTGATCAAGCGCGACCCGGCGACCGGCCGCGGCGTCCTCCAGTTCGGCACCGAGCTCGTCGTCGGCGGCGACGGCACCGTCGCCGGCCTGCTGGGCGCCTCCCCCGGTGCGTCCACGGCGGTGTCGGCGATGCTCACCCTGCTCGAACGGTGCTTCCCCGACCGCATCCCCGCGTGGCGCCCTGCGCTGCAGGAGGCCATCCCCTCCTACGGCCGCTCGCTGTCGCAGGACCCGGCACTGCTCGCCGAGGTCCGCGCCTCGACGATGCAGACCCTGGAGCTCACCGGCTGACCTCGACGACGACCTTCCCGCGGGCGTGCCCGCCGGTCATGTACGTGACGGCCGCAGCGGCCTCGGCCAGCGGGAAGGTCCGGTCGACGGCCGGCGTGACCTGGCCGGACTCGACCAGCCCGGTCAGGAGGACGAGATCGGCCGCCTTCTCCGACGCGACGAAGAAGCCCAGCGTCTGCCCGACGAACGGGGACAGCGCCGCGGCCCGCAGCTGACGACCGATCCCCAGCAAGCGGCCGCCGCCCTCACCGCCGACGATCACCAGCCTGCCGTGCGGGGTGAGGACCCGCCGCAGCTGCCGGAGCGGCCGGTCGCCGCCGATGTCGAGGACGACGTCGAAGCGCCGCTCGCCCACCTCGAGGCCGTCGCCCACCGAGTAGTCGACGACGGAGTCGGCGCCGAGCGCCCGAACCAGATCCGCCTTGGCCGCGCTGCTCACGCCGGTGACCTCGGCACCGGATGCCTTCGCGATCTGGACGGCGAAGCTGCCGACCCCGCCGGACGCACCGATGACCAGCACCTGCTGGCCCGCCGTCACCCGGCCGTGGTCCCGCACCGCCTGCAGGGCGGTGACCCCCGAGATCGACAGCGCGGCGGCCTGGACCGCCGACAGGTTCGCCGGGCGGGGTGCCACCTTCGACTCCGACGCCAGGACGTACTCGGCGAACGTGCCCTCGCCCATGCCGTAGATCTCGTCGCCGGGCCGCACCGTGGTGACGCCGCTGCCGACGGCCTCGACCCGGCCGGCGAACTCCCGCCCGCGCACCGGGTGCCGAGGGGTGCGCAGGCCGAAGGCCAGCCGGGCCGCGTAGGGCTTGCCGGCCATGAGGTGCCACACGCCCCGGTCGACGCCCGCCGCCGCCACGCGCACCAGCACCTGGCCGGGGCCTGGCTCGGGGCGGGCGATCTGCTCGAGCCGCATTACGTCGGAGGTGTCCCCGTAGACGTCCTGGACCACTGCTCGCATCGTCGCCGTCCCGGCTGCCGGGTTCGTCTGTCGCTGCTCGGTCTTCATGCTTCCTCCGGGGGTCCCTGACGTGCACTGCCTGGCTTACGTTGTAAGGCTTACGCTTACAACGTAAGCTAGTCAAGAGTCGAAAGGAGGGCCCCTCGATGCCACCGAGAGATCCCGGGCACGGCCGCGCACGCCTGAGCCCGGAACGGGTGCTGCGTGCCGCGATCGCCCTCGCCGACACCGGTGGCCTCGAGTCGCTCACCATGCGCCGGCTCGGCGAGGACCTCGGCGTCGAGGCCATGTCGTTGTACAAGCACGTGGCCAACAAGGACGCCCTGCTCGACGGCATGGTCGACCTGGTGTTCGCCGAGATCGACCTCCCTCCCGGCGATCCCGACTGGCGGACGGCGATGCGCGAGCGGGCCGTCTCGGCCCGTGCGGCGCTGATCCGCCACCCCTGGGCGACGCCGCTGATGCAGTCGCGGACGGCGCCGGGGCCGGCCACGCTGCGGCACCACGACACGGTGATCGGGACGCTTCGGCGGGCCGGCTTCTCGATCGAGCTGACCGCGCACGCCTTCTCCGCGCTGGACGGCTACATCTACGGGTTCGCGATGCAGCAGCGGAGCCTCCCGTTCGACACCCTGGAGGAGGCGCAGGAGGTCGGCCGGCAGATGTTCGCGCGCATGCCCGACGGCATGTATCCGCACCTCACGGAGCTGACCGTGCAGCACATCCTGCAGCCGGGCTACGACTACGGCGACGAGTTCGAGTACGGGCTCAACCTGATCCTCGACGGCCTCGACCGGGCTCTCTCCGCCGCCTGAGAGCCACTGTCGCTAGCCGCTGCCGCTAGCCTCCCGCCGGGAGGTCGGAATGGACGAGGATGTGCTGGTGGTCGGAGCGGGACCGGCGGGGCTGGCGGTCGCCGCCTGCTTGCGCCGCCGGGGTGTGGACGTGCTCGTGGTGGACCGCGGTGGGGCGGTCGGCGACTCTCGTGGCGTAAGCGCTACGACCGGCTGCACCTGCACACCCCGCGCGTGCAGTCCGCCCTGCCCGGGCTGCGGATGCCGCGCCGGTTCGGCCGCTGGGTGGCCAAGGACGACGTCGCCCGCTACCTGACCGAGTACGCCGGGCACCACGGCCTGACCCCCCGCTTCGGGACGGAGGTGCAGCGGCTCGAGCAGGACGGCGACTCCTGGAAGGCGCACACCGACGGAGCGCCACTGCAGGTCCGGCAGGTGGTGATCGCCACCGGCTACAACCGGGAGCCGGTCCGGGCGGCCTGGCCGGGACAGGACTCCTTCGGCGGCGAGCTGCTGCACGCGTCGTCCTACACCGGCCCGGAGGGCTACCGCGGCACGGACGTCCTGGTCGTCGGCGCCGGGAACACCGGTGCGGAGATCGCCGCCGACCTCGCCGAGGGCGGGGCCGCCCGCGTCCGGCTCGCGGTGCGCACACCACCGAACGTGGTGCCCCGCTCCCTCGGACCGATCCCGACGACGCTGCTCGCGATCTCGATGGACTTCTCCCCCGCCTGGCTGGCCGACCCGATCAACCGGTTCCTCCAGCGGCGGTTCGTCGGCGACCTCACCCGGTACGGCCTGCCCGCCCCGCGCAGCGGCGTCGTCACCCAGATGCGGGCAACCGGGGTCACCCCGACGATCGACGTCGGTCTGATCCGGGAGCTGAAGGCCGGGCGGGTCACCCCCGTGGCCGCGCTGGAGCGCTTCGACGGCGGCGAGGCGGTGCTGGCCGACGGCACCCGTCTCGCACCCGGCGCCGTGATCGCCGCGACCGGGTACACGACCGCGCTCGCGCCGATGGTCGGGCACCTCGGCGTGCTCGACGACCGCGGCCGTCCGCCGGCGAACGGCGCCCGGACGAGCGTCCCGGGCTTGCGCTTCGTCGGGCTGTCGAACCCGCTCAAGGGCCTGCTCCTGCAGATCAATCTCGATGCCCGGGCGGCCGCACGGGCCATCGCGCGGGAGCTCCGCGGTCCGGTCAGGTAGCTCGATCGCCCCGGAGCCGCTCGATCAGGCCGGGCGCGAGCTCGGCTGTCGCCGTCCCGACGGCTGCCCAGCCCAGCACGACCAGCCAGGACACCGGGTCCAGCGCCCCGACCAGCGAGACCTTCTGCTCCGGGGAGAGGCGCGCGAACACCGCCGCCGTCCGCACCAGCTCGGCCCGCTCGGTGCCCGAGGCCCGTGCCAGCTCGGCGCCGGGCACCACCCGGCCACCGCCGCCGTGGCGTCCACGGCAGGACGGGCGACCCGGCCGGCCGCACGAGTGGGCTCAGCGAGCAGTCCCGCGGGCAGGACGGCGGGGGCGGCGGCCGGCCAGGCGCCCGCGATCCGGCGGAGCAGAGCCATCGGCGTCCCCTGGAAACGACGGTTCCCAGCGACGCTACGCGCGCTCGACGCGGGAGAGCCACTCGGCGAGGAGGGCGCGCAGGAGTTCCGGTTGCTCGTGGGGCAGGGCGTGACCCGCGTCATCGACCACGGCGAGCGAGGCGTGCGGGTAGTGGTCGACGAGGTCGGCAGCGGCGGCGTAGCCGACCGTCGAGTCCAGCCGCCCCGCCACGACGACCGTCGGCCCCGCGTAGGCCGGCCCCTGATCCGGGGCGAGCGCCCATCGTTCGCCGATCCGCTCGAGCGCCGCCTGGTCGACGAGAGCGGCGGCCGGGGCGACGGAACGCTCGTACCGTTCGAGCGTCTCCGGGGTCTGGATCACGAAGTAGCTCCGGAAGACGTCGTCCCCGAGGGCACCCGATCCGACGACGACACGGTGCTCCGGGACGTCGCGCAGTCCCGGCAGCAGCGGGCAGACCAGAGCGAGACCGGTGACCTGCGCCGGGCGCCGCGCGGCCATCGCCCGCGCGAAGTACGCGCCGGCGGAGTGACCGATGAGGAGGTAGGCAGTGCCGTTACTCACCTCGTCGGCGAAGTCGAGCAGCGTGTCGAGGACGTCGTCGGCGCTGCGCAGCGTCTCGGGCGCGCGGGTCGCGCCCATTCCGGGGAGGTCGGGATAGATCCGCCGCAGCCCGGCCACGCCGTCGAGCAGCGGCTCGAAGCACGCCTCCGCCTCGCGGTGGTCGACGCCCGCGCCGTGGAGCACCAGCACGGGTAGGCCGGCCCCGTGCTCCACGAAGTGGACCACCACCCGGCCCGCCCGGATCTCCATCTCCGGCAAGCTAACCGGACAGGGTGTGTCGCGGGGGAACCACCCGCCCGGTGACCTCGCCGAAGCCGATCCGGCTGCCCCCCGGGCCGGGCGCCGACGCGGAGATCGTGACGACGTCGCCGTCCTCGAGGAACGTGCGGGTCGAGCCGTCGGCGAGGGTCAGCGGCTCCCGGCCGTTCCAGGACAGCTCGATGAGGGAGCCGCGCTGACGGAGCTCCGGGCCGCTCACGGTGCCGGAGGCGAACAGGTCACCGGTGCGGAGCGCGGCCCCGTTCCCGGTCAGGTGTGCGAGCTGCTGGGCCGCCGTCCAGTACATCTCGCGGAACGGGGGCCGGCTGATCCGTTCGCCGTTCAGCGCCACCTCGAGGGTGATGTCCAGCCCCCAGGGATGTTCGTCGTCCTCCAGGTAGTGCAGCACGGTGTGGTCGCGGGGCGGCGGCGCCACCCGGGCCGCCTCCAGCGCGGCCAGCGGGACCACCCACGGGGAGACCGAGGTGAGGAACGACTTGCCGAGGAAGGGTCCCAGAGGCACGTACTCCCAGGCCTGCAGGTCACGTGCCGACCAGTCGTTCACCAGGCAGACCCCGAACACGTGGTCGGGAAAGGCGCGGAGCGGCACCGCCTCCCCCAGTGCCGACGGCGTCCCGACGACGAAGCCGACCTCCGCCTCGATGTCCAGCCGCTCCGAGGGGCCGAACGTCGGGGCGTCGTCGGCCGGCGACCGGCGCTGCCCGGACGGCCGGACGACCGGCGTGCCGGAGACCCGCACGGTGCCGGCGCGACCGTGATAGCCGATCGGCAGATGCGTCCAGTTCGGGGTAAGCGGCTCGGCGTCCGGGCGGAAGATCCTGCCGATGTTCTCGGCGTGCTGCCGCGAGCTGTAGAAGTCGACGTAGTCGGCCACCTCGACCGGCAGGTGCATCTCCACCTGGTCGACCGGCACGAGGAAGGGCTCGGTGCCGCCGCGGTGGGCCTCGTCGGTGAGGGAGCCGCGGAGCTCGCTCCGCAGCTGCGCCCACCGCTCCGGGCCGCGGGCCAGGAAAGCGTTCAGGGAACCGGTGCGGTGGTCCTCGTCGTGGCTCCACGCCCACAGGTCGAGCACCAGGTCGCCGATGCGGACGCCGGAGCGAGGCTCGGTGCCCGGCGTGGAGAAGACGCCGAGCGGCAGGTTGTCGAGCCCGAACCCGGTGTCGGCGGGAAGGTCGAGCCAGCTCACGCCTGCGGTCCGCGGCCGGACCACGACCAGGCGTACGTCCCGTCGTCCACGGCCGTGCCGCCCTCGCCCAGGCCGAGCGGCCGGAAGGTGTCGACCATGACGGCGAGCTCGTCGAAGAACTCCGCACCGAGCGACCGTTCCACCGCGCCCGGCTGCGGGCCGTGGCTGTGCCCGCCGGGGTGCAGCGAGATCGAGCCCTTGCCGATGCCCGAGCCCTTGCGCGCCTCGTAGTCGCCGTCGACGTAGAACATGACCTCGTCGGAGTCGACGTTGGAGTGGTAGTAGGGCACCGGGACGGCGAGCGGGTGGTAGTCGACCTTGCGGGGCACGAAGTTGCAGATCACGAAGTTGTTGCCCTCGAAGACCTGGTGCACCGGCGGCGGTTGGTGCACCCGGCCGGTGATGGGCTCGAAGTCGGCGACGTTGAAGACGTAGGGGTAGAGGCAGCCGTCCCACCCGACGACGTCGAACGGGTGCTCCGGGACGACGTGGATCGAGCCGCCGAGCCCGCCGGGACCCTCGCCGCGGTGCTTGACGTAGACCTCGACGTCGCTCCCCTCGGCCACCATCGGCTCGCTCGGGCCGCGCAGGTCGCGCTCGCAGTACGGGGCGTGCTCGAGCAGCTGGCCGTACTTGGACAGGTACCGCTTCGGCGGGGCGATGTGGCTGTTGGCCTCGATCGCGTAAGTGCGCAGCGGCTCCATGCTGTCCGGGCTGCCGGTCGGCACCCAGCGGTGCGTCGTCGCCCGGGGGACGATCACGTAGTCGCCGGGGCCGACGTCCAGCGCGCCGAAGACGGTCTCGACCGTGGCCGTGCCGCGCTCGACGAAGACACACTCGTCGCCGGTGGCGTTGCGGTAGTACGGCGAGGTCAGCGAGGACACCGCATAGGAGATCCGGACGTCGGCGTTGCCCAGCACCAGCCTCCGGCCGGTCACCGGGTCGACGCCCACGCCTTTCGACGGCATGGCCTCCTCACCGGGGAAGAGGTCGTGCAGCTTCAGGTGCCGGGGAAGCAGCGGGCTGTTCGCCGTCAGCGACTGGTCGGGCAGCTCCCAGGGGCGTGCGTCCACCAGGGCCGAGGGGATGGCGCGGTGGTAGAGCAACGAGGAGTCCGACGAGAAGCCCTCCTCCCCCATCAGCTCCTCGGAGTAGAGCCCGCCGTCCGAACGACGGAACTGCGTGTGCCGCTTCGGCGGGACCTCACCCACCTGCCGGTAATGAGCCACGTCGTCCTCCTCAGAAGTTTCCGCGCTTGTCCTGCTCGCGCTCGATCGCCTCGAAGAGTGCCTTGAAGTTGCCCTTGCCGAAGCCGAGCGAGCCGTGCCGTTCGATCAGCTCGAAGAAGACGGTCGGCCGGTCCCCGGTCGGCTTCGTGAAGATCTGCAGCAGGTAACCGTCCTCGTCGCGGTCGACCAGGATGCCGCGCTGCTGCAGCTCCTCGATGGGGGCGCGCACGTCGCCGATGCGGGCCCGCAGCGCGGGGTCCTCGTAGTAGGAGTCCGGCGTGCTGAGGAACTCGATGCCCTCGGCGCGGAGCGCGTCGACCGTGCCGATGATGTCGTTCGTCGCCAGCGCGACGTGCTGGGCACCCGGGCCGCCGTAGAACTCGAGGTACTCATCGATCTGCGACTTCTTCTTGCCCGCCGCCGGCTCGTTGAGCGGGAACTTCACCCGGTGGTTGCCGTTGGCGACCACCTTGCTCATCAGTGCGGAGTAGTCCGTCGCGATGTCCTCGCCGATGAACTCGGCCATGTTGGTGAAGCCCATGACACGGTTGTAGAAGTCGACCCACTGGTCCATGGCGCCGAGCTCGACGTTGCCGACGACGTGGTCGACGGCCTGGAACAACCGCGTCGGGGCACCGGCCCGCCTCACGAAGGACGACGTCCGCGCGACGTAGCCGGGCAGATAGGGGCCGTCGTAGCGGGACCGGTCGACGAGGGTGTGCCGGGTGTCGCCGTAGGTGGCGATCGCCGCGACCCGCACGGTGCCGTGCTCGTCGGTGACGTCGTGCGGCTGCTCGAGGACGGTGGCGCCCTGCGCCGCGGCGTGCCGGATGCACCGGTCCACGTCCGGAACGGAGAGGGCGATGTCGACGATGCCGTCGCCGTGCGCGCGGTGATGGTCGGCCAGCGGGCTGGCCGGGTCGTAGGCGCCCGTAACCACGAACCGGGCCGCCCCGGACCGCAGGACGAACGCGTGGTGGTCGCGGTTGCCCGTCTCGGGCCCGGAGTAGGCGACCAGCTCCATGCCGAACGCGGACTGGAAGAAGTGCGCCGTCTGCACCGCGTTGCCGACGATCCACACGAGGGCGTCCCACCCGGAGACCGGGAAGGGATCGGCGGAGGCGTCGTACTCGACCAGCCCCACCAGCTGCTGGAGCTGGCCGAGATCGAGGTCGGCGAGGCGTTCCTCGTCGTTGAGGGTCTGCTCGAGGCTCATCCCGGCACTCCACACCCGACCGGATCGGCTGCGCAAGCAGGCTCAGTAGTTCTGGCCTGTCCGCACTATTGAGCTACCTGTCGCCCCGTTCTGCTGTACAGGGCGCATAGTTGCCGGGTGATCGAGAAGCGCCCCCTGGACGCCCTGGACGTCGCCCTGCTGGCCGCACTCCGCGAGCACCCCCGCGCGGGGGCCCTGGAGCTGTCCCGGATCACCGGGGTGGCCCGGGCCACCGTGTCCGCGCGTCTCCAGCGCCTGGAGGAGGGCGGCGTCGTCACCGGGTACGGCCCCGACGTCGACGTCGAGGCCGCCGGGTTCGGCGTCCAGGCCTTCGTGACCCTGGAGATCGCGCAGGGCGCCATCGAGGACGTGCAGCGTGACCTGGAGGCGATCCCGGGTCTGCTCGAGGCGCACGCGACCACGGGCAGCGGCGACGTGCTGTGCCGGGTCGCCGCCCGCTCGCACGAAGCGCTGCAGCAGGTGCTGGTCGACCTCAACCGCTCGTCGGCGGTGGTCCGCTCCACCAGCGTCGTCGCCCTGTCCACCCTGGTTCCCTGGCGCACCCTCCCGCTCCTGGAGTCCGGGGCGACGCCCGATGCCGGGCGTTCGGCTATGAGGCGGCGGGCGGCCGAGGACTGACGGGAACGGGGCCCGCATCAGCACGCGCGTGATCGGGACGCCCTCGAGGTGCACGGTTTCGACCTCGGCCCGCGAGTAGCCCATGCGCTCGAACACCGGCGCCGCCCGCCACGACGCATGAGCCACCAGGACGCCGACCGGGGCCAGTGCCACGGTCGCACAGCGACGAAGGCCGCCGTGTCCGCGATCAGCGCCCGGTGCCCCTCCAGGGTCCGCCTCGCCGCCCACGCCTCCAGCTGCCGCAGCTGGTAGTGCTGCGTCGCCGACTCGCGGATCGTCCGCCAGGCTCAGGGCGTGCACAGCACGCGACTGTCCATCCGGTGGCCGCGCGGATTCCGGCTGCGACCCGTCTACTCGACGGCAGACGACCTCCACCGCGCACGACCCGGTCGCGGGCGGCCGATTCCCAGGGAGACCCGGATGGACCTGCCCGACGAGTTGCTCGCCCTCCTGCGCAGGCCCAGCACCTGTTATGTGGCGACGACGATGCCTGACGGGTCCCCTCAGATGACGCAGACCTGGGTGGACACCGACGGCTCGCACGTCCTCATCAACACCGTGCAGGGCTTCCAGAAGGTCAGGAACGTCGAACGGGACCCACGCGTGGCGCTGGGCGTCTCCGATCCTGAGAACCCCACCCGGTACTTCGCCGTCCGGGGCCGGGTCGTCGACGCGACCACCGACGGGGCAGCCGAGCACATCGAGGCCCTCGCCCAGCGGTACCTCGGTGGTCCGTACCCGTGGTTCGGGGGACGCGACCAGGTCCGGGTCCTCCTCAGGATCGCTGCGGACAAGATCCACTCGATGGGCTGACCCCGGCCCGAGGAATCGCCGACCGGGCGTTGGTCGGACACTGCGGCCGGGGACACTGTGGTGCAGGCTCCTCTCGTGACCGAAGACGAGGTTCGCGGGAGCGGCGCGACGGCGTCGGACGTCGCGCACGCCGATTCCCCCGTCCCAGCCGCGCAGGCACCGGCCAAGAACCCGCCCCACGGTGCTGCCGGCGGCCTCGTGCTGGCCGCCCTCGGCATCGTCTTCGGCGACATCGGCACGAGCCCGCTCTACGCGTTGCAGACCGTGTTCTCCATCAACGACGGGGCGGTGCGCCCGACCGTCGGCGACGTCTACGGGGTCGTCTCGCTGATGTTCTGGTCGGTGACCCTGATCGTGTCGATCAAGTACATCGGGATCCTCATGCGGGCCGACAACGACGGCGAGGGCGGCGTCATGGCGCTCACCGCTCTGGCCCGCCGCCTGTACGCGGGCCGGCCCGCCGGCACGGCGCCGATCGTCGTCATCGGGATCCTCGGGGTGTCCCTCTTCTACGGCGACTCGCTGATCACCCCGGCGATCAGCGTGTTGTCGGCCGTCGAGGGCGTCCGGGTCGCCGCCCCGGCACTCGATCACCTCGTCGTGCCCGCCGCCGCGGTGATCCTCACCCTCCTGTTCGCCGTGCAGCGCTTCGGCACCGGCCGGGTCGGTGCCCTGTTCGGGCCGGTCACGCTGGTGTGGTTCGCCGCGCTCGCGGCGGCGGGGATCGGCGGGATCGTGGCGTACCCCGGCGTCCTGAAGGGGCTTTCACCGACCTATGCGATCGGGTTCGTCGTCGGGCACCCGGGCATCGCGTTCATCGCCATGGGCGCCATCGTGCTGGTGATCACCGGCGCCGAGGCCCTGTACGCCGACATGGGGCACTTCGGCCGGTCACCGATCCTGCGGGGCTGGTTCTTCGTCGTGTTCCCCGCGCTGATCCTCAACTACCTCGGCCAGGCCTCGCTGATCATCCGGCACCCGGACGCCGTCGAGAGCCCGTTCTACCTGCTCTATCCGGACTGGGCGCAGCTGCCGATGGTCGTGCTGGCCACCGCGGCGACCGTGATCGCCAGCCAGGCGGTCATCACCGGCGCCTTCTCCCTGAGCCGGCAGGCGGTGCAGCTCGGCCTGCTGCCACCGGTGACCGTGCGCCAGACCTCCGAGCACGAGGGCGGACAGATCTACCTCCCGGGGGTCAACGCCCTGCTCTACGTCGGCGTGATGGTCGTGATGCTGACGTTCGGCTCCGCGGAACGGCTGGCGACGGCGTACGGGGTGTCCGTGACCGGCGCCCTGGTCATCGACACGCTGCTGATGCTGCTCGTCGCCCGGATGCTGTGGCACTGGGGGCCGTGGAAGCTGGCGCTCGCGGCGGTGGCCTTCGGCGGCGTGGAGCTCACGTTCCTCGCGGCGAATCTGTCGAAGGTGGCCCACGGTGGGTGGCTGCCGTTGCTCATCGCCCTCGTGGTGTTCACGGTCATGACCACCTGGCGCCGGGGGCGGGAGATCGTGGCCGGGAACCGCCGGAAGCAGGAGGGAACGCTGTCGGATTTCATCGACGACGTGAACGCGCGCGGGCTGCCGCGGGTCTCCGGCACCGCGGTGTTCCCGCACCCGGGCAAGGAGACCACCCCGCTGGCCCTGCGGGCCAACGTCGAGCACAACAAGATCCTCCACGAGAACGTGCTCATCGTGTCCGCGAGCTCCGCCAACGTGCCCCACGTGCCCGTGGCCGACCGGTTCGAAGTCGACCACCTGGGCTACGACAACGACCGCATCCAGCACCTCGCCGTCCGCTTCGGGTTCTCCGACGAGCCGAACCTGCCGGAGGCGCTCGCACAGGCCTGTGCGACCGGTGCTCTCTACCCCGGCACCATCGAGATCGAGGGGGCGTCGTTCTTCCTGTCCCGCGGATCCATCCGGCGGACGCGGGCGAAGGGAATGGCGCCGTGGCGCAAGGTGCTGTTCCTGCGGCTGGCCCACAACGCCGCCGATCCGGCCGCCTACTTCGGTCTGCCGGTCGACCGGACCGTCACAATGGGCAGCCCGGTCGAAATCTGACGCCCTGCCCGCGCGGCAGACGCTCGCCCTTCCCCGGCGCGCGGGCGGACCTCTCCGTCCTGGACGCGCCGTCCTTCCGGCACCTGGCCTACCGGCCGGGCGGGCCCCTGGTCCGCGCGCCGGAGCTGCCGTCCTGATCCTCGGGCCGGAGCCGCCGGTAGAAGGCAGCGAGCTCCGGGAGCTGGACATGGGCGTTGAGGCCGCTCGGGTTCGGCGCCACCCAGGTCGTCGCTCCCCCGACCCGCTCCGGCTGCACGCCGAGCGTGGCGCGCGGCCGGTCGAAGGCGACCCGCCAGGCGGTGATGCCCAGCATCGCCACCACCCGGGGCCGGTACCGGGTCACCAGATCGGCCAGGGCGCCGACGCCCGCACGCAGCTCGTCCGCGGTCAGCTCCGCGGCCGCCCGCGTCGGCCGGTCGACCAGGTTGGTCACCCCGAGCCCGTACTCCGGCAGCTGCCGGTCCTGCTCCGGGGTCAGTCGGGAGGGAGTCAGGCCGGCGAGGTGCAGCGCCGGCCAGAAGCGGTTCCCCGGCCGGGCGAAGTGGTGCCCTCGGGCCGCGGACATCAGGGACGGGTTGATCCCGCAGAACAGCACGTCGAGCCCCGGGGCGATGACGTCGGGCAGCGGCTTGTCCGGCGACGTCACCTCGACTGCAGGCCGTCCCAGGACCAGCGCGGCATCGGCAGGCCTCCCGGGACGACCGCCGCGCCGTCCGGGAACGCGAGCACGTCGTCGACCGCCCACGACATGTACGCCCGCAGCGCGGCCCGGAACTCGGGGTCGGCCGGGAGCCCGGCGTCGTCCGCGGCGGCCACGAAGCACTCGAGGAACCGCCGGCCGAGGTCGCCCATGTCGCCGTTGCCGGCGTGCATGCGGAGCAGGGACGAGTGGTCGGCGGGCAGCGCCGAGTACCGGGGCGGTCCGCCGAGTACCTCGGCCCAGTAGGCGGCTAGGCGCTGCACGTGCTCCGGGTTCAGGTCCGCGTGGGAGAACGGGTGGTTCAGCTCGGGATCGGCGAGGCAGCGCGCGTGATGTGCCCTGGCCAGGGCCAGGAACGCGTCGTCGCCCCCCGCGAACTCGTACAACGTCGGGCGCATGGCCCCGAACTGTCCATGCTCGCGTCCCCCAGCGGAAGAGCCCGTGCTCAGCCGCGCACGGCGCCACCCTGCCCGGACTTCGCCACCTTGCGGGTCCGGCCCCCGTTCCCGACCCGGCCACCGACACCCTCGGCGGTGTCCCTCGGCGCGACGATGTTCGGCAGCTCGGCGCCGCCCTGGTCACCTGCCACGGGCGCCCCGGTCGCGGCCGGCTCGCCCTCGAACTGCGCGCCGCCGTAGCCGACGTCCTGCTCCGCGCCCTGTTCCATGGCCCGCGCGGCCGCCGGCTCCACGGCGGCGAGGATCCCGCCGAAAGGCTCCTCGGCCATGGGCAGGTCGGACTCGCCGACGTCGACGCCGTCGAAGATCGCCCCGGCGGCCGGGTTGACGATCTCGAAGTCGACCAGCCGCAACCCCATGCCGGCGAGCTCCTGCCACTTCGCCGCGAAGCTCTGCCAGGTGACGTTGGCCCACAGCGCGTGACCGTCGTTGCCCGGCAGGAAGGCCGCCGTGTAGCGCGTCTCGTTCCCGACGCGGTGGGAGTTCAGGTCGGCCAGCCGCAACCCCTGGCCCGACCACTCCTGCCACTTGGCCACGAAGCTCGCCCAGCTCGCGTTGGCCCACAGCGCGTGGCCACCGCTGCCCGGAAGGAAGACGCCCGTGTACCGGTCCTGGCCGTTCGCGTTGTGCACGTGGACGTCGTGCAGGCGCAGCCCCTGGCCCGACCACTCCTGCCACTTGGCCACGAAGCTGTCCCACGTCGCGCCCGCCCACAGCGCGTGCCCGCCGGTACCGGGCAGGAACGCCCCGGTCCAGCGGTCCTGGCCGTTGACGGTGACCACATGGATGTCGTGCAGGCGCAGCCCCTGACCAGACCACTCCTGCCACTTCGCGACGAAACTCGCCCACGGGGCATCGACCCAGAGGGCGTGCCCGCCAGTGCCGGGCAGGAACACCCCGGAGTAGCGCAGGCCCTGGCGGGTGGGCTGCACGTGGATGTCCACCAGCCGCAGGCCGTCGGCGCTCCACGCCTGCCACTTGCCGGCGAAGTCGTTCCACTCGGCGTTCGCCCAGAGGGCGTAGCGGCCGCTTCCCGCCCGCCACACGCCCGAGTAGCCCTTGGCGAAGAAGCGCTCGTAGATCTTGGCGACGGTCTGCCGGTCGCCGTAGCTCAGCCCGTTCCGCTGGCCGATGACCGCACCCGCCTGCCGGGGCACGATCGTCGGCTTCGACGTGTCCTTGGCGAAGGACTTCGCGTGGTAGTGCATGAGCGAGCCGTAGTCGTAGTCGAAGTAGTCGACCGCGTCCGGCTTCGTCTGGAAGTTGCCGAGTGCGTTCGTCTCGCCGGCCGGTGGCGGGCCGTCCTGGATGTTGTCCCACTTGATCTCGACGAACGCGTCCCGGTCCGACCGTGACTGCTCGTGGTAGACGCCCAGGGCGTGCAGGAACTCGTGGGCGATGACCGGCCACGGGTGGGCGTCCGCGGCGCGCAGGTCCTGCATGCCGCCGCGCCGGCCGATGGCCGAGGAACTGAAGGTCGCGGCGCCGTTGCTGACGACGCGGATGTAGTCCGGCCAGGTGCCGGCGTTGGCCGCGGTGCGCAGCGTGAACCGGATCCCGGTGTTGGCCTCGAGGTGGGCGATGGAGTCGGTCACCCGCGCCGGGTTGGGCACCCCGCCGTCGATCTCGTACGCGACGCGGCCGTTCGTCCAGAGGAACGTGGAGTCCCCGGGGAGACCGACCCCGGCCTCGTGCACGTCGGGGAGGCTCCCGTCGCCGTCCGAGCTGCCGGCGTAGGCGGTGGTCAGCCGCACCGCCCGCCGCTGTCCGATCTCCTCGGCCTGGGCGGCCACCTCCTCGGCCGGACCCATGTCGATGCAGCCCTCGTGGATCGCCCGCCCGTCGACGACGGCGTAGGTGACCGGGAACTCGAACAGCCCGGGCCCGGTCAGGTAGCCGATGGCGGTGACGTCGCTGCCGGCCATGTGGTCGATGACGCCGAGCTGCACGTCGTCCTGGGGATTCATCCTGGTCATCTCCGCTCGTCGGTTCCGGCCTCACGTGATCCGCGACAGCACGACCTGCACCGGACGGTCCGGTCGCGTGGTCAGCGGCGTCGTACTGGTGTTGAAGAACTCGACCCGCTCGTCGCGCGCCGTCCGCCCCCGCACGCGCACCAGCAGGCCCGGCTCGTAGGCCCCCTCGGCCGCGGGCAGGTCGACGGTCACCCGCACCGACGGCCGGGCCGGGGACACCGAGAAGGACGGCACGTGCGCCACGGCGGAGTCGGCCGGGGCGTCGGCCATGCCGAGGTCCAGCACCTGGACGTCGACCTGCGCGTCCACGACGTCCTCGGAGAGACCGTCGAAGCGGAGCTCCAGCTCCATCGCGCGTGCTCCCGCCTGCCGGCGTCCGGTCCCGTCGTGGGATCGTCGCCGACGGGGCGTCACGCTGCCGTCACACGACCCCGGTCGGTCGGTCTGACGGACCCCCGGCCTGCGGGAGCTAGACGAACAGCGGCGTGGCGTCCTGCCGGGCGGCCAGGCCGGCCATCTCCCCGTCCGACGGCCGACGCTCGAAGCGCTCGGCGGCGTCGAGCAGCCGGGGCAGGATCTCGACGTCCCCGGTCGTCAGGAGGAAGGCCTCCGGCCGGCCCAGTACCCAATGGGCCGCCAGGTCGACGTCGGCCTGCTCGCGCAGCGGCTCGTACCAGGTCGCGGCCGTGGCCGGTCGGCCGTCCCAGCGACGTCGGGCCAGGCTCTTGATCGTCTGGAGGGCCACGCCGCGCTCGGCGCACACGGCGGCCAGCGCCTCGAACGTCTCGGCGTAGCGGGTGTCCTGCATCTGGACGAAGTTGTAGGGAGCGAGAACCGAGTCGAAGGGAAAACGCTCCAGGCTGAGGCGGTGCATCTCCGGCACCGAGAGGCCGTGGCCGGTGACGCCGATGAAGCGCACGAGACCCTCCTCGCGCGCCTCGATCGCGGCTTCGAGGGCACCACCTGAGCTCAGCGCGGTGTCCCACTCGATCACGTCGACCAGGTTGTGCAACTGGATCAGGTCGACGTGATCGACGCCGAGCCGGTCGAGCGATCGACGGATCTCCTCTCGCGCTGCGCGGTAGCTCCGCCCGTCGGTCTTGGTCGCGACGAAGAACGTCCCGGGGTTCCGCCGCAACCACGGAGCGATCCGCAGTTCCGCGTCGCCGTAGCTCGCGGCGACGTCGAGGTGGTTGATCCCGTGTGCCAGGAGCACGTCCAGGGCCCGGTCGGCGTCTCCCTTCGAGACGCTGCCCAGGGCCGCCGCGCCGAAGATCACGCGGCTGGAGTCGTGGCCGGTCGCGCCGAACGGCGCCCGCTCGATCATCGCCCGACCGTATTCCTCCGGGCGGCCTCCGGAGGCAACACTGCGCCGCGGTGGACACTCTGCTCATGGCACCGGACGGCGAGTACGCCCCCAGCCCCGTGCCGTGGGTTCGGGAGGAGGTCGAGCACCTCGAACGCACCGGCGCCGGCCTGCGGGGCCGGGCGGTCGTGCTGCTCACCACGGCCGGCGCCCGCACCGGCCTGCTGCGCAAGACGCCGCTCATGCGGGTCACCCATGCCGGGGTCTACGCGATCGTCGCCTCGATGGCCGGCTCCGACCGGCATCCGCACTGGTACGCCAACGTGCTCGCCGAGCCGAGGGTCACCCTGCGGGACGGGGACGAGGTCCTGTCGCTGGTCGCCCGGGCGGCCGCGGGGGCGGAGCGCAGCGCGTGGTGGTCGAGGGCGTGCACGGTGTTCCCCTCCTACGTCGGGTACCAGAGCCGGACCCGACGGCAGATCCCGCTGCTGCTCCTCGAACCCGCGCCGGCTCAGCCGGCGCCGGCCCCCGGCCACCCCACGTCGTGAAGGTCGCCCTGTTCGCCACCTGCCTGGTCGACACCCTGACGCCCCAGGTCGCCCGCGCCACCGCCACGCTCCTGCAGCGACTGGGGCACGAGGTCGTCGTCCCGCCCGGGCAGTCGTGCTGCGGCCAGATGCACGTCAACACCGGCTACCGGCGGGAGGCGGTGCCGATCGTGGCCAACCACGTCCGCGCCTTCGCCGGTGCCCTGTCGTCGGGAGTGGAAGCGATCGTCGCGCCGTCCGGGTCGTGCGTCGCCTCGATCCATCACCAGCAGGCCGCCGTCGCCCGACGGGCCGGCGAGCACCAGCTGGCTGACGACGCCGCCGCACTGGCCGAGCGCACTTTCGAGCTGTCCCAGTTCCTGGTCGACGTCCTGGGCGTGACCGACGTCGGCGCGTACTACCCGCACCGCGTCACCTACCACCCGACCTGCCACTCGCTGCGGTTGCTGCGGGTCGGCGACCGCCCGCTGCAGCTGCTGCGTGCCGTCCGCGGACTGGACCTCGTCGAGCTGCCCGGCGCCGACCAGTGCTGCGGCTTCGGCGGCACCTTCGCGGTCAAGAACGCCGACACCTCGACCGCCATGCTCACCGACAAGATGACCGACGTGCTGTCGACGCACGCCGAGGTGTGCACCGCCGGCGACGCGTCCTGCCTGCTGCACATCGGCGGCGGCCTGTCCCGCCTGCGCTCGGGCACCCGCACCGTGCACCTGGCCGAGATCCTCGCCTCGACCGAGGAGGCCGTGACGCCGCAGCAGTCGACGACGCCGGCGGTGACGGCATGACCGCGGTGTTCCTCGGGATCCCCACCGCTCCCCCGGGCGTCGGCCACCTGCGGGGCGACCGGTCCTTCCCGGACGCCGCCCGCGAGGCGCTGCGCGACGGCCAGCTCCGGGCCAACCTGGGCCACGCCACGTCGACCATCCGCGCGAAGCGGGCCGCCGTGGTCGGCGAGCTGCCCGACTGGGCGGAGCTGCGCGAGGCCGGGCGGGCGATCAAGGCCGCCACCATGGCGCGCCTCGACGAGCACCTCATCGCCCTGGAGGAGCAGGTCACCGCCCGCGGCGGCACCGTGCACTGGGCCCGGGACGCGATCGAGGCGAACGCGATCGTCACCCGTCTCGTGCAGGCCACCGGCGCCGACGAGGTGGTCAAGGTCAAGTCGATGGCCACCCAGGAGATCGGCCTCAACGAGGCGCTGGAGGCCGCGGGGATCACCGCGCACGAGACCGACCTCGCCGAGCTCATCGTGCAGCTCGGAGACGACAAGCCGAGCCACATCCTCGTCCCGGCCATCCACAAGAACCGGGCCGAGATCCGCGAGATCTTCCTGCGCACCATGCCGGGGGCAGATCCCGACCTCACCGACGACCCCCGGCAGCTGGCCATGGCCGCCCGCACCCACCTGCGCGAGCGCTTCCTGCGGGCCCGCGTGGCGATCAGCGGCGCCAACTTCGCCGTCGCCGAGACCGGCACGCTCGCGGTCGTCGAGAGCGAGGGCAACGGCCGGATGTGCCTGACCCTCCCCGACACGCTCATCACCGTCATGGGCATCGAGAAGGTGGTGCCCTCATGGCGCGATCTCGAGGTCTACCTGCAGCTGCTCCCCCGCAGCTCCACCGGCGAGCGGATGAACCCGTACACGTCGCTGTGGGCCGGGGTCACGCCCGGCGACGGTCCGCAGGAGTTCCACCTGGTGCTGCTCGACAACGGCCGGACGGCGGTGCTCGCCGACGAGGTGGGCCGCGAGGCGCTGCACTGCATCCGCTGCTCGGCCTGCCTCAACGTCTGCCCGGTCTACGAGCGCACCGGCGGACACGCCTACGGCTCGGTCTACCCGGGCCCGATCGGGGCGATCCTCTCCCCGCAGCTGACCGGGGTGGAGGACAACGCCTCGCTGCCGTACGCGTCGAGCCTGTGCGGAGCCTGTTACGACGTCTGCCCGGTGGCGATCGACATCCCCTCGATCCTCGTGCACCTGCGCGCCGAGCACGTCGAGGCCCAGACGCGCACCACGCCCGAGGCAGTGGCCTTCCGGGCGCTGTCGAAGGCGATGTCGAGCCCGCGCCTGTGGCGGCTGGCCCAGCGGGCCGCGGGCCTCGGCCGGTTCCTCGCCCGCGGGAAGACGACCCTCCCGAACGCTCTGCCGCCGCCGGTCTCGACGTGGACCCGCACCCGCGACCTGCCCACCCCGCCGGCGAAGACGTTCACCCAGCAGTGGGCCGAGGAGCACCGGTCGTGAGCTCGCGCGAGGAGATCCTCGGCCGGATCCGGACGGCGCTGGGCGAGCGAGGCCCCGTGTCGCCGGTGACCCGCGGCTACCGCACCGTCGATGTCCGGCCGGCCGAGGTCCTGCTCGACGTCCTGGTCGACCGGCTCGAGGACTACAAGGCCACCGTCGTCCGCTGCGGGCCGGACGAGGTCGCGGCCACCGTCGCGACCGCCCTGGCCGCGGTCCAGGGTGACGTCGTCGTCGCCCCCGGGGTGCCGTCGGCCTGGCGGCCCGAGGGCTCGGTCGAGGACGACGGCCGCCCCGCCGTCGACCTGGCCGGGTATGGCGCGACGCTCACCGGCGTCTCGGCCGCCGTCGCCGAGACCGGCACCCTCGTCCTCGACGGCTCCCCGCTGTGCGGCCGCCGGGCGCTGTCGCTGCTGCCCGACTGCCTGGTCTGCGTGGTCGAGGCCGCCCAGGTCGTCGGCAGCGTGCCGGAGGGCCTCGCCGTCCTCGACCCGCTCGCGCCGCTGACGATGATCAGCGGCCCGTCGGCCACGAGTGACATCGAGCTGCAGCGGGTGGAAGGTGTCCACGGCCCCCGCGCACTGATCGTCGTCCTGGTGGCCTGAGGAGGTCCGGCATGTCCGACGACGTCGCAACGGTCCTGGCCGCGGAGGACCTCCGCTACCAGGCCCTGCTCGGCCCCGACCTGGCCGCCCTCGACCGGTTCTTCGCCGAGGAGCTGAGCTACTGCCACTCCAGCGGCGTCAGGGACACCAAGGCGGAGTACCTGGAGAAGATCCGCAGCGGGTACTACGTCTACCGACGGGTCGACCACCCGGTCGAGCGGGTCGAGGTCGTGGGCGACGGCGCGATGGTGGTCGGCCGGATGACCGCCGACCTCCTCGTCGACGGAGTCCCGAAGACGATCGACAACCTGGCGCTGTCGGTCTGGACGAGGGCGGCGGGCGACTGGCGCCTGCTGGCCTTCGCACCGACGCCGCTGCCCCGCTGACCCGGCCCGGCGCTCCGGGAGTCAGCGGACGCGCCGGTAGGTGAGCCGGAAGTCCGACCGCCACTCGGCGCCGTCGTCGGACATCTCCCACTGCCCGTCGATCACGCCCCCGTCCTCGCTGAACGTGCCGACGTAGCGCTGGTGGAAGCTCAGCGGACTGAAGTCCGGGGTGCGCCGCAGTAGCGTCCACTCCCGGCCGTCGAATCCCATCTCGTAGAGCCGTACCACCCCCCGGGAGTCGAAGTAGTGCTGCGTCCAGCCGTGCCCCTCGGCGGCCGGGGCGACGACCGCATGCGAGTCCGGCGCGTCGGGGTGGTCGACCGCCGAGCGTTCCAGGACGAAGGCATGACCGAGCAGCCACTCGAACGTCGTCCGCCCGGTGCCGGACCACTCGCCCCCGGGTGCCGAGGCCTCGATGTCCCAGGTGCCGATCAGCGGCTCGAGGGCGGACGCGTCGTCAGGCATCGAGAACTCCCGTCAGGACGTGGCGAACGAGTGGTGCTCGTGTACGACGACCCATCGGCCGTCGTCCCGGCGCAGCCCGACGGTCAGCCGCAGCCGCCGCTCCGCGTCCTCCGCGAACTCGGCTGCGGTGCCGCACCGGAGCAGGGCATGGGCGAAGGCGACGTCCGCGCCGGCAGTGACGTCGAGCGACTCGATCTCGAAGACGGCCCCCTGCCGCTGCCACTCGAAGAACCCGGGCCAGGTCTCGCGGTAGGCCGCGATACCCCGCGCGCCCCGGTGCGGCGGCGGGACGTCGAACATGACGATGTCGGCGGAGTGCCGGTCGAGGACGGCGTCCAGGTCGCCCTCGTGCACCGCCCGCGCCCAGCGTTCCAGGAGTCCGCGGATCTCCGCCTCGTCGTCCACCCCGCTCACCGGCTGCGGTAGAGCCGCGTGGTGATCGGCAGGAAGACCGCCGCCAGTACCGCGGCCACGGCGAGGGAGACGAGGATCGCCGGGCCGTCCGGCTCGCCGTCCATCAGTGACCGGCACGCCGTCGCCAGGATCGAGATCGGGTTGACCTCGACGAACGCCTCCAGCGGTCCCGGCAGCGTGGCGGGGTCGACGAACACGTTGGACAGGAACGTCAGCGGGAAGATCCCCATGAAGCCGGCGTTCATCACGGCGTTCGGCGAACGCAGCAGCAGGCCGAGGACGCAGAACACCCAGGACAGCCCGAAGGAGAACACCACCACGAGTGCGAGCGCCGCGACCGCGCCGACCACCCCGGCATCGGGGCGGTACCCGAGCGCGACGCCCACCACGATGATCACTGTGCCGGCAATGACGTAGCGGACGCTGTCGCCCAGCAGCGAGCCCAGCAGCGGTGCCGGCCGCCAGAGCGGCAACGACCGGAACCGGTCGACGACGCCCTTGGTGAGGTCGGTGTTCAGCGCCACCCCGGAGTAGACGGTCGTGAACAGCACCGACATGACCAGCAGCCCTGGCAGCGTGTAGTCCAGGTAGGCGCTGGTGGACCCCGCGATCGCGCCGCCGAACAGGTAGGTGAACAGCAGCAGGAACATGACCGGGGTGACGGTCACGTCGAGCAGCTGCTCGGGCACGTGCTTGACCTTCAGCATGCCCCGCCAGCCGAAGGTCAGCGCCTGTGACAGGCCTCCGGGACGCGGCGGCCGGGCGGTGGTGGTGATGGCCTGACGAACGGCGGCGGTGTCGGCGCCGTCGGTCGCCTGCGTGGCGGCGCTCATGACGGCTGCTCCTCGAGGGTCGGGTCGGGCTCCTCGGCCAGATGGCCGGTCAGTGCCAGGAAGACCTCGTCCAGGCTGGGCTGGCCGAGGGAGAACTCCGCGATGCCGAGACCGGCCCGGGCCACCGCGGACACCCCGTCCGCCGCCCGCGCCGGATCGGCGCACGACACCGACAGCGCGGCCGGGTCCGCTTCGAGGACGACGGTGCCGACGGCGCGCTCGAGGATCTCGGCGGCCTCGGGACGGTGCTCGGACTCCAGGAGCCGGACGTGCAGCCCGCCGGTCCCCACCGACGCCTTGAGCTGCCCCGGTGTGCCCTCCGCGATCACCCGGCCGCGGTCGATGACGGCGATCCCGTCGGCCAGCTGGTCGGCCTCCTCCAGGTACTGGGTGCAGAGCAGGATCGTCGTCCCGCCGGCCTGCAGCGCCCGGGCGATCTCCCACACCTGGTTGCGCGAGCGCGGGTCGAGGCCGGTGGTCGGCTCGTCGAGGAACATCAGTCGCGGCGTGACGACGATGCTCGCGGCGATGTCCAGCCGGCGGCGCATCCCGCCCGAGAAGTGCTTGACGAGGCGGGCCGACGCCTCGGCGATGCCGAAGGCCTCCAGCAGCTCGTCCGCCCGGGTCCGGGAGGCCGCGCGAGACAGCCCGAGCAGCCGGCCGAGCAGGATCAGGTTCTCCCGGCCGGTCAGCTCCTCGTCCACCGACGCGAGCTGCCCGGTCAGGCTGACCTGGCTGCGGACGGCGTCCCCGTCGGTGCGGATGTCGTGGCCCAGCACCCGGGCGGAACCGGCGTCGGGTGCAATGAGCGTGGCCAGCATGCGGATGACGGTCGTCTTCCCCGCCCCGTTGGGCCCCAGGACCCCGTAGATGGCCCCCTCCGGGACCGCGAGGTCCACGCCGGCCACGGCGTGCGTGTCACCGAACGATTTCTCCAGTCCCGTGGCCTCGATCGCGAGCGGTGCCTGCGTCGTCATCGGATCCCTCACCTCTGCGCCGTGCAGTCCTGTCCTGTGTTGAGACACAGGGTCCGCCGCCAAGTGATCGGTCTCCAGTGACTTTCTTCCGCCACCCCGGGTCGTGGGCGACCGGGCCCGGGGGAACCCGGCATGCGACGGCGCTCAAGCTGCGCGGCGTCGGTGCCGATGGATCGATTGTGATCAGCCCGCCAGCCGTGGCCGATGCGCGCCCGCCCGCGCCGGCTCCCGACGACCCGCGAGCCGCCGAACTGCTGGCGACCGTGGACGAGCTGGAGATGCTGGCCCGCTTCGACCGTGGGAGCGCCGAACAGCGCGCCGAGCAGACCGTCGCCGACGCCCGCGAGCTGGGCCTTGCCGAGATCGAACAGCGGGCGCAGCTGATCAAGGCCGACCTTCTCCGGCGCCGCGGCAACGTCGCCGAGGCCGGCCGGATCGCCCAGGCCGTGCAGCGCTGGGCCACCGACGACGACTCGCGCCGCACCCTGGCCCGCAGCCACTTCGTCCTGTCGGCGGTGTTCCAGGAGCTCGGCGACGTCTCGCTCGGACTCGAGCACGCCGTCCGGGCCGTCGACGTGCTCGGCGAGGACGCCGACCCGGCCATGCGGGTCGACCACCTGACCCGGCTGGGCGACTGCCTGGCGCTCAACGGGGACGAGGCGGCGCGGGATCGCTACGCACAGGTCCAGCAGGTCGCCGAGGAGCTCGGCGACGTCGACCGCCAGCTGATGGTGCTCAACAACCGGGCCTACTCCGAGACGCTGTTCGGCGACTTCGACGCGGCCCTCGGGTTCAGCACCCAGCTGCAGGCGGTCGCCACCACGTCCGACGTCCCCCTGCACATCGGACGGCTGGACACCGTCGCCCGCGCCCTGATGGGACTCGGCCGGCTCGAGGAGGCGGAGGCCGCGCTGCTGCCCGGACTCCGGCCCGAGGCCCTGGCCGCGTCCTTGGACGGCGACGCCGGCGCGGATTTCCTGCTGACCCTCGCCGAGGTCCGGCGCCGGCGCGGCAACGTGGCGGGCGCCCAGGAGAGCCTCGACGAGAGCGTCCGCCGCTGCGAGGAGCACGGGCTGACCTCGATCCGCGTGCGGGCCCGCCGGGAGCAGGCCGAGCTGCACGCCGCCGGGGGCGACTTCCGGGCCGCGTTCGAGGAGCACAAGCTGTACTCCGATGAGTTCATGGACCTGCAGTCCGCCCAGCGCGACGCCCGGGCGCGCGCCCTGCAGGCGATGTACGAGACGACCGAGGCGCGCCGGCAGAGCCGCCGGTACCGGGAGCTCTCGCTGCGCGACCCGCTCACCGGTCTCTACAACCGACGCTTCCTGGACGAGCAGCTGCCCCGGCTGCTGCGCCGCACCGCGGGCGCGCCCGAGGTGTCCGTCGCCCTGCTCGACCTCGACTACTTCAAGCTCGTGAACGACACCTGTTCCCACGAGGTGGGTGACGAGGTGCTGCGCACCGTCGCGGAGCTGCTGCTGGACATCGAGGACGGTTCCGGCTCGTTCGCCGCCCGGATGGGCGGCGAGGAGTTCCTGCTCGTCCTGGTGGGCAGTGACCCGCGCGCGGCGGCCCGCCGGCTGGAGACCCTGCGCGGGGACGTGGCCGACCACCCGTGGTCGGAGCTGACCGGCGCCCTGGCGATCACCGTGAGCATCGGGGCGACCAGCACCGCCGGGCTGCCCGAGCCGACCGCGCTCGAGCTGTTCGGCCGCGCCGACGCCCACCTCTACCGGGCGAAGCGCCAGGGACGGGACCGGGTCGTCAGCGACCTGACCTGAGGCCTCAGAGGTTCACCGCGACGGTCGCGGCCAGCTCGCGACAGGCCTCGAGCTCCGCCGGACCGGGTGCGCCGACGAGGCTCAGCGGGGCGGCCACCTGCTTCCAGCGCATCCCCCCGGTGATCTTCGCGATGCCGTTCACCGCACCCGCCGTGTCGTCGTTGCCGTGGACGTAGACGCCGTACGGCAGCCCGACGGTCGCGTCCAGGCAGGGGTAGTAGACGGTGTCGAAGAAGTGCTTGAGCGCGCCGGACATGTAGCCGATGTTCGCGGGTGTCCCCAGCAGGACGCCGTCGGCGTCGAGCAGGTCCGCCGCCCCCGCCGACAGGGCCGGCCGGACGACGAGCTCGACCTCCTCGACCAGCGCGACCCCCTCCCGCACGGCCTCCAGCACCGCCTGCATCGCGGGCGACGGTGTGTGGTGGACGACCAGCAGGCGCGGCATGCAGGCATCCTGCCTCGCGCACCGTGTGACAGTGACGGCATGTACCTGCTGCTCGAGTACGCCCTCGTCGACGACTACCTGGAGCGCCGGGCCGCCCTGCGGGACGAGCACCTCGCGCTGGCCGTGGCCGCCCACGACCGCGGCGAGCTGCTGCTGGCGGGGGCGCTGCCGGACCCCTACGACCGCGCCCTGCTGATCTGGACGGTCGACCGGGACGCCGTCGAGCGCTTCGTCGAGCAGGACCCCTACGTCAGCAACGGCCTCGTGACCGGGTGGACGATCCGCCCCTGGAACGTCGTCGTCGGCTGACCCTCACTCGCTGCCGATGAGGGCGAACGCGTGCGGGGGCACCCGGAACGCCGTCCCGTCGACCACCGCCTCCCCCGCGAGCACCGAGGCTCCCGACAGCGGCAGGCGCACCTCGGCCGGGGTGTCGCCGACGTTGAGGACGACGCCGAGCGCGTTCCCGTCCGACGTGAGGCGGACGGCGAGGACGTCGTTGGTCAGCAGGTCGGGTTCCTCGACGCGGGCGTCGGCCAGCCACGGGTGCCGGCGCCGCACCCCGATCAGCCGGCGGTGGAGGTCGGCGACGGCCGCCGCCCCTGGGTCCGCCGGTTCCGTGCTCTCCGGCAGCCGCGGGCGGACGGCGTCGTCCCCGCCGGCCCGGTCCTCCTTCACGCCGCGGAGACCGAACTCGTCGCCGTAGTACACGGTGGGGACGCCGGGCAGCGCGAACAGCAGGGCGAGGGCCAGGGGCAGGTGCCGCGGGTCGTCGAGCCGGCTGGCCACGCGGGTGACGTCGTGGTTGCCCACGAACGTCTGCGGCAGGAAGGCGCGCACCATCTCCCCGTGCCGGCACAGCGCGTGCGCCAGCTCGAACAGGTTCCGGTCGTTCAGCGAGCTCCAGACCGCCTTCCACAGCTCGTACTGGGTCACCGAGTCGACGCCGGAGTCGGCCACGTAGCGGGCGTAGTCCCCGTGCAGCACCTCCCCCACGATCCACACCGCGGGGTGCCGGTCGCGCAGGCGCGGCAGGACCTCGCGCCAGAACGCCGGAGGGACGGCGTAGGCGGCGTCCAGCCGCCAGGCGTCGACTCCGCGGTCGCACCAGTACGTCATGACCCGGGTGACGTGCTCGGCCACCTCCGGGTTGCCGTGGTCGAGGGCGACGAGCGCGGAGTGCCCCTCGAAGTCGCGGTAGCCGAAGCCGTCCGGGCCGGGGCGTCCGGCGTCGATGTCGAACCAGGCCGCGGCCGGCGAGCGCGGCCCCTGCTCGAGCACCTCGCGGAAGCGCGGGAAGTCCCGGCCGACGTGGTTGAAGACGCCGTCGAACAGCACCCGGACGCCGCGTGAATGACAGGCCTCGATGAGCTCCTGCAGGTCCTGCTCGGTGCCCAGCCGCCGGTCGACGCTCAGGTGGTCGACGGTGTCGTAGCCGTGGGTCGAGGACTCGAAGACGGGGCCCAGCGCCAGCCCGTTGCAGCCCAGCCCGACCAGGTGGGGCAGCCACGCCTGCAGCTCCGTCAGCCGCGGCACCGCCGGGGCGCCGGTCGGCAGCGCCGCGCGCTCCGCGCCCGTGGCCCCCAGCGGGTAGACCTGCCACCAGATGGCGTGCCGGATCCAGTCGTCCATGCCCTCACCCTGCCCGACGCCTCGGAACGTTCCGCCGGGGGGAACCGCAGGCCACACTGGTCCGAGCCGCGGACGGAGCGCACCGCCTCCGAGCGTCGGGATGCCGCGGCGGGAGGCCCGGATGTCGGAGCGCAGGTTCGGATCCTCGCCGAGCCCACGCCCGCCATGACCACCCGCGAGGTGGCGACGCCCTCCGCGGTGCACCCCCCGGAGGGCACGCCGTCCCGGCACCACGGACCCATCCGTCACCCGATCGACCTCGTGCGCGTGGCGCTCGGCCTGGCCGTCGTGGGAGTGGGCTCGCTCATCGCCCAGCAGGGGCAGCTGTCGGTGTTCGAGCGCGACCTGTTCCGGCTGGTCAACGACCTCTCCGGCATCGTCCTGCCCGTCGCGTGGCTGGTCATGCAGCTGGGGAACGTCGTCGCGGTCCCCACGGTGGCCGCGCTCGCAGCGCTGACCCGGCGCTTCCGCATGGCCCGCGACCTGCTGGTGTCGGGCCTCCTCGCCTACGGACTGGCCGATCTCGTCAAGGCCGTCGTCGGCCGGGAGCGGCCGGCCGGTCTGCCGGTCGGCGCGGTCCTGCACGAGGGGGCCACCGGGGGCTCCGGGTTCATCTCCGGTCACGCCGCCGTCGCCGCGGCGCTCGCCACCGCAGCGGCGCCCTACCTGGGCCGGCGGAGCCGCCGCACGGTGTGGGTCCTCGCCTGGACGGTCGCGGTCACCCGCGTCTACGTCGGCGCCCACCTGCCGCTGGACGTCCTGGGCGGGGTGGCCGCGGGCTGGGCGGTGGGCTCACTGGTGCACTGGGTCCTGGGCGTGCCACGCTGGGAACCCTCCGTGCCGCGGGTGGCCGCGCTCCTCGCCCGCTTCGGGCTGCCCGTGCAGGAACTGCGCCCGGCCGACGTCGAGGCCCGCAGCTCCCATCCGTTCGAGGCCGTCGACGACCGCGGCCGCCGCTGCTACGTGAAGGTCCTCGACCCGGACCGCTTCGAGCGCGACTGGCTCTACCGGCTCTACCGCCTCCTGGCCGCGCGGGACATCAAGGACGCCGACGCCGTCGCGCCGCTGGGCCAGCAGGCCGAGCACGAGGCGGTCGCGGCGATGACCGCACGCGACCGGGGGGTGCGGGTGCCCTCGGTGATCCTCGCCCGCGGCACGGACCGGGGTGCGGTCGTCGCCCAGGAGTACGTCGTCGGCCGGCCGCTCAGCGACCTGGAGCCGGACGAGCGGACCCCCGCCCTGCTCGCGGACGTCTGGCAGCAGGTGGCGCTCCTGCACGCCGCCCGCATCGCGCACCACGACCTGGTGGCCTCGAGCGTGCTGATCGACGGCGACGGGCGGCCGTGGATCGTCGACTTCGGCAACGCCCTCACCGGTGCCGACGACGCGGACCTCGCCGAGGACGACGCCGAGCTGATGGCCTCGCTGGCGATGCGCAGCGACGTCGCGCTGGTCGTGGACTCCGCGCTCTCGGTGCAGGGCGACGACGCGCTCGCCGCGGCACTGCCCGGCCTGGCGCCCCTGACGCTCTCGGCCGTGACCCGGTCGGAGGAGCGGGCCACACCCGGCCGGCTCAGCGCGCTGCGCCGCGAGGTCCGTCGCAGGCTCGCCCTGCCCGACCCGGCCCGGCCGGAGTTCCCACCCGCCGGCGTGGTCGCGCACGTCCTCGTCGGCGTGGGCGCCGCGACGATCCTGGTGGGCGTCCCGCTGCTGGCGGGGGCCTCGGAGGTGCTCCGGTCGGTGGAGGTGGGCGGCTGGCGGTGGCTGGGCGGCGCCGTCGTCCTGGCTTTCCTGGGCCGGGCTGCGACGGCCT
>NZ_SPQK01000013.1 GCF_004570875.1 Blastococcus sp. CT_GayMR16 | reverse complement strand
CGCTCGGCGGGCACGGACCCCGGACGGCGCGGCCGCCCGGGCGACGCCGCCCGCGGTGCAGGCCGGGCGACCGGTGGACGGCGAGGCAGGCCCTCCCGCCCCCGCTGACGGACTTCCGGCACCGACAGTCCGTATCGCCGTCAGCGGATCGGCACCGACCGGAGCGCCTCCGCGCGGATCGTGCCGTCGTACCCGCCCCGCGGCGCAGCGAGGCCGAACACCGCGCCCACCGTCGGGGCGACGTCCACGGTGCGGGCCGGGGCGCCTGACACGGCGCCCCGGCGCAATGCCGGGTGCCCGCCGGAGATCAGGAAGGGGATCGGCTCGGTCACCGGATGGCCGTGGTTGCCTGGGATCGGATTGGACAGCGGTGTCGGATCGGTGAACCGCCATCCCGCGCGGCAGTAGGCGACCAGGTCGCCGGCCTCCGGCCCGAGCCGCAGTTGTGCCGGGACGTTCACGCTCAGGACGCCGGGATGCGCCGCGACCAGCCGCCGGACCTCCGCCAGCCCGGCCGGTCGCCTGGCCGCGGAGCCGGTCCAGTACAGAAGGTCGGCCCCGCCGTTCTGGCCGATCTGCA
This sequence comes from Blastococcus sp. CT_GayMR16, assembly GCF_004570875.1. Classification (GTDB taxonomy): domain Bacteria; phylum Actinomycetota; class Actinomycetes; order Mycobacteriales; family Geodermatophilaceae; genus Blastococcus_B. The sequence continues at coordinate 132,709 of NZ_SPQK01000013.1, read as the reverse complement.
CCGATGACCGCAGGTCCGGCCGCGCGGCCAGGATGCCGGCCACGCTGATCAGGTTGGTCGGCACCGACCAGTCCATCGAATGGTCGGCCAGGACCAGCAACGCGCTGCGCTCCCACTTCCCGGTGGCCCGGAGGCGGTCGACGAACCGCCCCACCTGCAGGTCGGTCGAGGCGAGGGCCGCCGTCCGGGCCGCCCGCAGCGTCGTGCCGGACAGGTCGGAGTGCCCGACCCGGTCGACGTCGCCGAGGTTCGTGAAGACGAAGTCCGGGTCGGGGCCGTCGACCATGGCCAGCAACGCATCCATGGTCGCGGCGTCCGGCGCGTGCCCGGTCACCGGGAGCAGCGGGAACGGCTCCCAGCGATAGGTGGCGCGCGTGCCGAAGATGCCGAACAGATACTTCTTGGACAGCACGCTGCCCGTCGTCCGCCCGGTGGCGTTCAGCCGCTCCAGCAGCGTGGGAAAACGCAGGTCGGTGGGCCGATCCAGGTCACGCACGACGGCCTCGGCACGGTCGTAGATCGAGTTGGCCGGGACGCCGGACCGGTCCGGCCGCACCCCGGTCATCATCATCACGTGGTTCGGGATGGTCTCCATCACGGGCAGCGACCGGGCCCCGCCGTACCAGGTGCCGCCGGCCTTCAGCGCATGCAGCCGCGGGGTCAGCACCGGGGTGATCTCCTCGGGCCGGCAGCCGTCGACGACCAGCACGTACACCCGCACCCGGTTGTGCGCCTGCGCGGGCCGGGTCCCCACCGCCGTCGACAGGACGACCGCCGCGCCGCTCGCCGTCGCCAGCTGCAGGAAGCGCCGGCGGTCCATGGTGCCGGCGCTCATGCCAGCCGCCGCGGTGCCGGCTGGACCTTGCGGGTGCCGGCCGGCACCCGCCACGACGTCGACCAGACCGCAGCCGAGCGCGGATCGGTCCGGTCGATGAGCGTGAACCAGTCCATCTGCACACCGGCCGGAGTCACCTCCAGCACCGAGAAGCCGTGCGAGTCGAAGTCCAGGTACTTCACGTGCGGGTTGTTGGCCTTGATCGCCGTCTCGACGGCGAGCGATGCCGTCCGCGGCGGGGTGTTGAGGATGTCGTCGAGGTTGTCGCTGGTCACCGACGTGCACACCAGTTCGACGCCCAGGCTGTCCCCGGTGACCGGATAGGTCGCTGGATCAGCGGGGAGGTCCGCGGCCCAGGCCGAGTGGATATCGCCGGTCAGGAAGACCGCGTCCCGGATCCCCCTGTCGCGCAGCACGCCCAGCACCCGGGCCCGCTGGGCGGGATAGCCGTCCCACTGGTCCACGTTGTAGGGCACTCCGGCAACCGGCGGCACCTCGGCGTCCACGAGCGTGCCGATGCCCTCGACCGCCCGGGCGTCCAGCGTGCTGGGCAGGCGCACGGGGGCGATCATCACCGGGTTGCCGACCAGCTTCCACTGGACCGTCGCATCGGCCAGCCCCTCCAGCAGAAAGCGCTCCTGGTCGGGCCCGGTGATCGTGCGCGCGGGATCGTTGATCGCGGGGTCCACCGGTGAGCTCACCTGCTCGTCGCGGTAGCTGCGCAGGTCCAGCATCGACAGGCTGGCCAGCCGACCGCAGCGGAAGCGCCGGTAGAGCGTGCCGCCCGGCGTGTACCGCACGGGCATCCACTCGGCGTACGCCTGCTGGCTGGCGGCCTTCCGTGCGCTCCAGGTGCCCTCCGCACCGGGGGTGTGGTTCTCGGCCCCGTTCTTCCAAGCGTCGTTGGCCGACTCGTGGTCGTCCCAGGTGACCACCCAGGGCGCCAGCGCGTGCAGGGCCTGAAGGTCGGGGTCGGTCTTGTACTGCGCGTGCCGCCTCCGGTAGTCGGACAGGGTGACCATCTCCCGCGGCGGATCGTGCGGCCGGACGACGACGTCCCGCGCCTGGTACTCCCCCGGCGCGTACTCGTAGAGGTAGTCGCCCAGGTGGAGCACCACATCGATGTCACGGCGGGCCGCGAGATGCCGGTAGGCGCTGAACCAACCGGCCTGCAGGTTGGCGCACGAGACGACCGCCATCCGCAGCCGCGGCACGGCCGCACCGTCGGCCGGTGCCGTGCGGGTGCGCGCCACCGGTGACGCAACGCCCTGGCAGCGGAAGCGGTACCAGTAGGACGTCGCGGGGGTCAGCCCCCGGACGTCCACCTTCACCGTGTGATCGCCGGCCGGTCCGGCGTTGACGGTCCCGCTGCGCGCGATCCGGCGGAACGACGGATCCGCCGACATCTCCCAGCTGACGGGGACCACCGCCCCGCGGCCCGAGCCCGGCGTGGCCGTGGGCTGCGGTGTCACCCGCGTCCACAGGATCACGGAGTCGGGCAGGGGGTCACCGGACGCGACGCCGTGGACGAACAGGCGTGCGGTCGGGGTGGCACCCGCCGGTCCGGCTACGGCGACTGCGGCGGCGCCGACCAGCGCGGTGCCGGTGGTCGCCGCACCGATCTGCAGCAGGGAACGGCGACTCAGAGGTTCGATCACGGACTGACCTATTGACCGAGAACGCCCGAAGATGCGCTCCCCGGCCGACGTTCACCGAGCGTTCAGCCGCCGGTCGCCGTCCCGCACAGGATTCGTGCTGCCGTCGCGCCGAAGCCATTCGCCCGTAACGGTCACCCCCGACGCTGACGTCGTGACCGTCGCTCTGCAGTCCCTTCCCCAGGTCTCCACCGCGATCCGGCGTCGCCGCCGGCTACAGCTGGCCCGCACCGTGGTCGGCCACTCCGTCCGTACCCGGCTCCTGCCCGCGGGCGAGCGCCGCCGCCAGCGCCTGGAGGTGTGCGGCGCCGCCGACACGCTCACGGCGCTCGGCGTCCGCGTCCAGGTGATCCCGTCGCCGATCCCGTGGCCGCGCTCTGGCCGGTTCGTGATCAGCGACCACGTCGGCCGCCTCGGCGACCTCGCGGTCGCGACGGCGTTCCGGGGGACGACCCGCGACGGATCGGTGATCTGCCCCGTCTCCGTGCGCTACCGGGTCCAGGGACGGGCGGGCTACCTGCCCGCGCACGCGGTGCCCCGGCGCACCGCGGCCATCGCCGCGATGCACGGCCTCGTCGTCGAGGTGCTCTGCCTGCCCGCGGTGCGCGACCCCCTTCCTGCCTGAGCAGAATCCCGCACGTCCGACCTCCCCACGGCGCCCGGCCCGCTGGCATCCTGCCCGCGACGACCGGGGCCCACGGAGGAGGAACCGATGGCAGAGGCGAGCTGGCTGGCCGACCCGACCGGAGCGCACGAGCTGCGCTACTGGAACGGCAGCAGCTGGACCGAGCACGTGTCGGACCAGGGGACGACGGGCCAGGACCCGTTGACCACCGAGCTGCCGCCACCGGGCGCCGCCTTCCAGCCGCCGCCGGCGCCCCCGCCGGGCGCAACCGCAGCCCCGGCCCCCGCCGCCGGCGGGAAGGTCAGCTGGAAGGACCGCCTCAAGCAGGTGGCCGACCAGGGCAAGGCGATCGCCGACCAGGGCAAGCAGAAGCTCGCCGAGCAGAACGCCAAGCGCACCGAGCAGTGGGCTCACGACCCGAACACGCTGTGGTTCGGGGAGAGCAAGAACGCCGCCACGAGCGCCGCCGGGGTGTCCAAGGCGCGCTACCGGATCACCAAGGACAGGGTCTGGATCGAGAGCGGCCTGCTGGGCATCCGCACCGAGAGCGTGCCGCTGTGGTCGATCAAGGACATGGACGTCCGCCAGGCGGTGTGGCAGCGCGGCAACGACGTCGGCGACGTCGTCCTGAACCTCGAGGACCCCACCTACGGTGCGACCCAGGACATGTTCAACGTGAGCGGCACGATCGAAGGGACGACGAGCGGCCAGGTCGTGCTCGACAACATCGAAGGGCCCTACGCCGTCCTCGACATCCTGTCGCCGCTGATCAGCGAGGCGCGGACCAAGAAGACCATCGAGCGGCAGTCGTCGTACGTGCACAACATGACACCGGGTGCCCCGTACGGCGCACCGATGGCGCCGCCGGTACCAGCCGCTCCCCCGCCGCCGGCCGGGCCGCAGCCCGACCTGGCCGACCAGCTGCGCAAGCTGGCGGACCTGCGCGACGCGGGGATCCTGACGGACGAGGAGTTCGCCGCCCAGAAGGCCAAGCTCCTGGGCGGCTGACCCGCCTCAGAGCTCGGGCTTGAGCTGCACCTTCACGACGCCGTCGGCCTTCTCCTGGAACTTTTTGTACATCTCCGGCGCCTCCGACAGGGGCACGCGGTGGGTGGCGAACGTGTCGCAGCCCAGCGGGTCGTCGTCGGTGAGCAGCGGCATGATGTCGGGGATCCAGCGCTTGATGTTGCACTGGCCCATGCGGAGCTGGATCTGCTTGTCGAACAGGGTCAGCATCGGGATCGGGTCGGCCATACCGCCGTACACACCGGACAGCGAGATGGTGCCGCCCCGCCGGACGATGTCGATCGCGGAGTACAGCGCGTTGAGCCGGTCGACGCCGGCCTTCTCCATGATCGGCGCCGCGATCACCTTGGGCAGCAGTCCGGCGGCCTTCTGGATGAAGGTCGTGGCCGGCGACCCGTGCGCCTCCATGCCGACGGCGTCGAGCACCGAGTCGGGGCCGCGGCCGCCGGTCATGTCGCGGATCGCGTCGCCCAGGTCGTCCTCGTGCTCGCTGAGGTCGACGACCTCGACGCCACGCGCCCGGGCCCGCTCGAGCCGCTCGGGCACCAGGTCGACGCCGATCACGCGGAAGCCCTTGTGCTTGGCGATCCGGCAGGCGAAGTCACCGATCGGGCCCAGTCCCAGGACGACGAGCGTCCCGCCCTCGGGCACGTTGGCGTACTCCACGCCCTGCCAGGCGGTGGGAAGGATGTCCGAGAGGTAGGCGAACCGGTCGTCCGGCGGGCCCTCCGGCAACTTGATGTGGGTGAACTGCGCCTGGGGCACCCGCAGGTACTCGGCCTGCCCGCCGGCGACCTCGCCGTAGAGCTTCGAGAAGCCGAACAGCGCCGCTCCCATGCCCTGGTCGCGCACCTGCGTGGTCTCGCACTGCGTGTAGAGCTGCTGGTCGCACATCCAGCAGTGGCCGCAGGAGATCTGGAACGGGATCGCGACGCGGTCGCCGACCTTGAGGTCGCCGGCTGCCGAGCCGACCTCGACGACCTGACCCATGTTCTCGTGCCCCAGGATGTTGCCGACGCCCATGAACGGGGCCAGCGGCTCGTAGAGGTGCAGGTCCGAGCCGCAGATGTTGGTCGTCGTGACGCGGATGACCGCGTCGGTGGGCTCCTGCACGAAGGGGTCCGGGACCTCCTCGACGCGAACGTCGCGCTGCCCGTGCCAGGTCACTGCCTTCATGGATGTGCCGCCTTCACCTCGAATGATGTGCAGGCGACGTGCCCGGCGGACGGCGGAAGGAAACGGTTTGTTCCGCCCGGCCGTACGACGCGGCGCTGTGCGTCGCTCCGGCCGACCTCGACATCGGCGCGGTGGCCGGTCCGGGTGTCAGCGCAGGGCGGTCACCAGCGACGTCCCCGTCGCACCGAACGGCTCGACGACGAAGCCCAGATTCCACAGGATGTCGCCGACGGCGACGTTCATCGACTGCGCGACGGTGTCGGTGGCCGCAACGCCCCGCACGTCGCGCAGGCTCATCCGGTCGTGGGCGCGCCAGCTGACCACGACACCCTCGGACGTGAACTCCGGGAGCAGGCACACCCCGCCGGCCGACGCTCCCTGGGCTGCGTCGTACAGCGGCAGGCCGGCCTCGAGCAACGCGGCGGCGACCTCCACCACGAGCGTGGTCAGGGGGTCGGTGTCGGACAGGACGTCGTCCCAGTCGCGGGGCAGTCGATCCAACTGCTCGCCGAGCTCTCCGAGGAACGTCCGCTCCTCCGGCGAGGTCCGCGACGTCACGCCGCCGTCGGAGCGCCGGTCGCCGTGGACGGACACCGCCGGCAGACCGCCGGCCAGCGCTGCCCAGTCGGCGTCGACGCGGTCGGCGAACGGGCCGGCGAGCACCTGCGCCGAGTCGTCGACGAGCCACCAACCCGGTCCGCCGGTGGCCGCCGCCGACGCCGGGAGGACGGCGACGTCGACCGCCTGTGGCTGAGCCTGGGCGCGCGTGCCGCGGCTGGACCGGCGACCGGAACGACTGCCGGCGGGGTGGCTGCCGTGGGCGTTCGCGCCCTCGCGACCCCGCTCGCGTGCACCGTTGTGCTCGAACTCGTACTGCGCCGTGGAGCTGGTACCGAGAGCGACCACCAGGCACGTCAGTACGACGAAGCCCAGCACCGCCATCGCCGGCCACGCCAGCGTTGCGCCCATGGTCACGCAGGGACTCCTCAGCACCGTCGCCGCGGCTGGAATACCGTGGACGATGCGAAAGGTATGGCGCGACGGGGGCGCACCGACCGGTCCGGACACGCCCCCCGGAGCCCCGTCACCGGATCGTTGCGACGGCCGTGTCCGACGGTCGGTGACCCGCCCCTGCGTGGGGCACCTTGTCGACATGCGGCGCATCTACCTGCGCAAACACGCTGATACGACGGCCGGTCATTCCATCGGCGACTTCTGCCGCGGCGTGTCGGGCACGTCCGTGGCTGGCGAGCGGAGGGCGTGGGATTCGAACCCACGATGGGTGTTACCCCATAGCGGTTTTCAAGACCGCCGCCATCGGCCACTAGGCGAGCCCTCCTGGCGCGGTCGAGGCTAGTGCCCCGCCACGCAGGCGTCGCCGACGGCCCGGATCGTCAACGCGCACGGCTGGGGGCTGACGCCGTCCCCGCTCGCACACTCGAGCCGGATGTCGAAGGAGAAGCGGGACCAGGGGCCGTCCAGCACGCGCTCCGGGTCCCGGCCGGGCAGGACGCGGCGCGCCCGGAGTCGAGTCAGTTCGTCGGCCAGGTGCCGGCGAGCGGCGCCGGCACCGAACACGCCACGGACCGCTGCCGGGTCGAAGACGACGTTCCGGTCGCTCACCGGACGTGTGTACCGGTGGGGACGTCCTCGCGGGCGGCCTGCTCGGCGTCGTAGGAGTACAGCCACGCGTTGTGCGTGAGTGGGTCGTCGGAGGCGAAGGCGGCGTCGCGTGCCCGCTGCTCGGGGCCGTCGGGCAGGTGGTGGTGCCCGCGGCGGCCACGGCTCGCCAGCTGCACGCGAGCGGTCCGCGGAGCACGCACGGCCTCGTAGCGGGCCAGCGCCTCCGGAACCGGCACGGCCGCGTCGGAGAGGCAGACGGCGAGCGCCGCGGCGTCCTCGATGGCCTGCCCCGCGCCTTGGGCGAAGAACGGGAACATCGGGTGTGCGGCGTCGCCGAGCAGGGTCAGCCGCTCCGACGTCCAGGAGTCGATGGGATCCCGGTCGAGAAGGGCCCACCGTCCGGCGTCGGTGGCACCGGCCACGAGCGCCTCGAGCCGCGGGTCCCAGCCGGCGAACTCGGCGGCGAGGTCCGCCACCTGCCCGCGCGACTCCCACGATTCGACGTCGAAGTCCCCGGCGGGCGTGAAAGCGACCAGGTTGATCAGCCGGCCGCCCGAGACCGGGTAGTGGACGAGATGTCGCTGCGGCCCCAGCCACAGGGTCTGCACAGGACGGCGGGCCAGCTCCGGGGCTGCCTCGGCAGGCACGAGGGACCGCCAGGCGCAGATGCCGGAGTACCGCGGCGGCTCGGGTCGCGTGACCAGGCCCCGGAGCTCCGAGTGGATCCCGTCCGCAGCGACCACGACATCGGCGGTCACGCACGTGCCGTCCGACAGCCGCAGCGCGATGCCGTCGTCGTCCTGCTCGACGCCGGTCGCCCGCACGCCGAGGCGCAGGTCGTCCGCAGGCACGGCAGAGCGCAGCAGGGCGAGCAGGTCCGCGCGGTGCACCACCCACGTGTCCTCGCCGTACAGGCGGGTCGAGTCGTCGAGGCGCTGCCCGAACAGCACCTCGCCGTTCTCCCAGCGCCGGAACTCCCACCCCACCTCGAGACGCACGGCGGTGTCGGCCAGTCCTTCGTGCAGGCCCAGCCGCCGGAGCAGGCGCACGGTGTTGGGCGCGACGACCAATCCGGCGCCGATCTCCCGCAGCTCCGGGGCCTGCTCGTACACCGACACCTCGAGGCCGGCCCGTCGCAGGAACGCGGCGGCGGCCAGCCCGCCGATGCCTCCGCCGGCGATGGCCACGCGACGGACGGAGCCGGAACCGTGTGACGCCACGCAGCGATCGTCCGGGACCGGGTGACGGCGTCGAGACCAGTTCTCACCTCGCGAGAAGACGGGCGCGAACGGCGCAGTCGGCGATCGAGACTGCCGAGCATGGACGGCACCCAGGACATCCAGCCCCGACAGATCGAGGCGGGTGGCTTCTCGACCCGCTACTGGGAGGCCGGCGATCCCGCCGCCCCGCCCGTGGTCCTCCTGCACGACGGAGCCTGGGGCGCCGACGGGTACATCACCTGGGCCGACGTCATGGCCGACCTCGCCGCCGACCACCACGTCCTGGCTCCCGACCTGCTGGGCTTCGGCGGCACCGACAAGGTCGTGTTCCTCGACCGGCCGCCCTACCCGTTCCGGATCAGGCACGTGGGCGACTTCTGCCGCGCGGTCGGCGTCGACGGCCCCGCGCACTTCGTGGGGACGTCGTTCGGCGGCTCCATGGTGCTGCGGGCGGCCGACGGCACCGACTGGGACATGGCGTCGGTGACCAGCATCGGCGGGACCGGTGGCCCGTGGCGGCTGGAGCTCGGCAAGCAGATCCTCACCGAGCTCGAGCCGGGTCGCGCCTACATCGAGCGGGTTACCGAGCTGCTGACCAACGACCTCACCGGCTTCGAGGACAACGTCGACCGCCGCCTGGCCAACAGCCTGCTGCCCGGCCACTACGGCGCCATGGTGTCGTTGCGGCTGCAGCACCCCGAGGCTCCGCCGGTGACCCGCGTGGACCCATACCCGGCCACGCTGGCCCAGGCGCGCTGCCCGGTCACGGTCGTCGAGATGAGCGACGACCGCCTGATGGAGGCCGGCTGGACCGCGCACGTGAAGGCCGCGGCGCCGCAGGTCGAGGTCGTGCACATGACCGGCCCGCACTGCCCGAACCTGACGGCGCCGGCCGAGACCGCCGACCTGCTGCGCACCATCTTCGAGCGCGCCGCCTGAGCCCCGACGCACCGGAGCCCCGGCCCCCCCTCAAGGGGACCGGGGCTCCGGTGCGTTCGGGCCGTGCGTCAGTCGCTCTGCGCGGCGATCAACTCGTCGACGTCGACCTCGTCCTCGATGAAGCCGTACTTGCGCATCAGCTCCTCGACCTGGCTGATGTCGGCGAGGTTGCTCTCCACCGCGAAGTTGATCGGGTTGAGCTGGGCCGCGACCTCCGGGGTGAGAGCCGTGTAGGTGGGCACGATCGTGGCGACCAGCGAGGGGTCCTCGTCCACCATCTGCATGGCGGCGTCCATCGCCCGCGTGAAGGCGGCAACGGTGTTCGGGTTCTCCTGGGCGAACGGGGTGCTCGTAGCCCAGCCCGCGACCGGCAGGTCCTCCGTGGAACCGGAGAACACGTCCAGCACCTCGACGAGGCCCTTGCTGGCCGCGATGGTCACGAACGGCTCGGCCAGCCACGCCGCGTCCACGTTGCCCGCGTCGAGTGCGGCCAGCATGTCCGGCGGGGGCAGCTCCACGAAGTCGACGCTGTCCGGATCGACGTCGTTCTCCTCCAGGGCGGTCCGCGTCGTCAGCTCCATGATGTTGCCGAGACCGTTGATGGCCACCTTCTTGCCCTCGAGGTCCGCCGGCTCGGTGATCCCGCTGGCGGGAAGCGAGAAGAGAGCCTGCGGGCCGGGGCGGTCGTTCTCCCGCACCACCTTCAGCGGCAGGCCCTCCGAGGCGGCCTGCACGACCGAGACGTAGTTCGTGTAGGCGAAGTTGAGGTCACCGGAGACGAGCCCGGCGACCAGACCGGCGCCGCCACCGGTGCCCACCTGGGGAGTGACCGTCAGGCCCTCCTCCTCGAAGAGGCCCTGGTCGACCGCGACGTAGAGCGCGGCCACCTCGGCGAACGCCTGCACCCCGACGGTGAGCTCGGCGGTCTCGGGAGCGCCGTCGCCGCCGCCGGACGGGGCCGACGCCTCGTCGTCGGAACCGCCGCCGCAGGCCGCGACGGACAGGGTGCACAGAGCGGCGGCCATCGCCATTGCGGCCTTCGCCCGGAGAGTTCGCTTCACGGGTTCCTCTTCCTTGTCATGGGTGGGTCTCAGGTCGTGCGGGGTGGGCGGTGCGGGTCAGCGGAGGACGAAGCCCTCGTAGTCCTTCGCCGCGACGTCGTCGGCCTTCTGGCGGTAGGTACCGACACCGCCGACGTAGGGCATGAAGACCCGGGGCTTCCCGGGGGTGTTCGCGCCGAAGAACCAGGAGTTGGGCGAGCGGGGGTAGAGCGTCCGTTCGGCGACCTCGTTGACGTGCTCGATCCACTGCTGCTCGGCTTCGGGGGTCGCCTCGACCCGCTGGAGACCGCGCAGGGTCACCTGCTCGAGCAGCGCCGCGATCCACTCGACGTGCTGCTCGATGCTGTTGACCATGTTGCTGAACACCGACGGGCTGCCGGGTCCGGCGACGATGAACAGGTTCGGGAAGCCGGCCGGCGCGACGCCCAGGTAGCTGCGCGGCCCGTGGGCCCACTTCTCGCGGAGGAACTCCCCACCGGCGCCCTGGATGTCGATCTTCAGCATCGACCCGGTCATCGCGTCGAAGCCGGTGGCGAACACGATGACGTCGACGTCGTACTCCGCCTCGGTCGTCGCCAGGCCGGTGGGGGTGATCCGCTCGATGGGCGCCGTCCGGACGTCGACCAGGGTGACGTTCTCCCGGTTGAAGGTCTCGTAGTAGCCGGTGCCCGAGCACAGCCGCTTGGTGCCGAAGTAGAAGCCCCGCGGACTCAGCTTCTCGGCGACCTCGGGGTCCTGCACGGTCTCGCGGATCTTGCCGCGGACGAACTCGGCGCACTCCTCGTTGGCGACCGGGTCGACGAGGATGTCGGAGAACGCCCGCATCATGTAGAGCCCACCCAGCTGCCAGCGCAGCTCGAACTCCGCCCGGCGCTCCTCGGCGGAGACCTCCTTGGCCTTCTTGGGGTTGGAGAGCTGGTTGTGGCCGAAACCGGACTCCCGCGCGAACGCACGGCGCTGCGGGTACTCGGCCTTCCACTCCCGCTCGACCTCGTCGATCATGTCGTGGTTCTGGGCGGGCATGCAGAAGTTCGGCGTCCGCTGGAAGACGGTCAGGTGCGCGGCCTGCTCGGCGACGATCGGGATGAGCTGGGTGCCCGACGAACCCGTGCCGATGACTGCCACGCGCTTGCCGCTGACGTCGACGCCCTCGTTCGGCCAGTCACCGGTGTGGAACCACTCGCCCTGGAAGGTGTCCAGCCCGTCGATCTGAGGCACCTGAGCCACCGAGAGGACACCGGTCGCGAGTACGCAGAACCGGGCCGACACCGCGTCGCCGTCGTCGGTGCGGACCAGCCATCGTGCGGCGTCCTCGTCCCACGTCGCGCTGGTCACCCGGCTGTCGGTGCGGATGTCCCGGCGCAGGTCGTGGCGCTCGGCGACGTGGTTGATGTAGCGCAACAGCTCCGGCTGGGAGGCGTAGCGCTCGGTCCAGTGCCACTCCTGCTGGAGGTCGTCGTCGAACGAGTAGGAGTAGTCCAGGCTCTCGATGTCGCAGCGCGCGCCGGGGTAGCGGTTGTGGAACCAGGTCCCCCCGATGTCGCTGCCGGCCTCGAACACCTGCACCGTGAAGCCGAGCTTGCGGAGCCGGTACAGCGCGTAGACGCCCGCGAAGCCCGCCCCGACGACGACCGCGTCGATGCTTCGTGCGTCGCCGTCCTCGCGCCCGAGCAGGTGCGTCTGCACGTGCTGTCCATCGGTCATCCGTCGTCCTCCCACCGCATGCGCGTCCTCAGCACGATCTGCTGGGTCGGGTGCGACTGTGCGGTCGCGACGTGACGCGGACCACGTCTGTTCTCACCTCGTGAGAAAAGACCCGTGCCACATGTCAGGGAAGGCGCGACGATGGGCGGCGTGGACGACGGAACTGCGCGGGAGAACCTGCTGGCGCGGGCCGTGCGGATCCTCGAGGCGTTCGACGCGGACCATCCCAGCCTGCCGGTCGCCGCCGTCGCGCGGCGGGCCGACATCCCGGTGCCCACGACCTACCGGCTGGTCGCGGAGCTGGTCGACCTCGGCCTGCTGGAGCGCGGCAGCGACCGGCGGGTGCGCGTCGGCGTCCGGATGTGGGAGCTCGCGTCCCGCTCCTCGGAGACGGTCTCCCTCCGCGACGCGGCCATCCCGTTCATGGACGACCTGCACGCCGCGGTCAGGCAGCACACGCAGCTCGCCGTCCTGGAGGGCGACGAGGTGCTCTACCTGGAGCGGAAGTCCGCCCGGGGTGCCGAGGTCGTCAACATCACCCGCACCGCCAGCCGGCTACCGGCCTTCGCCTGCTCCTCGGGGCTGGTCCTGCTGGCCGCCGCACCGGTCGACGTGCAGGAGCGGGTCCTCGCCTCGCCGCTGGAGAAGCTGACGCCCTACACGGTCACCGACCCCGCCGAGCTGCGCCGGCAGCTGGCGGAGACCCGTTACCGCGGCTTCGCGGCCGTACGCGGCTGGGTGCACGTGCAAGCCAGCGGGGTCGCGGTGCCCATCCACGGGCCGGGCGACCAGGTCGTCGCAGCGCTGTCGGTGATCATCCCGAACGAGGAGGGGCGGGTGGCTCCCGTCGTCCCGGCGCTGATGGCCACCGCCCGCGGCATCGGCCGCGCGCTCGGCGCGACGGCCGGCCCGACGGCCTGACCGAGTCAGGGCAGGTCGGGGGCGGCTCCGTAGCCGGACGCGCCGCCGTCGACTGCCGTGGCACCGGCCCCGACCGGCTCGGCCGCGTCGGCCTTGGGCCGGTGGATCTGGGAGTAGACCTGCGCCCGGAGCTCGGCGAACCGCGGTGAGGAGCGCGTGTTGAGCTGGTCGCGCTCGTCGGGCAGGTCGATCGCGAGGTCCTGGCGGACGACGGTCGGCGACGAGCTGAGGATCAGCACCCGCTGCCCGAGGTAGACGGCCTCGTCGATGTCGTGCGTGACGAACAGCGTCGTGACCTGGAAGCGGTGCCAGATGTCGCGGATGAGGTCCTCGAGGTCGGCTCGGGTCTGCGCGTCGACGGCGGCGAACGGCTCGTCCATCAGCAGCACCTGCGGCTCGTAGGCCACCGCACGGGCGATCGCCACGCGCTGCTGCATGCCACCGGAGAGCTGCCACGGGTAGGCGGTGTGCGCCTCGGCGAGGCCGACGGCCGACAACGACTCGTCGACGAGCTCCTTGCGCCGCGCGTTCGGCAGCTTCTTCTGCTTCAGGGGCAGCTCGACGTTCTCCCGGACGGTCATCCAGGGGAACAGGCTGCGGCCGTACTCCTGGAAGACCACGGCCATGCCCGGCGGCGGGCCGTCGACCTTCTTGCCCTCGATGAGGACCTCACCGGCGGTCGGATCCAGCAGCCCCGACATGATCTTCAGCAGCGTCGTCTTGCCGGACCCGGACGGGCCCACGATGCAGACCATCTCGCCCTGGTCGACCGTGAAGGTCAGGTCGCGGACGGCCTCGACCGTGCGCCCCTTCCCCTCGTACACCTTCTTGATGCCGCGGACGTCGAGCATGAGGTGGAACCCTTCGCAGAGGTCGGGAGGTCAGGAGGAGCGCTGGGCGCGACGGAGGCCGTGGTACCAGGCCAACTGGCGGTTCTCGACGAGCTTGAACAGCATCGCCAGCAGGAACCCGAGCAGGCCGAGCATCAGCATGCCCGCCCACGTCTCGGCGATCGCGAAGCTGCGTTGAGCCTGGACGACGGCGAAGCCGAGCCCGTTGCTGGCCGCGAACAGCTCGCTGATGACCATCAGGATGATCGCGACGGAGAGACCCTGGCGCAGGCCGGCGTAGATCTGCGGGCTCGCGGCGGGGAGCACGAGCGTGCGCAGCCGGGCGGTGCCGGTGATGCGGTACGTCCGGGCCGTATCGCTGAGCACGCTGTCGACGGCGCGCACGCCCTCGACGGTGTTGAGCAGGATCGGCCACATGCAGCCGAAGGCGATGACGATGATCTTCATGCCGTCGCCGATGCCGAACAGCAGCAGGAAGATCGGCACGAGCACCGGCGGCGGGATCGCCCGGAAGAACTCCAGGACCGGCTCCAGCGTCGCGCGCACGGTGCGGGACGTGCCGATGACCACGCCGAGCGTCACCGCGACCACGACGGCGACGGCGTAGCCGGCGAGTAGACGCAGCACGCTCGGGACGACGTCGGCGAGCAGGCGCGGCCCGAACCACTCGTCCTTGAGCGCGGTCAGGATCTCCGACAGCGGCGGGAAGAAGAAGTCGGTGCTGTTCGCGCTGGCGAACCACCACGCGGCCAGCAGGATGATCGGCAGCCCGAACGTGAGGCCGAGACGGCGCACGATGCTCATACGACCAGCTCCCCGCGCTGGGACGGGTGCCAGGACAGCGACCAGCGCTCGACGGCACGGAAGGCGAGGTTGACCAGCACCCCCAGGATGCCGGTGACCACGACGATCGCGTACGTCGTCGCGTAGGCGCCGCTGCTCTGCGCGGTGGCCAGGAGCTTGCCCAGGCCTGGATTGCCGATCACCAGCTCCGCGGTCACCGCCAGGATCAGCGCCACCGCAGCAGCCAGTCGCAGGCCGGTCATGACGTAGGGCAGCGCGGTCGGCCAGGTGAGGTAGCGGACCCGCGCCCAGCGGCCGAGCCCATAGGCGCGTGCGGTGTCCTGGGCGACCGGATCGATGTCCTGCACGCCGTAGAGCACCTGGATGAGCACCTGCCAGAAGGAGGCGTAGACGACCAGCAGCAGTTTGCTCTCGATGTCGGTGCCGAAGAGCAGGACGGCGATCGGGATCAGCGCCACCGACGGGATGGGGCGGAGGAACTCGATGGTCGAGGCGGTGAACTCCCGCGTGAACCGCGAGCCGCCGATCAGGATGCCCAGCACGACACCAGCAACCGAGGCGATGGCCAGGCCGAGCGCCCAGCCCTGGAGGGTGTCGCCGACCGACGTCCAGAACTCCGACGTCTGCACCAGGTCGGCCAGTGCCCTGCCGATCTCCGAGGACGGCGGGAAGTACTCCCGCGGAAGGACGCCGATCCGCGGCAGGATCTCCACGAGGACGACGAGCGCGGCGAGGCCGGCCAGCCCCAGGAGCGACTGCGGCACTCCGCGACGGCGCCGGGGGCGCGGCCCGGGGGCAGCGCCGGCGACCGGGCCGTCGGCGGGAGCCATCACGGCGGGCGAGCCGGTCATCGCTGACCGGCCAGGTAGGACGTCATCGCGTCGATCACCGCCTCGTGGTTGGAGAAGCGCTCGGATGCTGCCGCGACCTGCACGACGAGCTCCGCATTGTCCCCTCTCATCCACGCGCCGGACAGGGCGCTCGGGCCCGTCAGCACAGCACCGTCCGGCGCATCGGATCTCCTTTGATCGCTATCGGACACTTGTGTTCCCGCGTTCGCTTTGCGAACGTGTGTTTGCGATGTGAACGCTCGCAGGTGAGCGCCGTCACGTCAACCACGCGTGACGAGACTGTGCCTGACGCCCCGGCGCGTCGGGACGAGGAGTGAGCCGCATGGATCTGGCAGCCGAGGGCGAGGACGCCCCCCCGTCCGTAACACCCGTGCGCGACACCAACTTCGTCCAGTCCCTGGACCGGGGGCTGGCCGTCATCCGGGCCTTCGACGCCCAGCACCCGCGCCTGCAGCTCAGCGAGGTCGCGCGGGCCACCGGGCTCACCCGGGCGGCGGCCCGCCGGTTCCTCCTCACCCTCGTGCAACTCGGCTACGTCCGGGTGGAGGGACGGGAGTTCTCGCTCCGGCCCCGCGTGCTCGAGCTCGGCTACTCCTACCTGTCGGGGATCACGCTGCCGGAGGTCGCCCAGCCGCACCTGGAGGCGTTGGTCGGCCGGGTCGACGAGTCCTCGTCGATCTCGGTGCTCGACGGCGACGACGTCGTCTACGTGGCGCGCGTGCACACCAAGCGGATCATGACCGTGATGATCACGGTCGGCACCCGGTTCCCGGCCTACGCGACGTCGATGGGCCGCGTCCTGCTCGCCAACCTGCCCGCGCCCGAACTGGCCGACTACCTGGCCCGGGCGGAGCTGCTCCCGCTGACACCGAGCACCGTCACAGACCGGTCCGAGCTGGCGGCGATCCTCGACCGGGTCCGGGCACAGGGGTACGCGCTGGTGGACCAGGAGCTGGAGGAGGGACTGCGCTCGGCCGCCGCCCCGGTCCGCAACCGGGAGGGCTCGGTGGTGGCGGCGGTGAACCTGTCGGTCAGCGCCAGCCGCACCTCGCTCGGTCAGCTCGAGGAGGAGTTCGTGCCGCCGCTGCTGGAGACCGCGATGCAGATCTCCCGCGATCTCGGCCGTCCCAGCACGTGACGGCGCCGACCCGCCGCCGCCCCCGCTGGGTGGTTCTGGCTCCCGCCGCCGCCCTCGTCCTCGTCGCGCTCTGCCTGCGCGGGCCGTTCTCGGCGGTCGGGCCGGTGCTCGACGAGCTCGGCGACGAGCTGTCGATGTCGACCGGGGCGCTCGCCGTCGTCACCGCGCTGCCGCTGGTCTGCTTCGGCCTGATCTCGCCGTTCGCACCGGCTGTGGCCGCGCGGCTCGGCGTCCACCGGGCGATCGTCGCGGGCACGGCGGTGCTCGCCGTCGGGATCGCGCTGCGCATGGGCGGCACCGTCGGGCTCTTCGCCGGCACGGTGCTGCTCACCGGCGGCATCGCGATCGTCAACGTCCTGCTCCCGGCAGCGGCCCGGTCGGAGTACGGCACGCGCAGCGCCGTGGTCGTGGGCATGACCACGGCGTCCATGGCGGTGTCCGCGGCCGCGGGCGCCGGACTGGCCCAGCCGCTCGCGACGCTGGGCGGCAGTGCCCGCACCGGACTGCTCCTGTGGATCGTGCCGGTGCTCGCCGCGCTGGCCGCCGTCGCCGTGCTCGCCCGGGCCCGCCGCGGGGTGCCGGTGCCGACCGCCACCGCCCCCGCCTCGCGAACCGCGATCCTGCGCGACCGGGTGGCGCTGGCCGTGACCCTCTACTTCGGCCTCCAGGCGCTGACCTTCTACGCGATGCTGACCTGGCTGCCCGACATCCTCGAGTCGGAGGCCGGCTTCTCCCCCGTCGCCGCCGGTGGCCTGGTCGCCGCGGCAGCGTTCCTCGGGGCGCCCACGTCGCTGGTCGTGCCCCCGCTCGCCGCCCGTCGTGGGAACCAGGTCGGCTGGGCCATCGCGGTCTCCGTCCCCACCCTGATCGCGATTCTCGGGCTGCTCGTCGCGCCGGGGGCAGCGCCGGCGCTGTGGGCGCTGCTGTACGGCCTCGGGACCGGCGCGGCCTTCCCGCTGTCGATGACACTGGTCCTGCAGCGCAGCCGCGACGTCGCCCAGACCGGGCGGCTCTCGGCCAGCGCGCAGAGCATGGGCTACCTGATCGCGGCCACCGGACCGCTCGCCGTCGGCCTGCTGCACGAGGCCACCGGCGGCTGGACGGCCGGCCTGGTGCTGCTGCTGGTCGTCCTCCTGGGGCAGGTCGCCGTCGGCCTCGCCGCCGGCCGAGACCGCCTGGTCAGCGCCTCCGCCTGATCAGAGTGGCCTGATCAGAGCGGGCGGATCGTCCCGACGACGTGCTCGGTTCCGCTTGTGGCGTTGCGGACGGCGACGTCCCACCCACCACCGGCCTGCGCCGTGGACAGCGTGACCGTCGACGGCAGGAGCAGCGGCTTGCGGAAGCTCACGTCGAGGGCGAGCTCGTCCGGCAGCCGTCCCGCCAGCGCCCCGAGCACCCTGGCCTTCACCCACATGCCGTGCGCGATGGCCCGCTTGAACCCGAACGCCTTCGCGGTCAGCCCCGACAGGTGGATCGGGTTCACGTCGCCGGAGACCTTGGCGTAGCGCCGGCCGGCGTCGTCCGGGATCCGCCACGTGGCGGCCACCCGCTCCAGGTCGCCGACGGCCACCTCGATCTGGGCCTCGGGGGCGCCCTCCGGTGCCTTCGCGCCGCGGGCCAGGTAGGTCGACGTCGAGCGCCACACCTCCTCGCCCCCGACCGAGGCGGTCGCGCGCAGGTCGACTGCGGCGCCGCTGCGGTGCTGGGCGAAGTTCTCGGCCCACACCTCGAGGTCCAGCGGCTCGCCGGAACCGATGGCGCGGACGACGTCGATGCGGTTCCGCACGTGCACCAGTCCGGGCAGCGCGAGCGGGAACGAGCGGTCGCTCATCAGCGCCATCTGCAGCGGGAAGGTGAGCATGTGCGGGTAGGTCGCCGGCAGGACGTCGTTCAGCGGCAGCCGGCAGACGCGCGCGTAGGCGGCCAGGTGCGCCGGATCGACGGTCACGCCGTTGCGGGCGAGACGGTCCTCGGGCAGGCCGCCGCCCCGGCCGAAGGCAGTGACGGCGGCCTTCGCGTAGAGCGTGCCCAGGCTCGGTGCCTCGTCGAGAACCCTCGTGACCATCAGGCGCCCAGCAGCGACTGACCGCACACGCGCACGGTCTGGCCGTTGACCCCGCCGCTGCCCGGCTGGGACAGCCACGCGATCGTCTCGGCGACGTCGACCGGCAGCCCACCCTGCTGCAGCGAGTTGAGGCGAGAGCCGACCTCGCGGGTACCGAGCGGCATCTTCGCCGTCATCTCGGTGACGATGAAGCCAGGCGCGACCGCATTGATGGTGGCCTTCCGCTCGGCGAAGGCCGGTCCCCAGGCGCGGACCATCCCGATCACGCCGGCCTTGCTCGCCGCGTAGTTGGTCTGGCCGCGGTTGCCCGCGATGCCCGACTGCGAGGAGACGCAGACGACCCGCGCGTTCGGCTTGAGCACGCCGTCGGCGTCCAGCAGGGCCTGGGTGATGTCCAGCTGGGCCTGCAGGTTGACCGCCATGACCGAGTTCCAGCGGGCGGCATCCATGTTGACCAGCAGCTTGTCGCGCGTGATCCCGGCATTGTGGACGACGATGTCGACGCCCCCGTGCCGCTCGCGCAGGTGCTCGATCAGCCGCTCGGCCGCGGCGGACGCGGTGATGTCGAGCTGGAACGCCGTCCCGCCGATCTCGTTCGCGACCTCGGCCAGCTTGTCGCCGGCGCCGGGGATGTCGACGGCGACGACGTGGGCGCCGTCCCGGGCCATGACGCGGGCGATCGCCGCGCCGATGCCCCGGGCCGCACCGGTGACGACGGCGACCTTGCCGGCCAGCGGCTTGTCGTCGTCCTCGTCGGTGGGGAAGTCCGCAGGCGACAGCGTGACCACCTGGCCGTCGACGTAGGCCGACCGGCCGGAGAGGAAGAACTTCACCGGTGAGGCGATCGACCCCTCGGCGCCCTCGGGGACGTAGAGCAGGTTCGCCGTCGACCCGTTCAGCAGCTCCTTGCCGATGGACCGGACCAGTCCGTCCAGCGCCTGGCGGGCGGCGGCCTGGGCCGGGGAGTCGGCCTCCGACGGCGGGTCGGCGAGGATCAGCACGCGGCCGGTGGCGCGCAGCCGCTTCACCGCGGGCGAGAGGAAGTCGTGCGCGCTGGCGAGGTCGGCCGGCGTCCTGAGACCCGTCGCGTCGAGGATCACCGCGGCCGGCTTCTCGCCGTCCGTGGCGCCGTCGGCGGTGACCGGCGACTGCCCGTGCACGCCCTCGGCGTGCAGCAGCGCCGTCAGGGACTCACGCAGCCGGCCCTCCCCCGCCGAGCCGATGACCGCCGGGCCGGGCAGCAGCGGCTGACCCGGCTCGTAGCGGCGGAGCACGGCCGGCCGGGGCAGGCCGAGCTGCTTGGTGACGGTCGTGCCGAAGCCGGAGTTGGCGAAGTTGCGGTACCAGTCACTCACGTGAAGTCGTTCCTTCCGAGGGGCCTTCATGGCCATGAAGGCCGGGGGGTCAGGACTCGAGGATGGCGACGACGCCCTGGCCGCCGGCCGCACAGATGGAGATCAGGCCGCGCTTGCCGGGGCCGGCCTCGTGCAGCGTCTTCGCCAGCTGGGCGACGATCCGGCCACCGGTCGCGGCGAACGGGTGCCCGGCCGCGAGCGAGGAGCCGTTGACGTTGAGCTTCGAGCGGTCGATGGAGCCCAGCGGGGCGTCCAGGCCGAGCTTGCCCTTGCAGAACGCGGGGTCCTCCCACGCCTTCAGGGTGGACAGCACGGTCGACGCGAACGCCTCGTGGATCTCGTAGAAGTCGAAGTCCTGCAGGCTCAGGCCGTTGCGGGCCAGCATCACCGGCATCGCGTAGACCGGCGCCATCAGCAGGCCCTCGCCGCCGTGCACGTAGTCGACGGCCGCGGTCTGGGCGTCGATCAGGTGGGCGAGGACGGGCAGGCCCTGCTCGGCGGCCCACTCGTCGGAGGCCAGCAGCACGGCGGAGGCGCCGTCGGTCAGCGGCGTGGAGTTGGCCGCCGTCATCGTGGCGCCCTCACCCTTGCCGAAGACGGGCTTGAGGGTGGCGAGCTTCTCCACCGTCGAGTCCGGCCGCAGGTTCTGGTCGCGGGTGAGCCCGAGGTACGGCGTCACCAGGTCGTCGAAGAAGCCGCGGTCGTAGGCGGCGGCCATGTTCTGGTGCGAGCGAACCGTGAGCTCGTCCTGGTCCTCGCGGCTGATCTCCCACTCCTTGGCGGTGATCGCCGCGTGGTCGCCCATCGCCAGGCCGGTGCGAGGCTCTGCGTTGCGCGGGATCTCCGGCACCAGCTGTCCGGGTCGGATCCTGGCCAGCGCCTTGAGCCGGTCCTGCAGCGTCTTGGCGTTGTTCAGGCTGATCAGCACGCGGCGCAGGTCGTCGCCCACGGCGAGCGGGGCGTCCGACGTGGTGTCGACGCCGCCGGCGATGCCGGACTCGATCTGCCCCAGCGCGATCTTGTTGGCGACGAGGATCGCGGCCTCGAGGCCGGTGCCGCAGGCCTGCTGGACGTCGTAGGCCGGCGTGGTCGCCGAGAGCTTGGAGCCCAGGACGCTCTCGCGGGTCAGGTTGAAGTCACGCGAGTGCTTGAGGACGGCGCCGGCGACGACCTCCCCCAACTGCGCGCCCTGCAGGCCGAAGCGGGCGACGAGCCCGTCGAGCGTCGCCGTCAGCATGTCCTGGTTGGACGCCTGGGCGTACGTGGAGTTGGAGCGCGCGAACGGGATCCGGTTCCCGCCGACGATCGCAGCCTTGCGGGTCTCGGGCTTCGGGCTGTTCGCCATCGGAACCTCCGGGGTCGATGAGTAGCCGGGTTGGCCGGTACTCAGAGTACGCGGTACTGTCGTTCACATGAAAGCCGAGGTGGTGAGACCTCCGTCGCACAAGATCGCTGAAACGCGCGATCGCCGCGACTCGAGATGGGACGAACACCGGCGCGTGCGCCGGGAACAACTCGTCGAGGCGACCCTCCTCGCGGTCGGCAAGCACGGCGCCGGCGTCGGCATGGACGAGATCGCCGCCGAGGCCGGCACCAGCAAGACCGTCGTCTACCGGCACTTCAGCGACCGCACCGAGCTCTACGTCGCGGTCTGCACCCGGGTGGCCGCGCAGCTGCTGCCGAAGCTCCGGGACGCGATCGAGAGCAGCGACCAGCCCCGGCAGATGGTGGCCGCAGCCATCGAGACCTACCTGGCCTTCCTCGAGGCCGATCCCGAGCTCTACCGGTTCGTCGTCCACCAGCAGGTTCTCGACCGCCCCGCCGACCGCGACCCGATCAGCAACCTCTCCGACCTCGTCGGCGACCAGGCGGCGGCGATCGTAGGTCTGGCGCTCGAGCGCGCCGGTCACGATCAGCAGGCCGCGGCCCCCTGGGGGCACGGCATCGTGGGGATGGTCCGTTCGGCCGCCGACTGGTGGCTGCGCGCCGATCGCCCCATGCTCCGCACGGAACTCGCAGCTCACCTGACCGATCTCGCCTGGGCCGGACTGTCCGGCGTCGTGACAACCGCACCCCCCAAGAGCATGGAGGAACTGTGACAACGAGCCTGCCCGCCTCCGTCGACCCGAAGGCGATCCAGGAGGTCCTGGACGGGCGATGGGCCCACGTCCGTCGCGACGCCCGCGAGAACCTGAACGACCCCGACTTCCTGCCGGTCTACGGGGAGAACGTGCAGGAGGCCCGCGAGCGGGTGACCCGCGCGGCCAAGAAGCTGGCCGACTCCGGCCGGGTCGGCTTCGGCTTTCCCAAGGAGTACGGCGGCGAGGACGACTCCGGCGGCTCGGTGACCTCGATCGAGATGCTCGCGTTCGGCGACCTGTCGCTCATGGTCAAGGCCGGCGTCCAGTGGGGGCTGTTCGGCGGCGCCCTGCAGCTGCTCGGTACCAAGCGGCAGCACGACAAGTACCTGCGCGACGTCATGAGCTTCGACCTGCCCGGCTGCTTCGCGATGACCGAGACCGGGCACGGCTCCGACGTCCAGCAGCTGCGGACGACGTGCACCTACGACCCCGCCACCGAGACCTTCGACATGCACACCCCGCACCAGGCCGCCCGCAAGGACTACATCGGCAACGCGGCCAAGGACGGCCGGATGGCGGTCGTCTTCGCCCAGCTGATCACCCAGGACAAGAACCACGGGGTGCACGCCTGGCTGGTGCCCATCAGGAACGCCGACGGCACGCCATGCACGGGCGTCACCATCGGGGACGACGGCCCGAAGGCCGGGCTCAACGGCGTGGACAACGGCCGGCTGACCTTCGACCACGTGACCGTCCCCCGCGACATGCTGCTCGACCGCTACGGCCAGGTCGCGGCCGACGGCACCTACACCAGCTCGATCGAGAACGAGACCCGCCGCTTCTTCACGATGCTCGGCACGCTGGTGCGCGGGCGGGTCAGCGTCGGCGGCTCGGCGGCTTCGGCGACCAAGCTCGCCCTCGACATCGCCGTCCGGTACGGCAACGTCCGCCGGCAGTTCGCCGCCCCCGGCGAGGAGCGCGAGATCGTCATCAACGACTACCTGGTCCACCAGCGCAAACTGCTGCCGGCGCTGGCCACGACCTATGGACTGCACTTCGCGCAGGGCGAGCTGGTCGGCACGATGCACGACGTCCAGAGCGCCGCGGAACTCGACGAGGAGGCCCAGCGCGAGCTGGAGTCCCGCGCCGCCGGGCTCAAGGTCGCCCAGACCTGGCACGCCACCAGCACGATCCAGATGTGCCGCGAGGCCTGCGGCGGCGCCGGCTACCTGCAGGAGAACCGGCTGCCGCACCTGAAGGCCGACACCGACGTCTTCACCACCTTCGAGGGCGACAACACCGTCCTGCTGCAGCTGGTCGCGAAGGGCCTGCTGACCGGCTACCGCGACACGTTCGGCTCCCTCGAGGGCTGGGGCAAGGTCGGTTTCATCGCCGACATGGTCCGCGAGACGGTCCTGGAGCGGACGGCGGCACGCGCGCTCATCGCCCGGCTGATCGACGCCGTTCCCGGCCGGGACGACGAGGTGCCGATGCTCGACCGCGGCTGGCAGCTGAAGATGTTCGAGTTTCGCGAGAAGCACAGCCTCGAGGGCGCCATCCGGCGGCTGCGCAAGAACTCGACGACCGAGGGCATGGCGCCGTTCGACATGTTCAACGACGTCCAGGACCACGTCCTGAAGACGGCGCAGACGCACATCGAGCGGGTGGTGCTGGAGGCTTTCGTGGCCGGCGTCGACCGCACGACCGACAGCGCCGCCAAGGAGCTGCTGGACAGGCTCTGCGACCTGTACGCGCTCTCGGCCATCGAGGCCGACAAGGCGTGGTTTCTCGAGCACGGACAGCTGACGCCCGCGCGCGCCAAGCTGCTGACCAGCACGGTGAACCAGCTGCACCGTGAGCTGCGGCCGCACGTCATCACGCTCGTCGACGCGTTCGCCATCCCCGCAGGATGGAAGGCGGCCCAGATCCTCGAGGAGGAGCCCGACCGCCAGGAGGCCATGGCCGCCCGCGACGCCGAGGTGCGCGGCGAGGCCGAGGGCGACCAGACGTCCGGCGAGAGCGCCACCGACCTGGAGGTCGCGCCCGCACAGTGAGACAGGTGCTCGGCGTGCCCCTCAGAAGTTGATCATCGTCTGCCTGCACTGAACACGGGCGGTCACGACTGGACACGCCGCCGCGGCGGCCACGCAGGCGATGATCAACTTCGCGGCACCGGAGAATGGGCGCCCGTGGAGATCCTCGCCGCGGCGGAGGCGCTGCCGATCCCGGCGGCCGTCGACCTCGCCGCCATCGTCATCGGCGCCCTCACCGGCGGCCTGCTCGCCGCCCGTGAGGGGTTCGCCGTCTCAGGCGTCCTGCTGCTGGCGGTGAGCGGCGGGCTCGGGGGCGGGCTCATCCGCGACGTGCTGCTGGCCGACGGCCCACCGGTGGCCCTCACCAATCAGGCGTATCTGCCGACGGTGGCCATCACCGCGGCGGTCACGTTCTTCTTCTCCGGCTGGCTGTCCCGGCTCACCGGGCTGCTCGTCGTCCTGGACGCCGCCACGCTCGGCCTGTTCACGGTCATCGGCGCCCAGAAGGCCCAGTTGGCCGGCCTGCCGAGTGCCTCGGTGGTCTTCATCGGCACGCTCACCGCCGTCGGCGGGGCGGTGATCCGCGACGTCCTGCTCGCCCAGCGCGCCGACATCGTGCAGCCCGGCCCCTACAACGCCGTGGCGGCGCTGATCGGCGCCGCGGCACTCACCCTCCTCGCCGGCCCGCTGGGGCTGGACCCGCTCCCGGTCGCCGCCATCGTGATCGTGCTCGTGGCCGGATTACGGGTGCTGTCGGTCTGGCGCGGCTGGGAGGCGCCCGTCGCTGTCGACCTGCCGCTGCGCGCACGCAACCGACTCGTCAGCCGCCGGACCCGCAAGCGGCCCTGACGTCAGGCCTCCGAGCCCGCCTCGGCGATGACCGCGGGCGTGGGCTCGATGTTCGGCGGAACCACCTGGGGCCCGGCCTCCGGCGGCCGCGGCCGGTCCTGCGGGTGCAGCCGGAGGCCGAGCATGGCCACGTCGTCCTGCGCGTCGGGCAGGAACAGCCGCTCGAGCACCTCGTCGCACAGGTCGTCGAGCGACAGGTCGGCGCACCCACGGAGCACCTCGAGCAGCTCGGCCGTGCCGGCGTCGAGGTCGCGGTCGCGGCGCTCGACCAGACCGTCGGTGTAGAGCAGCACCGTCGAGCCCACGTCGAGCACCGTCACGTGCTCACGCCGCTCCGTGTTCGGCGCGACCCCCAGGAGCAGCTCGGACTGCTCGTCGTCCAGCAGCATGGCCTTGCCGTCGGGCGTGAGCACCGCGGGCGGGGGATGACCGGCGCTCGACCAGCGGAGCCGGACCTGGCCGGCTCGCAGGTCCTCCTCGTCCTGCTCGAGGCGCGCAACCAGGGCGGTCGCCATGGTGTCGAGCGCCAGGCCCTCGATCGCCCGGTCGAGCTCGGTCAGCACCTCGGCCGGCGAGCCGCCGCTGGAGTACCCGATGCCGCGCAGCAGCCCCCGCACCTGGCCCATCGCCGCGGCGGCGCGGGTGTCGTGTCCGACGACGTCGCCGATCGCGATGACCGTGGCGCCGCTGGGCTGCAGGAAGGCGTCATACCAGTCGCCGCCGACCTCCGCCCCCGCGGCGGCCGGCACGTACCGGACCACGATCTGCGAGTGGTTCGGCTCCGGCGGCTCGGTGAGCATGCTGCGCTGCAACGCATCGGCGAGGTCGCGCTGTTGACCGAACAGTCGCGCGTGGTGCAGCGCCAGACCGGCCCGGAGGCCGATCTCGACGGCGGTGTCGACCTCGGCCGGGCTGAGCGGGCCCCGCTCCTCCCGGTTGAACAGGCCGAGGGCGCCGAGGGTCTGGCCCCGCGCGACCAGGGGGACGACGGACCCCGATCCGACGCCGAGCCGGGCCAGCGCCTCTCGCACACTCGCGTCCGGGAGCACGCGTTCCACGCGCGCCCAGTCGACCGTCGTCACGGTCATCGGCCTGCCGGTGGTGGTCACGACCCGCGCGGCGGCCTCGTCGGTCATCACGCTGACCATGCCCCGCACGAAGGCCGCGACCTCGTCGCGCCGGGACGGGTCCCGGTGGGCGCTGGCCATGTCGTACAGCCGGCCCTGCTCGTCGGTGACGATCAGCCAGCACCAGTCGGCAAGGTCCGGGACGACGAGCTCGGCCAGCTCGCGAACCTGCTGGTCGATCTCCAGGCTTCCGGACAGGATCCGGCCGGCCTCGGCGAGCACCTGCAGCCGCTGATTGGCCTCCCGCATCGCGGCGACCGCTGTGGCGCGCTCCGCGTCGGCCTGAAGTCGCGAGACGCTCAGCGCGATCTGTGCGGCGAGCGCCTCCAGGACCTCGACGTCGTCAGCAGGGAACGGGTGCTCGATCGCCCAGAGCGGGACGAACGCGCCGAGGATGCGACCCTCCACGCGAAGCGGCAGGGCGGCGATCGCGTTGATGCCGAGGACGTCCAGGCCCTCGCGCGTGGCCGGGAACCGGGCGAGAGCCTCCTCGCGGTCGGCGAGCAGCACGCGCCTGCCATGGATCGCGGCGTACTGGGTCGGTTGCGCCTCGTCCAGCTCGATCTCGATGCCGGCCACGGGGTCCTCGACGTGGGCCTGGACCTCATCGGTGAGCTGGTTGGTCATGTGCAGCCGCAGCGGTCCGTCGTCCGGGTCGAAGATGGCGAGCGCGCTCGACTGCGCACCCAGCACCTGGGCGCCGCGCTGGACGATCTCGGGCAGGTCCTCCATCTTCGCGGCGTTGGCCAGCTCGGCCGCGACCTCGGCGATCGCCGTCGCGCGCTGCATGGCCGACAGCCGCTGGGCGGACTGCCGCCGGGCATCGGTGACGTCGAGGATCGTGCCCAACAGGCGCACCGGCTCGCCCCGGGAGTCCGTCACGAGACGCCCCCGGGCGACCATCCAGCGCACACCCCCGCCGACCGGCAGCGCCCGGAACTCGGCGGTGAACTGGCCGTTCTCTGCCATCGCCTGCTGCATGGCCTCCTGCATGGGGGCGACGTCGTCCGGGTGGACGAAGCGCGACTCCATGGCGGTGGCCGACTCGAACTGGGTGCTGCCGTCGAGCCCGAACAGCGCGGCGCAGCGCTCGTCCCAGTCGATGACCCCGGTCTGCACGTCGCTCTCCCACGTGCCGATCGAGCTGGCCTCCAGCGCCACGTTCAGCCGGGCGAGGGAGGTGCCCACCGCGGATCGGGCGGCGGACAGCTCGAGCTCCGCCACGACCGATGCCGCCAGTTGCCGGAGCAGCTCCGTCTCGTCATGGGTCCACTGGCGCGGCTCGGGGTCGTAGACGGTGAGCGCGCCGACGACATGACCGGACGCCGCGACGAGGGGGGAGCCGAGGTAGGCGCGGACCTGGCCCGACGTCACTGCCGGCAGGTCGGCCACCCGGGGGTCGTCCCGGGCATCGGGCATGCCCAGCGGGGCGCCCTGGCGGACGACGATGGCCGAGAGCGCTCCGGTCAGCAGCGCCGGGCCGCCGATCACGCCGGGGGGCAGGCCGAATCCGCCCACCACGGTGTCCTGGTCGGTGAAGATGGTGACCTTGGCGTGCCCGATGTCGAGCAACCTGGCGGCGAGTCCGGACAGCCGGTCGAACGCGGCGGGCCCGTGGACCTCGACGATCAGGCGGCGGGCGGCCGCGATCCGGTGCGGGTCGCGCAGCGGATCGGGCTCATCGGGGACGAGCGCGGGCGAGGTGGACACACGTCCCCCTTCCTCGCCCCACGGCACGACCGGCAGGCCGCGCCTCAGCACAATGCTGACACGTCCGTCGAGACCCACCCGACCGGGTGAGGCAGGACTGGCCGGTTCAAGGACCGGGCCTCGCGGACCGATGGATCACCATGCTCGGCACGCGCACGGCGAGCTTGCCGGACTGCCGTCCGCTGCTCGCCGACCCCGACGACCTGACGCTGGTCTTCCAGCCGATCGTCGACCTGGCCGCCGCCACGGTGGCCGGGTACGAAGCGCTGGCCCGGTTCCCGGGTTCGGCCGGTCCCGATGTCTGGTTCGCCGCCGCTGCCGAGGCGGGTCGGGCCGCCGAACTCGAGGCCCTCGCCATCCACAAGGCGCTCGCCGCCGTGCCCTCGCTGCCCCCGAACACGTTCCTCACGGTCAACGTCAGCCCGCACATCCTGGGCTCGGCCCGTGTCCAGGAGGCCCTGGCGACCCGCCCCGGCCTGCAGCGCGTCGTCGTCGAGCTGACCGAACACACTCCCGTCCACGATCTCGCCACGCTCCGCCGGCAGTGCGACGAGCTGCGGGCCCGCGGGGCGCTGATCGCCCTGGACGACGCCGGCAGCGGCTACTCCGGCCTGCAGCAGCTCGCCGCGCTGCGCCCGCAGGTGGTCAAGCTCGATCGCGCGCTGGTCAGCGACGCCGACACCGACCCCGTGCGGGTGGCCCTGGCCGAGATGCTGGGCGAGTTCGCCGGCCGCATCGACGCGTGGCTGCTCGCGGAGGGGATCGAGACCCAGGCCGAGCTGGCCGCGTTCGCCAAGCTCGGCGTCCCGCTGGCGCAGGGCTGGCTGCTCGGCCGCCCGACCCCCGACTTCGCACCGCTGGCTCCCGAGACCGTCCGTCTCGTCCGCGCCCAGGTGGCCCGCGCCCAGCTGACCGACACCGTGGCCAGCCTGCTGCGTCCGGTACGCCAGTCCCCCCTCGGCGAGGATGCCGGCATCCCGCCCGCGGTCCTCCTCGGCCCTCAGGGAGAGCCGGCGGCGCTACTGCTCGCCGATCCCCGGACGGCGGAGGTCTACACCGCGCCGGTCTCGCTGCGGGTGCACCCCACGACCGGCATCTCCGAGACGCTCCAGCGCGCCCTCACCCGCGCACCGGCGCAGCGCTTCGACCCCGTCGTCTGCACCGACCAGAACGGTGACGTGGTCGGTCTCCTGCGCGTCGAGGACCTCGCGGCCGCAGCGCCGAAGGTTCGCTAGCCCCAGACCCCGGCCGCACCGGCGGCCGGTTGCTCCGCGCCACCCGACGACCGCCACCCGACGACCGCCACCCGACGACCCCGCCCGACGACAAGGAGTCCACCCATGAAGACCTTCGCCTGCGGAGACGTGATCCCCGGCTGCGGCGCCCGCTTCTCGGCTGCCGACGAGGGCGGGATCTTCGCCCAGGTCGCCGGCCACGCGGCCGCCGACCACGGCGTCACCGACATCACCCCGGAGCTGGTCCAGGCCGTCCGCGACCGCATCCAGTCCATCTGACGCGACTCGGCGTCCAGTGCACCAGCCGTCGCCCCTCCGGCGGCGGTTGGTGCACTAGTCGTCGCTGGCGTCGGTCAGCAGCTTCGTCTCCTCGTCGGTCAGGACCAGGTCCTGCATCGGCAGCAGATCGGCAAGCTGGTCGACCGACCGCCCGCTGGCGATCGGCGCGACCACGGTCGGCTGATCCGCCAGCCAGCGCAGCGCCACCGCGGCCCCGGTGACCCCGTGCGCCGAGCCCACCTCGGCCAGCGCGGCGAGCACCCGATCCCCCTTCTCCCCCACGTACCGCGACGCGCGAGCCGCACGCGGGGAGTCGATCCGCTCCCCGGCCCGGTACTTCCCCGTGAGGAAGCCGAGTGCCAGCCCGAAGTAGGGCAGCGTGCCCAGGCCACGAGCGGCCACGACGTCGCGCAGTTCCCCCTCGTACCGCGAGCGCTCCATCAGGTTGTAGTGCGGCTGCAGTGCGACGTACCGGGCGATCCCCAACCGGTCGGAGGTCTCCACGGCCTCCACCAGGCGTTCCGCGGAGTAGTTCGAGGCCGCGATGTGGCGCACCTTGCCCGCCCGCACGAGCTCGTCGAACGCCGTGAGGGTCTCCTCCAGCGGCGTCGTCTCGTCGTCGTAGTGCGCGTAGTAGAGGTCGATCGTGTCGACCCGCAGGTTCCGCAGCGAGCCCTCGGCCGCGGTCCGGATCTCGGCCGCCGACAGCGGGTGTTCCTTCTTGGCCGGGGACGCCTTGGTGGCGACGACGACGCGGTCACGCATCCCGCGCTCGGCCATCCAGGAGCCCAGGATCTTCTCGGAGGCCCCGTCGCCGTAGCTCTCGGCGGTGTCGACGAAGGCGCCCACCGTGCTCGGCGTCGCGTCGAGGAACCGGTCCAGGAGCGCGAAGGACGTCGGCTCGTCCGCCGTCCAGCCGAAGACGTTCCCGCCGAAGCACAGATCGCTGACGTGCAGGTCCGTACCAGTGAGCTGCGGCATGCCCTCACGCTAGGCGCGGACCGCGCTCGCCGCCGTCCCTGCAGTGGGACGGGTGGGGCCGACGTGTCGTCTTTGGGCCCTCCGGATACCCCCCGCTGGCCAGATCCCAGGCGGGCATGGCACGGTGCCCGGAGTCCGGCCGCCGAAAATCGGCCGGATGTGCCCGCGCCGTCCGCGCCCTGTGCGTGGATGCCGGGAGGTCCCCACCGGCTCCTGCCGCGTCCGGGGATGGAGCCGGCCGCCGTGCCGCTCCCTGGCACCAGCCACCACACACGAGAGGAACCTCATGAACAAGGCCGAACTGGTCTCCGCCATCGCCAAGCGCGCCGACGTCGCGGCCTCCACCGTCGACTCGGTGCTCGCCGGCCTCCAGGAGGAGCTCGTCGACGCGATCACCCGCGGCGAGAAGGTCGCCGTCTCCGGCCTGCTGACGGTGGAGCGCACCCAGCGTTCCGCGCGCACCGGCCGCAACCCGCAGACCGGTGAGTCGATCGACATCCCCGCCGCCAACACCGTCAAGGTGACCGCCGGCTCGAACCTCAAGAAGGCTGCGAGCTCCGTCCCCGTCTGAGTAAGGACCCCCTTGCCCCCCACCGCTCGCACGCTCGCGGCGGGACCCTGCAAGGGGGCCGTTCCGCCGTCGGGCGGCTGCCTGACCCGTGCGGTCCGGCCCACAGCGTCGTGGGTCAGGATGCGGGTGCAGGGGCCGTCCGGCGGCGGACGGCGTTTCGGCACCTCGAGCGACGGACAAGGGAGCCCCCGTGGGCAGTGACCTGACGATCAGCACCGACCCCGCGGAGGTCGGCGTCGACGCCGCCCGTCTGGAGCGGCTCGACCGCCGCCTGGCCCGGTGGGTGGACGACGGGCAGCTGCCCGGCTTCCTCGTCACGGTCGCCCGGCACGGCCGGCTGGTGCACGTCGGGAAGTCCGGCTCCCGCAACGTCGAGGCCGGCCTGCCGGTGGAGGACGACACCCGCTGGCGGATCTACTCGATGACCAAGCCGGTCACCTCGGTCGCGGCGATGATGCTGTACGAGGAGGGGGCGTTCGAGCTGAACGACCCGATCTCGAAGTGGCTGCCCGAGTTCGCCGAGACCCGCGTCTACGTGGCCGGGTCGGCGATGAAGCCGGTCACTGCCCCGCAGGTCGAGCCGATCCGGGTGTGGCACCTGCTCACCCACATGTCCGGGCTCACCTACGGGTTCCACCACGCCCACCCGTGCGACGCGATGTACCGGGCGATGGGCCACGAGTGGGGCACCCCGCCCGGCGCGGACTCCGCCGAGGTGGTCCGCCAGTGGGCCTCGGTGCCGCTGGTCTTCCAGCCCGGCAGCTCGTGGAACTACGGCGTCTCCACCGACGTCCTCGGCCGGCTCGTCGAGGTGCTGTCCGGGCAGTCGCTGGACGAGTTCTTCGAGCAGCGGATCTTCGCCCCCCTGGGCATGCGGGACACCTCGTTCGGCCTCCGCGAGTCCGACGACGTCGATTCGCTGGCCCGGCTCTACCTGGCCGCGCCGGGGCAGCCGGGGGGTCCCGCGACCGGGATGATGTTCAGCGAGGCGTTCGACTCCGCCGCGCACGCCAAGCCCGCGTTCCTGTCCGGCGGCGGCGGCCTGGTGTCGACCGCCGGTGACTACCTGCGCTTCGTCGAGCTGCTGCGCCGTGGAGGCGCCTACGACGGCGGCCGGCTGCTCGGGCCGCGGACGATCGCGCACATGGTCCGCAACCACCTGCCGGGGAACCAGGACCTGGAGAGCTTCGGCCGGCCGTTGTTCGCCGAGACGCCGCTGCGCGGCGTGGGTTTCGGGCTCGGGTTCTCGATGATCATCGACCCCGCGCGCTACGGCGTCGTCGCCAGCACGGGCGACTACAGCTGGGGCGGGGCGGCGTCCACGGCGTTCTACGTCGACCCCGTCGAGGACGTGACCGTCACCTTCTACACGCAGCTGCTGCCGTCGAGCACGCTGCCGATCCGCAACTACCTGCGCGCCCTGGTCAACCAGGCCCTCGTCGAGTAAGGACCCCCTGCCCCCCACCGCTCGCACGCTCGCGGCGGGTCCCTGCAGGGGGCCGACGCGGGTTACAGGTAGCGGCGGTAGACGACGGTGGCGACCATCGCCGGCTTGGTGCCGCCCTCGATCTCCATCGTGACGCCCATGTTCATCGCGATCCCGCCCTCGAACGGGGTCGCGGCCTCCAGCGTCGCCCCGGCCCGCACCCGGCCCCCGACCGGCACGGGTGAAGGGAAGCGCACCTTCTCGGTGCCGTAGTTGACCCCCATGCGAAAGCCCTCGATCTCGACGATCTGCGGCAGCAGCGAGGGGATCAGCGACAGCGTCAGGTAGCCGTGGGCGATGGGGCCGCCGAACGGGCTCTCCTTTTTCGCGCGCTCGGGGTCGACGTGGATCCACTGGTGGTCGCCGGTCGCGTCGGCGAACTGGTTCACCTGCTCCTGGGTCACCTGCACCCAGTCGCTGTAGCCGAGGTGTTGCCCGACCAGGCCCTGCACGCCCTCGATGCCCGCGACGGTGGTCTGCGCCATCTGCCCTGTCCCCTTCGACTCGGTCTGGTTGGCTGACTCCACCACACCTGCGTCGTCGAGGAGGGAACGGGTTGCTCCGGATCGGTGCACGGGACGTGCAACCCGGCGAGTTCGTCCTGATGGCGATCGTGAACCGGACACCCGACTCGTTCTACGACCGCGGCGCCACCTACGCCATGGCCGCCGCCGTCGAGCGGGTGGATCAGGTGGTCGCCGACGGTGCGGACATGGTCGACGTCGGCGGGGTCAAGGCCGCCCCCGGGGACGACGTCGACGCCGCCGAGGAGATCCGCCGGACCGTCGACCTGATCGCCGCGATCCGTGCGGCGCATCCCACCCTGCCCATCTCGATCGACACCTGGCGGGCGTCGGTGGCCCGCGAGGCGCTGGCCGCCGGTGCCGACGTCGTCAACGACGCCTGGGGCGGGGTGGACCCGGAGCTCGCGTCGGTCGCGGCCGAGGCGGGGGCCGGGATCGTCTGCACGCACGCCGGCGGGCTCCCGCCCCGCACCCGCCCGCACCGGGTCACCTACGACGACGTCGTCGCCGACATCGTCGCCCGGACGACGGCCCTCGCCGACACCGCCGTGGCTGCGGGCGTCGACCGCGACCGGGTGCTGATCGACCCCGGGCACGACTTCGGCAAGAACACCCGGCACTCGCTGGAGGCCACCCGGCGGCTCACCGAGCTGGTCGAGACCGGGTGGCCGGTGCTCGTGGCGCTGTCGAACAAGGACTTCGTCGGCGAGACCCTCGACGTCCCGCTGGAGGAACGCCTGACCGGCACGCTCGCCGCGACCGCGGTCAGCGCGTGGCTCGGCGCCCGCGTGTTCCGCGCCCACGACGTCGCGGCGACCCGGCAGACGCTGGACATGGTGGCGTCGATCCGCGGCGACCGCCCGCCGGTGCGCACGGTCCGCGGCCTCGCCTAGCCGCGGACCTGTCGCGCCGAAAGTCCACCGCCCGCGCCGTGACGAAGACCCTGGCCGCGCCCTCGCGCCGGGGCCTAGCCTCCCGGCGTCAGCACGGGTGAGCCGGAGAGGCGGGCGCCATGAGCGGTCGGGTCGTGCACTTCGAGATCCCTTACGACGACGGCGACCGCGCCCGTCGCTTCTACGGAGAGACCTTCGGCTGGCAGCTCCAGGAGATGCCGGGGATGGAGTACACGCTGGTCATGTCCGGGCCGAGCAGCGACACCGGCCCGAGCGAGGCCGGGTTCATCAACGGCGGCATGCTGGCACGGGAGGAGAGCGCGGCACCCGGACCGGTCGTGGTCATCGACGTCGACAGCATCGACGCGAAGCTGATCAAGGTCGAGGAGGCGGGCGGGTCCGTGCTCGTCCCGAAGCAGCCGGTCGGCGCGATGGGGTTCACCGCCTACGTGAAGGACCCCGAGGGCAACGTCGTCGGCCTCTGGGAGACCGCCGCGTCGACCTGAGCCACGGCTGCCCGACTCAGAACGTCAGGCCGTGCTGCTCGACGATGCGCCCGGTCCGTTCGGGGTCGACGTCGCACCGGTAGGGGGCGGCCATCTCGGCCAGCACCTCAGGCGTCGGGAACTCCGTCTGCGAGTCGACCCAGCGGAAGAACGTCTCGAGGCCGGCCGGCGAGATCAGCTCGAGCACCGCGGCGGGCTCGTCACCGGCGTTCCACAGGGTGTGCCACTGGTTTCGTGGCTTGAACACCAGGTCGCCGGGCTCGGCGAACACCTCCTCCTCGCCGAGGATTCCGCCGATGCGCCCGGAGAGGACGTAGGTGTACTCGTCCTCCAGGTGATGCAGGTGCACCGGCGCCAGCAGCGCCCTCGGCGGGAACAGGTGTTGCACGAGTGCGAACCGGCCGCCGGCGTCCTCGCCGTCGATCATGAAGCGGTCGCGCACCCCGGCGGGATCCCCCATCGCGTCCCCGTCGCTCGCCCGGAGGATCCGTACGGCCGCCGCAGCGGTCTCTTCGTCATCCATGTCGGCTCCCGACGGCGCAGGTGGGCGAGCAGGCTACCGCCGGTCGGCGCCCGTCCGACCGGGTTCGTGCGCCCACTACCGTCCCGACATGGCCGGCACCGGGTTCCACACCGCCGACGAGCTCAACGCGCTGCTCCCGGGCACGCTCCCGGGCCTGCTCGGGATCACGATCACCGCGCACGAGCCCGGCCGCCTGGACGCCGCCCTCGACGTCCGCCCGGACCTGCTTGCCCCGAACGGCTACCTGCACGCCGCGACGGTGGTGGGGCTGGCCGACACCGCGTGCGGCCTGGCGACGCGCGCGCTGCTGCCCGAGGGCTCGACCGGCTTCACCACGATCGAGCTGAAGTCCAACTTCCTCGGCACGGTCCGGGAGGGGCGGATCGCGGTGGTCGCGACCAATGCCCACGCCGGACGGACGACGCAGGTCTGGGACGGCGTGGTGACCGACACCGGTTCCGGCCGGACGATCGCGCTGTTCCGGTGCACGCAGTCGGTGCTCTGGCCGCGGTAGCCCGAAGGCCCGGCCGGTGCAGGGGCCCGCCGTGAGCGCGCGAGCGGTGGGGGGCCGCGGGGTCCTTACAGAACTCGCGAGTAACCCCCTTGTGGCAGGCGACACGCGGAATGTGAGACTGGCGCCACATCAGAACCGAGGAGGAGCACCCGTGGCACTGGCCAGCCCGTATCCCGA
Organism: Blastococcus sp. CT_GayMR16; assembly: GCF_004570875.1. GTDB lineage: Bacteria > Actinomycetota > Actinomycetes > Mycobacteriales > Geodermatophilaceae > Blastococcus_B. Next base: position 97,371 of record NZ_SPQK01000013.1, on the reverse strand, counting down.
CGTCGAGATCCCGAACCTGTCGGTGCCCGAGTTCGTCCTCGCCGCGGGCAAGGAGAAGCCCGACACCCCGGCCCTGATCGACGGCCTCAAGGGCGACACGATCACCCACGGTCAGCTCGCGGCCTACGTCGAACGCGTCGCTGCGAACCTCCACGCCCGAGGCCTCCGCAAGGGCGACACCGTCGCCGTCTTCTGCCCGAACACCCCCTGGTACCCGGTGGTCTTCCACGGCATCGCCGCGGCCGGCTGCGTGATGAGCCCGATCAACTCGCTCTATACGCCCGACGAGATCGCCTTCCAGCTGAAGGACTCCGGCGCGAAGATCCTGATCACGATCTCCCTGTTCATGGATCGCGCCTCGGCGGCCGCCGAGAAGTCGCCCCTGGACGAGATCGTCGTGCTCGACGGCATGGAGGGCCACGCCAACCTCTTCGATCTCCTGGGCGCCGACGCCCCGTCGGTGCAGGTCGACATCGATCCGGCCGAGGACCTCGTCACCCTGCCGTACTCCAGCGGTACCACCGGTCTCCCCAAGGGCGTCATGCTCACCCACCGCAACCTGGTGGCCAACGTGGCGCAGACGCGGGCGCTGATCGACCTGCAGGAGGACGAGAAGATCATCGCCGTCCTGCCGTTCTTCCACATCTACGGCCTGACGGTCCTCATGAACCAGGGCCTCCAGTGGGGCGCGACCGTCGTCACGTTGCCGCGCTTCGACCTGGAGGACTTCCTCCGGACGATCCAGGACTACAAGATCACCCGCGCGTTCGTCGCGCCGCCGATCCTGGTCGCCTTCGCCAAGCACCCGCTGGTCGGCTCCTACGACCTGTCGTCGCTGCGCTCGATCCTGTCCGGCGCCGCGCCGCTGGACGAGCAGCTCGCCCTCGCCGTGGAGCAGCGGCTGCGCAAGGGTGCCGACGACGGCGTGACGGTCGCTCAGGGCTACGGCATGACCGAGCTCTCGCCCGTCTCGCACACCACGCCCGACCCGGGCCACGAGCCGCCCGGCGCCGAGGGCTACGAGGTGCCGAAGGGGTCGGTCGGCTACGCGATCCCCAACACCGAGTGCCGGCTCATCGACCCCGCCACCGGTGAGGACGCCGCCGAGGGCGAGCGGGGCGAGCTGTGGATCCGCGGCCCGCAGGTGATGAAGGGCTACCTGAACAACGAGCAGGCCACCAACGAGACCGTCGACTCCGACGGCTGGCTGCACACCGGCGACGTCGCCATCGTCGACGACCACGGCGTCTACACCGTCGTCGACCGGGTCAAGGAACTGATCAAGTACAAGGGCTACCAGGTGGCCCCGGCCGAGCTCGAGGCCGTGCTGCTCGGTCATCCCGAGATCGCCGACGCCGCGGTCATCGGCGTTCCGGAGAAGGAGAGCGGCGAGGAGCTACCCAAGGCCTTCGTCGTCCGCGCGCCCGGCTCGGAGCTCACCGAGGACGCCGTCAAGGCCTACATGGCCGAGAAGGTGGCCCCGCACAAGAAGATCCGGTTGGTCGAGTTCATCGACACGGTGCCGAAGTCCGCGGCCGGGAAGATCCTGCGCAAGGACCTCAAGGCCCGCGCGTAGGAGTCTGTCGGCGGGGTTCTCAGCCGCGCACCAGGTCGCGACGGCGGACGTAGCGGCCCTCGGTGAGGCGCAGCAGGAGGACCAGCGGCCGGCCCGCCGACGCCAGTAGCTCGGCCCGCTCCTCCGGGGTGCACTGGTCGGCAACCCAGGGCAGCAGGAACGTCAGCTGGCCGATCGAGGTCCCCTTGCGGAACAGCTCCTCGCAGCGGGCGAAGTCCGCCGCCGAGACGTGCTCGCGAATGACCGGGAACACCTCCCGCTCCTCCTCCCCGATGTGCTCGTCGAGCAGGTCGGCCATCTCGGTCAAGACCGCGCCGAGCTCCGCCGCGCCCGTCCGCGGCTCACGGGCGAACGCCGGCAGCGCGCGCTGGGCCCGCCCGATGACGGCGTGCAGCTCGACGTGGTCTTCGGAGAGGTCCGCGAGCTCGACCGTGGTCGCCTCGGCGCCCTCCACCGAGGCCACGATGACCGGCCACAGGACGTCGTCCTCACGCTCGTGGTGCGTGGTGATCTCGTGCAGGACGGCGAGGGCCATCTGCACGAGCGCCCGCTGCCGCTCCCGGCTGCACGGCTGCCCCGCGGCGATGCCGCCGGCGGCGTCGGCCAACTGCCGCGTGCCCGAACGGAGGGCACGGTGGATGAGCGTGAAGCTGAGGAGATCGGCTTCGGGTTCGCCGGCGCGACGCGGGGTCACGGCGAAGGCCGGCCGGGGAGCGGGAGAGGTCGTCGTCATGACAGGAACCGTGCCCGGGCGCACTGGTAGCCCGCTCGCGGCCGACTTGGAGAGCCCGGTCAGCCGGGCGGCGCCTGCGGGGGCGCGCCCGTCCGCGTCTGGGCACCGGGCTGGGCGTCGGCGGCCGTGGTCCGGTCGACCGGCGGCGGAGGCGTCCAGTACGGCTTACCGGCCGGCATCTGGGCACCGGGGTACGGGCCGGAAGCAGCCGGCCGGGGCCGGGCGGCGACCAGGATCAGCACGCAGCCGACCACCAGCAGGACCGCGCCACCGGCGATCAGTCCCCACGCGAGGCCGTCGAGGGCGGGGGCGGTCGCGCCGATCCGGGCATCGATGGCGACACCGGACGATGCATCGTCATTCATGACGACGAACATCCATGCGCCGTCCTCGGGCACCCAGCTCACCTGCTGCGTCCCGGTGCCGCTGCTCTCGGCGACCCAGAACGTCTCGTCGGTCGGCGGACCGGATGGTGCGCCGCCGGGCACGACCGCCTGGGCGGGGTTGTCGAGCCCGAGGTCGTCGACAACGGAGTGCTCGACGCCGTCGAGGTAGCGGGTGCCGTCGGCCAAGGGCGCGATCCCGATGAAGATCGCCTGGTCCGGGTCGGCCGCGGTCACCTCGATGCGGGCGGTCCCCAGTGCGGCCGACAGCGGCACCCAGTCCGCCCCGGTGCTGAGGTCGACCTGCTCGCTGGCCAGGGCGTAGCCGTCGGTGGAGAAGGCGTCCTCCGCGGTGAACAGGAAGCCGTCGTCGTTCCGCTCGACCTTGTCGGCCCAGAGCAGTACCCCGCCTCCCAGCAACAGCCCGAGCGCGGGCAGCAGGAGGAGGACCCCGATCACGAGGGCGATGACCCGTCCCGGGCCCATGCGGGGAGCGGGCGGTGGCGGGTTCCAGGTGGGTTGCGGCGAGGGGGCCATGGCTCATCTCCTGGCGAACGCCGGGCCGCGGATCCCGCGGCGCGTGCCGGCGGACCCCTCGAGCGTGGCACCGTCGGCCGCCCGCACCGGTGGCTCGCTCACCGCGGGCACCGGCGCGCCGCCCGGCCCGGCGCGTCGGGCCAGAGCGTCGCCGTTCCTGTACAAGGACCCCTCCTCCACACGCCTCGCACGCTCGGGGCGGTGCCCTGGAGGGGGCCTTAGGGTCGGGGGATGCGTGCGGTCACGGTGACGGAGCCCGGCGGTCCCGAGGTTCTCGGCTGGGGTGAGGTGCCCGACCCGGTCTGCGGGCCGGGCGAGATGATCGTGGACGTCGCAGCGACCGCCGTGAACCGCGCCGATCTGCTCCAGCGCCAGGGCTTCTACCCGCCTCCGAAGGGCGCCAGCGAGATCCTCGGGCTCGAGTGCAGCGGCGTGATCAGCGAGGTGGGCGACGGCGTCGTCGGCTGGTCGGTGGGCGACGAGGTGTGCGCGCTGCTCTCCGGCGGCGGCTACGCCGAAAGGGTCGCCGTCCCGGCGGGGCAGTTGCTGCCCCGGCCCGCCGGCGTGGAGCTGGCCACGTCCGCCGCGCTCCCCGAGGTCACCAGCACCGTGTGGTCCAACGTGTTCATGCTGGCCGGGCTGCGGCGCGGCGACTGCTTCCTCGTCCACGGCGGCTCCAGCGGTATCGGCACGATGGCCATCCAGCTCGCGGCCCGCTCCGGTGCGCGGGTGTTCACCACCGCGGGGACGGCGGCCAAGCTCGACGTGTGCCGCGAGCTCGGCGCCGAGGTCGGGATCAACTACCGCGACGAGGACTTCGTCGAGCGGGTGAAGGAGGAGACCGACGGCGCCGGCGTCGACGTCGTCCTCGACAACATGGGCGCCAAGTACCTGGCCCGCAACGTCGACGCCCTGGCCGTCGGCGGCCGGCTGGTGTCGATCGGCATGCAGGGCGGCACGAAGGCCGAGCTCGACCTCGGGAAGCTGATGGCCAAGCGGGCCTCGGTGCACGCCACGACGCTGCGGGCCCGGCCGGCCACCGGACACGGCGGCAAGGCCGAGATCGTCGCCGCGGTCCTGCACGACGTCTGGCCGGACGTCGAACGCGGGGTCATCCGCCCGATCGTCGACCGCCGGCTCCCGATGTCCCGGGCCGGCGAGGCGCACGCGCTGATCGAGGCGAGCGAGCACATAGGCAAGGTGCTGCTGCTTCCCGAGGACTGACGCGGCTCAGAACGGCACGCGCACCAGCTCGCGGCCGCCGTCGCCCAGCAGGACGACCTCGGTCAGATCCGCACGCTCGACGTCGGCCCAGCCCCGCCACGTTCCGTCCCCGGCCGGCGATGCGGGCCACGTTCCCGCCGGGTGCAGAGCGCCGGTCGAGTCGACCGCGACCAGGCGGCAGGTCTCGCCCGGGTGCATCCCGGCGACGGTGACGACCAGCGCACTGCCGTCGTCGACGGTGCTAGCGGTCACCGTGGCCCGGACCGCCCCGGCCGACGCCGTGACGCTCTCCTCCCCCGATTCGGTGGCCCACACGGTGACACCGGCCCCGATGCCGAGCACGGCGAGCACGGCCGCCGCGACCAGCGCCATGACGCGCGCCCGGTGTTGCGGTGGTGGCGCGGCGGCCGCCGTCACGCGGGCGAACAGGTCAGGCGACGGCGTCACCGCGACCGGGCGGAGATCGCCCGGCCGCACCCGGTCCAGCACACCCGGCAGCGCCGCGAACTCGGTGAGCTCCCTCGCACAGGACGGGCAGAGCCGCAGGTGCTCGTCCACGCGCCGCCGCTCGTCGGGTTCCAGGGCTCCGAGCACGTAGGCGCCCAGATCGGTCGTGGCGACGGGGCAGGTCACGTCGTCACCCCTCGTTCGGCCAGTGCCAGCTTGAGCGCCCGGAGCGCGTAGTAGCAGCGGGACTTCACGGTTCCGGGCGGGATGCCCAGCACGCCGGCCGCCTCGGCCACGGTGCGGCCGCGGTAGTAGGTCTCGATGATCACCGCGCGATGCTCGTGGGAGAGCGAGTCGAGCGCGTCGGCGATGACGATGCGGTCCAGGGTGCCCTCGACCTGGTCCAGCTCCGGCACGTGGGCCAGCGCGGCGTCCCCCACCTCCGTCGGGCGGGCCCGCCGCGCCCGGTGGGCGTCGATGGCCAGGTGCTGGGCGACCGTGAACAGCCAGGGACGGACCGGTCCGGCGTCCTGGTCGAGGCGGTCGAGATTCCGCCAGGCCCGGAGCAGCGTCTCCTGCACGATGTCCTCGGCCCGGTTCCGGTCGCCGTCGGTCAGCCGCAGCGCGTAGGCCAGCAGCACGGGCGCGTGCTCGTCGTACAGGGCCCGCAGGCGCTCCTCGCGCACAGTTGCGCTCCGGGTCCTCATGGCATCAGTACCCCGGCACCGCTGCCGGTTCCGAGGTCGGTGCGGCGCTGACCTTCGTCCCGTCGGCGGCCACGACCCACCAGATGCCGCCGACTGCCTGTCCGGTCACGTCCCCAGCCTGCGAGTCGCCGGCGTACAAGTACAGAGGCATGCCGCTCAGCGTGACCTGCCGGGATCCGTCGTCCCGGGTGATCGTGCCGATCTCACCGGTCACCCCGTCGACGACAGGATCGTCGGACTCCGCCGGAACGGGCGGCCACTTCGCCAGGCACTCGCCACTGCAGGCGCTCTGCCCCGAGTCCGCCGTGTCCTTGTCGAAGACGTAGACGGTGCGACCGTCGGCGTCGACGACGATCTCCCCGAGGTCGCTGTCCGCGGTGGCGAGCACCGCGTTCGCCACCTCACCGCCGGAACCCTCCCCCGATGCCGTGCCGCTCCCGTCCGAGGAGGATCCGCAGCCGGCCAGCGCGAGCAGTCCCAGGGCGGCCGCAGCAGCCCGGATCTTCGTCGTCCTCACGGCGGAACCTCCTTCGGCGGGCGGGACCGGCTCCACCCGGTCCCCACACCTCCAGCACGGATCGGGTCATGGATCGGTTCAGCCACCGGGCGTTCGGCCGGTCGGTGCCTCGGGGCAGGATGGAGGCATGACTGCACCCGGACACGGCAGCGAGCGCTCCCAGCAGGTCGTCGTCGTCGGCCCCGACGGCCAGCCGGTCGGTGCCCTGGCGATGCCGCAGGGGGACGACGACGGTCAGGGGGGCCCGCTCGCGGACATGGTCGAGCAGCCCGCCAAGGTGATGCGGATCGGCACGATGATCAAGCAGCTGCTCGAGGAGGTGCGCGCCGCGCCCCTGGACGACGCCAGCCGCAATCGGCTGCGCGACATCCACGCGGCATCGATCCGCGAGCTCGAGGAGGGCCTGTCGCCCGAGCTGCGCGACGAGCTGGAGCGGATCACCCTGCCGTTCACCGAGGGCGAGACCCCGTCGGACGCGGAGCTGCGGATCGTCCAGGCCCAGCTCGTGGGCTGGCTCGAGGGTGTCTTCCACGGCATCCAGACCGCACTGTTCGCCCAGCAGATGGCCGCCCGGGCTCAGCTGGAGGAGGTCCGGCGCAAGGCGTTGCCCGGCGGACAGGGCACGCAGCAGCCCGACATGCGCCCCGGCGGCGGCCAGTACCTCTGACGATCCGCATGACCCTGTCGGCCTCCGGCCGACACCGCGGCCAGGTGCCGTCCCCCCGACGCTGAGCCGGATCCCGTGTCCACGGCGGGGACCCTTCGGGCCCACACCGGGTCCACGCGCCTGACCTGCGGTAACCCGGTCAGGTGAAACCGACCCCGCGCGGGCCACGCAGAGCGGGCAGAACGGCCTGGCGATCGCCTCGCTCGTCACCGGCATCGTGGGCGTCGTCTTCGCCGTGCTGTTCGCGATCATCGGGCTCGCGCTCGGCGTGGTGAGTGTCGCCCTGGGCGCCGTCGCCCGCCGCAACGGCACCCGGAGCGGGCAGGCGACCGTCGGCCTGGTCCTCGGCGTCGTGGCGATCATCGTGGCGATCGCGAACATGGTGATCGCCTACAACGTCCTCACCTGAGCCAGAACGCAGACGGCGCCGCCCCCGCTCGGGGACGGCGCCGTCTGCGTCGTCGGGCTAGACGGTGAAGCGGCTGACGGCGTCCTGCAGCTCCCCGCTCATCCGGGCCAGCTCGCCGGCTGCCCGCTGGGCGTCCGCGACCCGCTCGTTCGTCTCCTGCGTGCCGGCGGCCAGACCGGAGATCGCCGCGGCGATGTCCTGCGAGCCGCTGGCCGCCTCGGCGACATTGCGGTTCATCTCGTTCGTCGTCGCGGTCTGCTCCTCGACCGCCGCGGCGATGGTCGCCTGGAAGTCGTTGATCTCGCCGATGACCGTGCTGATCTGACTGATCGCGTCGACGGCACCCGCGGTGTCGGCCTGGATCGCCTCGACCCGCTTGGAGATGTCCTCGGTCGCCCGGGCGGTCTCCTGCGCCAGCTCCTTGACCTCGCTGGCCACGACGGCGAAGCCCTTGCCGGCCTCCCCGGCCCGCGCCGCCTCGATCGTGGCGTTCAGGGCCAGCAGGTTCGTCTGCTCCGCGATGCCGTTGATCAGCTTGATGACCGTGGCGATCTCCTGCGAGGAGTCGCCGAGCTTGCCGACGGTCTTCGTCGTCGTCTCGGCGACGGTCACGGCCTGACCGGCGACCCGGGCGGCCTCGGTGGCGTTGTGCGCGATCTCCCGGATCGCGGACTCCATCTGGGAGGAGCCGGTGGCGACGGTGTCGACGCTGGCCGCCACCGCGCTGGCGGAGGTCACGACCTCGTCGGCCTGCACCGCGGCGGTCTGGGCGTTCACCCGCATGCCCTCCGCAGCGCCGTTGAGCTGCTGCGAGGCCGCGGCGAGGCGGGTCGAGGAGTCGCTCACCAGGAGCAGCACGTCGCCGATGGCGTCGAGCGTGTCGTCCAGCGACTTCGCCATCTCGCCCAGCTCGCCGCCGCCGGTGCGCCCCGCACGGACGGTCAGGTCACCTGCGGCCACCTGGCCGAGGATCTCGCGGATCCGCTGCACGGGACGGGTCACGCCGCGAGCGACGAGCAGCGCCAGGACGACGGAGATCGCCAGCCCCACGGCGATGATGACGAGGGTCAGCGTCCGGCCGGTGGCGTAGGCGTCCTCCGCCTCGGCGGCGGTGGCTCGGGCCGTCACCGACGCAGCCGCAGCGGCCGCGACGAGGGACTCACCGATGGTGGTCTCGTGCGCGTTCATCTGGGTGATGATCGGGCCCATCTGAGCGGGCGTGAGCGTGCCCTGGGCCGAGATCAGCTGACCCAGCAGGGTCAGGTACTGCTCGGTGGCGCCGGCGAACTGCTCGAACGCGGCTCGCGTGTCGTCCGACAGCGGCAGTTCAGCAGTCGTGGCGATGTGCTCGGCCAGGAGCTGGGTGGTCGCGCCGGCCTTCTGCTGGGACGACAGCCGACTGTCCGCCGGAAGCGTGGGGATGTTCGCCCGGGCGGTGTAGGCCGACAGCTCCCACCAGTCGACCTGGAGCTGCTTGAGCGCCTCGACCGGGACCGTGCCGTTGTCGTAGACCTGCTGCGACTGGTCACTGAGCACCGACATCCGCTGGATCCCGAAGGCCCCGACGGCGACAGTGGTCAGGGCGACCACCAGGATCGCGCCGAGCAGCCGGCTGCGCAGACCCCACGACCGTCGTTCCCGGGATGCCGGGGTCTCCCCGGTCGTCTCGTGGTCGGGTTCCTGCGTCGGGTCCATGTGCGGCTTCCTCCTCGTATCGGCACCCGGCGTGCCGGCCGCATGGCCTTTCGGCAGATGCGGCCCGCAGTTGAGCCGGATCCCTCAGAGCGACCGTAGGAAGGCCGCGACCCCGTCGTCGTCGTTGGTGCCGGTGACGTCGGTGGCCACGGCCATCAGATCCGGATGGGCGTCGGCCATCGCCACCGCCCGCCCGCCGGCCCCGCGGACCCACTCGAAAGCCGCGATGTCGTTGGGCATGTCGCCGAAGACGACGACGTCCTCCGGCCCGACGCCGTGCTGTGCCGCCACCTTCGCCAGGCCCGACGCCTTGGTCACCCCGGCGGCAGAGATCTCGGCCAGCGCGTCGCTCGAGGAGTGGGTGACGGTTGCGCGGTCGCCGATGACCTCCTCGACCAGCGCGACGAACTCCTCCGAGGACAGGTCCTCGTGCCGGGCGAGCAGCTTGGCGACAGGCGCGGCCACCATCTCCTCGAGCGTCGCCTCGGCGACCCCGGGGGCGTCGACGTCCCATCGCGGCTTGTAGATCGGCTCGTGCCGGAACTCCAGCCCGTACTCGACCGCGAACCAGGTGCCGGGCTGACGTCGTCGCAGCTCGCTGGTGACCGACTCCAGGATCTCGGGGTGCAGCGGGTCCTCGTCGATCACCTCGAACCGTTCGAGGTCGAGCAGCACCGCACCGTTGCAGCAGACGGCGGTGCCGTGCCCCAGCACCTCCCGGATCCGGACCATCCAGCGCGGCGGCCGGCCGGTGGCCAGCACCAGCGGGACGCCGTCGGCCCGCCACCGTCCGAGCTCGGCGAGCGTGGCCTCGCTGACGGTGTCGTCCCAGCGCAGCAACGTGCCGTCCATGTCGCTGGCGATCAGTCTCGGGCGCCAGTCAGACATTCGTGCGGCCCTCGTCCAAGAAGAGGGCCTCCAGGTAGCTCGCGACGCCGTCGGCGTCGTGGCCGCCGGTCACCCCGGACGTCGCCGCCCGCACCGCGGGGTGCGCGTTGGCCACCGCGACCGCCCGGCCACCCGCCTCGGCGACGGCGGTGATCATCGGGAGGTCGTTGGGCATGTCGCCGAAGACCAGCACGTCCCCGAACCCGACGCCGTACCGCTCCAGCGCGATCGCCAGGCCGCTGGCCTTGGTGATCCCCGGCGGCAGCACCTCGATGAACCCCAGGCCCGCGTGCGTGACCTCCGCCTGCGCGGGGTCGGTGACCTGCCGGGCCAGGGCGAGCAGTTCGTCCTGCCCGAGCGTCGACGAGCGCAGGAAGGCCTTGAGCACGGACCCCTCGGGCAGCACCTCGTGCCGCGGGAGCAGGTGGGCAGGCTCCGGGTAGGGCCAGTTGAAGCCGTGCTGCACACGGAGCGGGCCGGAGATCTCGGTCTGCTCCGCGGCGTCCTCGACGGCGACGATGAGATCGCCGGCGACCTCCTCGATCCGGGCGATCACCGCGGCCGCCTGGTCACGGGGCAGGCCCACGGTGCGCAGCACCTCGTCGCGCTCCAGGTCGACGACGAAGCCGCCCTGCGCGAGGACGGCGATGCCGCGGCCGTCGAGGGCGGCCCGCACGCTGTCGAGCAGCCGGGGTCCGCGACCGGTCACGCCGACGACCGGGATCCCGGCGTCCCAGCAGGCCTCGAGCGCCGTGCGCGTGCGCGGGGTGACCTCGCCGGCAGAGTTGAGCAGCGTGCCGTCGAGGTCCGTGGCGACCAGCTTCGGTCGCCAGGTGCCGAGGTCGCCCAGCTCGACGACCGAGTCGGCGCCGGGGAGGGCCCCGTAGGCCTTGAGTACCTTCGGCGACTGACGGGTCATGCGGGGGGGACCGCGGCCGTCAGGCTCATGCCGGGCGTCAGTTGCTCGACGCCCCCGAGCCACGGGCGGAGCGCCTTGGGCACGTAGACGGCGCCGTCCGGGCGCTGGTGCACCTCGAGCAGGCAGGCGATGGTGCGGGCGATCGCGCACAGGGTGCCGTTGAGGGTCGCCGCCATCTGGGGCTTGCCGTCGCCGTCGCGGTACCGGATGTTCAGCCGGCGGGCCTGGAAGGTGCCGCAGTCCGACGTCGACGTCAGCTCGCGGTAGGCGCCCTGGCTGGGGAACCACGCCTCGATGTCGAACTTGCGCGCCGCGCTGGTGCCGAGGTCGCCGGCCGCGATGTCGACGACGCGGTAGGGCAGCTCCAGCGCCTGGAGGAACTCCTCCTCCCACTGCAGCAGCCGCAGGTGCTCGGCCGTCGTCTCCTCGGGCCGGCAGAAGCTGAACATCTCGACCTTGTCGAACCAGTGCACGCGGATGATGCCGCGGGTGTCCTTGCCGTAGGACCCGGCCTCGCGGCGGAAGCAGGAGGACCAGCCGGCATAGCGCCTGGGGCCGGCGGGGAGGTCGAGGACCTCCTTGGCGTGCATGCCGGCGATCGCCACCTCGGAGGTGCCGACGAGATAGAGGTCATCGCGCTCGATCCGGTAGACCTCCTCGTCGTGCTCGCCGAGGAAACCGGTGCCCTCCATCGCCTCCGGCTTGACCAGCGCGGGTGCGATCACCGGCGTGAAGCCGGCGGTGACGGCCCGGCTGATCGCCAGCTGGGCGAGCGCGAACTCCAGCAACGCCCCCGGGCCGGTGAGGAAGTAGAAGCGGGCCCCGGAGACCTTGGCGCCACGCTCCATGTCGATCGCGCCGAGCGCCTCGCCGATCTCGATGTGGTCACGCACGGGGAAGTCGTAGGCGGGCAGGTCGCCGACGGTGCGCAGCGTCACCGCGTCGTCCTCCCCGCCGGGCGGCACCTCGTCGGCCACGACGTTGGGGATCTTCAGGTGCGCCTCGCGCAGGGCGGCATCGGCCGACCGCTGGGCCTCCTCGGCCTCCTTGACCTCGGCGGCGAGGGCCTTGGCCCGCTCCAGGACGGCGGGGCGCTCGGTGGCCCGGGCCTTCTGCACCGCCTGGGACGCGGCCTTCTGCTCGGCGCGCAGGTTGTCGGCGCGGGAGACGGCCTCGCGGCGGGCTGCATCGGCGGCCAGGAGCTCGTCGACCAGCGACTCGTCGGCACCGCGGGCCCTCTGGCTGGCGCGGACGGTGTCGGGGTGCTCGCGCACGAGTCGAAGGTCGATCACCCCCCGATCGTAGGTGGCGGGTTTCGACGGACTCGCACGATTACGGGACCATGGGTGTCATGCGCTTCATCGGTGGCCGTCGTCCCGACCACGATCTGACCTATGCCGACGTGTTCATGGTGCCGAACCGTTCGGACGTCGGGTCCCGCCTCGAGGTGGATCTGACCACTCCGGACCGGGTGGGGACGACGATCCCCGTCGTCGTGGCCAACATGACCGCGATCTCCGGACGCCGGATGGCCGAGACCGTCGCCCGGCGCGGTGGCCTCGCCGTCCTGCCGCAGGACATCCCGGTCGACGTCGTCAGCGAGGTCGTGTCCTGGATCAAGTCGCGGCACCCGATCTACGACACCCCGATCACGCTCGGCCCGACGTCCACCGTCGGCGAGGCGCTGGCCTTGCTGACCAAGCGCGCGCACGGGATCGTCGTCGTGGTCGACGACGGTGCGCCGATCGGCATCGTCACCGACGGCCAGTGCCAGGGCGTCGACCGGTTCACCCAGCTCTCCCAGGTCATGACCGCCGACCCGCTGACCATCCCGGCCGGCACCGACCTGCCGAAGATCTTCGACGTCCTCTCCGACGCCCGGGTCTCCGCCGCCCCGGTGGTCGAGGGTGACCGGCTGGTCGGCGTGATCACCCGCAAGGGCGCCCTGCGCTCGGCGCTCTACCAGCCGGCCGTCAACGCCGACGGACAGTTGCTGACGTCGGCGGCGGTCGGCATCAACGGCGACGTCGCCGGCAAGGCGGGCGCCTTGCTGGCCTCCGGTGTCGACGTCCTCGTGGTGGACACCGCGCACGGGCACCAGGAGAAGGCGATCGAGGCGCTGCGCGCGGTGCGTTCCGTCGCCGGGTCGGCCCCGGTCGTCGCGGGCAACGTGGTGACCGCCGAGGGCACGCGGGAGCTGATCGAGGCAGGAGCCGACGTCGTCAAGGTGGGCGTCGGGCCGGGCGCCATGTGCACCACCCGGATGATGACCGGCGTCGGCCGCCCGCAGTTCTCGGCCGTCGAGGAGTGCGCGGCCGAGGCCCGGGCGCACGGCAAGCAGGTGTGGGCCGACGGCGGCGTGCGGCACCCGCGTGACATCGCCCTCGCGCTGGCCGCCGGGGCGGCCAACGTGATGGTCGGCTCCTGGTTCGCGGGCACCTTCGAGAGCGCCGGCGACGTGCACGACGACGCCGGCCGGCTCTACAAGGAGTCCTTCGGCATGGCGTCGGCCCGCGCCGTCAAGGCCCGGACAGCGAGCGCCTCGGGCTTCGAGCGGGCGCGGGCGTCGCTGTTCGAGGAGGGCATCAGCTCCTCGCGGATGTACCTCGACCCGGCCCGCCCGGGCGTCGAGGACCTGATCGACCAGATCGTCGCCGGCGTCCGGTCGTCGTGCACCTACGCGGGTGCGCGCACGATCGAGCAGCTCCACGAGCGCGCGGTGCTGGGGGTGCAGAGCGCGGCCGGGTACGAGGAGGGCCGCCCGCTGCCGACGTCCTGGTGAACCCGCTCCCGCTGGACGTCTTCGAGGAGCTGGTCGCCGACGCCCTCGACGAGGTGCCCGAGGAGCTGATGAAGCTGCTCGACAACGTCGTCGTCCTGGTGGAGGACCGCAATCCCGAGGATCCCTCGTTGCTGGGGCTCTACGAGGGGTTCGCGCTGACCGAGCGGGGCTGGCAGTACGGCGGCGAGCTGCCGGACCGGATCATGATCTACCGGGTGGCCATCTGCGACATCTGCGAGACCGAGGAGGACGTGGTCGACGAGGTGACGATCACCGTCGTCCACGAGATCGCGCATCACTTCGGGATCGAGGAGGAGCGGCTGCACGAGCTCGGCTGGGGCTGACTAGCGTTCATCGACGTGCCCGAGAACATCGCTTCCGCGGCGGGGAAGGCCGGCCTCCCGATCAAGATGCTGCACGACCGCCTGCTGGTGTCGCTGCGCAAGGAGGACGGCGACCGGCGCTCCACCGGCGGCATCCTCATCCCCGCCACGGCCCAGGTCGCGAAGCGGCTGGTGTGGGGCGAGGCGCGCGCCGTCGGCGGCAACGTGCGCCAGGTGAAGGTCGGCGACCAGGTGCTCTTCTCCCCTGAGGACCAGCACGAGGTCGAGGTGCACGGCGAGGACCTGATCATCCTGCGCGAGCGCGATGTGCACGCCGTCGCGGCCGAGCGCATCGAGGAATCGACCGGCCTCTACCTCTAGCACCCCACGACTGTGGCAGGCGGTTCGGGGCGGGAGTGGCGCTCGATCGCCCCCGTCATGTCGACCAGGAACCGGCGGACGACGGCCAGTTCGTCGTCCGAGTAGTCCGCCATCGCTGCGGTGAGGTCGCGCTGCAGCCCACCGAAGTGCTCCGCCCCCGCTGCCATCGCGGTGTCGGACATCTCCAGAACGACCCGGCGACGGTCCTCGGCGTCCCGGGTGCGGCGGATGTGCCCGGCCTTCTCCAGCCGGTCCAGCAGCGCGGTCACCGAGGCGGAGCTCAGGTCGACGGCCGCGCCCAGACGCCCCGCGGTCAGCGACTCTCCGCCGCGCGCCGCGTCCATGATCGCCACGAGGGCCCGCACGTCGGTGCGGTTGAGGCCGTGCACCTCGGCGAATCGCTGGCCCACCGCATCCAACTCAACGGTCAGCCGGCGAAGGAGCAGCGCCAGCTCCCGGTGATCGGTCACCTTCGCCTCCTCGCGCTATTCTCTCGACGATCGAGATAATCGACCAGCAAGGAAGATCATGCCTCGCCGCCGTCCGTCCGTCCGCTGGCTCCTGCCGGCGATCCTCGTCCTGCTCTGGCTGGGCGCCGCTGGACCCCTCGGCTCCCTCGGCGGGGGCCTCAGCGACGTGCAGGAGAACGACTCGGCCGCCTTCCTGCCCGACAGCGCCGAGTCCACGCGGGTCACCGAGCTGCAGCGCGGCTTCCAGACCAGCCGTGCGCTGCCGGTGATCCTGCTGTGGGAGGGCGACGGCACGCTCGACCAGCGGCAGCTGACCGAGATCGGCGACCGGATCGAGCAGGCCACGACGCTCGCCGGCAGCGCCCTTGTCGGGGAGGCGTCACCGCCGATCCCCTCCCAGGACGGCGCGGCGGTCCAGGTCGTCCTCCCGATCGAGCCGGATCTCGGCGACGCGCTCCCGGCGCTCGTCGCCGACCTCCGGGGCATCGACGGCGTCGACGGGACGTCGGCCTACGTCACCGGCCCGGGCGCCTCGTTCGCCGATTTCGCCGACGGCTTCTCCGGCATCGACGGCCTGCTGCTGCTCGCGGCGTTCGGCGTCGTCCTGCTGATCCTGCTGGTCGTCTACCGGAGCCCGATCCTGCCGTTCCTCGTCATCGGCACCGCCGGCCTGGCGCTCACGGCGTCGATGGCGGTCTCCTACCTGCTGGCGAAGGCCGGGTGGATCGCGGTCAACGGCCAGAGCCAGGGGATCTCCTCGATCCTGGTCGTGGGCGCCGCCACCGACTACGGCCTGCTGCTCGTCGCCCGGTTCCGCGAGGAACTGCGCGAGGAGCAGTCGAAGTACACGGCCATGGGGATCGCGCTCCGGCAATCGTGGGCGCCGATCGTCGCGAGCGGCGCGACGGTGATCCTCGGCGTCCTCTGCCTGCTGTTCTCCGATCTCGGCTCCAACCGTGGCCTCGGCCCGATCTCCGCGGTCAGCGTCGCGCTGGCCATGCTCGCCGCCCTCACCTTCCTGCCCGCGGTGCTCGTGCTGCTGGGCCGCGCCGCGTTCTGGCCGTTCCGCCCGCAGTACGGCTCCGAGCACCGGCACGGCCGAGGCTGGGAGCGGGTCGCGCAGATCGTCGGCCGCCGGCCGGGGCGGGTGCTGATCTGGAGCCTGGTCGCGCTGTTCGTCGCCGCTGCGTTCGCGCCCGCCTTCTCCGCCGACGGCATCCCGCTGAGCCAGGCGGTGCGCGGGGGCACCGAGTCGGCGGCCGGGCAGGAGGCGCTGGAGCGCCACTTCGACGCCGGCACAGCCGGCCCCGCGGTGATCATCACGCCGGAGGGCGACTGGCCGGCGGTCGCCGAGGCCGCGTCCGCAGTCGACGGCGTCGCTTCGGTCACCCCCTTCACGGGGTCGGGCCGCCCCGGACAACCGGGCGATCCGGTGGTCGTGGACGGACTGGTCCGGCTCGACGCCACCCTCGCCGAGGCGCCCGACTCCGAGCAGGCGCTCGACACCGTCCAGGCCCTTCGGACGGCGGTCAGCAGCGTCGACACCGACGCGCTCGTGGGTGGGACGACGGCGAGCGACCTCGACACCCGCGAGACCGGCGCCCGCGATCTGCGCGTGATCGTGCCCAGCGTGCTGCTGGTCATCACGATCGTCCTGGCCCTGCTGCTGCGCTCGGTCGTGGCCCCGCTGCTGCTGGTCGCGACCGTCGTCCTGAGCGTCGGCGCCACGGTCGGCGTGGCGGGCCTGCTGTTCGAGCACGTCTTCGGTTTCCCCGGCAGCGACCCCGGCATCCTGTTGGTCGGGTTCGTGTTCCTGGTCGCGCTGGGGATCGACTACAACATCTTCCTGATGACCCGCGCCCGCGAGGAGTCCGTCGAGAACGGCACGAAGGACGGCATCCTGCGTGCGCTGGCGGTGACCGGCGGGGTGATCACCAGCGCCGGGCTGGTGCTGGCCGCGACCTTCGGCGCCCTCGCGGTGCTCCCGCTGGTGCTGCTCAGCGAACTCGCGTTCCTGGTCGGCTTCGGCGTCCTGCTCGACACGTTCGTCGTCCGGTCGCTGGTGGTGCCGGCCGCCGTCCACCTGCTCGGCGACCGGGTCTGGTGGCCCAGCCGGCTCGCGAAGCGCGCGTCGGAACCCGAGCGCGAGCTGGAACGCGTCTAGCTCCCAGCACGGACCCTCAGGCCCATCGTGACTGTGCAGCTATCCACGCCTCGGGGGACGAATGAGGTGGATAGGTGCACAACGGTCATGGATCAGCTCGTCGTGCGGCCCGTGCGGATGTTCTCCAGCCAGGACGCGGCCTCGGCGAACGCCTCGTCGCCGGCCATCTCCGGGACCGGCCTGTTGTCCCGACCGTCGGCCCGCGGGTACGAACCGAGGAAGCGGACGTCGTCGCAGACCCGGTGCAGGGCCGCCAGCGCCTCCCCCACCCGCCGGTCGGCGATGTGGCCCTCGCAGTCGAGGGAGAAGGAGTAGACGCCGAGCCGCTCGCGGGTGGGGCGTGACTCGATGCGGGTCAGGGAGATCTCCCGGACGGCGAACTCCCGGAGCAGCTCGAGCAGCGCGCCGGTGCGATCGCCGACGACGGCCACCAGGGAGGTCTTGTCGTTGCCGGTCGGTGCGGTGGGCTGCCCCGGCGGGCTGACCAGGACAAACCGGGTGACCGCCCCGGGACGGTCGGCCAGGTCGCCGACCAGTGACACCAGGCCGTAGCGTTCGGCGGCGATCGGGGCGCAGACGGCCGCGTCGTACGTCCCCGCCGCCACGGCCTCGGCGGCCACCGCGGTCGACGTGAGCGGCAGCGGGCTCACGCCGGGAAGGAGCTCGGCGAGCCGGCCGGCGGTCTGGGCGAGGGCGTGCGGATGACTGGCCACCGAGCGGATGTCGGCGAGCTCGGTACCGGGCCGGACGGCGAGGGCGAACTCCACGTGCAGGAAGACCTCGCGGGTGATCACGAGGGGGTCGCCGTCGGCCAGACCGTCCATCGTGGCGGGCACCGAACCCTCGACGGAGTTCTCCAGCGGGACCAGCGCGGCGTCGGCGTCACCCGATCGAACGGCGGCCAGTGCCGCAGGAACACTCGGCTGGGGGTACCGGGCTCCCTCCGAGGAGGCAACTGCACTGAGGAGCGCCGCCTCGGCGAAGGTACCCTCGGGCCCGAGATAGGCGAACCGCGTCGGAGACGTACTGGGGGGCATCCCGGGCATCCGACGAGGGTAGTGCGGGCGGGTGGGGCCAGGTGCCTCACCCGGGGGAAGCTGCCTCGACTACTGGCAGCTCCGGCCCGCACGGGCCGGTCCATCCGGAAGTGAAGGGAGGCACGTGAGCCCCCGCCCGGCACGCGTCGCTCCCGGCGACCTCTTCGCCGTCCTGTGGCGTCTCCTGACGGCGAGCGCCCGCGAGGACGCCACCGCATTCATCGCCCTGCTGGACGAGGCCGGCGACACGCTCACCGAGAGCAGCGAGCCCCAGTGGATCGCCTGGCGACACGCGCTGACCGCCCGCCGCGCTCTCATCGAGAACGACCCGGACGCCGCCGTGGTCGACGTCGCGGCCGCCCGGGAGGCCCTCGACAAGTGCCTGCCCTCGGCCGACACCGCCCTGGTCATGGCCTTCCTGGCCCACGTCGAGGTGCTCGCCGACCACTTCGACGCCGCCATGCTGCTCGCCGTCGACGCCAGCCTGCTCACCGACGGGAAGGCGGCCGGCGAGCCGTCCCGTGCGCTGCTGCAGGCGCACCGCTGGCTGTCGCTGACCCTCTCCGGCCTGGACCTGGAAGAGCCCGCGGTCTCGCACGCGATGCGCGGCCAGCACGTCGCCGCCGCCCTGCGCGAGCCGGCCGACCAGTGGCGGCTGCGGCTGCTGTCGGCCCAGCAGCACACCGAACTGGCCCAGACGCTGCGCCGCCGCGGCGACCTCGACCGCTCCCGGGAGCTCGCCGTCGAGGCCATCGCCGGCGCCGTCGCCGCCCGCGACCTGGACTGGGAGCCCGAACCGGACGAGAGCGACCTGCTCGACGTCGTCCAGGCGTGGGCCCTGACCTGCGCCGACGACCTGGACGGCGCGCTCGGCCCGCTGCGCCGCGTCCGGCGCCGGGTGGAGGCCGAGGGCGGTCTCTGGCTGCGCGGCTACACCGGCCTGGCGCTCGCCCGCCTGCTCGTCCGGGTGCACGAACGAGACGACGACGTCGAGAGCGGCGACGAGGCGATCGAGCTGCTCGTGGACGCCGCGGGTGCCTTCGCCGCCGCGGGCGACCGCCGCCGCTACCGGCAGTGCCTGCTCGAGCTGGGCCAGCACGCGGCGGACCTGGGCCGCCCCGCGGAGGCGCTGCACTGGCTGGAGGCCTACCGCTCCGACACCGGCCGCGCGCACACCCGCAGCCGGGAGATGTGGGCGGACATGTTCGTGCAGCGCAGCCGCCTGCGCGAGGCCGAGCGTCAGGCGGTGCTGTTGCGCCGGCACGCGCTGGAGGACCCCCTGACCGGGCTCGGCAACCGCCGCAGTGCCGAGCGCAGGCTCGGTGCGATGCGCCTGGGCGAGGAGCCGCTGTCGCTGGCCGTCGTCGACGTCGACCGCTTCAAGGAGGTCAACGACGGCGCGTCGCACACGCACGGGGACGCCGTCCTCCGCCGGGTCGCCGACCTGCTGCGCGAGCACAGCCGCAACGGCGACGAGGTCTACCGCTGGGCCGGGGACGAGTTCCTCGTCGTCCTTCCGACGGCCACGCAGGCCCAGGCCGTCGTGGTGATGGAGCGCCTGCGCTCCGCCGTGGCCGCGGCCGACTGGACCGACCTCGAGGTCCGCGAGCCGGTGACCGTCAGCGTCGGCGTGGCCACCGCGCCCGCCGTCGACGGCGACTCCGTCAGCGTGGGCTGGCGGACGCTGTTCGACACCGCCGACCTCCACCTGTTCTCCGCCAAGCGCGGCGGCCGCAACCGGGTCCGCGCCCCGGGCACCGCATCCGGTGCGGAACCCGAGGGTGACGAAACCGGGGACGACGGCACACCCGGCAAGGCCGACGCGTGAGTTCCTCGGACGCGTGGGACGTATGGGACGGGGGACGGCGCGTTCCCGATGACGTGCTCGACAGTGCAGGGGACGACGTGCACAGTGCGCTCGTGCCACCCGGAGCCCTGCACCATCGGGTGACCGCGGCCCTGGCGAACTGGCAGCTCGACGATGCCGAGGAACTGCTCGCCGGCGTCGATCGGGATCCCTCTCCTTACGTCGCCGCCGATCCGGCCGCCGACGCGCCCGACGGCGCCCCCGTCTCCCTCGGCAAGGCCTGGGCCGACACCCTGCGTGCCGAGCTCCTGGTGCGGCGATTGCGCGTCGCCGGCTTCACCCTCGTCGGCGATCCGGTGACCGCGGACGCCTCGACCGAGCCTGCCCTCGACCTGCACGCCGGGGTGGCCGAGCTGATCGACGGATCCGGTGACGAGACCGACCCGCGCTCGGAGTCCGCGTCGCGGGCGGCCCTCGCCATCGCGCTGGTCCGCTCGGCCAAGGCCGCCTTCGACGCGAGCGACGACGACCTGCAGCGCGCCGCCGGGCTGGCCCGGCACGCCCGTATCGAGCTGCTCTCCCGCCGGATCGACGCGGCGATGGACGAGGCGGTCGAGGCCGCCAGCCTGCTCGACCCGTTGCTCGCCCCCAGCGCGCTGCTCATCGACACCCTCGGCACGCTCTCCGGCGTCCTCGCCGACCTCGAGCTCATGCCGCTGGCGCTGGACTACCAGCGCCGCGCCCACGAGTCGGCGACGGCCGCCGCCGCTGATCCCGGCTCGCTCGGCCCCGACGACGGCGATCCCGACGTGCTGGTCGCGTCGACCGCCACCTGCCTCGGGGAGCTCTGCGCCGAACTCGGGGAGGGACTGCTCGACGACGGCGTCCCGGAGTCCGCCGCCCCCTACTTCGCCGACGCCCGCCGGTTCGCCGAGGAGGCCCTGGCGCTGCTGCCGCCGGAGTCCTCGGGCGTCGTGACCGCGCAGGTCGTCCACGGGTGGGCGCTGGTCGGCCTCGGCGAGCACGCGGCCGCGATCGGCCCCCTGCGGGCTGCCGTCCGGATCACCTCCGCCACCGCCGATCGCGCGCAGCTGGCCTCGGCGCAGCTGGCGCTGGGTCGCGCGCTGCGCCGGCAGGGCGACGGCACGGCCGCCGACGAGCACCTGGTCTCCGCGCTCACCCTGGCCACCGAGCACGGCCTGCCGCGGCTGCGCCGCGCCGCGCTGCGGGAGCTGTGCACCCTGCACGCCGAGCTCGACGACGCCGGGAGCGCGCTCCCCTACCTGCAGGCCTACCTCTCCGACGAGTTGGACCGGGTCGACGAGCGGCGCACCCGCTGGGTCGAGCTGTTCGGCCGCCGCAAGAGCCTGCTGGAGACCGAGCGGGCCGCCGGTCAGCTGCGCCGCCAGGCCTACGAGGACCCGCTCACCCACCTGCCCAACCGGCGCTACGCCGAGGCCCGCCTGGACGGCCTGCTGTCGGCCGGCGCGGCACCGGCGCTGGCCGTCGTCGACGTGGACCGGTTCAAGTCGATCAACGACGCGATCGGCCACCCGGGCGGTGACTCGGTGCTGCGCACGGTCGCCGAACTGCTCATCGCCGGCGTCCGCGACACCGACGAGGTCTGCCGCTGGGCCGGCGACGAGTACGTGATCCTGCTGCCCGACACCACGGCCGAGCAGGCCGAGCGGGCCCTGGAGCGCACCCGCCGCAAGGTCGCGACCTACGACTGGTCGGAGTTCGGGCTCACCGTCCCCGTGACGATCAGCGTGGGCATCGCCTCGGCGGCTCGCGGCGACGACCGGCGGACGCTGTTCGCAGCGGCCGACGGCGTGTTGTACGACGCCAAGCGCAGTGGCCGCGACCGCGTCGTGCGACTGTCGGGTGTGACACAGACGAGGGCACCCGGCACGAGTCCCCTGGACGCCCTGTTCGGCCCACCGCCGTCGGACGCCGACGCCCCCGACGCGACCACGTCGGACTCCCCGGAGGACGACGAGGCCGCGGCTACCGTCGCGACCGTGCAGCCTTCCCCGCCGGACGACGACACCGCCTCGTCCGACGAGGCCGGTGGTTTCGCCCCGCTCCTGGTCGAGCCCGATCCTCCCCTCGGTCTCGGGAGCGCCGCCGAGCCGCTGCTGGGCCCGGTCCTCGACGCGACCGAGCCGATGCCCATCGCGATCGCACCGGTCGGCTCAGTCGAGCCCGAGGTCATCTGGGGCACCGGCCGCAGCACCGAGCAGATCCTCGCCCTCGTCCGCGAGGCCCGGCGCGAGCACCCCGACCGTCCGGCCCTGGTGCTGCGTGCGTCGGCCGAGACCCTCGTCGCGCTGGCCAGCGAGCACGACGCGTACACGACCATGGACGCCGCCGCGATGGCCGCCGCCGTCGGCCCGGTGCCCGACCCGGTGGGGCGCGTCCGCGTGCTCTGCGCCGGTGGCGGCGACACCCCGGTCGCCGCCGAGGCCGCGTTCGTCGCCCGGGTGACCGGCACCGAGGTGGCCCGGGTGGACGACATCGGCGGCAGCCGGATCCGCGGCCTGCTCGCCGACGGCACCCTGCTGGGCGACGTCGACTGCCTGGTGGTCGTCGCCGGCCTGGACGCCTCGCTCGCCACGATGATCGGCGCGATGACCGACGTCCCGGTGGTCGCGGTGCCGACCTCGACCGGCCAGCCCAGCGCGTTCGGCGGCCTCGGCGCACTGATGACGATGCTCAACTCGGCGGCGCCCGGCGTCGTCGTCAGCAACATCGACAACGGTTACAGCGCCGGGGTCTTCGCCGCCCGCGTGGCAAGGCGAAGCGCCCGCGGCTGAGCCCGTCCGCGGTCGATCATCGTCTGCGTGCCCGCCGCGGGGCGTGTCGCGGCGGGACGCTCCGCAGGAGCGTGCACGGAGACGATGATCAACTCTGCTGAGCCCTGAGCGATGATGTCCCGATGATCGGCTGGCTCGACCTCTCGGCGGGGGCTTCCGGCGACATGCTGCTGGGCGCGCTCGTCGATGCCGGGGTGCCCCTCGACGTCCTCGCCGCCGCCGTCGCCGCGCTGCCCGTCGAGGCCATCCGGCTGGAGACCGAGCAGGTCACCCGGCACGGCCTCGGCGCGACCCGAGTGCACGTGCACACAGCTGACTCCCCGCACCACCGCACCTGGCCCGACGTCCGCGCGCTGCTCGTGGACGCCGACCTGCCCTCCTCCGTGCGCGAGGGTGCCCAGGCGGTGTTCGAGCGGCTGGCCGTCGCCGAGGGCCGCGTGCACCGCATCTCCCCCGACGAGGTGCACTTCCACGAGGTGGGCGCGCTGGACGCACTGGCGGACGTCGTCGGGGTGGTCGCCGGCATCGAGCACCTGGGCCTTACCCGGCTGTTCGCCTCGCCGGTCGCGCTCGGCAGCGGCTCGGCCCGCAGCGCCCACGGCGTCGTCCCGATCCCCGGGCCGGCCGTCCTCGAGCTGCTGCGCGGCATCCCCGTCGTCGCGGGGGCCGTGCCCGCCGAGATGTGCACCCCCACCGGCGCCGCGCTCGTGGCGCACCTCGTGGACGAGTGGACGACGCTGCCGCCGATGCGGGTCGACCGCGTGGGCGTGGGCGCCGGTGGGCGTGACCCGGCCGAGCTGCCGAACGTCGTCCGGTTGGTGCTGGGTTCGGCCGACGAGCCGAGCACGCCCGGCCCCGTCGTCCTCCAGAGCCCTGTCGTCCTGGAGAGCCCTGTCGTTCTGGAGACCAATGTCGACGACCTGGACCCGCGGCTGTGGCCCGGCGTCCTCGACGCGCTGTTCGCCGCCGGCGCCTCCGACGCCTGGCTGACCCCGATCCTGATGAAGAAGGGCCGTCCGGCGCACACGCTGTCCGCGCTGTGCCGGCCGGAGGCGGTGCCCGCCGTCCAGGCGGCGATGTTCGCGACGACGTCGACCATCGGGATGCGCATCGTGCCGGTGGGCAAGACCGCCCTGGAGCGGACGTCGGCCTCGGTCGCCGTGCTCGGCGGGCGGGTGGGCGTGAAGGTCGCCGTCCACGACGGCCGGGTGGTCAACGTCAGCGTGGAGTACGAGGACGTCGCCCAGCTCGCGCGCGAGCTGGGCCTGCCGGTCAAGGAGGTGCTGCGGGCCGCCACGGCCGCAGCGGAGCACGCCCACCGCGCGGGCTGACCAGGCCACTGACTCGATTGGCCTGCCGGCGGCGGGCCGGCCGTCAGTCATGCTCGATGCGTGTTCCAGGATCTCCGACGCCCCGGCCGCCGGCTGCCCCACCGGCTGATCCAGCTCTATGCCGGGCTCGCGCTCTACGGCGCCTCG
This sequence comes from Blastococcus sp. CT_GayMR16, assembly GCF_004570875.1. Taxonomy (GTDB): domain Bacteria; phylum Actinomycetota; class Actinomycetes; order Mycobacteriales; family Geodermatophilaceae; genus Blastococcus_B. The sequence goes on along the minus strand of NZ_SPQK01000013.1, from coordinate 73,411 downwards.
ATGGCGCTGATCATCCGCTCGACGCTCGGCAACATGCCGTGGGACGTCCTGCACCAGGGGCTGGCCCACCGGATCGGCTGGTCCATCGGCGCCGTGTCGATCCTCGTCGGCGCCCTCGTGCTGCTCGCCTGGATCCCGCTGCGCCAGCGGCCGGGGCTCGGCACGGTGAGCAACGTCGTGGTCATCGGACTCGCCGTCGACGCCACGCTTGCCGTCGTGACGACCCCGTCGTCCCTCCTGCTGCGCACCGGGCTGCTCGTGGCCGGGGTCCTGCTCAACGCCGTCGCCACCGCGGCCTACATCGGCGTGCACCTCGGCCCGGGACCGCGGGACGGGCTGATGACCGGCCTGGTGCGCCGCACCGGCGGGTCGGTGCGGCTGGTGCGCACGTCGATCGAGGTCGCCGTCGTGGCCACCGGCTGGTTGCTCGGCGGCACGCTGGGCCTCGGCACCGTCCTCTACGCGCTGGCGATCGGCCCGCTGGTGCAGCTCCTGCTGCCCCGGATGTCGGTCACCCTTGCGTCGACGCCCACTCCGACAGCCGGCGCTCCGACTCCTCCGGGCTGACCTCCTCGACCTTGGTCATGACCGCCCAGCGGTGGCCGAACGGGTCGTAGATCGAGGCGAACCGGTCGCCGGTGACGAAGGTGTCGGGCTTCTCGCGGACCGTCGCGCCGCGCTCGACCGCCGTGGCGAAGACGGCGTCCACATCGGCGACGTAGATGCACGTCGAGCCGCTGACCGCATCGCTCGAGCGGTCCGGGACGACCAGGCCGTACTGCTCGTTCGGGTCGCTGAGCTGCAGGCGGCCGTTCCCCAGGTCGAGCTCGGCGTGCATGACGGTGCCGTCGGGGCCGTCCATCCGGCCGACGACGGTCGCGCCGAACACCTCCTCGTAGAAGGTGATCGCGTCGCGCGCGGGCGAGCAGACGAGGAACGGGGTCAGGGTGGTGTAGCCCTCGGGCTTTCCATTCGTGATCGCCATGTCCGTGATCCTGCCTAGGCTGCGACCGTGGCGTCTTGGAAGAACGCGACAGGTGCGCTCGATCGCGCCGCGACGCTGCGCGGCATCCTGCGCCCGACCGAGGTGGCCGAGCAGGCGAACCTGCGCCGCGACGCCCGCGTGGCCGAGCCGCTGCGGCCGTTCATCGAGCGCTACTGGTCCGTGCGATGGGACCTCACCGGACAGCCGCCGTTCCGCTCCGAGGTGCTCAGCCATCCGAGCGTGAACCTGTCGGTGGAGCAGGGCACCCACCCGCGCTTCGGCCACGACCTGCCCGCCGTCCTGCTGCACGGGATCGTCACCCGGCGGTTCACCGTCGACTTGGTCGGCGCGGGCCGGGTGACCGCGGCGAAGTTCCGGCCGGGCGGCTTCGCCGCGCTCACCGGCGTCCTCCCGGGGAACGACAGCGTGACCCGGCTGGGCCCGCAGCTCGGGCTGTCGGCCGACCGGCTGCTCTCCGCCGTCCTGGCCGAGGACGAGGACGACGACCGCTCGGCCGTTCTCGACGCGGCACTGGAACCGCTGGCCCCCGAGCCGCCGGGGCCCTACCTGGATCTGCTCGGGCTGGTCGCGGAGATGATGGACGACCGGGCGCTCGTGCGGGTCGACCAGGTGGCCGCGCTCGGGGCGATGAGCGTCCGGTCGCTGCAGCGGCTGTTCGCGACGTACGTCGGGGTGAATCCGAAGGCGGTCCTGGCGCGGTACCGGCTGCAGGACGCCGCCGCGGCAATCGACGCCGGCGAGGTCGACGACCTGGCCGGGCTGGCCGCCTCACTGGGCTGGTTCGACCAGGCGCACTTCAGCCGCGACTTCCGTTCCGTCGTCGGCGTGACACCGTCGGCCTACCTGCAGCGGTCCCGGGGCTAGACGGTCTCCCGTGTCCGCAGGCCGGCGCGGACGACGGGGACGACCGCCACGACGAGGACGGCGACCGCGACCGGACCGCCGAACGCCCAGGCGGCGAACACCAGGAGCGAGGCCAGCTCGATGCCGAGGCCCGCCACCGAGGTGATCGTGGCCCGGTGCACGCTGGCGATCCGGTCCTGGAGCCGGGCCTCGGCGACGACGAGAACCGCTAGGTAGAGCGCGTAGAACACCGCGACGACCGCGAGCGCGGCCGGCTGGGCCCACAGCGTGGCCGCGGTGAGGCAGCCGGCCGCGACGACCAGCAGTGCGAGCAGTGCCCCTCCACGCAGGTGGTCGGCCCGGCCCCCGAGTGCGGCGCCCGCGGCCCCCGCGAGGGCAATGACGAGGACCGCGAGCGGGACGGCCTCGGTCGCCACACCCCAGTCGCCGGCGAGGACGGGGAAGTACTCCTCGATCGCGTCCAGGCCGCCGATCAGTGCCACGGCGAGCACCAGGACGCGCAGCGCGGGGCTGTGCAGCGCCTCGGAGACGCCCTCCCGCAAGGTGCTGCCCAGCGACTCGTCGTCGTCCGCTGTCCGTGGCGCCTCGGGGAACCGCAGCGCCAGCGCGGCCGCGGCCAGGCAGGCCGCGACGCTGGCCCACCCGACGAGCGCGTAGCCGCCGATGGCGTACAGCGCGCCGGCGGCGAACGCCGTCGGCACCTGGACCAGCAGCTCGGCGGCGGTCATCCAGCCGTTCACCTTGACGTAGCTGTCCGCTGCGCCGACCGCGGCCATCCCGTCGTAGACGAGGGCCTCGCTGGCACCCGAGACCAGCGCGCCCGAGACGCCCCACACCACGAATCCGAGCGCGAAGGCCCACGCCTGCGGAGCCGCCGTCCAGATCACGAAGGCGACCGCCTGCAGGACCCCGGCCAGCACGACGACACCACGCCGCGACCACCGGTCGGCGAGTGCGCCGGAGGGAACCTCGGTGATGAAGCCGGTCACCGACCAGATCGCGAAGAGCGCCGAGATCTGCGCGTCCGAGAGACCGGTGTCGAGGAAGAGCAGCGCGTAGAGCGGGTAGTAGGGAACCAGCTCGGACAGCGCGGCCCAGCCCACCGCCAGGCGGGCGAGCGGCCGGGCAGCGGGCGGAAGCGCGTTCGGGGAAGGGCGTCAACGGAACGGCATGGCCCGGACCGTAGCCGGGATCACCGCCGCCCGCACCGCGTTTGCACAGCGCCGTCGGCTACTCTCGCCGACGAAGGGGAGTAGCCCCCCGTCCGCTGGTCGACATGCTGGCGCGCCTTCACCGGCCGCCCGGTCAGCGGGTCCACGCCTCGGCGTGGATGGGCGAGACCTTCGACTGATGCAGCCTGCGCTGCCGGTCGGAGGCTGCCCGCACCCGCCCGGCACTGCCGAGTGGAAGAGGAATCCTGTGGTCCTGTCGGTCATCGCGGCCGCGTTCATCCTGGTGCTCCCTGTGGAACTGCCGGACAAGACGCTGTTCGCCACGCTCGTGCTCGCCACCCGGTTCAGGCCGCTGCCCGTGTTCGTCGGCGTCGCGACGGCATTCGGGCTGCAGGTGGCGATCGCGGTCACCGCAGGCTCGCTGCTCACACTGCTGCCGGACGCCGTGGTGAGCAGCATCGTCGCGGTGCTGTTCGTCGTCGGCGCGGTCATCCTGTGGCGCAGCGTCCGCAGCGGCGCCGAGGAGGAGGACGACCTCGACGAGACGCCCGCTGACCCGTCGTTCCTCAAGGCGGCGGCCATCTCCTTCGGGGTGCTCTTCGCCGCGGAGTGGGGTGACCTCTCCCAGCTGGCCACGGCCGGCCTCGCCGCCCGCTACGACGACCCGCTGTCGGTGTTCATCGGTTCCTGGGCCGCTCTGCTGGTCGTCTCCGGGCTCGCTGTCTTCCTGGGCCGGAAGCTGGCGGACAAGCTGCCCATCCGGTTGATCCGGCTGGTCGCCGCGATCCTCTTCTCGGTGTTCGCCGTCATCGCAGTCCTCGAGACGATCCGGCTGCTCACGGCCTGAGAAAATCGCCCTTGACCCTGACGTAGCGTCAGGCTGCAATCTCCTCTCCGTCAACGGAAGGGAGGAACCCCGTGAACGTGGGTGAGGTCGCGGCGCTGGCCGGCGTCACGGTGCGCACGCTGCACCACTACGACCGGATCGGGCTGCTGTCGCCGTCCGGACGGACGGCGGCCGGCTACCGGCAGTACGCGCCGGCCGATCTGGACCGGCTGCACCAGGTCTTGCTGTACCGCGAGCTCGGGTTCCCCCTCGAGGAGGTCGCGACCCTGCTGGACGCGCCTGATGCCGACCCCGAGGCGCATCTGCGCCGCCAGCACCGACTGCTGCGGGCCCGGCTCGAGCGCACCCAGGCCATGGTCGCGGCCGTCGAGAAGGAGATGGAGGCACGCAGCATGGGGATCTCACTGACCCCGGAGGAGCGGTTCGAGGTGTTCGGCGAGCACGACCCGGCGCAGTACGAGGCCGAGGTCGAGGAGCGCTGGGGCGAGACCGACGCCTACGCCCAGTCGAAGCGGAAGACCGCCGCGTACACGAAGGACGACTGGGTGCGAATCAAGGCCGAGGGCGCCGACATCGAAGCCCGGTTCGCCGCCGCGATGACGGACGGCGTCCCGGCGGATTCCGACCGCGCGATGGACGTCGCGGAGGAGCACCGGCAGCAGATCTGCCGGAACTTCTACGACTGCCCGGCCGAGATGCACGCCGGGCTCGGCCGGATGTACGTCGAGGACGAGCGGTTCACCGCGCACTACGAAGAGATAGCGCCCGGTCTGGCGCAGTACGTGAGCACCGCCGTCCAGGCCAACGCAGCCCGCCAGGGCTGATCCGGCGTCCCTGCGGGTGCTAGAGGTCGCGCCACGTGCTCGGCAGCGCGGCGATCGCGAGGTCCGGATCCCACCCTGCGGGACGATCCTCGGGATGCCGCCACGCGCGCCCGCGCTCGATCCACTCGCGGCGGCCGCGAGCGACCTGCTGTGCGCTGACGTCGTCCACACCCGACTCGGTGTCGCAGCACCGGCAGATCACGTACTGGGGCACGCCACCGATGAACCGCTCGTCGCCGTCGTCGTAGCCGCAGACCCGGCACGCGCTCTCCACGTCGCCGAGAACCCACAGGTCCACGGCGTTCAGGCGGCGACACAGCGCTTCCAGCTCGGACTCGCTCCGTCGCAACGGCCGCAGCACGCGCTGCACCCAGCTCCGCTGCACTTCGACGGAGACCACACCGGGCGACACCTGCCGCGCTCCAGCGGGCAGCGGTCCAGGAAGCTTCGAACCGAGGTCGAGGACGTCCCACACGACACCCTCGCGCCGCAGGTCTCCGGTCCGTCGGACCCGCACCCCGTCACGCTCGGCCTCCACCTCGAAGAACCACGCGTCGACCGTTCCGCGCACCGCACCATCGGGGCCATCAGGCCAGAGGTCGGCCAGGACCCGGCTGGCAACCTTCGCGCTGCTCCGGACCAGCAGCAACCGCTTGGCCTCGTCCACAGCCCGACCCTCTCGCACCGACCCGACCGGCGTCCGCACGTAGTGAGCTGACGTCCGGCTTCAGGGGCAGGGAAACCGGCGCCAGCGTTCTGCGTTCGGATCGTCGGTCAGATCCGGATGAGCACCTCGCCATGCAACATCCCGAGCCAGCCGTCGTCGGCGTCGCGCCAGCGCAACCACGCGGCGGCGATCTCCTCCAGGTCCGCCGACGTGGCCAGCCCGTAGGCGACCGCCTGCTCCGCGAACGCCGAGGACGTCGCCCGGCCGGCCCACGAGTTGCCCCACCACTCCCGCTCGGCAGACGAGGCGTAGCACCAGGACGACGCCGTGGCCACCACGTCGCGGAACCCCGCCGCGTGCGCCCACGCCACCAGCCGACGCCCGGCCTCCGGCTCGGCACCGTTGCGCCGGTGGACGGCGAAGTACAGCTCCCGCCACCTGTCCAGGCCGTCGTCGGCCGGGTACGTGACGAACGCCCCGTAGTCCACGTCGCGGACGGCGATCACCCCGCCCGGCCGGCACACACGAGCCATCTCCCGCAGCGCCGCTCCCGGATCGGTCAGGTGCTGCAGCACCTGGTGGGCGTGGACGACGTCGAACGAGTCGTCCTCGGCCGCGAGCGCGTAGACGTCGCCGACCTCGAAGGCGACCTCGACACCGGCTCGTTCGGCTGCGGCACGCGCCTCGGGCAACGGGTCCGGCGAGACGTCCAGCCCGACCACTCGGCCGGGCGCGACGCGGGCAGCGAGGTCGACGGTGATCGTCCCGGGACCGCAGCCGACGTCGAGCAGGTCCAGACCGGGCCGCAACGACGGCAGCAGATATGCGGCGGAGTTCTCGGCGGTCCGCCAGCGGTGCGACTGGAGCACCGAATCGGCATGGCCGTGGGTGTAGGTATCCACGCGGCGATCCTGCACCTCTCCTGGTCAGACCCGGCGCCCGGAGCCGGAGCCCAGGGACGGAGCCCCATGCCCCTCGCACTCGACTTCCCCGCCCCGGCCGGTCCGATGACGGCAGTTCCCGCGCTCGACCTCCTGGCCCGGATCACCGAGGAGACCGACCTGGACGACGGCGTCCGCGTCGCGGGCGACCTTGTCGCGGTCCCGCGCGGCCCCGGTCGGCTGATGACCACGGCGCTCGCCGACGCCCTGCACGCGCGCTACTTCCGCGGCATCGCCCGGGCGTCCGGCGCCGAGAGCCCGGGAGGACGACGGGGGGATGCGTTCTGCCGGCGACTCGCCGACGCCCTGCGGCCCGACTTCCTCCGTCGCGACGGCTGGCGGTTCAGCTACCGGACCGCCGCCGGAGTGCCCTCCTTCGTGATCACGGTCGGCGCGGCGGCCCCGGACCGCGCCAGCTGCTTCCTGCACCTGCAACCGAGCACCGCGCCGGAGGTGTTCGCCCGGCTCGTGACCGCGCTCGACGGCTACGGCGTGGGCTTCCGCGCCGAGCTCGCGGGCGATCCGGCCGCCTGCGCCCCCTCCGACACCGCCGTCGTCACCGTGGCCCGGAGCGACGCGTCGGCCCTCGCCCGCGTCGCCCTCCGGGTGCACCAGCGGTCGCCGTTCGTCCTCGCCGCGGCCGTGCCCGGGTTCACCCGGCAGCTCGCTCCCGGCATCGCCCTCGCCGACGAGCCCGGAACGGGCACCCCGTTCGGGCGGCACCGCTGCCGGCTGGTGGCCGCCGGTATCGTCGCCGCCGGCCACGGCGCGGGCCCGGCGGCACGACGGGAGTCCGTCCTCCGGACCCTCAGCGCCGCATGCCTCGACCCGGTCGCGCTGCACCTCAACCCGGGCGCCTGCGACGTCGACCTGAGCCGCTAGAGCTCCTCGGCCAGCACCTGCTCGGCGACGGCGACCGCTCGGGCACGGTCGGCCGGCACCAGGCCGATCCGGGTGCGGCGGTCCAGCAGGTCGGCGACAGTGCGGGCGCCCTCGTGCCGGGCGGCGAACCGCAGCTCCCCCACCGTCTCCAGCCGGCCGGCCACCACCGCGGCCGGCCCCAGCGCCTCGACCACCGGCGCCTCCGTGCCGTACCGGCCCACCAGCCGGGTCGCGGCACGCACGCGGTCCAGTGCCGCGCGCGGCGCCGCCCCCATCAGCGGCAGCCGCCCGGTCAGCGAGCGGAGAGCGCCGCGGCCGAGGCGGGCCACCACGGCGTCCACCGTCTCCTCGGCCATCGCCCGGTAGGTCGTCAGCTTGCCGCCGACCACCGTGAGGACCGGTCCGTCCCACTGGAGCAGGTGCTTGCGGGAGAGGTCCGCGGTGGCGTCGCCGGGGCCGGCTCCGGCGGACGCGGGCAGCACCAGCGGTCGCAGCCCGGCGTAGGCGCCGACCAGATCGGCCCGCGTCAGCGGCTCGGTCAGCACCTGGTTGACCGTGTCCAGGAGCTGCTGCACCTCGGCGTCGCTGGGCACCGGATCGGCGTCGGGCACCGGCCCGTCGACCGGCTCGTCGGTCAGCCCGAGGTAGACCAGCCCGTCGGCCTGCGGCAGCGCGAACACGTAGCGGGACCGCGAGCCCGGCAGCGGCACGGTCAGCGCCGCGGACGGCGACCCGAGCCGGTCACCGCGCACGACCAGGTGCGAGCCCCGCGACGGCTGCAGCCGGATGCCAGGCGCCAGTCGCTGCGCCCAGACCCCGGCGGCGTTGACCACCACCCGGGCCCGGATGGTCACCGCCTCGGAATTGTCGACAATGGCGTGCACGTCGGACCCGTCGACGGCGGTCACCGCGGCCCCGGTCAGGATGCGTGCGCCGTACGCCGCGGCCGTGCGGGCGATCGCGACCACGAGCCGGGCGTCGTCCACCAGCTGCCCGTCCCAGAACACGACGCCACCGCGGCCCGGCCGGACCCCGGGCGTCAGCCGCGCGACGTCGTCCGGGCCCACCCGCCGGGTCGAGGGCAGCGACCCCCGCCCCCCGGGCACGGACAGCCGGACGGCGTCCCCGAGGTGCCCGCCGGCCGCGGCGAGGGCCGTCACGTCCCGCCCGGCCTCGTCGGGCACGAGGAAGGGCAGCTTCCGGACGAGGTGCGGCGCGGTCGACCCCATGAGGACCGCGCGTTCGCGGGCGCTCTCCCGCGCCAGTCCGATCTCTCCGTGCGCGAGGTACCGCAGACCGCCGTGCACGAGCTTCGACGACCACCGGCTGGTGCCGGCGGCGAGGTCCGTGCGCTCGAGCAGGACCACCGACAGGCCCCGGCTGGCCGCGTCGAGCGCGACACCGGCGCCGGTCACACCGCCCCCCACGACGACCACGTCGACCTCGGCCCCGGCGACAGCGGCGAGGTCCTCGGCACGCCGTCCCGGGGAGAGCGTCCCCGGTAGGGAGGTGGTCACCGTGATCGTTCCGAGCGGAGCACCGGCAGACTGTAGCCGTGCCCGAGCAGCCGGAACTGACGATTCAGGGGTGGGGCCCGGCCGGCCCCAGCACCACCGCAGCGCCCGACGACGACCTGAGCAGCGCGCTGCCCAAGGTCGCCCGCCGCTACCTGTCGAAGGAGCTGGGGTGGTCGCCGCGGGCGACGCCGCCGGTCGCCGTCGCGGACATCTCGCTGGCGCCGTCCCGGTTGCCGGAGGAGGCCCGCACCCGGTTCGTGGAGCTGCTCGGCGAGGAGAACGTCCGCACCGACCGGGAGTCGCGGCTGCGCCGGGCCGGCGGCAAGAGTTACCTGGACCTGCTCCGCCGGCGCGAGGGCAATGCCTCCGACGCGCCGGACGCCGTCGTGCTGCCGGGCACCACCGAGGAGACCGCCGCCCTGCTGGCCGCCTGCAGCGAGCTCGCAGTGGTCGTCGTCCCGTTCGGCGGCGGGACGAGCGTCGTCGGCGGCCTCGCGGGCGTGGACCCCGACGACCGCCCGTCGGTCGCACTGGACCTCGGCCGCATGTCGTCGGTGCAGTCGCTCGACATCCCGTCGTCCATGGTCACCGTCGGCCCCGGGATGCGCGGCCCGGCGCTGGAGGAGGAGCTCGCCCGCGACGGCCTCACCTTCGGCCACCTGCCGCAGAGCTGGGAGTTCGCGACCCTCGGCGGGTACGCCGCGACCCGCTCGGCCGGCCAGAACTCGACCGGTGTCGGCCGCTTCGACGAGCTCGTCACCGGGCTGACCCTCGCCACGCCGTCCGGAGTGCTGGAGCTGGGCCACCCACCGGCGACCGCCGCCGGCCCCGACCTGCTCGGCCTCGCCCTGGGCTCCGAGGGCACGCTCGGGGTGATCACCGAACTGACGCTCCGGGTCCGGCCGAAGCCGACGAGCTGCTCCTACGAGGGCTGGTCGTTCCGCTCGTGGCCGGCCGGGCTCGCCGCGCTCCAGCACCTGGCGCGACACGACCTGCTGCCCGACATCGTGCGGCTCTCCGACACCGACGAGACCCGCGCCAACCTGCTCATGGCCTCCGGCACGGGTGCCCGTGCGCTCCGGGGCACCCTGCGGACCCGGGGTCACGGGGACGGGTGCCTGCTCGTGCTGGGCTGGGAGGGGCTGCCGTCCCTGGTCCGGGCCCGGCGGAAGGCTGCCGCATCGCTCCTGCGGGACGGCGGGGCAATCCGGCTGGGCCGCCGCGTGGGCGAGTCGTGGAAGAGCCACCGGTTCGCCGCCCCGTACCTGCGGGACAAGCTGCTGGACGCCGGCCTGCTCGTGGAGACGCTGGAGACGGCGGCGACCTGGTCGAAGCTGCCCACGGTCTACGACGCCGTCCGCCGGGCCCTGCGGGAGACGCTGACCCGCGACGGACGGCGGCCGCTGATCATGAGCCACGTGTCGCACGGCTACCCCACCGGCGCCTCGCTCTACGTGACGGTGCTGGCCGACCGCGACGACGACCTGCCCATCCAGCAGTGGCTGAGCGCCAAGCGGGCGGCCACCGACGCGCTGCTGGGCGCCGGCGGCACGCTCACCCACCACCACGCCGTCGGCGCCGACCACCGGCCCTGGATGGACCGGGAGGTCGGGCCGCTCGGCGTCGAGGTGCTGCGCGCGGTCAAGGAGCGGCTGGACCCGAAGGGCATCTGCAACCCCGGCGTCCTGCTCCCCGAGTAGTTCTCCCAATGATCAGGTCACCTGATCGTTAAGGGTCCTGGCTCACGATCAGCGGTGAGCCAGGACCCCCGTTGATCAGGTCTCCTGATCAACATCTCAGAGCGCGTAGCCGAAGGTGAAGACGCCGCCCGGGTCGACCCCGTGCTTGAGCTCCCTCAGCCGCTGCCGGGTGGCCGGCGGGTAGGCCGCGGCGACCTCGTCCGGCCCGGACACGTCACCAAGGAAGTTGATCATCGACTCCGGCGCCTTCCACGGGGCGAGCGCAGCCAGCACGCCCCTGCCGATGGCCGGCACGACCTGGGCCAGCTCGGGGATCCCCGGGCCGAGGACCAGGACGGAGAAGGCGCCGCTGCGACCGGGGACGGCGTTGGGCACCTTCGCCGGACGACTCAGCGCGCCACCCATGAGGCGGACCTCGGCCATGATCAGCGGAATGTCCAGCTGCGGGCCCGCGGTCGCCAGGAGCACGTCAACGGCGTCCTCGGTCAGTTCGCTGAGCAGCATCCCCTTCTCCCAGCCGGGCATGGGCTCCTTCGGGTCCATGTGGATGCCGTCCATCTCGTCGGTCCGCATCGGGCCGACGAAGCCGAGCAGGATCGTGCCGGCGGCCTTCATCGGCGAGAGCAGGCGCTCGGCCTCGGCGTGGTCGTCGCCCGCGTAGGCGAACCGCAGGTGGACGGCGGTCTGCCCGCGCAGCGGCGGAGGCAGCTCCTCCATGTCGGGGATCCGCAGGATCGCGATCGACGTGCTGACCTCCTCCGGCAGCATGGGCGCCCACTGACGGAACCGGTGCAGCAGCGCGGGGGCGTCGTCGCCGTCGAAGAAGATGCCGCCGCCGAACAGCGAGGTCACCGGGATCAGCTCGAACTCCAGCGCCGTGACGATGCCGAAGTTGCCCTTGCCGCCGCGGACGGCCCAGAACAGCTCGGGCTCGGAGTCGGCGCAGATGCGGTGCATCCGACCGTCGGCGGTGACGATCTCGACGGCGGTCACGTGGTCGGCCGCGAAACCGTGCAGGCGCCCGAGGGAGCCCATGCCACCACCGAGGGTGTAGCCCACGACCCCGACGTCGGACGACGAACCGCACAGCCCGGCCAGCCCGAACTCGGCGGCGGCCTCCATGACGCGGATCCACCGGACGCCTGCCTCGACGCGGGCGATGCGCCGGTCGGGGTCGATGTGCAGGCCCTGCATCCGGCGGGTGGTGATCATCAGGGAGCCGGCGGCGTTGCGGACCGGGCCGTGGCCGGTGGCCTGGACGGCGACTCGAAGGTCGTGGGCGACCGCCCAGGAGACCGCGGCGGCGACGTCGGCAGCGCAGGTGGCCCCGACCGCGACGGCGGGGGTGTGCTGGATGGCGATGTTCCAGGTGTCCACCTCCGTGGCCAGCCCGTCGTCACCGGCGGCGTAAACGGGACCGTGGACCTGGCTGCGGAGGTCGTCGACGTCGGCCGCCGGGATCGCCGGGGCCAAGGTGTCGAGGACGTCGTCCTCGAATGCGACGGAGGTGAACTCAGGCTCGTCGTGGAGCTCGGTGAGGCTCATCAGGGGGCTTCCTCTGGGCGCTGCCGCGGCGGCGCCGCGGGTCTGAACTGGACGGGAGCCAGAGTCGCCGTCCCCCCTTGCCGGATACTTGCAACGCACTAGTAAAAGGACCCCCTGCCCCCCAACGCTCGCAAGCTCGCGCCGGGACCCTGCAGGGGGCCGACGTGAAAGGGGTTCCGTAGCGACGCGCGTCCTGGGAGCATCCGCCGGTGCGCTACCGAGTCCTCGGCCCGCTCGAGGTCACCGGTCCCGACGGGAAGGCCCTCGACGTCGGCGGCGCCAAGCCCCGGGCACTGCTGGCCCTGCTGCTGGCCGACGCCGGCCGCGTGGTCGGCATCGACCGGATCGTCAGCACCCTGTGGGGCGACGACCCGCCGGCGACGGTGACCGGCACTCTGCAGGCCTACGTCTCCCATCTGCGCCGGGTGCTGGAGCCCGAGCGCGGGCCGCGCGAGGCGCCGTCCGTGCTGCTCACCCGCCCGCCGGGCTACCTGCTGCGCGTCGACGCCGCCGACCTGGACCTCTTGCGCTTCGCCGAACTCGTGGAGGAGGGCGACCGGGCGGTGACCTCGGGCGATCCCACCGGAGGGATCGCCCTGCTCGACCGTGCTCTGGACCTGTGGCGGGGTGAACCGCTCGCCGAGCTGGGCGACCTGCCGACGGCGACCACCGACCGGCTCCGGCTGTCCGAGCTCCAGGTCCGGGCGCGCGAGCGGCGCTGCGACGCACTGCTCGCCGTCGGCCGGGCCGACGCGGCCGTCACCGACCTCCAGCACCTGGTGGCCGAGCACCCGCTCCGGGAGCGGCTGTGGGCCCGGCTGGTCACCGCGCTGTACGCCGCCGACCGGCAGGCCGAGGCCCTGGACGCCCTGCGCCGGTGCGCGGAACTGCTGCGCGACGAGCTCGGCATCGATCCCGGCCCGGAGCTCCGAGACCTGGAGCGGGCCGTGCTCCGCCAGGACCCCACGCTGCTCGACCGAATCCCGCGCCCCCGCATGCCGGTCACACCCCCACCGACGCCGTCCCTCGCCCCGGGCACCGAGCTGCTGGTCGGCCGGCGGGCGGAGCTGGCCCACCTGCGGGCGGTGGCCGAGCAGGTGACCGCGGGACGGGCGGCCGTCGTGGTCCTCGAGGGCGAGGCCGGGATCGGCAAGACCCGGCTCGCCGAGGCCGCCGCCGAAGCCGGCCGGGCCGCCGGCTGGTCGGTCGCCTGGAGCCGCTGTGCCGACGACGCCGGCGCACCGGCGCTGTGGCCGTGGACGCAGGTGCTCGAGCAGCTCGGCCAGGAAGAGCTGACCCCCGCGGGTGGGGACGACGCCGACGCCGCGCGCTTCCGGCTCTTCCAGGACCTGCGCGGCCGATTGACGTCCGCCGCCGCCGCGACGCCGGTGCTCGTCGTCCTCGACGACCTGCAGGGCGCCGACACCACGTCGGTGCAGCTGCTGGGTCTGCTGGCCCGGCACCTGCCTCGGGCACCCGTGCTGCTGGTGATCACCGCCCGGACCGTCGGCGAGCAGCTGCCCGAGGCCGTCACCGACTGCCTGGCCCGGCTCGCCCGGGAGCCCAGCGCCACCATCCTGCGGCTCGGCGGACTGGGCAGCGAGGACGTCGCGACCCTGCTCACCGCGCAGCTGGGTTCCCCCGGTGACCGGTCGCTGGCCTCGGCCGTCCACGACCGCACCGGCGGCAACCCGTTCTTCGTCGTCGAGCTGTCGCGCTGGATGGTCGGGGCGCACGACCTGCACCTGGACTCGGTGCCGGTGCCGCCGTCGGTGGGTGAGGTCCTGCGCACGCGTCTCGAGCGGCTGCCGACCCCGACGCGGGCGGTGCTGGAGCTCGCCGCCGTCTCCGGCCGGGAGGTGACGCTGGACCTGCTGGAGGCCGCCGGCACCCCCGCGGAGGACGCGCTGACGGCGCTGGACTCCGCGGTCGCGGTCGGCCTCGTCGTGGAGGGCGCGCAGCCCTGGAGCTGGCGGTTCACGCATGCCCTCGTGCAGGAGGTGCTGGTCAGCGGCCTGTCGGCGCTGGCCCGCGCCCGGCTGCACGCGCGACTCGGCGCGGCTCTGGAGCGGCGCGGCCCCCAGGACGACGCCCTCGTCGAGCGGCTGGCCCACCACTTCGTCGAGGCCCTGCCGGTGGCGGGACCCGTGCCGGCCCGCCGCTACCTGGCCGGGGCCGCCCAGGCGGCGCGGGCACGACTGGCCCACGGAGAGGCGGCCGCGCACACCCGACAGGCCCTCCAGCTGCTCGACCCCGCCGAGCCGGGCGCCCCGCGCACCCGGCACGACCTGCTCACCGCCCTCGGCAACGACCTGCTCCGCAGCGGGCAGCTGATGGAGGCCCGGGAGGTCGTCGGCGAGGCCATCACGGTGGCCCGCCAGCTCGACGACCGCGAGTGCCTGGCCCAGGCCGCCGCGGTCTGGGGCAGCGTGACGGTCTGGAACTGGCGGCCGCACGGCATGGTGGACGACGACATGGTCGCCCTGCTGGAGGACCTGATCGCCGAGCGGTCCGCCGACGACGACGCGGTGACCGCCCGCCTGCTCGGCACCCTGGGCATCGAGCTCGCCTTCGGTCCGGACGACCGCGGTGTGCGCGCCGCCCAGCGGGCCGTCGACATGGCCCGGCGGATCGGCGATCCCGAGTTGCTCGGCCGGACGCTGAACAACTTCAGCATCGCCGTGTGGGGGCGGCCCGGCGCCGCGGAGGTGCGCCTCGCGGCCGCCGACGAGTCGCTGGAGCTGGCCGGCCACGGGCTGCCCCGGCGCACCGAGTTCGTCGCCCACCTGCACCGGGCGGCGCTGCGGCTGCACCTGGGCGACCTATCCGGATTCGAGGCCGACCACGACCAGGCCCGCCGGCTCGCCGTCTCGCTCAGCGGCCCGGAGGTGCGCCCGCACGTGCTGTGGCAGGCCGGCGGGCTCGCCTGGCTGCGGGGGAACGCCGCGCTGGCCGAGGAGCTCACCACCGAGGCGTACGAGCTGTTCCGGAAGGTCACCCCGCACGCGCGGCACGCCTACGCCGCCCACCAGTTCACCCTGCGCCGGGCCGACCACCGGCAGGCCGACGCGATCCCGCTGCTGGTCGAGACCGGCGACGAGGGCAGCCCGCTGCTGCAGGAGATGGCGGTGCTGGCGGCGGCGGAGTCCGGGGACGTCGCCGAGGCACGGCGGCTGCGCGCCCGCTGGGGCAGGACGCTGGTCCGGGACTGGGCGAGTGACGTCGCGCTCTACCTGCAGGCGGAGTCCGCGCTCTGGCTCGGCGAGGAACCGGAGTGGGCCGCGGCCGCGGAGTCGCTGCTGCCCTACCGCGGGCGGCAGGCGGTGCTCGGGACGCCGTCGCTCACGCTGGGCGCCTACGACGAGCTGCTCGGCCGGATCGCCGAACGACGCGGTGACCTGGCCGGCGCGCGTGACCGGTGGCGGTCGGCCCGCGCGCAGGGAGTGCTCGTCGGCTCACCGCACCAGGTCGCGCTCGCCGACTCGCACCTGTCCCGGGTCGCCGCCGCCCGCGTGTGAGGTCGACGTCCCCGAGTTGATCATCGTCCAGGTGCAGGCCCCACCGGCGTGTCCGGCCCCTTCCGACCCTGTCCCGAGCACCGATCCGATGATCAACTTCGCCCGCCAGCCGGTTACCGGGTGGTGGCGATGCCGCCGTCCACGGGGATGACGGCGCCGGTGATGTAGGAGGCGCCCCGGCTCGCGAGGAAGACGACGACGCCGGCCATGTCGTCGGGGCGGCCGATCCGGCCCAGCGGCGAGCGGGCGGCGATCTCCTTGCCGAAGGCGTCGAGGGTGGCGGCCATCATCTTCGACTCGAACGGCCCGGGGGCGACGGCGTTGACCGTGACGTGGCGCGGGCCGAGCTCCTTGGCCAGCACGCGCGTCAGGTGGTGCAGCGCCGCCTTGCTGGTCGAGTACGAGTAGGTGTGCATCGGCGGCACGTGCAGACCGTCGATGCTGCCGACGTTCACGATGCGGGCCGGGTCGTCCTGGGTCCCGGCCTCCTCCAGCAGCGGCAGAAACGCGCGGGTGAGGAAGAACGGCGACTTCAGGTTCAGGTCGAGCACCTTGTCCCACGCCGACTCGGGGAAGGACTCCAGCGGCTCGCCCCAGGTGGCGCCGGCGTTGTTGACCAGGATGTGCAGCTCGTCCTCGCGCTTGCCGACCTCCGCGGCCAGCCGCACGCACTCCTCCTCCAGGGAGAGGTCCGCCGGAACCGAGGTGACCTTTCCGAAGGCGGCCAGCTCGGCGACGGCGGCGTCCCCGGCCTCGGCCTTGCGCGAGCTGATGTACACCCGTGCGCCCGCCTGGAGGAGGCCGCGGGCCATCATCAGGCCGATGCCGCGGGTCCCGCCGGTGACCACGGCCACCTTGCCGGTCAGGTCGAACAGGTCCACGGCGATACCTCCGAGACGTTGGCCCGCCTCGCTGCGGGCCGACGTCGGCAGGGTATCCAGCGGACACGACCCACTGGCGGGCGCGGCTGCGGCACCCTGTGCCAGCCTCTGACCATGATCCCGCCCCTGCCCGACGCCCCCGTGATGGGCGCCACCAGCGAGGTCGGCCCGCTGCGCACCGTGATGCTGCACCGCCCCGGGCCCGAGCTGCGCCGCCTCACGCCGCGCAACAACGACCAGTTGCTCTTCGACGGCGTCCCGTGGGTGGCCCGGGCGCAGGAGGAGCACGACGCGTTCGCCGCGGCCCTCACCGAACGCGGTGTCGAGGTGCTCTACCTGGACCAGCTGCTGACCGAGATCCTGTCCTTCCCGTCGGCGCGGGCCGAGCTGATCGGTGCCGCGGTCGACGACCCTCGGCTCGGCGCGACGCTGCAGCGGGCGGCCACCACCCACCTCGCCTGGCTCTCACCGGAGGACCTCTCGGCGACGCTGATCGCCGGCCTCGCCCACGACGAGCTGCGCGGCGGCCGGGGGCTCGCCTACGAGGTCATGCAGCGCGGCGACTTCGTCGTCCCCCCGTTGCCGAACCTGCTGTTCACCCGCGACTCCTCGGTCTGGGTGGCCGACGAGGTAGCCGTGACCTCCCTCGCCATGCCCGCCCGGCACCGCGAGAGCACGATCACCGCCGCCGTCTACACCCACCACCCGCGGTTCGCCGGAGTCGAGCAGCTCTACAGCGCGCGCCTGGAGCACCTCGAGGGTGGCGACGTCCTGCTGCTGGCCGCCGGTGTGGTGGCGGTCGGGGTCGGCGAACGGACGACGCCCGGCGGGGCGGAAAGGCTCGCGCGGCGGCTGTTCGCCCGCGGCCTGGCGCACACGGTGCTCGTCGTCCCGATCGCGCAGCAGCGGGCGACCATGCACCTGGACACCATCGCGACCATGGTCGACGTCGACGCGATGGTCATGTACCCGGCGGTCGCCGACTCGCTGATGGCCTGGACCGTCACCGCTCCGGAGGGGGTGGACGACGACGCCGACGCCGTCGAGCTGACCGTCACCGGCCCGGAGCCGTTCGTCGTCGCGGCCGCCGCGGCGATGGGGATCGACCGGCTCCGCGTGATCGACACCGGCCTGGACCCCGTGACCGCCGAACGCGAGCAGTGGGACGACGGCAACAACACCCTCGCGCTGGCCCCGCGGCTGGCGGTGGCCTACGAGCGGAACACCGTCACCAACGAAGCGCTGGAAACCGCCGGCATCGAGGTCCTGCGGATCGCCGGGTCGGAACTCGGCAGTGGCCGGGGCGGCCCCCGATGCATGTCCTGCCCGGTGGCCCGCGACCCGCTCTGAACGGCGGACCGCGACGGACCGCAACTCTGCGTGGCGGCGCGCGGCCGCGTGACGAACCGGTTCTCCCCGATACCTGTGAATCGTGGTAGAGCTCACATCCACATTTGCTGTGAGCACCGGGGGATCTTGATGTTGATGCGCTTGCGCTCACCGCTGACAATGTGCGCCGTCGCGGTGCTCCTGTTCTTCGGCCCCGGCGTGGCCGCAGCCGGTGACGGTGAGACGCAAACAGCCGCGGACTCCGCCGGCGACGCAATCGAGGTCGTACCGAGCGCCGGGAAGGTGATCGACCCTGACGCCACGGACAACGATGAAACGGACCCGGTCACACCGGGCACGATCACCGGCTCCGAGAGCGTCACCGGAGGAACCGCCGGCCCCGGCGGAACCCAGACGCAGTACGACAGTGCCTCTGTCGCGCCAGCAGGATCGCTCGCCGAGCCGACCGGGCAGGTCAGCAACTCGCGATCCAATACCACTTCCGCCTCCGGTACCGCAGCAGAGCAAGGAGCCACCGAGGAGGAGGGCGAGAACGAGGACGCTGAGAACCCGGCCGATGAAGACCCCGCGGCGTGCATTCAGGGTGTCGGCGAGCAGTTGATGGACGACCTCGAAGGTCTTGGTACCAGAGCCGAGGATCTGGCAACCGAGTTCTCGACTGCCCTCATGGCCGTCACCCCCACCACCAATCCCACTGGTATCCCGGACCTCCTGCAGAAGCTGGGGGAGGACGCCGAGATGGTCGGCACGGATGCTGCAGGTTTCTTCGCCACGGCGGTCGCGGGCATTGCAGAGTGCCTGGCTGCGGCCGCCCCCGACGAGGAGCCCCCGGCTGACGACGCGGGCGGAGGCGAGCCCCCGGCCGTCCAGCCGAGCGGCGTGTACTACCAGAACTGCACCGATGCGCGGGCTCAAGGAGCGACCAACATCCCGCGCGGCGCCCCCGGCTACCGTCGCGAGTTGGACAGCGACAACGACGACATCGCATGCGAGGACGACACTTCTCCCGCCGTGCCGCCGACAACCACCCCGACCGCCAGCTCCGGCAAGCTCGCCTACACCGGCGTGGACCTCGAGCCCCTGCTGAGGACGATCGCCATCCTGATCTCGTCCGGCACGCTGCTCACGCTGGCTGGGCGCCGCCAGGCCTGAGGTTCGTCGCGCGGAATCGTCGCCTGTCGCCCGGCGGCGTGGTGGACCACGTGCGCCACACCCGTCGGACCAGCGCGCACTCCTGCACGCCACAAGCTCACTGGTACGTGTGTACCGTTTTTTTTGGTACGGTGGTACCAGTCGAGCAGGGAGGCAGCCATGGCATGGGCCTTGGTGATCGTGGCCGGGTTCTTCGAAACGGCGTTCGCGGTCTCTTTGAAGATGTCCGACGGTTTCAGCCGGCTGTGGTGGACGCTGACCTTCCTCGGCTGCGCGGGGGTCAGTTTCGCGTTGCTGTCGATCGGGCTGCGCAGCCTGCCGGTGGGCAGCGCCTACGCGGTCTGGACCGGCATCGGTGCGGCTGGGACGGCGATCCTCGGCATGGTTTTCCTCCGGGACCCGGTCACCACGTTGGGCCTGCTGTCGATCCTGCTGATCGTCGCGGGCGTCGTCGGACTGAACCTGTCGTCCTCCTCGGCCCACTGACCGTGGCTGGGGACGACGATGCGGGCCGTCCTGCTACACCGAAAGGCGCCGCCCGGCGGGAAGCGATCGTCGCCGCCGCCGCGACGCTGGTCCTGACGGAAGGTCCCGATGCAATATCCCACCGGGCGGTGGCGGTGGCCGCCGGGGTTCCGCTGGCGGCCACGACGTACTACTTCCGGTCTCTGGACGAGCTCCTGGTGACCGGTGTGCAGCGCGCTGCGGACGCCGAACTGGACGCGGTGGCCGAGCTGGTCGAGGCGCTGCCTCGACGAGCACGCGCCGCCGGCTGGGCGGCGGAGCTGGTCGTGGACGTGGTCCTCGGCCCGCGGAGGCGGAGCGACGCCGCCATCCAGGCGCACTACGAGCGCTTTCTCGCCGGCGGCCGGCATCCGTCGCTGCGGCCGGTGCTCCGCGCAGCCCGTCGCCGAGTGGACGGGCTGCTGGGCGACGCCCTCGGGCGATGCGGGCACGGGAGCGCCGACGTCGGCCTGCTGGTCGCCGTCCTCGACGGCACAGCGATGTCCGCCCTCGTCGAAGGCGACGGCTCTGCCCACGCCCGGGCTGTCGACGCCGTCACCTCGGCTCTAGAGAGCTGACGCCCACGCCGACTCAGCGCAGGGTGATCTGCCGGGAGATCAGGCCGGCGCGTGAGCGCCGCTCGTCGGAGGTGAGCGGCTCGGTGACCGTCAGGGCCTGCTCCAGGCGGGCCTGGAACTCACGCGCGGGCGCGATCCAGTCCTCCGCCGGGGTGTCGGCGGGCAGGTCCCACACGGGGACGACGAGACCGAGGGCGCGGAAGGCGCCAGCGTACCGGGTGCCCTCGCCGAGCAGGATCTGCTCCGACGCCGCGAGCCGCGCCAGTGCGTCGAGCAGCTTCTCCTCCGGCTCGCGCCGGACCCAGCGCAGGTGCGCGCGCTCGTTGCCGGGCCGCACCCAGTAGGCGGCGTCCAGGCCTTGCAGCCGCACGGTCGGCAGGATCGCCTCGTTGGCGTGCTCGAGTCCGGCCAGCGCCGCCGCGCTCGGGTCGGTCCCGTCGAGCCAGAACGCGAAGTCGTCGTGGACGACGACGTCGAACGGCGCGCTCAGGTCCAGCTGCTCCTGCAGTCGGGGGCCGGCCGAACCGGCGGCACCGATCGGACCCGGGTCGACCGGCGCACCCGCGGGCGCTTCGAGCGCCGCGGCCAGCGCCGTCCCGATGTCGCGGCTGACGTCGTCGGAGGAGGCCTGCATCTGGACGCCGAGCACGATCTCACCGTTGGCCCGCACCAGCGCGGGAGTGCCGCCGGGCAGCACGCTCGCCAGGGTCACGTCCCGGCCGTCCGTCGTCTTCAGCTTTGCTGTGGCTGCGGGCACCAGCTCCCGCATCGCGACCCAGTCGGCCTCGCCGGGCAGGCCCTCGAAGGGGCGGGTCACCGGCGGCGCGTAGCCCGAACCGTGGCAGTGCTTGTAGCGGCGTCCGGAGCCGCACGGGCACGCGGCCTTCGGGTTGATCCCCTCGGGCGCGGCGGCGGGGGCGGAGGAGCGCTTGCGGGTCGCGGACTTGGCCATGCCCACGAGCCTAGGTGGCCCCCGTCCAGAGGCTCACGCCGAGCATGCACGGCGGGAGGGGGACTGGGGTCCGGTTACTAGGCTCCCGAGCGTGACCTCGGCCCTCGTCCCGCTGGACCTCACCGATCCCGCCGTGGTCGCCGACCCCTACCCCGCGTTCGCCCGGGCGCGAGCCGTCGCGCCGGTGCAGTGGCACGAGGGCCTGGGTCTCTGGCTGGCGTTCACGCACGCGGAGTCGAACGCCGTCCTGCGGGACCGGCGCCTGGGCCGGATCTGGAAGGACAAGGAGCCCGAGAGCCGGTTCGAGAGCTTCAACCTGATCCACCGCAACGCGATCCTGGAGATGGAGCCCCCGCACCACACCCGGCTGCGGCGGCTGATCAGCACGGCGTTCGCCCGCGGGCACGTCGAGCGGCTCCGGCCGTGGGTCGAGGAGCTGGCCGGCCGGCTCGTCGACGACCTGGTGGAACGGTCGGCCGGAACCGAACCGGTCGACCTGCTCACCGGGATGGCCGACCAGCTGCCGGTCGCCGTCATCGCCGAGCTGCTCGGGGTGCCCGAGGCCGACCGCCCGCTGCTGCGCCCGTGGTCCAACGCGATCGTGAAGATGTACGAGTACGACCGCACGCAGCAGCGGGAGGACGATGCCGAGCGCGCGGCCGACGAGTTCGTCGCCTACCTGCGGGGGCTGGCCGCCGAGCGCCGCGCGAACCCCGGCGACGACCTGGTCAGCCACCTGGTCACCGTCCGGGACGCCGACGGAGACAAGCTGACCGAGGACGAGCTCGTCACCACCTGCATCCTGCTGCTCAACGCCGGCCACGAGGCGACGGTCAACGTCACCGGGAACGGCACGCTCGCCCTGCTGCGCAACCCCGACCAGCTGCGGCGGCTGCGCGAGGACCGGACCCTGCTGCCGACGGCGATCGAGGAGCTCATGCGGTTCGACTCCCCGCTGCAGCTGTTCGAGCGCACCGCCACCGAGGACGTCGAGATGGGTGGGATCACCGTCGAGCAGGGGCAGAAGATCGCCGCGCTCCTGGGCTCGGCCAACCACGACCCGGCCGTGTTCCAGGTGCCGGGGACCCTCGACGTCGGCCGCGCCGAGAACCCGCACATCTCCTTCGGCGCCGGCGTCCACTTCTGCATCGGGGCACCGCTGGCCCGCGTCGAGCTCCAGGCGTCCTTCGGCGCGCTGCTCGACCGGACGACGTCGCTCGAGCTCGGAGGGGAGCCCGTGCGACGTCCGGAGTTCGTGCTCCGCGGCCTCGGCGATCTGCCCGTGTTGCTCGCCGCCTGACCGAGACGGGTCAGCCCGCGGCCTCAGAGCCCCTTGGCGCGCAGCCACTCCAGGATCGAGGCCGCGACCTCCGGCCAGCCGCTGTCGACGGTGAGGGAGTGGCCACGTCCCTCGAACTGGCGCAGTTCCGTGACCGCGGACGAGTGGCGGTACTGCTTGAGGGTCGACCGGGTGCTCACGTCGGGCACGGTGTGGTCGGCGGTCCCGGAGACCAGCAGCAGCGGACCGCGGCTCTCGTTCGCCGTGTCCACGGCGGCCTGGGAGTGGGGCTGCAGGTTCGCCGTCGCGGCCTGGAACAGCGGGCGGGCCGGCGCCGGGACCACCCACCGGTCGAACAGCGCGTCGGACTCCTCCGGGGTGAGTGCGTTGCCGAAGCCGAAGCGGAACTGCTCGCGCGTGAGGGAGACCGAGCGGTGCAGGTTGGCGGGGTTGGCGAGGGCGGGCAGCGCTGACCGCAGCTGGGCCAGCGGCAGGGCGAGGACGCCCTTGATCTGCGCGGGATCGATCGCGACGGCGGCCACGCCGATGCCCTGGCCGAGCAGCTTCTCGGCGACCAGACCGCCGAAGGAGTGGCCGATGACGATCGGGGCGGCGTCGAGGTCGTCGATGATCTTGGTGAAGTGCGCGACGGCGTCGTCGATGCTCGTGTTCGCGACAGCGTCCGGCTCGGACCGAGCCGCCTCGACGGTCGCCGGCTCGTTCGGCCAGCCCGGGGCGATGGGGTCGTAGCCGGCGTCGCGGAACAGCTCGAGCCAGGGGTTCCAGCTGGTGGCGTGCAACCACAGCCCGTGGACGAAGACGACGGGGGTGGGGGATGCGCTCATGACGGATCCGATCTGCGGGAGGGGCGGAGGACCGCTGCGGGTGCAGCAGGGACTGGGACGGGGGACACGGACCGATCGGTCTCCTCGGGGATGCCGCCGGACGGCGGGGACTGGCCGGGCAGGATCGGTGTCTGCTCGAGGACGTAGAAGCCGTTCACCGCGGCGTAGAAGATGAGCATCGCGACGGGGGAGAAGACCCCGATCACGACTGCCAGCGGGTAGAGCACGGTGCCGAGGCCGAAGCGCGCGATGCCCTGCCGGGCCTCCCGGGCGCCCACCGGGTGCTTGAGCAGACCGCGGCGGACCAGGTGGGCGAGCATCAGCGTGAAACTGACCCCCATGCCCTCGTTCGACAGGCCGTAGAGGAGCACGGCCACCCGGGTGTCGGCGTCCCCGCTGCGGAGGTAGGCCGCGAGCGTCGCAGTGGTGAAGGGGATGGTGGCGACCCACAGCAGCAGAACGAGGTTCTGGAACATGAAACTGCGGTCGATGTGGGCCGCCAGCGCAAGAACGGCGTGATGGTTGACCCAGATGACGCCGATGACGAAGAAGCTCAGCGCGTAGGCGGCGAACGACGGCCACTCGCCGGCCAGCTGGGTGGCGAGGCCACGCGGGCTGTCCGCGTCGACGTGCAGGTCGAGGACCAGCAGCGTGATGGCGACGGCGAAGACCCCGTCACTGAAGGCCTCCAGTCGGCCGGTGCCCATCGCCGTCGGCTTCCGCCAGGTCCGCGGCTCAGGCGAACTGGGGATAGATCGCGGTCACGCCGCGGCCCAGGCCCGCTTGCACCGCGCGGGTGCCCTCGTCGGCCAGGATCTCCAGCTGCCCGGCCGCCAGCCCGTCGAGGGCGAGCGACGCGACGACCGCAGGGTCGCTCTTCGGCCCGTCGACGGACCGGGCCATGTCCGTGTCCATGAAGCCGACGTGCAGAGCGCTGACCTGGGTGTGCTGACCGGCCATTTCCTGGCGCAGCCCGTTGGTCAGCGACCACGCGGCGGACTTTGCCGCGGAGTAGCCGGTGTAGCCGGGAAAGGTGACCCAGGACAGCACCGAGAGAACGTTGAGAACGGCGCTGGTCTCGTGCGCCGCCAGCTGCGGTGCGAAGGCGCGGATCACGTCGAGCGGGCCGAAGTAGTGGGTGGCCATCTCGAGCTCGATATCGGAGCGGTCGCCGTCGAGGAGGGAGACGCCCGTGAAGGAGCCGGCGTTGTTGATGAGCAGTGAGACGCCCTGCGCCTGCTCGGCCGCTGCGGTGATCGAGAGCCGGTCGGTGACGTCGAGGCGGACGGGGATCACCCCGGGCAGGTCGACCGACCCGGGGTCGCGGGCGCCGGCGTAGACGGTCGCCCCCCGGGCGAGGAGCTGCTGGGCGAAGTGCCGGCCCAGTCCGCGGTTGGCGCCGGTGACCAGTGCGGTGCGGCCTGCGATGTCCATGTCGGTTCCGATCCGCGTGGCTGAGTTGGTACGGCCAACTTAGGCCTCCTGGATAGGAGAGCACAACCTAGTTCCGCTGCGGGCGCAGAGTCGGCCGGAGCCGACCCGGAGACAGCTGGATGGGGACGGACAACTCAGCTAGCATGGGCCGGTGACGGACGAGCGGTTGGCGCAGTCGAGCTGCTCGGTCGCCCGGAGCCTGGGGGTGCTGGGCGAGCGCTGGACGATCCTGATCCTGCGTGAGGCGCTCTCGGGGACCACCCGGTTCGCCGACTTCCGAACCGCCCTCGGCGTCGCCGCCGACGTGCTCAGCGACCGGCTGGCCACCCTGGTCGACGCCGGCGTGATGGTCCGCGAGCCCTACCAGGAGCCGGGCAGCCGATCCCGCTTCGCCTACCACCTGACCGACGCCGGTCGGGAATTGGAGTTGGTGCTCGGCTCACTGCAGCAGTGGGGCGACCGGTACCTGCCGCGGCCGGAGGGGCCCACCGTGGAGCGCCGCGCGGTCCCCACCGACCGCCTGGTGCACGTCGCATTCGTCGACGACGAGGGCTGCGAGGTTCCCCCTGCCGAGGTGGCGGCGGTGCGGACCGCCGCGTACCCGGTGGTCGTGCCCTCGTCCTGACCCCGCCTGCGCTGGGTGCGGGGCAACGCAGAGGTGGACGAGGCGTCGCCCTCACGCCCGGTCAACAATCCCTCCGGCGCTGCCGAGGAGTGCGCTGACGGCCGAGCGGGAGGCGACATGGACGAGCGGGACGACGAGCCCGGTCTCTTCGGCCTCGATGGCCGGCGGGACCCGGTCGACGGCCCCGACGTCACGGAACCCCGGCCCGGACGGCGACGGTGGCTGCCGATCGGCGCCGGACTCGGCGCGGCGGCCGTGGCCGTCGCACTGGTCGTGGCCGCGACCGGCGGAGAGCCGTCCGACGCGGACGAAGCCCCCGCCGCAGCGACGCCGACGACGGCGACCGCTCCGCGCACGACGGAACCACCGGTGGCCACCACCGCGACCCCGGCTGCCAGCACCGTCCCGGCGGCCGTACTGGTCCAGGAACGGGCCGAGCTCGCCGAGACGGCAGCACTGCTCGACTCCGCCGTGACGCTGAGCTCCCCGGCCCAGTGGGACCAGTGGCTCCCCGCCGGCAAGCCGTACCCGGGCGAGAGCACCGAGGAGGAGATGGCTACCTGCCCGCGGCTCGCCGCCGGGCTGAGTGCGGCGCTCGGCGTCCAGATGAGCTACTGGATCGGGACCCTGCCCGGGGCGGGCGGCTGCACGTGGGTCCCCATCCCGCTCCAGTATGGCCCGGACCCCTACAACTACGCCTACGTCCTGAGGGTGGCCTACGTCGCCGACGGCACGACGATCGAGAGCTGGCGCCACCAGTTCTACGAGCACCAGGGCGCCATCTGCCCGGATGTCGACGTGCCCGCGGTCGCACCTGGAGCCGTGCTGTTGCGATGCGCGAACGACAACACGAGCTACACGCTCGCCCTCCCCGACCAGCGACGGGACGGCGTCTGGTTCCTGTCGGCCGACACCCGGAGCAATGCCGCGCATCCCGCGTCGTACGCACTCACCACGCTCGTCGACGGCGTGGCCGCGGCCTACGGCTGACCCTCCGCGCGAATCGTGACCTGGGCGTGACCTGACACCTGTTGGCTGTCGCCCGGCCGACACGGGGGTGAGCACGGATGACGGGACCGCATCCCGGCGAGGAGCCGCGCGCGCAATCGGGCCGACCACCGGGTGGGCGCGTCGAACCGACTCCTCCGCACACGCCTGCCCCGGCCCCCGCGCGCCCCGGGCCGGTCCGGCGGCGGGCCACGGCTGTGTGGAGGCGCATCCGGGAGATCTGGGGCCGCCGGCGCCTCCGGATCATCGGCACGCTGCTCGTCGTCTGCGGGCTGTTCGCCGGGGGCTTCGCGAGCGGCTGGTCCGCGCACACGCTGGCGGGCGTACCTGCCGCGGCGGACACCACGGTCGAGCTCGTCGCCGCGCCCCCGGACGACGCCGCGGAGAAGGTGCTCGTGCCCGACGTGCGCGGACTCCTCCTGACCGACGCCCGCCAGGCGGTCGTGGATGCGGGCACACCGGTCGACGGCATCTCGGTGGTCGAAGGACCCTCCGCCCTCCCCGCCGGAACCGTGACCGCCCAGGACCCGATCGGCGGCTCCCGGGGCACCGGGACCGTGACCCTGACCGTCGCGGTGGCCGGCACGATGCCGGCGCTGGTGGGCATCCCGGCCACGGAGGCAGCTCAGACGCTGCTCGACCTCGGGGTGCGGGCCGTCCAGAACCAGGTCTACGACCCCGCGGTGTCCGAAGGGACCGTGCTCGCGGTGGACCCCGCCGCCGGGAGCCCGCTGGCCGCGACCGCCACCCTCACCGTGGCCGGCCCCGCCTCGAGCGTTTTCGTGGCCGAGCTCGACCCGCTGGAGTCGGCCTGCAGCAGCGGGGAGATCTCGCTCAACGGGCAGGACCACGAACAATCGGTGTACTGCAGCGTCCGTGAGCGGGAGTCGGTCCAGACCTACCTGCTCGACCGGCAGGCCACTCTGCTCACCGGCGTCCTCGGCATCACCGACCGCAGCGATCCGGGCACGTCGGCGACCGTACGGATCGTCGCCGACGGGGTGACGGTCTTCGAGGGTGCCGCCGCCTACGGCGCGAGCACCCCCTTCGAGGCGCGGGTCGCCGGCGCGCTGCGCGTCGAGATCCGGTTCTCGGGCACGGTCGGCGAGCGCAGCGGCGAAGTCGGTTTCGGGGACCTCCGGGCAGTCGGCGGGCCCGACGGCATCGACGCCCTGGCGGCGGGGTGAGGCGCCGGCTCCAGCGGCTGGCAGCCGTCGCTGCCGCCACCTTGGTCTGCCTGGTCCTGCCGGGCGGGGCGGTCGGCCCGTCGACAGCCGCGCCAGGTGATCCCGCCGACCCTGCCGCGGAGGTGGCCGGCGGGAATCCCATCCTGTTGGTCCTGGACACGTCCGGGTCCATGGGGGAGGACGACGGCACCGGCACGATCAAGATCGAGGGTGCCAAGAACGCGCTGCTCAATCTGCTCGCCCGCCTGCCCCTGGACACCCATATCGGGATGCGCACCTACCCGGCCGCGAGCGGCGGCTGCGACTCCGGCTCCATCGACATCGGCCTGGCTCGACGGGACCCCGGGGACATGTCGGCCTCCATCCGGGCCGTCACCGCCGACGGAGACACCCCCACCGCCGAGGCGCTGGCCGCCGCGGCCGAGGACATCAAGAGCCGTGGGTACTCCCAGGGGACGATCGTTCTGGTCAGCGACGGGGAGCACACCTGCGACGACCCGTGCGAGGTGGCGCGCTCCATTCGCGACCAGGGCATCGGGCTGACCGTCGACACCGTGGGTTTCCGGATCGATGATGCCGGCGCCCAGGAGCTGCAGTGCATCTCCGGAGCCACGGGCGGGACCTACACCCCGGTTGACGACTCCGCCGCCCTCGGTGACCGGCTTGCCGCGCTCCAGGCGCCGCGCCTGGAGCTCGACGCCCCCGATGTCCCCAGCTTCTCCCCGCTGAGCGAGGGGGTTCTGGGCATGACGGCGACAGTGCGGAACACGTCCGGCGTCGATGCGCGGAACGTCCGGCTCGCCCTCACTTACCACCCCTCGAGCAGTGGCGGCGCCCCGACAGTGCTCACGCCGCTGCGACTCCTGGGCAACCTGGAGGCCGGCGGCAGCCGCACGGTGCGATGGTCGGTCTACCCCTCGACGCAGCGCGCCTCGGGCCAGCTCGACTGGACGGTGACTCTCACGGCGATCGGCGTCCCGGTGCAGGCCCGGGCCGGCGTCACCACGCTGAGCAGCGAGTTCCGGCTCGACACGGTGGGACCGGTGTTCCAGGACGTCGACGACGTCGTCATCCTCGGCGACTCCTACTCCTCCGGCGAGGGCGGCGGCGACTACGGGCCCGGCGGCGCCTGTCACCGCAGCCCGAACGCCTGGGGACGGCAGGCCTTCCCGAAGACCGTTGCCGTGCACAACCTCGCCTGCTCCGGCGCGGTGGTCGCCGACTACTGGGCGAGCGACCAGCAGAAATGGTTGAACCCCTGGGACGACGTGGAGAGCCAGCACGATCAACTGGACGCCCTGAAGCGAAGCGGGGACGTCGACGTCGTTGCCCTGACCATGGGCGGCAACGACATCCAGTTCCCCGATCTGGTCAAGAGCTGCGTCACCACCGCGAACTGCGTCGACAACGCCGTGTGTGACGACCAGGGCTCCTGCCTCACGTGGCGCGAGCACATGGAACTGCTGCTGGCTGGCCTGGGCCCGCAGCTGAGGTTGTTCTACGAGGACGTCGCCCGGGTGGCCGGCACCGACGTCGTCGTCCTGCCCTATCCCGACCTGTTGCCCAACACCAGCCGGGGAAGATTCACGTGCACGGCCGGACTGCCGGGATTCAGCCCCGACGAGCAGACCTTCGGGCGGTGGGTGCAGGACGAGCTGCACCGGCAGATCAGCGCGGCGGTCCGCGACGTCGCCGCCAAGGGTCTCCCGGTGCACCTGGCCCGTGACGTCCGCACTGCACTCCAGCCGAACCACACGATCTGCGACCGGGACCCCTGGGTCGTCCAGGTGACCGACCGGGACATCTTGAGTCCCGAGCGTGTCCACCCGGACCCCGACGGCTACCGCGCGATGGCAGGCGCCCTCGTCCGCTGGTCGGCGTCCCCGGCCGCTCCGCAGAAGGCGACCCGCGGGAAGGGCGAGACGTCGTCCCTGCTCGTCCGTACCGCCGAAGGCCTCGGCCAACTGCTGGCGCCGGCACCGATCCCGGTCGATACGAGCCAGCCGGGGAACACCCTGCAGGCACGCCCGGGCGTCCCCCTGCAGATCACGAGCGGAG
Source organism: Blastococcus sp. CT_GayMR16 (assembly GCF_004570875.1). Classification (GTDB taxonomy): domain Bacteria; phylum Actinomycetota; class Actinomycetes; order Mycobacteriales; family Geodermatophilaceae; genus Blastococcus_B. The sequence goes on along the minus strand of NZ_SPQK01000013.1, from coordinate 44,075 downwards.
GCCACCTCCAGGGCTCGCTCGTGGTGGTCGGCGTCCAGAGCACTCCGCAGGCGCTGGGCTCCGCCTGGGCCGATGCGGACGGGCGGGTCACGGTCGATGTCCAGCTGCCGGAGAACCTGCCGGACGGCGAGCACACGCTGTGGACCTCCGGCCTCGACCCCGACGGTCAGCTCTCCATCGACACACAGCAGCTCGACGTCGGCGGCAGTGCGCCGTGGTGGCCCACGGCGGCGCTGTCGCTGACCTGCCTGCTGCTCGCCGCATCCGGGTGGCTGCTGTTGCGCGTCGACCGTCGCCGGACCCGTCGGCGCGCCCCGGCGTGACCGCCGACGAGGTGCTGGCCAGGCTGCGCGGGCTCGCCGTCCCGTCCCGGCTCCCGGGCATGGCCCGGTACGGCATCGCCACCGACCACGCCTACGGCGTGACCGTCGGGGAGCTGCGGACCGTGGCGAAGGAGCTCGACCGGGACCACGGCCTGGCCGCCGAACTCTGGGCCAGCGGGGTGCACGAGGCGCGCATCCTCGCCTCGCTCGTCGACGACCCGGCACTCGTCGACGACGAGCAGTTCGAGCGCTGGGCCCTCGAATTCGACTCCTGGGACCTCTGCGACCAGGTCTGCCAGAACCTCCTCCGGTACGCCGCGCCGGCCTGGGCGAAGGCCGCCCAGTGGACGACGAGGCCGGAACTCTTCGTCCGGCGGGCCGGGTTCTCGCTGATGGCGGGCCTGGCAGTCGCCGACAAACGGTCGGACGACGCGCGGTTCGCCGCCCTGCTCGACCCGCTGGCGGCCGGCGCGGACGACGACCGGCCGCTGGTCCGCAAGGGAGCGAGCTGGGCCTTGCGCGCGATCGGCAAGCGGAGCCCCGGCCTCTACCGGCTGGCACTCGACACGGCCGAGCAGCTGCGGGCCGGGAGCACGGGGGCCGGGTGGGTGGGAAGCGACGCAGTGCGCGAGCTCGGAAGCCCGGCGGTCCGGAAGCGTCTCAGGCTGACCGGAGACTCCTCGCCTGGAAGGTGAGCGCCGTCACTGGCAAACTCCGGCCATGCGCGGCCTGATGCAGGACTACCCCCTCACCATCGACTCGATGTTCCGGCACGTCGAACAGCACTACGGCGACGGGACGATCGTCACCAACAACCCCGGCGGCGTCACCCGCACGACCTACGCGGAGTGGGCCGAGCGGACCCGCCGGCTCGGTGGCGTGCTCGACACCCTCGGCATCAGCGCGGACGGCCGGGTCGGCACGTTCGCCTGGAACTCCGCGCGGCACCTGGAGCTCTACTTCGGTGCCCCGTCGACCGGCCGCGTGCTGCACACACTGAACGTGCGGCTCTTCCCCGAGCAGCTCACCTACATCGCCAACCACGCGGAGGACGAGGTCATCTTCGTCGACCGCACGGTGCTGCCCCTGTTGTGGAAGCTCATCGACACGATGACGACGGTCAAGCACGTCGTGGTCATGGACGACGGCGGCGACAACGAGATCCCCGACGACTCCCGCGTGCTCGACTACGAGACGCTGCTCGCCGACGCCGAGCCGGTCGATTTCGGTGTCACGGACGAGAACTCGGCCGCGTACATGTGCTACACGAGCGGCACGACGGGCAACCCCAAGGGCGTCGTCTACTCCCACCGGTCGACGTTCCTGCACACGATGGGCGTGATGCAGCCCAACGCCTTCGGTCTCGGCATCCAAGACGTCGCCATGCCGGTGGTCCCGATGTTCCACGCGAACGCATGGGGCATCGCCCAGGCGGCCCCGGCCGCCGGCGCCTCGCTGGTCATGCCCGGGGCGATGATGCAGCCCGAGGCGCTGGCCAAGCTCATCCTCGACGAGGGCGTCACGTTCACCGCCGGCGTCCCGACCATCTGGCTCGGCATGCTGCCGTACCTCGCGGGCAAGCCGCACAAGCTCCGCGACATCGGCTGTGGCGGTTCCGCGGTGCCCAAGTCGCTGTCGGAGGCCTACCGCGAGCAGGTCGGGCTGCCGATCCTGCAGGCCTGGGGCATGACCGAGACCCACCCGGTCGCCTCGTCGGGCGTCCTGCCGAAGCGCTATGCGGACGCCGACGACGAGACGAAGGCGAACCAGCGGGCGCGCGCCGGCATCCCGTTCCTCGGCGTCGAGGCGCGGATCGTCGACGCCGACACCCTCGAGCCGCAGGCGTGGGACGACAAGGCCACCGGCGAGCTGCAGGTGCGCGGGCCGTGGTGCGCCGCGGACTACTACAACCCCGACGCCGGCGTGCAGCTCACGACCGAGGACGGCTGGATGAAGACCGGCGACGTCGCGGCCATGGACGAGTTCGGTTCCATCCGCATCGCCGACCGCACCAAGGACCTGATCAAGTCCGGCGGCGAGTGGATCAGCTCCGTCGACCTGGAGAACGCGATCATGAGCCACCCGGCGGTGAAGGAGGCCGCCGTCATCGGCATCCCGCACCCGAAGTGGGACGAGCGTCCGCTGGCGTGCGTCGTCCTCAAGGAGGGGCAGACCGCGACCGCGGAGGACATCCTCGAGCACCTCAAGCCGCTGGTCGCCAAGTGGTGGATGCCCGAGGCGGTCGAGTTCATCGACGAGGTGCCGAAGACCAGCGTCGGCAAGTTCTCGAAGAAGGACCTGCGGTCGAAGTTCGCGGAGTACGAGCTCAAGAACTGAGCGTCGGGGGGAGCTCTTGGTGCCGAAGGCTCCCCCCGCCGTCAGCGGGCGATTCCCCGGCGGAGGTCAGGCGCCGAGCACTGCACCGCGAGCAACGAGCGCCACGCCGACCAGGAGAACGAGACTCGCCGTCAGCACGGGGGCCGCGATCGCGACCCGCGTGAGCCATCTGCGTCCGCGCAGGTCGGCCAGGCGACGCTCCATGCGACCGCGCAGCCTGACCAGCAGCAGACCGACAGCGGTGAGGGTGCCCGCCATTCCCAGACCGTAGGCGAGCACCAGAAGGACGCCGAAGACCGTGCGTCCCAGCCCGATCGAGGCCAGCAGGACGATCAGCGCGGACGGGCTGGGCACCAGACCGCCCGCCACGCCCATGCCGATCAGCCCCGCGCGGCCGCGGGCCGGTCCGTGCGTGTGGCCTCCAGCCCACCAACCCTGCCCGTGCGCATGGTCGTGGTGGTGGCCGTGGTCATGGCCGTGCGCATGGTCGTGATGGTGGTCGTGGCCGGCGTGCTCGGGGACGGTGGGGGCGTGCACGGCTCCACCGCTGCCCGCCGCGTGCACCGCGCCCGCCAGCACCGGCTCGGGAAGCACCTCGCTGATCAGCGTCGGAACCCCACGACGTCTCGGCAGCGCCGCGCGCAGCATGAACGCCCCGATGCCGGCGACGAGGAGGCCGCTGCCGACCCCGAGCCAGCGGATCACCTGATCCCCGGCCAGGGTGCTCGACAGCGAGATGGCCAGCCCGAGCACGAGTACGCCCACGGTGTGGGTTGCCGTCACCGTCGCGCCGACGATGATCGCGTCCCGGCTTCGTCCACGGCGGGCAGCCAGGTAGGCGGCCATCACGGTCTTCCCGTGCCCGGGAAGCAGGGCGTGCCCGCAGCCGAGCAGGACGGCGAGCAGGACGGCGAGAGTTCCGACCAGCGGAGTCAAGCCGCGGTCGCCGATCAGGTCCTCCAGCCGTCGGTCCAGGCCGGCGATGAAGTTCGTGAACGGGTCGCCCGAGCCGGGCGTGATCGCCGACCCGGTGCCGGTGTTCTGCCCGGGCTCGGTCGCGACCGTGAACGATCGGACGTCGACCGGAGAGGCCAGCAGGTCTGTCGGGTATTGACGCAGTTCGTCCGAGACGCTCGTGACCGGCACCGGGGAATCGATCAGCCGGACGCCGTCGCCGTCCGCCGTCATCTCCCGCCAGCCCACGCGGTCGGGCAGATACGTGTCACTGACGGCGATCTCGGCGGGGACGTCGAGCTCGGCGTCGGCCTCGAACCGGCAGGTCAACCGCAGAGTGGGCAGTCCGCCGGCACCCGGGATCGTCTCCATCCCGGTGTCCTGCACGGTCCACCCCACCGCCGCGCCGTCGACGGTGACCTGGACGGCGCCGGCGACGTCAGCGCACTCCTCCGCGGCTGCCGACGCGAGCTGGGCGGCCGTCGGTGACCCGTCCGGGGCGACAATCTGCAGCTTCTGCGCGGTCGGTATCTCGGCACGGTCGAGGACGGTCGTCACCTGGACCCGGCCGGGCTGCAGTTGGACATGATCGTAGTGATTGACCGTGAAGTTGCCGAGGGGGTGGGCCTGGGCGACTCCTGGCGCGACCGCCCACAACGCTCCGGCGCCGAGAATGACGGCGAGGAGCCGCCGCCCTCTCACGGACGCCCGCCCAGCGACTCGAGCAGCCCCTCGGCCCGGGGTGCGTGCAGCGGTGAGAAGTCGGGATTGGTGTCCAGGGCCTCGGCCAAGCTCGCCCGCGCCTGGTCGATCTGTCCGACCGCCGCTTCGATCACTCCGCGGTGGTAGAGGAAGAGCGCGCTGGCGCCGCCGAGGGCGGTCGCCTGCTGGGCGTGCGGCAGTGCCTCGGCGTCGCGCCCGGCGCTGTGCAGAGCCCAGGCCATGGCATCGTGGGAGTCGATGTTCTGCCGCCGATCGAACTCGGCCTGGGCCGCGGCTACCGCCACGGCCGGATCGCCGTGATCAGCAGCGAACAGTGCCGTCGAGAGGTCGTCGGTCACGCCGCTCGCCACAAACAGCCGGCGGACGGTCTCGACCAGCGCGAACTGCTGTTCGGCGTCTGCGGCCCGCCCCTGCGACTCCAGGTACGCGCCGAACTCCACGAGGTACTCAGGCAGCGGCTGCGCGTTCACTACCGCCTGGAAGGTTTCGATCGCGGCGGTCTCCTCGCCTCGCGCTGCGAGCACGCGGGCACGGCCCAGCAGCAGGGCTGGGTCGGACGGCCTCGCCTTCAGGCCGGCGGTGTACTGCTCGGCCGCGCCTTCGAGGTCGCCGGTAGCGAACGCTAGAGCCCCGAGGTAGGTGCGGCAGTAGGCCTCGCCCGCGCCACCCTGCGTGATGTCGAGAGCCTGCTCGAGCGCCGAACGGGCCCCGGCCAGGTCTCCATGCAGTTCCGCGTCGTAAGACGCCCGGGTGAACGATGCCAGACCCGGCTTCAGTTCGAGCATCCGCTGAACCGCTTCCGTCGCCCCCGGATAGTCCCCCAACTGGGTGCGCGCATCGGTGAGCACGCCCCACGCGGTGGCGTTGTAGGAGTTGATCGCCAGCGCCCGGGTGGCGAGGTCCGCCGCCGCGGCGAAGTCGTGCCGGGCGTTGGCCAGCGCGCCCTGCCCCGTGAGTGCGGTGTCGTTGCCCTCCGGCCGCCGGATCAGCGACTCCTGGAGGGCGCCATCCGCCTTGTCGTAGAAGGAGGGGTCCGCGGTGACCCGTGCCTGCTCGACGTAGGCGGAGCCCAGCTGCGCCCAGGTGGTGTAGTCGCCCGGAACCTCCTGCAGCCGCTGCTGCGCCACCTCGATGGACGCTGTGAGAGGGTCGACCTCCGCCACCGCCTGCTGCTCCCGAGCCTCGGCGCCCCGGTCCACGAAGACCGTGTAGAAGCCAGCCGCCGAGACCAGCAGGAAGATGACTCCGGCCACCACCGCGCTCACCGCGGTCCGCCTGCGCACGGTCAGACGTTCGGGAGGTCGGCGGCTGGCACCGGCTGACCGGAGGCAGCGCGCTTGTCGCTCTCCTCGAGGGATCGCGCCATGTTGAGCGTGGCGCGGACGACGAGGTTGTCCTGGTAGGACCGCGCGGACCGGTCGAAGTCTCCGGTGCACGTGATGAGCACGATCTCCGAGTCGCCGACGGGGGCGTAGACCTGGTCGGTCGGCAGGGCATCCTTCGGGTACTGCTGGCTCCCGGTCACGGAGAAGACCGCGACGGTGTTGTCGGCGCGGGTCACGAGCACCTCGTCGCCCACCGCCAGCTCGGGCAGCCGGTAGAAGACGGCCGGGCCGGTGTAGTCGTCGACGTGTCCGGCGAGCAGTGCGGGCGGGCCCTGCGGATCGCCGGGGTAATTGCCGCCGGTGAACCAGCCGGCCTTGGCGAAGTCGACCGGCACCTCGAGGGTGCCGTCGGTGTTGAGCCCGAGGTCGACCAGCGAGGAGCTCACCTCGATGGCCGGGATGTCGAGCTGGACGGGCTCGGCGCGGGCCAATGAGGTGACGACGGGCGAGGCCGGCTGAGGTGCCTCGGATGTCGTGGTCGGGACCGCGGCGACTGGGCGGGGGGCGCGGGCGTCGGTTCCGCCGAAAATGAAGTAGCCGACGAGTACACCGGCAGCCAGCGCGCCAAGGGTGGGGAGCAGCCAGACAGGAATGCCCCAGCGACGGCTGCGGGCAGGCCCGTCGCCCTTCCGGAACTCGGACTCCAGCAGCGACGGCTCGTTGTCGGAGGCGTCATCCTGGGAGGGTGGGGGCTGGGTGGTGCCGGACACAGGATCTCCTTCGAAACGGTGCTGCCCGGGGGCGTGGCTGTGGGGTGCGGCCGGAGCCGCACCCCACAGCCGACGAGCGGGTCAGACCTCCGGCGTGCCGGAGGTCGTCGACCGACGCAGAGCCCTGCCCCGGATCAGCGACCCGGCACCGGCACCGATGAGCAGGAGCGCGGCCGAGCCGGTGAGCGCCGGGATGATGGTGTCCCCGACACCGCCTGCACCGGTCTCGACGCCGCCTCGGGGATACCCGTTGGCCTGCGGCTGAGCCGCCGGCTGCACCGGGTTGCCGTTGCCCGCGGCGGTGTCCGTACCGCCGGCACCGGTGCCACCACCCTGGTTGACGGCCTGTGTGTTCGGGCCGGCGATGTAGGGGAACGAGCCGCTGAACGCGTTGTCGTTGGAGTTGACCCCGTCGCCGCCCTTCAGGGCGTCGAAGGCCGCCTGCCGATCACCCGGGTTGGTGACGTCGTAGATGCCCTCGAGCGCGAGGATCTCGATGTCCACCACGTCGTCGGCGAGCCGGCGACCGTTCGGGAAGCCCTGGATGTCACCGCCGATGACTCCGAGCCGGCTGGCCTCCGGCAGCGGCTGCATGTTCAGGTCCGTCGGCCCGGTGATGGCCATGTTCAGCCGCAGCATCTCCGACGGCTGGAAGGCCGCCCGGTCCGCATTGGCCGGCGAATCGGCGTTGATCGCCTGCGAGTTGAGGTCCACGTCGATGGGGTTGGCCGTGGCCGCATCCCCGTCGATGTCGTAGGTCTCGGTGCTGACGACCCCCGTCAGGAACACCTCGAAGATGTCCCATCGCGGCGCCGCGGGCGCCGGAACGCCGTAGATCGCCTCGATGAGCTTCGGCACCTCGGGGTCGAGCACGCGGTCCACGACCGCGCCGTCGGCGGCGTCGGCGTCCATGTCAGGCGAGATGGAGTTGAAGGCGTCCTTGAGTCCGGTCGGGACGACGACCTCGTTGACCAGCGGCATGCCCAGGCGGGAGACCTGGGTGAACCCGTTGCCCGATGCCGTCCCGTCGGCATTGCGCATGGTCGGCCGTGTGGTCGTGCTCCACACGCCGATGACCGGGTTGTTCGTGGCGTCGTTGCCGATCGCGACCTCGGTCTTGGGCACCTCGAGAACGATGCTGTTCACGTTGTAGCCCGCGAGGGTGTCCTGACCGGTCTCGGACAGGTTGGCACCGTAGAGCAGGTCGAAGACCCGGAGGTCGAGGAAGAACGAGTCCTCGGCCTGGGTGGTCAGGGTGCGCCCGCCGCCGTCCACGTCGGTGATCGCCGGGGTGCGCAGGTTGTCGACGTAGCTCTGCGAAGAGCCCATGCTGGCCGGCCCGGTGTAGGACGGCGCCACGGGGCCTTCGGCGATCGGTGATCCGTAGGAACCGCCGCCGTCGGTGCTCACGTCGAGCGTGAAGGACTGGCGGAAGAGCAGGTTCTCGTCGTCGAGGGAGTCGACCGGCCCGTTGTTGTAGAGGAACGTGTCGGTGCTGCGACGGTCATCGGTGGTGAAGCGCCACCGGTAGATCAGATCGGCCACGGCGTCGCCGTCGTTGTCGATGTTGATCAGGTATTCGGCGTCGTCGGACCACGGGTAGAAGTTCGGGCCGCCGTTAGGCTCCTCGAACGGGATCCAGTTGGCGACGAGCGCGACGTTGTCGGGGTTCTCCGGGCTCGAGAAGGCGTAGACGTCGGTGTTGTCCACGGCGGGGTCTGCCGCGATGAGCGGAGCCTCGCGGTGGCTGGAGGCCCCGGCGAGGGTGGGCAGGAGCCCGATCACGGTCGAACCGGCGAGCAGGCCGCCCGCGGCGATCATCGCGGTGGCACGGCCCCCCCTTGTTTGGAGGAGTCGTCTGGAACTGGGCATGCGCGTCCTTTCACCGACCACCCACGACGGGCGATCACCGACATGACGTCGCAGCCAGCCGGTGAGGGAAAGTCACCGAACCGCCGAGAAAGGCACTCCCCCTGGAACGTGCGCTCCCCTGGAACGTGCGCTCGAGCTCTGTAGTCCTGCTGCGACGACCGGAACGTACGCAGCGATCTTGTGAATGCGCTCACTCAGCGTTCAGGGAATCGCGAACACGCCGAGCGGTCGTCGCAATGCGTCACGTGACGGAGACGGAGTCAACAGAATTGCCTTCTACCGAGTTGTACGCAGAATGCGTTCCGTCGGCCCGCGTGTCGGCACCGGGAGTCACGGCCCGGTAGCTCTCCCGCCCAGCGGCGTCCACCCGGCAGCCAGGCCCGGCCACCGCGATCACCGCACGAAAGGGGGCTCGCCGGTCTCGCTGACCATCGGCTTGCCGGCGGCCTCCCACTCGCCCATGCCGCCGCCGACGTTCACCGCGTCGAAGCCGTTCTGGTTGAGCCACGCGGCCACGCGCCCGGACCGGCCGCCACCGCGGCAGGTCACGTACAGCGGGTCGCCCTCGGGAAGGTCGTCGAGACGGGCCGGGACGTCGCCCATCGGGATGTGGGTCGCGCCCTCGATGTGGCCGTGCACCCATTCGTCGTCCTCACGGACGTCGAGGACGACGGCATCCGCCGGCAACTCGGAGGCGGGCACGGTGGGAACCTGCTGCGGCATCACGCACTCCATCGTGGCACGCCGACGGGCACTGCGAGGATGGGGGCGATGTCCCTCACCCGCCGGCCTGCCCGATGACCACCGCCCCGTCGCCCGTCCGCCAACCGGCCTGGCAGCTCTCCCGGTCCGCGATCGGTCTCTGGGTGACCGAGGGGGTCATCGCGTCGCTGTTCCTCGGGATCGGCGCGACCTTGTTCATCATGTTCGTGCCCGACGACCTGGGCGGCCCGTTCCCCGTGCTGCGCTGGCTCGTGCCGACCGCTTCCGTGCTCTACGCGGTCATGGCGATCGGCGTGCGGCCCTGGTTCCGATTCCGGGTGCACCACTGGGAGGTCACCGCCGACGCGGTCTACACGCTCACCGGCTGGCTGACCCGCACCTGGACGCTGGTGCCGATCTCCCGCATCCAGACCGTCGACGTCACCCGCGGCGTCCTGCAGCAGCTGTTCGGCCTGTCCACGGTCGCGGTGCTGACGGCGTCGTCGCAGGGCACCGTGCGCGTCTGGCACCTGGAGGCCGACGTCGCCCAGCGCGTGGCCGACGACCTCGCCCACCGCGCGGAGCAGGTCCGCGACCAGGCGACGTGAACCCCGAAACTGTCGGCCGCCGGACGTCCCCGTTCATCGTCCTGGTCCACACGATCACCTTCCGGCAGGCCCGCGCGTTCGTGCCGGCCGTCATCCCGCTCGTTGCGGCCACCGGCTTCGGCGGCGGTCGGACGACGGTCATCGCGCTCGTCGTCGGTGTGACGCTGCTGTCCCTCGGCACGGCTGCGCTGTCGTGGTGGCGGTTCAGCTACGCGGACGGCCTGAGCTCCGTCGTCGTCACCCGGGGGCTGCTGTCCCGCTCGGTGCGCACCGTCCCCAACGACCGGATCCGCGGGGTGGAGGTCGAGACACCGATCCTGCACCGGCTGTTCGGCCTGGTGCGGGTACGCGTCGACGCGGCTGCCGGGGCGGTGTCGGGCAAGGACGAGGAACTGGTCGTCGACGGCGTCTCGCGCGCCGAGGGCGACCGGCTGCGCACCGCCGTCCTCACCCACCGCCAGGCCCCGGCACGGCAGGACGACGGAGCCGAGCGCGAGCCCGCCGAGGAGGAGTTCGGCCGCTTCGACAACCGCTGGCTGCTCTACGCGCCGCTGGTCGGCAGCTATCTCGCCCTTCCGCTGGCCGCGGTCGGGGCCCTGTTCCGGCTGGCGCAGGAGCTGCCGGAGAGCCTGCGGCCCGACGTCGACGAGGAGGCGCTGGCCAGCGTCCGGGCGTTCGTCATCGTCGTCGTCGGCGCGCTACTGGTCCTGCTCGTCGGTTCGGTCGTGGGCGCCGCCGTCGTGAATTGGGGCTTCCGGCTGGTCCGGCGCGGCGGGTCGCTGATCGCCGTCCGGGGCCTGATCACCCGGCGGCACACGGAGCTGGAGATCGACCGGATCCGCGGCGCCACCGTGGCCGAGGGCGCCGGCATGCGGCTGGTCCGCGCGGCGCGGGTGAACGCCCTGGTGACCGGCCTGGGCGACGCGGCCCGGCGCGGGCAGCTGCTCCCGCTGGGCCCTCGTTCCGAGGCGTGGTCGCTCGTCCGCCGGCTGGTCGAGGACCCCGGCCCGCTCGTCGCTCATCCCCCCGCGGCACGCCGCCGGCGGATCGTGCGGGCGGTCTCCGCCGGACTGCTCGTCGCGGCGGGCGGCCTGGTCGCGATCGTCACGGCCGGCTGGTGGTGGGTCCTGGTCGTCGGGCTGGTGCTCGCCGTCCTCGGCGTCCCGCTGGGGCTGGGCCGGTACGCCGCGCTGGGCCACGCGACCGGGCCGAGTTCGTTCAGCGTCCGCAGCGGATGGCTGGTGCGCGAGCAGGCGCTCCTGCAGCGCCGGGCGGTCGTCGGCTGGGAGGTGCGGCAGTCCTTCTTCCAACGGCGCGCCGGGCTCGCCACGGTACTGGCCTGCGTGGGCGCCGGGCGCGGCGGCTACGCGGCGATCGACATGGCCGCCGACGACGTCGCGAGCTTCACCGCCGCCGCGTCCGGGCAATGGGCAAGTGCACTCTTGGCGTCCGGAGAGAGGAATCCCCGCGGGCCGGGAATGTCGTCGCCCCGCGCAGGAGAGGGCTGACAATTCGGTAGGCATCCACCATGCTGTCCCTCCGCAGGACCCATGGGGGGGCTATGAACGGGGAAACGTCGCAGGGAACTTCGAACGACCCAAGTAGCAAGAGCGAAGCACCATGAGTACGCCCACACGTCACGAGGCAGGCGACGGTGCCAAGCCGCAGCCAAATGGCGAGGTGCCGCGGGACTATCCGATGGTCACACCAGGGGTGACGTCCCGCGGCGACGACCCTTCGGGCGGTCTGGGCCTTGACTCCGGGTTTCGGGATGGCCCCGATGTAAATGATCCGTACAAGATGCTGTGGGCGAACAGTCCCGAGCGCGCGTGGTTCGTGAAGCGCAATCGCCCCTGGCCGTTGGCCGCGTCCGTCGTACTCCTCACCTTCGCGACCGTCCTTCTGGCCACTAGGTGGCGAGGCGGTGGGATGAACGAAAATTGGCGCGACGTTCTGTGGATCATTGCGGTGCTCTCCGCGGCAGCTTTGGCCTGGAGCGTGGCTCCATACATTTCGGCGCGTTGGTCCCTGTGGGAGAGGAGGAAGCGCGAGGCGCAGTATCAGGCCGAGGCTGCACTGCAGGCTCTCTCCGGCTCTATGGACGGCACGATCCCGCTGAGCCGTTTGTACATCATGAACCGGCGCCAGTTAGACGCCTACCAAGAAATGACCAAGCGACAGCAGCGGTCGTCCTTCCGCATGGCGCAGGTCTCCAGTGCGGTCGGCTTCATCATTCTGGTCTCCGGGGCAATCATCGCCTTGAATGGCCCTGGGGACAGCGCGTGGCTGACGGCGGGTCTCACAGCACTCGGAACGGCGATAAGCGCGTTCCTCGGCGCCACATTCCTCGACAGCCACAAGAAGACCAACGCACAACTGAACAAGTTCGCCAACGAACCTCACATCACCGGGCGCATGCTCTCGGCCGAGCGGGTTGCCATGCTTCAGGCGTGGCCGCGGACCTCGGCCCCGGCACGCCTGCTCTTGCAGGCGCTGCTTACCCCTCCGGAGAGGCTCGACGGCGATCAGGAGGAAGAGACCGAACAAGAGGCTGTACCAGAGGATCAGCCTGATGACACCGGTCAAGCTGACGCGGCACAACAGTAGGACGCTGAAGAGCGGGTCAACGAAGGTCTGAGCGACCCACCCGACGAGCCGCCGTGGCCGCGACGTTCAGCCGGCCAGCTCCCTGAGCAGACCGGCCGCGGCCACCGGGTAGTCCGTGGCGAGCAGCCCCGCGGCGGCGAGCACGTACCGGCGGTCGACGACGACCTGCGTTCCCGTGAGCACGCTCCCCGCTCCGCCGCGGTCGGCGGCCAGGCGCGCGACGACGCCGTCCACGGCGGCGGGGTCGGCGTGCCGGAAGACCCCGCCGGAGAGGACGACGAGGCCGACTCCGCGTGCTCCGGCACCGCCCGGCCCGTAGGCACCCTCGGCCCGCAGGTGCCGGCGGAGCGCCACGGTCGCAGCCGCCTCCCCCAGCGACAGGGGGTCGTCGCCGACGCCGAGGCCCTCGGCGCGGGCCGCCGCGCGCAGGTCCTCGACGCTCGAGGACACCCCGAGGTCGCCCTCCACCGTGCGCCGGCGGGCGGGCACGCCGACCGCCTCCCGGCCCAGCGTCGCCTGCTCGGCGTCCGGGTCGGGCACGCAGTAGACGTCGGTGGTGGCGCCGCCGACGTCCAGTACGACGACGCCCGGCACCGCCGCGGCCGACCGCAGCCCGGCCAGCACCGAGACCCCCTCCAGGACGGAGTCCGGCGTCACCGCCCGCACCCAGGTGCGCAGCCGGGGATCGCGGGACAGCCGGGAACCGCCGATCACGTGCTCCAGGAACACCTCGCGGATCGCCGTCCGGGCCGATTCGGGGGCGAGCCGGCCGATGTCGGGCAGCACGTTGGCCGCCTCGCTCACCGGCAGCCCGCCGTCCCGGAGCACAGCAGCCACCTCGTCGCGGACAGCGGCGTTCCCGGCCAGGACGATCGGGACGGACCAGTCCATCCCGGCGAGCGCGGCCGCGTTGTGCCGCAGCACCGAGGCCTCGCCGCCGTCCGTACCGCCGACCAGGAGGACCACGTCGGGTGCGATGTTCCGCAGCAAGGCCAGCGCGGCGTCGTCCAGGCGACCGGCCGCGACGTGCACCACGCGGGCTCCCGCCGACAGCGCCGCCCGGTGCCCGGCCTCGGCGCTGATCAGCTCCTCGTAGCCGACGACGACCAGGCGCAGGCCACCGCCCGCGCTGGAGCAGGCGACGACCGCGACGTCGTCGAAGCCGGCGGTCGCCGCCAGGACGCCGTCCACCACGTCGGCGGTCGTCGGTGCCTGCGCGGTGGCGAGCAGCGACCCCGTGGCGACGTCGACCACCGCGGCCTTCGTGTACGTGGAGCCGATGTCGACGCAGACGACGTTCACGAACGGACGAGGCCGGCCTCGGCGGCGCCGGCGGTGAGCTCGTCGAGGCCGAAGGCCTGCACCGGGCCCAACGTGCCGGTGCCTCGGACGCCTGACTCGGCCGCCCGGGTCGCCCCCCAGGCGAGCATCGACGCGGTGAACCCGTAGGCCTCCGGCCCGGTCAACTGCACGCGGCTGACGAGCTCCCCGGACGAGTCCCGCACCTCGGCCACGGTGTGCGTGCGGGCGCGCCCGAGGGTCGCCTGCGACGGCGCCTCGCTGACCCGTCCGCCGATGAAACCGGCCAGCCGCTGGGCGACCCGCTCCGCGCCGGGCAACCGGCCGGTCAGCCCGGACAGCGGCGCCAGGCGGTGCGCCACCGGGGTCAGCGGGCCGAACCAGTCCAGGTGCACGCCGATCTCCCGCAGGGACGGGGCGAGCCCCGGCATGGTCAGGTGTTCCGAGCCACCGACCGACAGCCCGCGGCGGGTCCGTCCGTTCGCCTCGAACCGCCACATCCGGCGGCCCGCGGCCTCGGGCACGAGCCGGCCCCCGGTGAAGGCGAAACCCGGTTCGAACAGCACGCCCATCAGCGAGACCAGCGTCCCGCGGGAGAACGCCTGCCCCGAGGCACCGTCGATCGCGTAGCCCACGTCGAGGCGGTGCGCGCGCCTGCCGGCCTCGGTCAGGGCGAGCGCGGCCGCGAGGTTGCCCGGCACGTAATCGAGGCCGAAGGCCGGCACCAGCGCGGCACCCGTGGCGGCCGCGCGCACGGCGTCGTGCTCGAAGAGCCGGCGGACGAACGGCGGCTCTCCGGTGGAGTCCAGGTACACGGCGCCCTCCGCCACGGCGGCGTCCACCGCTGCCTGCCCGAGCCGGAGGAACGGGCCGACCGTGGTGACCAGGACGTCGCCGTGCCCGAGAAGACCGCGCACCGAGCGGGGATCGGTCACGTCGGCGCGTGCGGTCTCCACGCCGCCGAGCCGCTCGGCCAGCTGCGCGAGCCGCGCGGGATCACGGCCGGCGAGGACGGGGCGGGCACCGCGGGCGACGAGCGCCTCGGCGGTGCGGGCGCCGGTGTAGCCGGTCGCGCCGAACAGGACGATGCGGGCAGTCACCCGCGGACCCTATCGACGTCGCCCCGGGGCGCTTCCGGGGTGTTCTTCGCGCTCTCGGGGTCCTGCAGAACCCCTGAAACGCGAGAACAACCCCGGAAGCGAGCCACGCGACCGCCGTTTCAGTGCTGGACGGCCTGCTCCGCCCCGATCCCGGTGAACGCGCGGACCTCGAGCTCGGCGGACTTGAGCTCGTCCGGGCGCTCCTTGGACAGCTTCGTGCCGAGCCAGCCCAGGAAGAACGAGAGCGGGATCGACACCAGGCCGGGGTTGTTGAGCGGGAACCAGTGGAAGTCCACGTTCTGGAACAGCGACGTGCTCTTGCCCGTCGCTTCCACGATCGGCGCTCCGGACACCACCGGCGAGAAGATGATCAGCCCGACGCAGGCGATCAGCCCGCCGTAGATCGACCACAGCGCGCCCTGGGTGGTGAACTTCTTCCAGAACAGCGTGTAGAGGATCGTCGGCAGGTTGGCCGAGGCGGCGATCGCGAACGCCAGCGCCACCAGGAACGCGATGTTCAGACCTGCCTGGAGCGCCAGGATGCCCAGCCCGATGGCGATCGCGCCGATGACGACGGCGGTGATCCGGGCGACCCGGACCTCGCCGTTCGGCGACACCTTGCCCTTCTTGATCACCGATGCGTAGACGTCGTGCGCGAACGACGCGGACGCCGTGATCGTCAGCCCGGCGACCACCGCGAGGATCGTCGCGAAGGCGACGCCCGAGATGATGCCCAGCAGCGCGGTGCCGCCGAGCTCGAAGGCCAGCAGCGGCGCAGCGGCGTTGACCGCGCCCGGCGCGGCGAGGATCTCCTCCGCACCCACCAGCGCACCGGCGCCGTAGCCGATCACCAGGCTGAACAGGTAGAAGATCCCGATCAGCCAGATCGCCCAGACGACCGAGCGACGGGCGTCCTTCGCCGTCGGCACGGTGTAGAAGCGCATGAGCACGTGCGGCAGACCCGCCGTCCCGAGCACGAGCGCCAGCCCCAGCGAGACGAAGTCCAGCTTCGAGGTGTTGGTCAGGCCGTACTGCGCGCCCGGCGCGAGGACGTTCCGGCCCGCTGCGGCGTTGTCCTGCGCGCCGCCCAGCAGGGACGACAGGTTGAAGCCGTACTTGCCGAGCACCCACACGGTCATCACGAAGGCGCCGATGATCAGCAGCGAGGCCTTGATGATCTGGACGTACGTCGTGCCGCGCATGCCGCCGACGAGCACGTAGAAGATCATCAGAGCGCCGACGACGGTCACGACGACGGCCTGCGCCGCCTCGCCGCTCACGCCGAGCAGCAGGGTGACCAGTCCGCCCGCGCCGGCCATCTGCGCGAGGAGATAGAACAGCGAGACGACCAGGGTCGAGATCGCCGCCGCCATGCGCACCGGTGCCTGACGCATCCGGAAGGCGAGGACGTCGGCCATCGTGAACCGCGCCGTGTTCCGCATGAGCTCGGCGACCAGCAGCAGCGCGACGAGCCATGCCACGAGGAAGCCGATGGAGTACAGGAAGCCGTCGTAGCCGTAGACGGCGATGGCGCCGGCGATCCCCAGGAACGACGCAGCCGACAGGTAGTCGCCCGCGATGGCCAGGCCGTTCTGGGTGCCGCTGATGTTGCGGCCCGCCGCGTAGTAGTCCGCGGCGCTCTTGTTGTTGCGGCTGGCCCGGAACGTGATGACCAGCGTGATCAGGACGAAGACGCCGAAGATCGAGATGTTGATCGCCGGCTCACCGATGCTGCCCTCGGCAGCGAGCAGGTCAGGCACGGGTCGCCCCCTCGGTCGTGCCGGTGCCGTCCCGGTGCGCGAACTCGTGCTGCTCGAGCCGGTTGCGCATCTCGTCGGCGATCGGGTCGGTGTTCTTGTTCGCGTGGGCCACGTAGAGGTGGGTGATCGCGAAGGTCGAGACGAACTGGAGCAGACCGAAGATGAGGCCCACGTTGATGTTGCCGATGACCTCGGTGGACATGAAGTCGTGCGCGTAGGTCGAGAGCAGCACGAACAGCAGGTACCAGCTCAGGAAGGCGACGGTCATCGGGAAGGCGAAGCGGCGGAACCGGCGCTTCAGCTCGACGAACTCCGCCGACTCCTGCGCCGCCAGGTACTCCTCCGGCGACAGCAGCCGACGTTCGTCGTTGGGTTCACTCACAGAACACTCTCCGGTCCAGGACACCTGCGCGGACGACGGACTCGATGTGGCGGTCGTCACTGTAGGGCCTACCGGCGGGTACTCAAGGTCACAACTAGAACAAGGCGTTGCACAAACGCCCGATCGACGTAACCGGCCCCTCATCCCGGCGCGCTGCAATGGCTCATGGCAGCGAACTCGTGGCAGCGATTCCTCCGATGACGACCGGCTGGTTCCCGGTGGCCCGGACCACCGAGGTGGGGACGACGCCGGTCCCGGTGGGCGTCGGCGGTCAGGCGTACGTGGTCGTCCGGCTCCGCCCCGGCGGCGAGGTGAGCGCGTTCCCCGCCCGGTGCCCGCACCGGCTGGTGCCGCTGGCCGCCGGCTCGGTGGTGGACGGACGCCTGCAGTGCCCCGCCCACGGGTGGCGGTTCGACTCCGACGGCCGCTGCGTCGACCTCCCGTCGATGGGCCCGCACGGCACCCCGCCCCCGCGTGCCGACCTGTCCATGCCCTGGGCGGTCGAGGAGCGGCACGGCTGGGTCTGGCTCGCACCCGAGCGGACGGCGACCCACGTCCCACCACGGGTCACGGCCGCACCCGAGCCCGCGCCGGCACCCCCCGACCCGGAGGGGGCGGCCTTCGACAACCTAGATCCCTCGCTCGAGCACGCCTGGCACCCCGTGGCGCTGTCGCGGGAGCTGCGGCCGGGCGGCTGGTTGCAGGTCCGGCTGCTGGGACGGAACTGGACGCTGCGGCGGGACGGCGATGCGCTGGTCGCCGACCCGCCGGCGTTCGGCGTCCGTGAGCGCCTGGGCCTCATCTGGCTGGCGCCGTCCGAGCCGGCCGACGTCCCGCTCGAGGTGCCGGAGGACGTCGATCGCCGGTTCGTGACCGACTGGATGCAGCCCGTCCGCTCCCCCGGTCCGGCCGGCCCGCTGGCCGACACCTTCCTCGACGCGACGCACGGCCCGTTCGTGCACGCGGCCACCATCGGCCTACCGGACCAGGCCGAGGTCGGGCCCGCGCCGGTCACGATCGAGCCGGGCGGCTTCAGCAGCGTCCGGGAGCAGTGGTGCGACAACCCGCTGGACCCCGAGGTCGCCACCGGCGGGCGGCCGCTGCGCCAGCGGCGGCGTACGACGTACACCTACCGCGCGCCGTTCCAGCTGCGGCTGCGCCAGGACTTCCTGGACAGCGGCGCCACCACGACGATCCTGTACCTGCTGCAGCCCGAGGACCTCGACTCGACGCGGATCTACGTCGTCCTGCTGCTCTCCTCCGGCCCCGGACAGCCGCTGCCACTGCGGGCCGACGTGTCCGGGCAAGTGGCGCTGCAGAAACGGATCCTCGAGGAGGACGTCCGGTCGCAGGCGGCGCTCGCCGTTCCCGGCCTGCCGCTGGACCCGCGCGACGAGGTGCACGTGCCCGCCGACCGGCTGGGGATCGCGCTGCGGCAGGCGCTGTGCGACTTCATGGTGGTCGGCCGCCGGCAGCAGGCGGCCGCCTGATCAGTCGTCGGGCAGCTCCGCGCCGCAGCCGGGGCAGCGGGTCGGCGGGTCCTGGTCGGCCAGCCGGCCGCACGCCGGGCAGACGCGGCGGGCCCAGCACGCCGGGTCGCCGCCGTCGTCGGGCCGCGCGGGGCGTGGCTCGGGAGCGATCACGGGTCCAGCGTCCCACCGCGGTCTGACGCGCATGTCCCTCCTGGGGACGACGAGATTTCCGGCCGCGCTGCCTAGGGTCGACCCAATGGAGCGGTCCCCTGCTGTCGAGCGCGTCGCGCGCTGGGCCCGTGCGCACCCGTTCGCCGTCGACTGCTGGCTGGCCGCCGCCGTCGCGTTCTGCACGGTGCTGTTGCCGGCCCCCGGCTACTGGGAGAACCCGACCGGCGCGTTCCTGCTCGGTCTGCTCCTGACGGTCCCCCTGGCCTGGCGCCGCCGCGCGCCGGTGCACGCGGCGGCCGTCGTCATCGCCGTGGGACTGTTCGAGCTGGGCGCCCTGAACACGTTCCTGGCGGCCAACGTCGCGGCCTTGTTCATGATCTACGCCCTGGCGGCCTACGCGCCGCGGTGGGCGTCCCGCGGCGGCCTGGCCGTCGGCCTGCTCGGGGCGCTCCTGGCCTCGCTGCGCTACTTCTCCGGGAACGTCAGCGACGCCCTCGTCCCGACCGCCCTGGCGATCGGCGTCGCGGTCGTCGCGTCCTGGGCGCTGGGCGACCTGCGCCGCGCCCGGCTGCTGCGGGTGGCCGCGCTCGAGGAGCGCGCCGAGCTGCTGGAGCTGGAGCGCGACCAGGAGATGCGGCTCGCGGCGACCGCCGAGCGGGCCCGGATCGCCCGCGAGCTCCACGACGTCGTCGCGCACTCCCTCTCCGTCGTCATCGCGCAGGCCGACGGCGGCCGGTACGCCGGCAAGGCCGACCCCGAGGCGGCGACCGGAGCACTGGAGGCCATCGCGGCGACCGGCCGGCAGGCGCTGGCCGACATGCGCTCGCTGCTCGGGGTGCTGCGGGAGGGCAGCGCCGAGGAGTACGCGCCGCAGCCCGACGTCGCGGCGATCCCGGTCCTGGTCGAGGACGTGCGGAGCAGCGGTCTGGACGTCGACCTGATCGTCGAGGGCGATCCCCGCCCGCTGCCGGCCGGCCCGCAGCTGGCCGCCTACCGGATCGTGCAGGAATCGCTCACCAACGTGCTCAAGCACGCGGGGCCGGCCAGCCGCGCGTGGGTGCGCCTGCAGTGGCGGCCCGACGCCCTCGAGCTGTCCGTGCTCGACGACGGCCGCGGCGCCTCGGCAGCCATGGTCGACGCCGACGGCCAGGGTCAGGGCGTGCGCGGGATGGTCGAGCGCGCGATGTTGCACGGCGGTCGGCTCGAGGCCGGCCCCCGGACCGGCGGCGGCTTCGGCGTGCATGCCGCGCTCCCCTACGGAGTCCGGCGATGAGCGACCCGATCCGCGTGGTCCTGGTCGACGACCAGCAGATGGTGCGGGCCGGGTTCCGCATGGTGATCGACTCCCAGCCCGACCTGACCGTCGTCGGGGAGGCCGGCGACGGCGCGAGCGCGGTCGACCTGCTGCGCCGCACGCCGGCCGACGTCGTCCTCATGGACGTGCGGATGCCCGGTACCGACGGGATCGAGGCGACCCGGCAGGTCACCGCACTCCCGGACGCGCCGCGGGTCGTCGTCCTGACGACGTTCGACCTGGACGAGTACGTCGTCGCCGCGATCGGCGCCGGGGCCAGCGGGTTCCTGCTCAAGGACGCCGCTCCGGAGGACATGCTCGCGGCCGTGCGGACCGTCCACGCCGGTGACTCCGTCATCGCGGCCAGCTCGACCCGGCGTCTGCTGCAGCACGTCGCGCCGATGCTCCGCGGCGCAGCGCCGTCGTCGGCCGTGACCGACCGCCAGCTCGCCGACCTCACCCCGCGCGAGCGGGAGGTGCTGGTGCAGATGGCACTCGGCGCGAGCAACACCGAGATCGCCGGCCGGTTCGTGGTCAGCGAGGCCACCGTGAAGACCCACGTCGGCCGGGTGCTGGCCAAGACCGGCTCGCGCGACCGGGTGCAGGCCGTCGTCCTCGCCTACCGCACCGGCCTCGTCCAGCCCGCCGACCTGCTCCGCGACGCCTGAACTCAGGGACAGTCGCTGGGCTCTCCGCTCAGCTCCACGCAGCCGCGCGGGTCGTCCTCCCAGGATGGCCGGTCCGGCCGGTTCTTCGCGGCGATCGCGTAGGTGGTCAGCCCGACGACGAGGGAGACCACGACCGCCCCTCCGAAGACCGCCACCGCCAGCCCGCGGCCCCGCCAGAGACCCAGCACCACGCCGATGCCCGCCACGCAGGACGCGCGGAGGGTGAGTGCGAGCACGTCCTCCCGCAGTACCTCCCGGCCGGAGGGCGGCGACTCTCCAGCGATGTGCAGGGCGTTGTCGCCGGCCCAGCCGAGCAGGTCGCCCACCACCGTGAACACGCCGTGGACGGCGACCGCCAGGAAGGCCACCGCCACGACCGTCAGCGCGGCGCTCAGCCAGACCTGCGGCCGGTCCCGGATCGGTTCCCCCTCGGCGCCGGTCTCTTCCCACAGGTCCCCGGGCAGCCCGTCGCCGCTCATCCCGGGCGGACCGGGGAGTCGGTCAGCCACAGCAGGGCGCCGGACACCAGGACGGCGAACATGAGACCCACGAGGAACGCGGCCGTCCACCCGTCCGACCGCCACCGCCGGGCGAGCAGGAGGCCCACGGCCGGCGGCAGCACCGACACCACTCCGGCACTCCACGCGTCCGTCCGCGCCTGGCGGACCTGCGCGGCCGTCGGCAGCTCGCCGAACGGCGCCCAGTCCGACTGCAGGGCAGCCCCGATCGCCAGGAAGGCGGCGATCAGCCAGATGGAGAGGATCGCGGCCAGATTCCGGTGCTGCCAGCCCTGCGTCGGCGGGCGCGCGGGCGCTCCGGTCACCATGTCCGTCCCCTCACCTCGTCGACCGACCGACCGACCGACCGACCGACCGACCGACCGGAGGATGACACGGCGTCCACCCGGAGTGGTACCGCGACGTTCCGAAAGACCGGTCCTCGCTCCGACGCGGGACGACCTGCCTGACCGGCAGCGTGATCACCGTTCCGATCACCTGCTTCCGGAGGTCCCCGTGTCCGTCCCCGTCATGACCGTGCCCGGCGAGCCACCGGCGTCGCTCTCCACCGCCGCCGTGCGCGCCGCTGGTCTGCGCAAGACCTACGGACGTGGGGAGACCGCCGTCGAGGCACTCGGCGGGAGGGCGGGTGGCGGCGGAGCGGGGGTCGACGTCACCTTCGCCCGCGGGGAGTTCACCGCCATCATGGGCCCGTCGGGCTCCGGGAAGTCCACCCTGATGCACTGCCTGGCGGGGCTCGACACCGCCACCGAGGGCCAGGTGTGGCTCGGCGGCACCGAGCTCACCAGCCTCCGCGACGACCAGCTGACCACGCTGCGCCGCCAGCGGATCGGCTTCGTCTTCCAGTCGTTCAACCTGCTGCCGGTGCTCGACGCCCTCGAGAACATCGTCCTGCCCATGCAATTGGGCGGGCAGCGTCCCGACCGGGTGTGGATGGACGCCGTCATCGCCCGCCTCGGCCTGCGCGAACGCCTCGGGCACCGCCCGCACGAGCTCTCCGGCGGCCAGCAGCAACGCGTCGCGATCGCCCGGGCGCTGCTGCCCCGGCCGGACGTCGTCTTCGCCGACGAGCCCACCGGCAACCTCGACTCCCGCTCCGGCGCCGAGGTGCTCGGCCTGCTGCGCTCCAGCGTCAAGGAGACCGGCCAGACCGTCGTCATGGTCACCCACGACCCGACCGCCGCGGCCTACGCCGACCGCGTGGTCCTGCTCGCCGACGGCCGCCTGGCCGGCGAGCTGGTCGCCCCGACCGCCGAGTCCGTGTTGGACGCCCTCGCCGGGCTGGGGGCCTGATCCCGTGCGCACCGTCTTGTTCGCTCAGATCCGCGCGAACGCCGCGCGGCTGATCGCCTCCACCCTGGCCGTCGTCATCGCCGTCGGCTTCGTGGTGGGCACGCTCGTGCTCAACCAGACCTCCCGCACCACCGTCCTGGACGCCCTCGGTGCCCGGTACGTCGACGCCGCCGCCGTCGTGAGCTCGGACGGCGACTCGCTCGCCGGTGACGTCGGCACGCTGAGCGCGCTCGACTCCGTCGGCGCGGTCGCGCCGTCCTGGCAGACCTCGGTCCAGGCGAACGTGCCCGGCCGGAGCGGCTCACAGTTCCTGCAGGTCGAGGCGGTCGCCGACGATCCCGCTCTCCGCTGGCAGCAACTGGCCGCGGGCGCCCTCCCCGACCGGCCGGGGGAGGTCGCGGTCAGCGAACGCGCCCGCGCCGACGTGGGCGACGTCCTCACCGTCACGACCTTCGACGCCGACGGCGGCGAGAGCACCTCCGAGGCGACCGTCACCGGCATCGTCGACCTGCGCGGCGACCCCGAGGCGGGGCTGTACGGCCGCGCGTTCGTCACGGCGGACCAGGCCCGGTCGTGGGGAGCGACCGACCCGACCGAGCTGCGCATCGCCGGGGCAGAGGGGGTCGCACCGGAGAAGGTGCGGCTGGACGTCGCGACGGCGCTGGCCGGCCACGACGTCACCGTGCGCACCGGCACCGAGGCCGCGGAGCACGCGGCAGCCCGGCTGATGGGCAACTCGACGGCGCTGGCGGCCGTCCTGCTGGTGTTCGCCACCGTCGCCGTGCTCGTCGCCGGTCTGGTCATCGCCAACACGTTCGCCGTGGTGCTCGCCCAGCGGACCCGGGAGCTCGCCCTCCTGCGCTGCGTCGGTGCCACGGCGCGCCAGGTGCGCCGCAGCGTCCTCGGCGAGGCCCTCGTCACCGGTCTCGTCGCCTCGGCGATCGGTGTGCTGGCCGGGATCGGCCTCGCGGCCGGGGTCTCGGCGCTGGTCGGCTCCGGAGAGACCCCGGTGCCGCTGTCGGGGGTCTCGGTGCCGCTCTACGCCGTCCTCGTCGGGCTCGTCCTCGGGACGGCGGTGACCTTCCTGGCCGCCCTCGCCCCCGCGCGCGGCGCCACCCGGGTCGCCCCGCTCGCGGCGATGCGCCCCGTCGACCCGGCACCGCTGCGCTCCCGGAACGGCGTCCTGCGGCTGGTGTTCGGACTGCTCCTGCTGCTGCCGGGCGTCGGCCTGCTGGCCATGGGCGTCGCGATGGCCGATGTGCTGGTCGCCCTGCCCGGCGGGGTGCTGAGCTTCCTCGGCGTCGTCCTGCTGGCCCAGCGGGCGGTGCCACCGGTCGTCGCGGCCGCTGGCCGGCTGGCCGGGCGGTTCGGCGGCGTGCCGGCCCGGCTCGCCGCGGGCAACGCCACCCGCAACCCCCGGCGGACGGCGGCGACGGCCACGGCCCTGCTGATCGGCGTCACGCTGACGACGGCGATGGTGGTCGGCTCGGCCTCCACGCGGGCCACGGCGACGGCGAACCTGGCCGCCGAGTTCCCGACCGACGTCGTGGTCCAGGGCCAGGAACTCCCCGCGTCGCTGCCCGGCAGGCTCGCCGACGTCGACGGAGTGGAGCGCGGCAACGTCGTCCTCGCGGGTGAGGTCACCGGGCCGGACGGTCAGCCGATGTACGCGTTCGGCATCGACCCGGCCGAGGCCGGTCCCACCCTGCGGTCGGCGGGGAAGACGGTCCTGCCCGAGCCCGGTCAGGCGCTGCTGCCGGAGTGGCTGGCGGACTCGTGGTCGGTGCGCACCGGGGACCGGGTGACCCTGGCCCAGGACGACCGGCGGCTGGACCTCAGCGTCGCGGTGGTGGACCAGGACCAGCCGCTGGTGCTGACCGCCGCGGACCTGACGACGCTGCGGCCCGACGCCGGCATCGGCGAGGTCTGGCTGCGGCTGGCCGACGCCGACCCGGACGGCCAGGTGGACACGGTCGACCGGATCACCGACGTCACCGCGGACGTCGCCCCGTCGGCCCAGGTCACGGGCGTGGTCACCCTGCGGGATCAGATCAACGAGGTCCTCGACCTGCTCCTGCTGGTGGTCACCGGCCTGCTCGGCATCGCCGTGGTCATCGCGCTGATCGGCGTGGGCAACACCCTGGCGCTCTCGGTGGTCGAGCGGCGGCAGGAGAACGGTCTGCTCCGAGCCCTGGGCCTCACCCGCGGGCAGCTGCGCAGGCTGCTGGCCTGGGAGGCGGTGCTCGTGGCGGGGGTCGCCGCAGTCCTCGGGGTGCTGCTCGGCGGGGCGTACGGGCTGATCGGGGCAGCGTCGGTGCTCGGCGAGATCGGCGAGATCGTGCTCGCCGTCCCGTGGCTGCAGGTGGCGGCGATCGTCGTGGTCGCGACGCTCGCCGGTCTGCTGGCCTCGGTGCTCCCGGCCCGGCGGGCGGCCCGCACCTCACCAGTGGCCGCGATCGCCGCCTGATCCGCCGAGATCTGCACACTCGCCCCGATCAGCTACCTGATGGCGGCGAGTGTGCGGATCTCGCCCTCCGGTGTGACGTTGTCCGGAACAGCGGTGGACACCCAGCTTCGGCTGGGACACTGGAACCGTGTCGTCCCGCTCACTGCTCCGCCGCGTCGCACTCACCGCCGCCGTCCTCGCCGGGCCCGTCGGCTGGGTGACCCGCGCCGCCTGGGGGCTGCCCACCGCCCTCGGCGCACACCGCCGCTGGCTGCGGCCGGTGGTCGCCGGGTCCCCGCACTTCTCCGGGGGCAAGTTCCACAACACCCTCGAGACCCCCGCGCTAGCTCCGGCGAACACCCGCGACGGGCTGCTGCGGCAGTGGCACGACCAGCGCCACGTCGGCCTGCCGGGCGCGCCCATCCCGCTGGCCACGAGCGAGTTCCCCGCCGACGCCGCAGAGCTGGCTGTCACCTGGCTCGGCCACGCCAGCGCGCTGATCGAGATCGACGGACAACGGGTGCTGGCCGATCCGGTGTGGGGCTTCCGCGTCTCGCCGTCGCCGGTGTTCGGGCCCACCCGGCTGCACCCGGCGCCCGTCCCGCTGGAGGACCTCCCCCAGGTCGACGTCGTCCTGATCTCCCACGACCACTACGACCACCTGGACCTGCCGACCGTGCGGGAGCTGCTCCGGACGCAGACCGCGCCGTTCGTCGTCCCCCTCGGGATCGGGCAGCACCTGCGCAAGTGGCACGTGCCGGAGGACCGCATCGTGGAGCTCGACTGGGACCAGTCGCACACGATCGGCGGTCTCACACTGACCTGCACCGAGGCGCGGCACTTCTCGGGCCGCTACTTCTACCGGGACACCACCCTGTGGGCCTCGTGGGCGATCACCGGCACGCGGCACCGGGTCTTCTTCGGCGGGGACACCGGCTACACCCCCGCGTTCGCCGGCATCGGCGCCCGGTTCGGCCCCTTCGACCTGACCCTGCTGCCGATCGGCGCCTACAACGACGCCTGGCACGCCATCCACATGGACCCGGAGGAGGCGATGCGGGCCCACGGCGACCTCGGCGGCCGCGTGCTCCTGCCGATCCACTGGGCCACGTTCAACCTCGCCTTCCACCGCTGGGCCGAGCCCGTGCAGCGACTGCTGGCCGCCGCCGGGCGGGTCGGGGCGACGGTCGTCGTCCCGCTGCCCGGTCAGCGGATCGACGTGCTGGACCCGCCGGAGCTCGGCGACTGGTGGACGGCGGTCGGCTCGGCCGAGGCGCCGCCGGAGGGCGTGCACGGCTCGGGTCCCGGCGGCGCGCTCCTGGTGCGCGCGGCGACGCGCCTGCTGCGGATCGGCGGCTGAAGAGGTCAGCCCAGCAGGCGGCCGACCTCGGCGAGATCCCCCGCCACCCGGTCGGGGACCGGCCCGGACGGGTCCAGCGTGTGCCCCGGACGGCGCAGGTGGATGACGTCGAGGCCCGCCTCCAGCGCACCGCGCACGTCGCGCGCCGACGTGGGCACGTGCACCAGCTCCCCACCCGCCCGTTCCCGCGCCCGCCGGTAGATCTCGGGGCCCGGCTTGTAGGCCTGCAGGCGCTCCGAGGTGAGGACGTCGTCGTCGGCGACCAGCGCGGCCACCTGTGTGCGGGCGAAGACGTCGTCGTCCACGTTGGAGAGCACGCCCACCCGGTGCCGGGCCGCGATCCGCGGCAGTTCCTCGGCGACGTCGGGCCACAGCGGCCAGTCGCCGACCGAGCGCCGCAGGACGGCGACGTCCGCGTCGGCGTCCCCGTCCAGGCCGAGCTCGGCGTAGGTGGCGGAGAGGGCCCGGCGGCAGTGCTCCGCGAACGGCACCCAGGACGGGAGATCCCGTTGCGAGGCCTTGTTCCGCACGTCCCACTCGTCGTAGAGGACGCCGCCGTCGACCGGCCACCCGCGGGCACGCGCCAGCCCGTCGAGCACCGCGGAGGCCCCCATGTGGGAGTCGATCAGCGCACTGAACAGGTCGAAGGTGACCAGCACGGAATGCAGTGTGCAGGTGCACTCGTCCCGGCCCCGTCCCGAGGCTCGCCCCGAGCGTGCGAGGGGTGAGAAGGAGGGGGTCCTTGTATCACCGCAGCAGCTTGGACATCCGCCGGTCGGCCAGCGGCTTGCCGCCGGTCTGACAGGTCGGGCAGTACTGCAGCGAGGTGTCGGCGAAGGAGACCTCGCGGACGGTGTCGCCGCACACCGGGCACGGCAGGCCGGTGCGTGCGTGCACCGTCAGGCCGGACCGCTTCTCGCCCTTGAGCGTCGCGGCCTTCTGACCCACCTGGCGCTCCAGCGCGTCGGTCAGCGTGGCGCGCATCGCGTCGTAGAGACGGACCAGTTCGTCCTCGTCCATCTTGTTCGCCATCTTGAACGGGCTCAGCCGGGCGGCGTGCAGGATCTCGTCGGAGTAGGCGTTGCCGACCCCGGACACCAACGTCTGGTCGGTGAGTGCGCCCTTCACCTGCCCGCTGCGGCTGCCCATCAGCGCGGCGAACTGCTCACGGTCGACCTGGAGCGCGTCCGGCCCGAGGCGAGCGATGCCGGGCACCTCGGACGGATTCCGGACGGCGTAGACCGCCAGCCCCTTGCGCGTGCCCTGCTCGGTGAGGTCGAAGCCCTGGCCGTTGTCGAGGTGCACCCGCAGCGCGAGCGGTCCCTTGCCCGGCTTGGGCGGCGCGGGCGGCAGGTTCTCCCGCCAGTGCAGCCAGCCCGCCCGCGCCAGGTGGACGACGAGGTGCAGCCCGGAGACGTCGAGGTCGAGGAACTTCCCGTGCCGGCTCGCCCCGGTGACCTCGAGGCCCGCGAACGCTGACAGCGGCGGGTCGAACGTCTTGATCGACTGGATACCGGCGAGATCGATCCGCGTGATGACACGGCCGACGGCGTTCTCGCGGAGGAACGCGGCCAGCGCCTCCACCTCGGGCAATTCGGGCACCCGACCATCATGCTCTGCAGATCGTCGCC
The DNA here is from genome assembly GCF_004570875.1 of Blastococcus sp. CT_GayMR16. Taxonomy (GTDB): domain Bacteria; phylum Actinomycetota; class Actinomycetes; order Mycobacteriales; family Geodermatophilaceae; genus Blastococcus_B. The sequence continues at coordinate 16,460 of NZ_SPQK01000013.1, read as the reverse complement.
CTCCGGGCTCCCACCACGATCAGGGGACGTCCTAAGCGGTGACGTCGTCCTCGTCCCGGACCCTCGCGGTCGCGCCGGGCTCGGCCCGGGCCTGCTCGGCGACGGCGGCGGCCACCGCGGCCGTGACCGCCGGGTCGAAGACGCTCGGGATGATGAAGTTGGCGTTCAGCTGGTCGTCGCGGACGACGGCGGCCAGCGCGTCGGCCGCCGCGAGCAGCATCCCGTCGCTGATCTCGGTGGCCCGGGCGTCGAGCAGGCCGCGGAACACCCCGGGGAACGCCAGCACGTTGTTGATCTGGTTCGGCAGGTCCGAGCGGCCGGACGCCACGATGGTGGCGTACTCGCGGGCCCGCACCGGATCGACCTCGGGCGTCGGGTTGGCCATCGGGAAGACGATGGCCCGCTCGTTCATGCGGGCGAGGTCCTCGACGGCGAGCACGTTGCCGGCGCTGACCCCGATGAACACGTCGGCACCGGTGAGGGCGTCGGGCAGTTCCCCGCGCTCGCGGCCGGGGTTGGTCCGCTGCGCCAGGTCGCGCTTCGCGGGGCCGAGCCGGTCGTCGTCGGGCGACAGGATGCCCTCGCGGTCCCAGACCAGCACCTGACCGGCGCCCGCCTCCAGCAGCAGGTGCACGATCGCGGTGCCGGCCGCGCCGCCACCGGCGACCACGATCTTCACGTCGGACAGCCGCTTGTCCACCACGCGCAGCGCGTTCGTCAGGGCCGCCAGCGCGACGATCGCCGTCCCGTGCTGGTCGTCGTGGAACACCGGGATGTCGAGCTTCTCGCGCAGCCGGGCCTCGATCTCGAAGCAGCGCGGGGCGGCGATGTCCTCGAGGTTGATGCCGCCGAAGCCGGGCGCGATGAGCTCGACGGTGCGCACGATCTCGTCGACGTCCTGGGTGTCCAGGCAGATCGGCCAGGCGTCGATGTCGGCGAACCGCTTGAACAGCGCCGCCTTGCCCTCCATCACCGGCAGGGACGCGCCCGGGCCGATGTCGCCGAGCCCCAGGACGGCGGACCCGTCGGTGACGACCGCGACGGTGTTGCCCTTGATGGTCAGCCGGCGGACGTCCTCCGGGTGGTCGGCCAGCGCGAGGCAGACCCGCGCCACCCCGGGCGTGTAGGCCATCGAGAGGTCGTCGCGGGTCTTCAGCGGCACGCGGGAGCCGACCTCGATCTTCCCGCCGAGGTGCAGCAGGAACGTGCGGTCGCTGACCTTGCGGACCTTCACCCCCGGGACGGCGCGCAGCGCCTCGACCATCTCCTCGGAGTGGGCGGCGTCAGCGGCCGAGCAGGTGACGTCGACGGTGAGCCCGTCGGAGCGGCTGTCCACCACGTCGATCGCGGTCACGGCCCCGCCGGCGGTGCCCACGGCGGTCGCGATGCGGCCGATGCTGGCGGGATCGCCGTCGGCGGTCAGCCGGACGGTGATCGAGTACGAGGCGGAGGTGACCGGCCCGCGGGGAGCCGACACGGGCTCTCCGGGGGAGGTGTCGCCGGATGCGGTGGCGGGCGCGATGTCGGGCGCGATGTCGTGGCTCATATCGGCGCCCATGGTCTCACCGCGACCTGCCCGATCAGGTCGCGGGGCGGGAGACCTTGCCCTCGGCCCGCGCCTTGAGGCCGGCGCAGAACTGGCGGAACGAGGGGTTGAGATCCGGCGTCGTCCGGCCGAGCAGGCCGGCCAGCGGACCGGAGTGGTCCTCGCGGACGGTCAGCACCGTGCCGCCGTCGTCCTGTGCGTCCAGGGAGTAGGTGCGCTCGATGGTGGCCACACCCAACGGCAGCCCGCCCCGCCAGCGCATCGCCTCGCGGGGCCGGATCTCGGTGACGGTGACCGTGAACGGACGGCTGCGGATCATCGTGGCGTAGATGGTGAGCGGTTCTCCGAGGGTGACCCGGCCGTCGACGCGGTCCACGCCGGAGTCCCAGTCCCGCCACTGTCCGACGCCGATGAGCAGGGCCCACACGTCGGCCGGCCCGGCATCGATCCGCGTGGCCGCCTCGAAGCTCCTCACCCCCGGCAGTCTGCTCCGGCGGCCGATGCCGTGCCAGACCTGCGGAGCCGGGGCGGACCCAGGTCGGGCCGGGGGGCGGCAGCCAGCTCCCGTGCCCAGCGGGCCAACCCCGCCACGTCGATGCCGTGCGGCGGCGCGGCTGCGTAGGGCTCGATGTTGCCGGCGCCGCGCTCCAGCAGGGTCGCCGCACCGTGCGCGTTGCCGCGCATCGCGTGGGTCAGCCCGACCGCCAACTGGGCCAGCCCCCGCCAGAGTTCCCGCTCGGCCTCGGGCGCGGACTTCCAGGCGTCCTCGAGCACCTCGTGGGCGTGGAACGGCCGTCCGGCGTCCAGGAGATGCTGCGCCTCGGTGAGCGCCTGCGCCGGCGGGCGGACGACGCCCTCCGGTGCCCGCTCCTCGCCGGCGGCGCCGTAGGGCAGGGGCCGGCCGAGCGCGTCACGAGGGCGGGCGTTGCGCGCGCGGCCCTCGTCGTCCCGGTCCCGGCCGCTGGTCACGGCCCTGATCCTCCCCCAGTGCATCCGGCGGACGGTGCGGGGGCGAAGGGCACCGTGAGCCAGATGCTGACCCGGTCGCGCCCCCGCCTGGGTAGCGTCGGTGTCGTGGATCCCGGCCCGGCGCGCAACGGAGCGCCGGGACCGCGCGACGACGAGATCGCCCAGCGCTTCGCGGCGGGTGACGAGAGCGCCCTGGCGCTGGCCTACCAGCGGTGGGCCGGTCAGGTGCACGGCATGGCCGTGCGCGCCTTCGGTCCCGGACCCGACGCCGAGGACGTCACGCAGCAGACCTTCGTCTCCGCGTGGACCGGCCGCGCCGGCTACCGGCCGGACAAGGGACCGCTCCCCGCGTGGCTGGTCGGGGTCTGCCGGCACAAGATCTCCGACACCTGGGCCCGCCGCGACAAGCAGCGTCGCGAGGCGGAGGCAGCTGCGTCGCAGCTGCAGGCCGGGCCGTCGCCGGTCACCGCCGGGGTCGACACGGCGGTCGCCGACCGGATGCTGGTGCTCGACGAGCTGGACCTCCTTGGCCAGCCGCAGCGCGGGATCATCGAGCTCGCGTTCTTCGAGGACCTCACCCATGCCCAGATCGCCGCCCGCACCGGGATCCCGCTCGGCACGGTCAAGTCCCACATCCGGCGCACCCTGGAACGCCTGCGGAGCCGATTGGAGGTGGACGGTGCAGCACTGCATGCCTGAGCAGCTGGCCCTGGCCGCGCTCCGCGAGCCCCTCCCGGCCGAGGACGCCGCCCACCTGGACTCCTGCGGCGCGTGTGCCGCCGAGGTCGCCTCGCTCCAGCGCGCCGTCGACGCCGTCGCCGTCCCCCTGCTCGCCGCGCCGGGGGCCCCGGTCGAGCCACCGGCGCACGTCTGGGACGCCATCGCCGCAGCGACCGGGGTGCCCGCCGCGGCGACCGGGGTGCCCGCCGCGGCCGACCCCCCGGCCGGCGCCGAGATCGTGCCGTTCCGTGCGCGCCGTCGTCCGCTGCTGCTCGTCGCCGCATCGGTCCTGGTCGGCGCGGTCGTGGGGGCCGGGGCTGTCGCCGTCCTGCGCGACTCCGACGACGGGGTCGACGCCGTCCAGACCGTCGCCCTCGACCCGCTCGACGAGAACGACGCGTCCGGCCGGGCGGAGGTCGTGGTGCGCGACGACGGCTCCCGGGCCCTGGAGGTCCAGCTGACCGCCCCTGCCCTGGACGACGGCTACTACGAGGTGTGGCTGATCGAGCCGTCGATCACCGACATGGTTCCCCTCGGCATCGCGCGGTCGGGCACCCAGACCTTCGAGCTGCCCGCCGACCTGGACCTCGGGGAGTTCCCGGTCGTCGACGTCTCCGTGGAGCCGCTGGACGGCGATCCGCTGCACTCCGGGGTCTCGGTCGCCCGCGGGCAGCTGGAGAGCTGAAAAAGGACCCCGTGCCCCCCACCCCTCGCACGCTCGCGGCGGGCCCCGGCACGGGGCCGCAAAGATGTACGCCATGAGCGACCTCCCCCACGAGGACCTGGGCGCATCCTGGCGCAAGGCCCGTCCCCGGCCGGCCGGCCGGCACCTCGACAGCGCCGCGTCCAGCCGGCAGAGCCATCGCGCCCTCGAGGCGGCCGCGCACCACGCCCGGCACGAGGCCGAGCTCGGCGGCTACGTGGCCGAGGCCGCGTCGGACGACCTGCTCCAGCAGGGCCGGTCGGTCATCGGGGGGCTGGCCGGGATGGCCGCCGCCGACGTCGCGTTCGGAGAATCCGCGCAGGCCGCCCTCGTGGCCCTGCTGACCGGCTGGCGGCTGCCGGCCGGGTCGCGGGTGGCCTGCCTGCCGGGTGAGTACGCGCCCAACATCGCCCAGCTGCGCACCTACGGTCTGCGCCCCGAGCCCCTGCCGGTGGACGGCGTCGGCCGGGCCGACGTCGCCGCGGTCGCCCGCCTGCTCGCCGACGATCCGCCGGCGTTCGTCCACCTCACGCACATCCCGAGTCACCGCGGGGTGCTCCAGCCCGCCGCGGAGATCGCCGCGCTGTGCCGGGAGGCGGGGGTGCCCCTGGTGCTGGACGCCGCCCAGTCGCTGGGTCACGCCGACACCGACCTGGGGGCCGACGTCGTCTACGGAACCTCGCGCAAGTGGCTGGCCGGCCCGCGCGGGGTCGGCGTGCTGTGCGTGCGGCCGGCGCTCGCCCGGCAGCTCACCCCGGTGCTGCCGGAGCCGGAGGGTGTGCCGCCGATGCGGGCGTTCGAGTCCGGAGAGGCGCACGTGGCCGGCCGGGTGGGCCTGGTGGTGGCCGTGGGCGAGCACCTCGCGGCCGGACCGCACCGGGTCCGCGAACGCCTCGGCGCGATCGGCCGGGCGACCCGCGAGATCCTGGACGGCGTCGGCGGCTGGCGGGTCATCGAGCCGGTCGACGAGCCGACGGCGACCACCACGCTCACCCCGCCGGACGGCGTCGACGTCGTCGACGCCCGCACCCGGCTGCTCACCGAGCACGGCATCGTGCTGAGCGCGATCGGGCCGGAGCGGGCACCGGGCGAGATGACCGGCCCGGTGTTGCGCGTCTCCCCGCACCTCGACGCCTCGATCGACGACCTCGAGGCGCTCGCCGCCGCCCTGTAGGGGCCTTCATCAAGGCCCCTCAGAGGGCTGACTGCATCGCCCCGGACACCCGGCGGTGGACGGCGAGCTGCTCGTCGAGGCCCGAGTGCACCGGGACGCCGTCCTCCACGACGAGCCGGCCGCCGACGACGGTGTGCAGCGCCGCCACCGGTCCGCACCGCAGCCATGCCTCGACCGGGTCCGAGAGCGCGCCGGCGAACGCCGGACCGGTCAGCGGCCAGACCACCAGGTCGCCGCACGCGCCGACCGACAGCTCACCGATCTCACCGGTGCGGCCCAGGCACGCGGCGCCGCCGCGCGTGGCGATCTCCAGGGCGTCGCGGGCCGACATCGAGCCGGCGCCGTGGCGCAGCTTCCCCTGCAGCATCGCCGTCCGGGCCTCCAGCCACAGCGATGCCGAGTCCGCCGACGACGACCCGTCCACGCCGAGCCCCACCGGCGCGCCCGCGACCCGGAGCTCCGCGACCGGGGACAGCCCGCTGCCCAGGATCATGTTGGACGACGGGCAGTGCGCGGCCCCGACCCGCGCCGCACCCAGGCGGGTGACCTCCTCCGCCGAAGGCCAGACGACGTGGGCCAGCCACACCCGGTCGCTCATCCAGCCGACGTCGGCGAGGTAGTCGACCGGACGCCGGCCGAACTGCGACAGGCAGAAGTCGTTCTCGTCCTGGGTCTCGGCCAGGTGGGTGTGCAGCCGGACGTCGAGCCGCTCGGCCAGCTCCGCGGTGCGGCTCATCAGCGACGTCGAGACGCTGAACGGCGAGCACGGCGCGAGCGCGATCCGGGTCATCGCCAGCGGGGTCCGGTCGTGGTGGGCCGCGACCAGGCGCTCGGACTCGGCGAGGATCTCGTCGTCGTCCTGGACGACGCTGTCCGGTGGCAGCCCGCCGTCCTTGACCGACCGCGACATCGAGCCGCGGGTGAAGTGGGACCGCATGCCGAGGTCGCGCGCCGCGGCCACCTCGGCGGCGATCAGGTCGCCGGCGCCCCGCGGATGGACGTAGAGGTGGTCGGTGGACGTCGTGCAGCCGCCGAGCGCGAGCTCGGTGAGCCCGACGTAGGCGCTGACGTAGGCCGCCTCCTCGTCGAGCCGCGCCCACAGCGGATAGAGCGTCACGAGCCAGTCGAAGAGCCCGCCGGTCAGCGCGGGCGCGAAGGCGCGGGTCAGGTTCTGGTACAGGTGGTGGTGGGTGTTGACCAGCCCCGGTGTGACCAGGCAGCCCCGGGCATCGATGGTGCGGACGGCGTCGGGCGTGTGGTCACCCGGCCCGCCGACGCCGCTGATCGCGCCGCCGGTGACCGCGACCCAGCCGCCCGCGATCTCGCGGCGGGCGTCGTCGACGGTGGCGACGAGTTCGGCGTCGGTGATCAGCAGGTCGGCGCGCACGGGGCTCTCCACACCCGGCATCCTGCCGACGTCGTGTTTCGGGCGGGCGCCGGGCCCCTCAGCCCAGCGGTTCCTCGTCCACCTCGACGTCGAAGGTCGCGTCGTTGCCGTCGACCGAGGTCACCCGCACGGTGACCCCGTACTCGGTCGGGTCGTCACCGCCGGTCAGCGTGCACCGGGCCTCCTCGCCGACCTTGGCCTCGAGGTCCTCCGGGCAGCTGATCGTCGGGCGGACGCCGATCTGCTCCTCCAGCGCGTCCTCGGCGCTGGACGCAACCTCGTCGGCGCTCAGTGTGGAGGTACTGCCGACGCTGGCGCTGCAGGCCGCCAGGCCGGCGAGCAGGAACGGGAGAACGGCGAGCTCGCGAAGGCGGCGGGACACGGCAGCTCCTCGGGGGGAACGGAAGGGGCGACCCTATCGACGCCGACGCCCCACGCCCACGGGTTCGCGTGCGACCTCAGGCGGGCCCGTCGAGCAGCCGGGCGACCTGCGGGGGCAGGTCCGCGCCCAGCGGCCGGGCGCCGACCAGGCGGCCGGCCTCCTGCGGGGGCACCCCGACCGAGCCGAGCACCTCCAGCGCCTGGACGTCGGGCAGCGCGTCGAACCACCGCCGCCCCAGGGCCGCCCGCCCCGCGGGCGTGGGACGGCCCCACAACCGCAGCCGGGCCATGCCGCCGTCCGGGTAGACGTCCAGCCGCACCCGGTCGACGCCGGGCGCGCCCTCCAGGACGAAGCGGTGCCTGGTGTCGGGCTGCAGGCGGGTGCGCGGCAGCAGCGGGACCTCGCCGGCAGGCCCGCTGCCGGTGAGGGCCGCGGTGCCGGGGGCGTTGCCGAGGAAGTAGGAGGTGTCCAGCTCGAGCAGGGTCACCACGCCCTCGCAGGCCAGCTGCACCTCGACCCAGTCGTTGGCGGAATCGCGCCGCCGGGCGGTCTCCCAGCCCTCCCCCATCGAACGGGCCAGCCCCGGGGCGATCAGCTGGGACGGCCGGCCGTAGAACTCGTTGCTCACCCCGGTGACCAGGCCGCCGTTCTCCAGTGCCGCCAGGTCGAACGGGCCGGCGTCGACCAGCCTCGGGTCGGGCAGCGCCGTCCCGTGCACCCGCAGCCGCGCGACCCCGCCGTCCGGGTGGATGTTGAGCCGCACGTGGGTGACCCGGCGGTCGGAGAACACCGGGAAGTGGTTGTGGGTGTTGCCGGCCAGGTCGTGCAGCGCGAGCAGCGGCTGCCAGTCGGCCTTGGTCAGCTCGTCGACCGAGCAGTGCCCCTCGATCGCGGCGCCGTCGAGCGAGGCGTGCGGCGGATAGTTGCCGCTGAAGAACGCGGTGTCGACGACGATGCCCCCCACGATGCCGGGCGCGCCGAGCCGGACGATCGCCCAGTCGTGGCCGGGGGTGCGGCGGCGGCGGGTCTCCCAGCCGTCGTACTCCTTGCCCTTGTGGCCGAACTCGGTGCGCTCGACCGCCGGCTCGGGCAGCACGAGGTTCTCCCGGGCCGCGAAGAACTCGTCGTTGGCCGCCACCACCGCGCCGCCGAGCGCACGGCTCGCCAGATCGGGCAGACGGGTGAAGTCGGTCATCGAGCTCCCTCTTGTGCTGCGGATCGGCGCGGATCACTGTGGCACGACGGGGCCCGGACCTCGCACTCACCGCTGGGAGCACTGATGACGACGCCTGACCGCGACGACCTCGAAGCCCGCGCCAAGGACTACGTGGAGCACCTGCCCGCCGAGACCGCCCTCGGCAATCCCGACCCCGAGGGCGGCGACCAGTCCGACCCGAAGACCTTCGACGAGACGCGCAAGGGCAGCGAGGCCTAACCCCGGTCGAGCAGTCGTCCGATCGGGGAGCCGTCGGCGATCTCGCCGCGCAGCCACGTCCGCCGGACCGCGCCCGTCAGTGACCGCCCGGTGTAGGGCGTGACCGGGTTGCGGTGCTCGAGGTCGCCCACCGTCCAGCGCTCGTCGGGGGCGAATGCGACCAGGTCGGCGTCCCTCCCGACCTCGATCGCGCCCTTCGTGGACAGCCCGGCCAGCCGCGCCGGCGCCGTGGCCATCCAGCGCACGATCTCGGCCAGGGCGATGCCGCGTTCCCGGGCGCCGGTCCAGACCGCGGGCAGGGCCACCTGCAGTGAGGCGATCCCGCCCCAGGCCGCGCCGAAGTCGCCGTCCTCGAGCCGCTTGAGGTCCGGCGTGCACGGGGAGTGGTCGCTGACCACCTGATCGACGTCGCCGTCGGTCAGCGCCGACCACAGCCCCTCGCGGTGGCGCACCTCGCGGATCGGCGGGCAGCACTTGAAGGACGTCGCCCCGTCGGGCACCCCCTCGGCGGCGAAGGTCAGGTAGTGCGGGCAGGTCTCGACGGTGATCTGCACCCCCTCGGCGCGGGCGCGGCGCAGCAGCGGGAGCGCGTCGGCGTCGGCGAGGTGCACGACGTGGGTGCGCGCCCCCGTGTCGCGGGTCGCAGCCACGAGCCGGCCGATCGCCGTCTCCTCCGCCGCACCCGGACGCGAGGCGAGGAAACCGGCGTAGCTCGGGCCGACGGGGTCGGGCGCGGCCGCGATCACGTCGGCGTCCTCGGCGTGGGCGATCAGCAGCCCGTCGACGGCCGCCAGTTCGGCGAGAACCGCCCGCAGCCCGGCCTCGTCCAGCGGCGGGAACTCCGGCACGCCGGAGTCGAGCAGGAAGCACTTGAAGCCGACGACGCCCGCGTCGAGCAGCGGCCGCAGCTGGTCGAGGTTGCCGGGCACGGCCCCGCCCCAGAAGGCGACATCGGCCGCGACCTGCCCTTTCGCCGCCTCTCGTTTCACGTGCAACGCCTCGACCGACGTCGTCGCCGGGATCGAGTTCAGGGGCATGTCGACGATCGTGGTGACGCCCCCGGCGATCGCCGCGCGGGTGGCGGAGGCGAAGCCCTCCCAGTGGGTGCGCCCCGGCTCGTTGACGTGCACATGGCTGTCGACCAGGCCCGGCAGCAGCACCTCGTCGTCGGCCAGGGTGACGGCGTCGGCGGGCGCGTCGTCGAACGCGGTGACGGCAGTGATCCGCCCGTCCTCGGTGTGCACGGCGGCGGCCCGCTCCCCGTCGGGCAGCACCACCCGACGGGCGCGGACGACGAGACCGCTCATGCCGGCACCCGCACCGGCGCACCCGGCGTGAGCAGGGTCGCGGCCCGGACGACCCGGTGCAGCTCCGATCCCCAGGCCGTCGTCACCCAGCCGCCGGGGAGGGGTAGCCGGACGGCGTCGTCCCCCGTCAGGACGTCCGCCTCGTCGTCGCCGATGTGCACCGTGGATGCATAGGCCCGCGGGGCCACCGGTGGCAACCACGCGGGCTGGTCGGGTCCGAGCCCGACCGTCGTGTTCAACAGCGGGCGTCCCTCCCGGACGACGCGCACGGTCCCGGTCCACCGGCCCGGCTCCTCGCCGGTGCGGCCCAGGAGCACCTGCTCGGTGGCGGTCAGCGCTCCGGCCGGGCCGAGGTCGACGGTCAGCCCGGCGAGGTGGTGGGCGCCGGCCGCCACCACCGTGGGCTCGAGACGGAGGTCGAGCACGCCGTCGACGGAGGCGGTGATCCGCTGCGCCGACGGCGCGATGGCACCGCGGGCCGGTAGGGCGATCGCGGCGGCCACCGACCGGACGGCGAGGCACGCGCCCTCCTCGACGACCAGGGACACCTCGGCGTCGTCCCCGCCGAGCGGACCGAAGGCGGTGGCGACCAGGTGCACGGTGGTCGGGCCGGTGCGGCGCACGGCGAGCTGGCCGCTGGCCCGCACCACCGGCAGGACCGTCAGCCCACCCGGGCCCGGTCGGGCGACGATCTCGACGAACGTCTTCACGTAGTCTGCAGAGCCCGGGCCCGCACCTGCTCACGCACCCACTCCGCCACCGGGGCGGCCGTCGGGTCCTCGCGCAGCGAGATCAGCAGGGTCGGCTTGCCGCCCCGCACGGCGGCGGAGTCGCGGCGCATCACGTCCAGGTCGGCACCCACCATCGGCGCGAGATCGGTCTTGTTGACCACGAGCAGGTCGGCGGCGGTCACACCGGGGCCGCCCTTGCGCGGCACCTTGTCCCCGCCGGCGACGTCGATCACGAACACCTGGACGTCGATGAGCCCGTAGCTGAACGACGCGGTGAGGTTGTCCCCGCCCGACTCGACCAGGACCAGCTCCAGCCCCGGGTGCCGCGACTCCAGGAGTTCCACGGCGTCGAGGTTGGCGGTGATGTCGTCGCGGATCGCGGTGTGCGGGCAGCAGCCGGTCTGCACGGCCTCGATCCGGTCGTCGGGGAGGACGGCGTTGCGGCGCAGGAAGTCGGCGTCCTCGGTCGTGTAGATGTCGTTGGTGACAACGGCGAGGTCGTACTCCTCCCCCAGCGTCCGGCAGAGCGCCGCAGCCAGCGCGGTCTTGCCCGAGCCGACGGGACCGCCCAGACCGACCCGCAGCGGGCCGCCGTGGCGGTGTCCGTGCTCATAGGGGTCGACGTAGTCGTCCAGGTTGTGGTCAGGAGGCAAAGAACCTGTCCTTCCGTGCGGCGTGGACCTCGGCCAGCAGGTCGAGGAGGGGATCGGTGGCGGCCGAGATGGGGCCGTCATGACCATGAAGGCCGTCGGCGACCGCGTCGATCTCCGGCGCCAGCCGTGCGGTGACGGCGGCGACGGTGAGCGGGTCCATGGCGAGCAGGCGCTGCGCCGCCGTCGCCGGCCCGCTGATCGACAGGTAGGCAGCGGCCTGCGCGGCATCTCGCGGGCCGAGTCCGGCGACCGCCGCGGCGACGCCGAGCGCGATGGGGTGGTGGGGGAGTGCCGGTAGCGCGTTCCAGGCGCCCGACGGCCAGGCGCGGCGGCCGACCCGGACGAGGCCACGGCCCTGCTGCCGGGACGCCGCCCGCAGCGCCGGCGACGGCGTCCGTGCATCTGCCTCCACGTCGAGTGCCGCCAGGTCCGCAATGACACTGTCGCCCTCCGGGCCCCCTTCGTCGGGACCGATGGCAGCGCAGGCCGCGGTGGCCAACGCGGCGGCGACCGCCCCCGAGGTGGCCAGCCGACGGCGCAGGAACGCCGCCAGCGATCCCGGGTCATGCACCACCCCGGCCGCGATCGCCTGCTCGACGCCACCGGAGTGCGTGTGCCCGCCGGCCGGGAGCCGCGAGTCGGCGAGCGTGAGCAGCGCTGAGTTCATAGGAAAGGGCCCCCTAGAACAGGAAGTAGCGCTGGGCCATCGGCAGCTCGCGCACCGGCTCGGGCTCCCACACCTCGCCGTCCACGGAGACCGTGAACGTGTCGGGGTCGACGCGGATGTCGGGCAGCGCCGTGTTCTCCGGCATATCCGCCTTGGTCAGCCGCGTCGTGTCGGTGACGGCGACGAGCCGCCGGTCGACGGCCAGCCGCTCGGCGAGCCCGGCCTCGATCGCCGCCGGCGAGACGAAGTGGACGCTGGTCATGGCGGGGACCTTGCCGTAGGCGCCGAACATCGGCCGGGGCAGCACGGGCTGCGGGGTGGGGATCGACGCGTTGGCGTCGCCCATCTGCGCCCAGGCGATCATCCCGCCCTTGAAGACGACGTGCGGCCGGACGCCGAACATCTTCGGGTCCCAGAGCACCAGGTCGGCCAGCTTCCCGGGCTCGACCGAGCCGACCTCGCCGTCGATGCCGTGCGCGACGGCGGGGCAGATCGTGTACTTGGCGACGTACCGGCGGGCGCGCAGATTGTCGGCCGCGCCGTCCCCGGCCAGGGATCCGCGCTTGGCCTTCATCACGTGCGCGGTCTGCCAGGTGCGCAGCACCACCTCACCGACCCGGCCCATCGCCTGCGCGTCGGAGCCGATCATCGAGATGGCCCCGAGGTCGTGCAGCAGGTCCTCGGCGGCGATCGTGGTGGGGCGGATCCGGCTCTCGGCGAAGGCGAGGTCCTCGGGAACGCTCGAGTCGAGGTGGTGGCAGACCATGAGCATGTCGAGGTGCTCGTCGAGGGTGTTGACCGTGTGCGGCCGGGTCGGGTTCGTGCTGCTGGGCAGCACGTTCGGATGGCCGGCGACGGTGATGATGTCCGGCGCGTGACCGCCTCCGGCACCCTCGGTGTGGTACGCGTGGATGCTCCGCCCGGCGATGGCGGCGAGGGTGTCCTCGACGAACCCGGCCTCGTTGAGGGTGTCGCTGTGCAGCGCCACGGGGACCCCGTGTTCCCCGGCCACCGTCAGCGCGGCGTCGATCGCGGCGGGGGTCGAGCCCCAGTCCTCGTGCAGCTTGAAGCCGCTCGCGCCGGCCTTCAACTGCTCGACCAGCGACGCCCGGCTCACCGTGTTGCCCTTGCCCAGCAGCGCGACGTTGACCGGCAGGGGGTCCATCGCCTCGAGCATGCGGGCCAGGTACCAGTCGCCGGGCGTGATCGTGGTGGCCTTCGAGCCCTCGGCCGGGCCGGTGCCGCCGCCGATCAGCGTGGTGACGCCCGAGCCCAGCGCCGTCGGGACGATCTGCGGGCAGATGAAGTGGACGTGGCAGTCGATGCCGCCGGCGGTGAGGATCTTCACGTTGCCGGAGAGCACCTCGGTGCCGGGTCCGATGACGAGGCCCGGATGGACGCCGTCCATGGTGTCGGGGTTGCCCGCCTTGCCCAGCGCGACGATCCGGCCGTCGCGGATGCCCACGTCGGCCTTGACGATGCCCCAGTGGTCGAGGACGACGGCGCCGGTGATCACCAGGTCGGGGGCGCCCTCGGCCCGGGTGGCCCGGCCCTGCCCCATCGACTCGCGGATGACCTTGCCGCCGCCGAACACGGCCTCCTCGCCCGCCCGCCCCGGTCCGCCCGACAGGTCGTCGGTCACCTCGATCACCAGGTTGGTGTCGGCCAGTCGGACGCGGTCGCCGGTCGTCGGCCCGTAGAGCTGGGCGTAGCGCTCGCGGCTGAGCTGGACCACTAGAGGAGGCCCCCTTCGGCGGTGAGGCCCGGGACGACGCGCGCGCCGGCCAGCGGGACGAGCGTGACGCTCCGGGTGATCCCCGGTTCGAAGCGGACGGCGGTGCCGGCCGCGATGTCCAGCCGGTGGCCGTGAGCGGCCTCCCGGTCGAACACGAGGGCCTTGTTCGTCTGGGCGAAGTGGAAGTGCGAGCCGACCTGGACCGGCCGGTCACCCGAGTTGGACACCTCGAGCTCGATCCGCGGTGCGCCCGGCAGCGTCTCGATGACCCCCTCGGCGGGGAACACCTCACCCGGAATCATTGGATGGGCTGATGGACGGTCACCAGCTTCGTCCCGTCCGGGAAGGTCGCCTCCACCTGCACCTCCTCCAGCAGCTCGGGGACGCCGTCCATGACGTCGTCCCGGGTGAGGACCGTGCGGCCGGACTGCATGAGCTCGGCGACCAGGACGCCGTCCCGCGCGCCCTCCAGCACGTGGTCGGTGACGATCGCCGTCGCCTCCGGCAGGTTGAGCTTCAGGCCGCGCGCCCGGCGGCGGCGGGCCAGCTCGGCGGCGTAGGAGAGCAGCAGCCGTTCCTGCTCGTGCGGGGACAGGTGCACAGCGAGCGGACCTCCGGACGTCGGCGGAGCCCGGACGCTAACCCCGATGTGTGACGGGGCTGTTGCCCGGCTCCGCGAATGAGTGCTTGCGCGTCGCTGCTGGGTGGTCCTATGGTTCATTACATGGGTAACGAACCAAGGGACCAGGTCTCCCCTGGTATCGACCGGCGGACGGCGTGAACGAGGACGCCGGGCCGATCTTCCGGCAGGTCGCGGACCAGATCGAGAACGCGATCGTCGACGGGTCCCTCGCCGAGGAGACCCAGGCGCCCTCGTCCAACGAGCTCGCCGCCTTCCACCGCATCAACCCCGCGACCGCCGCCAAGGGCCTGAACCAACTGGTCGCTGACGGGGTCCTCTACAAGAGACGAGGAGTCGGGATGTTCGTCGCCACGGGCGCCCGCGAACAGCTGCTCAAGCGCCGCCGGAGCGAGTTCGCCGACCAGTACGTGCGCCCGCTGATGACCGAGGCGGAGAAGCTCGGGATCTCCGTACGCGAGCTCGCCGGGATGATCAACGACTGGGAGGGCGCGCGATGACCGCCGTCGCCACCGTCGACCACGTCTCGATGCGCTTCCGGGAGATCACCGCCCTGGACGACGTCACGACCGTGTTCGAGCAGGACAGCATCACCGGGCTGCTGGGTCGCAACGGCGCGGGCAAGACGACGCTGATGCAGCTCCTGACCGGCCACCGCGTGCCCAGCCAGGGCCGGATCGAGGTCTTCGGCGCCGCCCCGTACGAGAACGACGGCGTGCTGAGCCGGATGTGCTTCATCAAGGAGGGGCAGCGCTACCCCGACCACTTCCGGGTGGTCGACGCTCTGACGTCCGCGGCCATGCTCTTCCCCGACTGGGACGCCGACCTCGCGGCCGGTCTGATGAGCGACTTCGACCTGCCGGCGAAGCGGCCGATCAAGAAGCTGTCGCGCGGTATGACGTCCGCGGTCGGCATCGTGATCGGCCTGGCCTCCCGGGCGCCGGTCACGCTGTTCGACGAGCCCTACCTGGGTCTGGACGCCGTGGCACGGCAGTTGTTCTACGACCGGCTGCTCGCCGACTACGCCGAGCACCCGCGCACCGTCGTCCTCTCGACGCACCTCATCGAGGAGATCGCCGGCCTGCTGGAGCGGGTGCTGCTGATCGACCACGGACGGGTGCTCCTGGACGCCGACGCAGAGTCGCTCCGCGGCAGTGCGGTCACTGTCAGCGGCCCGGGGGAGGAGGTGCGCTCGTTCGCCCGGCAGCACGAACTGCTGCACACCGAGTCCCTGGGCGGCCACAGCCGGGCCGTCGTCCGCCTCCATGGGACCGCCGACCGTCACGCCGCCGCGGTGCACGGCCTCTCCGTCGAGCCAACCAGCCTCCAGCAGCTGGTGGTGGCGATGAGCCTGCAGACCCCGGCTCCGCCCAGCCCCATGCGGCTTGCCGCCTCCGACGACCTCGAGGAGGTCTCCTGATGAACCGCGTCCTGCAGGCAGCGCGCCTGCACTTCGTCCACCCCCTGGTCTCGCTCGCGATGCCCTGGGTGATCGTCGGCCTGAGCTTCACCATCAACCTGGCTGTCTGGCACCTCACGCCGGCCGGCGAACAGGACGGCGGCTTCACCGGCGGCATCCTGGCCCTCTACATCACGCTCCTGATCGGCTACCTCCAGGCGGTGACCCAGCTCCTCCCGTTCGGGATGGGCATGGGCCTGAGCCGCCGCGCCTTCTACGCCGGGACGGCACTCGTCGCCGTCGTCGAGGCCCTCATCTACGGCGTGGGCATCTCCGCGCTCACGTCCGTCGAGGACGCCACAGGCGGCTGGGGGGCACAGATGTCCTTCTGGGCGCCGGGGCCGCTGGACGTCGACAACCCGGCGCTGCAGGTCCTCGTGTCGGGCGCACCGGTGCTCGCGTTCGCGTTCGCCGGGATCGCGTGCGGGGTGGTGTCCAAGCGCTGGGGGCCCTCCGGCGTCTGGATCCTGTCCATCGCGTCGACCGTCGTCCTCGGCGGGCTCGGCATCCTGCTCACCTGGGCGGACGCCTGGCCGGCGATCGGACGCTGGTTCGCGGACCAGTCCGTCACGACCCTCGCCCTCGGGTTGCCCGTGGCGTTCGCCGCGGTCATCGCGGCCGCGTCCTTCGCCGTCCTCCGTCGGGTGGTCCCCTGACCCGGATCGCACGACACTCGGGCCCCTGCTCCGGCACGTGACAGAGCAGGGGCCCGCTGCATAGGTCAGGCGCACTCGGCACCCAGAGCACCGGCCGCGGTCCGACCATTCGGCGCGTTCTCCGGGCATGACGAAGGGGCCCCAGCACGAATGCTGGGGCCCCTTCGGTAATGGTTGTCCGGCGGCGTCCTACTCTCCCACCCCGTCTCCAGGGCAGTACCATCGGCGCTGAGAGGCTTAGCTTCCGGGTTCGGAATGAGACCGGGCGTTTCCCTCTCGCCATGGCCGCCGTAACT
>NZ_SPQK01000012.1 GCF_004570875.1 Blastococcus sp. CT_GayMR16 | reverse complement strand
CCGGCGACCGACGGCTGGAGATGACGGTGCTCCGGGAGCTCGCCGGCGACGTGCCCGTGGCGCTCGGCCGCCCGCCGGCCGACTGCGAGCCGGCGCTGGCCGAGTGCCTGCGGCTGGCCGGGGCGCTCGGTGACCGTGGGATGGAGGCCGACGTGCTGGGCCGGTTGACGGTGCTCCGCTGCTCGCAGCTGGACTTCACCGGTGCCCGTGACCTGGCCCGCCGGGGGCTGGCGGCCGGCCGCGCGGCCGAGGACGAGCGGGCCCACGCGCGCGGGCTGGACGCCGTGAAGACCGCCTGCGCCTACCTGGGCCTCGTCGACGAGCTGGCGACGGTCGTGGCGGAGCTGGAGCCGGTGCTGCGCCGCACCGGCGACCTCTGGACGATGCAGTGGGCGGTGTTCGAGAGCTCGTTCGTGCCGCTGGCCGCCGGTGACGACGCGGCGGCCCTCGACCGGATCGGGGCGGCGCTGGAGGTCTGCCGGCGCAGCGGCTACACCGCCTACGAGCCGTTCTTCGTGGCGCACCTGGGCTGGGTGCACCGGCTGGCCGGCCGGCTCGAGCCCGCCAGGCGCGAGGGACGGCGCGCGGTCGAACTCGCCCAGCTGCACCGCCACACGTGGTGGTCGACGACCGCGTCGTCCCTCTACGCGGCCACGCTGCTGGCCTGCGGCGAGCCGGACGGGGCCGCCGCCGTCCTCCGTCCGGCCGAACGCGTGGCCGACGTCCCGGGCGCGGAGGCCTACCTGCTGCGCTGCCTCGGCCCGCTCGCCGAGGCCACCGGGGACGCCGACGTGCTCCGGCGGGCCGACGCACTGCTCCGCAGCATCCGTGCGCCGGAGGGCTGCGCGTGGCTGCTCGGTGCGGACGCCTATCTGGGCGTGGCCCGCGCCTGGCGGCGGGCAGGCGATCCCGACCGGGCCGACCGGATCCTCACCGACTTCCGCGCGGCCGCGGCGGCTGCCGGCTGGTCGGCCCTGGCCGGTCCCGCCTGAGCGGGCTGCCCCTTACGGTGACGGGGTGTCCGAGGAGACGGCGAAGGACGAGAACAGCAGCACCCACGTCCCCGTGACCTACGAACGGCACGAGCACGTCGAGGGACCCTTCTTCCACGGGACGAAGTCCGTGCTCGCGGCCGGGGACGAGCTGGTTCCCGGTCACGGCTCCAAGAGATTCCCCGGCAACCCCACGCAGTCCTATCGCACCCGCCATCCGCTGCGCGTCGTCGGCGAGGTGGACAGCTGGGAGGGGCATGACCCGGAGGTGCTGACGGGGATGCTGGATTCCCTGGCACTGCTTCGGGAGCAGGGACTGGACGTCATCGAGGACTAGGAGGAGGCGCGGGCTGCAAGGTTTCTGCAACGGCTCGCGCCACCGTTCGCCTCGGTCCAGCCACCCCACACCGAGGAGACTCCGATGGCGATCGACAACGACAAGCTGATGGACTTCCTGCACCGCTTCGTCGGTGACCTCGGGGCCGCCCTCGCGGCGGGCAACGTGGTCATCGGCAACCGGCTCGGCCTCTTCGCGGCGCTGGCGACCGGACCTGCCACGCCCAGCGAGCTGGCGCAGCGGACGGACACCGACACCCGGTACGTCACCGAGTGGCTCCGCGGCCAGGCGTCCGGCGGCTACGTGACCAGGACCGAGACCGACGGCGAGGAGAGCTACTCCCTCACCGAGGAGCAGGCCTTCTGTCTCGCCGATCCGGACAACGCGATCTTCGCGCCGGGCGGGTTCCTCTTCGCGTTGGGCGCGCTGAAGGGGGAGGAGAGGGTCGCCGAGGCGGTCCGCACCGGCACCGGCATCGGCTGGCACGAGGGCGACAACGACATGCTCGTCGGTTGCGAGCAGTTCTTCCGCCCCGGGTACCACGCCAACCTGACGACCAGCTGGATCCCGGCGCTGTCCGGTGTGGAGGGCAAGCTCCACGACGGCGCCCGTGTCGCCGACATCGGCTGCGGACTGGGTTCCTCGAGCGTGATCATGGCGCAGGCCTACCCGGAGTCCCGGATCTCCGGCTCCGACTACGACGGCGGGTCGATCGAGCTGGCTCGCAAGCGCGCGGCCGACGCCGGTGTCGCAGACCGGGTCACCTTCGAGGCGGCCAGCGCGCAGACCTTCGACGGTTCCGGGTACGACCTGGTGACGTCCTTCGACTGCCTGCACGACATGGGCGACCCGCTCGGTGCCGCCCGGCACGTCCGGGAGGCGCTGGCTCCCGACGGCTCGTGGATGATCGTCGAGCCGTTCGCCCACGACGACCCGTCGGACAACATCAATCCGGTCGGCCGCGTCTACTACAACTTCTCGACCCTGGTCTGCCTGCCCAACGCGAAGTCGCAGGCCGGCGGATACACCCTCGGCGCCCAGGCGGGGGAGGCGGCCATCCGGCGGGTCGTCACCGACGCCGGCTTCACCCGGTTCGCGCGGGTCGCGGAGACGCCGTTCAACATCGTCTACGAGGCCCGTCCGTAGGCGGTCGGACCGGCCCCGGGCACCGGGATCCCTGGTGCCCGGGGCCGCACGCGAGGAGGGTCGCGACCATGCGGGCCGTGGAACCGTCGAAGTCGGGGACCGTCGAGCGCGACGGCGTCCGTATCGCCTACGAGGTGTTCGGGGACGGCGAGCAGACCGTCGTGTTCGTCCCGATCGACCCGATCATCGAGTCCCGCGCCTGGAAGGCGCAGGTGCCCTGGCTCTCCCGTCGGGCCCGCGTGATCACGATCGACCCGCGCGGCAACGGGCGGTCCGACCGGCCCGCCGACCCGGCCGCGTACGGCCAGCCGCACCTGGTGGCCGACACCGTCGCGGTGATGGACGAGCTCGGCGTCGACTCCGCCGTGCTGGTGGGTATCTGCACGTCCGCGTGGACGGCGGTGCTGACCGCGGCCGAGCACCCCGACCGCGTCGACGGCCTGATCGCCATCGCCCCCTGGCTGCCGTTCGTCACGCCGCCCCTCCCGCACCGGGTGGCGTACCCGGACGACGAGGTCCCGGACACTGACGAGGGCTGGGCCAAGGTCACCAACTGGGGGCTGCGGCGCGACTACCGGGGGGCGATGGAGTTCTTCTTCGGGGAGTGCGCGGCGGAGCCGCACTCGTCGAAGGTGATCGAGGACTGCGTGGGCTGGGCACTGCAGATCCCGCCCGACATCCTGATCACCGCCGACAACGGCCCCGTGGGGGTCGCGGACCGCGAGGGTGCGCTCGACGTGATGGGGCGGGTTCACTGCCCGGCGCTGGTGATCCACGGCGACGACGACCGGTGCCAGCCGGCGTCCCGGGCGGACCTGCTCGCCGAGATCCTCGGCGCCGAGCAGGTGACCATCGGCGGTGCCGGGCACCTGCCCATGGCGCGGGAGCCGGTCGCGGTGAACAAGGCGATCGGCGGCTTCCTCGACCGGCTCTGGCCGCGGCCGGTGCGGCGTCGGTACCCGGTGCCTGCGCGGCGGGAGAAGCGGGTGCTGTACCTGTCCTCCCCGATCGGCCTCGGCCACGGCCGGCGCGACCTCGCCATCGCCGAGGAGCTGCGCCGCGCGCGGCCGGACGTGCGGATCGACTGGCTGGCCCAGCCGCCGCTGACCGACTGGCTGCGTCGTCGGGGCGAGACCGTGCACCCCGCCTCGGCGTTCCTCGCCAGCGAGGCCGCGCACATCGACGGGCTCGCCGGCGAGCACGACCTGCACGCGTTCGAGGCGATCCGCCAGATGGACGAGATCCTCGTCGCCAACTTCATGGTGTTCAGCGAGCTCGCCGAGCAGGAGCACTTCGACCTCTGGATCGGCGACGAGGCGTGGGAGCTCGACCACTTCCTGCACGAGAACCCCGAGCTGAAGACGACGGGCTACGCGTGGATGACCGATTTCGTGGGCTGGCTCCCGATGACCGAGGACAGCCGCGAGGCCGAGCTCACCGCCGACTACAACGCCGAGATGCTCGACCACGTGGCGCGGCTGCCGCGCATCCGGGACCGGGCGATCTTCGTGGGTGACCCGCAGGACGTCGTCCGCACCCCGTTCGGGCCGGGCCTGCCCGACATCCGGGACTGGACGACGGCGCACTACGACTTCGCCGGCTACGTCACCGGCTTCGACCCGGCCGAGATCGCCGACCGGACGGCGCTGCGCGAGTCGGTCGGCTTCGGCGACGAGCCGGTGTGCGTCGTGGCCGTCGGAGGCAGCGGGGTGGGCGGCCACCTGTTGCGCCGGGCCGTCGAGGCCTACCCGTTGCTGCGGGAGCGCCGTCCGGGCATGCGGATGGTGGTCGTGACCGGGCCGCGGATCGATCCGGCGTCCCTGCCCGCGACGGACGGCGTCGAGGTGCGCGGCTGGCTGCCCGACCTGCACCGGCTGCTCGCTGCCGCGGATGTCGCGCTGGTGCAGGGCGGCTTGACGACGACGATGGAGCTCACCGCCGCCGGCCGGCCCTTCGTGTACGTGCCCTTGCAGCACCACTTCGAGCAGAACGTGCACGTCCGGCACCGGTTGGAGCGCTACGGCGCGGGCCGGTGCGTGCCCTGGACGGAGGCGAGCCCGGAGCGGCTGGCCGACGAGCTGGCCGCACTGGTCGGCACCGCGCCCGGGGTCGCCCCGGTCGACCCGGGCGGCGCCGCCCGCGCCGCCGCCCTGCTCGCCGAGCTGCTCTGAGGCTCAGCCGGCGGCGGCCAGCGCGGGGTCGACGGAGCGACCGAGGATCAGGTCGGCCGCCCGCTCGGCGAGCATGATCGTGGGCGCGTTGGTGTTGCCACGGACCAGGGTCGGCATGACCGAGGCGTCCACCACCCGCAGCCCCTCGATGCCGCGCACCTTCATCTCGGAGTCGACGACCGCCTGGTCATCGGTGCCCATCCGGCAGGAGCTCACCGGGTGGTAGAGCGACTCGAGGGTGTCCTTGACCGAGGCGCGCAGGGCGTCCCGGCCGTGCACGGTGCCGCCGGGTGACCACTCGTCGGCCAGCACGGAGGCCAGGGGACCGGTGCCCGCGATCTCCCGCGCCTTCTCCACCCCCGTGACCAGGGCGTCGAGGTCGCGCTCGTCGGTGAGGTACCCGGCATCGATGGCCGGCGCCCACGTCGGGTCGGCCGAGCGCAGCCGGACCGACCCGCGCGAGTGCACGTGCACCAGCACGACGGCGGCGGTGAAGGCGTCGACGTCGGGGTCGACCTCGGCCTGCTTCCAGAACTTCACCGGCAGGAAGTGCATCTGCAGGTCCGGCTCGGACAGCTCCGGCGCCGACCGGGTGAAGAGCCCCGCCTCGGCCAGGTTGGAGGTGAGCGGTCCGCGTCGGGCGCCGAACCACCGGGCGTAGCCCGAGGGCGACTCGGCGCGGAACAGCGACTTGCCCGAGCGCACGTTCCACACGACGGGCACCAGCGGGTGGTCCTGCAGGCCGCCGCCGACGCCGGGCAGGTCGTGGACGACGTCCACGCCGACCTCCCGCAGGTGATCGGCGGGACCGATGCCCGAGAGCATCAGCAGCTGCGGGGAGTTGACCGCACCCCCGGAGAGCACCACCTCGCGGGTGGCGCGCACCGTGTGCACCTGCCCGCCCGCGCGGTACTCGACGCCGGTCGCCCGGCCGTCCTCGACGAGCACCCGGGTGGTCAGGGCGCCGGTGCGGACGGTCAGGTTCGGCCGGGCCTGCGCCGGGTGCAGGTAGGCATCGGCCGACGACCAGCGGCGCCCGCGCTTCTGGGTCACCTGGTACTGGCCGACGCCCTCCTGGGCGGCGCCGTTGAAGTCGTCGTTGCGGGGGTAGCCGGCGGCCACCGCCGACTGGACGACGGCGCGGGTCCACGCGTGCGGCGACCGGAGGTCCTCGACCCGCAGCGGGCCGCCGACCCCGTGGAAGCGATCGGCGCCGCGGGCGTTGTCCTCCATCCGGCGGAACAGCGGCAGCACGTGCTCGTAGGACCAGGACTTGTCGCCGGTGAGCTCGGCCCACTCGTCGTAGTCGGCTGCCGCGCCGCGGATGTAGATCATCGCGTTGATCGAGGAGGAGCCACCGAGCAGCTTGCCGCGCGGCCAGAACAGCTTGCGTCCGTCGAGGCCCGGCTGCGGCTCGGTCGTGTAGTTCCAGTCCAGCCGGGTGCGCCAGGTCTTGTAGAGCCCGGCCGGGATCTGCACCTCGAGCACGTCGTCCGAGCCGCCCGCTTCGAGCAGCAGCACCCGCAGGGTCGGGTCCTCGGTCAGCCGGCCGGCCAGCGCGCAGCCGGCCGAACCCGCGCCGACGACGACGACGTCGAACTCGTCCGGCAGGGAATCGCTCACCGGTGCCGGCCGTGGATCATGCCCATGACGCGGGCCAGCGCGTCGGTCGCCGACGCGGGCCGGCCGAAGCTCATCAGGTTCACCGGCAGCGCGACCCGCTGGCGGGTGATCGCCTTAGCGCGGGTGAACTCCTTGAGCCCGTCCTCGCCGTGGATCCGGCCGAAGCCCGAGTCGCCGACCCCGCCGAAGGGCAGCGCGGGGATCGAGGCGAAGGTCAGCACCGAGTTCACCGACGTCATGCCGCTGCGCATCCGGCGGGCCAGGTCCATCCCGCGGGCCTTGGACTTGGCGAAGACCGACCCGGCCAGCCCGTAGGAGGTGGCGTTGGTGAGCGCCAGCGCCTCCTCGGCGTCGCGGACCTTCGTGATGGTCAGCGTCGGCCCGAAGGTCTCCTCGCGGATCGCCGACGACGACTCGGGGACGTCGAGCAGCACGGTGGGGGCGAGGTAGTTCTCGTTGGGGAACAGGCTGGGGTCGGCGTCCCCGCGGACGACCCGGCCACCCGCGCCGGTGGCGTCCTCGACGTGGCGCCGCACGATGCCGCCCTGCGAGGCCATCGTCATGGGGCCGTAGGTGGCCTCGTCGTCCGAGCCCGGGCGCAGGGTGCGCAGCTGCGCGGTCACCTCGGCGACGAAGCGGTCGTAGACGGCGCTGGTCGCGTAGACCCGCTCGATGCCGATGCAGGTCTGCCCGGCATTGCTCATCGAGCCCCACACGGCGGCGTCGGCGGCGGCCACCACGTCGGCGTCGTCGTCGACGATCATCGCGTCCTTGCCGCCGAGCTCCATGAGCACCGGGGTGAGGGTCTCCGCGCACGCGGCCATGACCTTCTTGCCGGTCGGCGCGGAGCCGGTGAACGCGAGCTTGCCGACGCGGGCGCGGCACAGCGCGGCACCGGTCTCGCCGAAGCCGGTGACGACCTGGAAGGCGTCGGCGGCGTCGGGGACGGCGGCCCGCCACGCCGCGGCCAGCCAGGCACCGACGGCCGGCGTGTACTCCGAGGGCTTGAAGACGACGGCGTTGCCGGCTGCCAGCGCGTAGGCGATCGAGCCCATCGGGGTGAACACCGGGTAGTTCCACGGCCCGATGACGCCGACGACGCCCAGCGGCTGGTACTCCAGGTATGCGGCGTGGTTGGCCGCCAGCATCCCGGCCCTGACCCGGCGCTGCCCGAGGGTCTTGCGGGCGTGGGCACCGGCCCAGGCCAGGTGGTCGATGGCGAGGGTGATCTCGAGGATCGCGTCGCCGTGCGGCTTGCCGTTCTCCCGGTGGACGAGTTCGGCGAGCTCGTTCATCCGGCGGGCCAGGTAACCGCGGTAGGCGGCCAGCCGCTCGCGGCGACCGTCGAAGCCGAGGGCGGCCCACTGCTCGGCGGCCGGCCGGGCGCGCTCGACGGTCTCCTGCACGGCGTCCGCGTCGTGCACCGGGAAGACGCCGACGACGGCATCGGAGGCCGGGTTCGTCGACGAGAAGGTCTGGGTCGTGGCGTGCCGGTCGACGGTGCCCGCGGAGGCATCGGTCACCGTGTCCAGCTGATCGACGAGCGACATGGGAACGGAGGTTACCCGCGAGTCACTAACCGGGCCTCCGGAGTCACCCGAGGGGTTCAGGCGGTCCGCTCTTCGTCGTCGGCCTCGATCACGGCCCAGACCTTCTTCTCACCGCGCTCCAGGTGCCAGCCGTGCGCGGCCGACAGGTCGGCCACGAGATAGAGGCCGAAGCCGCCGAGTGCGGGATCGCGACCCTCGGCCGGGGCAGGGGGGACGTCGGCGGAGGAGTCGCTGACCGCGATCAGCCACCGGTCGGAGAGCCGGCTCAGTGCGGTCGCCACCGGCGAGCCGCCGTGCCGCAGTGCGTTCGACGTCAGCTCGTCGGCGATGAGCACCAGCCGTTCCGACCAGTGCTCGCGCTCGGGGTGGACGACGATCGGGCTGCCGGTGAGCGTGGCGCGCAGCCGGGCACGCAGCTTGCTGAGCTCCTGCAGGGAGTGGACTTCCTGACACCAGAGTTCCCGGAAACCCTGCGGGAGGCGCGCCGGTTGCCAGAGCGCCACCGTCACCGCCTTCGTCGTCGTTGTCAGGGCCCGTGCAGGGCGCACCGCCACGCTCCCGGACGAGGGCGTGGTCCTTCTGGCTCTGCGGTGCCCGTTCCGGTGCGCGCCCAACCTCAGTGTCACCCGGGAGTTGCATCAGCCGGGTCGCGGCGCCGAACTAGGGTCGCGCAGATGCAGACCGGGATCGACGGCGGGGCTCACGTTCCCCTCGGCCCGGCCGGCGACCCGTTCGGCACCGCCGCCGTCCGGGACCGGGTGCTGTCGGCGTGGGCCGCGTCGCCGGCCCGCTTCCGGGAGGACGCGAACGCCGAGGAGGACCTCGTCCGCGGCGGTTACCGCGACCGGTTGCTCGTCGAGCTCGCCCAGAACGCCGCCGACGCCGCTGCCCGCGACGGCGTCCCCGGGCGGCTCCGCCTCGAGCTGGACGGGCAGACCCTCCGCGCCGCGAACACCGGTGCCCCGCTGGACGCCGGCGGCGTCCAGGGACTGGCCACGCTCCGGGCGTCGGCCAAGCGCGACGAGGCCGCCGGCGTCGGCCGCTTCGGTGTCGGCTTCGCCGCCGTCCTGGCGGTCAGCGACGAGCCGGCGGTCCTGTCCACGGACGGCGGGGTGCGGTTCAGTGCCGACCGGACGCGGGCCGAGGTCGCGGCGCTCCCTGCTCTCGCCGACGAGGTGGAGCGGCGCGGGGGAGCGGTGCCGGTCCTCCGGCTGCCGTGGCGGGCCGGGGGGACTCCGCCGGACGGCTTCGCCACGGAGGTCGTCCTGCCGCTGCGCGACGGGACCCGGCCCGGGGTGGAGGCCGCCCTGACCGGGCTGCCGGTGGACCTGCTGCTCGCGCTGTCCGGCCTCACGGCCGTCGAGGTGGTCGTGGACGGCGCGACCCGCACCCTCTCCCGCGACGGCTCGGCGCCGAGGGTCCGGTTGACCGAAGGGGAGCGCACCGTCACCTGGCAGGTCGCGCAGCGATCCGGTGAACTGCCCGCCGCGCTCCTGGCCGACCGCCCCGTGGAGGAGCGCTCGCGCCGCGGCTGGACGGTGACCTGGGCGGTGCCGCTCGACGACGACGGCGTTCCGCAGCCGCTGCCGGCCGGGCAGGTCGTGCACGCGCCGACCCCGAGCGACGAGCCACTCTCCCTCCCGCTCCGGCTGATCGCGCCCTTCCCGCTCGGACCCGACCGTCGTCACGTCGCCCCGGGACCGGTCACCGACGCCCTGGTCGCGGCGGCCGCCGACACCTTCGCCGACCTGGTCGCCTCGCTCCCCGCCGACCCGGTGCTGCTGCGCCTCGTGCCGCGGGCCGGCCTGGCGGGGGCCGCCCTCGACGCCCAGCTCGGCGCGGCGGTGCTCGGGCGGCTGCGCGCCACCGCCTGGCTCCCCGTCGCGGGGGACGCGAAGGCCCGTCAGCTCCCCGAGCGGGCCGCGGTGCTCGATGACGCGACCGACGAGCGGATCCACGTCCTGGCCGACGTGCTGGCCGGGCTGCTGCCGCCCGGCTGGTCCCGCCGGTCGGACACCCCCGCGCTGGCGGTGCTCGGCGTCCGCCGGATCGGTCTCGCCGAGGTCGTGGAGGTGGTCCGCGGGGTGGACCGGCCGGCGTCCTGGTGGGGGCGGTTGTACGAGGCGCTCGACGGCGCCGACCGCGAGGAGTTGGCCGCGCTGCCGGTGCCGCTCGTCGACGGGCGCACGGCGCACGGCCCGGCCGGGGTGCTTCTTCCCGAGGCGGGCCTGCCGGTCGCGCACCTGGGTCCGCTGGGGCTCCGGCTGGCCGAGCCCGAGGCGGTCGAGCGACCGGCGGCCCGGCGGCTGCTGGAGCGGTTGGGCGCCTTCCCGGCCACCGCTGCCGCGGTCCTCGCCGACGCGGGGGTCCGCAACGCCGTCGAGACGTCGATGGACGCCGTGGACGACGCCCTCGACGACGACGCCGATCCCACGGACCTGGCGCGGGCGGTGCTCGCCCTCGTGGGAGCGGCCCGCCCGGCGGTGGGCGAGCTGCCCTGGCTGACGGAGCTGGCGCTGCCCGACGCCGCCGGTGGATGGGCGCCGGCGGGGGAGCTCGTGCTGCCCGGGTCCCCCCTCGCCGAGGTCCTGGAGGAGGGGGCGCTGGGGCTGCTGGACCCGGGGACGGCCGCCACCGCCGACCCCGACGCGCTGCGGGCCGTCGGGGTCCTGGACACGTTCGCGCTGGTCCGGGGCGAGGACCCCGAGGAGCTGGGCGTGGACGACGCCGACCGCTGGGCCGACGCGGTGCTCGACCGGCTGCCGCTGGACGCCCCGCCGCCGTCCTGGCCGCTGCTGACCGCGGTCCGCGACCTGGAGCTGGTGCGCGACTGGCCCCGCGCGTTGCCGCTGCTCGCCGCCGCGCCGGCGGAGGCCCGGGCCGACGTGGTGCTCGGGGGCGTCCCGGTTCCCGGCTACCTGCGCTGGTGGCTGTCGACCCACCCGGTGCTCCGCGGGGAGCGCCCCGACCGGCTGCGGCACCCGGACAGCACGGAGCTGCTGGGGCTGTACGAACCGGCGGCCGGCGCCGCCGCCGTCCTGGACCTGCTGCGTCCGCCCATGACGGTCGAGGACGTCCTCGCCGACGTGGACGGCGCGATCGACCTGCTGGACCGGCTGGGCGACCCGGCCCGCACGGTCCGGCCCGACGTGCTGCGGACGGTCTACGCCCGGCTCGCCGCGGCGCTCGACGGGGTCGACGTGGACCCGCCGCAGCGGGTGCGCGTCGCGCCGGACCGGGTGGCCGGGGACGCCGTCGTCCTCGATGCGCCGTACCTGCAGCCACTGGTCGGCGGACCGGTCGTGCCCGCCGGCGGGGCGCCCGGCGCGGTGGCCGACCTGCTGGACCTGCCGCTGGCCGGCGAGCGGGTCGCGGGATCGGTGAGCGGTGGCGGACGGCGGATGCGCTGGGCACAGCTGCCGGGCGCCGGGCTCGCCGCGGCCCGGCTCGGCGTCGTGGAGCTCGACGGCGAGGTCGCCGTCCACGAGGACCTCACCGTGGACGGCCGGGCCGTGACGTGGTGGCCGGCCGGGACCGTCGACCACGTCGACGGGTCCCCGGCCGCCCTGGGCCGTGCGCTGGCCTGGCGGGCGGGCGCCTGGCCGCTCCGGCAGGCGCTGGCCGAAGCGTTCGCCTTCCCCGACCGCGCCGCCGAGCTTGCTGCCGAGGACGCGGTCGGGGACTGACGGACGGAGCCGTCACTGGCCCCAGCGGGGTACGGCCATCGCGCCGGGCGCGTGACCGTGGGCCGACGGCCGCCCACCGGCCCGGCGCGTGCCCGGACCCCCGCCGGTCGGTGCGTGGTGCGCGGCCGACCAGCAGGTGAACAGCGACAGCCAGTGCGCGCTGGTCAGCGCACCGGGGCGGGTGGTCGGCGGCAGGTTCTCCTGACGCAGCCAGCGGACGCCGGTGGTGCCCGGGAGCTGGGCGCGGAGCAGGGGTCCCAGCGGCGCGCCCCGGGACGCGAGGACGGCGCCGGCGAGCCGGTCGAAGGCGGCGTACTCCTGATCGGGGAGCCTGGCGCGGGCGTCGGCGGCCGGGCCGTCGGCCATCGGGGCAGGGCGTGACATGGGATACCTCCGTGCAGGTCGAACGAGTGCCCGCGGGGAGACCCGGCAGGGCAGAGGGCGAGCGAGCGCCGCGGAAGGACACCGGCGCGGTCGGCGGGCGGCGGAGGGGCCGCGCCGCGGGACGTCAGCTCAGGGGGTGCGCAGGCGCAGGAAGTACCGCATGGGAGGGACGGTAGGAGCGCGGGGCGACCGGAGTCGACCGAATTACCCCTCGGTCCTGTCCGCCTGTCGTGCCTGGTGAGCCTCCCAGCGGGCGCGGTCGCGGGCGCGCACGTCCTTGTTCCGCTCCCACTTCTCGGCCCGCTTGATGGACCGGGCCAGCTCGCGCTCTTCATACGTCGAGTGCCGGTCCCAGTCGCGGGCGAGGACGGCGACGACCGCGCCGGTCACCAGCAGGATTGCGACGAACGCGGCCAGGATCGGGTCCAGCAGGAGGAACGCCAGGACGGAGACGACGGCCACCAGAACGCCCCAGAGCACCATCCGCATCGACACGCGCCCCAGTATCCGCCGTGCCGGTGATCTCGGAGCACGGCCCTTGCGGTGCGGCGATTTCATCCCTACCGTCAGCTGCGCGGTTCAACATGGCAGCCGTTACCTGTGTCGGTGTTCCTCTGCGTCGCACCTCGTCGCGACCGGGTGTTCCACTGATCCGGTCGATGGCCTGAAAGGCACCCCGTGACCGCACCTGCACTCGAACCGAGCGCCACCGAACTGGTGACGATCGACGTCTCCGTCGCCGGACCCGCGGTGGTCGTCACCGCCGCCGGCGAGATCGACTCGACGTCCGCCCCGCTCCTGCGCCAGCACCTGGAATCGCTGCTCGACAGCGACGTCCGCGAGCTCACCGTCGACCTCGGGCAGGTCAGCTTCCTCGACTCCGCGGGGCTCTGCGTCCTCGCCACTGCTCACCGGCGAGCGGTCCGACAGGACGTGCGGATGCGTGTCCTCGCCTCCTCCCGCGCGGTCATCCGCCCGCTGCAGATCACCGGTCTGTGGGAGCTGCTGCACGCCGAGCAGGTCGCCGCCGACGACCAGGCGCAGGGCTCCAGCCTGACCCCGGTCTGACCCCTCCTCCCGCCAGGGTGCTCGCGCGCTGAGTTCCGCGCCGGGGCACACTCGGACCCGCGCCCGGATGAGGGCCGGGAACGAACAGGGAGGACCACCGTGCGAGATGCGGTCATCTGCGAGCCGCTGCGGACCCCGGTCGGGGGCTTCGGCGGATCGCTGCGCGACGTACCGGCCCAGGAGCTCGCGGCGACGGTGATCCGTGCGCTCCTGGAGCGCACCGGCCTGCCGCCGGAGTCGGTCGAGGACGTCCTGCTCGGCCACTGCTATCCCACGATGGACGCCCCGGCGATCGGCCGCGTGGCCGCCCTCGACGCCGGCCTCCCGGTCACCGCCTCGGGCATCCAGATCGATCGCCGCTGCGGCTCGGGCCTGCAGGCGGTCCTCTACGCGGCCATGCAGGTGCAGTCGGGCGCCTCCGAGCTCGTCCTCGCCGGAGGGGCGGAGTCGATGAGCAACGCGCCGTTCTACTCGACCGCCATGCGCTGGGGCGTCAAGGCCGGGCCGGGCGTGCTGCTGCAGGACGGCCTCGCCCGCGGCCGGGTGACGGCCGGCGGCCAGAACCACCCCGTACCGGGCGGCATGATCGAGACGGCGGAGAACCTGCGGGCCGAGTACAAGATCTCGCGCGAGGAGCAGGACGAGTACGCCGTCCGCAGCCACCAGCGCGCGGCGGCCGCCGCGGCGGCCGGCCGGTTCGACGACGAGATCGTGCCGATCACGGTCAAGGGCCGCAAGAGCGACACGGTCGTCGACCGCGACGAGCACATCCGCCCCGACGCGAACGTCGAGACGCTCGCCAAGCTTCGCCCGATCATGGGCAGGGACGACGCCGACGCCACCGTCACCGCCGGCAACGCCAGCGGCCAGAACGACGGAGCGGCGGTCGCGATCGTCACGACGACGGAGAAGGCCGCCGAGCTGGGCCTGCGCCCGCTGGCCCGGCTGGTGTCGTGGGGCGTCGCGGGCGTGCCGCCGCGGACCATGGGCATCGGCCCGGTCCCGGCGACGGCGAAGGCCCTGGCCCAGGCCGACGTGAAGCTCGCCGACGTCGACCTGATCGAGCTCAACGAGGCCTTCGCCAGCCAGGTGCTCGCGGTGACCCGCGAGTGGGGCTTCACCGACAGCGACTTCGAGCGGACCAACGTCAACGGGTCGGGCATCTCCCTCGGCCACCCGGTGGGCGCCACCGGCGGCCGCATCCTGGCCACGCTGCTGCGCGAGATGGAGCGGCGCGACGCCCGCTACGGCCTGGAGACGATGTGCATCGGCGGCGGTCAGGGCCTCGCCGCGCTGTTCGAGCGGGTGTCGGCATGAGCGAGCGGGTCGCGATCGTCACCGGAGCCGCGCGGGGGATCGGCGCGGCGACGGCCCAGCGGCTGGCCGCCGACGGCTTCGCCGTCGCGGTGATCGACCTGACCGAGGACGACGCCCGCGGCACCGTGGAGGCGATCGAGGCCGCCGGGGGGCGGGCGCTGGCCGTCGGCGCCGACGTCGGCGACTCCGAGCAGGTGCAGACGGCCGTCGACCGGATCGCCGCCGAGCTCGGCCCGCCGGTCGTGCTGGTCAACAACGCGGGGGTCACCCGCGACAACCTGCTGTTCAAGATGACCGACGCCGACTGGGACCTGGTCATGCACGTGCACCTGCGCGGCTCGTTCCTCATGGCCCGCGCCGTCCAGAAGCACATGACCGAGGCGAAGTGGGGCCGGATCGTCAACCTGTCGAGCACCTCGGCGCTCGGCAACCGGGGGCAGGCCAACTACGCGACCGCGAAGGCCGGGCTGCAGGGGTTCACCAAGACCCTCGCCATCGAGCTGGGCAAGTTCGGCGTCACGGCGAACTCGATCGCGCCGGGGTTCATCGTCACCGACATGACCCGGGCGACGGCCGAGCGGATCGGTCAGGAGTGGGAGCCCTACGTGCAGGCGCGCGCGGCGGCGATCCCGGTCGCCCGGGCAGGCCAGCCGGAGGACATCGCACACACGGTGTCGTTCCTGGTCAGCGAGGGTGCCGGCTTCGTCTCGGGCCAGGTCATCTACGTCGCCGGCGGCCCGAGGGCGTAGGTCAGGACGACGGGTCGCGGTCGGGGTAGCGGGCGCGAGCCAGCGCGTAGACCCCGAATGCGGCGAAGCCGATCGCGACGGCGGTGAG
This sequence comes from Blastococcus sp. CT_GayMR16, assembly GCF_004570875.1. GTDB lineage: Bacteria > Actinomycetota > Actinomycetes > Mycobacteriales > Geodermatophilaceae > Blastococcus_B. Next base: position 132,390 of record NZ_SPQK01000012.1, on the reverse strand, counting down.
CAGCCACGGCCCGGCGGGCACGTCGGCGATGGCGGCCAGGGCGCCGTCCAGCCCGGTCGCGGTCGAGACGTCGGCGGAGTGCGCCGCCTGCCACAGCAGGACGCCGATGACCGCGAAGGCGATGCCCTTCGCGACGTATCCGACCCGGCCGATGCCCTCGATGAGCGGCTCCCAGCGGTCGGGCGCCGCCGGCAGGTCGATGTCCTTCATGAACCCGCCGGTGATGCCCCGGACGAGCGTGTAGAGGCCGACGGCGATCACCCCGGTGGCCACCCCGCCCACCAGCACGGCGCCGCCGGGGATCTCCAGCGTCTCGTCGGTGAGGTCCCGCAGCCGCTCGTCGGCCTCGTACTCCAGCCCCACCGCGAACAGCAGCGCGGTGATCCCGAGGACGGCGTAGACCAGGGCCTTGGCCAGGCACTTCGTGCAGACCAGCGCCGTGCGCTTCCGGTGGGCGGGATCGAGCAGCCCGTGCCACCAGAGCAGCACCTCGCCGGCCTGCCACAGGGCGAGGGCGAGCATGCCGAGGCCGATCGTCCAGAGCAGCACCGCTCCGGCGGGTCCGTCCGCCACGGTCTGCAGGGCACCGGTCTGGTCCGCGTCCGCGCCGCGCAGCCCCCAGGCCAGCCGGATCGCGAGGTAGCCGATGAGGAAGTGCATGACGCCGTAGGCGATCAGGCCCACCCGGGCGACGTGCGTCAGGACCGGGTGGTCGGTGACCTCACGGGCACGGTCGACGGCCCCGTGGGCCCGGTCGAGCAGCGAGCGGGGAGTACGCACGCTCACGTGCGCTCCGGATAGCGCGCCCGCACGAAGAGGAAGGCCCCGAAGGCCGCGATCCCGACGGCGACCAGAGTCAGCAGGATCGGGCCGTACGGCAGCTCCAGAACGGTGTGCAGCGCGCCGTCGAGCCCCTGCGCCTTCGACGGGTCGAAGGTGATCGCGGCGTACACGAGCAGGCCGCCGACCAGCGCGAGGGCGACGCCCTTGCCGGGGAACCCGACCTGCCCGAGCCGGGTGACCAGGCGAAGGGCCGACGCCGATGCCTCGGTGGTGTCGACCTGCTTCAGGAAGCTCTTGGTCACGCCCTTCTTCACGTGCCAGATGCCCGAGCCGATGAGGATGAGCCCGGCGGCCCCGACGATGAACTGGCCACCCGGCCAGCCCAGGACGCCGGCCGTCGTCTCCTGCTGTGACTGGGAGCTGGACTGGCCGCTGCCGGTCGCGAACCGGAGGGCGAGCACCGCGAGCGCGATGTAGATCGCAGCCTTGACCAGCGCGTTGCCGGACTTCCGCAGGGCCTTCGTCCGCGTCTTGCCCGAGCCCGACCAGCCGTGGCGCCAGCGCAGCACCTCGGCCGCCTGCCAGGCCGCCAGCGCGATCAGCCCGAGGGCGATCACCCAGAGCAGGGGCTTGCCGACGGGCGACTCCGCCAGGGTGGACATGGCGCCGGACTGGTCGGCCGACTCCCCGCTCCCGCCCCACCAGGCGAGCTGCAGGGCCAGCCAGGCGACGAGCAGGTGGACGATCCCGTAGGCGATCAGGCCGATCCGGGCGAGGTGCTCGAGGGCGTCGCTGTTGCCCGCCTCGTCGGCGGCACCCATGGCCGAGCGGGCCGTTCCCTGTGCACTCATGACCGGATCCTCTGACTTCCGACGGGCAGCGGCTCAGCGTGTCACAGGCTCCCGGTCCGGTGCCTGCGGAACGAGGGCCGCGGTGAGGGACACTGGCCCCGTGGCGTACGGCGGAACTCCCATCCTGACCGCGGGCACCCAGGGCGTCGCGACGCCCGAGGAGGCCCGGCGGGCCTGGCCCCAGTGGCTGGCGCTGGGGATCGCGATGATCGCCGTCGCGATCACGTCCGTCGTCTGGGACGCCGCCGGGGCGCGGCTGCTGCTCGGTGCGCTGGGCGCCTTCCTCGTCGTCCGGGGAGCGGTCCTGCTGCGCGGTGCGCGATCCGGCGCGGTCGGTCCTGCCCTCGCCGCGCGGGCCCGCCGTCTGGGCTCGGGTGCGCTGGGCGTCGGCGCGGCCGGCCTCGTCGTCGCCTTCTCCTCCGGCGCGCTGGCCGCGCGGGTTCTGCTGGTCGTCGTCCCCGTGCTGCTGCTGGCCGCGGCTGCGGCGCTGCTGAGCCGTGAGGGCGCCGCGCGCCGCGGTGGGCAGGCCCTGCTGGTGTGGACCGTCCTCGTCACCGGCCTGCTGGTCGCCACCGGGGTCGCGCAGGGCTGGGCCCGCGCGTCCGACGTCGCCACCGTGGTCGCGGCGCTGGCCGTCGCCGTCCTCGCCGTTCCGCTGGTCGTCGCGGCGACCGGGCTGCGCCGGGTCGCCGCCGAGCCGGCGCCGGCAGCGGTCCCCTCGGCGTGCGCCGGCTGTGCGTGCGGTGCCGGCGGGTGCGGGGCCCTGACCCGGGAGTGATTCCCCGGGAACCGTCCTGGGCACCGAGGCGGTATGCCCCGTCTCGAGAACGGCCTGCTGCTGCTGACCAAGGGGTACGCCTGGCTTCCTGACAAGCGGCGTGCGCTCGGCCGGCGGACCGTGCCCACCCGGCTGGGTGGCATGCCGGCGGTCGGCATCGAGGGCCCGGACGCGGCCCGGTTCCTCTACGACGAGGACCACGTGCGCCGGTCGGGCGCACTTCCGGAGCCGGTGCAGGCGACCCTGTTCGGCAAGGGCGCCGTCCACACCCTGGACGGCGAGGCGCACCGGGTGCGCAAGTCGATGTTCGTCGCGCTGTTGATGCGTGAGGACGGCATCGCCGCACTGGTGCAGGAGGCCACCTCGGCCTGGGACGGGGCCGTCGGCGGGTGGGCGCACCAGCCACAGATCGTGCTGCTCGACGAGGCCTCCCGGGTCCTCGCGGGCGCCGTCTGCCGCTGGGCCGGCGTCCCCGTGACCGACGACGAGGTGCCCGGCGTGGCCCGCGACCTCGTCGCGATGGTCGACGGCTTCGCCACCGGCGGTCCGCGGCACTTCCGGGCGCGGCGGGCCCGCACCCGCCGCGAGGGGTGGCTCGCCCGGCTGGTCGAGGGCGTCCGGGACGGCAGCGTGACCGCCGAGCCGGGCTCGGCCGTCGGCGTCGTCGCGCGGCACCGGGACGCCGACGGCGAGCAGCTCGAGCCGCGGGTCGCGGCGGTGGAACTGCTCAACGTCATCCGGCCCACGACGGCGGTCGCGTGGTTCCTGGCCTTCTCCGCACACGCGCTGATCCGCTGGCCGGAGAACCGGACGCGCCTGGCCGACGGCGACGCCGCCTTCGCCGACGCGTTCGCCGACGAGGTGCGGCGCTTCTACCCGTTCGCCCCGTTCATCGGTGGCCGGGCGCCACGGGAGATCGAGTGGGACGGCGAGACGATCCCGAAGAACGCCATGGTGCTGCTCGACATCTTCGGCCAGAACCACGACGCCGAGCTGTGGGGGGACCCGTACGCGTTCCGCCCGGCACGGTTTCTCGGCCGCGAGATCGGCGCGTTCGAGCTGATCCCGCAGGGTGGGGGAGACCCGCGGACCGGGCACCGCTGCCCGGGCGAGCAGATCACCGTCTCGTTGCTCTCCGCGCTCGCCGTCCGGTTGGCCCGCCTGGAGTTCGACGTCCCGGACCAGGACCTGTCGATCTCGCTGCGCCGCATCCCCGCGCGTCCGGCGAGCGGCGTCGTCCTGGAGGTCCGGGGCGGGGTCGGCTAGGCGGGCTTCAGCCCGCGCAGCTCGGGCAGCAGGTCGCCGGTGTGGACGACGCCGAGCCGCTGGGTCGCGCGGGTGAGCGCGACGTAGAGGTCGTTGTGCCCGCGCACGCCTTCGCTGACGATCCCGTCCGGGTCGACGACGAGCACCGAGTCGAACTCCAGGCCCTTCGCGCCCGCGGGCGGCAGGACGACGGGACCGGCGGTCAGGTCGGCCGAGGACTCGGGCAGCGCCCTACCGAGAAGTGCTGTGCTGATGGCGGAGATGCGGCTGGGCGGCGCCAGCACCGCAAGCGTGCCGTCCTCGGCCTCGAACGCCTTCGCGGCCGCCACCACGGCGGCGGCCAGGTCGGCGTCGGTCACGCGGAGCGCCCAGGGGCGGACGCCGGTCGAGCGCACCGACTGGCCGGCCGAGGCGGTGGAGCCACCGGCGGCGAGCACCGCCGCGGCGACCTCCATGATCTCGGCCGGGGTGCGGTAGTTGACCGTCAGCTCCTCCGTCCGCCAGTGCGTGCCGAGATGCGGGGTGAGGACCTCTGCCCAGCTGGTCGCGCCGGCCAGCGATCCGGTCTGGGCGACGTCACCGACCAGGGTCATCGACCGGGTGGGGTTCCGGCGCAGCAGCAGCCGCCACGCCATCGCCGAGAGCTCCTGCGCCTCGTCGACGATCACGTGGCCGTAGGTCCAGGTGCGGTCGGCGGCGGCGCGCTCGGCGGTCGTCCGGCTGTCGCGCACGTCCTGGCGGGCGGCCAGGCCCTCGGCGTCGAGCAGGTCGCCGGCGCTCAGCTCCTCGGCCTCCTCCTCGGTCTCGGCGTCGGTCGAGCGGGAGCCGTGCAGCATGTCCAGGGTCTCCTGGGCGTCCCGCCGCCGCCGCTGCTCGTCGCGTCGTGCCGCGGCGCGCTCGGCGGAGTCGTCGACGCCGAGCAGCTCGTCGGCCTCCTCCAGCAGCGGGACGTCGGCCGGGGTCCAGGGGGACGACGGTGGGCGCAGCAGCAGGTCGCGGTCGGTGTCGCTCCAGCCGGGGGTCGCCGCCTCCAGCCGTTCCCGGGAGTCGAACAGGTCGCGGACCAGCCGCTCCGGGGTCAGCCGCGGCCAGAGCCGATCGATCAGCGCGTGGACGGCCGGTTCGCCGGCGATCTCCCGGCGGAGCGCGGCGACGTCGGTGGCGTCGAGCAGGCTGTCGCCGCCCCGGACATCGGCGCCCAGGCGGTCGGCGTAGCGCTGGGCCAGCCGGTCGATCACCCGGCGGGCGAACGCGGGGCGGGCCTCGTTGTGCAGCCGGGAGGCGGCCCGGCCGCGGGTCCGGGCGCGGGCGGCGTCGGTGGGGGTGAACCGCAGCGTCGTCCCGTCGATGGTGATCTCCACCGGCGCGTCGAGGGACGACTGGCGGTCGGCGACGGCGGCGGCGATGACGTCGGCCATGGCGGCCCGGCCCTTGACCTCGGCGACCTCGGGGCGCTCGTCGGCGTGCGCCTCCACGCCGGGCCGGAGGCTGCCGACGTCGGCCAGCACGACCCCGGTCTCGCCGAGGGAGGGCAGCACGTCGGCGATGTAGCGCAGGAACGTGGGGGAGGGGCCGACGATGAGCAGACCGCTGCGGGCCAGCCGCTCGCGGTGCGTGTAGAGCAGGTAGGCCGCACGGTGCAGGGCGACGGCGGTCTTGCCGGTGCCCGGCCCGCCCTGCACGACGAGCACGCCGCGGTGGTCGGCGCGGATGATCCGGTCCTGCTCGGCCTGGATGGTGCGGACGATGTCGGTCATCCGGCCGGTGCGGCTGGCGTTCAGCTCGGCGAGCAGCACGGACTCCCCGGCCAGCCCGGACCGCTGGGCGACGTCCGGATCGTCGAGGTCGAGGGTCTCGTCGGCGATGCTCACGACGGTGCGGCCGCGCGTCCGGATGTGCCGGCGACGGCGGACGCCGAGGTCGTGCAGCGGGGTCGCGGTGTAGAACGGCTGCGCGGCGGGTGCCCGCCAGTCGACGAGCAGCGGCTCCTCGCCGCCGTCCTCCGACTGCAGCCCGATCCGGCCGACGTACCGGGGGACGACGGCGTCGCGGCGGTCGAGCCGGCCGAAGCACAGGCCGCTCTCCGCGGCGTCGAGGGCGACCAGGCGCTCGGTGTAGAGCTGGACGGTCGCCTCGCGCTCCCCGACGGCCTGCGGGTTGTGCGCGACGCTGGCCAGGGCGTCGTCGAGGCGGGTGACCACCACGGCCCGGATGTCGTCCAGCCGCCGGTGCAGCCCGGTGACGTAGCCCTGCTCGGCCGCGAGCTCGGGGTCGTCCTCGGGAGCGGGTCGTGCTGAAGACAAGCTGATCTCTCTCCGTCGCTGTGCTGCCATCGTCCTGGCTCCCGACGAGCATGCCTGGTCGACGCCCGGACGCTCAGCCCGACCTCAGGTAGCCCTCCAGCCGGTCGGCCAGTTCGACCGGGCGGCTCAGCGCCACCAGGTGGCCGCCGGGCATCTCGTCGGGGGTGATGCCCAGCCGCTCGGCGGCGAGGCGCCGCTGGAACTCGGCGGGGAAGAGCCGGTCGTCGCGTGCCACGAGCACCCGGGTCGGCACGTCGGGCCAGGCGGCCAGCGGCCACGGGTCCTCGAAGGGCCGGGTCGACTGGGCGAACGGCTGCTGCTGCGCGTCCGCGACGACGTCGGCCGGGACGTCGTGGAAGAAGACCGTGTCCTCCTCGGGTTCGCCGGCGAGCCCCTCCTGCTCCCAGTGCGCGGCCTGCGCGGCGCCCTGGCCGGTGGCCGCCCACCACGCGCCGCCGGTCTCGCCGGGGAGCGGGATCATGGCGTTGACCAGCACCAGCAGCTCGAGCGGCAGTCGCCCGCAGACGAGCGGCGCGGTGAGCCCGCCCATCGACTGCGCGACGAGCACGACGGGGGAGTGCTCCCCTGCGGCCGTCACCACGGTGTCGGCATAGGCATCCAGGCCGGCGGTGTCGTCGTCCGTGGGGAGGTCGACGGCGATCGCGACGTGGCCTCGCCGCTCGAGCTCGGCTCCCAGCCGGTGCCAGTACCAGGCCTGGCCGCCGGCCCCGGGGATCAGTACGAAGGTGGTCACGGTCAGGTCCGACCCCGCTCGGCCCCCGAACTCATCGGCCCCCGAACTCATCGGCCCCGATTAGTCGGTCGCCAAGCGCAACTCCGGGGACACCTTCCCGTCACGTCTGCTCCCTACCGTCGACGGGGAACCTGCGACGAGGGGGAGAGACCCATGAGCACCGCCATCAAGGAGCGCACCAAGGAGCGGACCACGTGGGTCTGCGAGAACTGCCAGGCCGAGACCGCAGCCGTGCGCAAGCGCTGCGAGGACTGCGGCACGTCCCGCTACTGAGTCACGCCGCCGGCGGCGCACCCCGCAGCCGGACGACGGCCGCGCGGTAGTCCCGGCGCCCGTGCAGCCGCCAGGCCACGCGGGTCGCCGGTGACAGCCCGCTGATCAGCCGCGCGCGGTCCGCCGCGCTGGAGTCCTCCAGCGCCAGGCCGAGCACGAACAACTGCTCGCGGGCGGAGAGCCGGCAGTGCGACGAGCGGGCGATCGCGGCCCAGTCGCCGGAGTCGAGGTGCTCGCCGAGCAGCGGCAGCAGGACGGACTCCTCATCGGCGGTCTGCGCGTCGACCGCGTCGGCCAGGTCGAGGCAGGCGAGCGCGAAGGCGTCCCGCGCGCCAGCCGTGCCGGCCACCTGCCACTGGCGGGCAGCGGTCGAGAGGTCGCGCAGCCGGTGGTCGATCCGGGCGCAGCGCCCGGTCCAGTCGTCGATCGCGGCACGGACGGCGCTCACTCGGTCGCCGGGCACCGCGCGGAGCAGGGCGGGCCAGACGGCCTCGCGCTCGACGGCGTGGTGGTGCAGCAGGACGCGACCGATCAGGTCGGCGTGCCGGGTGAGGGCGGCGGTGCGCTCGGCCTCGGCGGCCGGCGCCCAGCTGGAGAGTTCGCCGAGCAGCCGCAGCTCACGGCGGACGAGCTGGTGCAGCACCCGCTGGTAGGCCACGGCCCGGCAGGCGGGGCTGTGGCGCTCGCCGATCTCGGCGGGAGCCGACGTCGGGACCGGACCCGGGGCAACGGACTGCGGGGAGCGGGGGACCGGGATCAGGCTGGCCGGGCGGACCGCGACTGCGGCCATGGGACACCTCGTTCGGCGCTCGTGCGTGCGGCGGGCGCGCCGGGGTTCCGGCGCTCTGCCAGGGCGGATGCCGGGGAGGGTAGGGGCAATCGGACCGTCAGCAACAGGGGGTTTCGAACACGCTCGCGGGTGCCTGGCTGTCCGTGGGTCGTCGGTGACCGATGGTGATCCGCAACGTTGATCGACACGGGCGGGCGGCGACTGCCCGTCGTCCCATAGGGTCGGACCCGTGGGCAGCGTTCTCGCGCGGAACTGCGTGACCGTCAGCGGGGTGCCCTCCGGGCGCCCCATGGTGTTCGCGCACGGGTTCGGCTGCGACCAGGCCATGTGGCGTTTCGTCGCCCCGGACTTCGAGGTCGATCACCGCGTCGTCCTCTTCGACCACGTCGGGGCCGGCAGTTCCGACCTCAGCGCCTACGACCCCGAGAAGTACGGCTCGCTGCGCGGCTATGCGCGCGACATCGTCGAGATCTGCCGGGAGCTCGAGCTCGAGAACGTCGTCCTCGTCGGCCACTCGGTCAGCGCGATGATCGGCGTCCTTGCACTTCAGGAGGCCGCGTTGCAGGACGCGCCGGAGCTGTTCGGGGCGCTGGTGATGGTCGGGCCCAATCCGCGCTACGTCGACGACGGCGACTACGTCGGCGGGTTCAGCCGCGCCGACATCCTCGGGCTGCTCGACGCCCTCGACAGCAACCACCTCGGCTGGTCCGCGCAGATGGCGCCGGTGATCATGGGCGCCCACCCCGACCAGCCGGAGCTCGCCGAGGAGCTGACCAACAGCTTCTGCCGGACCGACCCCGACATCGCCCGGCAGTTCGCCCGCGTCACGTTCCTGTCCGACAACCGCGCCGACCTGGCCGACATCGCCGTCCCCACGCTGGTCCTGCAGTGCAGCGAGGACGTCATCGCCCCCGACGTCGTCGGCCGGTACGTCCACGATGCCGTCGCCGGGAGCACCTTCACCAAGCTCTCGGCCGTCGGGCACGTGCCGCACCTGAGCTCGCCGGAGGAGACGACCGCCGCGATCCGGGCGTTCCTGACGGGGTGACGGGATGAGCGGCGCAGCGGGCGAGCCGGATCCGCGCGAACAGCTGGGCCGGCTGCTGGAGGAGGACCCCGCCGACCTGTACGAGAACGCGCCGATGGGCTATCTGTCGGCGCTGCCCGACGGCCGGATCGTCAAGGTCAACCGGACGTTCTGCGCGTGGACCGGCCGGTCGCCCGACGCCTTGCTCGGCGCCAGGTTCCAGGACCTGCTCACCATGGGCGGCCGGGTGTTTCACGAGACCCACGTCGTGCCGCTGCTGCGCATGCAGGGGGCGGTGCGCGAGATCGCGCTCGACGTCGTCCGCATGGACGGGTCTGTCCTGCCGTGCCTGATCAACGCCGTCGAGCTGCGGAACGACGACGGCACGCCGGTGCTGATGCGGGCGACCCTGTTCGAGGCGACCGCGCGGCGGCGCTACGAGCGCGAGCTGCTCACCGCCCAGCGGGCGGCCGAGGAGTCCGAGGCACGGTCGAGGACGGTGCAGCAGGTCGTGTCGGACATGGCCGCCGCGACGTCAGTGGCCGATGTCGCGGCGGTGATCGTCGAACGCGGCCGTGCGGCGCTTCGAGCACGCGGCGCCGCGCTGGTGCTGGTCGAGGAGGAGCCGGCGGGCGGGATCGACGATCTCCCGCGGCTGCACACCGAGCACGCGGTGGGTCTGCCGGCCGAGCTGCTGCACGAGCTCCAGGCGGCGGCGATCGGTCAGCTCGCCCTGGAACTGGAACAGGGGGTGCGGACGATCCCCCTCGACGAGCGGCTCCGGTCGGTCCGCCCCGAGATCGCGGGGGCAATGGCGGCCGGCGGGTTATCGAGCCTCGTGCTCGTGCCGGTGACGGCCGACAGCCGCCGGCTCGGGGTGCTCGTCCTCGGGCTCGGCGCCGCCGGGGGTGACCTGATCAGCCTCGACGAACCCGAGGCCGTGACGGTCACCGGCCCGGCCGACGTCGACCTGCTCTGGACCCTGGGCCGTCAGGCGGGCCAGGCGCTGGAGCGGGCCCGGCTGCACGAGGAGACGGCGCGGCAGGCGGAGCGGTCGGCCTTCCTGCTCGAGGCCGCCCGGCTGCTGGCCGAGGCCGCGGACGTGCGCGAGACGGTCGAGCGGCTCGCCCACCTCTCCGTGGATCGGCTCGCCGACCTGTGCGTCATCGACCTGGAGACCGAGCAGGGCCCGGTACGGGCGACGGCACGGCACCGCGATCCGACGCGCCAGTACCTGGCCGACGAGGTCCGGGAGCGGCACCTCTCACAGCGGTCCGCGACGCACCCGAGCACGCGCGCGATGCAGCAGGGCGGCACGCAGTGGGTCCGGGTGGTGGACGAGGAGTTCCTGGCCGGGGTGACGTCCGAGGACCGGCACCGGCAGGCGATCCGGGCGATGGAACTGACCAGCGTCGTCGCGGTTCCGCTGATGGCCGACGGCCGCCGGCTGGGGGTGCTGACGCTCGCGACCGACCGGCGGCGGAGTTCGTTCACCGCGGCCGACGTGGAGGTCGCCGAGCAGCTGGGCCTGCAGATGTCGCTGGTCCTCGCCAAGGCCCAGCGCTATGAGCTCGACGTCCGCACCTCGCACACGCTGCAGGCCAACCTGCTGCCGCCGCCCCCGCCGGAGGTGGCCGGGCTGCAGATGGCCGTGCGGTACCTCGCGGCGACGCAGGGCGTGGAGGTGGGCGGCGACTTCTACGACGTCGTCCGGTTGCCCGACGACCAGGTCGCGCTCGCGGTCGGCGACGTCGTCGGCCACGACATCACCGCCGCCGCGACCATGGGCCAGCTCAACTCCGTCTACCGGGCGCTGCTGGTCGACCGGCCGGCGCCGAGCGCGATGATCGCCCGGCTGCAGGCGTCGTGGTCGTTGCTCGGTCTGCAGCGGATGGCGACCGCCCTGTTCGCGACGCTGGACCCCGTCACCGGCCAGCTGCGGATCGCCTCGGCCGGGCACCTGGCGCCGCTGCTGTTGACCGCTGGGCACGCCGAGTTCCTCCCGGTGGCGCCGAGCCGGATGCTGGGTGCCCCGCCGGCCCCGGCGCCGGCGCAGGAGTGGGCCGGCGTGCTGACGGTGGGGGCGACACTGGTGCTGTTCACCGACGGCCTGGTGGAGAGCCGGTCGGCCGACATCGACGCGGGACTCGCGCACCTGCTGGCCGCCGCGGAGGCGGCGGACACGTCGGATCCCGACGAGCTCTGCGACCGGCTGCTGGACGCCCTGACCGGCGCCCACCGCGCTGACGACATCGCGCTGCTCGTGCTCACGCGTACCGCGTGACCGGAGGGCTTGACCGGCGGGGAGCGCCTCGCGACCCTGGACCCGGACCGAGGGGGCCGGGATGGCCGAGACCGACACGATCGCCGCGAGCACCATCGACGAGCTGAAGGCGACCCTGGTGCGCGCCCTCGAGCGGGGCGACGCCACACTCGCCGCCGCGCTGTACGAGCCCGGGGCGCGGCTGCTGCCCCCCGGTGCGCCGGTGATCACCGGCGAGGACGCCGTCCGCGACTTCTGGCAGCGGCGGATCGACGGGGGTTCCGACGGCGGGGTCCTCGAGACGGTGCACCGCGCCGAGTACGGGGACGTCGCGATCGAGGAGGGGCGCTACGGCCGGCGGTCGGGCGAGACGCTGCTCGACAGCGGCAAGTACCTGGTCGTCTTCCGCCGCCGGCCCGACGGGGCGTGGCGGTTCGCGACCGACATGTGGAACTCCGACGCGGGCTGACCGGAGGAGTCGTGGCCGATGCGGTGAACCGGGTCGCCGAGGCGATCGACGGTGCGACGGGTGACTGGTCGATGTCCGGTGACGCGATGCGCTGGTCGCCCGACCTGGCCGAACGCGGCCCGTCGGAGGGCGAGCTGCGGGGGCTCGACGTCGCCGCGGGGATCGGAGCGGGGCTCGGGCTGGACATGACCGGCGTTCGTCGGTTGGTGACGGGAGCGCTGAACTCGCTGGGCTCGGTCGCGAACGACGTCGTCAGCGAGCTGCGGCAACTGACCCGTGGCACCCCGGAGGACGAGGACTCCCAACCCTGACCTGCGGGGGCCGTCGGTCCCGTCGTCTGGCACCCTCCGAAGGATGAGCACCAACTCGTTGACGCTGGCGCCCGCGCCGCGGTCCGAGGCGGCCGAGCAGGTCCGGGCGGAGGTCCGCGAGTTCCTCGCCGCGGAGCTTGCCGCCGGCTCGTTCACCACCCACGTGGACACCTGGCTCTCCGGCGTCGATCCGGCGTTCTCCCGCAAGCTCGGCGAGCGCGGCTGGCTCGGGATGACCTGGCCGAAGAAGTACGGCGGGCACGAGCGTTCGGCGATGGAGCGGTACGCCGTCACCGAGGAGCTGCTGGCCGCCGGCGCCCCGGTGGCCGCGCACTGGATCGCCGACCGCCAGTCGGGGCCGAACCTGCTCACCTACGGCACCGAGCAGCAGCGCCAGGAGCTCCTGCCGCGGATCGCCGCGGGCGAGTGCTACTTCGTGATCGGGATGAGCGAGCCCGACTCCGGTTCCGACCTCGCCTCGATCCGCACGAAGGCTACCCGGAACGGCGGCGGCGACTGGGTGGTCAACGGCGCCAAGGTCTGGACGTCGAACGCGCACCACTCGCACTACGCGATCACCCTCGTGCGCACCTCGCCCCAGGACACGGCCAACCGGCACGCCGGCATGTCACAGCTGCTCATCGACCTGTCGCTGCCGGGCATCACGATCAACCCGATCCGCATCCTCGACGGCGGCCACCACTTCAACGAGATGGTGTTCGAGGACGTCGTCGTCCCCGGCGACATGCTGCTCGGCGAGGAGGGCAACGGCTGGCACCAGGTGACCGCCGAACTGGCCTTCGAGCGGTCGGGGCCGGAACGCTTCTTGTCGACATATCCACTTGTCGCCGAGTTCGCTCGACGGGTGGCGGCGGCCGACGATCCGGCGGCGGTGGCGACGCTGGGCCGGCTGTCGGCGAGCATCCTCGCGCTGCGGCAGATGTCGCTGCGGATCGCCGCGGCGCTGGACCGGGGGGAGCTGCCGAACATCCCCGCCGCCCTGGTGAAGGACGTGGGGACGACGTTCGAGGGCGACGTGATCGACGAGATCCGGCGGGTGGTCGACGTGACGCCGTCCCTGGACTCGCCCGATCCGCTCGGCCGGGCGCTGGCCGAGGCGCAACTGCACGCGCCGGGCTACACGCTGCGCGGCGGCACCAACGAGATCCTTCGCGGGATCGTGGCGCGCGGGCTGGGGCTGCGATGAGCGATCAGGACCTGGTCGTCGAGACCGTCCGCGACATCCTCACCGGCTTCGAGCCCTTCGCGCTGACCGCGGAGCGGCGGTGGGACGCCGGGCTGTGGTCGGCCCTGGCGTCCGCCGGACTGACGGGCGTGGGCCTGCCCGAATCGTCGGGGGGCTCGGGCGGCGAGTTGGCCGACGCGGTCGCGATCGTGCGCACGCTGGCCGCCGGTGCCGCCGCAGTGCCGGTGGCCGAGCAGCTGCTGGTGGCCGGTCCGGCGGTCGTGGCCGCGGACCTGACGCTGCCGCCGGTCGACGAGCCGCTCACGTTCGCCCTGGGTCCGGCCGTGACCGCCCATGCGTCGGACGACGGCGACGGGCCCGGCCGGTTCACCCTGAGTGGGACGGTCACCGATGTCGCGTGGAGCGGCGCGGCCCGGCACCTCGTCGTCCTCGCTGCCGGTGCGGCAGGCCCCGTGCTGGGCCTGATCGACGTCTCCGGGATCGAGGCGACGTCCGCGGTGAACCTCGCTGGGGAGCCCCGCGGTTCGCTGGTGCTGGACGACGTCGCTGCGTCCGGGGCGTTGCTGAACTCGGCGCAGCTCGAGGAGCTGAAGGCCCGGTACGCGCTGACACGGGCGGTGCAGCTGGCCGCGGCGCTGGAGCAGGTGCTGGCGTGGACGGTGCAGTACGCGGGGGAGCGGGTGCAGTTCGGCCGGCCGCTGGGCAAGTTCCAGGCGATCCAGATGGAGCTCGCCGAGATGTCGGGTGAGGTGACCGCGGTGACGGCGCTGACCGATGCCGCCGTCCAGGCGGTGGAGCGCGACGAGAACGTGGTGCTGGCCGCCGCGGCCGCGAAGGTGCGGGCGGGGGCGGCGGTCGAGGTCGTGGCGCGGCTGGCCCACCAGGTGCACGGCGCGATCGGGTTCACCCAGGAGCACAAGCTGCATCACCTGACCAAGCGGCTGTGGTCCTGGCGCGACGAGGCCGGCAGCGAGCTGGCATGGTCGCGGGTGCTCGGCGCGGGGGTGCTGGCCGACGGCCCGGACGGCCTCTGGCCGGCGCTGACCCGCATCGTCTGACCGAACGTCTCTTCGAAAGGTGTGCCCGTGACTTCCGACTCCGGTGAGGTCCTGCTCGAGGTCGACGGCGGGGTCGCGGTGGTGACGCTGAACGCGCCCGACCGCCGCAACGCGCTGACGCCGGCGATGGCCGATGAGCTGATCGCGACCTTCGACGAGGTGGACGGGCGGGCCGACGTCGGCGCGCTGGTCATCAAGGCGGTCGGCAAGTCGTTCTGCGCGGGCGGGGACATCGCGACCCTGACCTCGGCCGGCAAGGACCCGGCGGCGCCGGACGCCTACGAGGGCATGGGCAAGATCTACGACTCCTTCTACCGGCTGGGCCAGGTGCGCGTGCCGACTGTCGCGGCGGTGCGTGGCTCGGCGGTGGGCGCAGGAATGAACATGCTGCTCGCGACCGACCTGCGGATCGTGGCCAGCGACGCGCGGCTGATCTGCGGATTCCTCAAGCGCGGGCTGCACCCGGGCGGCGGGCACTTCGTCATCCTGTCGCGGCTGATCGGCCGGGAGGCGGCGGCCGCGATGGCGCTGTTCGGCGAGGAGATCAACGGCGTCCGGGCCGCGGAGCTCGGACTGGCGTGGGAGTCGGTGGACGACGCCGCCGTGGAGGAGCGGGCCCTGGAGCTGGCGACGCGGGTGGCGGCGGACCCGGACCTGGCGCGGGCGGCGGTGGGCAACTTCCGCAAGGAGGTCGTCAACGGCGCCGTGAGCTGGGAGGTCGCGACCCAGTTCGAGCGGCCGGCCCAGATGTGGTCGATGCGAAGGTCGGCTCAGTAGCTCGTCAGTCGCCGATCAGCCGCGGAGTGCAGTTCGGCACGCTGTTCGTGGCGCACCACGCGGCCGCCTCGGCCTCGGAGCCGACCGGCTGTGCGACCAGGCTCAGCCACCACGTGTCGTCGAGGTCGTCGGCGCCGACGTCGTCCCCACGGGCGAGGACGGTCGGGAACCGGGTCGTCCAGTCGTGGTGGACGACGGCGTAGGCGGACGCGCCGGCGTCGTCGTCGACCTGGGCGGCGGCGACCTGAGGCACCCACGACCCGCGGAGGTCGTCGAGCTCCGGGGCGTCCGCGGCGCGCACGCTGAGCAGGCCCGCCAGGTCCTGCGGGGGTGAGGTGACGTTGCCGAAGGCGTGCGTCTCCGCGCTGCTGGCGATCGCCGAGCCGCCGAGGAGCAGGAGGACGACGAGCAGCCAGGCGCCGATCGTCACGCCCGCGACCTCGCCGGCGCCGGTGCCTGAGTCGTCCTTGTCGGGTGAACGCCACCGGAAGGCCGCCGTGACGGCGGCGGCGAAGGCGATCACGCACACGATGCAGACGGGGATGAGCTCCCACAGTCCGGCGTTGAGGACGCCGAACGTCGCCCACGCCGCGCGTGCCGTCGCGGCCGCGAGGACGACGGCGGTCACGAGGACGGCGACATCGGGCAGCCTGATCCCGATCGCCGCGACCACGAGGACGACCAGTCCGATGATCGCGGCCGCCGTCGCCACCCAGCCGGGCCAGAACCACGGCTCGCTCACGGCCGGCCAGGGGGCGGCCGCGCTGCGGGCGGCGTCCGCGGCGCGGGAGGCGACCTCGAAGCGCAACTGGTCGAAGAGGAGGGGGACGAGGGCCAGCGCGATCACCAGCGCGGCGGCGGTGAGCAGTGAGGGGCCCGCCGGGTGGTGCGCGATCGCATGCCCGGAGCGCTTCCTCGTCGGCTCGGCCGGTTGCTCCTCGCGGGGCTGTGCGGAGACGGCCGTCGCGGCGGAGGGCTTGTGCTCGCGCGCGGCCCCGGCCTGCTTCTCGTCCGTTGGTTTCTCGTCGGCGGCGCTCTCGTCGTCGTGCGGGTCCGCACCGCCGGAGTCCCCGTCGCGCGCCTCCGCGTCGGGGCTCACGTCGCTGGCCTCGGCTTCGGGACTCTTCTCGCGCGGTTCCTCGGCGGTGTCCTCGTCCGGCGACTTCTCGTCGTCCCGGCTCTCGTCGACGGGCTGGTCGTCCGTGTCGTCACGCTTGGCGTGACGGCCTCGCTTCGGCGCTTCCGCGTTCGGTTCAGCCGTGGTCACAGCGTCCATCCATGAGCCGGGAGGAAGGTCGGACCAAGAATGCTCTGCCGGAGCACACTTGGCTGCCCGACCGTCGCCCCCGGTGGCCGGGCGGCCACCGAAGGCCGCCCGGCCGACCATGCCTCGCGGCGTGTCAGACCGTCTCGGGCACCCGCAGGTGTGCGAGGACCAGCTCGAACTCGGCCACGTCGGTGACCGTTCGGTTCAACTGGCGCACGAACTCCTCGCGCATCTGGATGGCCCTGTCCTTGGCGCCGGCCATGTCCTGGGGGCTGTCGTAGGTCGTGGTGACGACGGCGCGGCCGCTGCTGTGGTCGAGCATGACGCTGACGCTGCAGCAGCCCGGCAGGTCCTCGAGCTGGGGCAGGATGGTCATCCGGAAGCTGTCGATCATCCGGTCGGCGTCGGCGGGGTCGCCGTCGTTCCAGATCACCCGGGCGCAGGCACCGTGGTGGGCGGTGTGCATGCGGTGCATGACAGCGACCTCCCACTCCTGGACTTCGGCCGGGCCGCCCATGATCTCCGCGGCACGCTCGCGCATGGCCATGACGCCGCCGGCGCTGGCCTTCATCGAGTCGGCGTCGGCCCACGAGGTCGTGACGATGCAGCGGCCGGAGTCGCGGTCGGCGAGCATCGACAGGCCGACGCAGCCCTCCATCTGGCCTACGGCAGGCATGACCTTGTCGCGGACATAGGCGATCCCCTCGTCCATGGCCTCGGGGGTTCCTCGAACGGTGGTGGAACGGGCGTACATGCCACCACTCCTCTCGTGTGCTGGCGACGCCCCGGCGGCACCGCCGCACACCTCACCGTCCTCGCCATGCCCGGCGATGGCAACGCCCCTTCGCGACGGGCAGTGGATCGACGGTGACACTCGAGCGGCTCAGCAGATGAGCACGTCCGGTGGCGCCTCCTCGTCGATCCACGGCGGGTCGGGCTCGACGTCCTCGCACCAACCCGGGGGCCGGGTGATGCGGGCGACCCCGCTCGGCGTGCGGACGATCAGCCGGCCGTCGGCGAGCAGCTGGAAGTGCCAGTCGCGGGCGAAGGTCTTGATCCGGTGGTGTCTGCGGCAGAGGCAGCAGAGGTTCCAGCAGTCGGTCGGGCCACCGTCGGCGTGAGCGGTGCCGTGGTCGATGTCGCAGCGACCCGGCGCCCGTCGGCAGCCCGGCATCCGACAGGACCGGTCACGGGCACGGATGAAGCGGCGTTGGTGCGCGGTCGGCCGGTAGGCGGAGGTCGGCGGGGGTGGCCGCAGGCCGGGCCCGTCGTCGCTCGTGTCGCTGCTCGGCCGGTGGTCGTCGGTCCCGCGGCGCGTGCGGCGGCGACGTCGGCTTCCGGATCCGCGGCGCAGTTCGTTGCGAGTGGCGACCGCGATGAGCTGCCCGGTGACCGAGTTCCCGATCGCCACCTGAACGCAGCCGCCCACCGGCGCTGCCTGGACACCGAGCATGTCGAGCTGGTGGAGGATTTCGCGGCACTCCGCGGCGGTCACGATCTCGCCCGCCACCTCCGCTGCGGGCGCGGGTCTGCCGGACTCGGCGGGACGCAGCGCGGACAGCGGTACCTGGATGTCGAGTCGGGCCGTCACCGCCGGGCGCGAGCGGTCCCACGGCCGCAGCATCAGGTCGGCGGCGACCTCGGCCCGGATCACGCCGATGGGGCGTCGGTCGCCGGCCGTGCGCGCCAGATCGGCGTACTGCCGGACGACGTCGACACAGGCGGCGGCCTTCCACACCGGCAGGTCGATCATGAGTCGGCTCAACCCGTCGCCGGTGGGCTGATGGCAGACGTCGGCCCGCTTCGCCGCCTCGGCGCGGCGCTGCTCCAAAGCCGCGGAATCCAACTGCACCAGTGCCCGGCGGACGCGCATGCGGAGCTGGGCGACGGTGATGTCCCCGGCAACAGGTAGGACCTGGGCCTCGATCGCGGCGATGGCCTGGGGGGTCGCCGGCCCGAGCAGGTCGACCAGTGCCCGCATCTTGCGCACGTCGATCCTCCCCTCGTACAGGGCGCTCCACGTGCCGCGCAGTTCGTGCACCAGGACGAGAGACTCGACCAGCAGTGACTCCGCCTCGATCTCGGAACAGCTGCGGATGAATGCCAGCTCGGCGACGAGCGTCTCCGAGTAGTCCGCGAGCGCGACGGGTTGCCGGTGACGGCTGTCCAGACCGGGACTGCCACGGGGACCGAACTCGTCGAGCCGCTGACGGCGTCGGCGGCGGGCGAAGTGGGCGATCGACACCGCGCGCTCGGCGACGTAGCGGGCTTCGCGGGCGTCGGCTGCCCAGATGTCGGCGACGAGCTCGGTCTCGGTGAGGGCAGGTGCCAGGTCTTCGGGCAGCACTCGGATGGGTTCACCCTCCTCGGGCGCCCGGTCCGGCTCGCTGTCCATGGCCGGACGTTATCGACCACCTCTGACAGTTTCAGTCCACTCATAGCGGGAGGTCCTGTCGCCGTCCGAACCTTGGCGGGCAGCATGGTGGGGTGACCAGCCACAGCGACCGACACGGGCACACCCACCGCCTGGACCTGGCCGATTCCACCGTGCGCGAGTGGGACGCGACGGTGATCGCGGCCGACCCCGAGCAGGGCATCGTGCTCGACCGGTCGGCCTTCTACCCGGGCGGAGGCGGGCAGCCGCCGGACGAGGGCGTGCTGCTGTGGGGCGGCGTCCGGACCCGCATCGCGGGCACCCGCAGGGGCGACGAGCTCTATCTGATCCCGGTCGAAGGCGACCCCGTGCCACCCCCGGGGACGGCGGTCCGGGGCGCACTCGATGACGAGCGGCGGACCCAGCTGATGCGCACCCACTCCGGCCTGCACGTGCTGACCGGCGTCGTCTTCCGGGACTTCGGGGCGCTGGTGACCGGCGGCAACATGGAGCCGCTGACCGCGCGGATGGACTTCGACCTGGCCGAGGTGCCCGCCGACTTCACGGAGCGCATCGCCGAGTCGGTGAACGCCGAGATCGCCGCCGACCGGCCGATCGAGGTGAAGACGCTGCCCAAGGACGAGGCGTTCGCGATCCCCGACATCATCCGGACGGCGACCAACCTGCTGCCGCCCGACATCGAAGAGGTGCGGATCGTCGACATCGTCGGGCTGGACACCCAGGCGGACGGCGGCACACATGTCGCGTCGACCGCGATGGTCGGCCGCGTGGAGGTCGTGAAGATGGAGAACAAGGGCCGCGGGTTCCGCCGACTGCGGATCCGGATCGTCTGAGTCGCCTGATAGCAATACGCGTGCGCACTTCGTTCACCGGGCGGTTCCGGCGACTGTCCGTCGTCCTGGTGGCAACGACCTGCCTGTTCGCGACGGCGGTGCTCCTCGGACGAGCCGCCGTCAGCGGCGGCGCCCACCACCAGCGCGGCGCCGAGCAGCGAAGCGGGTGCCGGCTCGTACCTGGCGCTGGGCGACTCGGTGCCGTTCGGCTACCGCGGGGCGAGCGCCGAGTTCTCCGATCCCGAGAACTTCGTCGGCTATCCGGAGCTGGTCGCCGAGGAACTCGGCCTGGAGGTCATGAACGCGTCCTGCCCCGGCGAGACGACGGCGAGCTTCCTGGACATCACCGCGCAGAGCAACGGCTGTGACAACTCGTTGCAGTCCGGCTTCGGATACCGGACGGCGTACCCGCTGCACGTCCGCTACGACGCGCTCGACCAGTCGCAGGTGGACTTCGCCGTGAACACGCTGACGGAGAACGAGGACGTCGAACTGGTGACGCTCCAGATCGGCGCCAACGACGCATTTCTCTGCCAGCAGACGACGGCCGACCGCTGCTCGAGTCCGGCGGAGATCCAGAGCCTCGCCCAGACCATCCAGGGCAATCTCGACACGATCCTGAAGGCGCTGCGCGGGCACTACCACGGGCAGATCGTCGTCGTCACCTACTACGCGCTGAACTACTCGGACGCATTCGGGACGGCGACGCAGGTGCTCGGGAATGGGCTCGCGCAGGTGGCGGCGGCCAACGGTGCCGACGTGGCCGACGGCTACGAGGCGTTCCGGGCTCGGGCGACTGATTCCGGCGGGGACTCCATCGCAGCGGGTCTCGTGCTGCCGAACGACGTGCACCCGACCGACGAGGGGCAGCAATTGCTCGCCGACGCCGTCGCGGCGGTGGTCGAGGACTGACCTAGTCGTACGGGTTGGTCAGAACAGCCCGCGCCTGCAGGACGTCGAACGTGACCGGCGGGCCGTCGGTGGTCGTGGTTCCGGGGACGTCGGCGGGCGCGCTGCCGTTCACGGTGAACGTCGCGCCCCACGTGACGGTCAGGTAGGCCGTGTAGGTGCCGGAGCGGTACGAGTGCTCTATCGTCTGGTCGGGGTACGGCCTGCCGGGCTCCGTGCTGGTGACTTCGCCGGCCGCATCGCCGGTGTGCCAGGTGTAGCGCTCGGCCGTGGCGACGATGACGACGCTGAACCCACGGATGTCGACCGTGAAGGTCTGGGTGGTGGGGGAGTCGGTGTAGAAGATCACCGGCAGTCCCGTGAGCCCGTCGCCGGGCGGCTGGTGCTGGGTGGTCAGCGTCGGCAGCGGGAGCCGCTGGAAGTAGCTGAAGACCTCAGCTCCCGACGGCGGCGGGTTCAACGGCGTGACGTCGTAGCAGCCTTCGTTGAAGAGCTTCCAGTCACCGAGCACGTCGCCCGGATTGAATCCGTCCGGAACCAGCACAGCGGCGGGTCCCTGGCTTGGAACGATCGGCCGACGCTCGACGACGAACCAGCCGATGACCCGATCTGGTTGTTGCGGGCACGTCCGGACATCGGCGGGTGAGCAATAGTCCCGGGCGTTGGCAGCTGCCACGCATCGATCGAGGAGTCGCCAGGCGTACTGGCCGATCTCGGGACCGGCGACGCCGATCACCTCGTTCACGAGAGCGCCCTGGACGTTGATGTTGGCCGCGCCGTCGTTCAGCTCAACGGGGCATCCGCCGTCGTACTTGCAGGCAGCGGCGGCGGGTGTGACGACCAACAGCGACCCGATCACGGCGACGCCAAGTAGCCAGCGCAAAGATTTAGCCCTCATCCGAGAGTCACGCTGGAAACGAGCCAAGATTGGTCGTCTTCCGACCAGAGCAGAGTGATGCCGGAACCTAGATTGGTCTGAACAGGAAGGCCATCGTCGACGGGATTGCCGGCGGCGTCTACCAACCGGACCGCTTCCTGTCGCACGCCGAAGGTGATCGATGCTTCGTCCCCGCTCAGCTGAGGTTCGGTGACATCGTTCAGGGTCAGCTCGCCGCCCTCGTAGCGCTGGCTCGACGCGACTGCTTCGTCGTAGTTGTCTGCGATCCGCAAGCAGTCTCGGCACTCCGGGCCGAGTGCGCGCAGGGGGTCGCTGTCCAATAGCGGGCGCTGGTGATTGAGCAGATCGATCCAGTAGCGCAGGAAGGCTTCGGCGCCGGCGGCGTCCTTGGTGCGGGCGTCGTCGGGGACGGGGAAGTCCGCTGGGCCGAGGTCGGGCAGGGCCTCGGTGGTCTCGGCGGCGCTCGTCAAGGGCAGGGTGTCGTTGGCCTCGACCTTCTCCGAGCAGCCGCTGAGCAGCGTCGTCCCCACGACCAGACCGGCGATTGCCCATCGAAGATCACGCACAGCGGGAGGGTACGCAGGTCCGAGGCGCGGTCGTCCCGGAACTGTGGACAACGACACCACCGTCGCCGGATCGGGTGACCGCACTGAACGAGGGGGAAGCGACTGCCCTACTCAACTCACCGACGACTCGGCCCCGAGCCGCACACGCGGAACTCGCCGTCCTCCTCGACGACATCCAGGTCGCCACCGATTTCCCACCGCTCGCCGGACGTGAGTGTGAGAGCTACGGACATGGCAGGGACACCACGCTTGTCCGCACCGTGGAAGTCGACGACCGAGACGTCGACGTCCGACGGGATGAAGGTAGTACTCGAACACGTACTCCGAGGTCTCGGCATAGGTGGCGTAGTCACCCCAGTCGGAACGGCTCGAAGAGCACATCAGCTGCCACGCGGCCGCCCAGTCGCGGTCGTACCGCACCTCGGCATAGGAACGCGCGATGTTGGTGGGCGTCGGCACTTCGGGCAGCGTCCAAGCAGCCGCAGCAGAACTGGCGGCAACGACGAAGGCCGGACCATGCCCTTCCGGATGGAGCGCTTACGTCCCGCCGGTCGACGTCCGCGGCTAGTGGAGAAGGCCAGATCATGAGAGGGGTCGATGACGATCGGCGACCAGTTCGGCCGTGTTCACGATTCGGTGAACCCTGGAAAGCAGACGCGGAACTCCCCGTCCTCTTCGACGACCTGCAGTTCAAGGCTCAACTCACGGTCCTCGGGGTTGCCATGCTCGGAGGTGAACGTGACGGTCACGGCGGCCGCAGGCCCGTCCGGTCCTGCTACCCCATGGATGTCGCCGACCGAGATGTCGACGTCGGGGGGGCCGGCGTTGTCCTGCTCGTCAAGCTCCCCGGTATAGGTCTCGTCGTCGCTGATTGCGAGGCGAGTCGGCCTGCACAGCAGGGCCCATGCGCCAGGGCCGTCGTTGGCGAAGCTGGCCTCGAAGAAGGCCAGCGCGACATTGGTCGGCGTCGGGGCTGCCGGCAGGGTGGACTGCGCCAGGGTCGCGCCGGCCGCTACACACGCGCTGGTAATGATCGCCCCGAGGCAGATGGAGCGAGTGCGATGGCGGGGACGCACGTCCGAGGCGACGGTCATGACGGCAGGTCGATCAGGGGCTGGACGCGTCCGCCGGCGGCCAGGTGCAGGCTCCAGGTGCCCTCGATCCGGTCGTCGAGCACCTCGCTGAGCGCCCCCACCCACGCGTCGTCGTCCTCGGTGATGTCCGGCCGGCCCGGCCGGCACAGCGCGAGCGCGAGGTGGCCGCCGCCGTCCAGGTGCTCGTCGGAGATGCCCTCGTGCACCGCCAGCAGCCCCGACAGCAGCGCGTGGCTCGGCAGCCGCGGCATGTCCTCGACGGGGAGGATCACCGTGAGCGGACGGCCGTCCTCGTGCAGCCACATCAGCCAGAGGCTGTGGGCGCCGAGGATCGGCGGCTCGAGCACGGCGGCCCAGCGGTCGGTCAGTTCGGCGGCGGAGCGGATCGGGACCTCGGCGAGCGGCGGCTTCGTCATGCCGGTCACCGTGGCAGGCGACGCGGACCTGCCCGAGAGTTATCCACAGGCGCTCAGCGGTGCGGAACGCCTCCCGCGCCGTGGTCGGCCGTCACCTCGTCACCCGGGAAGACCGGCCCCGGCGGCGTCCCGTCGCCGAACGGCGAGCCACCCAGGTCCGCGCGTCCGTGCGGAGTCAGCCACACCGACGTGTCCGGACCGTCCGGGATGATCTGCGTCGGATTGATGTCCTTGTGGACGACGTAGTAGTGCTCCTTGATCTGCGGGAAGTCGGTCGTGTCGCCGAACCCGGGCGTCTGGAACAGGTCGCGCGCGTACGCCCACAGCACCGGCATCTCGGTCAGCTTCTGCCGATTGCACTTGAAGTGGCCGTGGTAGACGGCGTCGAAGCGGGCCAGGGTCGTGAACAGCCGGACGTCGGCCTCGGTGATCGTCTCGCCCATCAGGAACCGCTGGGCCTCCAGGCGCGAAGACACCCAGTCCAGACCCGCGAACAGCCGCTCGTAGGACTTGTCGTACGCGCGCTGCGAGCCGGCGAACCCGCAGCGGTACACCCCGTTGTTGATCTCGGTGTAGACGCGCTGCATGACCTCGTCCATCTCGTCGCGCAGCTTCTCCGGGTACAGGTCGGGTGCCCCGTCGCGGTGGTACGCCGTCCACTCGGTGGAGAGGTCGAGCGTGATCTGCGCGAAGTCGTTGGTGACGACGGCCTTGGTGGGGACGTCGACGATCGCCGGCACGGTGATCCCGCGCGAGTACGAAGGGTCGCGGGCGAAGAACGCCTCCTGCAGCCGCTCGTACCCGAGCACCGGGTCGCGCCCGCCGGGGTCCAGATCGAAGGTCCACGAACGCTCGTCGTGGGTCGGGCCGGTCAGCCCCATCGAGAGAACCGGCTCGAGGCCCAGCAGCCGGCGGACGATGATCGACCGGTTGGCCCACGGGCAGGCCCGCGCCGCGATCAGGCGGTAGCGGTCCGGCTCGACCGGCCAGCCGCTGGAACCGTCGGCGGTGATCCGGTCGGAGATGTACTTCGAGTCGCGCTGGTACTCCTGGCCGTCGGCGACGTAACCGGACCCGCTGTTGTCATCACTCACGGGCCAACTGTCGCCGACCGCGGCCCGCTACGCCCGTCGGAGAGACGCGGCTCACGGGCGCAGAATGGCGAGATGACGAGCCCGTTCGACAGCAGCGGCATCGAGGTCGGTGCCGACGGCATCCGCCGGTACACGAACCTGCCCGTCAACCTGGTCCGACTGCTTCTCGCGAACGTGGCGGTGCGCGGCGACCGCACGGCCGTCGTCGAGCTCGGGGGCCCCTCCCTCACCTGGTCGGAGCTCTGGCAACGCTCCATGCGGGTGGCCGGGGGACTCCGGGACGCCGGCGTGCGGGTCGGCGATCGGGTCGCCGTCCAGCTGCCCAACGGCGTCGACTGGCTGCTCGCGTTCTGGGGGACCCACCTCGCCGGCGGCGTCGTCGTCCCGATGAACACCCGGCTGGTCGAGGCGGAGGCCCAGTTCATCCTTCTGGACGCCGGGGCGGCCTACGTCGTCCGACCGGGGGAGCCGCTGCCCGACGGCGAGCCGGGGGACCTCCCCGACTCACAGCACACGGACGTGGCCGCGCTGTTCTACACGAGCGGCACGACCGGCCGGCCCAAGGGCGCGATGACCACCAATGAGAACTTCCTGACCACGGTCGAGAACGTCATCCGGTGCCGCGAGCTGCCGCGGAACCCCGACCAGGCGACGCAGATCTCGGTCCCGCTGTTCCACGTCACCGGCTGCAACTCGCAGATGATGACCCAGGCGGCGGTGGGCGGGACGTCGGTGATCATGCCGAGGTTCGACCCGGCGTCCTTCCTGAAGGCCATCCCCGAGCACGGCATCACGCTGCTCACCAGCGTGCCGACCATCTACGAGCTCGTGCTGCGGCACCCCGACCTCGCGACGACCGACGTCTCCTCCGTCCGGACGCTCAGCTACGGCGGCGCCCCGATCGCCCCCGAGCTCGTGCACCGGCTGAGGACCGCGTTCCCGGGCGCCCGCCTCGGCAACGGATTCGGGCTGAGCGAGACCTCGGCGCTGGCCACCTTCCTGCCGCACGAGTACGCCTTCGACCACGCCGACGCGGTCGGCTTCCCGACGCCGGTGAACGACCTGCGCATCGACGGGCCGGACGACGTCGGCGAGCTGCTCATCCGTGGGCCGAACGTCGTCGCCGGCTACTGGAACGACCCGGTGCGGACGGCGGAGACCTTCGTCGACGGCTGGCTGCACACCGGAGACCTCGCCCGCATCGACGACGGGATCGTGCGGATCGTCGACCGGGCGAAGGACATGATCAACCGGGGCGGCGAGAACGTGTACAGCGTCGAGGTGGAGAACGTCCTGGCGGCACACCCCAACGTGCTGGAGGTCGCGGTCGTCGGCGTCCCGGACCCGGTCATGGGGGAGAAGGTCGGTGCCGTCGTCCTGGCCCGGCCGGGCGTGACGGCCGAGGACCTGGTCCCGTCCCTGTGCGCCTTCGCCCGGAAGCAGCTGGCCGACTTCAAGGTGCCGCAGTTCGTGCGGGTGATCGGCGGCCCGCTGCCACGCAATGCCGGCGGCAAGGTGCTGAAGGCGCCGCTCCGCAGCGCCGAGGGCTGGATCGCCGTCAGGCGGCAGGAACCAGCCGGCTGATCACGGCCGCCACGGCCGTTCGGAGGTCGCGGGCGGCGTCCGGGTCACCGGCGAGCTGCCTCAGCAGCGCCTGCAGGAACAGCCCGTCGAAGACGGCGTACGCGGTCGGCGGCGTGAGGTCCAGCGGAACCCCGGCGAGCTCGGCGTACCGGGACAGCACCCGCCAGATCATCCGTTCCAGGCTCAGGTCGATCTCGGCGACGTCGGCGCGGAAGGACTCCTCGAACATCGACTGACCGCGCAGGTCGTACCAGAGCCGGTGCATGGCGGCGTCCTGCACGAGCGTCTCGGCCAGCTTGTCGAGGAAGCCTGCGGCGAGCTCGGCCGCGGACGACGACCTCGCCACCACCTGGTCGTAACGGGTCACGCACTGCGCCTTGTACTCGCGCACGCAGTGGGTGATCAGGTCGACCTTGTCGCGGAAGTAGTAGTGCAGCACCCCGTGCGAGAACTCGGAGTTCGCGGCGATCTCCCGCAGGCTGGTGCGCGCGTACCCCAGCTCGGAGAGGGTCTTGAGGGTGGCGGCGGCGAGCTCGCTGCGGCGCTGGGCGACCTTGTCGACGGCGCGTCCCTCGAGCCGTTCGGCGACTGCGGATCCCACGGTTCTCCCTCGGTTCCGAGGCGCGCAGGAGGCGCCCGCCCAGCCGGAGCCTACCGGCACGGGAGAGTTCTTGACGAGTGTCAAGGAAAGTCTTGACAGTCGTCCAAAACCAGCAGAAGCATGACCGCCATCACACCGGCTCGTCAGCCGGTGCGGGCTCTCAACGGCGAGGAGCAGGGGATGTCGGTCTTCGAACTGCACGGACGGAAGGCACTGGTGACCGGGGGTGCCCGCGGCCTCGGGCAGGGCATGGCGGAGGCGCTGGCCGGCGCCGGCGCGGCGGTGATGATCGGCGACCTCCTCGACGAGGAGGGCGCCGAGACCGCGAAGCTCATCGGCAAGACCGGCGCGACCACCGGCTTCATCCACCTCGACGTCACCGACGAGGCGAGCTGGGAGCAGGCGGTAGCGGCCACCGTCGGCGAGCTCGGCGGACTCGACATCCTGATCAACAACGCCGGCCTGGAGATCTCCTCGCTCGTCGTGGATCTCGACCCGGGCGACCTGCGCCGCATGCTCGAGGTCAACGTCGTCGGCACGGCGCTGGGCATGAAGCACGGCCTGCGGGCCATGCGGCCGGGCGGGCCGGCAGGCAACGGCGGCTCGATCGTCAACATCGCCTCGGTCGCCGCGACCATCGCCTTCCCGGGGATCGCCGGCTACTCCGGCACCAAGTCCGCCGTCGACCGGATGACCCGGATCGCCGCCGCCGAGTCGGGGAAGCTCGGCTACGGCGTCCGCGTGAACTGCGTCTACCCCGGCCTGGTGCCGACCGCGATGGGCATGAACCTGGCCGTCCAGTCGGTCGAAATGGGCCTGTTCCCGAGCGTCGAGGCATGCGTCGAGACCGTCGTCGCGCTGACGCCGTCCGGACGCCTGGGCGAGGTGGCCGACATGGCCGACGCCGTCGTCTTCCTGGCGTCGGACGCCTCCCGCTTCGTCAACGGCACCGGCCTGGCAGTGGACGGGGGGATGGGGTCATGAGCACGAAGCCCGTCGTCGTCTACGGCGCCTCCGGCTACACCGGCCGACTGATCTGCGAGTACCTGCGCGAGCTCGGCGTCCCGTTCGTCGCCGCCGGCCGCAACAAGGACCTGCTGCAGGACGTGATCGGCAAGCTCCCCGGCATCGAGACCGCCGAGCACGACATCGTCGAGGTCGAGCACACCGTCGAGGCGCTGACCGACCTGTTCAGCGGCGCGAAGGTCGTCTGCAACACGGTCGGCCCGTTCATCAAGTTCGGGCCCGAGGTGGTCGAGGCCTGCGCCGCCGCCGGCACGCACTACCTCGACACCACCGGCGAGCAGGACTGGGTGATGGCCGCCCAGGACCGCTTCGGGACGACGTTCGCCGAGAAGGGGCTGCTGCTCTCGCCCGGGATCGCGCAGATGTACACGACCGGCGAGATCGCCGCGAACATCGCCCTCGAGACGCCGGGCCTCGACACCCTCGACGTCCTCGTGCTGTGGAAGGGCTTCCCGACCTACGCCTCGACGCAGACGATCTTCACCATCCTCAAGGCGGACTGGTTCCACCTCCAGGAGAACCAGTACGTGAAGGTCGACCCGCTCTCGAAGTGGGACGTCGTCGTCCCCGGGCAGCACGAGCTCGGGCTCACCGTCCCGTGGGGCGGCACCAGCCATCCCGTGTGGTTCAAGAACGACCCGCGCGTGGCGAACGTCAAGGTGGCAGGCGGGGTGATGAACCGGCCCGTGATGGAGGCCGTCGTCGCCACGACGGCGGCGGTGGAGGCCGACATCAAGACCCTGCCGCGCGAGCAGTGGGACGACGCCCTCGCGGCGGTGGCCGACCAGTGGGCATCGGGCATGCCGCCGAGGGAGAACCCGCGGCTGAACATCTCCGTCGACTCGGTGCACGCTTCCGGGCCGCTGGGCCGCAAGCACGTGGTCATCCACGGCAACAGCAACTACAAGCAGACCGGGCTGATGCAGGCCTGGGCCGCGATGTCGCTGCTGCAGCAGCCCCCGCTGCGGGCCGGGTTCGCGTCCGGTTGCCAGGCGTTCGGCCACCGGCAGCTGCTCGGTGTGCTGCGCCAGTTCGGGCTCGTGCTCGACCCGGTGGTGACCGAGCACCGATGAGCAGGTCATGAGTCTCGTCGCGTACCTCGACAAGGGCGTCTCGCTCGGGCCGGACGCGCCCTGCCTGACGATGGGCGAGCGATCGCTGTCCTACGCCGAGGTGCAGGACCTCTCCCGCCGGGTCGCCGGGGCGCTCGTGCGCTCCGGCGTCCGGCCGGGGAACTCGGTCGCGATCCTGTCGGGCAACGACCCCACGTCGTTCGCGTGCGTCTTCGGCATCGCCCGCGCCGGCGCGGTGTGGTGCCCGGTCAACCCGCGCAACGAGGCGGAGGAGAACCGCGAACTCCTCGAGCTCTTCGACTGCCGGGTGCTGCTCTACCAGCCGACCTTCGCGCCGCTCGTGGCGAAGATCCGCGACCGGCTGCCGCTGCTCACGACGCTCGTCTGCCTGGGTCTCAGTGCGGAGGACCCGTCGCTGGAGGAATGGGTGGACGGCGCCGACCCGGTCGAGGACGACGTCGAGCCGCCGGACGACGTGTCGATGCTGGTCGGCACCGGAGGGACGACGGGCCGGCCGAAGGGGGTGCGGCTGACCGGGCGGAACGTCGAGACGATGTCGGCGCTGACGCTGATGAGCTATCCGTTCGAGGGCCGGCCGGTGTACCTGGCCCTCGCGCCGCTGACCCACGCCGCCGGGGTGCTGTGCTTCCCGGTCCTCGCGCTGGGGGGCGAGGTGGTCGTGATGCCGGCGCCGGACCTCGGCGAGTTCCTCGGGCTGATCGAGCGCCAGCGGGTGACGCACACGTTCCTGCCGCCGACCTTGATCTACATGCTGCTGGCGCACCCGGCGCTCTCCACCACGGACCTGAGCTCGCTGCAGTGCCTCTGGTACGGGGCGGCGCCGATCTCGGCCGACCGGCTGGAGGAGGCGATCACCCGGATCGGGCCGGTGATGGGGCAGCTGTTCGGGCAGTCGGAGGCGCCGATGATGGTGTCGACGCTGGCGCCGGCCGAGCACCTGCGGCCGGACGGTTCGATCGCCCGTGAGCGGTTGTCGTCGGCCGGGCGGCCGACGCCGCTGGTGACGGTCGCGATCATGTCGCCGGAGGGCGAGTTGCTGCCGGCGGGGGAGCGCGGCGAGGTCGTCGTCCGTGGGTCGCTGGTCATGGCCGGCTACCACAAGGACCCGGACGCGACGGCCGAGGCGAGTCTGTTCGGCTGGCACCACACCGGCGACATCGGCTACCTCGACGAGGAGAACTTCCTGTACCTCGTCGACCGCGCCAAGGACATGATCATCAGCGGCGGCTTCAACGTGTACTCGGCCGAGGTCGAGCGGGCGCTGATGGCGCACCCCGGCGTGCAGGACTGCGCGGTGATCGGGCTGCCCGACGAGAAGTGGGGCGAGCGCGTGGTCGCCGTCCTGCAGGCACGCGCCGGGATGGAGCTCGACGCCGCCGAGGTGCAGGCGTTCGTCAAGGAGCGGATCGGCAGCGTGAAGGCACCGAAGCAGGTGGAGATCTGGGCGGACCTGCCGCGCTCCAAGATCGGCAAGGTGCTCAAGCCCGACATCCGGGCGCAGATGCTCGGTTCCTAGGCAGCCGGCGGAGCGCCCCGCAGCCGGACGACGGCGGCGTGGAAGTTCCGGTGACCGACGACCCGCCAGGCGGTGCGCGCAGCGGGGGAGAGGCCGGCGAGCAGGCGGGCCCGGTCGAGTGCGGAGGCGTCCTCGAGCGCGAGACCGAGCACGAGCATCTGCTCGCGGCCGGTGAGCGTCGTCGTCGCGGCGCGGGTGACCGCGGCCCACTCGCCGTCGGGCAGGTACTCCGACAGCAGCGGCAGCAGGTCCCGCTCCTCCGCCCGGGTGGCCTCCTCGACGGCGTCGGCCAGGCGGGTGCAGGCGCGGACGAACGCGTCCCGGGCAGGCGCCGTCTCCGCGACCGCCCACTGCCGGGCGACCGTCGAGAGGTCGCGGAGGGTGTGGTCGAGCAGGGCGGTTCGGCTCGTCCAGGTGGCGACGACGTCCCGCGCGGCCTCGGGGTCAGGGAGGCTGCGGAACAGCGCCGGCCACAGCAGTTCGCGCTCGGTGGCGTGGTGCTGCATCAGCACGCGGGCGATCAGGTCGGCGTGCCGGGTGATCTCGCCGGTGCGGACGGCGTCGTCGGCCGGCGCCCAGCTCGCCAGCCCGGCGAGCATGCGGAACTCGCGGCGCACCGTCTGGTGCAGCACCCGCTGGTAGGCGACCGCGGGCGTGCTGCGGGTCGTCGGCTCGCTCGGCTTCCGCGGCGTCGGGATGCGCAGCTGGGTCGGACGCGGGAGCACGGCGGTCATCGGGCACCTCGGGATCGGCTGGGGACGATGCGTCTCACGCTAGGAAGAGACGTGTCCCGGCCGGCAGATACAGATGTCCCGATCTGCCGGGAAATCCTCCCGGGAGCCTGCGACCTAGAGCGCGCGGACCACGTTCCCCAGTGCTCGGGTCTGCCACAGGTTGAGCATCCTCGTCGTCATGTGCAGCTGGATCCGGGCGTTCTCGTGCTCGGTGAGGCGGCTGTCCCGAGCGCTCTCCAGAGCGCCGATGTCCTCGACCTCGCGCGGAACGGCGACGGGAGCCCCCATGGAGGAGGCCATGCCGGCAGCTGTGATCAACAGGACGTGGAGCCGCAGCTCGTCCAGGCTGAGCAGCGGGCCGCCGCTGGCCGCGTACTCCTCGATGAACACGGTCAACAGCTCGTCGAGGTGCTCGTCCCAGACGAAGGACTCTGCCCCGCTGATCGCGCCGGTGATGGACCGGGCCACGCTGAGCTGACCGGCGTTGGGCCAGTCCAGGAATCCGCACAGCAGCAGACCGTCCGGTCCCGGCTCGAACCAGCAGTTGTCGATGTTGGCGTTCCAGTGCGCGAAGGCGATGAAGTCCGGGTTCCCGTGGAGCACCGCACTGATCCGGTCACCTGCGGCGAGCACGTCCGGGATGTCCCGCAGGAACTGGTCGCGGAACTCTCCGGTCCGCACGTTGTCCGGGAACAGCTGCGGGTAGCGGTCGATGAACTCGAACAGCCGGGTGGCCCACAGCAGAACCTTGGCCTCCGGCACCTGGACGGTGTACGCGGCCGAGGCCCGCTCGCGGTCGTACGGAAACTTCGTGTCGAACTCCGGCGACAGACGGCCGGCCCGGTGGGCTCCCGACAGCCGTGCCAGGCCTCTCAGGATGGCCGCGTAGTGCCCCACCTGATCCGGCACGGTGTAGTCCATGCACTTGAGGTGGAGCGGCTCCACGCCGTTGCGTCCGTAGGGAATGCACTCGGTGACGATGAGCCCCGTGTGGGACACCGGGTCGACGTCCGCGAACAGCACGGTCGGCACCGGTACGGGGAAGTCCGGCGACCGGGAAAGGACCGCGACGTTCACTTCCGAGATCATCTGGAAACGACCGCTGTCCCAGAGCCCGTTGTCGAAGTTGCGCGAGAACTTGACGAACAGCTCGTCCGGCAGGCCCGGTCCGGGCGCGTCGTAGGCCACTGTCAGCAGCAGCTTCTTCCCGGTGCCGCCCCCCTCGAACTCCTTCCAGCCGACGACGCGACGGACGCTGTTGTCGGCGGACAAGGCGCCGGAGGCCCGGAAGGCCTGGGTGAGGAAACCCGGACCGTCCGAGAGCAGGGCCTCGACATCGGCGGGAACGTGCAGGCCGAAGTTCTCACCAGGCGCCCACCGCTCGCTGTCGGGCACCGCTTGCCCGTTGCCCGTCAGCGTCACGCCGTCCTTCTTCTTCTGCTGCGTCGAGTGTTCGCTCAGCTCCGGCTGGACTCGACACCCTGCGGGACCCGGCCCCCATCGTCACCGGCTACCTCCTGGCGGGCAACTGCATCCCGCAGCAGAGTGGCGTCGTGGACACTCCCACGACCCGGTATGTCCGCAGCGGCGACGCCCACATCGCCTACCAGGTCGCTTCGCCGAGCACGGGCGGGCCGAGCTGAAGGGCGTGCCGGGGGAGTGGCAGCTCTACCTCGTCGAAGACTAGGAGTCAGAGGCGGGACGTCGTCGCGTCGTCCTCCGCGCCGTCGAAGTAGTGGTCGAGCACCTGGCGGAAGACCGGCTCGTCGCGGACGGCGGAGGCGAACAGCGTCATGGACGACTGCAGCTTCTGCGCGTCGACGGGACCGAACACCGCGACGGCGTCGGCGGTGTCGAGGTCGGTGAGGGCGCGGGCGCACTCGACCAGCCGCCGGCCGAGCGTCGGGTGTGCGGCGTAGGCGCGGGCCTCCGCCACGCCGGTGATCGCGAAGCGCTGCGCCATCCCGCTGCGGCCGAGGCCGGCGATCTGCGGGAACACGAACCACATCCAGTGGGTGCGCTTCGCGCCGTCCCGGAGTTCGGCGAGTGCCTGCTCGTAGGTCTGGGCCTGGGCGTCGAGGAACCGCTGGAGATCGAAGGGGTCGCTCACGCCTGCAGTCTCGCTGCCGACCGCAGGATCTGATGAGCTGGGGCCGTGCCCTACGACGTGATCGTGATCGGACTCGGCGGCATGGGCAGCGCCGCGGCCGCGCACCTGGCCGGGCGGGGAGCCCGGGTGCTCGGCCTGGAGCGCTTCGGACCGGCCCACGCGCTCGGCTCCAGTCACGGCGGGTCGCGGATCATCCGGCAGGCCTACTTCGAGGACCCGGCCTACGTGCCCCTGCTGCGGCGGGCCTACGAGCTGTGGGAGCAGCTGGAGGTCGACTCCGGCCGCGGCCTGATGACGCAGACCGGCGGCCTGTACCTGGGCCGGCCGGAGAGCCCGACGGTGGCCGGCAGCCTGAGCGCCGCGCAGGAGTGGGACCTGCCGCACGAGGTGCTGGACGCCGCGGAGATCCGGCGCCGCTTCCCGACGATGGCTCCGGCCGACGACGAGGTGGGGCTGTACGAGGAGATCGCGGGCTTCGTCCGGCCCGAGGAGACGGTGACGGCGCACCTGGAGCTGGCCGGCCGGCGGGGAGCGGAGCTGCGGTTCGCCGAGCCGGCGCTCGCCTGGACGGCGGACGGGGGCGGCGTCCGGGTGACCACGGCCTCGAGCACCTACGCGGCCGACCACCTCGTGATCTGCCCCGGCGCGTGGGCACCGGAGCTGCTGGCCGACCTCGGTCTGCCGCTCACCGTCGAGCGCCAGGTCATGTACTGGTTCCAACCGGACGGCGGCGTCGCCCCGTTCGTGCCGGACCGCCAGCCGATCTGGATCCACGGCGGCCCGGAGCTCCAGCTCTACGGCTTCCCGGCGATCGACGGGCAGTCCGGCGGGGTGAAGGCGGCGTTCTTCCGGCGCGGCGAGGTGTGCACGCCGGAGACGATCGACCGGGAGGTGCACCCGGAGGAGGTGGAGTTCATCGCCGCGCACCTGCGGGCGCTGCTCCCGACGATGCCGAACAGGCTGCTGAGCGCCGTCACCTGCATGTACACCACGACACCGGATCACCACTTCGTCATCGCCGGCCATCCGCAGCACGCGCAGGTGACGGTGGCGTGCGGCTTCTCGGGGCACGGTTTCAAGTTCGTGCCGGTGGTCGGGGAGATCCTGGCCGACCTGGCCCTCAGCGGAGCGACCGATCATCCGATCGCGCTGTTCGACCCCGGCCGTCCGGCGATGACTCGGCCCCGACGGAAGGTCGTACCTGACATGACGATGCCTCTGGACCTCGCCCCGCAGGCCGCCGAGGTGGCCCGCGTGGTCGCGGGGGTGCGCGACGACCAGCTCGCCGACCCGACGCCGTGCGCCGACACGTCGGTCGCGGCGTTGCTGCACCACCTGGTCACCCTGACCGTCGCCTTCCGGGGTGCGGCGGAGAAGGAGCCGCAGGCCCCG
Source organism: Blastococcus sp. CT_GayMR16 (assembly GCF_004570875.1). Taxonomy (GTDB): domain Bacteria; phylum Actinomycetota; class Actinomycetes; order Mycobacteriales; family Geodermatophilaceae; genus Blastococcus_B. The sequence continues at coordinate 97,951 of NZ_SPQK01000012.1, read as the reverse complement.
GGCCCGTACCCCGACGCCGACCAGCTGCCGCCGGACTGGCGCCAGCGGCTGCCCCGGCAGCTCGACGCGCTGGCGGCCGCCTGGCGGGAGCCGTCGGCGTGGGAGGGCTCCACCGAGATCGCGGGCATGACCATGCCGGGGCCGACGGTCGCCGTGGTCGCGCTGAACGAGGTGCTGGTCCACGGGTGGGACGTCGCCGCCGGCACCGGTCAGGAGTACCTGGCCGATCAGGCGAGCGCGCAGGCGTGCCTCGACTTCGCCGTCGAGATCGCCGCGTCCGCGCCGGAGATGCGCAACGGGATGTACGGGCCGGTCGTGCTGGTGCCCTCCGATGCCCCCGTGCTCGACAGGCTGCTCGGCCAGACCGGGCGCAATCCCTCCTGGACGCCGTGACCCACGGCCGGTGCCCGCGGCGTGGCACCGGCCGGCCCCTCGGGTCAGACGGTCTCGGGCACGCGCAGGTGGGCCAGGACGAGGTCGAACTCGGCGACCTCGGTGACCTCGCCGCGCATCTGCCGGTCGAACTCGTCGCGCATCGGCATGAGCCGGTCGGCTGCGAGCTTCATCGCGTCGCGGCTCTCGTAGACCGTCGCCGTCACGGCCCGCCCGCTCTCGCGGTCGGCCAGCAGGCTCACGCTGCAGAAGCCCGGCAGTTCCTCCAGTCGCGGGAGGATCGTCATGCGGAAGGCGTCCAGCGCGCGGTCGGCGTCGGCGGGGTCCCCACGGCCCCAGAGGACCCGGGCACAGGCGCCGTCCGGTGCCTGGCGCGCGCGGTGCAGGACGGCGATCTCCCACTCCTGCACTTCCGGTGAGCCGCCCATCATCTCGGCGAAGCGCTGACGCATCTCGTGGATCGGCCCCTCGCTGTTGTGCATCGACTCCTCGCTGTCCCAGGCGGACGTGGTGATGGTCCGGCCGGTGTCGCGGTCGCACAGCATCGAGAGGCCGATACAGCCGGGCATCTCCTGGACCATCGGCATGACCTCGTCGCGGACGTAGGCGATCGCGCTGTCGAGGGACTGCGGGTCGCCGCGGACGGTGGTGGATCGGGCGTACATGCCACCACTCCTCTCGGGATCGGCGGCGACGCCCCTGCGGCACCGCCGCGCGGACCACTCTCCTCGCGTGGGCACGGAAAGGGCAACGGCCTACCGGCCGAGGACGTCGTCCTGGCCCAGGGCCACGGCGTGCGTCAGTCGCAGGCTGCCGCTGAGCCACAGCAGGACGTCGTGCAGCCGGAGGGTCGTGAGCTGGATGTCGTGCCCGGTCAGCGCCTGCTGCAGCGCCTGGAAGGCGGCGGCGTTGGCGACGAGCTCGCGGTGGATGACCGCCTCCACGCCGCTGTCGCCCTCGCGGACGTGGGGGAGGAGCTGCCAGCGGGTGGTGCGGACGAGCAGCGGGACGAGGTCGGGCGACCGGTGGTGCAGCGCCGCGGACACGTGCTTGGCCGAGACGCCGGGCGCCTGCTGCACGAGGTGGTTGATCTGCCGGAGACACGCGCCGACGGTGCCGGGTTCGGCCAGCACCGAGAACTCGTCGTCCGACAGCTCGGCGAGGGACCGGCCGGTGGCGCGCTCGAGAACGGCGTCGGCGAGCGGACGGACGTCGTCCAGAACGCTCTTCATGGCCGCCCAGCCGGCCGGATCGAGCCGGCCGTGCAGGCCCTCGGCGGTGAGGATGTCGTGCTCGCCGAGGGGCTGCGGCGACCTGGCCCGGACGTCGAACCGCTCGTAGCCGTAGGCCGGGATCTGCACCCAGCGCCCGGTGTGGGAGTTAGGCGCACGGAAGTGCAGCGGGCGGCGTCCGCGGGCGTATCCGAGGACGGCGGCCAGCGCGGTGTCCCAGGACATCGGGTCGGGGCCGGCGCTCGGCAGATCCAGTGCGTCGGTCATCGACTCATCCTCCCCTCTGGCCACTCGGGGTCGGATACGGCGGCAGGTCCTTCCGCCGCGCGGCCCCGACCCCCTATGTTCCGCGCCATGGAGGTCGAGCCCGTCGGAACGACGCCGTCCCCGCGACAGCCCGTGCAGGTCACCGGGGTCACCGCGGAGCTGGCCGCTGCCCGCACCAAGCTGCGGGAAGTCGCGCCGTCCGGGCACTGGGAGGGCATCCTCGCCGAGGTGCAGCGACTGCAGAGCGACGAGCACATGGCGCCGCTGGCCGCACTGCAGGCGGTCTACGCGAAGCTCGCCTCCGGCTGGCTCCCGCCGATCTCGCGCTGATCGGTCGCGGGAGCGGCCGGGTCACGGCATGGTTGCAATCGGGCCCGTGCGGGTGACGGTCCGTTTGGCACGGGCAGATTGTGCGCAACTTACTTTCGTGACGATCACCGCGGACCAGCCCGGGTCTCTCGACGGCCCGGTTGCCGGCTCCACCGAGGAGCTGGTCTCCTGCTGGACACCCCGAGCGCTCGCCCTCGCCCGCCGGATCGTCAAGGACGACGGGCTCGCCGAGGACGTCGTCCAGGAGGCGTTCCTCGCGCACTGGCGGAACCCCGCGTCGTTCGACCCGGAGCGGGGCTCGTTCGGTACCTGGCTGCTGGCGATGGTGCATCACAAGGCGGTGGACGCCGTCCGGCGCGAGGAGTCCCAGCGCCGTCGCGTCGACGTCCTCGCGAAGGGGGCGGCCGAACCCGAGGTCGGCCGCGACCTCGCCGACGAGGTCTCCGACCGGATGGGGGCGCTGCCCGTGCGGCGGGCGCTCGAGGGACTTCCGGCCCCGCAACGGGAGGCGATCGTGCTGGCCTACTGGGGCGGTTACACGCAGCGGCAGATCGCCGAGCGCACCGGAGTTCCGCTCGGCACGGTCAAGACCCGGATGTTGGCCGGGATGCGGCGGCTGCACCAGGCGTTGCCTGGTGCGCTGCCCCCGCCCATCCCTGCCCCGGCCACCCCCGCATCGGCCGGCTGACACCGCGGGATCGTCGTTCTCGAGGTCCCCTGCCGAAAGGCAACCCGGCCATGGTCGAGTCCGGGGCAGCGCCAGGTGCGGAAGGTCAGCGGGGCAGCGGCGGGAGGTCCCACTCGTCGTCCGACGTGCGGAGCACGACGCGAGCGAGGAAGGCCATGCCGACCGCCGTCGTCGTCCAGGCCAGGAGGTCGAGCAGGGGCCACCCGCCGAGAAAGGCGGCGAGGTGGACGAACTGGGATCCCGCCAGGGCCACCGCGACCGGCCGCGGCATCAACCGCGCCCGGAACGCCGCGATGCCGAGCAGCAGCGTGCCGAGGATGTGCCCGACGACGAAGACCAACACCAGGATGCTCATCGTCGGCAGGGCGAAGATCGCGTCCGACAGCTCGGTGACCTGCCTCGACGGCATGCCGAGGTCGATGGCGGCGAGGATCGCGGCATCGGAGACGATCAGCGCCGTCATGCCCAGGTAGCCGGGCACGAGCAGCGCGGCCGTCCAGGTGGCCAGCCGCGGCGTGTACCTGCGCAGCAGCCGGATCGCGGCGAGCGCGCCGGGGAGCAGCGTCAGCACGGCTACCAGGCCGAGCCACACGACGAGCCGCTGCGCACCGGGATGGGTGGCCGGCTCGGCCGGGAGCACGAAGCGGAGGACGGCGACGGCGGCCGGCCCGATCGGCATGAGCACCGCCGCCACCCGGCGGTCGAAGCGGCGGACGTCGGCCGGCGGCTTCCCCGTGGCCGTGCGGCTTGCGGTGGCGGTCATGACCGGGTCCCGCGGGGGAGCACCAGCACGACGACGACGATCGCGACCACGACGGTGACCGCTGCGGCGAGGACCATTCCGGCCGGGACGTCGTCCACGAAGAAGGCCGGCACCGCGGTCAGCGCGCCGAGCAGCCGGGTGGCGGCGACGGTGCGCAGCGCCCAGGCCGCCCCGCGCCACGCGGCGGGGAGGGCGCCGATCGTGCCCAGCGCCAGCAGGCCGCCGACGACGGCGATGGTCGTGCCCACCGCATCGCCGCTGATGGTGGTGATCCCCGCGGCCACATCGCCGAGCGCGAGCAGGACGGCGAGCACCAGGCCGGTGCGGACGGCGGGGGTCGTACGCGGTCGGTACGTGGTGGTTGCTGTGGTCATCGGGAGGCTCCTCGGACGGCGGCGCGACGGCGGATCCGCGGTCGCACCGGCAGCCTCGGGCCGGGGGTCATCCCGTCCCCAGGGCGCGCGAGCGGGCCCGGTCGGGGACGTTGCCCGGGTCGGGTGGGGGCTGGACCCCGCCCATGGCGGGCCGCGGGCGGTCATCATTCGCGCCGTGGTCGAGACCGGCACCGACATCCGTGTGCTGCTGGCCGACGACCACCCGGTCGTCCGCGGCGGGCTCGCCGCCCTGCTGGACTCGCTGCCGGGCGTGGCGGTCGTGGGGCAGGCCGGCACCGGGCAGGCGGCGGTCCGGGAGACGGCGCTGACGCGGCCGGACGTGGTGATCATGGATCTGCGGATGCCGGAACTGGACGGCGTCGAGGCCACCCGGCAGATCGTGCGGGCGCACCCGGGCGTCGCCGTCCTGGTGCTGACCATGTTCGACGAGGACTCGATGGTCGCCGAGGCGCTGCAGGCCGGGGCGCGCGGCTACCTGGTGAAGGGCGCCGAGCAGGAGGAGATCGAGCGGGCGATCCGGACGGTCGCCGCGGGCGGGGTCGTGGTGAGCAGTGAGGTCGCCGGCGCGCTGCTCGGCCGGCTGAACCGGCCGGCGCAGTCCGTGCCCTTCCCCCAGCTCACCGAGCGCGAGCGGCAGGTGCTGGACCGGATGGCCAGTGGTGCAGGGAACGCGAGCATCGCGGCGACGCTGGGGCTGGCACCCAAGACGGTCGGCAACCACATCTCCTCGCTCTTCGCCAAGCTCGCCGTCGGAACCCGCGCCGAGGCGATCGTGCTGGCCCGTGACGCCGGGCTGGGGCGGTCGTGAGCGGCCGGCGCCTGGTCGCGGGGCTCACCGGCATCGGGACGGCGCTGCTGCTCACCGCGATCGTCGGCTCGGTGACATCCGGGCTGGGCTGGGCGGACGTCGTGGACAGCTACACGCTGACCAACTGCGTCATCGGGGCCGGGTTCCTGGGGTCGGGGGCGCTGATCGCGTGGTCGCGGCCCGACAACCGGCTGGGCTGGCTCTTCCTGGTCTGCGGTCTCGGGCACCTCACGACCGCCGCGTCCGCGCCGGTCATCGCCATCGGGCTGGACGCCGGCTGGCCGGACGCTGTCGTCCGCGCCCTGTCCACGCTCTTCATCGCCGCCTGGCAGCTGGGCATCGTGGGGCTGTTCCCGCTGGCCCTGCTGCTCTTCCCCGACGGACGGCTGTCCTCGCCGCGCTGGCGGCCGGTGGCCTGGCTGATCGTGGCGCTGATGGTCGTGCAGATCGGCATCGGGGTGCTCAGTGCCGAGCCGGCGACGGCGGACCCGGCGACGGTGTCGATTCTCTCGACGGACCTGGTGCTGTCCGATGCCGCGTGGGCGGTCGTCAACGTCAGCAACGTGCTCGTCCTGGTGCTGGTCGTGGTGTCCCTGGTGCTGCGCTACCGCCGGGGTCCGGAGCAGGTTCGACGGCAGGTGCTGTGGCTGATCCTGGCCGTGCTGGTGCTGGGGGTCCTGAACTCGCAGCGGTGGCTCACCGGGGACGGCCCGATCCTGCTGCTGCTCAGCTTCGTGCTGGTGCCCATCGCGATCGCGATCGCCGTACTCCGTCACCAGCTGCTCGACATCCGGCTCGTGGTGTCGCGGGCGGTGCTGTACCTGATCGTGTCGATCGCACTGGTCGCCGTCTACGCCGGGCTGGTGGCGGGCCTGTCGCAGCTGGTGCCCGACGACGCGGACCGGGGGATCGCCGCCCTGGCCGCGCTGGCGGTGGCGTTCGCGTTCGCCCCGGTGCGGTCGGTGGTGCAGCGCGTCGTCGACCGGGCGTTCTACGGCTCGCGGGCGGACGCGCTGACGGCGGCGGAGGACGTCGCCCGGGGGGTGGCGCCGGGTGCGGACCTGGACGAGGTGCTCGAGCAGGCGCGGGAGACGCTGCGGCTGCCGGCGCTGACACTGGTGCGGAACGGGGTGGCGGTCGCCGCGGCCGGCTCGCTGCCCGACGGCGCCCGCCGGGCGGAGGTGGCGCTGGCCGAGGGGACGCCGTCCGCGGCGCTGCTGGAGGTGGGGCTGCGGCGCGGGGAGGACGCGCTGCACGCGGCCGACCGCCGCGTGCTGACGCTGATCGGGACGCCGCTGGCGCTGGCGCTGTACTCCGCCGACCTGGCCGGCCAGGTGCAGGAGTCGCGGGCGGCGCTGGTGGGCGCGCACGCGGAGGAGCGGCTGCGGCTGCACCGCGAGCTGCACGACGGGCTGGGGCCGGTGCTCACCGGCGCCGCGTTCCGGGCCGACGCGGCGAGCAACGTGCTGCACCGCGACCCGCAGACGGCCGACCGGCTGCTCGGCGAGGTGCGCGCCGGGGTGCGGCAGGCGATCGACGACGTCCGCCGGGTGGTCTACGGGCTGCGTCCGCTGGAGCTGGAGGAACGGGGCCTGGTGGGGGCGCTGCGGCAGCGACTTGGCTCCGCCACCTCCGTGCAGGTGGTGCTCGAGGCTCCCGAGGAGATCGAGGGGCTGCCGCCGGCGGTGGAGGTGGCGGCGTTCCGGATCGTGTCGGAGGCGGTGACCAACGTGCTGCGGCACTCGTCGGCGACCCGGGGCGTGGTGCGGCTGTGGTGCAGCCCGTCGTCCCTGTGCCTGGAGGTCACTGACGACGGGTCCGGCGCCTCCGACTGGGTGCCGGGGGTGGGTCTGCGCTCGTTGCTGGTGCGGGCCGAGGAGCTCGGGGGCCGGGCCGTTGCCGGACCGACCCCCGGAGGCGGGCGGGTGTCCGCCGAGCTCCCGCTCTGATCAGTCGCGCGAGACGGCCGGGCGGGTCTTGGCCCAGGCCAGGAACTGCGTCGCGTGCTGCAGGTCGGGGATGTCGTTGCCGACCAGCGAGCGGAGCAGGTCGTTGCTCCAGATGGCCACGCGCCCGATCGTCCAGGCGACCTTCTCCGCCGGGGGCAGGTCCAGGTCGAAGACCAGCTTGGCGATCTCCTTCTTGCCGTCGGTCGCCGCTGAGTACTTCAGCACCGGCAGGAACCGCTCGGGCTCGACGATGCAGAGCACCTTGGTGAGCAGCGGCTCCTTGTTGAACGACGGGAAGCCGACCTTCTTGCCGTCGATGAGCTGCGTCAGGCGGTCCTCGATGCGCAGGCTCTCGGGGCCGTAGAGCAGGTACTCGATCGTCTCGCGGACCTTCTGCGCCGCCTTGTCCGGACCCTGGGTCTTCCAGGCGCGGTTGAAGCCGGACATGTTGCCGGCATTGGCCACGGTGGGGGAGTTGGCGAAGTCGTAGAGCTCCTCCGGGGGCGCGCTCGGCAGGCCCTCGCGGCTGAACAGCTCCTGGTAGCGGTCGCGGAACTTCTCGACCTCGGGGTCGGGCTCGCGACGCTCGAGGAGGAACTGCGCCTTGAGCGCGTCGACCCGCTCACGGACGTCGGGACGGACGTCGTGCGGCGTCGCGAAGGCGGCGTGCAGCGAGTCGATGGTGCGGACGGCGGGGCGGCTCGGGTCGCGCCGGGCCTCACCGCGCAGCCACTCGGTGCCGCAGTCGTTGCAGTGGATCAGCAGGCGGCTGTCCGCCTGCGGCGTGCCGTTGATGTCCTCGCTGTTGCAGTTCGGGCAAGCGATCAAAGCCATGAGGTTCCCGTTCGTTCGGTTGGTCCGTGCACGAGCACCGGCCGGCCCGTGCCTCGGTTGCGCCGAGGTGATCGGGAAGGACGGTGAACCCTTCAGGGCGCGTCGCCGTCGGTCAGATGACTCAAGCTTCCCACGTCGCGCGAGAGCCGGGCCTCCGGCTGGGGGCCAGGCGTCAAATCCGCTTGCCGCGACGGAAGCGCGTGGAAGGCTCCCGGCATGACGCCCAGCGCCGCGGGCCCACCGTTCCAGGACCAGTTCCTGGCGACCGCCGAGGCAGTGGCCGAGGCGCGGCCCGAGGTGGACCTCGCGATGGCTCGTGAGGTGTTCCTCGAGGCGGCGACCCTGCTCCACGACGGCCTCGTCCTCGACGGTCTGGACGAACACGACGCGAGTGCTGTCGTCGCCGGGCTGTGCGTCGACCTCGTCGCTGCGGATCCCCGCCGGGCGGTGCGCGCACGGGCCCAGGCGACGCGGGACGATCCCGGCGATGTGCACGACCCGGAAGGGATGTGGGCGGCCTACCTGACCGCGGCGGAGCTCTTCCAGCTCTGAGCGTCGCGCGTCGGCCGATGTCCACCCCCACGGCGGTTGCTCAAGGCCGCGTTGGCTAGACAGTGCGCATGACCGAACTGACGACGGCGACCGGTGGCGGGATGCTCTCCCGTGAGGAGATGGACGCGGCGCGGGAGCGGCTGCCGATCGTCTACGTCGACGTGGTGCCGGTACGGGTGGACACCCAGGGCACCGTGATCGCGGTCGGTCTGCTGCTGCGAGCGGGTGAGGACGGGCAGATCAAGCGGGCGCTGGTCTCGGGGCGGGTGCTGTACCACGAGCGCATCCGCGCGGCCCTGCTGCGGCACCTGGAGAAGGACCTCGGGCCGCTGGCGCTGCCGCGGATCCCGCCCGCGCCGCAGCCGTTCGCGGTGGCCGAGTACTTCCCGACCCCCGGGGTGACGCCGTTCCACGACCCCCGGCAGCACGCGGTCTCGCTGGCCTACGTCGTGCCGGTGGAGGGCGACTGCGCGCCGCAGCAGGACGCGCTGGAGCTGACCTGGTTCACACCGCTGGAGGCGCGTGATCCCGCCGTGCTCGCCGAGCTGATGCACGGGCAGAGCACGCTGCTGCTGCAGGCCCTGGCGCACCTCGGCGTCTGACCGCCGATGCTCGAACGGGAGCAGGACGTCAGTCCGCGTCGGTCGGTTCGTGCACTGCCTGGAGGAAGGAGCCCGTGGCGGCGTCGACGGCGGCCAGCGCGGCGGTGGTGAGCTCGGGCCGAAGGCCGCGCTCGGCGTGCCCGTAGCGGATCAGGTCGCGGAGCAGGTCCGGTGCCCTGTCGAGGGACGGCGTGCCGCGGTCCAGATGCCTGCGCTGGGGGTCCAACAGACTCGCGACGTTGTACGGGCTCCAGACCAGCGGATCCCCGATCCCGTTGGCGCTGCCCGCCGCCACGACCTCGTCGACCAGCGGCCGGAGGTCGTGGTCGGTCCACGCCGGCCCGAACGGGCTCGCAAGGAAGCGCTCGGAGATCTCGTCGAGTTCGTCCTCGGACAGCTCCCGGAGGACGTCGTCGTCGCCGCCGGCGGGCAGCAACGAGAGCATCCAATCGACCACGGGGCGTGACTCGGCCCAGCTCTCGTAGCCGCCCCTCCCGGGGCCGAGATCCAGTTCGTGGAGGGCCGCTTCGATGCGGGCGCGTGCGTCGGCGGGAGGGATGTCCCGGACGCGGACGTCCGGGTCGGCGTCCTCGAGCAGCAGAGCGACGGCATCCTCCAGCGGTGACTGCAGGACGTATCCCTCGGCCGCGAAGGCGCCCAGCTCGTTGTCGACGAGGACGACGGCGGTGAGGGGGTGGCCACCGGGCACGGTGACGCCCACCAGCAGCTGGTCGGCGTCCCGGTACACGGTGCTGATCTCGATGGCCCGGTCGAACGGTTCGGTGCGGTCCAGTTCCGCGAGCCATCGAGGGAGCACCTGTCCTCGGTCGGCCAGCTCCCGGCGGACCCGCCGGCGCAGCTCGATGTCGCCGGTGAGTGTGGCGATCGCGAGGACGGCCGCCGACGTCTCTGTGCGGCCCTGGTCTGACAAGCCCCGGACCAGTTCCGCGAGATTGTCGGCAGGGTCATGGGCGCCGGCCGCGACGCTGAGGATCAGGCCGACGAACCCGAGCAGCGCACCCGGCGCGGGACTGTCGAAGCCCGCGCGCAGGGCGTCGTCGAGCTCCCTCTCGGGCGGCGTCGGCCGCTGTCCCGGGCGGCGGCGCTGGTGGCGCTTCTTCTTGCTCTTCGGCATGGTCGGCAGAAGGTACTGCGAGCTACCGACAACACGGTCGCGGCCTCTTCCTACCGTGGTGCCACGCAGGGGGCATCACGCTGGTGAAGCTGAGCATCAACCTGAGCGACGAGGACGTCGCGTTCGTCGACGAGTACGCCCGGGTCGCCCGGCTCTGGAGCAGATCAGCCGCGATCCGTCGCGCCCTCCACCTGCTGCGTCAGCCCCGGCTGGAACGGGACTACGAGCAGGCGTGGGAGGAGTGGGCGGCTTCGGGGGAGCCGACCGCATGGGACTCCCGCTCCGGCGACGGCGTGGCCGATACGGCGAGGTGAGGGGCGCCCGGCGACCTGGAGGCCGTGCGGGGGATCGAAGCGAACCTGGTCGACGAGGCGCTCCGGCCGCACCTCCAGCTGTGACACATCAGGGGTCTGCGCCTCGTCCACGCGAGCCGTCCCGCTGAAGGGGGTCTGAGTTGCTAGCGATGAACGCACAGCAGGTCGAGGGCCGACCGGCCGTTGCGGCGGGCCTGGTCCGGGAGTGGGAGCCACGCCGGCGCGGTCGGATCGGCCAGGTGCTCGCGGAGGTGCAGCAGGCGGGATCGGTCGCTGCCTGAGGACGCTCGCTCCTCGAACGGGTCGACGCAGGCGAGCAGGACAGCGGCGTCGGTCAGGTGGCGGTCGCGATCGCGGGTATCCGTCTTGTGCGCCGCCGCCTTGAGGATGAGGGCCCCGAACGCGTCCGGGACGCTGACCGTGGTCGGGGCCGATCCGGTGATCTCCAGTTCGGCGAGCACGGTCCTGCGTAGCGCCTGGGTGCCGCCTTCGACCTGCACGAGGTCGTAGCCCCGGATCCGCTCCAGGGTGCTGGGCGGGGCATGGTCGGCGGCCACGACGTCGACGACCGAGCGCTCGGCATCGGAGCTCACGAGGTCGACGACCGCCTGTCCCCGGACGAAGCGATGGGCCGTACCCGTGCGCGGATCGATGCTCGGCGCCAACTCGTAGCCCAGCTCCTCCAGTCCGTGGGCCACCTGGGCGGCTCGACCCCGGCCGGTCTCGACGTGCAACAGGACGTCGACGTCATTGGTCGGCCGCACCACTGGAAGGCCCGCCGCGACGGCGTGGAGCTGCACCATCAGTCCGCCGATCAGCGTCCACGTCGCAGCAGGCACCGCTGCGGCCAGCTCGGCGACATCCGGCCACGGCCGGGCCCAGCCGCCTGCCGGGGTCGGTGGTCGGAGGACGTCAGCCACGCAGCCGCTCCAGGGCGCGGTCGAGGATCCGGTGACCAGCCGAGCGCTCCCGGGCATCGGTGGACGTCGCGAGGTCCAGCGCCGCGAGCACGTGCCGGCGTCCCTGGGCGAGCGCTTCCACGACGTCCGCGCTCATGTTCGTCGCCCGGAGGGTGACGTTGCCGGAGGGATCGGGGTCCAGCCGGTAGCGCTGCTCCAGGCGGCGTAGGGCGCCCTCGTCGACGTATCCGTCGAGCCGGTCCGTCGCGCTGGTCAGCCCGCCGATGCCCTGCGTCGTCCCGGGATCGATGACGTCGCGAGTCAGGTGTCCGAGCGCACGCGGATGCGCATGGAAGTGGTGGACCTCCGCCCGGTTGCGGGTCCGCGCGGTGAGCTCAGCGGTGGTTCCGTCAGTGAGCGCCGAGCGCAGGCGTGACCGTTGCGCCTGCCCGAGCCACTGAGCCGGCTCGCCCTCGAGGAGCGCGACGGCGGCCCAGGCTGTCGGCTCCTCCCATGCGCGCACCCGGCTGCCCGCGCGTTGGGCCATCCACTGGGCGACGGACTCGGCGTCGATGCGGTCGGTACCGATCGCCACCAGGCCGCCGTCTGCGACCAAGCGCTGCACGTGGCGGACCGAGGCGCCGATCCGGTCAGCGGCCTGCTGGGTCGTCATCAGTGCCATACGGATAGTGTCGTCAAGGCGACGCTATCCATCAAGCCCAATTCGGGATCAGTGGACGGCGCGCTCCTCGTCTGGGCGGTTCCAGTAGCCGAGCATGACGTGGCCCCCTGGCGCAGATATCGCGAGAGGCTGGGGAATCAGCCGTGAACCGTCAGGTCGTCGAGGTCGAATGCCGCCTGCAGGGCCGGTGACGACGTTGTCGCAACCGACCACGCTGGGATGGCCAGCCCGTTCGCCCGTCCGACCGGGACCTCGGTGGACAGCCCCACGGACGGTGCTGGTGATCGGGGCGACGGTGACGCGAGTGAGGTGCGGGCGCACCAGCTCACGAGTCAGGATCAGGACGGGCCGTGTCCTGTCCGTGGTGGCGAAGTGGATCGGGAACATCAGTCGAGATCGTCGAGCGGGAGGCGAGCCGCGTGCCGCGCAAGCGCGACGCGCACGGTCGGACGACGGCCCTGACACCTGTGGGAAGTCAGGTGGTTGCTGCTCCTGCCGTGTCCCGAGAGGGGGAAGTGGCACGACGACGGCCGAGCGGCACCCACGGTGCGCCGTCCGCCGTGCTTACGGTCCATCAGTGGTCGACGACGCGCAGTACGAGTTCACGTCCGTTCAGGCAATCCGCGGCAGCGAAGCCAAGACGATCGCGAAGTGGGAGAAGGACGGCTGGGAGGTCGACAGCCGGAACCAAGGAGTGTTGCGGACGGAACTGACCTTCCGCCGCGTCAAGCCCACGACGTTCGGTACGGCGGCGCTGGCGGCCTTCCGCCGCCTGGATCGGAAGGTGCAGCTTCTGGCCGTGTCGGCCGCCGCGCTGGTCCTGCTCGGGATCCTCGTCGGTGTCGTCGTCGGGACGCAGGGGAGTGGCGGCCCATCCCAGCCGACCGCGTCGGCAACGGAGGCCGACGCCGGGACGGGTGGCGAGCTTGCTCAGGAGCCGGTGGTGAGCAGCCCGGCCGTCCCCACACCGTCCGCCGAGGACGAGCCCCTGACGGTGGAGAACAACGCGGATCTGGCAGCGCTGGTCGCGATCACGGACGCGAGCGTGCCTGCGGTCGGAGAGTTCGCAGCCACGTACCGGGGCAGGACCATCGAGTTCGATGGAAACATCGCCTACCTGAACAATCATGGCGATTACACGACGAGATATGACATTCTGATCGGTGCCGGAGATTACAGCGAAACATCCACGGCTGGCCCGAACTTTCAGTTCCAAGACGTCAACATCACGAACGATCTGCACCTGACGGGCTCGAACATTCCGGACACGATCGGCACCGGGGACAATCTGCGCATCGTGGCTCGGGTCGTCGACTACAACAGCACCCAGGAACTCTTCTTCCTGGAGCCAATCTCCACGTCAGTGAGATGATTCGCTCATCGCGGTGACGTGAGGCCCTAGGTCAGTCGCTCGCTCCTCCCCTCGACGGCCAAGATCTACGCAACCTGTCAGTACCGTCCGATCTCATCCACCGGCAGGCCGGTCCGGCCTCGCGAGACCGCGGACGACGGAGGCACGGGCGATGCAGCAACTCGACGGGCGGCTGGTGCTCAGCCCGACCGACCTGACCGCCCATCAGGAGTGCCGGCACCTGACGTGGCTCGACCTCGGAGTGGCCACGGGGGAGTGGGCGGCGCCGGACGTCGAGACGACGGAGGAGCTGCAGTTCGTCTTCGACCGGGGCATGGCGCACGAGGAGAAGTACCTGGCGTCGTTGAAGGTGTCCGGCAAGTCGGTGACGGAGATCGAGACCGTCTTCGACGCTCCTGGACGCCGTCAGGCTGAGGCCGAGACGGTCGAGGCCATGCGCCGCGGCGTCGACGTCGTCTACCAGGGGACGTTCTTCGACGGCGCCTGGGGCGGGCAGTCCGACTTCCTGCTGAAGGTGCCTGGCCGCTCCGCCTTCGGGGACTGGTCGTACGAGATCGCCGACACCAAACTGGCACGGAAGCTGAAGGTCGCCGCGCTGCTGCAGATGGCCACCTACGCCGAACGGCTGACGGTGCTGCAGGGGGTGGCCCCCGAGTTCATCCACGTCGTCACCGGGGACGGCGTCTCGCGGCCGTGGCGGCTGATCGACGTCGCTCCCTACGCCCGCCGGGCGCGGGCCCGGCTGGAGGCGTTCGTCGATGCGCCGCCGGAGACCGGTCCCTCGCCGATCGGCTACTGCGAGCAGTGCCGCTGGGCCGAGCGCTGCAACACCGAGCTGCGGCAGGCGGACGACCTCGGACTGGTTGCCTTCATGCGCGGCGACCACCGGGACGCGCTGCGGGCGGCCGGCATCGCGACCCTGTACGACCTGGCGACGGCGTCGCCTGAGCTTCTGCAGTCGTCGGGCATCGGTGCCGACGCGCGCACTCGGTTACAGCAGCAGGCGGCGGAGCAGCTCCGCGAGCGGACCACGGGGCAGCCGTCGCGCACGCTGCTCGACCCGCAGCCGGGCCTCGGACTGCTGCGCCTGCCGCCGCCGAGCCCGGGCGACCTCTATCTCGACTTCGAGGGCGACCCCTGGTTCGAGGACGGCGCGGGCATCGAGTACCTCGCCGGCCTCGGGGATCGGGCAGGCGCGTTCACGCCGCTGTGGGCGCACGACCGGGCCGCCGAGCAGCAGATGGTCGCCGACCTGGTCGACCGGATCGTCTCCGCCGCGCAGGCCGACCCGTCGATGCACGTCTACCACTACGCGCCCTACGAGGTGACCGCGCTCAAGAACCTGACCGGCGGCTACGGCGTCCGCGAGGCGGAGCTGGACCAGTTGCTGCGCGAGGAGCGGTTCGTCGACCTCTATCCCGTCGTCCGGCAGTCGATGCGGATCAGCAAGGAGTCGTACTCGATCAAGAAGGTCGAGGCGTTCTATGGCCGGTCGCACGAGGGTGCGGTGGCCAGTGGGCTCGGCAGCGTGCTGATGTACGAGCAGTGGCTCGACGACCGAGACCAGCAGAAGCTCGACGACATCGAGTCCTACAACAAGGACGACGTTGACTCGACCCGCGAGCTGCACGAGTGGCTGGAACAGCAGCGCGCCGAACTCGAGGCTCTGCACGGGCCTCAGCAACGTCCTGCGTTGGAGTCGGACACGGCCGTTGGACCGATCAGCGACGTCGAGGCCGCGGAGCTGGAGCTGGCCGGGCGGCTGCACGACGCCGGTCACCAGCTGCTCGGCGACCTCGTCGGCTGGCACCGCCGCGAGGATCGCCCGGCCTGGTGGGACGTCTTCCGGTTGAAGACGCTGGACCAGGAGGCGCTCATCGCGGACGGCGCCGCTCTCGGCGGGCTGTCAGAGCCGGTCGACCGCGGCGCGGAGAAGAAGAGCCGCCTGTACGAGTACACGTTCCCGGTGCAGGACACGAAGCTGTCGATCGGCGACGACGCCCTGGACGTCGACTCGTCGAAGAAGGTCGGCACGGTCTTCGAGCTGGACCCGGTGGCCGGCCGACTGGTGCTCAAGACGACGGCTGCCGCGCCGCGACCGCGCGGTCTGGGACCGGGCGGTCCGCTGAACACGAAGAGCCTGCGCGAGGCGATCCAGGCGACCGGGGAGGACGTGTTGGCCGGCCGCGACTGCCTCGGGCAGGCGCTCGTCCAGCGGCGCGTTCCCATGGGAACGCAGCTGCGTGAGGGGGAGTCGACGACCGACGCGATCGTGCGGCTCGGGCTCGCTCTGGACGGCGAAGTGCTGGCGATCCAGGGCCCGCCGGGGAGCGGCAAGACGACCGCCGCCGCGGAACTGATCCGGAAGCTGCTGGACGCCGGCAAGAAGGTCGGCGTCACGGCGACCTCGCATGCGGTCATCGGCAACGTGCTGAAGGCGGTCGGGCGGCCCGCGTTGCAGAAGTGCGACGAGAGCCAGCACTGCGGTTCGGCAGGCGTGGCCTGGTCGAGCGACAACGGGGTGGTCGCGCGGAAGCTTCTGGTCGGCGACGTGAACCTGGTCGGCGGGACGGCGTGGTTCTGGACGCGCGCGGACGTGGCGCAGGCGGTTGATGTGCTGGTGGTCGACGAGGCCGGGCAGTTCTCGCTGGCCAACGCGGTGGCGGTGGCGCGGGGTGCGCGGTCGATGGTGCTGCTGGGCGACCCACAGCAGTTGGCCCAGCCGAGTCAGGCGGTGCACCCGGGCGAGTCCGGCGCCTCGGCGCTCGAGCACCTGCTCGACGGACACGCCACCATCCCGCCCGAGCGCGGCGTTTTCCTCGACCGCTCGTACCGGATGCACCCGGCCCTGACCGCGTTCGTGTCCGACTTGGCCTACGAGGGCCGGCTCGAGGCGGCCCCGGGTCGCGAGCGGGTTGCCGTGCTGGGGGAGGGCCCGTTGTCGGGGAGCGGGCTGCGGGTGCACCCGGTTCGGCACGTGCTGACGGCGGCGGACAAGAGCCAGCAGGAGGCGGACGTCGTCGCGCGCCTGTGGCAGTCGGTGCAGGGGGCGACGTGGCGGAACCATGAGGGTGTCGAGTCCCGGATCGGCCCAGAGCAGGTGCTCGTCGTGGCGCCGTACAACGCCCAGGTCGCGCTGATCAAGGCGGCGCTGCCCGACGGCGCGCGGGTCGGCACCGTGGACAAGTTCCAGGGCCAAGAGGCGCCAGTGGTCATCTACTCGATGACCAGTACCAGCGCCGACGACGCGCCCCGCGGCGTCTCGTTCCTCTACGACCTCGACCGACTGAACGTGGCGGTGTCGCGGGCACAGGCGCTGGCCGTCGCGGTACTGAGCCCGGTCCTGCTTGATGCACCCGTGCGCACGCCCCAGCAACTGCGGGGTGTGAACGCGCTCTGTTGGTTGGTGGAGTCAGCGGCGCTGTGACATGAATCCGCCGGCTGCGCGAACGTTAGGCCCGTGTGGTGCTCGGCAGTCCGGCACGCAAGTCCAGGCCCGACGCCGCCGACCCGCCGGGAGACGCCGGGATCCTGGATTGTCGGACGTCGGACCTAGTCTGGCGGGAGCCCAGCTTGACGGACCTGTACTGAAACTCGGGAGACTCATTGGCGGCCACGGCCTCACCAAGACGGCTGCGCGTCGAGCCGGTCGTCCCGTCGGCGTCTCGAACGATCGAGTCCCTGCGCGACGTCGGGTACGAGCTCACTCAAGCGGTCGCCGACCTTGTCGACAACAGCATCGCTGCCGCCGCCACGACTGTCGCCGTCGACCTACGGTTCGACAGTGAAGGATCCTGGATACGTATCGCAGATAACGGCACTGGAATGGACGCGGGCACGCTCACCGAGTCATTGCGTTACGGATCCGAGCGCGCCTATTCCGAAGACGACCTCGGCAAGTTCGGCTTCGGACTCAAATCGGCGTCTACATCGCAGTGTCGCCGCGTTACCGTAGCGTCCCGCAGGGGACTGCAGCGAGCTCGGATAGAGGCACGCTGTCTAGACCTTGACCACATCGCGCGCACCAACAGGTGGGAAGCCATCGTGGTCGAGCCTTCCGACCGTCCTGCCCACCTTACTGAGCCGTTGAAGGCAGCTCCCGGCACCGTCGTGTTGTGGGAAAACCTCGACCGGGTTCTCGACTACAAAGACCCGTACGGCACGTGGGCGCACAGGCGAATGCTCAGTGCCGCGCAGGAAGTCGAAGAACACCTCGGCATGGTATTCCATCGGTTCCTAGCGGGCGAGGCACCGGGGCGCCGACTGAAGCTTAGGGTAAATGGCCAGGATGTCGCGCCCTGGGATCCGTTCTGTCGGGACGAGAAGGCTACTGATGCGCACCCGGAAACCAACATCACGCTCGCGACTGTTGGGGGAACCGGGATTGTTCGGATCCGTCCCTACGTTCTTCCTGAGCGGCAGGAATTCTCTAGTACCAACGCTTGGCAGCGGGCATCCGGGCCTCTCAAGTGGAACCGGCAGCAAGGGTTTTACGTTTATCGCGCGAACCGGCTTGTCCAGTGGGGGGGTTGGAGCCGAATCCGAACTGTCGATGAGCATACGAAACTTGCTCGAGTTGCACTTGACTTTGCGCCCAACCTCGACCATGCGTTCGGAATCAACATCTCAAAGGCGAGCGTGAGGCTTCCTGGGGAACTCCGCGATGCGCTGGAGCCGATCATCAGCCGGGTGGCAGCGGCTGCGAACCGTCGCTACCGGACGACTCGACAGAGGACCGGCGCAACGCCGCCACGGCCGAGCCCTACCGCATCGGCGGGCCCTTCGAGCGACTCGACACCGCGCGCACCCGAGACGCATAGCGACTCAGGCACCCCCCCTCGTTCGTCCGCGGGGGCTACACCCACAAAACCGCCGGGTGGGGATGGCTTTGACTCGCCTCAACCTAAGGGCCCGGCTGCGCTTGCGGATCTGCGCCCCGCCCTCGAGGCGGCAGCCGCCCATGCCGGGCGCGCAGACGCCCTGACCGACATCGTGCGCGCACTGCGCGAGAAGAATCCGGAGATTGCACATGAACTCGGCTGGTGATGACGTCGAGGATTTCGTCGTGCTGCTGCGTGTGCTCATGAGCACACGCGGACTGTCCGACGAAGGGGCGCTCGCCGAGGCGGGGCACCTCATCCCCGCTGAGATGCACGACCGCGTCCTTCAGCGCTACCGCGAGCAGACTTCTACGACGATTGAGGTCCTCAGGCCAACGGAGTTCTCCAGTACCGGCGGCCCTCAGCCGTGGTACCAAGACTGGAACTCGGCCGAGGGCTACTACTGGCTCCGGCAGCGGCGATTTCTCGCTCATGACCTGCGTCGAATGGATTTCGAGATCGACAGTCTCGACATCGCCAGCGATAGGGTGCTCGCCCACTTGGGCGATCCCGGCGCGGCCGACCCATTCGACATTCGCGGACTCGTGGTTGGGCATGTCCAAAGTGGAAAGACGGCCAATTTCAGCGCCCTTATCGCGAAGGCGGCCGATGCGGGATACAGGATTGTCATAGTCTTGTCCGGCCTACACAACTCGCTTCGCATGCAGACCCAGAGACGCCTTCAGCGAGACCTAGGGCATGAAGACACGATAGGTGTGGGGCTGCCGACGCCGGGCAATCGTTGGGTGTGGATGACGAACGGCGAGCCGTGGGGTGATTTCGACGCCGCGGCCGTGAATGGAGCTCTCCTGCAGGGGAATGACCACGTTATCCTTGTCCTGAAAAAGAATAAATCCAGATTGGATCGGCTCCTTGCTTGGATGCGCGGCCGAGTCCCTGACCACGTTCCGGTACTGATAATCGATGATGAGGCGGACCAGGCGTCAGTCAACACAGGCGGTAACAGGGCCGTGGCGGAATTAACGGATCTCGATCCGGACGATTACGATGGGGACGCCCCAGCCGCCGACGAGCTTGATCCAAGCGCAATTAACCTGCGTATTCGCCAGTTGCTGAACCTTTTCGCCCGCAGCAGCTACGTTGCCTACACTGCAACACCTTTCGCCAATGTTCTAATCGACCCCTCGGCGTCGGATGCCGATGGCGGAGACGACCTATTCCCGCGTGACTTCATCATCAGTCTTCCGTCTCCCCCGGGGGGGAACTACGTTGGCGCTGAAAGACTATTCGGCCGCGACCGACTCGCCGGCGAAGGGGAGATCACTGTTGAGGCACTAGATGTCATAGAGATTGTTCCCGATCATGAAATCGACTATGTGGTCCCCCCTCGCGGCGAGCGGGACACGTTCATCCCTGCGGTACCGCCCTCCCTGAGGCAGGCCTTGGTTGACTATTTGCTCGGTGCGGCCGGCTGGCTGCACCGAGCAGGGCGGGACGAGCCGTGCACCATGCTCGTGCACACGGACATGCGGCGTGCCGTTCAAAATCCGCTGGCAGAGGACATCCGCAATGAGCTGGCAGTGATCCGCCAGCAGTGGCGCTACGAGCGAGAGGTCTCACGGCCCGCCTTTGTCGACAGGTGGAACAGAGAATTCCGTCCTGTAACCGTGAGCTTGGACGTAGGCCTGGACGTAGCGTTTGAGTCCATTGAGCCATATCTCGATGACCTACTTCGGGACGGCATACCGGTTCGGGTGCTTAACTCTGACCACCTCGACACTGCCGATTTTGATGCCGAGCCGACCCTTAAGGCCGTCCTCGTTGGGGGAAATAAGCTTAGCCGGGGGGTGACAATCGAAGGACTCATTACGTCCTTCTATGTTCGGGAAACCCTATATTATGACACGCTCATGCAGATGGGTCGTTGGTTCGGCTATCGCGGCCGCTACGTTGACCTCACTCGCCTCTACAGCACGCAGCTTCTCGTTTCTTGCTTTCACGACCTCGCGACTGCCGAGCAAGAACTTCGAAATCAGATCGCCCTTTATGAGACGCAACGCCTAACTCCGCGCGAGTTCGTCCCGAAGGTTCGAATGCATCCGACGATGCTGGTGACTGCACCGAATAAGATGCGTGCCGCGGAAGAGCTCAGTCTGGACTACTCCGGACAGCGCGTGCAGACTGTTCGTATCATCGATGATCGGACAACTATCAGTCAGTCGTTGAAGGTGACCAGAGAATTCCTGAACTCTCTTGGGAGTCCGCAGACGGATAGCGGCAGGCCGTTCTGGACCGATATCCCAGCCCAGCAGGTCTTGCGGTTCCTAGGCGACTTCCCCGTGTTCAGGCAACCGAGTATCGATCCTCAGAGTGTGCTCGACTACATTCAGCTCCAGGTACGCAACCGGGAGCTCACCCGTTGGCGAGTCCTCTTGTCAGCCGCGCAGGCCGAAAATCCTGAGCTGGGGAGCGATGACCTCGGGGTCGTCGGCCGGCCAGAGATTGCGCTCAAGGCGCGTACGAGGTTGGCTAAGGACCCAACTAGTCTCGGTGTCGTCACCGAACCCGAGGACGACCTCTTCGGGCTGGAAGCGTCCGCGATTGCCGCGGCGCGGGCCGCCGTCGGAGACGGAAATGCCGACACGCTCGCCGCAGCGTTGCGAATGCAACGCGACGCCCGCGAGGGGTACCTCGTTCTGTACCCCATCAGTGCCCAATCGCAGCCCAGGTCAGGCAGTTCGACTCGTATCCCGTTGTACGTCGATTCCGTGGGCGCCCCGACGGTTATCGCATATCAAATTCAGTTTCCCGCAAGTTCAAGTGATGCCACCGTCGAATACGTCTCAGCCCCCCAAGGCCGACGTTGACGCCCGAAGAGCTCGTCCGAATCTGGAGGGAGTTGCCCTCTCCACGCGAGGAGGCCTTGCTCGAGGCGCGCGAGATGGGTGTCGGCCTTTGGGCGGCCGTTGATGCGCAGCGCCGGGTCCATCTGCTCATCCAGGTGCCGCCCGGCAGTGAAGCGCCGCCTCAGACCACCCACGGCCTATCGATGACGGTCACAGTCAACCGCATACCCGAGCGAGTTGACGCCAGTTATCTCGACCTTACGTGCTTGTCGGAGGCAGGCGTTTCGACTTTCGCTGCGGTCGCGGCCGAACTGTGTAGCACGCTTGGCCCAATATCACCCCCGGCAAGGCTCGATGCGGTTGCGGACGCCCTTGTTAGATGGCGCTGGTTCTGGGGAATGGACTCCTCCGCACTCAGTCCGGAGGACGCTGTCGGACTATTTGGTGAGCTCTGGTTCCTTTTGCGATGGATTGATGTAAACGCAGAGACAGTCGCAGGGTGGACCGGTGCGGATCCGTCAACGCATGACTTCCAGTGGCCTGCCTATTCGGTGGAAGTGAAGGCGTCGGCGGTTGGTTCGGTGGGAAATGTCAGCCACACGATAAACGGGCTACTGCAACTCGATGAGCCCAGTGTCGGCACACTCTACCTCTTTAGCCTCCATCTTCAGCGAGATGACCTAGCCGCGAACACGTTGCCGGTGCTGGTGGACCGAATCCGAGCATTGTTGCGGCTTGACCCTGCCACGTTACACGTATTCCTCTCTGCGATTGCTGATCGTGGCTATAGTCCAGCACACGCTCATCACCACGAGCGGCGATACCGAGTTCTGGCGGAGGAGCTGTATCGCGTAGATGGGGATTTCCCCCGGCTTACTGCCAGCTCATTTCCTGATGGGTTGCCGGCGGGCGTGAGCAACATTCGATATTCGCTCGCCATGTCCGCGTGCAGCTACTGGCTGACGGCGACGCGCCCCGAGGACGCGTCTTGGCGCGGGCACGTCCAAGGGTCATGACATGGCGAACGTGAGCGACACACCTAGATCCTGTCTTCGACCATGTTTGCACTCTGGGTCTTTTCATGTTGTCCTGGTCGTAAGCGCTTCCGACGGGCCGTTCCCGTGGTCGTGGACCGAACCGAGATAGAGAGCATGCCGCAATGAGTCATTACGGAGTACGCATCGAGCGAAGCAGCCCGCTCGATCTCCCCCCGCATCCACAACACGCTACGGAAGCCACCTTTGTGGACTGGGCCAAGTCAAGAGTCTTAGCCGGGCAGCGGCTAGCTGTCGACCTATTCTCGGGCGCGGGAGGTTTGAGCCTGGGACTCGAGGACGCAGGATGGACGGTCGCCGCCGCCGTCGACCACGATAGACGAGCGCTCGAGACACATCGGCACAACATGCCTGGTCTCGCGCTGGACCTAGACCTCGGTGACCCGGCCGCGCGCCACAAACTCGTTGCGATGCTTGAGGAAGTCCCAATCGACCTGGTTGCTGGTGGTCCCCCATGTCAGCCTTTCAGTCGCGCGGGGCGAAGCAAAATCCGCAGCCTTGTTGAGGCCGGCACGCGCGACGAGCACGATCATCGCAAGGAATTGTGGGCCGCATTCCTAGATGTGGCCATGCGCCTTCGGCCCCGTGCCATCCTGATGGAGAACGTGCCCGATATGGCTCTCGGGGACGACCTTCTGGTGGTTCGTACTATCGTTGACCGCTTGGAGCACGAGGGGTACAACACAGAAGTCCGGTTGGTCGATGCCTGGCGATACGGAGTGCCGCAGCATCGGAAGCGCCTGATTGTCCTCGCGCGTAATGACGGCATAGGCTTCAAGTGGCCGAAGGAAACTGTCCGGCAGGTGACGCTTGAGCAGGCAATCGCTGACCTACCGCCCCTCAAGGACACGACGGGTGCACGAGAACTGTCGTACCAGGCTCCGGTCGGTCTGTCGTCACTTGCTCGCCGCCTTCGGTCCGGTGCGCCGCGGACAGTCGTCCACGATCACATGACTAGGGCAGTGCGACCGGACGACCGGCAGGTCTTCGAACTGATGGATGCGACGACGCTCTACTCGGCCATCCCTGAAAGGCTGCGCCGGTACAAGTCCGAGACCTTCGACGACAAATACAAGCGGCTAGCCTGGGACCAGCTCAGCCGTTCAATCACTGCGCACATCGCCAAGGACGGGTACTGGTACATCCACCCTCAAGAGCACCGGACGCTCACGGTTCGCGAGGCGGCTCGGATTCAGACGTTTCCCGATAGGTTCCGCTTCTCAGGAACTCGCAGCGATGCTTTTCGACAGATTGGGAACGCCGTCCCGCCGTTGTTGGGCATGGCTGCCGCCTGTGCCCTTCGCCCGCCCGGTCCAGGTCGAGCCTGTTTAGGCCACCCGGGGGTCGAGCAGAGCACCATTGGAGCAGCTCTCGCGAGATGGGCGGATGACTTACGATCGGGCGACGACTGGTTCATGTTCCCGGGGCCTGAGATGACACCCGCGGCAGCAGTCATGGCGGTCGTTTTGGCGACGGCCCGAACGCCGCTCCAAGACCTGCGCCGTGCGATGAAGGTGGTCAGGGGCGTCGACCGCCTAGGGGCTGAGGCGCTCGAGAAAGTAGGGTTATGCCTTCCGCGCCCCGCCAGTCAGAAGGCGCTCTTTCGCCTGTCTTCCGTATGCGAAGAGGGCGTCGACTGGGATGCAGCTTCGAAAGTGGCCTCGGCGGTTGCGTTCGGAGCCGCTGAAGCTCGCCTTTTCCGTGTTCTCACGAACCAAGACGTGCTACTTATAACGGCTGCGGTGATCCGTGTTGCTGCCCGAGTTGCTGGGACAACTTCGGATCGGCAGAACTCACTCACCGATGGTCGGGTCGATCTAGCGCGCCTCGTCGGCATTGGTGCGGAGGCGCCTTTGCGCATGGCTGCCGTACGGCAGCTCGCGCAGTCTGTCTGCACGTCCAGCGCGCCGGACTGTCAAGGATGCCCGCTGCTAAGGAATTGCTCATTCGGACAGCAGGCTACGTCGTGCCCAACCGGCGTCTGAGGGATCCAGGGTCGTGTGATCGTTCGAAGTACGACGCAGGTCCCATCGTTTCGCCCTTCAATACGTCTGGCCGGCGGGTTTGCCCTAGGTCGCAACCTGCCTGGACTGTGCGCACCGGCGCAAGGACGGGCACGCTCAACCCGACTATGCCGCGTCGATCATTGGCGGCATGCTCTGCAATCCGGCGACCTCGGTCCTTTTCGCAACCCTAATCGGAATCACGCACTAACCTCTCAATTCGAATGGCGATATCCATGACGTCGCGACGGATGTCGCACTCCCAAGCTCTAAAGACCCTCCATCCCGCCGACCGCAAATCTTGCGCGTTTCGGAGGTCCCGGTCGCGGTTCGTTTGTATTTTGCGCGACCACACCTCGGCGTTCGGGCCCGTTCTTGGTGTCCTGCCGTGAACAGGGCAACCGTGCCAAAAGCATCCATCGACGAAGACTGCGACGCGATGTGCGGGAAAGACGAAGTCCGGCGTGCAGCGAGGAATCACCTGCCGATGGAGGCGGAATCTTAGACCTAGTGAATGCACCGCCTTGCGGAGGCGCACTTCGGGCTCGGTGTCTGTGGACTTTCTGGCCGCAAGATGACTGCCCTTCGCCGTGGGCACGAACCGATCCGTCATAGACTGTAGGATAGTCGCCTCATTTATGGCGCGACGGCCCGCAGGGCCTAGCTAGCCAGGATAGAAGGATGTCAGTTGCCGAAGAAGCCTTCGGCGGGCCTCAGCCTCAACCAAAGGCAGGCCCCGCGTATACCTGGTTGTGACGACCTTCTCGTCCAGTGGTAATCCCTCCTCGAGGAGCATCAAGGCCCTAATCACCGTTCGTAGTCGCTTCTCTCGCGTGCGGTAGAAGCCTGCCGTGGGGATGAACCAGTTCAATGATGCTGCTTCGACTGGACGCACAGTGATCGCGGGCTCGGGCAAGAGATCCCAACTGCGCTCGGCGTGGCCGCGTACGGCCTGATTGACTGGGGCATGTCGGTAAACTTGCACGGCCATAGCTTGGAGGGCCTGCTGGATCAGGCTGCCTTCCCGGTCCGTCAACTTCGCAATCTGGCGGGGAAGCCAGACGATATTGGGCACGAAAGAGTTGAGCTCTGGTAGTCGGCTCGCCAAAGGGCCAGGCAGTCTTGTTTGTCGCCAGATGTGGGCGGCGACGAACTCGCTGCCCATGCGAACATTGGCCAAGCGAGAGTCGCGACTCCCGCGTATCGTCAACGCCCGTGGGAGTGCCTTGACCAACGAGTTGTCATCACGAAGAAACCCCGCAGCATCCGGACTCGACCATGAGTCGGGCATGCCCATACGCTTGTTTCCGCGGCAGCTCGGGTCCCGGACGACCCAGGGAAGGAGAATGGGCCAGGCGGCATAGAGGTCAACGGGAAGCCATATGGCCATACTGCCCAGTAGTTGTTGCGTCAGTCCAGACTCGAGTGCGTCCTCGTTCTCGAAAGCTTCTTGAAAAAATCTGTATAACAGATCGTCGCCATGAATGATTCGTGATTGTGAGGGCACGGCAACATCATGCCATGGCCTGTCGAGTTTCTTGGCGTGATGGAGGCGTGGTGCGGGGGCCGACGGTTTCGTTCGGTCGTCTGGGTGGGCGCGATTGGGACGGCGGAATGGCTTCGCGCGGTGAGGCGCCACATCCCCCGCACGCGTACCCGGGAGGAGGACGCGCTTGTAGCTCGAGGCCGAGTGGATGGAATCTGTCGGCTAAGACAAGTTGGGGGTCAGGACGGGCGTTACCGCCGGTCCCACGAGGGATAGAGGAGCGCAGTATTCCTCTCTTCGTCTGTGGCAAAACCACTGTCGTCCAGCGATCTGGGGCGTCGAGGCTCGCTGCTCGCCGAGAAGTATTCGTGGCCGGCGGTCATCGATCTGGCGAGCTCCAAGAGTGGTTCATGGGTGTCCGCGCTGACCACCACTCGCCCGTCACCGAAACCCAGTCGACACCCGCGAGCTTGGCTCACAAGACCATCCAGAATATGGAGCCGCTGGAGGTCGGCGATGAATGCGACTAGGGGTCGGCCCGCCAGATGGCCTGGCAAACCGTTGCAGCTCGTGATGGGGCAGCAGCCCCCAGCGGATAGGGCGAGAACGAGGCCTTTAACGCCAAGGTCTAGGAATCCAAAGGACTCAGGCTCCCACTCGGCTTCTTCCTCTTTCTCGATACGAGTCGCTTCGGCCTTTGCGAAGTTCCCTTTAGCCGAGTTGATCCGATCCTGTTCTGCGGAAAGCTCTCTGGCTGCCTCTTCCCAGCCTATCCCGAGCAAAGGCATGTACTCATGATTATCCCACGTGGCGGAAGTCCAGGCCTCATATACGGTCAGTTGAGTGATCTGTGCGTGTGCGGCTTTTGTGTAGAACACGGAGTTCACCACATCCGATCTCTCGCAAGGGCTTCGCCAACTGCGCTGAAGTACGAGCCCATGGCGACAAGCCCCACTAGGCCGGCGCGTCAGAGCATCTCGCGTCCGGCTTGGGGCCTGCAACTTCCGACGCGCACTTTTGGCGGGACCGGTGCTGCTGTGAGTGGGTCGCCGGCATGGCGGCGGCACAACGGTGCATGGGAATGATCACTTAGCCTCTACCCCCACCGTGGGGCGGGTGTCTCGATGCCCGAATGGAGCCGTCCAAGCGTTGTTGTGAAGCTGTGGTTCCACACTCCGAGGTGCGGCCATCTCTCAGGGACCTGGGCCGT
Organism: Blastococcus sp. CT_GayMR16; assembly: GCF_004570875.1. Classification (GTDB taxonomy): domain Bacteria; phylum Actinomycetota; class Actinomycetes; order Mycobacteriales; family Geodermatophilaceae; genus Blastococcus_B. The sequence continues at coordinate 71,295 of NZ_SPQK01000012.1, read as the reverse complement.
CGCCTCCTCGACCGACATGCCCTCGGTTCGTATCAGCCACGCCCGCAGGACGAGGCCGGTGCGCGAGGCGCCGGCGTGGCAGTGGACCAGCACCTTGTGGCCCTCAGCCCTCAGCGCGGCTACGTCGTCTAGGACGTCGGCGCGCACGGCGTCGACGTCGTGGTTGTAGTCGTTGTCCGCGATGTAGGCCATCCGGTGCACCTCGTGCGGGAACGGGTCGCCCAGCCGGCACAGCGAGATAACCGCGAAGTCCTCTTCGCTGTGCCTCGCCCCGTCGAGATTGCCGGCCCAGATGCCCGGCAGCACCTCTCGTGGACCGATCCGCGGAATTGCCCCGGGCGAGTAGTGCACCAGCGGCTTCCCCTCCAGTGCCGCCGCCAGCTCCTGCAATTCCGCCAGACCCCATCGCCGGTCGCCGAACCCGCGCACCCGCCCGTGCACCGCCGACGACCAGCGCATAGGGATCCCGCCCATCCCGAAGACCGCACCCGCGAGCCCGCCGGCGACGGCCGCCACCGTGTTGGTCTCGTCGCCGACGTCGATCGCCAACTGCATCACCTCGGCGAAGTTGCGTCCCTTCCGCAGTGCCCACAGGGCCCGTTCGAGTGTCCTGTGCACAGCTACGTCGGTCTCTGATGACGCCAGGGGGTCGTCGCCGTCCAGCGCCGCCCGCATCAGCTCGTGGAAGGTCGCGGCTGCCTCCCCGGCCGCTGGATCGGCGTTCGTCAGCGCCGAGATCCGTCGCGCGGCGTCCATGGTCGTCTCGGAGCCGAACCGGGAGAACCAGATCGCGGCGCTCGTCGTCGGTCCGACCGAAAGGTCGCCGCCCCACGTGCAGAGGCGATCGGCGAGGTCGGCCTCGTCCAGACCTCCGCGCTCGAGCAGCGACTCGGCGAACACCAAGGCCTGCTGTGTGCTGGCGGTGAACTCACCCGGCTCCAGCGATTCGCTGCCGCACATCTCCGTCTTCGAGCCCCGGGCCGGCACCGGGAAGCGGGCCGAGAACTGGCCCGGCGGACCGGACTCGAATGGCGTGCCCAAGGCGTCACCGACGGCCGAGCCGACGAGCGCGCCGGCGACCCGGTGCGACCGGTGCATGGACGGCATCAGCGCGCCTCGGACGAATCGGCGAGCCAGGCCTCCACCCGGTCCAGCTCCGCGTGCGTGAGTCCGACGAAGAAGTCCGGCGCCACGACCAGCACGTGGGCATTCGCGGCGAGCCACTCGCTGGTGTCCGCGGCCTGCTCGGCGAGGTCGTCATCGATCCACACGATCCGCCGGCCGGGTTCAGCCTCGGCGAGCGCACGGGCGGCGGCGAGCTTCCACCACCCCGAGATGCCGCGGCGCTCGCCTTCGAAGCCGGTGGGGAGGACGTCCTCCCGTCCGTGCGTCCGCAGCCCGCGCGGAAGCCCCATGGGTTCGGCCAACAGCTTGTCGGCGTTCTCGGTCCAGGTGGTGAGCCACTGGAGCTCCACCCGGCCGGATTCGTGCAGTGCGCGCAGTCGCGCCGTGACGGTCGGGTCCCACGACAGCACGAAGCCGTTGTAGGTCCCTCGCTGCCAGCCCTCCGGCAGGTCGAGGCACACGGCGTTGAGCACTCCGTCGACGTCCAGCAGCAGGACCGGTGGGGGAGCTGGCACGCCGTCGTCTACCCCGTCAGCCGCGATCCGGAATCACCCCGTCGCGCGCCAGCGTCGGAACGTCGACCGGCACGGTGTCCGGGTAGAGCAGGCCGGTGCCGGTGTTCAGCACGACGACGTCCTCGCTGCCGTCCAGCCAGCCCGACTCCCGCAGCTGCGCGACCGCGGCGAAGCAGGCCGCCCCCTCCGGGCACACCCAGGTGCCCTCGTCACGGGCGAGCTGCCACTGCGCGGCAAGCAGCGCTTCGTCGGTCACCGCGATCGCCGTGCCGCCGGTCGATCGCACGGCGTCGAGCACGAGGAAGTCGCCGAGTGCCTTGGGCACGGTGATGCCGAACGCGACGGTGTGCGGGTGCGCCGGCGCCGTGCTCTCGTCCAGCCCCGCGTCGAACGCGTCGACGATCGGCGCGCAGCCGGCGGCCTGGACGGCGACCAGACGGGGCAGGTCTCCGGTGATCCACCCCAGCTCGCGCAGCTCCAACAGCGCCTTGTAGATGGCGATGATCCCGACCCCGCCGCCGGTCGGGTACAGGATCACGTCGGGGCAGCGCCAGCCCAGCTGCTCCGCGATCTCGAAACCCATCGTCTTCTTGCCCTCGATGCGGTACGGCTCGCGCAGGGTCGAGGTGTCCTGGTAGCCAGAGCGCTGAGCGACGGCCTGTTTGATCAGCGCGCCCGCGTCGCCGATGAGCCCGTCGACCAGGTAGAGCTCGGCGCCGGTCACCACGCACTCCCGGCGGGTGATCTCCGGCGCGTCCACCGGCATCGCGATCAGCGCGTCGAGCCCCGCCCGCGCGGCGTAGGCGGCCCAGGCCGCACCGGCGTTGCCGTTCGTGGGCATCGCGATGCCCTTCACGCCCAGCTCGGCGGCCCGGGAGACACCGACCGCCGCACCGCGCGCCTTGAACGCGCCCGTCGGCACCAGGCCCTCGTCCTTCATCCGCAGCCCCGGGACGCCGAGCCGGGCGCCGTGCCGCGGCAGATCGAGCAGCGGCGTCATGCCCTCCCCGAGCGAGACGACCCGCGCCGGATCCCGCACCGGCAGCAGCTCGTGATACCGCCACAGCGTCGGCGGCCGGGAGGCGATCTCGTCGCGGGTGACCGTCACCTGGTCGAGGTCGTACCGGGCCAGCAACGGAGCGCCCAGCGTCGACGTGCCCTGGACGACGTCGCCGTCGTGCCGCGAGCCGTCCCGGGAGCACTCAAGATGGGACAGCGCGGAGAAGGTCACCGGCCCAGTCGAACCGAGCGACCGTGAGCCGTCAAACCGGCCGTCAGGGCAGGCCGGCGTGGGGGACGGCGACCTCCGTCGACACCAGCACGGCCTCACGCACCGGTGCCCGCGTGTGCTCGTAGAAGTCCGGCGCGCAGCACATCAGCAGCGTGCGGCCGTCGTCCCCGCCGAGCGCGCAGGCGAACACGCCCATCCCGTCCGGCGCCGCGATCGCGTCGACGATCTCACCGCCCGGCGCCACCCGCAGCGCCCGCGAGCCGAACCCGTCGGCGACCCAGATGTGCCCCTCGGCGTCCAGAGTGCAGCCGTCGGGCGCGACCACGATCTGCGTCATCAGCTCCTCGACGGAGTTGCCCACCGGCTCCGGCCCCATCGCCGCCCAGACCCGCCGGTTGGTGAGCGAGCCGTCCGCGGCGATGTCGAAGGCCGTGAACCGGTTGCCCCACGTCTCGCCGACGATCAGCGTCCCGCCGTCCGGAGTGATGACCGAGCCGTTCGGAAAGAGCAGATCGGAGGCCACCACCGTGACCGTGCCATCAGGGTCGACCCGCTTCACCGAGGCCGACGCCGGCGAGCCGCCGCCCATGAGGTCGAACCCGAAATCGCCGACGAAGGCGCGGCCGGACGTGTCGACCACCATGTCGTTGAGATGCCCACCGCAGACGTCGGACAGGTCGGCGTGGGTGGAGACGGACCCGTCGGAGGCGACCCGCAGCAGCCGCTGGTCCTTCATCGACACCACGAGCAGCGACCCGTCGGGCAGCCAACCCAGCCCGGACGGCTGGTTCTCCACCTCCAGCACGATGTCCTCGCCGCCGTCCGGAAGCACCCGGCTGACGGTGTGCCGGTAGAAGTCCGACACCCACCAGCTGCCCTCGTGCCAGCGCGGGCCCTCGAAGTAGCTGCCGCCTTCCAGCACCGTCGTGAACGCTCGATCCGCCATGGCCGGACCGTACGGCTCCGCGGCGCGGGACGCAGGGCGTCTCCTGGGGCGAGCGGGGCGAGCGGCCCGGCGGGGTACCGGACCAAAGGGTTCCGCGTGCTTACCATCCGCTGATGGTCGGCGCAGAGCTCAGCAAGGGTCAGAACGCACCGCTTCCGTCGGAAGTCCTTCGGCTTCGCGTGGTGGTGACGTGGGACCAGGCCGACGAGGACGTCGACGTCGACGCCTCGGCGCTCTTGCTGGACGACGCCGGCCGGGTTCGCTCCGACGAGGACTTCGTCTTCTACAACCAGCCCGTCTCCTCCGACGGGTCGGTGCAGTACCTCGGACGCGGCAGCACCGAGACCGGCAGCCAGGAGAGCCTGGCGCTGGACCTCGAGAGTCTCCCGCAGGACATCACTTCGGTGGCCGTCACGGCGAGCGTGGGTGCCGGGACTTTCGGCGCTCTCGAGGGCCTTCGCCTGCTCGTCCTCGACCCTGCCGGAACGCCACTGGCCAGCTACGCCGTCGCCGGCGCGGCTGAGGAGACGGCGCTGCTCTTCGGCGAGATCTACCGGCGCGGGGACGGCTGGAAGGTGCGCGCCGTCGGCCAGGGCTGGTCGTCCGGCCTGGCCGGGCTGGCGCAGGACTTCGGCGTCACCGTGGCCGACGACGCGTCCCAGACTCCGGAAGCCCCGGTCGAGCCGGTCACCGAGGCACCCGAGGTACTCGAGGTGCTGAGCGAGGCCGAGAGCAACGAGCTGGTCGACGTCGTCGAGCTCGAGTCCGACAGCCCCGATGAGGCCCTCGCCGTCGTCATCGACCTGCCCGCGCCGAAGCTGACCCTGGTCGAGCAACCCGCCGAAGCAGCCGTCCCGGCCTCGGCCGCGGGGCGCCCCTCCGCCAAGGGCGTGCGCACGCGCAAGCAGTCGGCGGTCAAGGCCACCGCACCGGCCCTCCGCCTCGCGGTCGACGAGTCGTGGACCGCCGCCCGGCTGTTCTCGATCGTCGGCGTCGGCAACGCCGAGGAGCAGGAGCGGCGCGCGACGTCCGCTCTGCTGGCCACGATGATGGCCGTCCGCCCACTCGGCCGCGGCATCACCGCCCGGCTGGGAGCGCCCGCCGGCACGCTGGAGACCTACCTGGAGGTGCCGTTTCCGCGCGGCGAGGGCGTCGTCATCCCGGACGGCGTCATCCGCATCGCTCGCGGCTCGCGGGTGTGGACCGGCCTTCTGGAGACCAAGACCGGCAGCGGCCAGCTCCGCCGTGACCAGGTGGAGAACTACCTGGACGTCGCCCGGCAGCAGGGCTTCGACGCCGTCATCACCTTGTCCAACGAGATCGCCCCCGCGGCCGGTGAGCACCCGGTGGAGGTCGACCGGCGCAAGCTCGCCAAGGTCGCGCTCTTCCACCTGTCGTGGGCCGAGGTGCTGCACGAGGCGCAGATGGTCCTCGCGCACCGCGGCGTCGACGACCAGCTTCAGGCCTGGCTGCTGCACGAGTTCGTGCGCTACCTGCAGCACCCGCGCTCCGGCGCGGCGGGCTTCGACGACATGGGCGGCTCGTGGGTGCCGGTGCGGGAGGCGGTCGCCGCCGGCACGCTGCGCGCCGGTGATCGCAAGGTGCCGGCCGTGGTGGACGCCTGGATCCGCCTGGTCCGGCAGCTGAGCCTGCGTCTCACCGCCGAACTCGGCGTCAATGTCGCCCATGTGCTGCCGCGCAAGCTCGCCACCGACCCGGTCACCCGGACGCGCGTCGGGGTCGAGGCGCTCGTCGAGACGGGGTGCTTGTCCGCGACGCTCAAGGTCCCCGGTGCCGCCGGGCCGGTCACCGCGATCGCCGACCTGCGCACCGGTCAGGTGCGGGTGAGCACCAAGGTTCCCGCCCCGGAGGAAGGCACCGCCCAGCGCCGGATCACCTGGCTGCTGCGACAGCTCAAGGAGGCGCCGGACGACCTGCTCATCGACGTCGCCTTCGCCAACGCCGAGTCGACGTGCGAGCTGCTGCGCGACGTCCGGGACAAGCCGGCGGCGCTGATCGCCTCGAGCAAGGCGGAGGTGGCTTCCTTCACGCTCACCCGCAGCCTGCCGCTCGGGACGAAGCGGTCCGGGGTGCGCGGGGCGTTCATCCCCAGCGTGGTGCACGCGGTCGAGGGCTTCTACACCGATGTCCTCCAGCCGCTGCGGCCGTGGGTGGCTCGCGCGCCCCAGATGCCCGAGGGCGCCGCGATGGCTCAGCCCGAGGTTCTGGAGAGCGTTCCCGCCGAGGCCGACGCCGTCGGCTGATCCCGGCCCCGTGGTGGGTTCCGGTGCGTGGCAGGGGGGAGACTGCCAGGCGGACCGGAAGGGGTACCCATGACGCTCGACGTCCAGCTCGTCGGCACCACCACCAAGATGGCGATCGTCAATCTGCGACCCGGGCAGGTCGTCTACAGCGAGGCGGGGAAGTTCCTCTTCTGCTCCGGCGACGTCGCCATGGAGACCAAGATGTCGGCGCCGTCCTCGCCCGGGGCGCAGCCGAACGGCGGCGGTCAGGTCGGGGGATCCGGCGCACTCGGCGGGCTGCTCCGCGGAGCCATGGACGCCGGGAAGCGGGTGCTGGCCGGGGAGTCGTTCGCCTTCACGCACTTCTCGACGCGCGGCGGCGACGGGCTGCTCGCGCTGGCCGGCGTCCTGCCCGGTGAGATGCGGGCGATCGAGCTCGACGGGCGCACCACCTGGTTCGCCGAGAAGGACGCCTTCGTCGCCGCGGAGGCGGGCGTGAACTTCGACATCGCCTTCTCGGGGCTCCGCTCGGGGTTCTCCGGCGGAGAGGGATTCGTGCTGGAGAAGTTCACCGGCGTCGGCACGCTCCTGATCGGCGGCGCGGGCGACTTCATCGACATCAACCCGGCGGACTACGGCGGCAAGCTGCGCGTGGACACCGGCTGCATCGTGGCGTGGGACCAGAACATCCGGTACGGCGTCGAACGCGTGGGCCGCCTCAACAAGCAGGGCGTCATGAACGCCATGTTCGGCGGCGAGGGCTTCTCCCTGGCGACGGTCGAGGGCAACGGCCGGGTCATCCTGCAGTCGGTCACCATCGACGGCCTGGCCAAGGCGCTGGAGAAGAACGCCGGCGCCGGTGACAAGAAGACCGGGGCCGGCCTGGGCGGGATCTTCAGCGGGAGCGCGGACTGAACCGGTAAGGGGGACGCTTCCGGGATCGTGATTGAGCCTCCGTTCGTTCGGGCACGAGAAGGACAACCGAACGACCACTAGGAGGCGAACATGGGAATGCTCAAGAAGCTCATGGCGTCCGGCATCGCCGCCAAGGCGATCCAGGAAGCCCGCAAGCCGGCGAACCAGGCCAAGATCAAGAAGGCCATCTCGGACTTCCAGGCCAAGCGCGGCGGGCAGACCCGCCGCCCCTGATCCCCAGGGTCTGACCACCGACAGCGCCCCTCCCCGGAAAGCCCGCGGAGGGGCGCTGTCGTTTAGTCCGGACGGCGGAGTAGACCGACACCGTGCATCGCATCGCCGTCCTCGACGACTACCAGTCCGTGGCCGCCGACTTCACCGACTGGTCTCGCCTGCCCGAGCCCACCGACGTCGTCGAGTTCCACGACTCCGTGGACGGCGAGGACGCGCTCGTCGCCCGCCTCGAGCCCTTCGACGTCGTCGTCGCCATGCGGGAGCGGACGGCGTTCCCGCGGTCGGTCCTCGAACGCCTGCCCAACCTGAGGCTGCTCGTCACCACCGGCATGCGGAACAAGTCCATCGACATCGCCGCGGCCAACGAGCGGGGCATCACCGTCTGCGGCACCGGCTCCCAGCCGACGGCCACCGCCGAGCTGACCTGGGGACTCATCCTGGCCGTGACGAGGCACATCCCCCAGGAGGACGCCGCCGTCCGCGCCGGCGGGTGGCAGCAGACCATCGGCGGTGACCTCGCCGGCTCGCGGCTCGGCGTCGTCGGCCTGGGCCGGCTGGGCAGCCAGGTCGCCACGGTCGGCCAGGCGTTCGGCATGGACGTCGTCGCCTGGAGCCAGAACCTCACCGACGAGCGCGCTGCCGAGCACGGCGTGCGGCGGGTAGAGCGCGAGGAGCTCTTCCGGACATCCGACGTCGTCACCCTCCATCTGCTGTGGTCCCGGCGCACGCGCGGGCTGATCGGCGCCGACGACTTCGCGCGCATGAAGCCGACCGCCGTCTTCATCAACACGAGTCGCGGGCCGATCGTCCAGACGAAGGCCCTCGTCGACGCGCTCCGGGAGAACCGCATCGCCGGTGCCGGCCTCGACGTCTACGACCAGGAGCCGCTCCCGGCCGACGACCCGATGCGCACGCTCCCGCGCACCGTCCTCACCCCGCACCTCGGCTACGTCACCCGCAGCACGTACGAGGTCTTCTACGGCGAGGCGGTCGAGGACGTGGCAGCCTTCCTCGCCGGCGCCCCGATCCGGGTCATCGACCCGGCCTGAGCACTACCCGGCGTCCCGGCGCAGCAGCGACCAGCCGCCGGCCGCCAGCGCCACGCCGGACCACCCGACCAGCAGGGCCGTGGCCTGGGTCGCCGTCATCTCCGGCTCCCGGAGCAGCGTCCAGATCGCGCCCGACCCCGGCAGCAGCTCGCCCAGGTCGGCCATCCACTGCACGCCGAACGCAGGCAGCAGGAAGGGCAGGACGAGCTGCAGCAGGAAGACCGTCGCCAGCGCACCGGCCGTGCTGCGCAGGAAGAACCCGAGGCCCACGGCGAGCACGCTCCCGGCGACGAGCACCGCGGCGATCCGGGCCAGGCTGTCGGCCGCGTCGGCGAGGGACAGTGTCAGGTCCGGGTCGACCAGCAGGGCGAGGACGTCGGCGATGAGGGCGAGCGACACCCCGACCACCGTCGCCACCACGGCGGGGACGGCGACCCGGGCCGCCAGCAGGACGCCGCGGCGCGGCGTCCACTGCAGCGTCGGTCCGATCGCCCCGGTCGCGTACTCCTGGGTGACGGCGAGCAGCGCCAGCACCAGCAGCGCGAACTGTCCGAGCATCACCCCGTACTCACCAGCGAACGTCGACGGCAGCGGGTTGCCCGGGCCGACCGGCCCCTGCGCGTCGTCGGCCGCTGCGATGACGCCGAGGCCGACGATGGTCACCGCGGCCGCCAGCAGGCACCACCACGTCGTCCGCACGGTGCGCAGCCGGAGCCATTCGGCGGCCGCCGCACGGGTGAAGACGGCGAGGGTGCCCGGCTCCTGCACCGCGACAGCGGTCATCGCCGCACCAGCTCGGGCGTGCCGGACACCTTGTACTGGACGCTGTCGCCGGTCAGGTCGAGGTAGACCTGCTCGAGCGACGTGTGCTCCTCGGCCAGCCGGTGCACGGCCACGCCCGCCTCGAGCGCGACGTCGCCGACGGTCTCGGCGGACGCGCCCTCCACCAGCAGCTCGCCGTCGTCGGTGGGATGCACTCGCAGCCGCATGCGCAGCAGCGCCCCGGCCAACTGGTCGGTCGACGGCGTCCGCACCCGCACCTTCCGGGCGGCGCCCTCCCCGCGCATCACCTCCTGGATGGAGGCGTCGGCGATCAGCCGGCCGCGGCCGATGATCACCAGGTGGTCGGCGGTCTGCTCCATCTCGCTCATGAGGTGGCTCGACAGCAGCACCGTGCGTCCGTCGTCCGCCAGCTCGCGTACGAGGCGACGGATCCACCGCACGCCGTCGAGGTCGAGACCGTTCATCGGCTCGTCGAAGAGCAGGGCCGCGGGATCACCGAGCAGCGCGGTCGCGATGCCCAGCCGCTGCCGCATGCCGAGGGAGTAGCCGCGCACGCGCCGCCGGGCGGCGGGGCCGAGGCCGACCTGGTCGATCACCTCGTCGACCCGGCGCACGGGGATGCCGTGCGTGCGCGCTGCGACCCGCAGGTGGTCGCGACCGCTCCGCCCGGGGTGCACGGCCTGCGCGTCGAGCAGCGCCCCGGCCGCCCGCAGCGGCTCACCCAGCCGCGCGAACGGCCGCCCGCCCACGAGCGCGCTGCCGGCGGTGGGCTTGTCGAGGCCGAGGATCATGCGCATCGTGGTCGACTTGCCCGCACCGTTCGGCCCGAGGAAGCCGGTCACCTTGCCCGGCAGGACGTCGAAGGTCAGGTCGTCGACGGCGCACACCGCGGCGTACTGCTTGGTCAACCCGCGTACCTGGATCATGCGAGCCACCGGGAGAGGGATGGAGTCATGACAGGGAGCCTGTCGGGCCAGGAGGTCCGCGCGGATCACCCCGCAGCGCCGACCTCGGTCCCCCACGTGGGGGAGGGGAGGAGAGCCCTCGCGGGTGATCCGCCCGCCCGATCGGCCGACCAGGATCGACCTGTGTCCACCTTTCCGAGCTCCGCGGACGAGATCGCCGCCCGGCTGCGCGCGGTGGTCGTCACGGCCCTCCGCCCCGGCTGGCCCGGCCGCGTCCTGTACGCGCTGGCCAGCGTTCCGATCGCCGCGCTGAGCCTGGCCCTGTACCTCGCGCTGTTCGGCTCGGTCGTCGCCGTCATCTACGGCGTCGGCCTGCTGCTCGTCCCGCTCGTGCTCGCCACGATCCGCGGGTTCGCCGGTTTCGACCGGGAGCTGGCCCGCACCCTGCTGGCGGTCGACATCCCCGCCGGCGAACGCGTGCGGCACCTGCCCCGCTTCATGGCGAAGGTGCGGCGGCTGCTGGCGTCGGCAGCTACCTGGCGGGCGGTCGGCTGGCTGGGGGCGCGGGTGCTGCTCGGCGCGGCCACGCTCGCCACCCTGTTCTTCGGCTCGGTCGGCTTCGCCGCGCTCGGCTGGGGCGCGGACTGGAACGCGCTCACCGCGCTGCCGCTGCTGGCACTCATGGGCGCGGTCGTCGTCGTCGTGCTGATCGTCCTCGATCTGATCGTGCGCCTTGCGGCCGCGGTGGCTCCGCGGCTGCTCGGCACCGCGCCGGAGCAGGCGATCGCCGCGCTGCAGCAGAGCACCCGGCGCCTCGCCGACCGCAACAAGCTGGCCCGCGACCTGCACGACACCATCGGACACGCGCTGACGGCCAGCCTGCTGCAGGCCACCGCGGCCCGCCGCACGCTGACCCCGCCGGACGACCGGCCGCTGCAGCCGGACTTCGCCCGTCAGGCGCTGCAGCACATCGAGACCAACACCCGCACCGCGCTCGCCGAGCTGGACCGCGTGCTCACCGTGCTCCGCGCGTACGAGTCGGGCGCCGAGGACGGCGGCCGTGACCCCGCCCCCTTCGCGGCGCCCTCGCTCGACGACCTCGAGGACCTGCTCTCCGGCCTCCGGGACGGCGGCCTCCCGGTCGCACTCGTGGTCGACGGCGACGTCGACGACGTGCCCGCCGGCGTGCAGGAACTGGCCTACCGGGTGGTCCAGGAGGGGACGACGAACGTCCTGCGGCACGCCGGCTGCCCGTTGACCGTCGCCCAGGTGGTCCGCAGCGGGGACACCCTCGTCGTCCGCGTCTGCAACGAGCGCGCGTCCCAGCTGGACAGCCGACCCGGGCCCGGCGGCGGTCGCGGACTGGCCGGCCTCCGGGAACGGGCTGCCGCCGCCGGCGGCACGCTCAGCGCCGAGCCCTCGCCGTCCGGCGGCTTCGAGCTCTGCGTCACCCTGCCGCTCTCGGGCGCCGCATGACCCTGCGACTGGTCCTCGTGGACGACGACGTGCTCGTCCGCTCGGGCCTGCGGGTGATCCTGGAGAGCGAGCCGGACCTGACCGTGGTGGGCGACGCAGGCACCGGCCGCGAGGCGCTCGACGTCGCCGCCCGGACCGATCCGGACGTCGTCCTGATGGACGTCCGGATGCCCGACATGGACGGCATCGCCGCGACCGCGGAGCTGGTCGCCCGTGACCCGCAGCGTCCGCGGGTGCTGGTACTGACCACCTTCGAGGACGACGACTACCTGTTCCGCGCGCTGCAGGCCGGGGCGAGCGGCTTCGCGCTGAAGCGGGCCGATCCCGACGAGCTCGTCGACGCGATCCGGATCGTCGCGCGGGGGAGCTCCCTCGTGCTGCCCGACATCACCCGCCGGCTGATCGCCGCGCACACGCCGTCCCGCGCGCGGGGCCCGGCGGCGCTGCCGGTGCTGACCGGCCGCGAGGCCGACATCCTGCGGCTCGTCGCCGGTGGGCTGTCGAACGCCGAGATCGCGACCGAGCTGTACCTCAGCCGCGAGACGGTGAAGACCCACGTCAGCAGCGTGCTGCTCAAGCTCCGGGCGCGGGACCGCACGCAGGCGGTCATCGCCGCATACGAGAGCGGGTTCATGACCGCCTGAGACGTCGGCCGGGGACAGCGTCGCCTAGATTCGGATCCATGAGCGACCACACCGAGGTGGCCCGGGGTTGGTGGGCCGACGGAGAGCTCGCGGTCGCCGGCCACGTCGACCGGCTTCCCGACGACGAGCTGACCGAGCCCTCCGCACTGCCCGGGTGGTCCCGAGCCCACGTCGTCGCGCACCTGGCCCGCAACGCCGACGCGCTGGTCAACCTGCTCACCTGGGCGCGCACCGGCGTCGAGACGCCGATGTACCCGTCCCGCGCGGCCCGGGACGCCGGCATCGAGGCCACCGCCGCGCTGTCCCCGGCGGAGCTGCGCGCCGACTTCGCGGCCGCCTGTGGCCGACTCGCCGCAGCCGTCGAGGCCATGCCCGGCGACGCCTGGGCGGCGCGGGTACGCAGCGGGCAGGGTGCGGAGATCGAGGCGTCCGCGGTGCCGTGGATGCGCGCCAAGGAGGTCTGGGTGCACGGCGTCGACCTGCGCGCCGGCCTCGAGTTCGGCGACCTTCCGGCGGACTTCTGCACCGCCCTCGTCGACGACGTCCTCGGGCTCTTCGCCGCCCGAGAGCAGGCGCAGGACGTCACCGTCGTCGCCACCGACGTCGACCGGACGTGGGGCGACGGGGTCACGAGGGTCGAGGGGCGCGTGTCGGCGGTCGCCGCCTGGCTGACCCGCTCCGACGCCTCCGGGCTCGTGGGCGACGTCCCGCCGCCGCCTGCCTGGCTCTAGGCGCTCTAGACGAGGAACCGGTAGGCCGTCGTCCCCGGGGCGACGTGCTGGATCCGCAGCGGACTGGCCTCGATGCGCGCCAGCAGGCCCGCCAGCCCGTCGGCGCTGCCCAGCTCGATGCCGGTCAGCGCGGCGCCGGTCTCGCGGTTGTCCCGCTTCATGTACTCGAACAGCACGATGTCGTCGTCCGGCCCGAGCACCTCGTCGAGGAAGCGCCGCAGGGCGCCCGGCTCCTGCGGGAACTCGACCAGGAAGTAGTGCTTCAGTCCCCGGTGGACCAGCGACCGCTCGACCACCTCGGCGTACCGGCTGACGTCGTTGTTGCCACCCGACAGCAGGCAGACCACGGTCTGCCCCGGCTCGACCTGCACCAGCCCACCGCTCAGCGCGGCGGTGGAGAGCGCGCCGGCGGGCTCGGCGATCACGCCGTCCACCTGGTACAGGTCCAGCATCTCGGTGCAGATCTGCCCCTCGGGGACGGCGAGCAGCTCGGCTCCCGAGTCGCGGACGAGGGGAAAGGTGACGTCGCCGGCGCGGCGGACGGCGGCGCCGTCGACGAAGGTGTCGATCTCCGGCAGCTCGACCGGCTGCCCGGCGGCCAGTGCTGCCGCCATGTTGGCCGCAACCGCGGGCTCGACGCCGACCAGCCGGGTGCCGGGGGAGTGGATCCGCAGCCAGGTGCCGCAGCCGGCCAGCAGCCCGCCGCCGCCGACGGGCAGGACGACGACGTCCGGCGGCGCGCCGAGCTGTTCGAGGATCTCCACCGCCACGGTCGCCTGGCCGGTCACGGTGGTCAGCGCGTCGAAGGCCGGCACGAGAGCAGCGCCCGTGGTCGCCGCGTGGACCGCCGCCGCGGCCGCCGCCTCGTCGTAGGAGTCACCGACGACGACCAGCTCCACCATGTCCCCGCCGAGGGACGCGATCCGCTCGCGCTTCTGCCGCGGCGTCGTCCCGGGCACGAACACGCGACCGCGCACCTGCAGGGCACGGCAGGCGTAGGCGACGCCCTGGCCGTGGTTGCCGGCGCTCGCGCAGACGACGCCGGCCGACCGTGCGGCGCCGTCCAGCCGGCTGATCGTGTTGTAGGCGCCGCGGATCTTGTACGAGCGGCCGACCTGGAGGTCCTCCCGCTTGACCCAGACGTCGGCGCCGGTGAGCTCGGAGAGGCGGGCGTTGCGCTGGAGCGGGGTCCGCTCGGCGATCCCGGCAAGCCGGCGAGCGGCCTCGCGGACGTCGTCGGGAAAGGCGTCGACTGGTGTGCTCACGCCGCCATCCTGGCCACCGCGACTCGACCGACCCCACGGCGGGGGGCGCGGACCTACCGTCGGGCCATGGGTGAGGCACTGGTCGTCTACGAGTCGGTCTTCGGCGACAGCGAGACGATCGCGCGGGCGGTCGCCGCCGGGTTGTCGGCGCATCTCGCCACGGACGTCGCGTCGGCGGCGGACGCCCCGACCGGGGTCGGGCCCGACGTGAGGCTGCTCGTCGTCGGCGGACCCACCCACGCCTTCGGAATGCCCAAGCCGGCCACCCGCGAGGGCGCGGTGAAGCAGTACGGCGCGCAGGTCGAGAACACCGGCTCCGGGCTGCACGAGTGGCTCGACGCGGCACGCGTCCCGGCGGGCACCGGGGCGGCCGCCTTCGACACCCGCATGGACCACCCGAAGCTCGTCACGAAGCTGAATCACGCGGCGAAGTCGGAGGAGAAGCTGCTCAAGGGCCTGGGGCTCACCCTCGTCTCCCCCGCGGAGCACTTCTTCGTCGTCGACCCGAAGGGTCCGCTCGCCGACGGCGAGGAGGAGCGCGCTCGTCAGTGGGGCAGGGCGCTCGCCGAGATCGTCACGGCCGGCACCCGCCGCTGAGCTCTCCTTCGCCCCTCGCGGAGTTGATCATCGCCGGCGTGCTCGGCCCACCGGCGCGTCTCGCCGTGTCCCGCCGTGTCCTGTGTACGCGGCCGATGATCAACCTTCGGGAGGGCGGCCGTCAGACCGTGAGCAATCCAGACGGCTGCTCGGTGAGGCGGCCGCGGTGCAGCGCCCACTTCAGCGCCGACTCGAGCGCCGGCGTCACGTTCGGCGTCCGTCGCTTGTAGCCGAACACCGCCGCCGCCTGGGTGAGCAGCTCCTCGCGGCGCATCCCCGCCGACGCCCGGCACAGCGCCGCCATCGCGTTCGCGATCTCCTCCGGCGCCACGTGCTCGATCGGCCGATCCGTGCTCGACACCTGCCGCCGGAACTTGGTCCACGCAGCAGGGTCGACCCCCTCGGGCCACAGGTAGTCGTCGACCACGGCCGACGGCGGCAGGATCGACAGCAGCGCGGTCTTCCGTGCCTCGCTCGACCGGTTCAGCCCGAAAGCACCGACCGTCAGCTTCGCCAGCCGGTCGACGTGGATCGGCCCCTCTGCCTTGATGCCCGCGGCCAGCACGCGGCGCACCACCCGCGCGGCCTTCGCCGCCGGCAGGTCGTCGAGCACCGACTTCTCCCCGGCGACCTTCGGGATCCATGGCACGAACGCCGTCTCGCCGTCCATCACCACCGGTCCCGCGGGCTTCGGGGCGGCCTTCGGGCGGGCAGGACTGGGCACGGCGACCGATGTCACCGCAGACCGCAGCGCCGCCACGCCCTTGAACGACTCGACCGCCGCCGTCGGGAACGCGATCGGCGCGGGAGCGGCGACCGGGACGGTCTCCACCGACGCGACCAGGTGGTCGACGACCCCGGCGGAATCGGCCAGCCACGACGGCAGCCACACCCGCTCGACCGCCGGCCACCGCAGCATGTCGCCCAGCACCTCGACCGGCAGCCCGTCGCGGTCGCCCACGGTCCGGCGGCGCGCCCACGACGGCCCGTCCAGCAGCACCGCCATCACCGGTGTCTCCGGATCGACCTGTCGAGAGATCGACAGGTCGACACGGAACTCCGACAGCCCGACGTCGGTGCGCACCACGAGCCCGCGGTCCCGCAGCGCGGCCGCGATCTCCTCGCGGTGCCGGTCGATCACCGTCGCCGAGCGGGCGTCGCGCGGCAGCACGTCGGTGCCCTGCGCCGCCAGGTCGAGGTAGGCCCGCAGGTGCTTGATGCCGATCGACGACGTCTCCTCGGCCCGCAGCTGCTCCGGGTCGAACGAGGAGAAGACGACGACCTGGCGCCGGGCCCGGGTGATCGCGACGTTGAGCCGCCGCTCACCGCCCACCCGGTTCAGCGGTCCGAAGTTCAGTGGCAGGTCGCCGGACGCGTTGGGGGAGAAGCCGGTCGAGAAGAAGACGACGTCGCGCTCGTCGCCCTGCACGTTCTCCAGGTTCTTGACGAACAGGCCTTCGCCGTCGGCGCGGTCGAGAGCGGCCGCCAGCCGGTCGTCGTCCGCGTCGCGGAGCAGGCCCTCGATGTAGGCCCGCTGCTGCGCGTTGAAGGTCACGACGCCGATCGACGGGACGACGTCCGAGCCGTCCCCGTACTTCGGCACCAGGTCGAACCGGCGGCGGATCTCCGCGACGATCGCCTTCGCCTCGATCGGGTTGGTGCGCAGCAGCCGCCCGGCGTTCGACCGGTGGAACGTGCCCGGCACCCGCACCAGCGAGACCCCGCGGCCGTCCGGCTCGGCCGACGCCCGCCCGTGGGTCGGCGCCGGGAACGACGACAGCCGGTTCTCGTAGTACTGGTTGTTGCTGAAGGCGATCAGCGACTCGTCCTGGCTGCGGTAGTGCCACGACAGCCACTGCCGCGGCACCCGCGCCTGCACGCACTCGCTGAGGATCGACTCCTCGTCCTCCACCGTCGTCTCGGGGAAGTCGGTGGACTCGTCGCCACCGGACGACGGCTCCGCGAACGACGTCGGCGGCATCTGCTTGGAGTCCCCGACGACCACCGCGGCCCGCGCCCGGCCCAGTGCGCCCACCGCGTCGGCCACCCGGATCTGCGACGCCTCGTCGAAGACCACCAGGTCGAACTGGCCGGCGAGAGCCGGGAAGAAGCGGGCCACCGAGTCCGGCGACACCAGCACGCACGGCATCACCGAGGTGATCAGCTCGCCGTACTGCGCCAGCAGCTGACGGACGCCGAGCCCGCGGCGCTGCTTGGCCAGCTCCCGCTGCAGCGCGCCGACCTGGCCGGATCCCGATGCCGCGTCGAAGGGCCGGGACGCAAGAACGCGAGCCGCTAGCGCTGCCGTCAGGTGCTCGCGCACCGCCCGCGACGCCGTCGTGAACCGGCGGATCGCCTTCTCGTGCGCCTGCGCGTCGAACAGGTCGAGCCCGGTCGCGTCCAGCCGCTCCATCACCGACGCCGCGGCGAGCCCGCGGTCGAAGGCGCGGACGGCGTCGTCGGCCCGCACCGCACCGGTCACCAGCAGCCGGCGCGCGTCGAACAGCCCCGCGTAGCGCAGCGGCTCGAGGGTGTCGAGGAACGTGATCCACCGGCGCAGCGACATCAGCACCGGGCTGGGGACCCCGCCGGACTCGGGCGGAGTCACACCGCGCTCGGGGCGGGTCATCGACCAGCGCAGCACGAAGCCGTCGTCGCCGGCCCAGGCGGCGAGCTGGTCGGGGGAGCTCGAGCAGACGTCGAGCAGCGCGATGACGCCGTCCCGCAGGCGCGCCACCGCGTCGTGCGCGGCGGGCCCGGACGGCAGCCCGGCGACGATGAGTTTGCGCAGCGCCACGTGGAAGGGCGAGGACCCGTCGACGGCCGCACCGGCCCGCCGCAGCCACTGCACCTGGGTGTCGAGCAGGTCGACGTCGACGAACGGGTTCCACCCGGCCGGCACGGTCAGGCCCGGGATCGAGTCGGCCCGCACCGCGATCGCCTGCACCGCGGTCTGCACCCGCCACAGGTTCTCGACCAGCGCGGGCACCTCGGCCGGCTTCACCTTCGCGGCGGCGCGGAAGTGCGGCGCGAGCTGCTCACGCACCGCGATCAGCTTGCGGCGGCGACCCCACCAGGACGACGCCGCGGCGGTCTGCGCGGCCACGTAGATCTCGGCCAGCGGCAGCGTCAGCACCTGCGGGGTGCACACGTCCAGGCCGGGGTGGCGGAACGCGGTGAACGCCGCGATCTCACCCAGCACCGCCGACGTCGCCGCCGTCCAGAGCTCGGTGAACGTCTCGTCGATGATGTCGAGGCCCACGTCCATGCCATTGCCCGGCCCGCTCAGCACGTGGGCGAGCGCGTCGAGCTCGTCGGTGGTCCTGGCCCGGCGCAGCACCCCCGACAGCTCCGGGATCGCCGACGCCGCGCGGACCGCCGCATCCACCGACACCGCGGCCGCCTGGGTCGACGGCAGGTCGATGTCGGGGGAGTCGACGAACGCCCACGGGTGCCGCAGCGACGGCCGGGTCAGGTCGGCGATGTCGGGCAGCAGCGCGAGCTCGACCCGCACCGCGCGCAGCACGTCGGCGGGGGCGTTGGCGACGAACGGCTCGGGCACCGGCAGCGGCTCGACGTCCGTGCCGGCGGCCAGCTCGGAGGTGCGTGCCGAGTACAGCGACAGGCCGACGGCGTTGTCCTCGTGCAGCCGGTCGGCGTAGCGGGCGAGCATCCGGCGGGACGAGCGCAGCGTCTCCTCGTCGGCGGCCAGGCCCTGCTCGTCGACGGCGACCGCGTGCTCCAGGGCCAGCCGGATCTGCGCCCGCACCATCGAGGCGCGCGAGCCCTTGTCGTGCAGGTCGAGGGCGAACATGCCCATGCCGACGGCGTCCAGGCGGCGCGCGACGACGTCCAGGGCGGCGCGCTTCTCGGCGACGAACAGGACCCGCTTGCCGTCGGCGACCGCCCGGGTGAGCAGGTTGGTGATGGTCTGCGACTTGCCGGTGCCGGGCGGGCCCTCGAGCACGAACGTGCGGCCGGCGCCGGCCTCGGCGATCGCCCGCAGCTGCGAGGCGTCGGCCGGGACGGGCAGCTGCGCGGCGAGCTCGTCGAGGTCGACGAAGCCGCCGGCGTCGCGGGCCGGGTCGGGAAAGGCCTCGGTCGGCTCGTGCACCAGGTGGGCGACCAGCGGGTTCTCCGCGAAGTCGGCCCAGTGCTCGTCGAGGTCCTTCCAGAGCCGGAACTTGGCGAACTGCAGGATCGCCAGGTCCGCCGTCGCCTCGACCCGGTAGGGCAGCCCGTGCCCGACCAGCGCGATCCGCACCGCCTCGAGAGCGCCTTCGAGGTCGAGGACCCCGTCGGCGTTCTCGGTCAGCGTCGGCACGACGAGGCCGTGCAGCTGGCGCAGCTTCTCCAGCAGGCAGTAGTTCGGGGTGCTCGCGCCGGACTCGTCGAGACTGAGCCGGTACTGACCCGTGCGGCCGAGAGGGGTGAGCGTGACCGGGATGAGCACGAGCGGCGAGCGCAGCGGGCGGCCGTCGAGCTCCCAGACCAGGCTGCCGAGCGCCAGGTAGAGGTTGTTGGCGCCGGTCTCCTCCTGCACGGTCTTCGCCTTGTAAGCGAGGCCGCGCAGCCGGGGCAGGTAGCCGCCGGTGGTGACGTCGGCGTGCACCTCACGGCGGTCGACCAGCAGCTCGGCGAGCTGCTCCTCGGGCAGCTCGCGGGCGGTGGCGATGCCGCGTTCCTTCTGGACGGCGGCCAGCTGGTCGGCCGGCAGCAGCGTGATCGGCGTCCCGTCGTGGACGAAGTTCTCCAGCGTGCCGAGGCTGGTGCCCGGGATGGCCAGCGCCAGTCCGGACCGCTCGGTGTAGTTGATCAGCCGGTTGCGCAGGCTGAGGTCGAGCAGCGAGTTCTTCCACTGCTGCACCCGCGCCGGGGCCTCGGGCCTGCTCGACGGCGCCGGTGCCGCCGGTTCGACCTTCGCCGGTGCGCTGTGCAGGGCGGGGCGGTACTCCACGACCTGCAGGACGCCGCTCTCGTCCCGGGCTCGCGCCGGCAGCGGGAAGATCCCGTCGCGGCGGGCGCGGTGCACGTCGGTGACGCCGAGGATCCGATCGAGCTCGCCGGTCAGCCAGCCGGTGTAGGCCGGGCGGTGCAGGTCGGCGCCGGCCTCGCCCATGGACGTGAGCAGCGTGGTCTCGACCAGGCCGATCAGGCCGAGGTCGACGAGGTTGACCAGGGGAGCGGCGTCGGTGGTCGCGGCGCTCTCGGCGCTGCGCTCCTCCCGCCAGTAGCCGAGGAAGGCGTGTGACTCCCCCTCCCCCCCGCCGATTCCACCGGCCAGCCACAGCAGCGGCCGGATGCCGGCCTGCTCCAGGGCGGCCGCCAGGACGACGACGGTGTCGAGCGGGGTGCCGACCCGCCAGGTGAGGACGTCGCCCGGCGAGCGGACCTGCTGGCCGAGGTCGGACCAGGACAGCGGCGGCTCGCTGTAGCGGATGCCGCGGCCGTGCATGACCTCGGCAATCGCCTGCACGACCTCGTCGACCCGCTCGGGCGTCGCCGAGTAGCCGACCAGGGCGCCGCTGCCGGTTTTCTTCTCCAGCTGCCCGGCAGCCTCGCTCACCAGGGCGGTCACCGCCGGGTGGTTGGGCATGACGTAGGCGGCGAGCATCTCCAGCGCCAGCGGCAGGGGAGTGGCCAGCCACTGCTGGGCGGCGAGCACCTGGACGACGCGGCTGCCCTCGCCGAGCACCTCGCCCTCGGAGAGCACCTCGACGTCGATGACGCCGGGGCGCTGCTCCTCGACGTGCAGCATCGCGGCGGGGTCCATCACCAGGCCGAGGTCGGTGAGCACCGTCGTCCGGCCCTCGTCGAGGTCGGCCAGCAGCTCGACGGTTCGGGCGATCGGACCCTCGGCGTCGCGGACGCTCAGTCGCACCGTGGCGGCCCGCACCGGGCCGCCGAAGTTCGTGATGGCCAGCCGCGACACCACGGGAACCCGGTTGTGCGCGAGTGCGTAGCTGAGGACAGGCGTGGACGTGATCTCGATGGAGACCGCCACCCGCGGGGCGACGACGTCGCCCACGTGGATGTCGGCAGTGCTCTCCATGTCACCAGTTAACCGGGTCGGACGGATCGGTCCCGTCATGCTCCCCGACGGAAGGGGCGGGTGTGACGGATGCGGCGGTTCGTTGCCCGGAATCACAGGGGACTGTTCGGTCCGGAAGGTGTGACGAAATCCAGTAACCTCCGATCTGACGCATGCATATCGCAGGCGTCGCTGCTAGAATCACAGCATGCCGGTGTCCGTAACCATTCGGGATGTGCCCGACGAAATCCGCGACGAGCTGGCAGCCCGTGCGGCCCGCGCGGGTCAATCACTGCAGGAGTACCTGCGCCTGCAGCTGGTGCAGCTGGTGGCGAAGCCGAGTCCCGACCTGTTCTGGGCTCGTGTCCGGTCACGGGTGGAGACGACGGATTCACATCTGACGGCGGAGCAGATCCTGGCCGCGCGGGACGCCGACCGCACGTGACCATCGTGATCGACGCCTCCGCCGTTGCCGCCGCACTGACCGACCGCGGTGCTGACGGGGACTGGGCTCGGGCGCAGGTCGCGCAGACTGATCTCGCCGCGCCCTCCCACATGTTCGTCGAGGTCTCGAACGTGCTCCGCCGCTCGGTGCTGTCCGGGTGGCTGGGCCGTGACGTCGCTGCGCTCGCCCACGACGACCTCGTCCAGCTGCAGGTCAGCGTCTTTCCGTTCGAGCCCCTTGCGGCCCGGGTCTGGGAGCTCCATCCATCCGTGACCCCCTACGACGCCGGATATGTCGCCCTGGCCGAGGCGCTCGACGTCCCTGTCATGACCCTCGATCGCCGGCTCGCGCGGGCGAGCGGCCCCGCCTGCGACTTCCTCCTCCCGTCCTGACGCGGCCGGGACGCTCGTACGCCCGATGGCGTGCTCTTCGGGTCCGACCGTTACCGGAGCCCTCCCTGCGGCGTTAGCGTGCAGAACGCGTCGCCCATGCCGAGGAGCGCCATCGATGAGCACAGCCGGCCTGCCCACGATCTGGGAGCTGGTCGCGGACGGGGCCGCGACCCTGCCCGAGCCGTTCAGCCGCGCCGCCCTCATCAACTGGGTCAGCGCCCGCCGTCCGGACGTCGGCGTCTCCTCGATCGCCGCCCACATCCAGTTCGCCACCGCCAACGCCACCCACACCGGGCACAACCCGTTCGCCGACCGCGAGCCGCTGCTGAACCGGGTGGGCCGCGGTCAGTACGTGCGCTACCGCGAGGTGGACGGCGGGACGTCGCCCGGCGCCGTCGTCCGTTCGGGCCGGGTGGTCCTGGTCGGCTCCTCGGGGGCCACGGCGAGCGAGTCCGGCGCGGCCGGTCAGATCTTCCGCAGCGACGGCTTCGCCCGGGCCCGCGAGCACGCCGTCCACTCCCGGCTGCCGTGGTTCGTGCTCAGCGCCAAGCACGGGCTGCTCGACCCCGCCGACGTCATCAGCCCCTTCGAGATCCAGATCGACGACCAGCCGGCCGCCTACCGCACCGCGTGGGGCGAGTGGGTGGTCGCCCAGCTCGCCGACCGCCTCCAGCTGGACGGGGTCACCGTCGAGGTGCACGGCGGCGTCGACTTCGCCCAGCCGCTGCGGCAGCCGCTCGCCCGTCGGGGCGCCGTCCTGGACATCCCGCTGCCGGGCACCTGGCGCGACTCGGGCCCGGCCGAGGAGAGGGCCGGCCCGGTCGACGCACCGGTGCGGGCCGCACTCGAGCGCCTCCGGAACCTCGTCGGACGGCACGGCTCCGCGTCCTGAGAGACGGAAGTGACTCGTGCGCCGGACCGGTGCCGGGATGGGCGGGATCTGCCGATGCCACCTGCGCGGCGGTCTCGTGCGACCGCCCGGAGACGACGGAGGACGCATGACCGGGCTCGTGACGGCACTCGTGGCACTGGCCGGTGCCGTGCTGCTGCTGGGCCTGCTCGTGTCGGTCGTGCTCGGCCGCCGGAAGCGGGCGGCTGCCGCGGCCCGCAGGAACGCCCCTAGCGCGCGCGGGTCAGTCCCGGCCGAGCCCCGCCGTCCCGAGGTCCGGATCGCGGTCGCCGAACCGGGCGTGCGCGGCCCGCTGTTCCAATACGGCGGCGACGGCCCGGGCTTCGAGGTGGACGCCCCCTTCGCGGTCGTCCACGTCGCCACCACCGGCTTCTCCCCGGCCAAGGGCGACCGGATCGTGGAGATCGCGATCGCCCGCGTCGACGACAGCGGCCGGGTCCACGACGAGTACGCGACCCTGGTCGACCCCGGCCGCGACGTCGGCCCGGTCTTCGTCCACGGCATCTCCACCAGCGAGGTCCGCGGCGCGCCGACCTTCGCCGACATCGCCGGCGAGATCCTCGACCGGATGGACGGCGCGGTCGTCGTGATGCACGACGGCGCCTTCGTCGAGCGCTTCCTGGCGGCCGAGTTCGCCCGCGCCGGCGTGCAGCTGCCCCTCGCCCCCGCGCTCTGCTCGGCCTGGCTGGCCCGCCGGACGCTGCGCACCCCCGATCACACGCTGCGCACGCTGTCGCGGCACGCCGGGCGGACCACCCTCGACACGACGGCGGCGCTCGCCGCCGTCCGCACGATCGCGGCCCTCCTGCCGCAGATGCTCGCCGTCCACGGTCAGCCCCTGCGCTACCTCTGCGGACTGCGGCCGATGCCCGAGCTCGACATCGACCTCCCGCCCACGACCCGGCCCGTCGAGGTGCGCGAGAGCACCGACGGGTGGATGGCATCCCTGATGGCGCGGCGCCGGCTGCCCACCGCGGCCGCCGGGGAGATCGACGCCCAGCGCTACCTCGACACGGTCACCGAGGCGCTCGCCGACAGCCGGCTGCTCGGCGGCGAGGCCCAGACGCTGACCCGCCTCGGCGCCTCGGCCGGGCTCGGCGCCGCCCAGGTGGACGCCCTGCACGGCCGGCTCGTCGAGCACCTGCGCGCCGCCGCACTCTCCGACGTGATCCTCACGACCGGGCAGATCCGCCAGCTCCGGACGGCGGCGAGCGCGCTGGGCCTCTCGACGTACTTCGACGAGCTGCGTCCGACCTCGCCCCAGGACCTCGTGGCGTCCCGGGCGATGCCGGCACCCCGCGACGTCCGGCTCTGCACCCACTGCCGCCGTCCCGGGCACGACCGCGCCGGCTGCCCGGAACTCGCGTCGCTCTCGGTCTGATCCGTTTCGCAACACCCGCCGGCGTGCGACGATCGAGCCGGCGTGAGGAGTGGCGATGGCCGAGGAACGCGAGCGGTTGCGGGTGTCCGATGCCGAGCGGCAGGCCGCGGCCTTCTCGCTCGGGACTGCCTTCCAGGACGGCCGGCTGGATCTGCTCGAGTACGACACCCGGCTGGCCGGCGCCTACGGCGCGGTGACCTACGGCGACCTCGACCGGTTGTTCGCCGATCTGCCCCGGCCGGCGACCCTGGCGCCGCCGCAGCCCCAGTACCCGGTCTACCCGCCACCCCGCTTCGTCCCGATGTCCTCGGGGCGCGGTCCGGTGGGGCAGGTGCGGGGGACCGCGCTGCAGATCCTGCTGTTCGTCGTCACGTTCGGCATCTGGGCGTTCGTCTACCTCTTCCAGAGCCACGACGAGATGAAGCGGCACACCGGCGACGGCATCGGTGGCGTGATGGCGCTCGTGGTGAGCCTGTTCGCCTACATGGCCTCGCCGTACCTGCTCAGCCATGAGGTCGGCGGCCTCTACCAGCGCCGCGGACAGCGGCAGCCGGTGAGTGCCCTCACCGGGCTCTGGTTCTTCCCCGGCATCTTCCTGCTGGTCGGCCCGCTCGTCTGGTTCGTGCTGACCAACAACGCGCTCAACCGGTACTGGCGCAGCGAGGGCGCTCGCTAGATGAGTTCAGATCGCGAGCTGGTTCGGGTCTCCGACGCCGAGCGGCAGGCCGCCGCCGACCGACTGCGGGCCGCCCTGGGTGAGGGCCGGCTGGACCTCCTCGAGTACGACAACCGGCTGGCGCTGGCCTATTCGGCGGTCACCTACCGCGACCTCGACCAGCTCTTCACCGACCTCCCCGTGCACGCCGCCGCCCCGTCGGTGCCCGTGGCCGCGGCCCGGCCGGTGCCGCCGACGAAGCCGGTCCGGCCGGTCGCCGTCCGCTCGGGCGCCGCCGGTCTCCCGCTGGCGCTGAAGATCCTCTGGGGCATCTGGGGAATGGTCGTCGCGATCAACCTGACGGTCTGGCTGCTGGTGAGCCTCGGCAACGGCGAGCCCGAATACTTCTGGCCGATGTGGCTGTTCGTGCCGGGCGTGGCGCTCCTCGGCGGGACAGCCGTCGTCCAGGCCGTCCGCTCCAACAAGTAGGCCCGCTGGGCGATGATCGGCCCATGGGGAACCCGCAGCGGCTCGAGTCCGGACTGATCGTCGAGGACCGCGGGCACATCCGCGTCCTCACCCTCGACCGGCCCGAGCGCCGCAACGCGCTCTCGACCGCGCTCCAGGCCGACCTCGTCGAGCAGTTCCTCGGCTGCGTCGCGGACGGCGTCCGCGCCGTCGTCCTCACCGGGAACGGCCCCGCCTTCTGTGCCGGGTTCGACCTCAAGGAGATCCGCGCGGCCGACGAGCGGGGGGAGCGCTTCCGGCCGCCGATGAACCGGCCCGGCCGCAACGTCTTCGAAGTGGTCACCGAGACCCCGGTGCCGATCGTGGCCGCGCTGAACGGCGCCGCCGTCGCCGGCGGTTTCGAGCTCGCGCTCGCCTGCGACCTCCGCGTCGCCGCGCCCGGGATCACGCTGGGTCTGCCGGAGGCGCAGATCGGCATGGGCGCCAACTTCGGCTCCGTGGTGCTGCCCAAGCGCGTCCCGATGGGGATCGCGATGGAGATGCTGCTGACCGGCGACTACGTGACCAGCGAGTTCGCCGAGCGGTGGGGCCTGGTCAACCGGATCACCGACGACGTCCTCGGGACGGCGCTGCAGTTGGCCGAGCGGATCGCGTCCAACGCCCCGATCAGCGTGCGCCGCATGAAGGAGACCGCGGTCAAGGGCCTGGAGCTTCCGCTGTGGCAGGCGCTGCGCCTGGACGTCGGGCCCAACCCGTACCTGAGCGAGGACCGGGCCGAGGGCATCGCCGCCTACCTGGAGAAGCGCCCACCGGAGTGGACGGGGCGCTGAGCCTCAGGTCGCGATCGGCGGCAGGTGCAGGTCGACGCCGAACAGCACGGCCGGCCACAGCACGACGGCGATGATCAGCGACAGGATCTCCGACACTCCGGCGACGCTGTTGTAGCCGTTGGTCAGGGCGACGACGACCCCGATGGCCAGGTAGATCAGGCCGAACAGCGAGATGCGCACGGGGTTCCCTCTCGGTACAGCGGCTGCACCGATGTGCAGCCGACGGGCAGTGAACCCCAGGGGGCTGGCGGAATCCGGGGGGCACGCCGCATGACGCGGCAGAACGCCCGACGGACGCTGCCGAGGGTGCAGCATCTGATCCCCTAGGTTCCGTTTCGAGCCGCGATGACGGCACCGACGACAGGGAGCACGGCCATGACCACGCCGGAGAAGCCAGCTACGCCGCAGTCCTACCCGGAGCAGCCGCAGCAGCCGCCCTACGGCCAGCAGCCCCAGTACGGACAGCCCCAGTACGGACAGCCCCAGTACGGCCAGGAGCAGTACGGGCAGGAGCCGCCGCCGTACGGCTACGGCCAGCCGGGCTACGGGGGCCAGCCCATGCCGGGCGCGCCGGCCTACGCGCAGTACGCCCAGCCGCAGGGCCCGATCGGGCAGATCCGCCCCACTGGGATGATCATCCTGCTGTTCTTCGTCACCCTCGGGATCTGGGGCTTCGTCTACTACTTCCAGACCCACGAGGAGATGAAGCGGCACAGCGGTGAGGGCCTCGGCGGCGTCCTGGCGCTGGTGCTCGCGATCTTCGTCGGCTTCGTGAACCCGTACCTGCTGAGTCACGAGGTGGGTCAGCTGTACTCGCGCCGGGGGCAGGAGCCGCCGGTCAGCGCCGTCACCGGGCTGTGGTTCTTCCCCGGCATGTTGATCCTCGTCGGGCCCTTCATCTGGTTCATCCGGACGAACAACGCGCTCAACGAGTACTGGCAGAGCCTCGGCGCCCGCGGGACGACGCTCGTCTGAGCTGGGCTCTTACAGTCGCTGTACCGACGAGGACGGGGGACGGTTGCCGCGCACGAGCGCCGGGATCCTGCTGCACCGCATGGGCGCGGCCGGCCGAGAGGTGCTGATCGGGCACATGGGTGGCCCGTTCTGGGCGCGGAAGGACGACGGCGGCTGGTCGATCCCGAAGGGCGAGTACGGGCCGGGAGAGGACCCCTTCACCGTCGCCTGCCGCGAGTTCGAGGAGGAATTGGGGACGCCGGTTCCCGCGGCGGACTTCGTGCCGCTCGGCGAACTCCGCACGACCAGCAGCAAGGTGCTCACGGTCTGGGCGGCGGAGGGCGATCTCGACGCCTCGGCCGCGGTCAGCAACACCTTCGAGCTGGAGTGGCCGCCGCGCTCGGGCCGGATGCAGGAGTTCCCCGAGATCGACCGGGCGGCGTGGGTCGCCCTCGACGACGCCCGCACCAAGCTGGGAGAGGGGCAGGTCGGCTTCCTCGACCGGCTGATGGAGCGCCTCGGGCCCGAGGGTTAGGTGACGGTCCGGTTACGGCTCGTCCCACGCAACGGGAACCGTCCAGATCCGTCGTCCTGACCTGGGAAGGTCCGCCCGGACCCGATCGCGGGGATGCACCAGTTCGAGGAGGCACCATGTCGTCGTCGTGCGCGCACTGCAACGCCGTCGAGCAGCGAGGCCGGTACTGCGTCGGCTGCGGGAAGCTCATGCCGCCGTCCCAGCTCCCGGCACGCCGGATCCGGCTGGCCCCGCGTCCTCTGGAGAACGACGACACCCAGCCGGTCCTGCGTTTCCGCGTGCGCCCGCGCCCCCCGGTCCCCTCGGAGCAGACCCCCGCGACCGTCTGACCTCGGGGTTCAGCGGGCGCCGGCGAGCTCCCGCGTCGGCTCGGCGGACTGCTCGCCGTCGGACTCCCGGATGCCGTACCGGGCGTAGAGCCGCCGCAGCGGACCGGGTGCGTACCAGTTCGCGTTGCCGAGCAGCCGCATCGTGGCCGGCACCAGCAGGATCCGGACGATCGTCGCGTCGACCACGACCGCGATCAGCATCGCGACGCCGATCATCTTGATGAAGGTGATCCCCGACAGCGAGAACGCCGCGATCACCACGAGCAGCAGCAGGGCCGCGCTGGTGATGATGCCGCCGGTCCGCTGCAGACCGGTTGCGACCGCCGTCGTGTTGTCGCCGGTCAGGTCGTACTGCTCGCGGATCCTCGACATCAGGAAGACCTCGTAGTCCATCGACAGCCCGAAGATGATCGCCAGCACCAGGATCGGCTGGGTCGCCTCCACGAAGCCCGTCGGCGTGAAGTCCAGGAAGCCCGACAGGTGGCCGTCCTGGAAGATCCACACCAGCGCGCCGAACGAGGCGCCGATGGACAGCACGTTCATCACCAGGGCCTTGACCGGCAGGACGATCGAGCCGAAGGCCAGGAACAGCAGCACGAAGGTGGTGCTGACGACGATCAGCGCCATCCACGGCAGCAAGGCACCGAGGCTTTCCAGCAGATCGGTGAGCACCGCGCTCTGCCCGCCGACCAGCACCTCGCCACCGGGCGGGGCCGGCACGTCGCGGACCGCGTTCACCAGCGCCCGGGCCTCCTCGGCCATGGGGTCGCCGGCGTAGGCGATGGCCACCCGCGCGGTCTCGCCCGCCGCGCCGGTCACGGTGGCGCCGTCCACCCCGGGGACGTCGGCGACCGCGTCCACGTAGGACTGCAGCGCGGCGCCGCCCGCGGGGGAGTCGACCGCGTCCGGGAGCGTCACGACCGCCTCGATCGGGCCGGAGGGGTCGGCCGGGAAGTAGGTCCTGATCGTCTCGGCGACCACCCGGCTCTCCGTGCCGGCGGGCAGCGCCCGCTCGTCGATGCCGCCGAACTCCACCCGCAGGAAGGGCAGGGCCAGCCCGACGAGGACCGCCACCGTGACGAGGGTGACGAGAACCGGCCGGCGCATCACGCCGTGCGCGATGCGGAACCAGACGCCGCTGTCCTCGGTCGGGGGTGCTCCGACCGGGCGCCGGAAGACGCGCCGCAGCCACGGCCGGACCGAGAGCGCATCGACCTTCGGGCCGAGCATCGCCAGCAGGGCGGGGAGCAGCGTCAGGGCGGCGAGCATCGCCACGAGGACGGCGCTCATCCCGCCGAAGCCCATCGAGCGCAGGAAGACCTGCGGGAAGATGAGCAGCCCGGCCAGCGAGATCGCGACCGTGATGCCGGAGACCGCCACGGTGCGCCCCGCGGTCGCCATCGTCCGCGCCAGGGCGGTCTCGACGTCCGGCTGGCGGCGGATCTCCTCGCGGAACCGGCTGACCATGAACAGGCCGTAGTCGATGGCCAGGCCCAGGCCGATGATCGTGACGATGTTGACGGCGAAGATCGAGACGTCGGTGAACATCGAGAAGCCGCGCAGCGCGGTGAAGGCGCCGAGGATCGCCGTGATGCCGATCGCCAGGGGCAGGCTCGCCGCGGCGAAGCTGCCGAAGATGATCACGAGCAGCACCGTGAGGATCGGCAGCGAGATGGACTCGGCGCGGGCGATGTCGCTGCTGACCCGGTCGTTGATGTCGGTGTTGATGACGGCGTTGCCGCCGATCTGCGTCTCGAGCCCGGGGGCGCTCAGGTCGTCGCGGATCTGCGCGATGGCCTCCTCGTCCTCGCCGTCGGTGAGCTGCAGGACGGCGAAGGTCGACTGGCGGTCGGTGCTGACCAGCGCCGGCGAGCCGCTGCTCCAGAACGTCGTCGTCCGGTCGACGAGGCCGTCGGGCAGCGCGCGCAGGGAGCCGTCCACCGAGCTCCGGTAGCCGGGGTCGTCGACGGTCAGGTCCGCACTGCGGTAGAGGACGACGACGTCGGAGGAGTCCCGGCCGAGCTCGCGCGCGGCCACCTCGGAAGCGCGGGAGCTGTCACTGTCTGGATCCTCGAACCCGCCGCCGGTCATCGCGCCGAAGACGCCGGTACCCCAGACTCCGGCGAAGGCGACGAAGGCCAGTGTCAGCGCCACCACCCAGCGGCGCCGGCGGTAGATCACTCGGCCGAGGGCCTCGAACATGGGGTCTCCAGTGCTAACGTCGGTGCGGATGTGAATGGTGTTAGCTAACGGCGCTTACTCTGCATACACCGTTTACTGATGTCAAGACACGGCGCGCTGGAAGGCAAGGATCAGATGGCGGAACTGCCTGTGGAACCGGTGAGTCGCCGCGACCGGGCGCGCGCCGACACGGTGCGTGAGATCAAGGAGACCGCGCGGCAGGTGCTCGTCGACCAGGGGGTCGACGGGCTGGCGCTGCGCGCGGTGGCCCGCGAGATGGGCATGACCGCGCCGGCGCTCTACCGCTACTTCAGCAGCCGCGAGGACCTGGTCGAGAACGTCGTCGCCGACCTCTACGACGAGCTCGTCACCGTCCTCGAAGCCGCGCGGGACGCCGCCCGCCCGGCGACCGCGCCGATCCAGCTGCTCGCCTGCAGCCGCGAGTTCCGGCGCTGGGCCACCACGCACCACGCCGAGTTCGGGCTCCTGTTCGGCAGCGCCGGCGACGGCGTCGTGCCGGCCCACGGCATGCCGGGCCACGACGACAGCCCGGCGGAGCTCGCCGCGGCGCGGTTCGGTGCGGTGTTCGCCGTCCTGGTCGCGGAGATCTACATGGAGCGGCGTTTCCCGATCCCGGCCGACGACGAGATCGAGCCGCCGCTGCAGGAGCAGCTGCACGCCTGGTGCGCGAAGTTCCCGGTGCAGCTGCCGCTGGGGGTCATGCAGGTGTTCCTGTCCTGCTGGATCCGGCTCTACGGCCTGGTCTGCATGGAGATCTTCGGGCACCTGAAGTTCGCGCTCAACGATGCCGAGCCCATGTTCGAGGCCGAGCTGCACGGCCTCGCCCGGGTGCTCGGGGTGGCCGACGCGTACGCCGAGCTCGAACGTGCGTGACCTGTTTCACTGCTAGCAATCCGCTTGCTGGAGTTAGCACTCGGCGTTCGCTGGGCATGGAGAAGTCATGTCCCACAACACAAAGATCATCAACCAGTTGCGCGCACTCGTCCTGCTCACGCAGACCGAGGAGCAGGTCGCACGGACGCGGATCTCGCAGGCTCGCACCGACGCGGTCCGTCGTGAGCTGACGCAGAACGCCGACAACGCTGCCAAGCGCAGCCTCGAGATCACCGAGCAGCTCCGTTCGCTCGGTGGCGTCCCGGACGTCGTGACCCCCGCGATCGGTCGCCTCTCCGCGATCCTCAAGGCCACCTTCGAGCAGGCCGCCCCCTTCGAGGAGGCCCTGCTGACCGACCTGCAGCTCGAGCACCAGCTGCGTGACCGCGCCACCTACGTCAAGGTGCTCGCCGACCAGGCCGGCGAGACCAAGGTCCGCCAGCTCGCCGAGAAGCTGATCACCGCCCACGAGGCCACCGTCGAGTGGCTCACCGTCGTGCTCGCCGAGGAGGCCATGGGCGGCCCCGCTGCGCTCGTCGCCACCCCGGTGCAGAAGGTCGCCGGCGGCGTCGCCCGCGCCGTCAACGCCCCGGTCCGCTTCTGGGCCAACACGGTCAACAACACCGTCGACACCGTCAAGCAGGCCGGCGAGCAGACCTCCGAGCGGTTCAACGCCGTCACCGAGCGGGCCTCCGCCCTGACCGACGCCGTCCGCGAGACCCTGGCCGCCGGTCGCGGCGCCTCGCTGAAGCGCGCCGAGCAGGTCGCCACTCGCGAGGGCAACAAGGACGTCGCCAAGGCCGCCAAGTCCACCCGCGAGGAGCTCGGCGACGTCTCCGCCGACGAGCTGCCCATCAAGAAGTACGACGAGCTCACCGTCGCCGAGGCGATCAAGGCCATCAAGGGCCTGAAGACCCCGCACGACATCCGCGTGGTCATCAACTACGAGGAGACCCACAAGAACCGGTCGAACGTGGCCAGCGCCGCGCAGACCCAGCTGGCCGACCTGGCCAAGGAGGCCGTGGGCGTCAATTCCTGATAAAGGACCCCGTCCTTCTCACCCCTCGCACGCTCGGGGTGAGCCTCGGGACGGGGCCACTCGGAGGGCCCACATCCCACTCGGGGTGTGGGCCCTCCGTGCGTGCTGCGTCGCGCCCCGCGTCTGACGCGCGCGTCGCGGCCGTCACACGGTGCGGGAGTTTGGCGCGCCGACGCGGGCGGGGAAGGCTCCCGGCATGAGCATCACCCCCGAGGCCCTCGAGCCGGAGTTCACGCTGACCACGGCCGCGACCCGTCTGGACTTCCTGAGCCGCCGCGACAACGGTGACACCACCCTCAACACCGTCCGCGACGACGACGAGAACGGGTGGGCCTCGTTCCGGGACACCTCGCTGGACACCTACGAGGCGCTCGAGCTGCTCGCCCTCGGTGAGGTGGTCTCCCGCAAGGCCCACGACAGCCAGCTGATCGGGATCCGCGCCGCCCTGCGCGGAGGCGCGAGCTGGGAGCAGATCGCCGAGGCCCTCGGGGTCCCGCCGGAGTTCGCGTGGGAGTCCTTCAACGACGCCATCGCCGAGCGGCTGGACGACGAGGCCGCGGCTGCCGCGCGCGAACTGGCCGGCGCCCGTCCCGCCCGCTGACCGCCGATCGGCTCAGCGGACCTGGACGCCCCGCCAGAACGCGACCCGGCCCTGGATCTCCTTCGCGGCGTCCTTGGGCGTGGGGTAGAACCAGACCGCGTCCTTGTTGACCTGCCCCTCGACCTCGAGGTCGAAGTAGGAGGCGGTGCCCTTCCAGGGGCAGACGGTGTGGTGGTCGGAGGGCCGCAGGACGTCCTCGCGCACGGCCTCGCGCGGGAAGTACGCGTTGCCCTCGACGGTGACGATGTCATCGGACTCGGCGATGACGACGCCGTTCCAGGTCGCAGTGGTCATGCGTTCATCGTCCCCCTCCGACGCAAGCCGTCGCGGGGGAGCGGTCTACCAGCGGAGCGGGTACATCTCCCGCGACTGCGCCGTCCGGCACGCGCGGCAGTGGCCCCAGGTGACGATGTTCAGCGGGGTGGTCGTGGCGCCGCACTCGGGGCAGTCCACGGTCTCCTGGGCGTGGGCCCGGGCCTCGGCGATCTCCTTGGACCGCTCCTCGTGGATGGCCTGGTCGCCCCGGCAGGGGCAGCCCAGATGGGCTTCTGCGCAGCGTCCATGCGTCGTGGCGACGGGGTGCCTCCTGGAAATGAGAGATGTACCCCGCTGACGCTACTCAGCTGCGCCAGCCCTGGCGGCTTTCGTCGCTGTTCCGTGACCCGCGCCACTCCGGCGGTCGCGCCCTGCCGTCGGACGGCACGGGCCGGTCGAGCAGCCACTGACCTGCGACTTTGCGGTACCTGCGGGTTCTGCCTCGGCGGGTGGTGGCCGGACGACCCCGCCGATCTCCCCACCCGCTCGGGTGACGTGCGGGAGGTCAGTCGTGCAGGAGGGCGAAGGTTGCGACCGCGTGCACGAGGCTGCGGCCGTCCTGCTCGATGTCGGCCTCACACACCGTGAGGTGCTCGCCGCGGGTGCGGACGCGGGCTGTGACCTCCAGGCGCCCGGGCTTCCCCGGCCGCAGGTAGGTGACGGTCAGCTGGCTCGTCGCGGGAACGTCGCCGTCGTCGGTGGCGCTGCGGACCGCCGTCCCCATGGCCGTGTCCACCAGGGTTGCCAGGACGCCGCCGTGCACCGTCCCGGCGGGGTTGAGGTGGTCGTCGGTCGCCTCGAACCCCAGGTGGGCGGTGCCGTCGGTGACCTTCTCGACCCGCACGCCCAGCCGCCCGGCGAACCCACCCGGTTCCGTCTCGTCGCTCATCGCCGGTCCCTACCCGCCGCCCGGGTGTCCACTCGGACCCGCCACCTGGGACGAGTGGGGCCGCCGGGTCGTACGCAACCGTTCGTTACCGGTTCGACGCCGCCGGCGACGTGTGGAACACCCAGGTCAGTAACCCGGTCAGTGAAGCTCTCGGGGATCGCACGACATTCAGCGAGTTCACAGGAGCAGCCATGACCTACCCCGGTTCCGACCACGCCGCACCGGGCCAGCCCGGCACCCCCCAGGACGCCTGGGCACCGCAGACCGACGGGCAGGCACCGCAGCCCGAGAAGAAGAGCAACGTCAAGAAGTGGGCCTCGGTCGCCGGCGCTGTCGCCGTCGTCGGGATCGGTGGCGCGTACACGCTCACCGGTGGCTTCGGCATCGGCGACCCCAAGGTCAACGACTGCGTCCAGATGAAGAGCGACAACGACTTCTCGGTCGTCGACTGCGACTCCTCCGACGCGGAGCTCAAGATCGTCGGCATCGAGGACGAGAAGAAGACCGAGGACGAGTTCATGGCCGACCCGGCCAGCTGCTCGGAGTTCGCGACCGCCGAGGCCGCCCTGTGGTCCTCGTCCGGCCTGATCACCGACAAGGGCACGGTCTACTGCGCGGCGTCGCTCTGACGTCGTCCTGACCTGCACGACGAGTGCCCCGCTGGTTCGCCGGCGGGGCACTCGCGCGTTCCGGGGCCGGCGAGATCGGCCGAAAAGAATCTTGTGCGGCGGTGTCGATCCGGGTGAGGCTCGTTCGACGTGTCAGTAGAGCGGGGCCGAGCCGGCCGGATGGGCCGGCCCCCGTTCCCGGCACGAGAGGGAGACTCCGATGCGT
Organism: Blastococcus sp. CT_GayMR16; assembly: GCF_004570875.1. Taxonomy (GTDB): domain Bacteria; phylum Actinomycetota; class Actinomycetes; order Mycobacteriales; family Geodermatophilaceae; genus Blastococcus_B. The sequence goes on along the minus strand of NZ_SPQK01000012.1, from coordinate 36,953 downwards.
TACATGGTGATCGTCAAGGGCAACGAGGACACCGAGAACGGCGTCCTGCCGACCGAGCAGGAGCTCGCCGAGATGGGCGCCTTCAACGAGGAGCTCGTCAGGGCCGGCGTCATGCTGGCCGGTGAGGGGCTGCTCGCCAGCTCGAAGGGCGCCCGCGTCCGGTTCGACAAGGACGGGAGCTCGACCGTCGTCGACGGGCCGTTCGCGGAGACGAAGGAACTGGTCGCCGGCTTCTGGATCCTCGAGGTCTCCTCGCGCGAGGAGGTCCTCGAGTGGGTGCGGAAGGCGCCCTTCCGGGACGGCGAGGTCGAGGTTCGGCAGGTCGCCACCGCCGACGACTTCGGCGACGCCCTGACCCCGGAGCTCCGCGAGCAGGAGGACCGGCTGCGCGCCACGTCGGCGGCCCAGCACGGGTCCTGATGACCGATCTGACCCTCACGGCCTCGGCGACCCACCGTGTCGTCGACGCCGTCTGGCGGATGGAGTCCGCGAAGCTGATCGGCGCGCTCACGCGCGTCACCGGGGACGTCGGACTGGCCGAGGAGCTCGCCCAGGACGCCCTCGTCGCAGCGCTCGAGCGCTGGCCGGAGACCGGCGTCCCCGACAAGCCCGGTGCCTGGCTCATGGCCACCGCGAAGCACCGGGCGATCGACGTCTTCCGCCGCTCCGAGCGGCTCGAGCGCAAGACGGCCGAGCTCGGCCGGGAGATCGTCGTGGCCGACGAGCCGGACTGGGCGGCGGCGCTGGACGAGGTCGTGGAGGACGACGTCCTGCGGCTGGTCTTCATCTCCTGCCACCCGGTGCTCTCCCGCGAGGCCCGCGTCGCACTCACGCTCCGGCTGATCGGCGGCCTCACCACCGACGAGATCGCCCGCGCCTTCCTGGTCGCCGAGTCGACCGTGGCCCAGCGGATCGTCCGGGCCAAGCGCACCCTCACCGCGGCCAAAGTGCCGTTCGAGCTGCCGCCCGGGCCGGAGTTCACCGCGCGCCTGTCCTCGGTCCTCGAGGTCATCTACCTGGTCTTCAACGAGGGCTACTCGGCCACCTCGGGGCAGGACTGGGTGCGGCCGGCCCTCTGCCAGGAGGCGCTGCGGCTGGGCCGCATCCTCGCCGCGCTGACGCCGGCAGAGTCGGAGGTGCACGGGCTGGTCGCCCTCATGGAGATCCAGGCCTCGCGGCTGCGTGCGCGGATCAGTGCGACGGGGGAACCGGTGCTGCTTCCCGACCAGGACCGCGGCCGCTGGGACCGGGTGCTGATCGGCCGCGGTCTCGCTGCTCTCGACAAGGCCGAGCGCAGGGGCAGCGCGCTGGGCCCGTACGGACTCCAGGCCGCGATCGCCGCCTGCCACGCCCGCGCCGGCACGGCCGAGGCCACCGACTGGCCGCAGATCGCCGCGCTCTACGAGGCGCTCGCCGAGCTGGCGCCGTCCCCGGTGGTGGAGCTCAACCGCGCCGTCGCGGTGTCCCGGGCCTACGGGCCGGCAGCTGGGTTGGAGCTGGTCGACGCGCTGACCGACGTCCCGGCGCTGCAGGGCTACCACCTGCTGCCGAGCGTCCGGGGTGACCTGCTCGTGCAGCTGGGCCGGCACGAGGAGGCGCGGCTGGAGTTCGAGCGCGCGGCCGCGTTGACCCGCAACGAGCGGGAGCAGGCCCTGCTGCGCGATCGGGCTGCGGCATGCGCCGTGCTGTCGGGGCGTCACCTCGGCGGCTGAGGCTCAGTTCCGCACCAGCCGGCGTCCGTGGTCCTCCTCCTCGAGACGCAGCCGGGACGGGGTGGCCGTGACCAGCTGCCAGGCGGTGCGGTGCCCGTCCGGGCCGTCCGCCCAGCCGCGGGCCAGCGTCTCGTCGACCAACTGCCGCACCAGCGCCTCGTCCTGCGGATCGGCGGCGAACAGCAGCCGCAGCGTGACCATGGGGCCCGCCCGGTGCGCGTGCGTGTGGTGCGGCGCCAGCGGGCACGGCGGCTCGTGCGACCAACTCCCGCAGAGCGCGACGGTGATCGCCGCTCCCGGCGCGCGGTCGTCACCGCCCGGATCCAGCACCAGGACGGCGTCGTGGGCGTAGGCCACCCGGGTGGGCGGCCGGTCCTCGGCATCCATGGGGAGTGGTTCTAGTCGGGAACGGCGAGGGACGGGGAGATCGCGCGCGTCAGTCGGGCGGGGCGTTCTCCGCCACACGGGTCTCGGCGGTGACCCGCAGGCGCTCGAGCGTGCTGCGCATCCCCGTGTGCAGTGCCTCCCGACGGTTCCCGCCGCGGAAGATCCGCTCGATGACGAACCACCCGATCCGGCTGATCGGCCGTTCCACCTCGTAGCCCTCGACGACGCGCGTGCCGCCATCGGCCGGCTCGAAGCGGTAGTGCCAGGCGATGGTGCCGGCGAACGGCTCGGTGCGGGCGAACGCGAACTCCCGGCCGGGCTCCGCGACGGTGACCACGGGGCTGTTCTTCCACGTCCGGCCGCTCTCATTCTGGTTGACGGCTTCGAACCGCGCGCCGACGGCGGGACCGGTGGCGCCACCGATCCATCGGCAGCTGACCACCTCCGGGCTGAACTCCGGCGTCCGGGTCACGTCCGCCACGAGTGCGTAGACGTCCTCCGGCGGAGCGGCGACGACGGTGCTGACCTCGTCACGGTCGAGCGTCTGCATGGCGACTCCTCAGGGTGCGTAGGCGGAGAGGAACAACTCGAGCGCTGTCTCGGTGAGCCGGCTGAAGACGCCCTGGTCGAAGGCCGCGCCGGGCTCGTTGGCCAGTTGCTGGGTGATGAGACCGGAGAGGACGACGGTGTAGAGACGGACGGCGTCGTCGCTGTCGGCGGCGGCGCTGAGCTGACCCAGGCTCACGGCCGCGGTGAACTCGGCGCGCACGTCCGAGGCGTCGTCGACGCTCGTCGCGAAGATCTCGGGGGAGGGCTCGAAGCCCGGTACGGGCCGCCAGTGCAGCAGCTGGGCGAGGGCGGGGTTGGCGACCGCCCAGCGGACGACCGCCGCACCACCGGTCCGGATCCGCGGCGCCCCGGGCGGCAGGCTGTCGACGGCACGGCGTACCGCTGCCAGCTGCTCGGCCAGGCCGCGGGCGAACAACGCGTCGTACATGGCGTGCCGCGAAGGGAAGTACTTGTAGAGCGAAGGCCCCCGGATACCCATGCGCCGGGCGACCTCGGAGACGCTGAGCGCGCCGACGCCCTCGGAGGTCATGAGGACGACGGCATGCGCGAGGGCCTCGTCGCGAACCGCTGCGCGCCGCCGGGTGACTCGTGACGACGTCTGGCTTGGACTCATAGCCACGGCTAGAGGGTGTAGCCGGACGCTCGTGTCGTCAAGAGGTGCCGGCGTCAGTCGGGCGGGGCGTTCTCCGCGAGCTGGGCGAGCAGCCGTCGCAGCTCGGCGACCTCCGTCTCGTCCAGCCCCGCGCGCAGCCGGCCGTCGAACGCCCCCGCGGCCCGGCGCAGGCGGAGGAAGAGTGCCTCGCCGGCTTCCGTCACAGTGACGCGCTGGACCCGGCGGTTGTCCGCCGTCCGTTCACGGCGGACCAGGCCCTCGCGCTCGAGCCCGTCCAGGTGATGGCTGAGCGTGGGCTGGCGGATGCCCACGGCGTCGGCCAGTTCGCCCTGGGTGCGGTGCCCCGCGGTCTTCAGTGACAGGAGCACCAGCCAGGTGGGCCGCGAGCCACCGACGGCGGCCAGCGCGGCGTCGAACTCCCTGCTCAGCACCTTGGCGGTGGAGCTGACCAGGAGTCCGATCGGGATCTCAACGGGGCGCACGAGAGAACGATAGACGTCGAAACGTTAGACGTCTATCGTCGTCGGCATGGCCGGTACCGCCACCCGCCGCCTCGCTCCGCGCTGGCGGAAGCTCCTGCTCACCACCCATATCGGCGCATCGGTGGCCTTCTGGGCACCGTGCGGCCGGATCCGCGCCGCCTGAGTCAGGGCAGCCGCTCCAGCAGGACCCGCGCCACCGCCGTCGCCGCGGGCTCGACCGCCGGTGCCTCGGCCGCTGCGCGCAGCCAGGCGGCCAGCGGCGGGCCGACGGCGGGGGACAGGGCGATGATCCACCCGGCCGAGCCGGCCCGGGCCTCGGCCACGTGCTCGGTGGCGCCATGGCTGTGGGCGATCACCTCGGGGCGGCTGGCCAGCAGTCCGCCGGTCCGCCAGTCGCCCGCCGTGGTGCGGGCGGCGAGCCGGTCGAGGCGGTCGGCCGTCGTCCGGAGGAGCGCGCGGTCGTCCATGGGCAGATCCTCCCGCGACGCAGGAGGACGGCCCGCGGTGGCTACCGGGCTGGCAGGGTGACCGGGTCCCGGGCGGTCGACGGCGAGGGGGCCGGCATGGCAGGCAGGCGTTCCCGGTTCGCGGCCGTGCCGCTCGCGCTGGCCGTGCTCACCGGATGCACGTCGGCCGCGGACGGCGGCGAGGCGGAGCCCCACGCGAGCCACTCCGCGGCGTCGGCGTCGTCCCCGAGCCCGAGCCCGACGACCAGTGCCGCGCCGACCACTCCCGCCGTCGACGTGCTGCCGGGCATGCCGGCCGTGGTCGACCCCGCCAACCTGTACTCCGAGGCCGGCGCGGGTGAGCTCAGCCCCGCCGCCGCGGCGGCCCGGCCGCTGGTCTACGTGCCGCACAGCGGGTCCGGCGAGGTCCGGGTCATCGACCCCGCCACCTTCCAGGAGATCGACCGGTTCGAGGCCGGGATCGAGGTCCAGCACGTCGTCCCCTCCTACGACATGCAGATGCTCTACGCGACCGACGACATCGGGAACACGATCACGCCGATCGACCCGAAGACCGGGGCGCACGGTGACCGGATCCCGGTGATCGACCCGTACAACATGTACTTCTGGCCCGACGGGAGCTCGGCCGTCTCCGTCGCCGAGGCCCGCAGGATGCTCGTGTTCTACGACCCGCACACCTGGGCCGAGCAGGGACAGCTGGCGATCCCCGAGTGCGGCGGCATCGACCACGCCGACTTCACCGCCGACGGGCGGACGGCGGTGTTCACCTGCGAGTTCGCCGGCCGGGTTGCCGTCGTCGACGTCGCCTCCAGGACGCTGCTGCGGATCATCGACATGCCCGTCCGCAACACCCACATGGGACCGCAGGACATCAAGCTCTCGCCCGACGGCCAGCGCTTCTACATCGCCGACTCCGACCAGGGCGGCCTCTGGGTGCTCGACGGGGCCGCGACCCAGGTCATCGGACAGATCCCCCTGGGCGCCGGGACGCACGGCATCTACCCCAGCCGCGACGCCGCCGTGCTCTACGTGACCAGCCGGATCGCCGGCACCGTCAGCGTCCTGGATCCCGTCACGGGCGAGGTGAAGGCGACCTGGCCGGTCCCGGGCGGCAGCCCGGACATGGGCGGCGTGACGGCGGACGGCACCCAGCTGTGGCTGTCCGGCCGCTACAACAGGGAGGTCTACGTGATCTCCACGGCCGACGGGAGCCTGCTCGCGCGCATCCCGGTGGGCGACGGGCCGCACGGGCTCTGCGTCTGGCCCCAGCCGGGGCGGTACTCCCTCGGGCACACCGGCGTCACGCGCTGAGAGCCGGCTCGCGCCGCATGGGCACGTGGGGGATGCCGTCCTCGATGTAGCCGGGGCCGCTGCGGCGGAAGCCGAAGCGCTCGTACCAGCCCTCGAGGTGGGCCTGCGCGCCGAGCGTGATCGGGACGTCGCCGCAGAGCGCGATGCCCTCCGCCATCAGCCGCGCGGCCAGCCCCTGCCCGCGGAAGCCCGCGGCGGTCGCCACCCGCCCGATCGCCCGGCTCGCCCCGTCGTCCAGGACCCGGATGGTCGCGGCGACCTCGCCGTCGGACTCCAGCCACAGGTGCACGGTCGCCGGCTCGACGTCCCGGCCGTCCAGCTCCGGGTACGGGCACTCCTGCTCGACGACGAAGACGTCCACCCGCAGCCGGCACAGGTCGTACACCTCGAACGGGGTGAGGTCGGCGAACGCAGCCGTGCGCAGGTGGAGCGAAGGAGAGGTCACCGACTTGTTGTAGCTCACGTCCGGGGAGCCGCGCGGCGGGCGGTCGCCGTGGTCACCCGTCGTCGTGATTAGGTGTGCCTTGCCTAGCTGAAGGAGAACGACGCGTGACCAGGCTCGTGCGGGCGACCGCAGGCATCGCCGCCACCCTCGCCGCCGGCACCGTGCTCGCGGCGTGCGGCTCGGCGGACCAGGCGACGCTGACCGTGTACAGCGCGCAGCACGAGAGCCTGGTCCGGGCGATGCTCACCGAGTTCACCGAGGAGACGGGGATCGAGCTGGAGTTCCGCGACGCCAACGACTCAGAGCTCGCCAACCAGATCGTCCAAGAGGACGACGCCTCCCCGGCCGACGTGTTCCTGACCGAGAACAGCCCGGCCATCGACGTGGTGGACGACGCCGGGCTCCTCGAGCCGCTGGACCAGGCGACCCTCGACCAGGTCGGCGAGCAGTACCGGCCGTCGTCGGGCACCTGGGTCGGCTTCGCCGCCCGTTCCACCGTGCTGGCCTACAACCCCCAGGACGTCGCCGAGGCCGAGCTGCCCGCGTCGATCCTCGACCTCGCGAACCCCGAGTGGGCGGGCCGGGTGGGGATCGCGGCCGGGGGCGCGGACTTCCAGGCCATCGTCAGCGCCGTCCTCGCGCTCGAGGGTGAGGACGCCACCCGCGCGTGGCTGACCGGCCTGGAGAGCAACGCCGAGGTCTACGCCAGCAACACCGCGGTGATGAAGGCCGTCGACGAGAGCGAGGTCGACGTCGGCGTGATGTACCACTACTACTGGTACCGCGACCAGGCCGAGGGTGGCCTCGTCGGGGACGACGCGCGGCTGCACTTCTTCGGCAACCAGGACCCGGGCGCCTTCGTCAGTGTCTCCGGCGCCGGCGTCCTCGCCTCCTCCGACCAGCCCGAGGAGGCCCAGCGCCTCGTCGAGTTCCTCACCAGCCCGGAGGCGCAGCGGCGTCTCGCCGAGAGCGACGCGCTCGAGTACGCCGTCGGCACCGGGGTCGCCTCGGCGGACGCGCTGCCGCCGCTGGACGGGCTCGGCGCCCCCGTCGTCGACCCCGGTTCGCTCAGCTCGACGACGGTCACCGAGCTGATGCAGGACGTGGGGCTGCTCTGACCACCGTCGCCGTCCCGGGCACCGGTGCGCCGCCCCCTGCGGACCGGCGACGGCGCACGTCGACGGGTGGACGGCGGCTGCGGCGCTCGCCGGTGACGGTGGCCCTGGCGGTCTGCGTGGCCGCGCTGGCGCTCCTCCCGCTGGGCTACATCGCGGTCTACACCGTCGACGTCGGCTGGTCCGGGGTGCGCGAGCTGGTGTTCCGGCCGCGGGTCGCCGAGCTGCTCTGGAACACCGCGCGCCTGGTGCTGGGCACGGTGCTGTGCTGCGGCGTCCTCGGGGTGGGCGCGGCCTGGCTGGTCGAACGGTCCTCGGTGCCGGCGCGGCGGGTGTGGCACGTCCTGCTGGTGGCCCCGCTCGCGGTCCCGGCGTTCGTCAACAGCTACGCGTGGATCTCGCTCCTGCCGGGCCTGGACACCTACGCCGGCGCCCTGCTCGTCGTGACGCTGTCCTACTTCCCGTTCGTGTACCTGCCTGTGGCCGCGGCCTTCCGCGGGCTGGACCCGGCGCTGGAGGAGACCGCCCGCGGTCTCGGGCTGTCCAGCTGGGCGGTGTTCTTCCGGGTGCACCTGCCGCAGCTGCGCGTCGCGTTCCTCGGCGGCAGCCTGCTGGTCGCCCTGCACCTGATGGCCGAGTTCGGCGCGCTGCAGATGCTGCGATACCCGACCTTCACCACCGCGATCTACGACCAGTACCGGGCCACCTTCAATGGCCCCGGCGCGACGATGCTGGCCGGCGTCCTCGTGCTGCTCTGCCTGGCGCTGCTGCTGGCCGAACTCCGGCTGCGCGGGCGGCGGGGCTATGCACGCAGCGGCCGCGGTGCCGCGCGGCCCGGCCGTCCGGTGGCCCTGCGGGCACTGACCGTCCCCGCCCTGGCCGGGCTCGGAGCGCTCGTCGGTCTGGCGCTGCTCGTGCCGCTCGCCAGCCTGGGCTGGTGGATGGCCCGGGGGGCGTCGACCGCCCTCGACTGGAACAGCCTGGCGGCCACGACCGGCACGACGCTCGCGCTGGCCGGTACCGCTGCGGTCGCCACGACGGCGATGGCGCTGCCCACCGGGTGGCTGGCCGTCCGGGCCCGCGGCCGGCTCTCCACCCTGCTCGAGCGCAGCACCTACCTCGGCAGCGCCGTACCTGGCATCGTCGTCGCCCTCGCGCTCGTGACGATCAGCATCCGGGCGACGCCGTGGCTCTACCAGACCGTGCCGGTGCTGCTGGCCGCCTACGCGATCCTGTTCCTGCCCCGGGCGATCGTGACCGTGCGCGCCGCGGTCGAGCAGTCCACGCCGCTCTACGACGACGTCGCCGCCTCGCTGGGTTCCTCGGCGCCCGACCGGCTCCGGCGGGTCACCCTCCCGCTGCTCGCCCCGGGGATCGGCGCCGGGGCCGCGCTCGTCTTCCTCGCCGTCGTCACCGAGCTGACCGCGACCCTGCTGCTCGCGCCCACGGGAACGACCACGCTGGCCACCGCGTTCTGGTCGGCGAGCAGCGCGCTGGAGTACGGCGCTGCCGCCCCGTATGCCGTGGTCATGGTGCTGCTGTCAGCGCCCGCTACCGTGCTGCTGTCCCGCGACCCCCGACGAGGTCTGACCCCATGAGCTCACTGACAGTGACGGACCTGACCAAGTCCTTCACTCCCGGCACCCCGGTCCTGACCGGGGTGGACCTGCACGTGCCGGCCGGCAGCCTCACCGCACTGCTCGGCCCCTCGGGCTGCGGCAAGACGACCCTCCTGCGGCTGATCGCCGGCTTCGACGACCCCGACTCCGGCACCGTCGTCGTGGGCGACCGGGTGGTCACCGGCGCCGGGCGCAGCGTGGCCGCCCGCCGGCGCGGGATCGGGTTCGTGCCGCAGGAGGGCGGGCTGTTCCCGCACCTGACCGTCGCCGGAAACATCAGCTTCGGCCTGCCCCGGCAGCAGCGGCGCGACGGCGGACGGGTCCGCGAGCTCCTGGCGCTCGTCGGCCTCGATGCCGATCTGGCCGACCGGCCCCCGCACCAGCTCTCCGGTGGGCAGCAGCAGCGGGTGGCCCTCGCCCGGGCTCTGGCGCCCGGGCCCTCCCTGGTGCTGCTCGACGAGCCGTTCTCCTCACTCGACGCCGGGCTGCGCGAGGAGACCCGGGTAGCCGTCGCGGCAGCGCTGCGGGCGATCGGCGCGACCGCGGTGCTGGTCACCCACGACCAGGCCGAGGCGCTGTCGATGGCCGACCAGGTCGCCGTGCTCCGCGGGGGGCGGCTGGTGCAGCTCACCGACCCGCGCACGCTCTACCGGCGGCCGACCGACCTCGACGTCGCGACGTTCGTCGGCGAGGCCGTCGTGCTCGACGCCGACGTCCGGGCCGGGGTGGCGCACTGTGTCCTCGGCGCCCTGCCCCTCGAGCCGGCCGGCGACGCCGCCGTCCCGGACGGCAGCGCGAGAGTGCTGCTGCGCCCGGAGCAGCTCCGGCTGTCCGCGCCACGGCCGGACCTGCCCGTCGCCCGCGTGCGGGCCGTGGACTTCTACGGCCACGACTCCCGCGTCTGGCTGGACCTGCCCGACGGCCGCTTGGTCAGCGCGCGGCTCGAGGGCGCGGACCTGCCGTCGGCAGGGGAAGACGTGTCGGTCTCGGTTCTGGGCGCGGCGCTCGCCTTCCCGCAGGACCTCACCGCGCAGCCGGCAGCGGCCCGCTCGGCCTGACGGCCCGCTCCCAGGGGGCTTCCAGGTTTCCGGTTAGGGAAGCCTAAGCTGCGGGCGTGGAACTGTTCCTCTTCACCGTCGACCCCCGCTGGGGCTCCGCGGTGGTCGACGCCGGCGCGGCCGGGATCGTCGTGGACTGGGAACGCCGCGGCAAGGAACGCCGGCAGCTCGGCGAGGGCACCCAGATCAACGCCGACACCGCCGAGGACCTCACCCGCATGCGCGCCGCCACCGACGGGCGGCTGCTGTGCCGGATCAACGGCTCCGGGCCCTGGACCGGCGCCGAAGTGGACGAGGCGATCGCGCGCGGCGCCGACGAACTGCTGCTGCCGATGGTCCGCACGACCGACGAGGTCGACCGGACGCTGGACCTGGTCGCCGGGCGGTGCGGGCTCGGCATCCTGATAGAGACCCAGGACGCCGTCGAGCGCGCCGCCGTCCTGGCCAGCCGTCCGCTGTCGCGCATCTACGTGGGGCTCAACGACCTGCGCATCGACCGTGGGTCCGACGAGCTCTTCCGGCCGCTGGTCGACGGGTCGGTGGACGCCGTCCGCGCCGAGGTGGCCCAGCCCTTCGGCGTCGGCGGCCTGACGCTGCCCGGCGGCGGGTCGCCCGTGCCGAGCGATCTCCTGGCCGCCGAGCTCGTGCGGTTGGGCGCCGACTTCACTTTCCTGCGCCGGTCGTTCACGGCCGACATGGCCGGCCGGGACCCCGCCACCGAGGTGCCGCGGCTGCTGCAGTCCCTTGCTTCCCTGCGGCGTGCGGAGCCGATCGGGGCGGCCGGCCGTCGAGACCGGTTCGTCGCGGCCGTGACCGGACGGGAACGGCTGCCCGCGGCGCTGCCCGCGTGAGAGCGCTCGTCACCGGCGCGGGCGGCTTCGTCGGGCGGCACCTGGTCGCCCGGCTGGTCGCTGACGGCTGGGACGTCGGAGGGCTGACCCGGGCCCAGGTCGACCTCGCGGACCCGGTCGCGTCGGCCGCCGCGGTGCGGGCCGCTGACCCGGACGTGGTGTTCTCCCTGGCCGCCGGGCGGGCGAAGGCGACGCTCACCGAGCGCGCCGCCACGGTCGCCGTCAACACCAGCCCCTGGCTCGTGGACGCCCTGCCCGACCGCTGCCGGACCGTGGTCCGCCTCGGGTCCTCGACGGAGTACGCGGCCTCGCCCGCACCCCTCGCGGAGGACGCGGCTCTGGAGCCGCGCGGCTTCTTCGGCGCCACCAAGGCCGCGGGCTCGCTGCTGCTGCAGGCGGCCGCGGCCGAGCGGGGGGTCCGCGCGGCCGTGCTGCGGGCGTTCCAGGTGTACGGGCCGGGCGACCATCCGACCCGGCTGGTGCCCGTGGTGCTCGACGCCGCGCGCACGGGAGCGACCGTGCCGCTGCCGGCCCAGCTCAGCCGGCGCGACTGGGTGTGGGTGGGCGACGTCGTCGAGGCGTGCGTGCGCGCCGCCCGGGACGACGGCCTGCCTCCCGGCGTCGTGGTCAACGTCGGCACCGGCGTGCAGACCAGCACCGAGGAGCTCGTCGCCACGGCCGAGCGGGTGACCGGCCGGCCGATCGCCACGGCCGCGGGCCTCCATCCGGGCCGCGAGTGGGACACCGCCGACTGGGTGTGCGATCCCACCGCCGCCGGGGAGCTGCTCGGCTGGACGCCGACGGTGGACCTGGCCGAGGGGCTTGCGAGGACCTGGGCGGGGTCGTGAGAGTTGCCGTCGTCGTGCCGGTCTACGGCAACGCGGCCACCCTGCGGCCCCTCGCCGAGCGGCTGGCCGCCGCGCTGACCGGCCGGGACTGGCGCCTGCGGCTGGTCATCGACGCGTCGCCCGACGACAGTGCCGCGGTGGCGGCCGCCCTCGCCGCCGGGGATCCGCGCATCTCGGTCACCCGCCTCGACGTCAACGTCGGCCAGCACGCCGCCCTCGCCCGCGGGCTCGCAGACGTTCCGGCCGCCGAGGCCTGGGTCTGCCTGGACGCCGATCTCCAGGACCCTCCGGAGGCGGTGCCCCTGCTGCTCGACCGGCTGGCCCAGGGGGACGTCGCGGCCGTGTTCGCGGGCCGGCGCGGTGCCTATGAGTCCTGGTTGCGGCGCCGGACGGGTGACCTGCACCGGCTGCTGGCCGCCCGGCTCACGGGGCTGCCCCCGGACGCCGGGGCCTTCCTCGCGATGGGGGCAGGAGTGCGCCGCGCCGTCCTGACGGCGATGGGGGAGGAAGGCGCGCCGAGCGTCGTCCTCGCGGTGGCCCGAGCGGGGGAGCCGGTCGCCAGCGTGCCGGTGGCGCGCGACCGGCGGCCGGAGGGCCGGTCGGCGTGGACGGGCCGCGCCCGCCTGCGCCAGTCGGTGCGCTCGCTGGCGTGGGCCGCGCGTCGTCGCCGCTGAGGTCAGCGTTCCCAGAGCTGCAGCACGAAGTCGGTCTTGCCGCCGGGGAACGCGTCCTCGCGGCTCATCGTCAGGCCGGCCGCCCGCAGGATCTCGTCGTCGTCCGTGGGCTCCGGCGCCCCGTCGATGATCCGGCGCACCATCCACACCCGGTCGGCGCCGGCCGGCGCATCGTCGGGCGGCAGGATCACGTCCGGCCGGAGCCGGGGCTCGAGGATGCGGACGTAGTGGTCCAGGGCGGTTGCGGAGCGCTGGTCGGCGGCGACGACCGGCTCCCCGGGCCGGTGGAGGTCGGCGAGCAGCCGCACGACGTCGTCACCCCGTTCCCGCGGCTCCCGCGTGGCCAGCGGTGCACTGGCCAGCAAGGAACAGGCGACGAGCAGCGCGCCGACCGGCACGCGGGCGGCGCGGGGGAGTGCGAACGCCCCCGCCGCGGCGGCCACCCCGAGGCCGAGCAGCCCGAGGAGAAGGTACCGCGGCAGGTACACCGGGCGGACGAACTCGGCCAGGACCAGCAGGAACAGTGGCACGACCACCCACGCCCCGGTGACCACGCGGGTGCCCCGGGCACGCAGCGCGCCGATCAGCCCGAGCGCCACGGTCAGGTACAGCAGCGGCGTCCGGCCCCCGGCCCACGCCTCGACCGCGAGACCGGTCAGCCCGCCTGCGGTGTCGTGCAGGTGCTCGGCATTGCGCGCCCCGGTGCCGTTGAGCAGGTTGACCCCGACCATTCCGACGGCGGGCAACGCGGCGACAGCCCCGGTCAGCAGGACCGGCAGCGCCCGGCGGCCGCGCAGCAGCAGGGCGGCCGTGACGAACGCGGCAAGGACGGTGACGGCGTACCAGTGGGCGAGCCCCATGCCCGCGCCGGCCAGACCGAAGAGGACGAGGCCGCGCGGCGGCTCCTGCAGCCAGCGGACGAGGCCCAGGACGGCACCGCCGGTGGCGAGGACGGCGAGCCCATAGCTGCGCGCCTCGACGGCCTGCTCCAGCACCAGGGGGCTGCACGCCAGCACCAGCCCGGCCAGCACCCCGGTCGGCCGCCCTCCGAGCCGGCCGACCGCCCGGGTGACCAGGGCCAGCCCGCCCGCCGTCGCCAGGAGCGAGAGGACGCGCAGGGAGGTGTCCCCACCCAGCCACGGCAGCGACATCCAGGCGTGGACGACGACGTAGTACGGCGCGTTGTAGGACGGCGGGACGCCGTTCAGGTAGCCGGCGGTGCCGCGGCCGTCGGCGACGGCGGAGAGGAGATCGCGCAGCGGCAGGCGGGCCACCTCGGCGGTGAACAGCTCGTCGAACCAGAGGCCGTGCCCGGGCAGCAGCAGGAGGATCCCCAGCAGCAGGACCAGTGCCGGCGGGAGCAGCTCGGCTGGCGACCAGTGCAGGACCGGCGCGTCGACGGTCCGGGACGGGGGGACCCGTTCCGTCGTCGCTGTAGCCACGCCTCGGAGGCTAGGCGAGCGTTCGCCCGGTGCCCGGCACGCCTACCCGTCGGTGTCGTCCGGGACGGCCTGCGGATTGTGGGCGCGCTGCCAGAACGGCACGGCGAGCCACCACCAGATCAGGAACGCGGCCAGGGCCCCCGCGGTCACCCATGCCAGGGTCAGCGAGAAGAGGACATTGACGACGAGGAGCAGCGCCGCGCAGGTGGCCACCCCGAGCGCCACGAGCCCGGCGACGGCGGACCGGTTGCTGCGCCGGAGCAGCCCCTCCTTGTCCTGCTGGCGGAAGAGCACGCGGTGCTGGGCGGCCGGTGCGATGAGCAGCGCCGTGGCGAGCGCGGCGGACGCCAGCGCGACGAAGTAGACGCCCTTCTGGAAGTCGGTGATCCGGTCGATGGTCTGCTGGAAGGGGACGATCAGCAGGAAGGCGAGCAGGAACTGCACGCCGGGGAGGGCGACCCGCAGCTCGTTGAGCAGCTCCATGAGCTCGCGATTGACGCGCTCCTGGCGTGTCTCGCCGTCGGTGCCGTCGCCGCTCCCTGATCGCTCGCCCATACCGGCTTGTATATGCCCGCGGGAGGCCTTGTCGCACCTCGCGGCACGCGATCAGGGGACTCGTCGACATGTCGTCCTGTCGACTCGTCGACGAGTGGATTCCTCAGAGGCCGAGAGCCAGCTTCGCCTGGTCGACGAGCTGGTAGTGCCCCACCGCCCAGAAGGCGACGCCGGCGGCCGCCAGGCCGCCGAGGGTGACCGCCGCCGAGCTGACCGGGTGCTGCTTGGCGTGGTTCCAGGCGTCCTGCGCCTTGCGCTTGAACGCCGCGAAGAACCGGGCAGCCCACTCGAACTCGGTCGACCAGACCCAGAGCCCGACGAGAACCGGCGGGATGGTGAGCGGGCCCGGCAGCGCGGTCAGCGCGATGCCGAGCACCACGAACAGCAGGCCCGCGACGAAGACGGCGACCCGCCACGGCAGCAGCAGGCCCGGCGAGCTGTGCATGCGCTCGCGCAGCGAGCCCGGCTTCACCGGCCGGGGCTTGCCGAGGCCGTCCGTGCAATCAGGGCAGCGCGTGGCGCCGCCGCCATGGCTCTCGTCGCGGGCCAGGGTGGTCGGTGCATGGTGAGCCGTCACGTGGGAACGACACCCGAGGCCGCAGCGTCCTTACCGGCGAGGCCGCGAGCCACCTCGCTGGGGCGCTGCTGCTCCCCGGCGTAGGAGCTGACCGCGACGAGCGCCCCGGTGAGTGCGGGGATGACCCACTGCAGGGTGTCCAACTGCTGCTGGGCGGCGGCGAGATCGGGCTGCAGTGCCTTGGTGCGCTTGCTGGGCTTGGTGCCGCGCTTCGACGGCGGGTTCTCCGCGGCGGAGACCTTCTGGCCGAGGATCCGGCTGTAGGCAGTGGCGCCCAGCGCAGCGGCGGTGAGCAGCGTCTTGAGCGTCGACATCGCGGCGACGCCGTCCTGGTGAGCCACGCGCTGCTTGTTCGCCTTGAGCTGTCCGACGCTGCCGACCAGATGCGCGCCGATGGCGAGGGCGTTGACGGGCGTCCACCGGTCCCAGCCCGCGTTCGCCACGCGACCGGTGTCCGTGTCGCTGCCGGCTTCGGCAGCAGCGGCGTTCAACGCGACCGCGTTGGCGAGGGTTCCGCCGAACCAGGCCGACAGGCCGAGGTCGTGCAGCGTGCGCGAGAGGGTGTTGCGAGCCATGACGATCTCCTCGGTCGAGCGGGGGGTGCATGAGCCCTACCCCGCACTCCCGACGTCATGCCGGTTGTGCGCAATACAAATGGTCGCGCCGGTCACGTGCCGTAGCGGAGCGCGGCCCGTTCACGGGCCTTGACCGCTTCGACCTCCCGGTCCTTCGGCGGTGCGGTGGTCACGAGCGCGTCCAGCAGCCGCGTCGAGGCTGCGGCAACCTCGGCGACGGCCCGGTCGAACGCCTCGGCGTTGGCCCGGGACGGCTTGGTGCTGCCGCTGATCTTGCGGACGTACTGCAGCGCGGCGGCCTGGACCTCGTCGTCGGTCGCCGGCGGCTCGAAGTTGGAGAGCGGGCGGATGTTCCGGCACATGGCAGACAGCCTAGGAGCCGGGCCCGCCCATGACACGGCCCCGCGCAGCGAAGGCTGTGCGGGGCCGGGTGCGTGCGGGTCGGGCTAGACGCCGAAGCCGGCCCGGTCCACCTTGCGGTGGTAGCGGTCGCCGAGCTTGCCGCCCAGGACGGCGCCCAGCAGCGTGACCAGCAGGATCGCCACCAGCGTGATGATCCCGGCGGTCGTCGCGGTGCCCTCGTCGACCGGGATGCGCGGCAGGTTGAGGTCCTGCAGCACGTTGTACTTCGAGCCGAGGATGGCGCCCGCGGCGGCCAGCACGATGACGACGATCAGGCCGACCAGCCAGACGGCCAGGCCCTGGCGGGCGCCGTCGAAGCGGGCCATCCGGCCGGCGACGTAACCACCGGCCAGGTAGGCCAGGAAGAGGACGACGAGGATCGCGATCCCGCCGCCGATGCCGATCTCGTTGGCCTGGTCGGCTGCCTCGTCGGCGGAGTCCACGCCCTGGGCCAGCCCGAGGGCGAGGCCTCCTGCCGACAGGAGGGCGACCAGGATGACGGCGAGGCCGTTGGCCGACAGCCAGCCGAAGAAGGCGGCGCCCCACTTGATCCCGCCGAAGCGGTCGTGCTGGGCGGCCACGGCGTCGCGGCCGGCGCCCCGGGTGACGGATGCGCCGTCGGTGCGGACTGTGTCGCTGTGCGTGTGATCGTGCTGCGTGTGATCCGTGCCGGCCATGGATGGGCCTCCTTCGTGCAGGTGGGCTGCGGTCATCCCCCAGCAGTCGGCGTGCTGCATGCCCGGTGCACCGGGGCGCAAACGGGCGATGATCGCGATTCGCCCGGTCGGGCGACGGCAGAGGGCGACGGCAGAGGAGGCGCTGATGAGCGTGCTGATCGTGGACGCCGCGAACGTCGTCGGCTCGCGGCCCGACGGCTGGTGGCGGGACCGGGCGGGAGCCGCGGAGCGACTGCTCGGGCGGCTGGCCGCGGTGCCGGGGACGACCCTGACCGGCCCGGACGGCGGCCCGGTGACCTGCACCGAGGTGGTCGCGGTGGTCGAGGGCAAGGCGCGCGAGGCGGCCGCGCCGGACGGCGTCCGGGTGGTGCGCGCCCCGGGCAGCGGCGACGACGCGATCGTGGCGAGCGCGGAGGAACTGGCCGTCGACGGCGTCCCGCTGCTCGTGGTGACCGCCGACCGTGGCCTGCGTTCCCGGCTGCAGCCGGGCACCGCGGTCGCCGGTCCCGGGTGGCTGCTGGCCGAGCTCGACCGGATCGGTTGCGCACCACCGGCATGACCGCACGACGCCCCGGGTAGGCCCGACGGGACGCCGAGCGGAGGCGGGCCGGCCCAGCTCCATCATCGAGGCCGTTCCCGTCCCGCCCCGAGGAGCTGAGCCGTGCCGACACCGTCCCACCCGGGATCCCCCGAGACCGTCCTGATCACCGGTGCCTCCAGCGGCATCGGGCGGGCCACCGCGATCGAGCTGGCCGGCCGGGGCGCCCGCCTCGTCCTCGTGGCCCGCGCCGAGGAAACGCTCGAGGAGGCTGCTGCCGAGGCCCGGGCGGCCGGCGCGGCGGAAGTGCTGGTGTGTCCCGCCGACATCCTCGACGAGGACGCGATGCAGGCGGCGGTGGATGCGGCCGTCCAGCAGTTCGGCCGGCTGGACGCCGTCGTCCACGCGGCGCAGGTCATGGCCTACGGCAAGATCGAGGACGTTCCCCGCGAGGTCTTCGAGACGGTGGTGAACACCGCCGTGCACGGCACGGCGGTCGTGGCCCGCGTCGTCCTGCCGGTCTTCCGGCAGCAGGGCGCCGGGCACCTCGCCATCGTCAACTCGCTGCTGGGCTCGGTGGCGACGCCGCTGCTCGGCAGCTACGTCTCGGCCAAGTGGGGGCAGCTGGGGCTCATCCGGGTGCTCCAGCAGGAGACCCGCGACGAGCCGGGGATCTCGATCTCGGGCATCCAGCCGGGTGGCGTCGACACCCCGATCTACTTCCAGGCTGCCTCGTGGATCGGCAGCACGGGTCGGCCGCCGCCGCCGGTGTACTCCCCGCAGCGAGTGGCGCGGATCGTGGTGGCGACGCTGGACCGCCCCCGGCGCATGGTGCAGGCGGGCTTTCTCAACCCGCTGGTCATGGCCGGCTTCCGGCTCGTGCCGGGCATCTTCGACGCCCTCGTCGGGCCGATGATCAGGGCGCTCGCCATCGCGAACGACGACGTGCCGCCCACGGAGGGCAACGTGTTCCGGTCCCAGCCCGAGGGCAACGCCACCGAAGGGCGCTGGCGCAGCATCTGAGCCTCGCTCGGGAGGGGAGTGGGCACACTCACGCCCCCCAACGGGCGCGTGGGACAGCGGGATGGCTCGATCGCTGTCACCGTGGAGATCGGGTGCCCGAGGTCGTGTGCTCCATCCCGTCCCCGTGGCCACCTCTCGAAGACGCGAGGCGCCGGCGTCTTCCCTGAGAGGTACCCGTGCCCACCCATTCCGTCCTTCCGCGCGCCCGCATGCCCGTCGCCGGGCTCGTACGGTCGGTCGCCCGCGTGCCCCCGCCCTCCGTCGGGCGCCTCCGGGCCGCCGTCACTGGTCTGTTCGTCCTCGACGGCGCCGTCTTCGGCAGCTGGGCGGCCCGCGTGCCCGACGTCGCCACCCGCGTCGGCGCGGACCACCGAACGCTGGGGATCGCGCTGCTCTGCCTGTCCCTCGGTGCCCTCGTCTGCATGCGCTTCACCGGCGCCTGGTGCACCCGCTTCGGCGCGGGGCCGGTCAGCGCCGTGGCCGCGGTCGCGGTGTCGGCGTCGGCGGTCCTGCCGGGCCTGGTCTATTCGGTCCCGGCGTTGTGCATCGCGCTGTTCGTCTTCGGTGCCGCGACCGGCATGGTGAACGTCGCGGCCAACGCCGTCGGGGTGCAGGTGGAGGCGAGCGTGGGCCGGCCGATCCTGTCCGGGTTGCACGCCGGCTTCAGCATCGGCGGGCTGGGCGGAGCGCTGCTCGGCGGTGCCGTCGCCGCGCTCCTCGGCGTGGGCGCGCACCTGGCACTGGTCGCGGCGGCCGGACTCTTCGTCAGCGGCTGGGCGCTGCCGGCCCTCGTCGGCGCCGGCCGTGGCACCGAGAGCCGGCCGGCGCGGCGGCGGCCCGGCGGGGAGTTCCGCAGGCCGACCGCGGTGCTCGTCGTCCTCGGTGCGATCGCCGGCTGCACCGCGTTCGGCGAGGGGGCACTGACCGACTGGGGAGCGTTGCTGCTGCGGGAGCACCTCGGTGCCCCGGCCACCGTCGCGGCCGCGGGGTACGCCGGGTTCGCCCTCGCCATGGCCTGCGGTCGGCTGCTCGGCGGACGCCTGCTGCTGGCGCTGGGGGAGCGGCGGCTGCTCGTGGGCGGCGCTCTGCTGGCCGCGTCGGGCGCCGTCGCCGCGGTGACGACCGGCTCCCTGGCGGTCGCGCTCGGCGGCTTCGCCCTCGTAGGCCTCGGGCTGGCCAACGTCTTCCCGCTGGCGATCGCGCGAGCCGGGCTGCTCGGCGGTGCGCGGGGCATCGCGTTGGCCACCACGGTGGGCTACACGGGCCTGCTCGGTGGCCCGCCCGCGATCGGACTGCTCGCCGAGCTCGCGGGACTGCCCGTCGCGCTGGCCTCGGTGGCGGTGCTGGCGGTCGTCGCCGCCGTCCTCGTGCTCACCGTCTCGGGCGAGCGGGTCCGGCTGCCACGCCCGCGCACCCTGCTCGACCGCGCCGTCGCGACCGTGGGCGGCCGGATCCAGCCGGTGGTGTCCGGCTTCGGGCACGGCACCGCCGTCTACGTCCGCGACCTCGAGGTGCTGCTGGCCCGCTGACGGTTCAGAGCGGCGTGACGTAGGCCCCGCTGATCCCGCCGTCGACCAGGAACTCCGACGCCGTGATGAACGAGGAGTCGTCCGAGGCGAGGAAGGCGACGGCGGCGGCGATCTCCGCGGGCTCGGCGAACCTGCCCATCGGGATGTGCACCAGCCGGCGAGCGGCCCGCTCCGGGTCCTTCGCGAACAGTTCCTGCAGCAGGGGTGTGTTCACCGGTCCCGGCGACAGCGCGTTGACCCGGATGCCCTCCCGCGCGAACTGGACCCCGAGCTCGCGCGACATCGCCAGCACGCCGCCCTTCGATGCCGTGTAGGAGATCTGCGAGGTCGCCGCCCCCATGCGGGCCACGAACGACGCGGTGTTGATGATCGAGCCGCGCCCCCGCGCCTGCATGTGCGGGATCGCGGCCTTGCAGCAGAGGTAGACCGACGTCAGGTTCACCTCCTGGACCCGGCGCCAGGCGTCGAGTCCGGTGACCAGGATCGAGTCGTCGTCCGGGGGCGAGATGCCGGCGTTGTTGAACGCGATGTCCAGCCCGCCGTAGGTCTCGACCGCGGCGTCGAACAGCGCGGTCACCTCCCCCGGCGACGTGACGTCCACCTGGACGAACAGGCCCCCGACCTCCTCGGCCGCGGCCGTGCCGCTCTGCGGGTCGACGTCGCCGACGACGACGTGCGCACCCTCCGAGGCGAATCGACGGGCCGTCGCCAGCCCGATGCCGCTGGCCCCGCCGGTCACGACCGCCACGCGGTCGACCAACCGCCGCACCACTGCCTGCTCGGACACCCTCTGCTCGGACACCCTCAGCCTTCCGTCGCCAGGAACACGTTCTTCTCGTCGGTGAACGAGTGCAGCGCGTCCGGCCCGAGCTCGCGGCCCAGCCCCGACTGCTTGAAGCCGCCGAACGGCGTCGAGTAGCGCACCGACGAGTTGCTGTTGACCGAGAGGTTCCCGGCCTCGATCCCGCGGGAGACGCGCAGCGCCCGGCCCAGGTCCCGGGTCCAGATGGAGCCGGACAGTCCGTACTCGCCCTGGTTGGCGATCCGGACGGCGTCGTCCTCGTCCTCGAACGGGACGACCGCGACGACGGGCCCGAAGATCTCCTCGGTGACCGCCCGGTCCCGGGGGTCGACCGGCGCGAGGACCGTCGGGGGGAACCAGAACCCGGGCCCGTCGGGAGCGGTGCCGCGGAAGGCCACGGGCGCGCCGTCCGGCACGTAGGAGGCGACGCGGTCCCACTGGGCGCGGCTGATCAGCGGGCCCATCTGCGCCGTGTCCAGGGACGGGTCCTCGACGCGGAACCCCGTCACGGCCGGCTCCAGCAGTTCCATGAAGCGGTCGTAGGCCGA
Source organism: Blastococcus sp. CT_GayMR16 (assembly GCF_004570875.1). Classification (GTDB taxonomy): domain Bacteria; phylum Actinomycetota; class Actinomycetes; order Mycobacteriales; family Geodermatophilaceae; genus Blastococcus_B. Next base: position 16,133 of record NZ_SPQK01000012.1, on the reverse strand, counting down.
GCGCTGCACCAGGATCCGGGACCGCGCGCAGCAGTCCTGGCCCGCGTTGTCGAAGACGGCCGACGGCGCGCTCGCCGCCGCCTTCTCGAGGTCGGCGTCGGCGAAGACGACGTTGGCGCTCTTGCCGCCGAGCTCGAGGGTCACCCGCTTGACCTGAGCGGCGCAGCCGGCCATCACGCCCTTGCCCACCTCGGTGGAACCGGTGAAGACGATCTTGCGGACGTCCGGGTGCTCGACGAGGCGCCGGCCCACGACCGAGCCCTTGCCGGGCAGGACGGTGAAGACGTCCTCGGGCAGTCCCGCCTCGAGCGCCAGCTCGCCCAGCCGGATCGCGGTCAGCGGCGTGAGCTCCGCCGGCTTGAGCACCACGGTGTTCCCCGCGGCCAGCGCCGGGGCGAACGCCCAGCCGGCGATGGGCATCGGGAAGTTCCACGGGACGATGACGCCGACGACCCCGAGGGGTTCGTGGAAGGTGATGTCGACGCCGCCGGCCACCGGGATCTGCCGGCCGAAGAGCCGTTCCGGCGCAGCGCTGTAGTAGGTGAGGACGTCGCGGACGTTCCCGGCCTCCCAGCGCGCGTTGCCGATGGTGTGGCCGGAGTTGCGCACCTCCAGCCGGGCCAGTTCCTCGACGTGCGCGTCGACGACCTCGGCGAACCGGCGGAGGAGACGGCCGCGGTCGGCCGGGGCGACGTGCCGCCAGGTGTCGAACGCCCGTCGCGCCCGTGCCACGGCGGCGTCGGTCTCGGGAACGCCCGCGAGGGGGACGGTCGTGACGACCTGCTCCGTGGCCGGGTCGACGACGTCGTAGGACGTCCCGTCAGAGGACGTCATTCTGCTCACAACCGCTCGAACCCCCGGAAACGCTCCCAGTCGGTGACCGCCCGCCCGAAGGCCGCCAGCTCGACGACGGCCATGTTGGCGTAGTGGTCCACCACGTCGTCGCCGAATGTACGGCGGGCGAAATCGCTGCCGCGCCACAGGTCCAGGGCCTCGGCCAGGCTCGTCGGCACGTGCTCGGCGTCCGGGTCCTCGTAGGCGTTCCCCTCGAACGCCGGCCCCAGCTCCAGCCGCTCCTCGATGCCGGCGAGGCCGGCCGCGACGATCGCCGCCGTCGCGAGGTAGGGGTTGACGTCGCCGCCGGGGATCCGGTTCTCCAGCCGCAGCGACGCACCGTGGCCGACCAGGCGGAAGGCGCAGGTGCGGTTGTCCCGCCCCCAGCGCAGGGCCGTCGGGGCGAAGGAGCCCTCGACGTACCGCTTGTAGGAGTTGATGTTGGGCGCGAGCAGGAGGGTGAGCTCGCGCATGTACCGGAGCTGCCCGGCGGCGAACGACCGGCCGACGTCGGAGAGGCCGTGGGGGGCACCGTCGTCGGCCAGGACGAGCCCGCCGTCCGAGCCCCGGAAGCTGCAGTGGACGTGGCACGAGTTGCCCTCGCGCGCGTCGAACTTCGCCATGAAGGTGAGCGCCATGCCCTCCTGCGCGGCGATCTCCTTGGCCCCGTTCTTGTAGATGACGTGGCCGTCGCAGGCCCGGGACGCCTCGTCGTACAGGAAGGCGATCTCGTGCTGGCCCAGGTTGCACTCGCCCTTGGCCGACTCGACGACCAGTCCGGCTCCGGTCATGTCGTTCCGGATGCGCCGCAGCAGCGGCTCGACCCGCGCGGTGCCCAGCACGGAGTAGTCGACGTTGTACTGGTTGGCGGGCGTCAGGTCGCGGTAGCCGGCGTCCCAGGCCTGCTCGTAGGTGTTCTTGAAGACCAGGAACTCGAGTTCGGTGCCGACGTGGGCGGTCATCCCGGCCTCGGCGAGGCGGGCCGTCTGCCGGGCGAGCACCTGGCGCGGCGAGGCGACCACCGGGCTGCCGTCCTCCCAGCGGAGGTCGGCCAGCACCATCGCCGTGCCGGGGTTCCAGGGCACGCGCCGCAGCGTGGCGAGATCCGGCTGCATCACGAAGTCGCCGTAGCCGCTGGACCACGACGACATCGCGTAGCCCTCGACGGTGTTCATCTCGACGTCGACGGCGAGCAGGTAGTTGCACCCCTCGGTGGCGTGCTCCAGGACGACGTCGAGGAAGTACCGGGCGTGCAGGCGCTTGCCCTGCAGCCGGCCCTGCATGTCGGTGAACGCGACGAGGACGGTGTCGATCTCGCCCGACTCGACCTGACGACGGAGATCCTCGACGGTCAGCGCGGGGCGGTGGGGTTCGGACACGGCCGGACCCTAGGGGCCGGTCGTTCCGCCCCACAACCCATGACCGTCGGCGTCACCTGCCCGTTTCCCTCACCGGCCCCCGATCAGGTGACGTCCAGGGAACAGTCCTGCAACAGCAGGCGCACCGACGCGGCAGCCTCTTGACCTGCGGTGGAACACCCCCCACCCTGACCCGCCTCACCGGTCCTCAGGAGGACGCGCATGTCCGCACCCCAGTCCCGCGGCGCCTCGGGCGTCACGTACACCCACGCGGCAGACGGCTACTTCGACAAGCGGGGGCTGACCCGGACCGCCGGCTTCTGGGGACTCTGGGGGCTCGGGGTCGCCGCGGTCATCTCCGGTGACTTCTCGGGCTGGAACTTCGGCATCGGCGGCGCAGGCTGGGGTGGGTTCCTCATCGCCACGGTGATCGTGACCCTCATGTACGTCACGATGATCGGCAGCATCGGCGAGATGTCGGCGGCCATGCCGCACACCGGCGGCGCCTACTCGTTCGCCCGATCGGCGATGGGCCCGTGGGGCGGGTTCGTCACCGGCCTCGCCGAGACGATCGAGTACGTGGCGACGACGGCGGTGATCGTCTACTTCTCCGCTTCGTACGCCGACAGCATCACCGACGAGCTCTTCGGCCTGTCCCTGCCGGGCTGGGTGTGGTGGGTGATCCTCTACGCGGTCTTCCTGCTCCTGAACATCGCCGGCGCGGAGGTGTCCTTCCGGTTCGCCGTCGTCGTCGCCGTCCTCTCGCTGGCCGTCATCGCGCTGTTCGCCGTCATGGCCCTGTTCTCGAACGCCCTGGACTTCGGCTCGCTCTTCGACATCGAGCCCGACGCCGGCAACAGCACCTTCCTGCCGCACGGCTGGTGGCAGGTCGTACTGGCGATGCCGTTCGCGATGTGGCTCTACCTGGGCATCGAGGAGCTCCCGCTCGCCGCCGAGGAGTCGCACATGCCGGCCCGCGACATCCCGCGGGCCGGCATGTGGGGCCTGGCCACGCTGATCGTCAGCGGCGGCCTGGTGCTGCTGCTCAACCCGGCCGTCGTCGGCGCCGCGGCGATCGGCGACTCGGGTGAGCCGCTGCTCGACGGGTTCCGGGCGATCCTGCCCAACAGCGACGTCGCGGCGATCCTGTCGCTGTTCGCGCTGATCGGCCTGTTCGCCTCGCTGCAGGGGATCATGTACGCCTACGGGCGCAACATCTTCTCGCTCAGCCGGGCCGGCTACTACCCGAAGGTCCTGTCGCTGACCGGCACGCGCAAGACGCCGTGGATCGCCCTCGTCGTCGGCGCGGTCATCGGCATCGTCGCGCTCGTCCTCGTCGACACCGGCGGCGACACGGCCGGTGCGATCGTCCTCAACATCGCCGTCTGGGGGGCGGTCCTCGCCTATCTCCTGCAGATGGTGTCGTTCGTGCTGCTGCGCCGGAAGTTCCCCACCGCCAGCCGGCCCTACCGCAGCCCGTTCGGCGTCGGCGGCGCCGTGTTCGCCGGCGCGATCGCGGCGCTGATCTTCGTCGGCGTCATGCTCAACGAGGACTACCGGGAGGCGATCATCGCCATCGCGGTCATCTACGTCGTCGCGCTCGTCGTCTTCGCGGCCTTCGGCCGGCACCGTCTGGTGCTCTCACCGGAGGAGGAGTACGCGATGAGCGGCGGGCTGCACGGCGATCCGCAGGCCGAGGGCTACGGCGCGGTGGACGTCGACGACCTCGACCCGAAGGCGCGCTCCGAGTCCACCTGACGCGGCTCCGGATCCGAGGACGCAGCGACCAGTTCCTTGAACAGGCGGAGGTCCTCGCCCTCCTCGGGATGCCATTGGACAGCGAGGCAGAAGCGGCGGGCCGCGTCCTCGACGCCCTCGACGACGCCGTCCTCCGCCCACGCCGAGGCAGTGAGGGCGGGCGCGATGCGGTCCAGCGCCTGGTGGTGGTGGCAGTTGACCGTCGCCGCCGGCCCGAGGAGCGTGCCGAGCCGGCTGCCGGAGGCCGTGCGGACCGTGCGCTCGGCGTACCGGCCCAGACCCAGTTGGTGCGGCTCGGTGCCCGGGACGTCGGGCAGGTGCTGCAGGAGGGTGCCGCCGAGAACGGCGTTCAGCAGCTGCATGCCCCGGCAGACCGCGAGCAGCGGCAGGTCGCGCTCCAGGGCCGCCTCGAGCAGCGCGATCTCGGAGGCATCCCGCTCGGGGCGCGTCGCGGTGTGCGGCCCGGTCTCCTCTCCGTAGCGGGCGGGATCGACGTCTGCTCCGCCGGCCAGCACCAGCCCGTCGAGCCGCGCGACGACGTCGCCGCTGACCGATCCGGTCGGGAGCAGGACCGGCTCACCACCGGCCGCGGCGACGGCGTCGGCGTACGCGGCCGGGAGCAGCACGGCCGGCACGTCCCAGAACCCCCACGTCGCCTGCTCGCGGTACGTGCTGATGCCGATCAACGGCCGCATCGGACCTCCCGCCCCCCGTCGTGGTTCCTGCGGGTCAGTCTGCCCCGGGCTTGCCGGCCGACGGCGGGCGCCGTCCTCGGCTCAGCCGCGTCCCGACCTCTGTCCCAGCGGAACCGCGGGGTCTAGCGTCCGCCTCCTCGCCGGGCCGCAGGGGAGGCGCTGTGAGCCGTCGTCACCTGTCGCTCGTGCTCGCCGTGCTGGCCGGCGTGCTCGTCGCCACCGGGACACCTGCCGCGGCCGCCCCGTCGATCTGCGCGGCGCAGGGCGATCTCCCGCAGCTGCCCGGCGACGACCGCGGTCCCCGGGACGACCTCATCGAGGAGGCCACCGACCTCGCCGCCGTCGGCCGGCTCGATGCCGCCGAGCGCCTCTTCGACATCGCCCTGGACGGCGAGGACCCCGACGCCCGCGCCGGGGCCGGGCTCGCCTACGTGCAGGCCGCCCGGGCCGAGGCGGAACGGATCGCGGACTCCGCCGTGCGGATGCGCACCGAGGGCGCCCCGCGTGCCGGTGCCTGTTTCGGGCGCGCGCTCGCCCTCGACGCGGACAACGCCACCGCCCTCGCCGGGCGGGACGCCGAGCCCCCGGACGGCCCGACCGCGGCCGAGTCCGCCGCGTCGAGGTTCGACGACGTCTATGACCACTGGCTGGAGCCGGCCGGCCGGGCGCTGCTGGCCGTGCTCGCGGTGCTCGCGGTGCTCGCCGTGCTCCTGGTGGGCGCCCGGCTGCTGACCCCCGTCGCGGCTCCGGCGGCCGCGACGGCGTGGCCCGAGCCCGCGCGGCGGACGGCCTGGTGGGCTGGCCTGGCCCTGCTGACCCTCGTCGCCCTCGAGTGGACCGGAGCCCTGTCCTGGGCGCCGAGGCTGGACGGCGGGCTCGGCTGGTTCCGCGGCTTCATCCTGATCGCTCTGCTGGCCGGCGCCAGCGCGGCGCTCTGGTCGGGGCGGGCCCTGTCCACGGTCGTGCCGAAGGCGCACGGGTTCGTCGCGCGGACCCGCGGCCTCGTCGCCGTCGTGGCCGCGTGCCTCGTCCTGATCGGCGTCGGCCTCCTGCTGCCCTCCGACGCCTGGATCCTGGTGCTGACCCTGTCGGTCGTGCTGCTGGGTGTGGCCCTGCACGCGTGCGGCCGGGGGCACGCCCTGCGGTTGCAGGTCCAGGTCAAGAACGGTGAGACGGCGGACCCCGCGGGGACGGCGTTCATCCTCGGCCAGCTCCAGGAGCTCGGCACGGCACCACCGCGTGGTCTCAAGTCCCCGCAGCAGGTGGACGTCACCGACCTGCCGAGCACGGCGCTCTCCTCGTTGCCCGCGGGGAAGCTGGCCTCCGCCCTGAGCTCGGCGCTGAACCTGGTGCTCCCGTCGGTGCCGTGGCGGGCGACGGTGGAGGGCGGTGACCCCGGCCGCCTCGTCGTCACCGTCACGCGAAACGGGCAGGTGGCCGACACCGTGATCGTCGACGGCACCCGGTTCCGGCCGGCGGCGCACCGTTCCGCGGGGTCCACGCCGGCCGCGGCCCTCGGGACGCCGTCCCAGGACGACGAGGGACTGCTCACTGCCGCGGCGGCCGTCATCCTCACCCTGCTGGCCGAGCGGCACACCACGCTCAGGTCCGGGCTGTGCGGCGCGTCGCGCTGGGAGAGCGTCGCCGCGCAGGTGGTGGCCACGCGACCGCGGAAGCCCGGCGAGGACGCGGAGGTCCGGCGCGAGCTGCTGGCCTACGCCGTGCAGCGTGACCCCCTCAACACCCTCGCCTGGGCGGCCTATCTGCAGGCCCTCGGCGACGACGCCGTCACGTCGGAGGACATGGCGGACGACGCCCGCCGGCTGCGCACGCTCAAGGTGCAGGTGGACCGGCTGTGCGTCGGGGACGAGCAGGGTTACTTCGCGCTGCGCCTGCGGCTCACGCACACGCTGACGGCGGCCTGGCTGAACGTGTGCCTGCAGCAGCTCGCGGAGCAGAAGGACTGGCAGGCGTCCTGGTGGCGGTCCGCCGGCTCGCTCGCCGACCTGGAGGCGCTGCTGGCCAGCCCGCCGGACGTCGTCGGCCGGACGTCCTTCGTCACCGAGATCAGGGACGTCATCCCGCCGCTCCGGAACGGGCTCGATGCCTGCCCGCCCCGCACCACGTCGCCGCCCGTCGAGGTCCCGGTGACGTCGGCGCCGGCGTCCCTGTTCTTCCACTACGACCAGGCGTGCACCCTCGCGGTCGGCGGGGCGACGGACCCGGCGGCCTGGGACGCGGCCCTGAGGCAGCTGGTCCTGGCGACCGGCATGGGGCGGTACAAGGCGCTCGCGCGGCAGGACCCGGCCTTCGCCTCGCTGCGGGACCCCGAGGTGGCCGGTGCGCGGTCGACGCGCTTCTGGGCCCTCGTCGGGAAGCCGGACCCCGACTTCACCTCGCTCGCCCCGTTCGGCGACCAGGGTCAGGTCCTGGCCGCGCTCGGCATCCACGGTCCTCGCGACGTCCTCGCGGTGACCGACGACGGCGGACAGGCACTGGCGGCGGCGCTCAAGGTCTCGGGCACGGTCGTCGGTCGGTGGCGGGAGTTCGCCTGCCTCGCGGAGCAGTGGCCCGGGCGCAGTCGCTGGCTGGACACCCGCGAGCTGTGCCTGCTGCTCGACGTCGGCATCCGGTCTGAACGCGACCTCGCTGCGGCCTGTGCGGAGACGACCGGAGACCCGCCCGTTCCTGCCCTGCCGGGCCGCGTGCTCGCGTCGGCGAAGAAGCGGGAGCTTCGGCCGCCGACCGCGGCGGAACTCGGGGAGCTGCTGACCGTCCGGCCGACAGCGGTGCCGACCCCGGCGGCACCGCCCCGATCGTGAGCGTCGCGCTCGGGTGCCCGCCGCGGTAGGTGATGATGTCCGCATGACCATCGTCGTGGGCTACGTGCCCACCCCAGAGGGCGAGGCGGCGCTGACCGCCGCCATCAGTGAGGCCCGGCACCGCAAGGAGATCGTGCACGTCATCAACCGCGCGCGCAGCGGCGACGTCACCACCGACTCCCGGTACGCGTCGGAGAGCGACCTCGACAAGATTCGGGCCCTGCTCGACCAGAGCGGTGTCCCCTACGAGATCGAGCAGCTGGTCCGTGGCCCGGAGGCGTCGGAGGAGCTCGTCGACGCCGCCGACCGGCTGGGCGCGAGCATGATCGTCATCGGCCTCCGGCGTCGCTCGCCCACGGGCAAGCTGCTGTTCGGCAGTCAGGCGCAGCAGATCCTGCTCGACGCCAACTGCCCGGTGCTGGCGGTCAAGGCGTCCTAGTCGCCGGCGGGTTCAGGCCCGGCGGCGGAGCACCCGGGCGAGCCGGTGCCCTCGGCCGGCGGTGAGCTCGGCCGCCGTCGGGGGCGCCGGCTCGGGAACGGCCGCCAAGCCGGCGTGCCGCTCGTGCAGCCGGGCGCGGACGTCGTCCGGCGTGTAGGCACGGCGCTGCCGCTCGTGGCGCGCCAGCACGACACCGGTCGCCGCTACGCCGGTGAGGCCGGCCAGTCCCAGGAGCTTCCAGAGGCGCACGGGAGGAAACCTAGCCCGCCGTAACCTGCTGCACATGGCCGAGCTCGCACTGGACAAGGCGGTCGAACTCACGCGCACCGGTGACGTGTGGGTCTTCCGCGGCCCCTCGCTCGCCGACCGCGCGATCCGCGCCGTCACCAACGCCCCGGTCAACCACGTGGGCATGGCCGTCGTCCTCGAGGACATGCCGCCGCTGCTGTGGCACGCCGAGCTCGGGCGATCGCTGCCCGACGCGTGGACCGGTGAGCACCAGCGCGGCGTCCAGCTGCACGACCTGAACGACGCCGTCGTCACCTGGCGCCGCCGGTACGGGCAGCGCGCCTGGCTGCGGCAGCTGGTCGGTCCGACCGAGGACGGCGGGGTGACCCCGGAGATGGAGGACGCCGTCCTGCGGACCATCGCGCGCCTGGACGGCAAGCCCTTCCCGACCACGCGCGGGCTGGTCCGCGGCTGGGTCAACGGCCGGCTGCGGCGCAGCACGGCCGCGGAGACGGTCTTCTGCGCCGAGCTCGTGGCCGCCACCTACACGGCGATGGAGCTGCTGCCCGGCGATCGGCCGCTCAACGCCTACGACCCGGGCAGCTTCTGGTCCGGCGACGACCTCGAGCTCCTCCAGGGGGCGCGCCTCGGGCCCGAGATCCCGGTGGACGTCCCGCTCGCCGACTGATCCCGCGGGTCAGCTCCGGGGGAGGACCCGGTAGGTGGTCTGCACCATGCCGCCCGGGAACGTCCGCGTCCGGACGTGCTCGAGCGGCACGTCCGCCGGCAGCTCGCCGAACGGCGTGTGGCCGGTACCGATCAGCACCGGCACGCGGGAGAGGGTCAGGTCGGCGACCAGGCCCGCGGCGAGGAACTGGTGCACCGTGCGGCCCCCGTCGACGTACACCCGCCGGTAGCCGGCCGCGTCCACGGCCGCCAGCGCCTCCTCGAAGGAACGGTGCACGGTGATGCGCGGATCGCCGCCTGCTGCCAGCGTCGTGCTCAGCACGTGGATCGGCTTGCCCAGGTAGGGCCACTCGTCCATCGGGGCGATGACCTCGTAGGTGGCGCGGCCCATGACCAGCGCGTCGATGCCGGACACGAACTCGGCGAACCCGAAGTCACCCCCGACGCCGTCGTCGGGTGGGCCGCCCGCCTCCTCGCCACCGGTGAGCCACGAGAGATCACCGTCCAGGCGGGCGATGAACCCGTCGACGCTCATGCCGAGGAAGACCGACGCGGTGAAGGACCCAGTCATGTGCGACACCCTGCCGCAGCGGGGGGACGGTTTCAGCCGGTGGCGAGGATGCCGCGCGCGACGTAGTCCTCGATCGCGGACTCCTCGTAGCCGAGCCAGCGGGCGATCTCCAGCGTGTGCTGGCCCGGCGTCCACGGGGGCCGCTGCACGCCGCTCGGGGTGTCGCTGAACCGCATGAACGTCCCGGCCTGACGCAGGCGCCCGGCGGTCGGGTGCCGGAGGTCGGCCACCACGCCCAGCCGCACGTTCTCCTCGTCGAAGAGCACGCTCTCGCCGTCGACGGTGTCCACCGAGATCTCCGCCGGCACGCCCGCGGCGTCGAGTCGTCGCCGCCACTGCAGGGCTGTCTGGGTCCGGAAGATCGGCTCGACCAGTGCCTCCAGCTCGAGGCGGTTCTCCTGCCGCGACACGGCGGTGCCGAAGCGAGCGTCGGTCTCGAGCTCCGGCCGGCCGACGACGCCGCAGAAGGCGGTCCAGTGGTGCTCCCTGACCCCCGCGACCTGGATCCATCCCTCGGCGGTCTCGTAGAGGCGGTAGAGGGCGCCGGTCCCGGTCTGGCTCTTGTTCATCCGGGGCGGCTCCGACGCCGCGCCGTCCTCGGTCAGGTAGACGTCGGACTTCGCGTACAGGGCGGCGTTCAGCAGCGACGTCCACACCTCCTGGCCTTCACCGGTGCGATCGCGGTGCGCCAGCGCCAGGAGGACGGCGACGACGGACGCCATGGCGTTCGTCGTGTCGGTGTGGCCGAAGCGGTTGTAGAGCGGGGTGTTGCCCTCGTCGGCGGGGCCCTGGTCCCATTCCCAGCCGGTGAGCGCCTGGGAGAGCGAGTCGTTCCCGCCCAGATGGGACAGCGGGCCCTCGGGCCCGTACATGTAGGTGTTGCACGAGATGATGTCCGGCTTGATCGCCCGCAGGCTGTCGTAGTCGATGCCGAGGCGCGCGGCGACGCCGGTGACCATGTTGTGGTGGACGACGTCGGACCGGGCGACCAGCTTGCGGACGATCGCGGCGCCCTCCTCGGTCTTCACGTCGACCAGGAGGGAGCGCTTGCCCTGCTCGCAGCCCAGCAGGACGGTGCTCGTCTGCAGCAGCTGCTGCTGGGGATCGGCCTGCGGGGTGGCGACCTTGATGACGTCGGCGCCGAGCTGTGCGAGCAGCATCGGGGCGAACGGCCCGGCGAAGGCCCGGCCGAAGTCGAGGACGCGGATGCCCTCGAGCGGGGAGCGGAGACCGGGGTTCCGCGGCTCGACGGACGGCGTGGCGCGGGTCTCGGCGAACACCTCGGCGTTGTGCTGGCCGACCGCAGGCCGCGGCCGGGGGGCGTCGGGCGGGTTCAGGGTGAGCCGGAACGGCATCCCGGCCTGGATGGTCGGCCCGACCTCGGGGTCGTCGACCTGCACGGCCATCTCGTTGAACACGACCTGCGGATGGGCGAACGCCTCCCGCGTGGGGATCAGCTCCGCGGTCTGGAAGAGCTCACCCTGCAGGACGTCGAGCAGGTCCTCCCGCTTCCAGTCCTGGTAGATGCGGTTCAGCTCCGGGTAGATCTGCGCCGGCGGCAGGTCCGGGGGCAGCCCGAAGACGGCGTTGATCGTCGCGCCCTTCTTCTGGGTCGAGAAGGCCAGCGACTGGATCCATCCGCTGGCGGTCATGATGACCTCGGGCTGGTGCACGCCCGGCGGATAGGTCTTGGTCATCAGCGACTGGTACGTGTCGTTGTGGAACTCGGTGTTGGCCCAGAGCATGGTCGTGAACGCCAGCACGCCCTGGTACAGCGACGTCTCCACCCGCTGACCGCGCCCGGTCTCCTCCCGGGCGTGCAGGGCGGCGAGGATCGCCGTCGGCACCATGTACATGGCCGCGACGCTCGGCAGCGGGGCGGCGAGGAAGGCCGGGCCGGGCCGCCAGGCCTGCTGCTCGTACTGCATGCCCGACCGCGCCTGCACGAGGGCGTCCCACCCCGGCCGTCCGGCGTGGCGGCTGTCGGACGGATAGGCCGGCACCGCGCAGTAGACGAGGTGCGGGAACTGTGCCGACAGCGAGTCGTAGTCCAGCCCGAGCCGGGCCATGACTCCGGGGCTGAAGCTCTCCACGAGCACGTCGGCCGTGCTCACCAGCTCCAGGAACTGGGCCTTGCCCTCGGCGGACTTCAGGTCGAGGGCGACCGAGCGACGGCTGCGGTTCCAGACCCGGTAGCCCGGATAGTCGCGGTAGGGGTCGCCACCCGGGGGTTCGATCTTGACGACGTCGGCGCCGTGCTCGGCGAGCAGGAGGACGCCGGCAGGTCCGGCGACCCCCCAGGTGAGATCCAGGATCCGGACACCGTCGAGGACGGACATGGGGCAGCGAGGCTCCTCCCGCGCAGCGGTGCGCGATCGGTGGACAGGGGTCAGCGACGGATGTTGGCCAGCACGCGCTCGATGCGCGCGATCTGCTCCTCCAGGTCCGCGACTGCCGTGGGGTCGGAGGTCTCGGCGAGCTGACCGCGGAGCAGGGCGGCGCTGTGCTCCAGGCGCAGCGCCGCCTCGTCCTTGGTCAGCAGGTCCTGGTCGTCCCAGTCGTCGGTCGGGATGTCGGGCCGGTTCTCCGGGAACAGGCCCCCGGGTGCGCCGTCCCCGGCCAGGGGGGAGCTCACGCGCTGGTGTCGGGGAAGTTGTAGAGGCGACGCACGTTGAGCTCGGCCATCCTGTGCACCTCGTCGTCCGGGACGTCCCGGAAGACCTCCTCGGCCATCTTCCGGCTGTGCGGCCAGTTCGAGTCCGAGTGCGGGTAGTCCGACTCCCAGGTGATGTTGTCGATGCCGATCGCATGCCGGCTGGCGACGCCGTGCTCGTCGCTGATGAAGCACCCGTGGATGTGCCGGCGGTACAGGTCGGAGGGCCGCGTGGTCTGGTCCACGTTCTGGTAGAAGCGGTGACGCTCCCACACGTAGTCGGCTCGCTCGATGATGTAGGGGATCCAGCCGATGCCGCCCTCCGACAGACCCACCTTCAGGCTCGGGTGCCGGTGGAAGACCGGGGAGAACATGAGATCGGTCAGGGTGCCCATCGAGTTGGTCGAGAACATCGTGATCATGGTGGCGAGGGGGGCGCCGGGCGCCATGGTGGGAGCGCTCCCGCCGCTGCCGAAGTGCATGGCCAGCGGCATGTCGGTCTCCTCCACGGCGGAGAAGAAGCGGTCCCAGCCGTCGCTGTAGAAGCCGGGCAGCCCGAGGTTGTGCGGCATCTCCGGGAACATGGCCGCCTTGGCGCCCTTGGCTGCGGTCCGCTGGAGTTCCTGGATGCAGAGCTCCTCGTCCCACAACGGGAGACCGACCAGGGGGATGTAGCGGTCCGGGTCGGTCGCGCACCACTCGTCGAGGATGAAGTCGTTGTAGGCCTGGACGCCCAGCAGCGCCAGGTCCTTGTCCTTGCCGTCCAGGAACACCGTGCAGGCGAACCGGGCGAAGCTCGGGAAGCACAGCGCGGCCCAGACACCGTCGATGTCCATGTCGGCGAGACGCGCCACCGGGTCGTAGCAACCGGGCAGCATCTCGTCGAAGCGGACCGGGTCGACGCCGTAGTCGGCCCTGTCCCGGCCGGCGACCGCGTTGAGGGCGATGTTCGGGTACTCGCGGCCCTCGTACGACCACAGCTGGACCTTCTTGGCGGCGGCGGCGGCGGTGAGCGTGCCGCCCAGGGTGTTCCCACCGACCGTGATGCCCAGGTTCGCGTCCTTGGCGTCCTTCTCGATGATCCGCGGACCCGCGTCCTGGTACTTCGCGGGGAGGCGGTCGGACCAGACCTTCGGATGCTCGATGACGTGGTCGTCGGTGGAGAGGAGCTTCATCCAGGGCTGCAGGGGCACTGCGCACCAGCTCTCGTGGGAGGCAAGGCTTACCGGAAGCCAGACCGTAACGTGGATCACACCCGAGGGACAAGGGCCTCAGAGGTGCCGGTGGATGCCCCCGTCGATCGGGATCGACTGGCCGGTGATGTGCCGCGCCTGCTCGGAGCACAGGAACGCGATGACCCCCGCCTGCTCGCGCGGCTGGCCCATGCGCCGCAGCGGGATCCCCGCAGTCACCTCGGCCAGGAGCTCGTCCCGGGGGGCGGCCGGTGTCCTTGGCGAGCCAGGTCCAGTACGCCTAGTTCCGCTCGGTGAGGATCGAGCCGGTGAGCGCGTTGTTGGCGGTGACGCCGTACGGGGCCAGCCGGTGCGCGTAGGCGCGCAGGAGCCCGGCGACGGGCGCCTGCACCGTGTTGGGCAGCACGTGCGGCAGGTGGGTCGCCGGCTCGCGGGCCACCCCGGAGCCGATGTTCACCAGCCGGCCCCAGCGCCGCCGCCGCATGTCCGGCACGACCTCGCGGCCCAGCAGCCAGGCCGAGCGCAGCAGTCGGTCGTACTCCTCCCGGAACGCCGATGCGGGCATGGTGGCGAAACGCCCGGCTCCCGGACCGCTGCCCTCCTTCTCCGCGTCGATGACGTGGCCGATCACGTTGCTGACGGCGATGTCGACGGGACCGAAGTGCTCGACCGCGGTGCGGACGACGCGGACGACGTCGTCCTCCACCGTCATGTCACCGCTCACCCCCAGCACCTCGCTGCCGGTCTCGGCAGCGATCGTCGCCGCGGTCTTCTCGATGTCCTCGGCACTCCGGGAGGTGATCGCCACGCGGCACCCCTCGGCCGCCAGCGCCCGGGCGGTCGCGGCGCCGATGCCCCGGCTGCCGCCGGACACGACCGCCACCCGGCCGCGGATCCCGAGATCCATTCCCCGCTCCTCAGAAGACCGGCGACGCGAGGCCGCCGTCGATGCTGATGGTGACGCCGGTCAGATAGCCGGCGACGTCGGAGGCGAGCCAGACCGCACACGCGGCGACGTCCTCGTCGGTGGCAATGCGTCCGCGCAGGACCGCGGTCGTCGTGATGCCGTCGGCGCCGCACTCGTCGGCCACCACCTTGTGCAGTGCCCGCATCCCCAGGCCCGCGACGAGCCCGAGGTCCGAGCCGAGCTCCTGCACGTCGCGGGAGTTGGCGCTGCCGACGTAGATCAGCCGGCCGAACCCGCGCCCGCTCATCGACGCCACGACCTCCTGGTAAGGCCGACCGCCCCGACGACGGGATCCCACGCCCGGTCGACGGCCTCGGGATCGACGAGCCAGTCGACCGGCCGGGGGTCCGGGCTCGCCTCGAGCACGACGACGACGTCGATCGGCTCCTGGAGTGCCCGCGCCCGGGAGTCGTCACCGGGCGCCATGCCGGTGGTGAGTACCCGGCCGCCCTCCTCGGAGAAGACGGCGGCCAGCGCGGCCCGCACGGGATCGTCCTCGCCGACGAGCAGGACGGTACGTCCGCCGAGACCGAGATCCATGGGCTGCCGCTCCTCGTCCGGGCGCCGGCCACCGGGTGGCGGTGACGCGGTTCCGCGCAACATAGCGCTGCGGGCCGATCGGCTCCTGGGGCGTCGCCGTTGCCTGCATACTCCTTCGATCCGTTGAACCACCAGCGGTGAGGAGGCAGCACGATGACCCGCAGCTGTGCGTGCGGGCAGCCGGTCACCCGAGCATCGGGCGACATCCGGGTGCTCGTCGTCGACGACCATCCGCTGGTCCGCACGACCTTGGCGGAGCTGTTGTCCGACGAGGACGGCCTCACGGTGGTCGGCGAGTGCGAGGACGGCTCGCAGGTCGTCGAGGCCTCGGCACGCCTGCACCCCGACGTGGTCCTCATGGACCTCGCCATGCCGGGGATGAACGGTCTCGCGGCCACCGAGGCACTGCGCGCCGTCCGGCGCGAGCCCCGGATCGTCATGCTGACCGGGGAAGGCGCGGGCGCCCGGACCGCAGTCCAGGCGGCCGGCGCCGACGCGCTCGTGCCGAAGGGCACGCGGGCGAACGCCCTGCTGGACTGCCTCCGCACGGTCGTCTCCGGCTGCGACTGCTGTCCCTACTGCTTCTGAGCGTTCCCGGCGTCGGCTAGGCCACGCGGACGGCCGGAGTGCCGAGGCGGACGACGGTGTCGCCGGGCCGGTCCAGGTCGTCGTGGGTCACGCAGACGACGAGCCGGCCGGCGAGTGCGGTGCGCAGGTCGCGCACCAGTGCCTCGGCCGTCGGGGGATCGAGATGGGCGGTCGGCTCGTCGAGGAGGACGACGTCCCGGTCGGCCAGGAGCGCGCGGGCGGCGGCCAGCCGGCGGCGTTCCCCGCCCGAGAGCGACGTGCCCGCGGCGCCGACCGGCGTGTCCAGGCCGTCGGGCAGCGCGGCGAGGAGGCCGCCGAGCCCGGCCGCGACCAGGGCGGCGCACATCCGCGCCTGGCCGGCCGGACCCGTCAGCTCCCCCCGCGGGGCAGCGAGCGCGAGGTTCGCCCGGATCGTCGACGCGAACACGTGTGCCTCCTGCGGCAGCCAGGCCAGCCGCGCCCGGAGGTCGTCCCCGGTGAGCTGCTGGGTCGGCACGTCGTCCAGGGCGTAGGTCCCGGCCCGCGGCCGCAGCGACGCCATCAGGACGGCGAGGAACGTCGACTTGCCCGAGCCCGAGGGCCCGCGCACCACCAACCAGCCGGATCCGGCCCCCGCCCTGGTCGTGAGGCCGCGGAGCACGTCGGCGTGGCCCGGCCAGCCGGCCGTGAGGCCGTCGGTGTCCAGGCGGGTGACCGGCGCCGGCGCCGTCCGCGGTTCCACCGGGTCGGCCGGCACGGGAGCGGTCAGGACCGCGTCGAGGCGGCTCTGCGCGTCGGCCAGCGCACCCCGCCGCTGGAGT
>NZ_SPQK01000011.1 GCF_004570875.1 Blastococcus sp. CT_GayMR16 | reverse complement strand
TGCCCAGCGGGCCCGCGCAGTGCGCGCACCGAGCCGGCGCGCGGCACCGGGCGCACGCCAGCGACGGGACGTATCCGCGGCGCGGCACCTGCACCAGCACGGGAGCACCCGAGGCCAGGGCCTTGCGGGCGGCCTCGTGGGCCAGCGAGGGCAGCCGCGCGGAACGGGCCGCGGGGTCGCGGGCCAGCTCGAAGTCGTCACCGAGCGCCTGGATCCGGGGGGCGGCCGCCCGCAGCACGGCCCGATCGGCGATCAGCTCGTGCGCCCAGCCCGACTCGACGAGCAGCTCGGCCTCGGCGGTGCGTGCCGTGCCGGCCACGACGGCGGCGCAGTTGTCCAGCCAGGCCCGCTGGACCAGCACGTCCCGGGCGTGCGGATAGGGCGCGTGCTCGTCGGCGTGCAGGTCGTCGCCGTCGTCCCAGACGACCACGAGGCCGAGATCCCTGACCGGCGCGAACATCGCGGCTCGCGTGCCCAGCACCACCTGGGCCGCCCCCCGCGACGCGGCGAGGAACTGCCGGTAGCGCTTCTCCGGGGAGTCGTCGGCGCGCAGGACCGTGTAGGAGTGCTCGGGCAGCAGCTGCCGTGCCGCGGCGGCCAGCCGGTCGAGGTCCTTGCCGTCGGGAACGACGACGAGCGCCCCGCGCCGTCCGGACAGCGACGCCCGGCAGAGCTCGGCGAGCCGGGTCGGCCAGTCCTCACCGGGCAGCGCCGTCCAGACCGCCCGGGCGGGACGGCCCTCGGCCAGCGCCGTCAGCAGGGCCGGGCCGGCCTGGTACCGGCCGAACCCGGCGGGATCGGGCGGAGCGGGCAGGGCCTCCGGGGTGGGCGTCGGCCGCTTCTCGGCCGCGGCCCGGCGGGGTGGCAGGGCCAGCCGCAGGACGTCGCTGAGCGTCCCCGCGTACCGGTCGGCGACCACCCTCGCCAGCCGGACGACCTGCGGGGTGAGCACCGGCTCCCCCGACGGCACGTGCGACAACGGGAGGAGCTTGCCCGTGAAGTCGGTGGCGTCGTCCAGGGACACCACGAAACCGTCCAGCAGCTGGCCGCTGAACCGCACCCGCACCCGGCAGCCGGCCTGCACGGTGTCGGCGAACTTCTCGGGAACCGCGTAGTCGAAGGGCCGGTCCAGGTGGGCCAGGGGCACATCGATGACGACCCGGGCCACCATCGGGTGGCCCGGGTCGCCGGGTGGAGCGGGTGTGTCCAGTGCTTAGGCTCCGACGGCCGCGCGGAGGGCGTCGACCCGGTCGAGCTGCTCCCACGGCAGGTCGATGTCGGTGCGACCGAAGTGGCCGTAGGCGGCCGTCGGCGTGTAGATCGGGCGGAGCAGGTCCAGGTCGCGCACGATCGCGCCGGGCCGCAGGTCGAACACGGTGCTGATGGCCTTCTCGAGGACGTCGTCCGCGGTGGTGCCGGTGCCGAAGGTCTCGACGAACAGACCGACCGGGTGGGCCGCGCCGATGGCGTAGGCCACCTGCACCTCGCACCGGCTGGCGAGCCCGGCGGCGACGACGTTCTTGGCGACCCAGCGCATCGCGTACGCGGCGGAGCGGTCGACCTTCGACGGGTCCTTGCCGGAGAAGGCGCCGCCACCGTGGCGGGCCATGCCGCCGTAGGTGTCGACGATGATCTTCCGGCCGGTCAGACCGGCGTCGCCCATGGGGCCGCCGATGACGAACTTGCCGGTCGGGTTGACGAGCAGGCGGTAGCCGTCGGTGGGCAGGCCGAGGGCGGCCAGCTCGGGCTCGACGACGAGCTCCTGGATGTCGGGGGTGAGCAGCTGGTCGATCGAGATGTCCTCGGCGTGCTGCGAGGAGACGACCACGGTGTCGACGGCGACCGGCTTGTCGTCCTCGTAGACGACCGTGACCTGGGTCTTGCCGTCGGGGCGCAGGTAGGGCACCGAGCCGTCCTTGCGGACGGCGGACAGCCGGCGCGCCAGGCGGTGCGCCAGGGCGATCGGCAGCGGCATGAGCTCGGGGGTCTCGTCGGTGGCGTAGCCGAACATCAGGCCCTGGTCGCCGGCGCCCTGACGGGAGATCTCGTCCTCGTCGGTGTGGGTGCGCGCCTCGAAGGCGGTGTCCACGCCCTGGGCGATGTCGGGCGACTGCGCGCCGATCGACACGCTGACGCCGCAGGAGGCGCCGTCGAAGCCCTTGCGGGAGGAGTCGTAGCCGATCCGCAGGACCGTGTCGCGCACGATCGAGGCGATGTCGACGTAGCCGCCGGTGGTGACCTCGCCGGCGATGTGCACCTGGCCGGTCGTGATCATGGTCTCGACGGCAACACGGCTGCGCGGGTCCTGCGCGAGCATCGCGTCCAGGATCGAATCGCTGATCTGGTCGGCGATCTTGTCCGGGTGGCCCTCAGTGACCGACTCGGAGGTGAAGAGGCGGCGTGACACTCGGTGACTCCCTGGCTCGGTGGCTACATCGTCGGGAGCCACGTGCGCGGCGCCCGGAGTCCCACGCTACCGGCTCATCCGACGACGGGTACGGCTGCCCGGGAGAGATGCCTAGCTCTGGGGCTCAGGTGGCAGCTGGGACGCGATGGTGGCCCAGATGCCCGCGGCGACGGCGTCCTTGCTGTCGTGCGACAGCTCGGTCACGGACCCGTCGGCCGCGAGGACAGTGACGGCGTTGTCGGCGCGGCCGAACACCTGGCCGTCGGAGACGTCGTTCACGACGAGCAGGTCGCAGCCCTTGCGGGCGAGCTTGGCGCGCGCGTGCGTGAGGACGTCGGCGTCGTCGTCCCCGGTCTCGGCGGCGAAGCCGACCACCAGCTGACCGGGGGCGCGCTTGGTCACCAGCTCGGCGAGGACGTCGGGGTTGCGGACCAGGGGCACCGCGGTCGGCTCGGCCGACGACCCCTTCTTGAGCTTGGACACCGCGACCGTCTCCGGCCGGAAGTCGGCCACCGCGGCGGCCATGACGACGACGTCGGCCTCCTGGGCCTCGGCCACCATCGCGGTGCGCAGCTCCTCCGCGGTGCCCACCGGGACGACGTGGACGCCGAAGGGGGCAGGGAGGTCGACGTTGGCGCCGACGAGCACGACCTCGGCCCCCCGCGCCGCGGCCACGCGCGCCAGGGCCCAGCCCTGCTTGCCCGACGAGCGGTTGCCGAGGAAGCGCACCGGGTCCAGCGGCTCGCGGGTGCCGCCGGCGCTGATGACGACCCGGCGACCGGTGAGGTCGTGCGCGAGGGCCGCGGTGCCGTGGTGGAGCACGACCGTCGCCAGCGCCGCGATGTCGGCGGGCTCCGGCAGCCGGCCGGGCCCGGTGTCGGGGCCGGTCAGCCGGCCGACCGCCGGCGGGAGGACGACGGCCCCGCGGCGGCGCAGGGTGGCGACGTTGTCCTGCGTCGCGGGGTGCAGCCACATCTCGGTGTGCATCGCCGGCACGAAGACCACCGGGCAGGACGCGGTGAGCAGAGTGGCGGTGAGCAGGTCGTCGGCCCGGCCCATCGCGGCGCGGGCCAGCAGGTCGGCGGTGGCAGGGGCGACGACGACCAGGTCGGCGTTCTGCCCGATCCGGACGTGCGCGACGTCGGGGACGTCGGACCACACGTCGGTGGTGACCGGGTTCCCCGACAGCGCCTCGAACGTGGCGGCGCCGACGAAGTGCAGGGCACCGGGGGTGGGGACGACGCGGACGTCGTGGCCGGCCTCGGTGAATGCGCGCAGCACGAAGGCGGCCTTGTAGGCCGCCACTCCCCCGCTCACACCCAGCACGATCGAGCTCACAAGACCTCCTCGCTGGCGCTCGTCGCGCATGTTCGCTCAGCTGCTCTGCCCCTGCGTGAGCTCGCAAGCTCGCTCACGTGCTCCATCCTCCACGTACGAGAACGCACCCGGCAGCAACTGCCGGGTGCGTTCTCATCAGTCTGGGTGCCCCGACCGGGGCAGCCGGCCTAGTTCTCGCCGGCGGTGTGGGTCAGCAGACCTTCGTTGATCTCGCGCAGCGCGATCGACAGGGGCTTCTCCTGCGGCGCGGTGTCGACCAGCGGGCCGACGTACTCCAGCAGGCCCTCGGAGAGCTGGCTGTAGTAGGCGTTGATCTGGCGAGCGCGCTTGGCGGCGAAGATGACCAGGCCGTACTTGCTGCTGGTGCGCTCGAGCAGCTCGTCGATGGGCGGGTTGGTGATGCCCTCGGGGGCAGGTGCGACTCCGGACACGGGCGGGCGTGCTCCTCATTCGATAGCGGGAGGAAGCGACCGGCGGGGACAGCCGGCGGTGCTCTTCCTCGTGGGCGCTACTCCCCTGGCACGAGACCGGGCGAGGGCGCAGTCAGCAAGCCTACCAACTCGTCGGCGGCCCGGGCCACGTCGTCGTTGACGACGACGACGTCGAACTCCCCCGCGGCGTCCAGCTCGGCCTGCGCGAGGGCCAGTCGCCGCTCCTGTACGGCCGGCGGTTCCGAGCCGCGCCCGGCGAGCCGGCTGACCAGCGCACCCCACGACGGCGGGGCCAGGAAGACCAGCTGCGCCCCGGGATCCCGGGTCCTGACCTGGCGTGCACCCTGCAGCTCGATCTCCAGCAGGGCCGGCTGGCCGGTGGCCAGCCGCGTCCGCAGCGGGGCGACGGGGGTGCCGTAGCGGTTGCCGGCGTACTCGGCCCACTCCAGCAGCCCGCCGGCCGCGATCAGCCGGTCGAACTCGGCGTCGTCGACGAAGTGGTAGTGATCACCCTCGCGCTCACCCGGACGAGGGCGGCGGGTGGTCACCGACACCGACACCCACACGTCGGGATGCCGTCGCCGGACCTCCGCGACCACGGTGCCCTTGCCGACGCCCGAAGGGCCGGAGAGCACGGTGAGCCGTGCAGTAGTGCCTGAGACCACTCGTCGTCCTCGTCCGCGATCGCTCGCTGGGTCGTCGAGTCAGACGACCTTCTCGTCGGCGAACTCGGCCTCCAGCGCCTTGCGCTGGTTGGCGCCGAGACCGCGCACACGGCGGGTGGGCGAGATCTCCAACCGCTCCATGATCTTCGCAGCCCGCGCCTTGCCCACTCCGGGCAGGGACTCCAGCACCGCGGAGACGCGCATCTTGCCGATCACCTCGTCGGTGTCGCCCTGCTTGAGGACGTCACCGACCGTGGCGCCCTTGGTCTTCAGCTGTTCACGCAGTTCGGCGCGCGCCTTGCGGGCGGCGGCGGCCTTCTCGAGCGCGGCGGCGCGTTGTTCCGGGGAGAGGTCAGGCAGGGGCATGGTCGACCCAATCGTGTCGGTCGCGGTCCGGGTGTCCGGCCCGCGGAGGTTCTGGGGACTCGTAAGGGAAGGGCTCGCCTCTGAGCCTCAGGGCCAACCTAGTTCCAGACAAATCCGCTGGTCACTGGGCAGCCGCGCGGATTCTTGGCAGGCGTCTGCCGTCGTCGTTCACACGCGGTTCACCTACCCGGTAACACCCCGTCATCACTGCAGGTCAGGCGCCGATCCGTGCGGTTCCGTTCCGGATGACCGATTGCCGCTCCCACCGGGCAGAAGGCCGCGACACGCCGCCAGAACGACACGCCGGTGGTCAGGCCGGGCGACTCCGGCGACGGCCTGCCCGGAGGCCGAGCAGCCATCCGCCGACACCGGCGAGGAGCAGCAGGCCGAGTCCCACCAGGCCGGCGCCGACCGCGTGCTGCGCCGTCCAGCGAACGGACCCGGCATCCAGCGGCCCCACCAGCCACGGCAGGGCCCGCCTCACCCGGAGAGCTCCGCCGTCCAGCGGTCGGCCGCGGCCCGCAGCGCGGCCGGGTCGGGCCCGGCGGCCAGCACGTCACGGGAGACCGTGGGGACGACGGCCCGGCCGGTGCCGAACAGCCGGCGCAGGTCGGCGACCGACCCGCCCTGGGCACCCAGACCCGGCGCCAGGATCGGCCCGCCCAGGCCGTCCAGGTCGACGTCCAGATCGCGCAGCGTGGCACCCACGACGACCCCGAAGGAACCGGTCGTCGGCCCGAACCGGCTGGCCAGATCGCGTACCGCCGCGATGTCGGGCAGCGGGTCCCCCACCACCCAGCCGGGGGTGTTCCAGCCGCGCACGGTGTCGACGACCACCTGGGCGACGGAACGCTCGCCCGCGAGCGCGTGCTGGAAGGTGCCGGCGTCGGGATTGGACGTGCGTGCCAGCACGAACAGGCCGCCGCCGTGCAGGCGCGCGGTGTCGACGGCCGGCTGGAGCGAGCCGGGGCCGAGGTAGGGGCTGACCGTCATGGCGTCGACGGCGAGCGGGTGGTCGGGGCGGAGGTAGTCGCCGTAGGCGTCCATCGTCGAGCCGATGTCCCCGCGCTTCGCGTCCAGCAGGACCAGCGCACCGGCCGCCCGCGCCCTCGGCATCGCGTCCTCGAGCACGGCGAGCCCGCGGGAGCCGTGCCGCTCGTAGAACGCCAGCTGCGGCTTCAGGACGGCGACGGATCCGGCCAGGGCGTCGACCACCACGTCGGTGAAGCGGGCCAGGCCGTCGGGATCGTCGGTCAGCCCCCACTTCTCCAGCAGCGGCGCGTGCGGGTCGATACCGACGCACAGTGGACCCCGGGCCGCGACGGCGTCGGCGAGGCGCTCCCCGAACGGGGCCGTCATCGGTGTGCGTACCCGACGGCCTCGGCGAGCGACGCGAAGCCCCGCTCCCCCAGCGCGACGGCCAGCTCGTCGTGCACCCGGGCGACCGCGGACGGGTCGTTGAACACCGCCGTCCCCACTGAGACCGCGGACGCACCGGCGAGGACGAACTGGAGTGCGTCCAGGCCGGTGCGGATGCCGCCCATGCCCAGGATCGGGACCTCGGGCAGCGCCTGGTGCACCTGCCAGACGCACCGCAGGGCGACCGGACGGATCGCCGGGCCGGACAGGCCGCCGGTCACCCCGCCGAGGACCGGCCGCATCGTGTCCGGGTCGATGACCAGTCCGAGCAGCGTGTTGATCATCGACAGCCCGTCCGCGCCGGCCTCGGAGACCGCGCGGGCCACGCTCACGATGTCGGTGACGTCGGGGCTGAGCTTGGCGTAGACGGGGTGGGCCGGGTCGGCGGCGGCCCGGACGGCGGAGACGACGTCGGAGGCTGCCACGGGGTCGCAGGCGAACACCTCGCCGCGACTCTCCACGTTCGGGCAGCTGATGTTGACCTCGAGGCCGAGCACCCCCGGTACGCCGCGCAGCCGCTCGGCGAGCTCGGCGAAGTCCTCGACGCGGGTGCCCGCGATCGAGACGAAAGCCCGGACCCCGCGTTCGGCGAGCCAGGGCAGCTCCTCGGCCAGCAGCCCGTCGATGCCCGGACCCTGCAGGCCGATGGAGTTGAGCATCCCGCTGGGGGTCTCGGCCATACGCGGGGTCGCCCGGCCCGACCGGGGGCGCAGCTGCACGGACTTGGTGACCACCGCACCGATCGCGGTCAGGTCGACGAAGGGTTCGAGTTCGCCGCCGAACGCCGAGCACCCGGACGCGGTGAGCACCGGGCTCGGGATCGGGGCGCTACCGAGCGTCGTCCGCATGTCGACGGCCGTGTCCAGAGCGGTCATGGCGCGACCACCCCCATCGCGTCGGCGCCGACGACGTCCCACGGCAGCGAGCCGACGTCGTCGAAGCGCACCCGGTCACCGCCGAACACCGGTCCCTCGGTGCAGGACCGGCTGAAGCGCGTGCGGCCGTCCTCGCCGACGATCGGCAGCACGCAGGTCATGCAGACGCCGATCCCGCAGGCCATCGACTCCTCGACGGCGACGTAGGAGGGGATGCTCCGCGCGGTGGCCGCGTCGGCCACGGCCCGGAGCATGGGCATCGGGCCGCAGGCGTAGACCACACCCGCGTCCGGCAGGAGTTCGTCGACAGCCAGGGTGACCAGCCCCCGCCGCCCGGAGCTGCCGTCGTCGGTGGTCACCGCGACCCGCGCCGCGATCCCGGTGAGCTCCTGCACCGAGCACAGCCGGTCCGCGCCCGCGGCCCCGGCCACCGCGTCGACCTCGTGCCCGGCGTCCCGCAGCCGGGCGGCGAGGCCGACCAGGGCGGCCGCGCCGTAGCCGCCGCCGACCAGCAGCGCCCGGGCGCCGGGGGGCGGGTCCGGGAAGGGGCGCCCGAGGGGGCCGACCACGTCGACTGTGTCGCCCGGCTGCCGTTCGGTGAGCCACGCCGAGCCCGGTCCCGCCGCGGACACGACCACCGTCACCAGGCCGTCGTCCGCGGTGCTGATCGCGATCGAGCGGCGCAGCAGCAGGGCCGAGGTCTCGCCGCCGACCGCGAACGCGACGAACTGCCCCGGCTGGGCCCGCTCGGCGATCTCCGGCGCCGACAGCGTCAGCTCGACGTAGGCGTCCACCGCGCGCCGGCCCACGACCTCCACGGTGCGCTGGACCGGCGGGTGCGCAGCGCGCGGCGCCGGCGCGGTCAGCGGGCTCACGGACGGTTCCCGGCCATGGCGGTGTGCACGTCCTGCAGGCTCCGGACGCCGATGTCGCCCCGGCGGAGGGCCTCGACCCCCTGGACCGCGGCGGCCATGCCCTGGACCGTCGTGATGCACGGGATCCCGGCCGCGACCGCCGCGGTGCGGATCTCGTAGCCGTCCAGGCGCGGTCCGCTGTTGCCCGGCGACCCGAAGGGCGTGTTCACGACGATGTCGACGTCGCCGGCCAGGATCAGCTCGACCACGTTGCCGGGCCCGTCGCTGAACTTGCCGACCACCTCGCAGTGCACCCCGTTGCGGCGCAGCACCTGGGCGGTGCCCACCGTCGCCAGCACCCGGAAGCCCAGGTCGGCCAGCCGCTTGATCGGGAAGACCGCCGAGCGCTTGTCCCGGTTGGCCAGGGAGACGAAGACCGTGCCCTCGGTCGGCAGCGAGCCGTAAGCGGCCGCCTGGGACTTCGCGAACGCCCGGCCGAACTCCGAGTCGAGGCCCATGACCTCACCGGTGGACTTCATCTCCGGCCCGAGCACCGTGTCCACGCCGTGGCCCTCGACGGTGCGGAAGCGGTGGAAGGGCAGGACCGCCTCCTTGACCGCGATCGGGGCGTCCTCGGGGAGGTCGGTGCCGTCGCCGGAGGGCGGCAGGACACCGGCGACCCGCAGCTCGGCGATCGACTCCCCCACCGCGATCCGCGCCGCGGCCTTGGCCAGCTGGACGGCGGTGGCCTTGGAGACGAACGGCACCGTCCGGCTGGCCCGCGGGTTGGCCTCGATGACGTAGAGGATGTCGTCCTTGATCGCGTACTGGACGTTGACCAGGCCGCGGACGCCGATCCGCGCGGCCAGCTTCTCGGTGGCGGCGCGGATCTTCAGCAGGTCGGCCGACCCGAGGGTGATCGGCGGCAGCGCGCACGCCGAGTCACCGGAGTGGATGCCGGCCTCCTCGATGTGCTCCATGACGCCCCCGAGGAAGAGCTCGGTGCCGTCGTAGAGGGCGTCGACGTCGATCTCGACGGCGTCCTCCAGGAAGCGGTCGACCAGCACCGGGTGGGATGCGCTGACGTCGGTGGCCTTCGCGATGTACGCCTCGAGGGTCGCGTCGTCGTAGACGATCTCCATCCCCCGCCCGCCGAGGACGTAGGAGGGCCGCACCAGCACCGGGTAGCCGATCTCCACGGCGATCGCACCGGCCTCGGCGAACGTCGTCGCCATGCCGTGCTTGGGGGCGGACAGGCCGGTGTCGGCCAGCACCCGCGAGAAGGCGCCGCGGTGCTCGGCGTCGTCGATGGCCTCCGGCGACGTGCCCAGCACCGGGACGCCGGCGTCCTTCAGCCGCTGGGCGAGACCCAGCGGCGTCTGCCCGCCGAGGGTGCAGATGACCCCGGCGACCGGACCGGCCGCGCGCTCGGCCTCGACGACCTCGAGCACGTCCTCGAAGGTGAGCGGCTCGAAGTAGAGCCGGTCGGCGGTGTCGTAGTCGGTGGAGACGGTCTCGGGGTTGCAGTTGACCATCACCGCCTCGTAGCCGGCGTCCTGCAGCGCCAGGACGGCGTGCACGCAGGAGTAGTCGAACTCGATGCCCTGGCCGATCCGGTTCGGCCCGGACCCGAGGATCAGCACCGCCGGCTTCTCGCGGGGCTGCACCTCGTTCTCCTCGTCGTAGGAGGAGTAGTGGTACGGCGTGCGGGCGGCGAACTCCGCGGCGCAGGTGTCGACGGTCTTGTAGACCGGCCGGATCCCGAGCCGCCAGCGCAGCGTCCGGACGCCGTCCTCACCGGCGAGCTCCGGCCGCAGCGCGGCGATCTGCCGGTCGGACAGGCCGAACCGCTTGGCCCGGCGGAGCAGCTCCGGGGTCACCGACGGCTCGTTGCGGACCTGCTCCCCGATCTCCCGGACCAGCGCGATCTGGTCGACGAACCATGGATCGAAACCACTAGCAGCCGCTACGTCTTCGACGGTCGCCCCGGCCGCGAGTGCCTGTTCGGCGAGGTAGAGCCGGCCGTCCACCGGGACGCGCAGGGCGTCGAGCAGTTCCTCGGCCGACCGGTCGTCCGCCGGGCCGGTCCAGAAGCCGGCCACCTTGGTCTCCGTGGACCGCATCGCCTTGCCGAGCGCCTCGGCGAAGTTGCGGCCGAACGACATGATCTCGCCGACGCTCTTCATCGTGGTGGTCAGCCGCGGGTCGGCACCGGGGAACTTCTCGAAGGCGAACCGCGGGATCTTCACGACCACGTAGTCCAGCGAGGGCTCGAACGCCGCCGGGGTGACGCCGGTGATGTCGTTGGTGATCTCGTCCAGCGTGTAGCCGATGGCCAGCTTGGCGGCGATCTTGGCGATCGGGAAGCCGGTCGCCTTCGACGCCAGCGCGGAGGACCGCGACACCCGCGGGTTCATCTCGATGACGACGAGACGCCCGGTCTCCGGATGGACGGCGAACTGGATGTTGCAGCCGCCGGTGTCCACGCCGACCGCGCGCAGGATGGCGATGCCGACGTCCCGCATGTGCTGGTACTCGCGGTCGGTGAGCGTCATCGCCGGCGCGACGGTGACCGAGTCGCCGGTGTGCACGCCCATCGCGTCGATGTTCTCGATGGAGCAGATGACGACCACGTTGTCGCTGCGGTCGCGCATCAGCTCAAGCTCGAACTCCTTCCAGCCGAGCACCGATTCCTCGATGAGCACGGTGTGCACCGGGGAGTCGGCGAGCCCGTGCCCGGCCATGCGCCGCAGCATCGGCTCGTCGGTGGCGATGCCCGAGCCGAGACCACCCATGGTGAAGCTGGGCCGGATGACGACCGGGTAGCCGACCTCCTCGGCCGTGGCGATCGCCTCCTCGACGCTCGCGCAGACCGTGGAGCGGGGCGCGTCGGCGCCGATCGACCGGACGATGTCCTTGAACCGCTGCCGGTCCTCGCCGCGGTTGATCGCCTCGACGTCGGCGCCGATGAGCTGCACTCCGTACTTCTCGAGGACGCCGTTCTCGTAGAGCCCGATCGCGATGTTGAGCGCGGTCTGCCCGCCGAGGGTCGCCAGCAGCGCGTCGGGGCGCTCCTTGGCGATGACCTTCTCGACGAACTCCGGGGTCAGCGGCTCGATGTAGGTGGCGTCGGCGATGCCGGGGTCGGTCATGATCGTCGCCGGGTTGCTGTTGACCAGGCTGACCCGCAGGCCCTCGGCCCGGAGCACCCGGCAGGCCTGGGTGCCGGAGTAGTCGAACTCGGCGGCCTGACCGATGAGGATCGGCCCGGAGCCGATGACCATCACGTGCTCGATGTCGGTCCTCTTAGGCACGCTTGTTCTCCTCCATGAGGTCGACGAACCGCTGGAAGAGCGGCGCCGCGTCGTGCGGACCGGCCGCCGACTCGGGGTGGAACTGCACGCTGAACGCCGGCACCTCGAGGCAGCGCAGGCCCTCCACCACGTCGTCGTTGAGGCCGACGTGGCTCACCTCGACCTGGCCGTACGGGGTGTCGCTCGGCCGGTCGAGCGGGGCGTCGACGGCGAACCCGTGGTTGTGGCTGGTCACCCGCACCGTGCCGCTGACCCGGTCGAGCACCGGCTGGTTGAGCCCGCGGTGACCGAAACGCAGCTTGTAGGTGCCCAGGCCCAGCGCCCGGCCGAGGATCTGGTTGCCGAAGCAGATGCCGAACAGCGGACGGCGGGCGTCGAGCACCCCCCGGACGGCCTCGACCGCGTAGTCGGCCGCGGCCGGGTCGCCGGGCCCGTTGGAGAGGAAGACCCCGTCCGGGCCGGCCGCGAGGAGCTCGGCTGCGGTCGCCGTCGACGGGAGGACGTGCGTCTCGACGCCCAGGTCGGCGAGGTGCCGCGGGGTGGCCGTCTTGATGCCGAGGTCCAGCGCGGCGATCGTGTACCGCCTCTCCCCCACGGCCGGCACCACGTAGGTCTCGCCGGTGCTCACCTCGGGGGCCAGGTCCGCACCGGTCATGCTCGCCGCCGCCGCGACCTGCGCGAGCAGCACGTCGGGATCGGTGATCACGCTGCTGATCCCGACCCGCATCGCGCCGCGGTCGCGCAGGTGGCGGGTGAGCGCCCGGGTGTCGATGCCGCTGATGCCGACCACTCCCTGCCTGACCAGCTCGTCGTCCAGGCTGCCGGTCGCCCGCCAGTTGGACGAGCGCCGCGCAGGGTCGCGGACCACGAAGCCGGCCACCCACATGCGGCTGCTCTCGTCGTCCTCACCGTTCACGCCCGTGTTGCCGATGTGCGGGGCGGTCATGACGACGACCTGCCGGTGGTAGCTGGGATCGGTGAGCGTCTCCTGGTAGCCGGTCATCCCGGTGGCGAAGACCGCCTCGCCGACCGTCGTCCCGACCGCGCCGTAGGCCTCGCCCCGGAACGTGCGCCCGTCCTCGAGCACGAGGATCGCGTCACTCACTTGGTTGCCTTCCCGTCGAGCACCGTCGGGACCCCCCGCAGGAACGTCGCGACGACCCGGCCGGGGAGCTCCCGACCGGCGTAGGGGCTGTTGCGGCTGCGGCTGGCCAGCGTGGCCGGATCGACGATGGCCCGGGTCGTGGCGTCCAGCAGCAGCAGGTTGGCGGGCTCACCCGGGGCCAGCGGGCGACCGTGCCCCTCCAGCCGGCCGATGACCGCGGGGCGGACCGACATCCGGTCGGCGACTCCCTGCCAGTCGAGGAGGCCGGTCTCGACCATCGTCTCGACGACGACCGACAGCGCCTGCTCCAGCCCGAGCATCCCCGGCCGGGCCTGCGCCCACTCGCTCTCCTTGTCCTCGACCGCGTGGGGGGCGTGGTCGGTGGCGACGGCGTCGATCGTGCCGTCCGCGAGCCCGGCCCGGAGCGCGGCCACGTCGTCGTCGGTCCGCAGCGGGGGGTTGACCTTGAAGACCGGGTCGTAGCTCTCGGCGCAGGCGTCGGTGAGCAGCAGGTGGTGCGGCGTGACCTCGGCGGTCACCTGCACGCCGCGCCCCTTGGCCCAGCGCAGGATCTCCACGGAGCCCGCGGTCGACACGTGGCAGACGTGCAGCCGCGCACCGACGTGGCCGGCGAGCAGCACGTCGCGGGCGATGATCGCCTCCTCCGCCGCGGCCGGCCAGCCCGTCAGGCCGAGGCGGGCCGAACGGTTCCCCTCGTGCATCTGGGCGCCGGCGGTGAGTCGCGGCTCCTCGGCGTGCTGGGCGACGACGCCGTCGAAGGCCTTCACGTACTCGAGTGCCCGGCGCATGAGTGCGGGGTCGCTCACGCAGGAGCCGTCGTCGGAGAACACCCGGACGCGGGCGGCGGAATCGGCCATCGCGCCGAGCTCCGCCAGCCGCTCGCCCCTGAGCCCGACGGTCACCGCCCCCACGGGGACGACGTCGACCAGCCCGGCTTCCTGGCCGAGGCGCCAGACCTGCTCGACGACACCCGCGGTGTCGGCGACCGGGTCGGTGTTGGCCATGGCGTGCACGGCGGTGAAGCCCCCCAGCGCCGCTGCCCGGCTGCCGGTCTCGACGGTCTCGGCGTCCTCCCGGCCCGGCTCGCGCAGGTGGGTGTGCAGGTCGACCAGGCCCGGGAGCGCGATCAGCCCGGCGGCGTCGACGACCTCCGCGCTCGTGCTGGACAGCGACTCGCCGATTGCGGCGATCCGGCCGTTCTTGATGAGGATGTCGGCGGGGTCGCCGCCGTACGGGCGCGCCCCCTTGATGAGGTAGTTCACGCGGGCTCGTTCCCTCCGAGCAGCAGGTACAGGACGGCCATGCGCACGCTGACGCCGTTGCCGACCTGCTCGACGATCGTGGAGCGGACGGAGTCGGCCACCTCGGCGGCGATCTCCATGCCGCGGTTCATCGGGCCGGGGTGCATGACGATCGCGTCGTCGTCCAGGAGGCTCATCCGGCGGGCGTCGAGGCCGTAGCGCCGGCTGTACTCGCGCGCGCTCGGGAAGAACGAGGCGTTCATCCGCTCGGCCTGGACCCGAAGCATCATCACCACGTCGGCCTTGGGCAGGACGGCGTCGAGGTCGTAGCTGACCTCCACCGGCCAGCTGCCGACGCCGACCGGCAGGAGGGTCGGGGGCGCGACCACGGTGACCTCTGCCCCGAGGGTGTGCAGCAGCCCGATGTTGGAGCGCGCCACGCGGCTGTGCAGCACGTCGCCGACGATGGCCACCCGCACGCCCTCGAGGCGGCCCAGCCGCCGCCGGATCGTGTACGCGTCCAGCAGGGCCTGGGTCGGGTGCTCGTGGGTGCCGTCACCGGCGTTGACGACGCTGCCGCGCACCCAGTGGGCCAGCCGGTGCGGCGCACCGGAGGCGGAGTGTCGGACGACGATCGCGTCGCTGCCCATCGCCTCGAGGGTGAGCGCGGTGTCCTTGAGGCTCTCGCCCTTGGAGACGCTGCTGCCCTTCGCCGAGAAGTTGATGACGTCGGCGGAGAGCCGCTTGGCGGCCAGCTCGAAGCTGATGCGCGTGCGGGTCGAGTCCTCGTAGAAGAGGTTGACCACGGTCCGGCCGCGCAGCGTGGGGAGCTTCTTGACCTCGCGGCCGGCCAGCGCCTGGTCGATCTGCGCCGCGGTGTCGAGCACCAGCGTCGCGTCGGCACGGTCCAGGTCGGCCGCCTCCAGCAGGTGCCGCTTCACGTGATGTCCCCCTCGGTCACGAGCACCTCGTCGGCGCCGTCGGTCTCGGCGAGGTGGACCCGCACCTGCTGACTGCGCGAGGTCGGCACGTTCTTGCCGACGAAGTCCGCGCGGATGGGTAGTTCGCGGTGCCCGCGATCGACCAGCACCGCCAGTTGCACGCTCCGGGGCCGGCCGAGGTCGCGCAGGGCGTCGAGGGCCGCGCG
This sequence comes from Blastococcus sp. CT_GayMR16, assembly GCF_004570875.1. Lineage (GTDB taxonomy): Bacteria > Actinomycetota > Actinomycetes > Mycobacteriales > Geodermatophilaceae > Blastococcus_B. The sequence continues at coordinate 133,816 of NZ_SPQK01000011.1, read as the reverse complement.
GACCGAGCGCCCGGAGTAGAGGACGTCGTCCACGAGGACGACGAGCCGGTCGTCGATGCCGCCGTCGGGCAGCACCGTGGGCTCCAGCGCGCGGACACCGCGCAGCCGCAGGTCGTCCCGGTACAGGGTGATGTCGACGATGCCGACGTCCACCGTCGTCCCGGAGAACGCCTCGACGCGGGCGGCCAGGCGCCGCGCGAGCGGGGCGCCCCGGGTCGGGATGCCGACGAGGACGAGGGAGGAGAGGCCGCCGTTCGGTGACCCCGGATCGCTCGCGGCCGCCCGCTCGATGAGCTGGTGGGCCATGCGGTCGACCACGCGGGCGACGTCGGCGGAGGAGAGCAGTGCGCCGGGTGACGAGGGTGCGCCCGACTTCGGCGGCTCGTTCCGGGCAGGCTCGACAGAGCTGGCCATGAGGCCTCCTTCCCCGCCTCACTGGACGGGTCGTTAAAGGAGTGGTGTGGACCGGCGACGACGGTACTGCACCGCCGCGGCGACCCGTTCGGCACCCGTTCCACTGCTGGTCAGGGGCCTTCGCGGTGACGTTCTGTGCTTGCGTACTCACTCATACATGAGTGGTGTCCTCCTGTTGCGCGCCACCGCCGACCAGTACTGTGAGTGACGATCAGGACCTTCCCGAGACAACGGACAGTGAGCAGACCGCGATGAGCACCGACTACTCACGGGCCCTCGGCGCCCGGCTCCGCGCCATCCGCAACCAGCAGGGGCTCTCCCTGCAGGGAGTGGAAGACAAGTCGCACGGCCGCTGGAAGGCAGTCGTCGTCGGCTCCTACGAGCGCGGTGACCGCGCCGTGACCGTGCAGCGCCTCTCCGAGCTCGCCGTCTTCTACGGGGTGCCGGTCTCCGAGCTGCTGCCCGACCCCCGGCCGAGCTCCGCGGTCACCACGAACACCAAGATCGTGCTGAACCTCGAGTCGCTCGGCTCGCTGCCCGCCGACGAGGCCGGCCCCCTGGCGCGCTACGCCTCGACCATCCAGGCCCAGCGGCACGACTACAACGGCAAGGTCCTGTCGATCCGCACCGAGGACCTGAAGTCCCTCGCGATCATCTACGACATGAGCCCCGACGAGCTCACCTCGCGGCTCATCGAGTGGGGCGTGCTGTCCCCCGGCATGGAGGCCATCGCCGACCTGGGCCCCGGTGACGACGAGGACGACGAGCTCGACCCGCACTGGGAGCGCCGCCGCTCGCCCCGCTGAACGACGGACGACGAAGGGCCCCTGCCGCTCTCGGCAGGGGCCCTTCGTCGTCTGTTCGGGCCGAGTGTTCCGTTGTCGCGCCCTCAGCGCTCCCGGGACAACAGCAACCCGACACTCGCCTCATGTGCGTCCGCCGAAGGGCGAGGACGGTGTCGGCGAGCCGCTCCCCCCGATGACACTGTCGGCCTCCGGCCGACACCGCGGCCAGGAGCCGTCCCCGACCGCCGCTGAGCACCACGAGCGTCCCTGTCGGGGACCCTCCGGGCCCCGCGACACGGACGCCGGTCCTACGAGACGCCCGGGGTCGGAACCTCGCCCGACACCGCGGCCAGGAGCCGTCCCCGACCGCCGCTGAGCACCACGAGCGTCCGTGCCGGGGACCCTCCGGCCCCGCGACACGGACGCCGGTCCTACGAGACGCCCGGGGTCGGGACCTCGGCGGCCAGGATCGCGCCGAGGACGCCGTTGACGTAGCCCGGGGAGTCGTCGGTGGACAGCGTCTTGGCCAGCTCCACCGCCTCGTCGATGACCACGACGTCGGGGACGTCGTCGGCCCACAGCAGCTCGAAGACCGCCATGCGCAGGATCGCGCGATCGACGTCGGGAAGCCGGTCGATCGACCAGTTGGCGGCGTGTGCGTCGATCAGGGAATCGATGCGGGAGGCGTGCTCGGCGACGCCTTCGACGAGCCGGACCGTGTGGTCGGGCACCGGAGGGTTCGCCGTCTCGATCCGGTCGCGCAGGACGGCCAGCCGGTCATCGCCCCGCAGATCAGCCTCGTAGAGGACATCGACGGCGCGCTTGCGTGCCTTGGTTCGTGCGGCCATGTGCAGTTGCCCGCTTTTCCGTGAACGAGCTTCAGTTGACGCGGCCGAGGTACCGGCCGTCGCGGGTGTCGACCTTCAGCTTCTCGCCGGTGGTGATGAACAGCGGCACCTGGATCTGGGCACCGGTCTCGAGCGTCGCAGGCTTGGTGCCACCGGTCGAGCGGTCGCCCTGCAGGCCCGGGTCGGTGTGCTCGACCACGAGCTCCATGGTCACCGGCAGCTCGACGAACAGCGGGACGCCGTCGTGGACGGCGACGGTGGCCTCGGTGTTCTCCAGCAGGTAGTCGGCGCCCGACCCGACGGTCTGCGCCGACACGTGGATCTGGTCGAAGGTGTCGCCGTCCATGAAGACGAAGTCGGTGCCGTCCTTGTACAGGTACGTCATCGACCGCTTGTCCACGTTCGCCGTCTCGATCTTCAGACCGGCGTTGAAGGTCTTGTCCACGACCTTGCCCGACATGACGTTCTTCAGCGTCGTCCGGACGAAGGCACCGCCCTTGCCGGGCTTGACGTGCTGGAAGTCGGTGACGGTCCAGAGCTGGCCGTCCAGGTTGAGGACGATGCCGTTCTTCAGGTCGTTGGTGGTAGCCATCTAGAGAACCAGCAGTTCCTTGCTCGTGAGGGTCAACAGTTCGGGCGCGTCGTCCGTGACGATCAGCGTGTCCTCGATGCGGACACCGCCGTGGCCCGGCAGGTACACACCCGGCTCCACGGTGACGGCCATTCCGGCGGCCAGCCTACCCGCGCCCAGCGGTCCGATGACCGGCGCCTCGTGGATCTCCAGGCCCACGCCGTGCCCGAGACCGTGCGAAAAGTGCTCTCCGTGGCCGGCGTCGGCGATGACCTGACGCGCGGCCGCGTCGACGGCGACGACGTCCGCGCCGACCGCCAGCGCGGCCCGGCCGGCGGCCTGGGCGGCGGCGACGAGCTCGTAGATCTCGCGCTGCCAGTCGGCGGCGTGCCCGAGGACGACGGTGCGGGTCATGTCGGAGTGGTAGCCGTCGACGGTGGCCCCGAAGTCGAGCTTGAGGAAGTCGCCGTCCCGCAGCTCGGTGGCGTCGGGACGGTGGTGCGGGATCGCCGAGCTGGCACCGGTGGCGACGATCGTCTCGAACGACACCGACTCGGCGCCCAGGGTCAGCATCCGGGCGTCGAGCTCGCGGCCGACCTGGAGCTCGGTGCGGCCCGGCCGCAGCGCTCCCTCGGCGGCGAGCTCGGCCAGCGCCTGGTCGGCGACCGCGCAGGCCCGGCGCAGCGACTCGATTTCGTCGTCGTCCTTGACGGCGCGCTGGGCCTCGACCGCCCGCCGGACCGAGGCCAGCTCCGGCGCGGTGCCGGCGTCGGCGAGCACCTTCTCCAGCGCCGCGAGGCCGTCGACCGTGAGGTCGTGGGACTCGTAGCCGAGCCGGCCCACGCCGCGGCGCACCGCCTCGCGCGCGAGCGCGGACACGGTCGCACGGTCGACCAGCAGCCCCACGTCGGGCACCTGGGTGCCCGCCTGGGTGGTGTAGCGGCCGTCGGTGCCGAACAGGTCGGCTCCGGAGGTCGACACCAGCAGGGCGCCGTTGGAGCCGGTGAACCCGGTCAGGTAGCGCACGTTCAGCAGGTTGGTGACGAGGACGGCGTCCAGCCCGCGCTCCCCGGCGACCACGCGCAGCGCGTCGCGCCGCGCAGCCGCACGGCTCACTTCACGCCCTGCTGGGCGAGCCAGCCCAGCGCCAGCACGTACCCGCTGATGCCCAGACCCGCGATGACGCCGTCCGCGACGGCCGACACGTAGGAGAAGTGCCGGAACTCCTCGCGGGCGTGGATGTTGGTGATGTGCACCTCCACGAGCGGGCCGTTGAGCGCGGCCAGGGCGTCCCGCAGGACAACCGAGGTGTGCGACCAGCCGCCGGGGTTGATGAGCACGGCATCGCCGGCGTCGGACGCGGCGTGGATCCAGCGCAGCATCTCGCCCTCGTCGTCGGTCTGGCGCACCTGCACCTCGACACCCAGTTCACGCCCGGTGACCTCGATCAGCTCGGTCAGTTCGGCGTAGGTGACGGTGCCGTACTTCTCCGGCTCCCGGAGGCCGAGGCGGCCGAGGTTGGCACCGTTGAGCACCTGGATCGTCATGCGGCTCCTGTCGGGGCGGTGGGGTCGGTGGTCACGCGGACACTGCGCTCCAGGCGGCATCGAGCCAGGCCTGGTCGGGGTCGGTCAGGATCATCGGCTTGCCGAGCCCGTCGAGGACGACGAAACGCAGGGACGCACCGCGCGCCTTCTTGTCCACCCGCATGACGGCCTGCAGCTGCGCCCAGTCGCCGGCGTACGTGGTCGGCAGCCCCATCGCGGCGACGAGGTCGCGGTGCCGGTCGACGTCGGCCGTCGTGAGCAGACCGGCCTGCCCGGCGAGCTCCGCGGCGAAGACCAGCCCGACGGCGACCGCCTCGCCGTGCCGCCAGCCGAAGTCCTCGACCCGCTCGATCGCGTGCGCGAGGGTGTGCCCGTAGTTGAGGAACTCCCGGCGGCCGAGGTCGTAGAGGTCCTCCCCCACGGCGTCGGCCTTCACCTGCACCGCCCGGGCGACGAGTTCCTCGGTCGCCGTCCGGCCGGTCGGGTCGTCGTCGAGCAGGTCGAGGATCGCGCCGTCGGCGATGAGGCCGCACTTGACCACTTCGGCCAGACCCGACCGGAACTCGGCCTCGGGCAGGCCCGTCAGCGCGTCGGTGTCGGCGAGGACGGCGGCCGGCGGGTGGAACGCACCGACCAGGTTCTTGCCCGCGCCGGTGTTGATGCCCGTCTTGCCGCCGACCGCGGCGTCGACCATGCCCAGCAGGCTCGTCGGCACCTGCACGACGCGGATCCCGCGCGTCCAGGTGGCGGCCAGGAAACCAGCGAGGTCGGTGACCGCTCCCCCGCCGATGCCGACGACGGCGTCGGACCGTGTCAGCCCGAGGCGGCCGAGCTCCTCCCACGCCCGTGCGGCGACCTCGGCCGTCTTGGCCGCCTCGCCATCGGGGACGACGACGGCCTCGGCCGCCACCCCGGCGGTCTGCAGCGTCTCGACGGCGGCGCCGGCGGCCGCGGCGAGCGGCGGGGCGTGGACGACGGCCGCCTGGGGCGTACCGGCCAGCACGAGCACGAGCTCGGCCTGCGCGCCGGGCCCGATGACGACCTCGTAGGGGGTGGGACCAGCGACGGTCACCCGCCTCACGGGGCCACCGGCCGGCCGGCCAGTGCGGCCAGCACCTCGGCGACGACGTCCTCGGGTTCCCGGTTGCCGGTGTGCAGGGTCAGCGTGGCGACCTCGCCGTAGAGCGGAGCACGCGTCTCCAGCATGTGCCGGAGCATCGCGCGCGGGTTCACGCCGAGGATCGGCCGGTCGCGGGAGAGCCCGACCCGCTTGGCCGCGGAGTGCAGGTCGACGTCGAGCCAGACCACGACGCCGTCGTTGGCCCCCTGCTCGACCAGCAGCCGACGCGTCTCGCCGCTCATCACCGCCCCGCCACCGAGGGCTAGGACGCCGGTGTGCTCGGCCAGCGCCCGGGCCACCGCGCGCTCCTCGAGCTCGCGGAAGTGCGGCTCGCCGTGGGTGACGAACACGTCCGCGACCGAGCAGCCGGCCTCGGCCTCGATGTCGTGATCGGTGTCGCGGAAGGTCGTCCCGAGCGCGGCGGCCAGGGCCGTGCCCACGGTCGTCTTGCCCGAGGACGGGGGTCCGACGAGGACGACGAGCGGCCGGGAGTCGCTCATCGGAGCGGCAGCGCGTCGAGGTAGGCCTGCGCGTTGCGGCGGGTCTCGGTCACCGAGTCGCCCCCGAACTTCTCCAGGACGGCGTCGGCCAGCACCAGCGCGACCATCGCCTCCATCACGACGCTGCCCCGGGGCACCGCGCACGCGTCGCTGCGCTGGTTGATCGCGACGGCGGGCTCCAGGGTGGCGGTGTCGACGGTGGCCAGCGCGCGCGGAACGGTCGAGATCGGCTTCATCGCCGCCCGGACGCGCAGCACCTCGCCGTTGGTCATCCCGCCCTCGATGCCGCCCGCCCGATCGGTCAGGCGCTGGACACGGCCATCCGCGAGCACGATCTCGTCGTGCGCCACCGAGCCCCGGCGGCGCGCGGTCTCCAGGCCGTCGCCGACCTCCACGGCCTTGACCGACTGGACCCCCATGAGGGCGCCGGCGAGGCGGGAGTCCAGCCGGCGGTCCCAGTGCACGTGGCTGCCGAGGCCCGGCGGCAGGCCGTGGACGACGACCTCGACGACGCCGCCGAGGGTGTCGCCGTTCTTCCGGACGTCGTCGATCTCGGCGACCATCCGCTCGCTGGTGGCGGGGTCGGCGCAGCGCACCGGATCCTCGTCGATACGGGCGTTGTCCTGCGGCCCGGGCAGGATGTCGTCGGGCACCTGGACCGGCCCGATGGCGACCACGTGGCTGACCACCTCGACACCGATCGCCTGGCGGAGGAAGGCCTGCGCGACGGTGCCGAGCGCCACCCGGGCGGCGGTCTCCCGGGCGCTGGCGCGCTCGAGGACGGGGCGTGCGTCGTCGAAGCCGTACTTCTGCATACCGGCGAGGTCGGCGTGGCCCGGCCGCGGGCGGGTCAGCGGTGCATTGCGGGCCTGACCGGCCAGCACCTCGGCGTCGACCGGGTCCGCGGACATGACCGTGGACCACTTCGGCCACTCGGTGTTGCCCACACCGATCGCGATGGGGCCGCCCTGGGTACGGCCGTGCCGGATGCCGCCGGAGAGGGTGACCTCGTCCTGCTCGAAGGACATGCGCGCGCCGCGGCCGTGGCCCAGGCGACGGCGGGCCAGCTGCAGGTCGACGTCCGACGTCTGCACCTCGACCCCGGCCGGCAGTCCCTCCAGGATCGCGGTGAGCTGCTGACCATGGGACTCACCTGCGGTCAGCCAGCGCAACATGGCGCCGATTCTGCCATCCGGCCCACCTGGGCCCGCGCGGACGCACTCAGCCGAGGGTGGTCGCGCCCAGGGCCAGGGCCAGGACCGCGCCGGTCATCAGCGGCGGGCCGAAGGGCAGGGCGGTGCGCCAGCCGGCCCGGCGGGCGGCCAGCAGGGCCAGTGAGACGACCGCCCCGGTGAGCAGGCCGAGGAACACCCCGGCCAGGAGGACACCCCAGCCGAACCAGCCGAGGACCAGGCCGAGCAGCCCCAGCAGTTTCACGTCGCCGTAGCCGAGCCCCTCCGGCGAGATCGCCGCCGCGCCGGCGCCGACGAGGTAGGCGGCCACCGCGGCCGCCACCGCGCGGAGCAGCGCGCCCCACGAGCCGAGCACCGCCGCGTCGAGGAGGAAGGCCGCGGCGCAGACCCCAGCCGTCGGGTAGGTCACCCGGTCCGGCAGGCGGTGGCTGGAGAGGTCCACCGCGCCGAGGACGACGGCGGCGCCGGCGGCCCAGACGAGGGCGGCGGTCGCCGGGCGCGCGCCGGTGAGCTCCACGGCCCCGGCGAGCAGACCCGCGAACACCGCCGTCATCACCGCGACCCGCAGAGGCGTGGGGCGCGCGGCGTCCCCGACGGTGCCGAGCCGGCCGGCGACGCGCGCCAGCCACGGCCCGAGGACCACGGCGACGAGCAGGACGGCGCCGAACAGCAGTGGCCGCGGCAGCTCCACGGGGTTCAGCCTCCGGCGAGGGCGGCGTCGAGGGCGGTGCGCATCGCCGCGATCGGAGCGGGCCGTCCGGTCATCAGCTCCACCTGGGCCGTGGCCTGCCAGAACAGCACGTCGTGCCCGCCTGCGACCGTGCCTCCCACGGAGGTCACGCGCTGGGCCAGCGGCGTCGGCCACGGCGCGTACAGGACGTCGAGGACCGTGTGCCCGGCGCTCCAGGGCAGCGCCACCACGGCCGGCTGGGCGTCCACCGGCACGGTGCTGATCACCAGCGGTGCGTCCAGGACGGCGTTCGGGAACGGGGTCACCGTGGCGGGGACCCCGAGGACGTCGAGCACCCGGGTGACGTCACCCGCCCGCGCAGGGTCCCGCACGATCACGTCGACGTGCTCGGCGCCGAGGGACGACACCGCGACCGCCGCGGCGGCCGCCGTGCCCCCGGCCCCGATGATCGTCGCCGCGCCGATGCTCTCGACGCCGGCCAGCTGGAGCGCCATGCCGATGCCGCTGACGTCGGTGTTCTCGGCTCGCCAGCCCGCGTCGGTGCGGACCAGCGTGTTGGCGGCGTGCAGCAGTCGCGGCAGCGGCTCCACGGCGTCGGCGACGTCCACCGCAGCCTGCTTGCACGGCATCGTCACCGAGAAGCCGCGCCACTCCGGACCGAGGCCGGCCAGCAGCACCGGCAGGTCCTCCGGACCGATGTCGAGGGCGTCGTAGGTCCAGTCGGTCAGCCCCAGTGCCGCGTAGGCGGCCCGGTGCAGCACCGGGGAGAGCGAGTGGGACACCGGGCGACCGAGGACCGCCGCTCGCATCATCCCTCGGGGTTGTCCCGCAACCACTGCTGGAACAGCAGCACGTTCTGCTGGTGCTCCTCGCCGGTCACGGCGAACCGGGTGTCCCCGGTGTCGGGGTCGACGACCACGAAGAACCGCCAGTCGCCCGCCGTCGGGCTGAGGACCGCCCGCAGTGCGTCCTCACCCGGGTTGTTGATGGCGCCCGGCGGCAGCCCGGGGTGGACGTAGGTGTTGTACGGCGAGGGGTTCTGCCGGTCCTGGGCGGTGGTGGTGATCCCGCCCTTCCCGTTCGCGTAGTTGACCGTCGTGTCCAGCTGCAGCGGCATGCCGTCGGCGAGCCGGTTCTCCAGGACGCGGGCAACCTTGCCCATGTCCTCGACCGAGCCGGCCTCCGCCTGCACGAGGCTGGCCTTCGTCAGCACGGTGAGCCGCTGGTCCTCGGGGATCTGCAGCTCGTCGAGCGCCTGGACCGCGCGGGCGACCATCTGGCGCAGCACGTCGGCCGGGGCGTCGTCGGGCTCGATGTCGTAGGTGGCCGGGAAGAGGAAGCCCTCCAGCACGCCGTTGGCGTAGGCCGGCAGGCCCAGGGCCACCGGGTCGGCCGCCACGGCCTCGAGCTCCGCGATCGGTGTGCCGGTCTGCTCCGCGATGCGGGTCAGCGCCTGCGTGACGGTGAGCCCCTCGGGCAGGGTCACCCGGGAGAGCAACCGCGCCGAGGGGTCGAGCAGCAGGTCGAGGGCCGCCTGGCCGCTCATCTGCAGCCGCATCCCGTAGACGCCGGGCTGGATGCCCACCGCGGCGGCGTTGGCCTCGGCCGCGTCGACGAAGGGGCCGATGGAGGCGACGACGTCGGCCGTCACCAGCGTCCGGGCGATGTCACTGAGCGTGTCGCCGTCCTGGACGCGGACCTGCACCTCGCCGGTGCCCTGCCCGGCGTAGTCCTGCGAGGCCGGGTTGATCAGCTCGAGCAGCCGCTGGCCGCCGACGACGATGCCGAAGACGAGACCGCCGAGCACCAGCAGCGAGATCAGGACGGCGACCGGACTGCGCTTGCGGCGGGCCCGGCCGGTCCTGGGGTCGTAGGGCTTGACCGGGATGTCCTCGCCGAACGCTTCGTCGTGCACGAGCGCGTCGTGGCCGGTGTCGTGGTGGCGGCCGGTGTCGTCCGAGCGCCGCGCACGGGCGCGTTCGGCCGAGGCGGCCTCTGCGCGGAGCGCCTCCTCGCGACGGGCGCGGCGGCCCCGGGGGCGCGGCGCGTCCTCCTCGACGTGCGCGCCGATGACCTCCAGCCCACCGGTCTGGTCGTCCCAGGCCCGCAGGTCGTCGTCGATGGGGTGCGCGTCGGTGCTGTCGTCGAAGTCGTCGACGTCGTCGTCGTCCTCGTCCGAGCGGTGACCGCCCACGGGACGGGACGTCTGGCCGCCACGCGGATCCCTGTCGAGCGGCGTGCCGCCGAGGGTCCCGTGGGCGACGGTCGCGTCGTCGTCGGCGGAGGCATCCTCGCGGGGACGCAGCCGGTCCCACACGCCCGGCGGCCGGGGCGGCAGGGGCAGGGACGGGTGCTGCTGGGCGGCGCCCTCGTCGTCGGCGTAGCCGGAGTCCCGGTCGGGGGCGCCGTGCCGGTCGTCGCCGCCGTGGCGGGCGGTGAGGGGGTAGTGCGGGTCGTCGCTGGAGCCGTAGGCCCACCACTCGGGCTCGACGACCGGATCGGTCTCGTCGAACTGGCGGTCGAGGAGGCCGGAGACCCGCCCGAAGCCGCCGGTCGACCGGTCGGGGACGGGGACGGGGGGCAGGTCGGCGCGCCAGCTCGGCGGGTCGTAGCGGCCCGGCTCGTACCTCGGGACGCCGTACCCGGGGATCTCGGAGGTCGGCACGCCGAACGGGGGCAACCCGTTCCCGGACGAGGAACGTCCGCGCCGGTCCCCGCCGTCGGTCACGATCGGGGCCGCCGGCTGTCGAGGAACTGTTGCAGGATGACCACGGCGGCCGCCTGGTCGATCACTGCGCGCTGCTTGCGGCTGTCGATGCCGCCCTCGCGCAGGTGACTGGCTGCGGTCACGGTGGAAAGCCTTTCGTCGATCAGGATCACCGGCACATCCGGAATGCGGTCGGCTAGTTCCTGAGCGTAATTGCCCGCATCCGCCGCGGACGCGCCCGACGCACCCGACAGATGCACCGGCTCCCCCACGACCACCTCTGTCACCTCGTGTTCCACCACCAGCGCGGCGAGGCGGTCCAGATCGCTGTGGTTCTTGGCCCGGCGGAGGGTCTCCAGGGGGCTGGCGAGGGTGCCGGTCGGGTCGGAGAGCGCCAGGCCGACGCGCACCGTGCCGACGTCCACGCCCAGGACGCGGCCGCCCTGGGGCTGTCCCGCCGGCGGCCGGGGCGGGATCTTCAGGTGCTCGGGCCACCCGCCGCTGAGGTCGATCTCGCTGGTCTCGTTGGAGACCGGCGGGAAGGCCCGACCGAGATCGAGCTCCGTCGTCGGGTGGTAGGTCGGCTGCGGCGCCGCGGTGCGCGGGCGCGCCGGCGGCACGGCCGGCAGCTCGCGCCGCCGTCCGCCGACCGGGCCGGTGTCCTCGGGGTTGTAGTTGGAGTCGGACACGTTGGTCACCTTCCCGTGGCGGCTGCAACCGCCTGCTCGCCGGCCTGCAATGCCGCGGGGATACCCGCGGGATCCGTTCCGCCGCCCTGGGCGACGTCCGCCTTGCCACCGCCGCGCCCGCCGACCGGCGGAGCGGCCGACCGCAGCACGTCGTTGGCCGACAGGCCGCGGTCGAGTGCGGCCTGGTTCAGCGCGGCCACGAGAGCCACCTTGCCACCGGATTCCGATGCGAGCAGGACCACGACCGGCCTGTCGGCAGGAAGCCGGCCACGAACGTCGAGCGCCAGCGTGCGCAGGTCCCCGCCGGCCAGACCGGACGGCGAGCCGGTGACCAGCGCGACGCCGTCGATGTCCGTGGCCCCGGCGGCGAGCTGACCGGCCGCGGCGACCGACTGCTGCCCCCGCAGCTCGGCGAGCTCCTTGTCCACGTCGCGCAGTCGCGCCAGCATCCCGCTGACCCGCTCGACCAGGCCGTCCTGCGGCGCCTTCAGCAGGTCGGCGAGCTGGCGGACCAGGTCGCGCTCGCGCGCCAGGTAGCGGAACCCCTCGAGTCCGACGACCGCCTCGACGCGCCGGGACCCGGAGCCGACGGACGACTCGCCGGTCAGCGCCAGGGTGCCGATCTGCGCGCTGCCGCGCACGTGGGTGCCACCGCAGAGCTCGCGCGACCAGGGGCCGCCGATCTCCACGACGCGGACCTGCTCGCCGTAGGTCTCGCCGAACAGCGCCAGCGCACCGAAGGCCCGGGCCTCGGGCAGGGTCATGTAGGACGCGGTGACGCGGTGGTCGGCCCGGACGGCGGCGTTGGCGACGTCCTCGATGTCGGACCGCTGCTGCTGGGTGAGCCCGCCCTGCCAGGCGAAGTCCAGCCGCAGGTAGCCCGGGCGGTTGAAGGACCCCGACTGCAGCGCCTGCGGGCCGAGCACCTCCCGCAGCGCCGCGTGCACGACGTGGGTGCCCGAGTGCGCCTGGCACGCCGACAGGCGCCAGTCGTAGTCGACCTCGGCGGTGAGCTCCGCGCCCTCGCGCAGCTCCCCCTCGAGCACGCGGACCTGGTGCACGACCAGGCCCTTGACCGGCCGCTGGACGTCGAGGACCTCGGCCCGTCCGCCGTCCCAGGTGAGCACGCCGGCGTCGGCGACCTGGCCACCGGACTCGGCGTAGAACGGCGTCCGGTCCAGGACGACGCGGGTGATCTCGCCGGGCGCGGCGGCCTCGGTGGTGTCGTCCTCCCCGGCCAGGTCGGAGACGAGCGCGAGCACCCGGGAGTCGGTGTGCAGGGTGTCGTAGGCCTGCCAGTCGGTGGGACCGTGGTCGGCCAGCAGGCGGCGGTAGGCCAGGACGTCGACCGCGCCGGTCCGCTTCGCGCGGGAGTCGGCACGGGCGCGGTCGCGCTGCTGCTTCATCAGCTCGCGGAAGCCCTCCTCGTCGACGGTCACGCCCTGCTCGGCGGCCATCTCGAGGGTGACGTCGATCGGGAAGCCGTACGTGTCGTGCAGCGAGAACGCCTGGTCACCGGTGAGGGCCGGGGTGCCGGCCTTCTTCGCCTTCGCGACGGCGGTGTCGAACAGCGTCGTCCCGGCCGACAGGGTGCGGCGGAACGCCTCCTCCTCGGCGTAGGCGACCGCCGAGATCCGGGCGAAGTCGGTGGCCAGCTCGGGGTAGCTGGCGCTCATCGCGTCGCGGGACACCGGGAGCAGCTCGGGCAGCGAGGCGTCCTCGACCCCGAGCAGCTTCATCGAGCGGACGGCGCGGCGCAGCAGCCGGCGCAGGATGTAGCCGCGGCCCTCGTTGCCGGGTGTGATGCCGTCGCCGATGAGCATGAGCCCGCTGCGGACGTGGTCGGCGACCACCCGGAGCCGGACGTCGGCCTCGTGGTCGCGGCCGTAGGTGACGCCGGCCAGGTCGGCCGCCCGGCGGAGCACGGGGGCGACCTCGTCGATCTCGTACATGTTGTCGACGCCCTGCAGCAGGTAGGAGACCCGCTCCAGACCCATGCCGGTGTCGATGTTCTTCTTGGGCAGCTCGCCGAGGATCGGGAAGTCCTTGCCCTCGCCCGCGCCCCGCTCGTACTGCATGAAGACGAGGTTCCAGATCTCCAGGAACCGGTCGCCGGCCTTGTCGACGGCCGGGCCGCCGTCCGGCCCGAACTCCGGGCCGCGGTCGATGTAGATCTCCGAGCAGGGGCCGGCCGGCCCGGGCGCGCCGGTCGACCAGTAGTTATCGTCCATGCCCAGGCGCTGGATGCGCTCCTTGGGCAGGCCGGCGATGCGGTGCCAGGCGTCGGCGGCCTCGTCGTCGTCCAGGTAGACCGTCGCCCAGACCTTCTCGGGGTCGAAGCCCAGCCCGCCCTCCTCGACGGAGCCGGTGATCAACTCCCAGGCGTAGGAGATCGCCCCCTCCTTGAAGTAGTCGCCGAAGGAGAAGTTGCCGTTCATCTGGAAGAACGTGCCGTGCCGGGTGGTCTTGCCCACCTCCTCGATGTCGAGGGTGCGGACGCACTTCTGCACGCTGGTCGCCCGCGCGTAGGGGGCGGGCTCACGGCCGGTCAGGTACGGGATGAAGGGCACCATGCCGGCGACGGTGAACAGCAGCGACGGGTCCGGGGAGACCAGCGAGGCACTGGGCACCACGGTGTGCCCGCGCTCGGCGAAGTGCTCGAGGAATCGGCGGCGGATCTCGGCGGTCTGCATCAGGTCAACTCAGTTCTGCGGGGCCGGCGCCGGAGCTGGACAGCTCAGGGTCACCGGCCGGGGGTCAGTGGTCGGCGGAGTGGGCGCCGCGCTGCCGTCCGGGCAGCCGGATCTCGTCACCCGCCGGGAGCGGTGCGTCCAGGCCCGTGCCCGCGCGCAGCTCCGCCTCGCGCTCGGCCGCGGCGGCGCGGATGTCGGCGCCGAAGTCGCCGATCGCGTCCGCCACGTCACGCAGCCCGTCGGCGATGGAGCCCGCGATCCCGCCCGGCGTCAGCTTGTCCGCGGCGCGGCTCAGCTTGCGCACGACGAGGGCGCCGATCGTGATGCCCATGGCCAGCCAGAACAGGCGCCGCATCAGGCGGCCCGCCGAGCTGCGCGGCGCGCACGCCGGTCGTCCCTGTCCCGCCGGGCCGACTCGGCGAGGGCCTGTCCCTCACGCTTCTTCTTGGTCGCGCTGCGGACGCCGTAGCTGAAGGCGGCCACCTTGATCAGCGGGCTGCCGAGGGTGGCGGCGACGACGCTGGTGAGTGCGGCGACGTTGCTGGAGACGTTGGCGGCGTTGCCGGTGATGTCGTCGACGCGCTCGAGGTTCGAGTTCACGTGGGTCACCGTGGTGTTCGCCTGGCTCAGGATCGGCGCGCTCTGCTCGCGCACCTGACGGATGGTCAGCGTCGTCTCGTCCAACGTCCGCCCGAGCTTCAGCAGCGGCACGGCGATGAGCACGACCAGCAGCACCAGGGCGCCGGCTGCGATCAGCCCGGCGATCTCTCCTACGGACACGCGTGCTCCTGTTCTCAGGTGTGCGGCTTGACCGGCGACGTCCCGGCCCCGTCACAGTAGTCGCGGGGTCCGTGCGGCGTCCGTCCCCCGCGTGAGCTCAGCGAGTCCGGCGGATGATCGCCCGCAGCTTGGCCAGCCGTTCCCCGATCCGGGCCTCGGCGCCGCGGTTGGTGGGCCGGTAGTAGTCCTTGCCGATCAGCGCATCCGGGGGGTACTGCTGCGGGACGACGCCGTCGGGATGGGCGTGCGGATAGTCGTAGGTCTTGCCGTGGCCGAGCTTCTTCGCGCCGGCGTAATGGGCGTCCCGCAGGCCGGGCGGCACCGGCCCGGCCAACCCCGCACGGACGTCGGCGACGGACTCCCCCATGGCCAGGGTGACGGCGTTGGACTTCGGCGCGGTGGCCAGGTGGACGACGGCGTGGGCCAGCGGGAAGTGCCCCTCGGGCATGCCGATGAAGGCGACCGCGTCGGCGGCGGCGACCGCGGTGAGCAGGGCCGTCGGGTCGGCCATGCCGATGTCCTCGCTCGCGGAGATGACCAGTCGGCGCGCGATGAAGCGCGGGTCCTCGCCCGCCTCGACCATCCGGGCCAGGTAGTGCAGCGCGGCGTCGACGTCGCTGCCCCGGATGCTCTTGATCAGCGCGCTGGCGACGTCGTAGTGCTGGTCGCCCTGCCGGTCGTAGCGGACGGCGGCCTGCGCGACCGCCGTCTCCAGGGTCTCCAGGTCCAGAACCTCGGTGCCTGCGGCGACCGCGGCTCCGGCCCCGGACTCCAGCGCGGTGAGGGCCTTGCGGGCGTCCCCGCCGGCCACCCGCACCAGGTGCGCTTGCGCCTCCTCGGTGAGGGTGACCGCGCCGTCGAGACCGCGTTCGCTGCTGAGCGCCCGTTTCAGCACGGCCCGGATGTCGTCGTCGGAGAGGGGCTGCAACGCCAGCACCAGGCTGCGCGAGAGCAGGGGGCTCACGACGGAGAAGAACGGGTTCTCGGTGGTCGCCGCGATCAGGCTGACGATCCGGTCCTCCACCGCGCTCAGCAGCGAGTCCTGCTGGGTCTTGGAGAAGCGGTGCACCTCGTCGATGAAGAGCACCGTGCGGCGGCCCGCGTAGGTCAGCTCCCGCTTGGCGGCGGTGATGACCGCGCGGACCTCCTTGACCCCGGAATCCAGGGCCGACAGCTGCACGAACTGCCGCGAGGTGGCCAGCGAGATGACGTGCGCGAGCGTGGTCTTGCCCGTGCCGGGCGGGCCGTAGAGGACCAGCGACATCGGCTCGTCGGACTCGACCAGTCTCCTGAGCGGTGCCCGCTCGCCGAGCAGGTGCTGCTGGCCGACGACCTCGTCCAGCGCCCGCGGCCGCATGCGGACGGCGAGGGGCGCACCCGGGTCGACCGGGGCCGGCCCGCCGTCCTCAGGCGCGTCGAACAGCGAACTCACGGTTGCGACGCTACCCGCGGGGCACGACGGAACCCGTGCGACAGCGAAGCATCGGGAACGCCACCGTCGGCCGCGTGTCCGTCGGGGCAATCGGCCTCGGCGCGATGCCCCTGTCCACGAAGGAGGCCCGCCCCTCCCCCACCGAGGCGGAGGCCGTGGTGCACGCCGCCCTCGACGCCGGGGTGACCCTGATCGACACCGCGGACGCCTACTCCCGCGACGAGTCCGAATTCGGGCACAACGAGGAGCTGGTGGCCAACGCCCTGCGCTCCTACGGCCGGACGGATGTCCTCGTGGCGACCAAGGGCGGGCACACCCGGCAGGGCCGCGACTGGGGGCTCGACGGGTCGCCGGGCTACCTCCGGCGGGCGTGCGAGGCCTCCCTCCGGCGGCTGCACGTCGACGCGATCGGGCTGTACCAGCTCCACCGCCCCGACCCGGCGACGCCGTGGGAGGAGTCGATGGGCGCGGTGCGGTCGCTCGTCGACGACGGCCTGGTGCGGATGGTCGGGATCTCGAACGCGGACGTCGCCCAGATCGACGCCGCCCGCGCGATCGTCGGCGACGCGTTCGTCAGCGTGCAGAACCAGTTCTCGCCGGGCTACCGCTCCTCGGCGGTCGAGCTCGTGCACTGTGCCGCGGTCGGGCTGGCGTGGTTGCCGTGGAGCCCGTTCGGCGGGGTGTCTGCCGCGGGCTCGCTGGACGCGACGGCCCCCGCCTTCGCGGAGGTGGCCGACGAGCTCGACGTCTCGGTCTACCGGGTCACGCTCGCCTGGCACCTCGCGCAGGCCGACGTCGTCCTGCCGATCCCCGGTGCCTCCCGTCCCGTGTCGATCATCGACTCTGCGGCGGCCGCGGACCTCGACCTCTCCTCCGACCAGATCGCCCGCCTGAACGGAAGTTGATCATCGTCCGGGTGCACGCAACACGCACCCGATGAGCCGGACACGCCGTCGGTGCCTGCACGCAGCCGATGATCAACTTCCGCTGGGGCGGATCCACAGGGGGTATCCGTGTCCCCAGATCGCGCAGACCTCGGTCAGCGAGGCACCGGCGCCCGCAGCCTGCGGCGATGGACGGAATACCGCTGGGGCCCTCGTACACCTGGTCAGAAGCGCGTCGACTGGGAGTGACCCGACGACAGATTCATGCGGACGGCGTCCAGCTCAGCCGTGGCCTGTACCTGTCGTCGGCCGTGGAGCCCGACCTGGCGGAGCGCTGTTCCGCGTGGGCGAAGGTGCTGCCGGCCGACGCAGCCTTCGGCTTCCGCACGGCCGCGGTGCTCCACGAGGCGTCCGACAGCGAGTCGACGACCGTGCACGCCGTCATGCGTCCGCGTCGGGTCCTCCCCCAGCGGCCCGGCCTCACGGTCCACGTGCGCCGCCTCCACGACGAGGACGTCGTGCAGCATCACGGGCTCCGGGTGACGTCGGGCGCGCAGACATTTCTCGACCTCGCGGCGCTGCTGCCTGCCCCCGACCTGCTCGTGCTCGGCGACAGGCTGATGGGGGCGGGTCGACTGCACCCCGACGACCTCGCCCGGCGGCTGGTCCGCGCCGACCGGGTGCGTGGGGTCGTGCGAGCACGCCGCTGGGCGCCGCATCTCGACGGCCGCGCGGCCTCGCCGCGGGAGAGCCTGATGCGCTACTGGCTGCTGGACAGCGACCTACCGGAGCCGGCGCTGCAGCTGCCGATCGTCGACCGGTGGGGCCGCCAGGTCGCCCACGCCGATCTCGGCTACCCCCGATGGAAGGTGGCGCTGGAGTACGAGGGTCGCCAGCATGCCGACTCCGAGCAGTTCACCCGGGACATCGATCGGTATTCGCTCATGGCGGCCGACGACTGGCTGGTACTCCGATTCGCCGCGCGTCACGGTCGCTCCGCGATCGTCGACCGCACCCGCCGGGCGCTGGTCCACCGAGGCTGGACGCCGGAGGCGAGTTGATCATCGTCTGCGGGCACGGGACACGCCGCTCGTCCGGCCGGCACGCCGCGCGACGGAGCAGGCAGACGATGATCAACTTCTCAGCGGGCGAGGATCTCCTTCAGGGCAGCGAGGACCAGCAGCACCTTGTCCGGCGTGGCGTTCGCGCCCATGAGGCCGATCCGCCAGACGGTGGCCGCGTAGGCGCCCACCCCGCCGCCGATCTCCAGGTCGTAGCGCTCGAGCAGCTCCTTGCGGACGGCGGCGGAGTCCACGCCGTCGGGCACCTTCACCGTCGTCAACTCCGGCAGCCGGTGGCCCTCGGCGGCGAACAGCTCCAGCCCCATGGCCTGGAGCCCGTCGTGGAGGGTCCGGCCGGCCTCGGCGTGGCGGGCGTGGACGGCGTCCAGACCCTCCTCGAGGATCCGGCCGAGGCCAGCGTGCAGCGAGACGACCATCCCCGTCGGCGCGGTGTGGTGGTAGGTCCGCCCGGAGCCGGCCGCCTCCCCCGCGTAGCCCCCGAGCAGACCGAGGTCGAGGTACCAGCTCTGCGGCTTCTCGATCCGCCGCTCCCACGCGCGGTCGTTGATCGTGAACGGCGCGAGCCCGGGTGCGACCCCGAGGCACTTCTGCGAGCCGGAGTAGGCGAGGTCCACGCCCCAGTCGTCCAGCCGGACCGGGATGCCGCCGAGCGAGGTCACGCAGTCGGCCAGCAGCAGTGCGTCGCCCTTGCCCGCGGCGAGCGGCTGGAGGTCCGACAGCACCCCGGTCGAGGTCTCCGCGTGCACCGCGGCGATGAGCTTCGGCGACGGATGGGCCGCCAGCACGCGGTCGGCGTCGACGGGCTGCCCCCACTCGTGCTCGACCGGGATCACCTCGGCGCCACACCGCGAGGCCACCTCGACCATGCGCTGGCCGAAGAGGCCGTTGACCGCCACGACGACGACGTCGCCCGGTCCGACCGTGTTGACGAACGCGGCCTCCATGCCGGCCGAGCCGGTCGCCGACAGGGGCAGGGTGCGCCGGTTGGTCGTGCCGAACACCTGGCGCAGCCCCTCGGACGTCTCGTCGAGGATGCCGAGGAACACCGGGTCGAGGTGGCCCAGCAGCGGCTCCCCGAGGGCGACGGTGGCCTCCGGGTAGGGGTTGGAGGGTCCGGGTCCGAGCAGGGTGCGGGCACGCAACGGCATGTCCTCGACGCTACCGGGGCGGCGAGGTGGTCGCCGTCGGTGTCCTGGTTCCCCGGGGATCCAGCGGACGGAGTGTCGGACCCCCGTGCGACGGTCCGCGCATGACTGGCGGTGCGCGCGACTTCGACTTTCTCTTCGGTCGCTGGTCGGTTCATAACCGCAAGCTCAGGGACGTGACGGACCCGGCCTGCGAGGAGTGGGTCGAGTTCGACGCGTCCAGCGAGGTCTTTCCCGTGCTGCACGGTGCCGGGCACATCGACCGGATGGACGTGCCCCAGGCCCCGGACGGCCCCGGATTCGAGGGACTGACCCTGCGCCTGTTCGACCCCTCGCTGGAGTCCTGGAGCATCTTCTGGAGCTCCACCCGGGCCCCGGGGCGGCTGGATCCGCCGGTCGTCGGTCGGTTCACCGACGGTCACGGTGTGTTCGAGTGCGACGACGTGGTCGCCGGACGCCCGGTGCGGCTGCGCTTCATCTGAATGGCCGACGACAGCTCGCCGGTGTGGCGGCAGTCCTTCTCCTACGACTCCGGCGCGACGTGGCGGGAGAACTGGCGGATGACGCTCAGCCGCCGCTGACGCGGACCGCGGGGGACGGCCGTCCCCCGCGGTCGGTGGTCACTTCGTCGGGTCGGAGGGGCCCGGCGCACCGGGCTCGCCGGGGAGTGCCGGCTCGTCGGGCTTGGCGTCGATGCCCGCCTCCGTGCGCTGGGCGTCGGTGATCGGCGTCGGCGCACCGGTGAGGGGGTCGAAGCCGGCGCCCGTCTTCGGGAACGCGATGACCTCGCGGATCGACTCGACCCCGGTGAGCAGCGCCGAGAGCCGGTCCCAGCCCAGTGCCGCACCGGCGTGGGGCGGCGGGCCGTAGGCGAATGCCTCGAGGAAGAACCCGAAGCGCTCGCGGGCCTCCTCGCGCGACATGCCGAGGGTCTCGAAGACGCGCTCCTGCAGGTCGGCGTCGTGGATACGCACCGAACCGCTCATGACCTCGTTGCCGTTGATCACCATGTCGTAGGCGTCCGACAGCGCCGCACCCTTGTCGTCGGCGAACCGGTCCCGCCACTCGGGCGTGGGCGAGGTGAACGGGTGGTGCATGAACGTCCAGTCGCCGCTCTCGGTCTCTTCGAACATCGGGAAGTCGACGACGAAGAGGAACGACCAGGTGCCGGGCTCGATGAGCTCCAGCCGCTTGGCGATCTCGTTGCGCGCGGCGCCCAGCAGCTCCTGGGAGGTGCGGCGGGCGCCGGCCGCGAAGAAGACGCAGTCCCCGGGCTTCGCGCCGACGGCCTCGACCAGGCCGTCGCGCTCGGCGTCGGAGATGTTCTTGGCGACCGGTCCGCCGAGCGTGCCGTCCTCGGCGATCGTCACGTAGGCCAGCCCGCGCGAGCCGCGCGACTTCGCCCAGTCCTGCCAGGCGTCGAACGCCCGCCGCGGCTGCGAGCCGCCGCCGGGCATGACGACCGCACCCACGTAGGGCGCCTGGAAGACGCGGAAGGGGGTGTCGGCGAAGTAGGAGGTCAGCTCGGTCAGCTCGATGCCGAAGCGGAGGTCGGGCTTGTCGGATCCGAAGCGGTCCATGGCCTCGCGGTAGGTCATCCGCGGGATCTCCGGCACGTCGTAGGCGGCCAGCTCGCGCCACAGTGCGCGGACGACGTCCTCGGCGATCGCGAGCACGTCCTCGCGGTCGACGAAGCTCATCTCGAAGTCCAGCTGGGTGAACTCCGGCTGCCGGTCGGCGCGGAAGTCCTCGTCCCGGAAGCAGCGGGCGATCTGGTAGTACCGCTCGAGCCCGCCGATCATCAGCAATTGCTTGAACAGCTGCGGCGACTGCGGCAGGGCGTACCACTTGCCCGGCTGCAGCCGGACCGGGACGACGAAGTCGCGGGCACCCTCGGGCGTGGAGCGGGTGAGGTTCGGCGTCTCCACCTCGGCGAAGCCATGGGTGTGCATCACCCCGCGGGCGATCCGGCTGATCTCGGAGCGGATCCGCATCGCGCGAGCCGGGCCCTGCCGGCGCAGGTCGAGGTAGCGGTACTTGTACCGGACGTCGTCGCTGGCGGCCTGGTCGCTCTCGATCGGGAACGGCAGCGGCGCCGCGGTCGACAGCACGTCCAGCGAGGTGGTCGCGACCTCGATCTCGCCGGTCGGCAGCTCCGGGTTCTCGTTGCCCTCGGGCCGGCGGCGCACCTCCCCCGTGACGAGCAGGCAGTACTCGTTGCGCAGGTGGTGGGCCTCCTCCTCGCGGACGACGACCTGGACGTACCCGGAGGCGTCGCGCAGGTCGAGGAAGACCACGCCGCCGTGGTCGCGGCGACGGGCCACCCAGCCGGCGAGGGTGACGGTGGAACCGGCGTCGGACGCGCGCAGCGTCCCGGCGTCGTGGGTGCGAAGCACAGAAAGAGCCTTTCGGGTTACCAGCGGTCGTGCACGTGGGCGCGGATGCGCTCGTCGTACACGCGCTCGAGGTCACTGAGCTGGGAGTCGGTCAGCGGGGCGAGGGTGGCGGCGGCGACGTTGCCGCGGACCTGGGTGACGTTGCGGGCGCCGGGGATGACCGTGGTGACGCCGGGCTGGTCGATGACCCAGCGGAGCGAGAACGCCGACGTCGGCACGTCGCTGCCGGCGATCTCCGCGACCTCCCGGGCCGCGGCGACGCCCACGTCGAACGGCACACCCGCGAACGTCTCGCCGACGTCGAAGGCCTCGCCGTGGCGGTTGAAGGTGCGGTGGTCGTCAGCCGGGAACGTCGTCGACTCGTCGTACTTGCCGGTGAGCAGGCCGCTGGCCAGGGGCACCCGCGCCAGGACGCCGACGCCGGCCTGCGCCGCCGCGGGCAGGAGCTCCTCCAGCGGCTTGCGCCGGAAGATGTTGAGGATGACCTGGACGGTCTGCACGCCGGGGTGCTGCAGCGCGGTCATCCCCTCCGCGACGGTCTCCACCGAGACGCCGTAGGCGGCGATCGCCTCCTCGGCGACGAGCGCGTCGAGGGTGTCGTAGACCCGCTGGTCGGAGTAGACGGCCGGCGGCGGGCAGTGCAGCTGCACCAGGTCGAGGGTGTCGACCCCGAGGTTCCGGCGGGACCGGTCGATCCAGGCGCGCAGGTTCTCCGCTGTGTACTGCTCGGCCTCGAACGGGTCGGCGCGGCGGCCGGCCTTGGTCGCGACGAACGGGCGGTCCGAGCGCGGGGCGAGGGCCTTGCGGATCCGCTCCTCCGAACGCCCGTCGCCGTAGACGTCGGCCGTGTCGAGCAGGGTCACGCCGGCGTCGAGCGCGGCGTCGAGGACGTCGGCCGCGGCGTCGTCGTCGACATCGCCCCAGTCGCCGCCGAGCTGCCACGTGCCCAGCCCGATGACCGATACGTCCGCGCCCGTCCGCCTCAGGGGCCGCTGTTCCATGCTCACGCCCCCACAGTTCCACGCAGCGTCTCGAACAGCTCGTCCACGGGGACGGCGTGCTGCTCGCCGGTGCGCAGGTCCTTCAGCTGGCCCACGCCCGCGGCCAGGTCCCGGTCGCCGATGACGACGACGTGCGAGGCCCCGGACCGGTCGGCCGCCTTCATCGCGCCCTTCAGGCCGCGGTCGCCGTAGACGGTGTCGGCGGCGATCCCGGCCTGGCGCAGCTGCCCGACCAGCCGGACGGCGAGCCGCTTGGCCTCGGCACCCAGCGGGACGACGAACGCCTGCACCCCGGACGAGGTGACGACGTCCAGCCCCTCGGCCTGGACCGCGAGCAGCGTCCGGTCGACCCCGACGGCGTAGCCGATGCCGGACACGTCCGGTCCGCCCAGCGCGGCGGACAGCCCGTCGTAGCGGCCCCCGCCGCCGATCGCCGACTGCGCCCCGAGCCCGTTGTGCACGAACTCGAACGTGGTCCTGGTGTAGTAGTCCAGGCCGCGGACCAGCTTCGGCGCCTCGGTCCAGGTGACCCCGAGGTCGGTGAGGTGCTGGCGGACGGCGTCGTAGTGCGCTCTGGTGGAGTCCGACAGGTGGTCGACCATCAGCGGGGCGTCGTCGAGCTGCGCCTGCACCTCCGGCCGGTTGTCGTCGAGCACCCGCAGCGGATTGATCTCCGCGCGGCGCCGGGTCTCCTCGTCGAGGTCGAGCTTCGCCAGGAAATCGACCAGCAGCTCGCGGTACTGCGGGCGGCACGTGGAGTCACCGAGTGACGTCAGCAGCAGCTCGAAGTCGGTCAGCCCGAGGTCGCGGAAGCCCTGGACCCCGAGCGCCACGACCTCGGCGTCCAGCGCCGGGTCGTCGACGCCGAGCGCCTCCATGTCGACCTGGGTGAAGTGCCGGTAGCGGCCGGCCTGCGGGCGCTCGTACCGGAACGCCGAGCCGACCGTCCAGAGCTTCACCGGCAGCGCGCCGTCGTGCAGCCGGTGCTCGATGAACGCCCGCATCAGCCCCGCCGTGAGCTCGGGGCGCAGGGTCAGCGAGCGGCCCCCGCGGTCGGCGAAGGTGTACATCTCCTTCGAGACGACGTCGGTCGACTCACCGACGCCGCGGGAGAACACGGCCGTGTCCTCGAAGACCGGCGTCTCGACGTAGCCGTAGCCGGCCCGCCGCAGCGGCGCGGTGAGCGTCTCGCGGACGGCGAGGAACCGCTCGGAGTCCGGCGGCAGCGTGTCGAAGGTGCCCTTCGGGGCCCGGAGGTCGCTCACAGTGTTCCCCGTTCGACTCCGGACTCGATCCGCTCCTCGGTCGAGACCGTCAGTCGCCTCCGCGCTCGCTCCGCTCCTCGCTCGCTGGCGCTCGCTGCGATGCTCACTCCCTGTCGGCTCCGGGCATCTCCCTGCGATGCTCCCTCGCCCGTCGTTCTCACAGTCCCCGCCCCGCCGGAGCCGGTCCCGAACCTGCGGCCGCCTCGGCCAGGTAGGGGTTCGTCGCCCGCTCGCGGCCGACGGTGGTGGCCGGCCCGTGCCCGGGCAGCACGACGGTCTCGTCGTCCAGGGGCAGGACGACGTCCCGCAGGGAGCGCAGCATCGCCTCCCACGACCCGCCGGGCAGGTCGACCCGCCCGACCGAGCCGGCGAACAGCACGTCGCCGGCGAGCAGGCCCGGGGCCTCCCCCAGGTCCACGGAGAACATCACCGATCCCTGCGTGTGGCCCGGCGCGTGCCGCACGGTCAGGTCCACCCCGGCGAGGGAGAGCACGGCGCCGTCGTCGAGCGGGAGCACGTCGGAGGGGTCGGGCAGCCGCACGCCGGTGATCAGCGGGGCCAGCGCGGGACCGTGCCAGCGACCGGGGTCCGACAGCATGCCGAAGTCGCTCGGGTGCAGGTAGGCGGGGATGTCGTAGCCGTCGCAGACCGGCAGCACGGAGAACGTGTGGTCCAGGTGCCCGTGCGTGAGCACGACTGCGACCGGCTTCAGCCCGTCCTCGGCCAGCATCCGGGCCAGTGGCTCGACGGCATCCATCCCGGGGTCGACGACCACGCACTCCTGACCCGGTCCGGGAGCGACGGCGTAGCAGTTGGTGCCGAACGCGCCGGCGGGAAAGGAGCGGATGAGCACCCGTGCAGGTTACGCGGGAGCTCCGACGTGCCCCGGTCCTGCCAGGGAACGCTCAGTCACGCCCCCTAGACTCGTTCCTCGACCGCGGGCTGCGGCTGCCGGATCGCCGGCCCCGCCCCGCCGCACCTCCCCCGCCCGCCCCACCGATACACCCCGCCCGATCGAGGAGTTCGACCGTGCCCACGAGCAAGCAGCGTCGTCAGGCTGCCCAGCGCCACCTGCAGAAGCAGCTGGAGCGTCGCGCCGAGCTGGCGAAGAAGCGCCGCCGCAACCTGGGCATCCTGGCCACCGGCGTCGCCGTCGTCGTCGTGGTCGTGGCGGCCCTGATCATCACCGGCGTCTTCAGCGGCGACGACGACAGCACGGACGCGGCGGGCACGTCCTCGACGGCGGCCACGAGCAGTGCGGCGGCCGCCACCACCAACGCCGACGGCACGGTCGCCTGCACCTACCTGCCCGACGACTCCGGCAACCCGAACCTCACCGACGTCGGCACTCCGCCCGCGCCCGAGGCGACCCCGACCCAGGGCACCGCGACCCTGCTCATGAGCACCGACCAGGGTGACCTGACGCTCACGCTGGACCGGGCCAAGGCCCCGTGTGCCACGGCGAGCTTCGCCTACCTGGCCTCGCAGAAGTTCTTCGACGGCAGCCCGTGCCACCGCGAGGTCAACCAGCCGACCTTCGGCGTCCTGCAGTGCGGCGACCCGACCGGTTCGGGCTCGGGCGGACCCAGCTACAAGTTCGCGCAGGAGATCCCCGAGGGCACGACGTACCCGCGCGGGACGATCGCGATGGCCAACACCGGCGAGCCGAACTCCACCGGCAGCCAGTTCTTCCTCTGCTTCGTCGACACCCAGCTCAGCCCGGACTACACGCCGGTGGGCACCGTCGACGAGGCGGGGCTGGCTGTGCTGGACACCGTCGCCGCGGCGGGCAACGACGGCTCGTTCGAGGCCCAGGCGGGCGGCGGGGCCCCGAACCTGCCGGTCACGATCAACTCGATCATCCCCGTCGGCTGACCAGCTTTTGGTACCAAAAGCTGGCTAGGCGGTGACGCGCTCGACGTCGAAGACGCCGTCGACGTTGCGCACCGTCTGCAGCACGGCCCCGAGGTGCGCCGGGTCGGCCAGTTCGAAGGTGAACCGGCTGATGGCCACGCGGTCACGGCTGGTCTGCACGGACGCCGACAGGATGTTGACCCGCTCGTCGGCCAGTGCCTTGGTGACGTCGGAGAGCAGCCGGTGCCGGTCCAGCGCCTCGACCTGGATGGCGACCAGGAACACCGAGCCCGGCGCGCTGGCCCACTCGACCTCGACCAGCCGCTCCGGCTTGCTCTGCAGGTCGGCGGCGTTGGTGCAGTCGACGCGGTGCACGCTCACTCCCCCGCCCCGCGTGACGAACCCGAGGATCTCGTCACCGGGCACCGGGGTGCAGCACTTGGCGAGCTTCACGAGCACGTCGTTCATGCCGTGGACGTCGACGCCCGGGTCGCCGCCGGCTGCCCGCCGGGGGGCCGAGCGCCGCGTCGGGATCGCCGTCTCGGCGATGTCCTCGACGGCCCCCTCGGACCCGCCCATCGCGGTGAGCAGCTTCTCCACCACCGACGACGCCGAGACGTGGTTCTCGCCGACCGCCGCGTAGAGCGCCGTCACGTCGGCGTACCGCAGGTCCTTGGCCAGGGTGCTGAGCGCGTCGCCGCCGAGCAGGCGCTGCAGCGGGAGGCCCGCCTTGCGCATCGCTCGGGTCAGGGCCTCCTTGCCGGCCTCGACGGCATCCTCGCGGCGCTCCTTCGTGAACCACTGCCGGATCTTCGTGCGCGCCCGCGACGAGCCGACGAACTGAAGCCAGTCCTGCGAGGGAGCGGCCGACTCCGAGCGCGACGTGAAGATCTCGACCACGTCGCCGTTGGTGAGCTTGCTGTCGAGGCTGACCAGGGAGCCGTTCACCCGGGCGCCGATCGTGCGGTAGCCGACCTCGGTGTGCACCGCGAAGGCGAAGTCGACCGGCGTCGACTCGCCAGGAAGGCTGATCACGTCGCCCTTGGGCGTGAAGACGAAGACCTCCTGCGGCCCGAGGTCGTAGCGCAGCGTCTCGAGGAACTCGCCGGGCTCCTGGGCCTCCCGCTGCCAGTCCAGCAGCTGGCGCAGCCACAGCATGTCGTCGGGCGAGCCGACCTTCGGCGCGCCGAACTCACCGGCGCTGGGCTTGCCGCCGACCCGCGCCTTCTCCTTGTACTTCCAGTGCGCGGCGATGCCGTACTCGGCGGTGCGGTGCATGTCGTGCGTGCGGATCTGCAGCTCGACCGGCTTGCCCTGCGGACCGATGACCGTCGTGTGCAGCGACTGGTACATGTTGAACTTCGGCATCGCGACGAAGTCCTTGAACCGGCCCGGGACCGGCTGCCAGTGCGCGTGCATGATGCCCAGCGCGGCGTAGCAGTCGCGCACCGAGTCGACCAGGATGCGGATGCCGACGAGGTCCCAGATGTCGGTGAAGTCGCGGCCGCGCACGATCATCTTCTGGTAGATCGAGTAGTAGTGCTTGGGCCGGCCGGTGACGACGGCCTCGATCTTGGCCGTCTTCAGCTGCTCGTTGACCGTCGAGGTGACCTCGGCGAGATAGGTGTCGCGCGACGGCGCCCGCTCGGCCACCAGCCGCACGATCTCGTCGTACCGCTTCGGGTAGAGCGTGGCGAACGCGAGGTCCTCCAGCTCCCACTTGATCGTGTTCATACCCAGCCGGTGGGCCAGCGGGGCCAGGATCTCCAGCGTCTCGCGCGCCTTCTTCTCCTGCTTCTCCGGCGGGAGGAAGCGCAGCGTGCGCATGTTGTGCAGCCGGTCGGCGAGCTTGATGACCAGCACCCGCGGGTCACGGGCCATCGCCACGATCATCTTGCGGATCGTCTCGGCCTGGGCCGCGTCGCCCAGCTTGACCTTGTCGATCTTGGTCACGCCGTCGACGAGGTGGGTGACCTCCGAGCCGAACTCGGTGGTGATGGTCTCCAGCGTGACGCCGGTGTCCTCGACCGTGTCGTGCAGCAGGGCCGCGACCAGCGTCGTGGTGTCCATCCCGAGGCCGGCCAGGACCGTGGCGACGGCCAGCGGATGGGTGATGTACGGGTCGCCGCTCTTGCGCTTCTGCCCGGCGTGCGCGGCCTCGGCCACGTCGTAGGCGCGCTGCAGGAGGGCGAGATCGGCCTTGGGGTGGCTCTGACGGTGCAGCGCGGCCAGCGGCTCGAGGACCGGGCGCACCACCGGCGTGCGCGGGCTGGCGACGATGCGGCGGGCCAACCGGTCACGGACCCGGCGGCGCGGCACTCCGTCGCCGTCCCCGGGCTCGGAACCGACGTCGTCGGGCCGGCGGACGACGGGACGGTCGGGCAGCGGCGGGCGGACGACCGGCTGACCGTCGGCGTCCAGCGCGCCGGCGGCGGGAGCCGCCTGCGACGGCTGGACGCCGGGCTCGCCCGGCCGCGCGGGAGCCGCGTCGGCGGCGACTTCCGAGGCCACGGCGACTCCAACGGGTGAGGAGGAGAGATGACCCTCTCCATGTTAGCCGGGCGAACGGCCGTTCGAGCCCGGCCGGGGCGGGTCTCCCCCGGTCAGGTAATCCAGAGCGCGTGGACGGCGTGCGGCGCGATCCGCTCACGCCCGCCGAGCGCAGCGAGCTCGATGATCACCGAGACCGCCGCGACGACGCCGCCGGCCTGCTCGACCAGCGCGATGGTCGCACCGAGGGTGCCCCCGGTGGCCAGCACGTCGTCGACGATCAGCACGCGCTGGCCGGGTCGCAGCGAGTCGGTGTGCAACTCGAGGGTGGCCGTCCCGTACTCCAGCGCGTAGTCGGCGGCCATCCGCTCGCGCGGCAGCTTGCCGGCCTTCCGCACCAGGACGACGCCGACCCCGGCGTCGTAGGCCACCGCGGCCGCCAGCAGGAAGCCGCGCGCCTCGACCCCGACGACCACGTCGAAGCCGGGGTCGCCGTCCGGGTGGGTGCCGGCCGCGGCCAGGGCGGCAGCGCGCGGATCGGACAGCGACGGCGCCGCCAGCCCGTCGATGACCCGGCGGAAGGCCGGTCCGTCGGCGAAGACCGGGGTCAGATCCCGGAAGAGCACCCCCGGTTCGGGGAAGTCCGGGACGTCGACCGCCAGGCCGGCGATCAGTTCGTCGAGCGGCTGCTCCGCGGCAGCCGTCACCGGCGGCGCTTCCCCGAGCGGCGATCGCCACCGGGCCGCTGCGGACGGGCACCCGGCCGCGGGGTCGACGTCCCGCCACTGCCGGGCTCGCGCCGGACCGAGGACGGCGACTCCACGACGACATCGGCGGACACCTGACCCGGCAGGTCGCGCTCGGCGACGGCGACCGAGGAGCCACTGCGGGCCCGACGGGCACTGGCGACCGGACCGGCCGGAACGGCCGCACCCTTGCGCACCTGGGCCGACCGGCGGGCCAGCACCCGGCGCCGCAACGCGACCTGCTCCGGCTCGCGCTCCTTGAGGTCTGCCGCGATCGGCGTGGCCAGGAAGATCGACGAGTAGGCGCCGGCGGCGAGGCCGACGAACAGCACCAGGGCGAGGTCCTTCAGCGTCCCGACGCCGAGGATCCCGGCACCCACGAACAGCAGCCCGGCCACCGGCAGCAGCGCGATCACCGACGTGTTGATCGAACGCATCAGGGTCTGGTTGACCGCGAGGTTCGCCGCCTCGCTCCAGGTCATGCGCGCTCCGCGCTCGAGGTCCTTGGTGTTCTCGTCGACCTTGTCGAAGACGACGACGGTGTCGTACAGCGAGAAGCCGAGGATCGTCAGGAAGCCGATCACGGTCGAGGGCGTCACCTCGAAGCCGATCAGGGAGTAGACCCCGGCGGTGAGGACGATGTCGTGCAGCAGCGCGGCGATCGCGCCGACGGCCATCTTGGGTTCGAAGCGCAGGGCGAGGAAGGCGATGACGGCGACCAGGAAGACGACCAGCGCGATCAGGGCCTGGTCGGTGATGTCATTGCCCCACTCGGCGCTGACCGCATCCGCGGTGACCGCCGTCGGATCGACGTCGACCGCCCCGGCAACGGCGTCCCGGACGGCGCGCTCCTCGTCCGTGTCCAGCTGCCCGGTGCGGAGCAGGATCTCGTTCCCGCCGACCACCTGGGCGGTCGCGACGTCGGCACCGGTGTCCTCGGCGGCCGCGCGGACCGCGTCCAGCTGCTCGCTCGTGCCGGCCACCCGGAAGCTGTTGCCGCCCTCGAAGTCGATGCCGAAGTTGAAGCCCCGGACGACCATCGAGAGCAGGCACAGCAGGAGGACGACAGCAGTGATCTTGTAGATCAGCCGGCTGCGGCCGACGACGTCGAGGCCCGCCTCGCCGTTGTAGAGCCGGTGCGACAGCGAGGCGCGACGCTCGGGACGGCGGACGGCACCCTCGCCGGCCTCCGAGCCGTCGCGCGGCAGCCCGGCGTCGGCGAGCGCGTCCTCGTCCGCCGACGCGGAGGCCTCCGCCAGCACCCTCTCGGCGTCCTGTTGCTCGTCCGCGTCGCTCCCGACGGGAATGACCTCGTCGGGCTCCGGCGTGGTCCCGGCAGGCGTGTCGGGGCGGGTCATGAGGTGCTCCTGTCCGTGCCGGCGCCGGTGCCGGCACCCACGAGTTCGCGGTCCCCGGGCCGTCCCGAGCCGTCGGGCCGGCGGGTGTGCTCCACCCGGCCGAGCCCGGACATCCGGCTGCTGCCGAAGGACTTGAAGCGGGCCAGCACGGCCATCAGCGGATGGGTGAAGAGGAAGACGACGACGAGGTCGAGCACCGTCGACATGCCGAGGGTGAACGCGAAGCCCTTCACGTCCCCGATCGCGAGCAGGTAGAGGATCGCGGCAGCGAGGAAGCTGACGGCGTCGGCCGAGAGGATCGTCCGGCGGGCACGGACCCAGGCGCGGGGCACGGCGGACCGCAGCGTCCGGCCCTCGCGGATCTCGTCCTTGAGCCGTTCGAAGTAGACGACGAACGAGTCGGCCGTGATGCCGATCGAGACGATGAACCCGGCGATGCCGGCCAGGCTCAGGGTGAAGCCGATCTGGCGGCCCAGCAGGACCAGGCACGCGTACACCACGACCGCCGAGAGCAGGAGGCTGGCGATCATGACCAGGCCGAGCAGGCGGTAGTAGATCAGCGCGTAGAGGAAGACCAGGGCGATGCCGATGGCGCCGGCGATCAGGCCGGCCTTCAGCTGCTCGGCGCCGAGCTCGGTCGAGATCGACTGGGCGGTCGCCTGCGTGAAGCTCAGCGGGAGCGCGCCGTACTTGAGCTGGTTGGCGAGCTCCGTGGCCGACGCCTGGTCGAAGGTGCCCGAGATCTCGGTGCCGCCGACGATGGCCTGGTTGATCGTCGGCGCGGAGATGACCTTGCCGTCCAGGGTGATGCCGACCTGCTTGCCGACGTTGGCGCCGGTGAACTCGGCCCACGCCGCCGAGCCCGAGGAGTTGAAGTCCAGCTGGACGATCCACTCGCCGGTGCCCTGGCGCGTGCCGGGGCTGGCATCGGTGACGTCGGTGCCCTCGACCACCGCGGGGCCGAGCAGGTACTTGACGCTGCCGTCCTCGCTGCAGGAGGCCACATAGTCGTCGGAGCGGTCGACGGCGCCGGTCGCCTCGGTGTCGCAGGCGAGCGTGGCGTAGGTGGCCGCGGCCTGCTCCTGGGTGACCGGTGGTGCGTCCGGGGCCACCGACGGGGACGCCGGACCGGTGGGCGCGGCCGAGTCGGTGGCCGCCGCGTCCGTGGGCGTCGCGGCGTCGGAGGGGGTCGCGGCGTCGGAGGGGGTCGCGGCGTCCGTCGGGGCCGCACCGTCCGTCGGCGCCGCGCTGGCGTCGGCGGCGGCCGTGACCGGCTCCGGGCCCGTGACGACCGGCCGGAACCGCAGCTGCGCCGTCTGGCCGAGCTGGCGGGCCTGGTCGCCGTCGTCCCCGGGAACGGAGATGACGATGTTCGAGTCGCCCTCGGTGACCACCTCGGCCTCGGCGACACCGAGGCCGTTCACCCGCTGCTCGATGATCTGGCGCGCCAGCTCCAGATCCTCCTGCGCGGGCGCCTGGCCATTCGGGGTGCGAGCGGTGAGCGTGACCGTGGTGCCGCCGCGCAGGTCCAGGCCGAGCTGGGGCGTCTTGCTGGCCCCGGTGAAGAAGACCAGGCCGTACAGGATCGCGACGATCGCGATGAATGCGCCGAAGTAGCGGCCGGAGGGCAGCGAGCGGTTGGCCATGGTGGTCGCCCGGCTCAGACGGCGCCGTCGGCCGGACGCCCGCCGGCCGTGCCGGGCGTACCGGAGTCGGTGCCCTCGTCGGTGAGGCCGTCGGTCGTCCCGAGGGGCTTGCGGATCTCGAGGATCGCCTGCCGGGCGAACGTGACCACGACGCCGGGGGCGATCTCGAGGTCGACCGTCTTGTCACCGATCGAGGCGACGTTGCCGTGCAGGCCGCTGGTGGTCATGACCGGCGTACCGATGTCCAGGGACTCCTGGAGTGCCTGCGCCTGGGCCTGCATCCGCTTGCGCTGCCGGGCCGGCAGCACGAACAGGACGACGGCGAACAGGGCGATCAGGACGATCGGGAAGTACTGCTCCACGACAGATGTGCCTCTCTACCGCGCGTGCTGCTCCGCGGTGGGGTGCGGGCCCGGTTCGGGACCGCTCGGGTACGTCGACTGCGTCTGGTGCAAGGCGCACGGACGGCCGGACGGGACGCGCACGGCCACGGCCGGACGAGTTGCGCGCCAGCGTGTCGAAGTCTAGGCGCCGAACAGGGGCTCTGGGGACGCACCCGGGGTGGACGGGGCACCGGTCAGGCCACTGATCGCCCCACCCGCCCCACCGAGCAGGGCACCACCACGGGGCAGCGGCCGGCCCAGGTGGTGCCATGCGGCCTCCGTCGCCACCCGTCCCCGTGAGGTGCGGGCGAGCAGGCCCGCCCGCACGAGGAACGGCTCGCAGACCTCCTCGACGGTGTTGGGCTCCTCCCCCACGGCCACCGCCAGCGTCGCGACGCCGACCGGTCCGCCGCCGAAGCGCACGACCAGTGCCTCCAGCACCGCCCGGTCCAGGCGGTCCAGGCCGAGGTCGTCGACGTCGTACAGCGCCAGCGCGGCCTGGGCCACAGCCAGGGTGACCCGCCCGTCGGCCTCGACCTCGGCGAAGTCGCGGACCCGGCGCAGCAGCCGGTTGGCGATGCGCGGTGTGCCGCGGGAGCGGCCGGCGATCTCCGCGGACCCCTCGTCGGTCAGGTCGACCCCGAGCAGCGCGGCGCTGCGGCGCAGCACCTGCTGCAGTTCCGCCACCTCGTAGAACTCCATCTGACCGACGAAGCCGAACCGGTCCCGGAGCGGTCCGGTGAGGAGCCCGGCGCGCGTGGTGG
Source organism: Blastococcus sp. CT_GayMR16 (assembly GCF_004570875.1). Lineage (GTDB taxonomy): Bacteria > Actinomycetota > Actinomycetes > Mycobacteriales > Geodermatophilaceae > Blastococcus_B. The sequence continues at coordinate 100,832 of NZ_SPQK01000011.1, read as the reverse complement.
CGCCGACGAGCGTGAACGGGCTGATCTCCAGGGGGATCGCCGTCGCCCCGGGACCCTTTCCGACGACGACGTCGACCCGGAAGTCCTCCATCGCCATGTACAGCAGTTCCTCGGCGGGCCGGGCGATGCGGTGGATCTCGTCGATGAAGAGGACGTCGCCGGGCGCGAGGTTGGACAGCATCGCGGCGAGGTCGCCGGAGCGCTCGATCGCCGGGCCGCTGGTGATCTTGACCGCCGTCCCCAGCTCGGAGCCGATGATCAGCGCCAGGCTGGTCTTCCCCAGCCCGGGCGGGCCGGAGAGCAGCACGTGGTCCGGTGGCCGGCCGCGCCGCTTGGCGCCCTCGAGCACCAGCGCCAGCTGCCGCGAGACCTTGGGCTGGCCGATGAACTCCGTCAGGGAGTGCGGCCGCAGCGCCGACTCGACGACCCGCTCCTCGTCGCCGGCCAGCGGGGACACCGCGGCGTCCTGGCCCAGGCCGCCGTCGACCTCCCCGGTGAGCGAGCGGTCGAAGGGCGCACTCATGCGCGGCCCAGGAGCTGCAGCGCCTGGCGCAGGAGGATGGCGATCTCCACGCCGCCGTTCGCCGCGATCTGCTCGTCAGCGACGGGGACGAGCTGCGCGATCGCGCCGTCCGCCTCTTTCACGCTCCAGCCGAACCCGACCAGGGCCGAGGTCAGCTGGTCCTTCCACGGCGCGACCGGAGTGATCAGCGACGGACCCAGCGGGGCGTCGAGCGAGGTGTCGGAGGTCGTGACGCCGAGCCGGTCGCGCAGCTCCAGGATCAGCCGCTCGGCGCCCTTCTTGCCGATGCCCGGCACCAGCATCAGCGCCTTGACGTCGGCCATCGAGACCGCCCGCCGGACCTCGCGCGGCGGGTGGATCGCCAGCACTGCCTGCGCCAGCCGCGGGCCCACGCCGTTGGCCGTCTGCAGCAGCTCGAACAGGCTGCGCTCGTCGTCGTCGGCGAAGCCGTAGAGCGTCAGGGAGTCCTCGCGCACGATCAGGCTGGTCGAGAGCCGGGCGTTCTCCCCCACCTGCAGCCGCGCGATGGTTCCCGGGGTGCACTGCACGGCCAGCCCGATCCCGCCGACCTCGACGACGGCGCCGTCCGGGGAGACCGCGGCCACGCGGCCGGACACCGACGCGATCATCGGGCGGCCACCCCCGTCCAGCGCGGGAGGGTCGTCTGCCGGACCGGGGCGCCGATGCCGCTGACGATCGCGGCCTTGCGCAGCCGCTCCTGGGCCGGGCCGCGCCAGACGTGACAGACCGCGAGCGCCAGGGCGTCGGCGGCGTCGGCAGGCTTCGGCGCCTCGGCCAGACCGAGCACTCGGGTGACCATCAGGGTGACCTGCTCCTTGTCGGCGCGGCCGTTACCGGAGATGGCGGCCTTGACCTCGCTGGGGGTGTGCCAGGCGACCGGCCGGTCGGCCTGGGCGGCGGCGAGCGCGGCGACGCCGGCGGCCTGCGCCGTCCCCATCGCCGTCCCCTTGTTGTTCTGGGTGAAGACCCGCTCGATCGCCACCACGTCCGGCCGGTGCTCGCGCAGGAGGGCGGTCACCGCCGTGTGCAGCTCCAGCAGGCGCAGCTCCAGGTCGAGCTCGGCCATCGTGCGGATCACGCCGACGCCGATCGCGGTGGGTCGCGCCCCGGGGCGGCCCTCGACCACGCCCCACCCGCACCGGGTGAGACCGGGGTCGATACCGAGCACCCGCATGACGAGCTCCTTGATCAGCCGAACGCCTGTTCGACCGAGGCTAGCGGCCGAGACCGACCCACCCGCGCCGACACGCCCTCTTCGGCCTCGTCCCGGGCACCGCCGCGAGCGTGCGAGGGGTGGGGAGGACGAGGTCCTTGTTCAGCCGACGCGCTCGAGGACCTCGTCGGACACGTCGTAGTTCGCGTAGACGTTCTGCACGTCGTCGCAGTCCTCGAGGGCGTCGATCAGCCGGAAGACCTTGCCTGCGCTGTCCTCGTCGAGCTCGACGGTGACGCTGGGCACGAAGCCGGCCTCGGCGGAGTCGTAGTCGATCCCGGCGTCCTGCAGGCCGGTGCGGACGGTGACCAGGTCGGTCGGCTCGCAGACCACCTCGAACGTGTCCCCGAGGTCGCGGACCTCCTCGGCGCCGGCGTCCAGGACGGCCATGAGCACGGCGTCCTCGTCGACGCCGTCGGACTTCGGCACCACGATGACGCCCTTGCGGGTGAAGAGGTAGGAGACCGAGCCGGGGTCGGCCATCGACCCGCCGTTGCGGGTCATGGCGGTGCGCACCTCCATGGCCGAGCGGTTCTTGTTGTCGGTGAGGCACTCGATCAGGACGGCGACGCCGCCGGGCGCGTAGCCCTCGTAGGTGATGCCCTGGTAGTCGACGCCGCCGGCCTCGGCGCCGGATCCGCGCTTGACCGCGCGGTCGATGTTGTCGTTGGGCACCGAGGACTTCTTGGCCTTCTGGACGGCGTCGAAGAGCGTCGGGTTGCCCGAGAGGTCACCGCCGCCGGTGCGCGCCGCGACCTCGATGTTCTTGATCAGCTTGGCGAAGAGCTTGCCGCGCTTGGCATCGATGCCGGCCTTCTTGTGCTTGGTCGTCGCCCACTTGGAATGGCCGCTCATGGCTTGCCCCTCTCGTTCCCGGCGGCCCCATTCGGAACGCTGCCGGCCTGCTCGGCCAAGTGGTTGCGGACGATGTCGGCGAACATCGCGTGCACCCGGCGGTCCCCGGTCAGCTCGGGGTGAAAGCTCGTCGCCACCAGATTGCCCTGGCGGACCGCCACGATCTTACCGTCGGCCGGTCCCCCCACGACCCGGCCGAGGACGACGACCTGCTCGCCGGCCTCCTCCACCCACGGCGCCCGGATGAAGACGGCGTGCACGTCCCCGCCGTCGAGGCCCTCGAAGGCGATGTCGGACTCGAAGGAGTCCACCTGCCGGCCGAACGCGTTGCGGCGGACCGTGACGTCCAGGCCGCCGATGGTCTCCTGGTCGGGCGGGGCGTCGAGGATCCGATCGGCGAGCAGGATCATCCCGGCGCACGAGCCGTAGGCCGGCAGCCCGGCGCGGACGGCGGCACGCAGCGGCTCGAGCAGCTCGAACCGGGCGGCCAGCTTGACCATGGTCGTCGACTCCCCGCCCGGGATGATCAGGCCGTCCACCGCGGCCAGCTCCTCGGGCCGGCGCACGGTCACCGCGTCGGCACCCTGCTCGCGCAGCGCGGCCAGGTGCTCACGGACGTCGCCCTGCAGGGCGAGGACCCCGATGACGGGCCGGGCGGTATGGCTGGACACGACCGTCCACGCTACGGGGGGCCCGAACCGGGGTGGAGGCCCGGAGGGCCACTGATGAATCGCTGGCCCGGAGGGCCACCGATGAATCGCTGCCGTTCCGGGTGTCAGAAAAGGCATGGAACCCACACCCGAGCAGGACACCCGCTTCGGCGATCCGGAGTCGCCTCCGACGCCATGGTCGGACGCGCTCCGCGTGCTCGAGACCGCCGAGCTCTTCTGGATCTCGACGGTACGAGGCGACGGCCGGCCACACGTCACACCCCTGCCGGCCGTCTGGTCCGAAGGCCGGCTCCACTTCTGCACGGGTCCGGCGGAGCAGAAGGCGGTGAACCTGACAGCGAACCCGCACGTCGCCCTTACCACCGGCACCAACCGATGGAAGGAGGGACTGGACCTCGTCGTCGAAGGCAGCGCCGTGCAGGTCAGCGACGACGCCCGGCTGCGCACCCTCGCCGACCTCTGGCGCAGCAAGTACCGGGGCGACTGGGACTTCACCGTCGAGCACGGGTCCTTCCATCACGGGGACGGCGGATCAGCCGTCGTGTTCGAGGTCGCTCCCACGAAGGTGCTCGCATTCGCCAAGGGCCGCTTCGCGCAGACCCGGTACCGCTTCCCGGCCACCACCTGACCTGTTCGTGGCAGCGTGACCTCGTGGATCGAGACGGCGTGATGCGGTGGGTCGCGGACTACGAGCGCGCGTGGCGGTCCGGTGACCGCACCGCCGTCAGCAGGCTGTTCACCGAGGACGCGAGGTATCGGACCTCGCCCTACGAGGAGCCGAAGGCCGGTCACGCGGGGATCCAGGAGTTCTGGCTCGACGACGAGGGCCGGACGTTCTCGGTGGCCGCGGAGCCGGTCGCCGTCGAGGGACCGGAGGCAGTGGTCCGGCTCGACGTGCGCTATCGCGAGCCGGTGGCGCAGGAGTACCGGGACCTGTGGGTGCTGCGGTTCGCCCCGGACGGTCGGGTCGAGGACTTCGAGGAGTGGGCGTACTGGCCGGGCAAGCCGTACTCCGCGCGATCCGACGCCTAGGCCGGATCCGGTCCGCTCGGGGTCACCAGCCGCGGGTGGCGTACCGCTCGCTCTCGGGCAGCGTGGAGATGTTGATGCCGACCATCGGCTCGCCCAGGCCGCGGGAGACCTTGGCGATGACGGCGGGGTCGTCGTGGAAGGTCGTCGCCTGCACGATCGCGGCGGCGCGCAGCGCGGGGTCGCCGGCCTTGAAGATGCCCGAGCCGACGAACACACCCTCGGCACCGAGCTGCATCATCATCGCGGCGTCCGCCGGGGTGGCGATGCCGCCGGCGGTGAACAGCACGACGGGCAGCTTGCCCAGGCGAGCGACCTCGACGACCAGGTCGTAGGGCGCGCGAAGCTCCTTCGCGGCCACGAACAGCTCGGTCTCGTCGAGGGTGCCGAGGCGCTTGATGCCGGCGCGGATCGACCGCATGTGCCGGGTGGCCTCCACGACGTTGCCGGTGCCGGCCTCGCCCTTGGACCGGATCATCGCCGCGCCCTCGGAGATGCGGCGCAGCGCCTCACCCAGGTCGGTGGCGCCGCAGACGAAGGGGACGGTGAACTCGCTCTTGGCGATGTGGTGCGCCTCGTCGGCCGGGGTGAGGACCTCGGACTCGTCGATGTAGTCGACGCCCAGGCTCTGCAGGACCTGGGCCTCGACGAAGTGGCCGATCCGGGCCTTGGCCATCACCGGGATGGAGACCGCGCCGATGATGCCCTCGATCATGTCGGGGTCGCTCATGCGGGCGATGCCACCCTGCACGCGGATGTCGGCGGGCACCCGCTCCAGCGCCATGACGGCCACCGCACCGGCGTCCTCGGCGATCTTGGCCTGCTCGGGAGTGACGACGTCCATGATGACGCCGCCCTTGAGCTGCTCGGCCATGCCGCGCTTGACGCGCTCGGTGCCGGTGGACGGGGTGGTGTCTGGGGTGGCCACGGAATGCTGCCTTACGGATCGACGGAAACTCAGGAACGAGCGGGTGGAACCCCGACATCGTACGGCCGGTCGGCGACCGCTCTGACCGGTGGCGTCCGGCCGCCGCGCGCCCCGTCCAGGCGGTCGTCGATGTCGAAGTAGCGCGGCAGCGGGCGCGAGCCGTGCAGCCGGAGCAGCCGGGACAGCCGGCGGTGGCGCAACGCGGCGGTGTCGCGCACCGCGTCGTTGTAGAACCGGCGGGCCAGCCCGACCCGCGTCCGGGTCCCGTCCAGGTCGGTGCGCAGTGCCGCCGGGATGCCCGGCAGCCCCTCGGGCAGGTCCCGCAGTTCCCGACCGAGCAGGTTCTCGGCGAGCTCGCGGTCGCCGTCGACGGGCGCCCGGGCATCCGCGGCGAACGCGGCCAGGTACTCCGCGCGGTCCTCGCCCACGGCGGCCGGGTAGCTGCGGGCCAGCTCCTCGGCCAGACCCGCCCGCCGCTGCAGCTGGGTGTCCAGGGTCGTCCAGGCCTGGTCGACGCGGGCCTCCAGCCGGTTGAGCCGGACGAGGGTCCACGCGGTCCACGCGACCAGCAGGAGAACGAGGACGCCGACCAGCAGGATCCAGGCCTCGGGCGTCACGGGATGTCAGAGTAAGGACCCTCCTGCCCCCCACCGCTCGCGAGCTCGCGGCGGGACCCTGCAGGAGGGCCGCCGAAGGACACGCCGGCGTCGTCCTCACCCAGGGTCACCTCACCACCGCCCGGAGGCAGGACGGTCTCGTAGACGGCGAGGATCTGCCGGGCCAGGACGTCCCAGTCGTAGACGGCCGCGGCGCGCGCACCGCCGGCCGAGAGCTCGGCGAGCCGCGCGGGGTCGGCCAGCAGGCCGCAGAGCGCGTCCGCGAGCGCGGCGGGGTCGCCGCGGCGGACCAGCACCCCGGCCGCGCCGTCCTCGAGCACCCGGGCGAAGGCGTCCAGGTCGCTGGCCACGATCGGCGCCCCCGCGGCGAGCGCTTCGATCAGGACGACGCCGAAGGACTCCCCGAGCAGGTTGGGCGCGCAGTAGATGTCCACCGAGCGGAGGAAGGCGGCCTTGTCGGCCTCGGACAGCTCCCCGAGCAGCCGGACGTGGGCGCGCAGGTCGGAGCCGATCAGCTCGTCGATCGCCGCGGCGTCCCCGCGTCCGGCGATGAGCAGCCGCGCGTCCGGATGCCGGCGGACGACGGTGCGCATCGCGTCCAGGAGCACCGGCAGGCCCTTGCGCGGCTCGTCGAAGCGACCGAGGAAGCCGATGGTCGGGCCGTCGACGCCCCGCGTGACGCCCGGCAGCGAGGGGCCGTGCGCGAAGACGTCCACGTGGACGCCGTTCGGGATGATCACCGCGTCCCCGCCGAGGTGCTCGACCTGCACGCGCCGGGCGAAGTCCGACACCGCGATGCGCCCGGTGATCCGCTCCAGCCAGGGGCGCACGACCGGCCCCCAGGCCGCCAGCAACTTCGAGCGCGTGGTCGCGGCGTGGAAGGTGGCGACGATCGGGCCCGTGGCGATCATGCAGACCAGCAGGGAGACCGACGGCGGCGCCGGCTCGTGCACGTGGACGACGTCGAAGTGCCCCTCCCGCAACCAGCGGCGGACCCGCGCCGCGGAGACCGGGCCGAACTGCCAGCTCGCCATCGAGCCGTTGTAGGGCATCGGGACCGTCCGCCCGGCGAAGGTCGCGTGCTCGGGCAGCGACTCCTCGTGCTCGGCCGGCGTCAGGACCTCGACGTGGTGACCCATCCCGCGCAGCGTCCCGGCCAGGTCACGCACGTGGTACTGGACCCCACCGGGGACGTCCCACTGGTAGGGACAGACCAGGCCGATCCGCATCAGGACCTCGCGGAATCTGCCCGGGGACCGGAGGCGGGAGGATCGGCAGCGACGTCGGGCCAGATCCGGCCGAGCATGTGCCAGTCCTCGGGCTGCCGGGCGATCCCGTCGACGAAGGCGTCGGCGACCGACTGCATCGCGCCGCCCACCCGGTCCTTGAGCCGGCCGGGCCCGTCGACGGGGATCTCCGGGGAGAAGATCAGCCGCCATCCCCGCTCGGTGAACTGGCAGACGGTCGGGATCAGCGCGGCCCCGGTCTGGGAGGCCAGCAGCGCCGCGCCGCCGGGCATCGTCGCCGGCCGGCCGAAGAAGTCCACCGGTACCCCGCCGCTGCCGAGGTTGCGGTCGACGAGCAGGCAGGTGACGCCACCCTCGCTCAGCCAGTCGCGGAGCACGTCGGTGCTCGGCCGCCGGCCGCCGGTGAGCGGGACGACCCGGAAGCCCAGCGATTCCCGGTAGTCGAGGAAGCGCCGGTAGAGCGACTCGGGCTTGAGGCGCTCGGCGACGGTCATGAACGGCCCGCCGAGGAAGTCGATGAACCAGACGCCGGCGGCGTCCCAGTTGCCGCTGTGCGGCAGCACCATCACCAGGCCGCGCCCGCTGTCGCGTGCCTTCTGGACGTGCTCGAGCCCGATCACCTCGGTGCCGGTGACGATCCGCTGGCTGCTCAGCGTGGGCAGCCGGAAGGCCTCCTGCCAGTACCGGGCGTAGGAGCGCAGGCCGCGGGTCGTCAGCTCGGCCAGCTCCGGCTCGGACAGCGCACCGCCGGTGACGACCCGCAGGTTGGCCCGGAGCTGCCGGGTGCCCTTGCCGTCGCGGCCGGCCGCCCAGCGACCGGCCCGGTCGAAGGCTCCGCGGGCCGCGGGCTCGGGCAGCATGCGCACGGCGTGCCACCCCGCCGCGAAGCCGGCGTCGGTGGCCCCGGCCGTGAGCCGGGCCCGGAGGGTCCCGGTCACGGCGCTGCGGGCGGGGCGGCCAGCGGGGCGCCGGCCGCGGATCGGCGGACGGCGACGATGCGTTGGCCCACCGTGACGGCGCTGCCCACGAGGAGGACCCATAGCGCGACGTGCAGCGCGTAGGGCAGCCCGAGCCCGGCCAGCCCGGTGCCGAACAGCACCAGCAGCAGCCGCTCGGTCCGCTCGACGACGCCGACGTCGCAGGACAGGCCCACGCCCTCGGCCCGCGCCTTGATGTAGGAGGTGAGCACCCCCAGCACCAGGCAGATCAGCGCCAGCAGGACGAGCAGCCGGTTGTCGCCGCCGCCGGAGAACCACCAGGCCAGCGAGGCGAAGATGGCCGCGTCGGCCGCGCGGTCGCCGGTGGAGTCGAGCACTGCACCGAACACCGACCCGCCCCCGCGGGCCCGGGCGAGGGCGCCGTCCAGGAGGTCGAGGAGGACGCAGAAGGTGACGGCGACGGTGCCCCAGAACAGGTGCCCGGTGCCGAACAGGGCGACGGCGCCGGCGACGGCGCCGACCGTGCCCGTGATGGTGACCATGTCGGGCGTGACCCCGGCGCGGGCCAGTCCCCCGACGACGGGTGCGACGACCTTGGCCACGACCGGTCGGGCGTTGACGCCGAGCACTCAGGCCTCCGTCGGGGTGCCGGGGCGGGCAGAGGACGCCGGGACCGCGGCCGCCGCCCACGCGTCCGCGAGCAGCGCCCGCGTCTCGCTGAGGACCTGCGGGAGCACCCGGGTGAGCCCGATGACCGGCATGAAGTTGGTGTCCCCGCCCCAGCGCGGCACGGCGTGCTGGTGCAGGTGGTCGGCGATTCCGGCCCCGGCGACCGAGCCCTGGTTCATGCCGATGTTGAAGCCGTGCGCGCCGCTGACCGAGCGGACGGTCCGCATCGCCGTCTGGGTATAGGCGCCGAGCTCGGCGACCTCGTCGAGGGTGAGGTCGGTGTAGTCGGGAACGTGCCGGTACGGGACGAGCATCAGGTGGCCGGCGTTGTACGGGTACAGGTTGAGGACGGCGAAGACCGTCGTCCCCCGGGCCACGATCAGTCCGTCCTCGTCGCTCATCGTCGGGATGACGCAGAACGGGCAGTCGTGTGCGCCCGTGGGCTTGCCCTCCCCGCGGATGTAGGCCATCCGGTACGGCGTCCAGAGGTGCTCGAAGGCCTGCCCGGGGGCCTGAGTCACAGCGGGGCCGCCGTCGTCGGAGGGGACGGCGACGCGGTACGCGGTCTCGTTCCCCGCCCGCCCGTCGCTCATCCGGCGGCCGCCTGCTCACCCTCGGCCGAGGGGTCGACGTTGTGCCGGGCGGCCACCCACTCGGCGATCTGGGCGACGGCGTCCGCGACCGGGACGCCGTTGCGCTGGGAGCCGTCCCGGTAGCGGAAGGAGACCGCGCCGGCCTCGGCGTCGGTGGCCCCGGCGAGGAGGACGAACGGGATCTTCTGCTTGCTGCTGTTGCGGATCTTCTTCTGCATCCGGTCGTCGGAGTCGTCGATCTCGACCCGGATGCCCTTCTCCCGCAGCAGCAGGGCGACGTCGGTCAGGTAGGGCACCTGCTCGTCGGTGATCGGGATGCCGACGACCTGCACGGGGGCCAGCCAGGCCGGGAAGGCGCCCGCGTAGTGCTCGGTGAGGACGCCGAAGAACCGCTCGATGGACCCGAACTTCGCCGAGTGGATCATCACCGGCTGCGCGCGGCCGCCGTCGGCGGAGGTGTACTCCAGGCCGAACCGGGCGGGCTGGTTGAAGTCGTACTGGATGGTCGACATCTGCCAGGTGCGACCGATCGCGTCACGGGCCTGCACGGAGATCTTCGGCCCGTAGAACGCCGCGCCGCCGGGGTCGGGCACGAGCTCGAGGCCGGTCTCCTTGGCCGCGTCCTCCAGCACCTTCGTGGCGACCACCCACTCCTCTTCCGACCCGATGAACTTGGCTGCCTTCTCCGGGTCGTCGCCGCGGGTGGACAGCTCCAGGTAGTAGTCGTCGAGGCCGAAGTCGCGGAGCAGCCCGAGCACGAACGCGAGCAGGTGGCGGATCTCCCCCGGCGCCTGCTCCGGGGTGACGTAGCTGTGCGAGTCGTCCTGGGTGAGTCCCCGCACGCGGGTGAGGCCGTGGACGACGCCGGACTTCTCGTACCGGTAGACGGACCCGAACTCGAAGAAGCGCAGCGGCAGCTCGCGGTAGGACCGCCCGCGCGACTGGAAGATCAGGTTGTGCATCGGGCAGTTCATGGCCTTGAGGTAGTACTTCGCGTTCTCCAGGTCCATGGCCGGGAACATGGTGTCCTCGTAGTACGGCAGGTGCCCCGAGGTCTCGAACAGGCCGGCCTTGGTGATGTGCGGCGTGCCGACGTAGTCGAAGCCCTCCTGGATGTGCCGGGCGCGGACGTAGTCCTCCATCTCCCGCTTGACCACCCCGCCCTTGGGGTGGAAGACGGCCAGGCCGGAGCCGATCTCGTCGGGGAAGCTGAAGAGGTCGAGCTCGGCGCCGAGGCGGCGGTGGTCACGCCGCTCGGCTTCGGCCAGCTGCTCCAGGTAGGCCTTGTGCGCGTCCTTGCTCTCCCAGGCGGTGCCGTAGATGCGCTGCAGCTGGGGGTTCTTCTCGCTGCCCCGCCAGTAGGCGGCCGCACTCCGGGTGAGGGAGAACGCCGGGATCGTGCTGGTGCGCGGCAGGTGCGGGCCGCGGCAGAGGTCGGTCCAGACCAGGTCACCGGTGCGGGCGTCGAGGTTGTCGTACATGGTCAGCTGCGCGCCGCCGACCTCCACTGAAACGCCCTCGTCGGCTCCGCCGTCCCCGCTGGCGCCGCCCTTGAGGCCGATCAGCTCCAGCTTGTACGGCTCGTGCGCCAGCTCGTCCTTCGCGTCGGCGTCACTGATCTCGCGTCGGGCGAAGTTCTGTCCCGCGCGGACGATCTCCTGCATCTTCTTCTCGATCGCGGTGAGGTCCTCGGGGGTGAAGGGCCGCTCCGGGTCGAAGTCGTAGTAGAAGCCGTTCTCGACGGGCGGGCCGATGCCGAGCTTCGTGCCGGGGAACAACTCCTGCACGGCCTGGGCCAGCACGTGCGCGGTCGAGTGCCGGATCACCGCGCGTCCGTCGGCGCTGGCGGCCGGCACCGGCTCGACCTGCGCGTCGGCGTCCGGAGCCCAGTTCAGGTCCTTGAGGTCACCGGAGGCGACGTCCCGGACGACGACGGCGCCGTCGGGCCCCTTCAGCGGGATCCCGGCCTCCTTGAGCGCCTGCATCGCCGTCGATCCGGCCGGAACCCGGATCGGGAGGACGGCGGTCGGAGAGGGCGGGGCGGACACAGGAACTCCTGGAAGGTCTGTGGAACACGGGCTGGGCAGGCCCCCCGAGACTAGTGCGCGGCTCCGGCTCAGCCCTGGACGATATCCAGCCCCGCCGCTGTGGCGCCCCTCCGCGCGAGCACGTCGGCGACCCGGTCGAAGTTCGCCTCGTCGGCCGGTCGGACCGTCACGTCGTCACCCCCGACGACGATCTGCAGCGGGACCGCCTCCGCGCGCGTGACGGTGAACCGGCCCTCCGCCCCGCGGGTGAAGGTGAAGCGGGCCATCACCGAGTCCTCGGTCGGATAGCCGCGGGTCGCATGCTCGGCGATCGAGTTGCCGAGCCCGTAGGCGGCCCACTCCCCCGCGACCTGCTCGTACGGCTGCACGACGTGCGCGTGGTGGCCGAGCACGAGATCGACGTCCGGGGAGGCGAGCAGCGCGCGGACGGCGGCGACCTGCGCCTCGGTCGGGTCGTTGTCGTACTCCAGGCAGCAGTGCAGGCTCGCGACGACGACCTGCGCCCCCGCAGCCCGCGCCCGAGCCGCGGCCGCCAGCATCCCGGTGACGTCCGGCACCGCCGCCACCTCGACCGACCACTCCCGGCCGGCCGGGGGTCCACCGCCGTTGAGGGCGTAGGTGCCCGCGACGTGCCCGACCCGCACGCCTCCGGCGTCGACGATCGTCGGTTCGACGCTCTCGGTTTCCGTCCGGTAGGTGCCGGAGTGCGCGATCCTCGCCGCGTCGAGCACGTCGAGGGTGCGGGCCAGGCCGTCGGCGCCGTCGTCCAGGGAGTGGTTGGAGGCGGTCGAGCAGAGGTCGTAGCCGGCTCCGGCAAGGGCGTCGAGGATCTCGGGCTGGACGGCGAAGCTCGGGTAGCCGCGGTACGGACCGCCGGGCGGCGCGACGGGCGTCTCCAGGTGGCAGATCGCGAGATCGGCAGCCTCGATCAGCGGGGCGACGGGAGCGAGGACGCCGGAGAAGTCGTAGGTGCCGTCGTCCTGGAGGGCCCCGGCGGTGAGCGCCCGGTTCTGGTGGATCAGGACGTCCGGTCGCGACCAGCGTGAAGCTCTGCGGAGCTGCCGCGGTCGAGGACGGCGCGGGCGCCGCGGCCGGGGAGGCGGGCCTGCAGGCGGCCAGGAGGAGCAGGAGCCCCGGCAGCGCGGCTCGGCTGCTCGGCACGGCGGCAGGTTAGAGCAGAACCGGGTCCCCGACGCTGATCCGGCCGGCCCGCCGGACGTCGGCGTAGACGCCGAGGCAGTGCTTCGGCGTCCGGGTGACCTCCAGGACGGCCTCCCCCACCCGGAGCTCACGGCCGACCCAGGTGCGCTCGTCACCGTCGAGGGTCAGGACCAGGTTCGCCCGCGGGTCGTCCGCCGAGCAACCCTCCGGCACCTCGCCCTGGGCCGCCCGCTCGATCGCGCCCCGGGAGACGAGGTGGACGGGTGCCACGGTCGCCTCCTCGGGCGTCGGCACCAGGCGGACGGCGCGACCGAGCACCGCCGCGAGCGAGCCGGCGTCCACCCCCGGGTCGCCGGTGCCGGGGACGTCGGCGATTCCCGGCTCGTCCTTGGCACGCAGGACGCGGTCGTCGTCCCCGAGGACGGTCCACGCCCGGTCGCCCGCCAGGCCGTGTCCGGTCACCTCGGCATCGGTCACCGCGGTGCCGGCGAGGGAGCGCACCGGATACACCCAGATCTGCTCGACGCGGCCCACGACGCGGTCCTCCTGCTGTGCCACGCCGGCGACGCTATGCCAGCCCTGCGCCCCGGGGCGCGGCCCGGCGCCGGAGGCGGCGCAGCTGGGCGTCCACGTAGGGGCGGGCACGCCGCTGGCCGCCCTCGCGGGCGATCGCGTCCACCAGCTGGGTCAGTGCACGGACCAGCCGCGCCCCGTCGGGTTCCCAGCCCCGGCGCTCGCACTCCTCCAGCCACTCGACGGGGCCGCGGTGCCCGCGGTCGGCGTTGCACCGCCGGCAGGCCGCCACCTCGTTCTCCGGCCACGACGGCCCGCCCTTGACCCGCGGGACGACGTGCTCGGTCGAGGGAGTGATCTGGGCGGTGAAGGCGCGCCCGCACCAGATGCAGGTGCCGCCGTCGCGCTCGAGCGCGACCCGGAGCCGGGCCGCGCGATCCAGTGCCATCACCACGATCGTCCGCTTCCGCCGGCGGTCGCGCACGGCACCGCTCCGGAAACGGATGAACCCCAGGTCAGCCGCTCGGGCTGACCTGGGGTTCGACAACTGTGGGCGATACTGGGATCGAACCAGTGACCTCTTCGGTGTGAACGAAGCGCTCTACCGCTGAGCCAATCGCCCGGTGCAGTTATTGGTGAATGCGCATCCGATTGTGCCAGACGGTCACCGCCAGAGCGGCACCCACCCCGGCACCCAGTCGGGGACACCCGTCACGTGCAGGGTGACGACGACGACGCCGTAGACGAAGGCCGCCGTGGCCACGGCGATCACCAGTCGCACCCACACCGGCTGGTCGGTGACCCAGTCCGTCCAGCGCTTCACGTGCTTCTTGGTGAACTCCAGCAGCCGCTCGGCCCAGAGGAACTCCGTCGCCAGGACGAAGAGGCCGGCGATCACGATCAGCCAGCCCGGTCCCGGCAGCGGGATCGCCGCCAGACCCACCGCGACGATCAGCCCACCGACGACACCCACCGCGATCCGGTAGGGGTGGTTGATCGACCGGCGCGCGGCGATCCGGCGACGCCACCTGGTCTCGGCGATCCGTTCGCGCAGGCTGTGCGAATCGTCGGCGTCGTAGCGGGCGAGCCGCTCGTCGTGCGTCTCCCGCTGCGGCCGGCGTTCCGGCGCTGCGACGGTCTCCTGTTCGCTCAGCTGGTCACCTGCCCGGTCGCGACGACCTCCGTCGGCAACGACGGAGCCTCCTGACCGGGTTCGAGGCTGATTCCGTAGGTGGCGAACTGATCGAAGCCGGTCAGCCCGGAGCCTACGGTTGTGAGGGCCATCTGTGCGGAGGTGACGTCGAACGTCCCGAGCGGCTGTGCCGTCTGACCACCCATGCCCCAGAGCACGTAGCTGGTCGAGTCGGCATCGTTGACCGACAGGCCGTGCGTGAGCACCTGCACCTCGTCCCCGCGGGCCACCACGGTCGCCACCGAGAGCCCGTCGTGCTCGAGGGGGGCGATGGTCGCCTGCCCGGGGGCCAGCAGGCCGTTCATGACCGCGCTCTGCTCCGCGACGGTCGCCTGCAGTTCCTGCCGGTCGGAGGTGAGGACGACGTTCCACAGACCCATGGCCAGGATGGCGGCGATGCCTGCCGCGACCAGCCCGGCCGGCAGCGCGCGGCGCCAGCGCGAGCGGTGGTCGACCTCCCGCCGCGGTTCCGGGGCGATCGCGATCGGCCGCACCACGGGTGCCACGGACGGGGCAGCCGGTTCCGGCACCTGCTCGGTCTGCTCGACGGCGGCACGGATGCGGTGGCGCAGGCCCTCGGAGGGTTCGGGCTGGGGCAGGTCGGTGGCCATGGCGCCCATGACCTCTTCGGTCTCGGCGACGGTCCGCGCGCAGCGCTCGCAGCCGGACAGGTGAGCGGTGAACGACGACTCGTCCTCGGGCTCGAGGGCGTGCAGGGCCCAGCCGACGGCGAGTTCGTCGTACCGGGCGTGGTCGGCGTTCATCGTCCGGCCTCCGGAGCCGAGGCGGCGCCGAGTGCGCCGCCGGTCATGTCGGCGACCGCGTCGCCGAGTTCCTGCTTCAGCCGGCGCATGCCGGACAGCATCCGGGTCTTCACGGTGCCGAGGGGGGCGCCGGTCAGTGCCGCCACCTCGCGCTGCGTGTATCCCCCGTAGTACGCCAACGTCAGTGCCTCCCGCTGTGGTGGCGACAGCTCGCCAAGGGCCGTCCGGACCTTCTGGGAGACCATGCGGGTCCACACGTCGTCCTCGACGTCACGAGCAGCGACCGGCTCGTCGAGGATCAACTCCTCCTCGGCCAGTGCCCGGCGCCGGCGCTGGGATTCCTCACGGCGGACGGCGTCGACGGCCTTGTGGTGGACGACGGCCAGCAGCCACGACGCGACGCTGCCCTTGCCGCGCTCGTAGGCCGACGGATCGCGCCAGACGCTGAGGAAGACCTCCTGCAGGACGTCCTCCGCCAGCACGTCGTCCGCCAGGATCCGCCGGGCCAACGCGAAGGCCGGACGGCGGAACCGCTCGTAGAGGTCGTCGATCGCGCTCGGGTCGCCCGCACGGATGCGTCGGAGGACGTCGGCGTCCCCCGCGGCGTCCTCGGGACGCCGTGCCGGGGTGCTCACAGCTCCCATGGTCACACGCATCCTTCGCAGCGCCCCGTTCCGGCGGTTCATCTGCCCCATATCGGGCATGACAGCGGACGACACGGACCCGTCAAATGTGACGGTTGGGACTGATGTGAAGGAAGTGCAATGGGACGTCACTTCGAGACCCGACGGTCGTTGACCTGACATGCCGAGCCGATGGACCCCCGGGTACTCCTCCCCCATCACGCTTCAGCTGGTCGGCCCGCAGTCGTGGACCGAGGTACCGGCGCTGCTCTGCTACGACGGAGCAGACCCGTTCGCCGTCCGCATCGCCTTCGGTGATGTCGGTGACGAGAACGGGATCGTCGACCTCGAGGACGGCGGGATCGCCTGGCTCCTGAGCCGCGAACTGCTCCAGTCGGGCCTCGACGGCCCCGCCGGTGACGGTGACGTGCGGTTGTGGCCAGCGCACGCGGCCACCGACGTCCTGTTCCTGCACCTGCGCGCACCCTCCGGTGAGGCGCTGTTCGAGCTCTCCCGCGCGACGGTTGCCGCCTTCCTGCGCCAGACCGAGACCCTCGTCCCGACCGGCACCGAGAGCGCCCTGCTCGACCTCGACGACGAGCTGCTCGTCCTGCTCTCCAACGGCGGAGCGGACCCGACGGGCCGCTGACCTGCGGGAACGGCTCGGTCCCGTCCCGGGGAGCGATCGGGCGGGACCCCCCTGTTTGGGGCCCCCCGGAACCGTCGGTTAGAGTTCTGCACGCAACGCGGATGTGGCTCAGTGGTAGAGCATCACCTTGCCAAGGTGAGGGTCGCGGGTTCGAATCCCGTCATCCGCTCGGAACCTCGGGCCCTGGTCGAGAGACCCGGGCCCGTGTGCGGTGGAGTGGCCGAGAGGCGAGGCAACGGCCTGCAAAGCCGTCTACACGGGTTCAAATCCCGTCTCCACCTCGTCTCCTCCGCGGAGCGCGAGCGTGGAGGAGGGTCCGGTCGCGAGACCGGAAGGGGCGATTGGCGCAGCGGTAGCGCGCTTCCCTGACACGGAAGAGGTCACTGGTTCGATCCCAGTATCGCCCACCAAGAAGAGGGCCCCAGGTCTGCGGACCTGGGGCTCTTCTGCGTTCCGGGTCAGCCGACCTCCGGGGCGACGCGCTCGGCCCAGAGTCGCTCCACCTGCTCCGCGAGCTGCTCCGGGGTGCCGCTGTTGTCCAGGACGACGTCGGCGATGGCGCGGCGCTGTTCGTCGGTCGCCTGCACGGCCATCCGGGCCCGGGCGTCCTCGGCCGTCAGCCCGCGGTGCACGAGGCGGGCGACGCGGGTCTCGGGATCGGCGACGACGACGACGACGAGGTCGTAGGAGGCCTCCTGGCCGGTCTCGGCGAGCAGGGGCACGTCGTTGACGAGGACGGCGTCCGGTGGCGCGGCCGCGGCGACCTCGATCGCCCGCTCACGCACCAGTGGATGGACGATCGCGTCGAGCTTGCGGCGCTGGTCGGGATCGGTGAACACCACTGCGGCGAGGGCCGGCCGATCCAGCGACCCGTCCGCGGCCAGGACCGCGGAGCCGAACGTCTCGACGATCGCCGCCAACCCCGGAGTGCCCGGTTCGACCACCTCCCGGGCGATGGCGTCGGCGTCCACGATGACCGCCCCGCGGTCGGCCAGCAGCCGGGAGACGGTGCTCTTCCCCGACCCGATTCCGCCGGTCAGCCCGATGCGCAGCACGCCCGGACAGTAGCGACCCGGTCTACCGGGCACCCGCTCACGGCGAAGGTCACGGGCGAGTAACACCCGCCCGTCCTGTCCGGCGCGTCGCTCCAGTCACACCAGTAACAGCCCATAGCGTCCGCCGTGGCGATCTTCCCCCGCCGAGAGAGGCAGAACCCGATCATGTCCCGTCCCACGCAGGCCGACTCCCCGACGACCCGCGCTGCCCGTCGTGGCGCAGGCCGACACCGCCTCGGCACGCCCACCGGCGTCCGCTGCAGCGACATCCCCGCCGTGCGCGAGCGGATGCAGTTCCAGCGGCCCGCCGCCCCCCGCGCCTCGTTCACGCGCTGGCTGTTCCAGGCACCTGCCGCCGGACGGCACACCTGGAGCTTCCTGGCGGGTTCGGGCGGCCGCCCGCGCACCGCCTTCGCGATCATCCTGAGCCTGTAAGGGAACGAGAAGGGGCCCGAGGACGTCGTCCTCGGGCCCTTTTCTCGCGCGCTGCTCGACGCCAGAGGCCCGGCACCCCCGAAGGGATGCCGGGCCTCTGGACCGTGGAGCTAGTGCTCACTCACCGCCGGCGAGCTTGGCCCGCAGCGCGGCAAGAGCCTCGTCGCTGGCCAGCGTGCCACCGGTGCTCGGAGCGTCGGGGCTGCCCGCGGCGTCGTCGCTGGAGTAGCTGCCACCGGCAGCGGCCTCGGCGTCGGCTTCCTTGGCGGCCGCGATCTGCTTGCGGTGCGCCTCGAAGCGGGTCTGGGCCTCGGCGTAGGCCTTCTCCCACTCCTCGCGCTGGGCGTCGAAGCCCTCGCGCCATTCGCCGGTGTCGGAGTCGAAGCCCTCCGGGTAGAGGTAGTTGCCCTCGGCGTCGTAGGACGCGGCCATGCCGTAGGCGGCCGGGTCGAACTGCTCCTCGTCGCCGACGACGCCCTCGTTGGCCTGCTTCAGCGACAGCGAGATGCGACGACGGTCGAGGTCGATGTCGATGACCTTGACGAGGATCTCGTCGCCGACCTGCACGACCTGCTCCGGGATCTCCACGTGGCGCTCGGCCAGCTCGGAGATGTGCACCAGGCCCTCGATGCCCTCGTCGACGCGCACGAACGCACCGAAGGGGACGAGCTTGGTGACCTTGCCGGGGACGACCTGCCCGATCTGGTGCGTGCGGGCGAACTGACGCCACGGGTCCTCCTGCGTCGCCTTCAGCGACAGGGAGACCCGCTCACGGTCGAGGTCGACGTCGAGGACCTCGACGGTGACCTCCTGGCCGACCTCGACGACCTCGGACGGGTGGTCGATGTGCTTCCAGGACAGCTCGGAGACGTGCACCAGGCCGTCGACGCCGCCGAGGTCCACGAACGCACCGAAGTTGACGATCGAGGAGACGACGCCCGTGCGGACCTGGCCCTTGGCGAGCTTGTTGAGGAACTCGCTGCGGACCTCGGACTGGGTCTGCTCCAGCCACTGCCGACGGGAGAGGACGACGTTGTTGCGGTTCTTGTCGAGCTCGATGATCTTCGCCTCGAGCTCGCGGCCCACGTAGGGCTGCAGGTCGCGGACGCGGCGCATCTCGACCAGCGAGGCGGGAAGGAACCCGCGCAGGCCGATGTCGAGGATCAGGCCGCCCTTGACGACCTCGATGACGGTGCCGGTGACGACCTCGTCGGCTTCCTTCTTGGCCTCGATCGTGCCCCAGGCGCGCTCGTACTGTGCGCGCTTCTTGGAGAGGATCAGCCGCCCTTCCTTGTCCTCCTTCTGGAGGACCAGGGCTTCCACCTCGTCGCCGACGCTGACGACCTCGTGGGGGTCGACGTCGTGCTTGATGGAGAGTTCGCGCGAGGGGATGACGCCCTCGGTCTTGTAGCCGATGTCCAGCAGCACCTCGTCCCGGTCGACCTTGACGATGACGCCTTCGACGATGTCGCCGTCGTTGAAGTACTTGATCGTCTGGTCGATCGCTGCGAGGAAGTCCTCGGCGGTGCCGATGTCGTTCACGGCGACCTGGGGAGTGGTGCTGGCGGGACGGACCTGAGTGGAGGTCATGTGGTTGGTAGCTCCGGACGGTGGATGCGTAGGGACAGGTTCCCCACGGTCGCCCGACCGTGGGGATGGAACAGCGGGGAGAGCCGGCGCGGGCCGATTCCCATGCAGGGAACAGCACGACAGACCTCTGGCGCATTCCCATCGTACGGACGACGAGACGGCACGGTCCACCTGGGTGCGCGCACCGGACGCCTGCCCCGGCGTGTCACGATCGGCGCGCCATGAGCGACCCGTCGTCCCCTCCCCCGCACCTCGCCCTGGGCAGTGACGGCTACCCGGCCGCCGGGGGCGTGGACCGACGGACGACCGGCGACGAGGAATCGTCACGGGCCAATCGTCGCTGGTGGGACGCCGCGGCTCCGGCCTATCTCGCCGAGCACGGGTCCGACCTCGGGGACATCGACTTCCTCTGGTGCCCGGAGGGCCTGCGCGAGGACGACGCACACCTGCTCGGGGACGTCGCGGGACGGCGGGTCCTGGAGATCGGCTGTGGCTCGGCCCCGTGCGCGCGCTGGCTGCGCCGGGCGGGTGCCGACGTCGTCGCGCTGGACCTCTCGGCCGGGATGCTCGCCCGTGCCGCGGAGCTGAACCGGTCCACCGGCATCGACGTGCCGCTGCTCCAGGCCGACGCCGGAGCGCTGCCGGTGGCGTCGGGATCGGTGGACGTGGCCTGCTCGGCCTTCGGCGGGCTGCCGTTCGTCGCCGATGTCGAAGGGGCGCTGGTCGAGGTCGCCCGGGTCCTGCGTCCGGGCGGGCGGTTCGTGGCGTCGGTGAACCACCCGATGCGCTGGCCGTTCCCCGACTCCCCCGACCCCGAAGACCTCCGCGTCGTCTCCTCCTACTTCGACCGCCGGCCCTACGTCGAGACCGACGACCGGGGCCGCACCGTCTACGTCGAGCACCACCGCACGGTCGGCGACTGGGTGCGGGCCGTCGTCGGCGCCGGCCTGGTCGTCGAGGACCTGGTCGAACCGGAGTGGACGCCGGGGCGCACCCAGGAGTGGGGCCAGTGGTCCCCCGAACGCGGCGCCCTGATCCCCGGCACCTTGATCCTGGTCTGCACCAAGACCGTCTGACCGCGCCGGGCGACGGCGCTCGCCGAGGGTGCGGACGTCGGGCTCTGCCTGCCCTCACGAACCCCGATTCCGCTCACTCGGATGGCCGACACAGGGTGAGTGCCCCCTCACGCGTGTCAAGAGGGCGCTCAGCGTGCATCGGTCGCGGTGCGTTCATCAGCCGTCGGGCAGCAGCGCCCGCAGGTAGCGCGACCGGTACCAGCGCTGGGCCACGAGGATCAGCGGGAAGAGCAGACGCCATCGGCCCGGGGAAGACCGGGTGATCGACCGCAGGGTGAGCAGGACCTGCCCCTCCGGGGTTCGGGAGACGACGAATGCCTCCTCCCCCGAGACCGGATGTCCCTCGAGGGTCCCGTAGGCGAAGCCGCACCGGTCGGGCTCCTCCACGACCGCCACGACCCGCGCGGGCTCCCGCACAGAGACGGGCCCGAACGAGGCGACCAGCCAGTAGTCCGCGCCCTGCTCGACCCGTTTCCCGGTTGCTCCGTCGGGCTCGATGCGGAACCCGCTGCGCGTCTTCACGCCCCACTCGAGCAGCAGGGCGGCCAGCCTTGCCCAGTGCTCCTGGCCGCGACCGACGACGACGGTCCGCTCGTACGGCCGGAAACCGTGCGGCGGCGTCCACCGGTCGTCCCCGGGCGGCGTCGAGCCCACGGGGGCATAGCTCACCTGCCGCGCCGCCAGCTGCCCTGCGACGGTCACCGTCAGTGCGCCGCGGCGTCCCAGCTCTCGCCGAAGCCCACCGAGACCTCCAGGGCGACCGAGAGGTCGGCGGCGCCCGCCATCTCGCGGCGGACCAGGGCCTCCAGCTTCTCGTTCTCCCCCGGCGCCACCTCGAGCACGAGCTCGTCGTGCACCTGGAGCAGCATCCGCGATGACAGTCCCTCGGCGGCGATCGCCTTCTCGACGTTCAGCATCGCCACCTTGATGACGTCCGCGGCCGAGCCCTGGATCGGCGCATTGAGGGCCATCCGCTCGGCCATCTCGCGGCGCTGCCGGTTGTCGCTGGTGAGGTCGGGCAGGTAGCGGCGCCGGCCGAGGGTCGTCTCGGTGTACCCGGTCAGCCGCGCCTCCTCCACCACTGTGTCGAGGTAGTCGCGGATCCCGCCGAAGCGCTCGAAGTAGGCGTGCATCTGTCCGCGCGCCTCCTCCGGGGTGATCCGCAACTGCTGGGCCAGCCCGTAAGCGGACAGCCCGTACGCCAGGCCGTAGCTCATCGCCTTGATCCGGCGGCGCATCTCGGGATCGACGTCCTCGATCGGGATGTCGAAGGCCTTGGAGGCGACGAAGGAGTGCAGGTCCTCCCCCGACGTGAACGCCTCGATGAGGCCCTCGTCGCCGGAGAGGTGGGCCATGATCCGCATCTCGATCTGGCTGTAGTCCGCCGTCATCAGCGACTCGTAGCCCCGACCGACGACGAAGGCCTGCCGGATCCGCCGGCCCTCGGCGGTGCGGATCGGGATGTTCTGCAGGTTCGGGTCGGTGGAGGAGAGCCGGCCGGTCGCGGCGATCGTCTGCTCGTACGTGGTGTGGATGCGGCCGCCGTCGTCGACCATCGGCAGCAGGCCGTCGATGACCGTGCGCAGGCGGGTGACGTCCCGGTGCCGGAGCAGGTGCTCCATGAACGGGTGCCCGGTCTGCTCGAACAGCCACGTCAGGGCGTCCGCGTCGGTGGTGTAGCCGGTCTTGTTCTTCTTCGTCTTCGGCAGGCCCAGTTCGTCGAAGATCACCGCCTGGAGCTGCTTCGGCGAGCCGAGGTTCACCTCACGCCCGATCACCGCGTAGCACTCCGCGGCCGCGGCGGCGACGGCATCGGCGAACTCGCGCTGCAGTGCCTGCAGGTACTCGACGTCAGCGGCGATGCCGCGGTACTCCATCGCGGCGAGCACCCGGGTCAGGGGCAGCTCGATCGCACCGAGCAGCCGATCGCCGCCACGCTGGCCGAGCACCGTCTCGAGGGCGTCGGACAGGTCGTTGACGGCGACTGCCTTGAGGACGTCGGCGTGCGCGGCCTCTGCGGCGACGTCGTCCTCGCTCGGCCCGAGCCCGTCCAGCGTGAGCTGACCCTCGGGTTCCGCGGCGTCCTTGAGCTCCCGCTTGAGGTACCGGACCGCGAGGTCACCGAGGTCGAACGACCGCTGCCCAGGATTCGCCAGGTAGGCGGCCAGGGCTGTGTCGCTGACGACGCCCTGCAGCTCCCAGCCGCGCGCCCAGATCGCGAGGTACGGGCCCTTCCCCTCGTGCACGACCTTCTGGGTCGCCGGATCGGCCAGCCACGCGGCGAGCGCCTGCTCGTCGGCGGTGTCGAGGTCGGGACCGAGGTCGACGAAGGCGGCGTGGTCGTTGGCGGCCGCCAGCGCGATGCCGGTCAGCTCGCCGGTGCCCCGGCCCCACGTGCCGCGGAAGATCAGGCCGGTGCGGCCGGTGCGTGCGTTGGCCTGCAGCCAGTCGCCGAGGGCGCCGGCGGGGACGTCGTCCTCGGCGACGTCGAACCCGCCCTCGACCTCGGGCTCGGCGCTGGTGAGCGTCGCGAAGAGCCGGTCGCGCAGCACCCGGAACTGCAGGTTGTCGAACAGCGTGTGCACCTCGTTGCGGTCCCACGGCTGGACGGCGAGGTCGGCCGGCCCGAGATCCAGGGGGACGGCGCGGTCGAGCTCGGTCAGCCGGCGGTTCTGCATCACCGACGACAGGTGCTCGCGCAGCTTCTCCCCCACCTTGCCCTTGACGGTGTCGACCTGGTCGACGAGTGCGTCCAGCGAGCCGTACTCGCGGACCCACTTGGCCGCGGTCTTCTCCCCCACGCTCGGGATGCTCGGCAGGTTGTCGCTGGGGTCGCCGCGCAGCGCCGCGAAGTCGGGGTACTGCGCCGGGGTCAGGCCGTACTTGGTCTCGACCTCCTCGGGCGTGAATCGGGTCATGTCCGAGACACCCTTGCGCGGGTACAGCACGGTGACGTGGTCGTTCACCAACTGGAGGGCGTCGCGGTCACCGGTGCCGATGAGCACGTCCATGCCCTGCTCGACCGCCTGCACGGTGAGGGTGGCGATGACGTCGTCCGCCTCGTAGTTCTCGGCGGTGATGACCGGCACGTGCAGCGCGGCCAGCACCTCCTGGACCAGGCTCACCTGACCCCGGAAGTCGGTCGGGCTCTCCGATCGGTTCGCCTTGTACTCGGCGAAGATCTCGCTGCGGAACGTCTTGCGGCCGACGTCGAACGCCACGGCCAGGTGCGTGGGCTTCTCGTCGCGCAGGATGTTGATCAGCATCGACGTGAAGCCGTAGACGGCGTTGGTCGGCTGACCGGTCGTCGTCGAGAAATTCTCCACCGGCAGCGCGAAGAACGCGCGGTAGGCGAGCGAGTGCCCGTCGAGGAGCAGCAGCCGCGGGCGCGCCCCCGAGATCGTGGGGACGGCGGGCGCTGAGGTGGAGACCGGTGCGGACATCGGGTCCGATCCTATGTGCGGGTGCTGACTGGTTACCGTGCCCTCGTGACGACCCCACCGCCGCCCTGGGCGCCGACGGACACCTTCGGTCCGCTCGACGACAAGCTCGGCATCCGGATTCTCGACTTCGATCCCGACCGGCTCGTCGCGACCATGCCGGTGGAGGGCAACCAGCAGCCGTTCGGCCTGCTGCACGGCGGGGCCACGTGCGCGCTGATGGAGTCGATCGGGTCGTGGGCGGCCATGCTCGGCGCCGGCGAGGGCCGCAAGGCGGTCGGCATCGAGCTGAACGCCAGCTACGTGAAGGCAGCGACCTCCGGGGTGGTGACCGCGGTCTGCACGCCGGTGCGCCGAGGCCGCAGCCTCGCCACCTTCCTCATCCAGGTCACCGACGACCAGGACCAGCTGACCGCCAGCGGACGCCTGACCTGCATGATCCTGCCGGCCTGAGCGGGCTCAGGCCGACAGCCCCCGCGCCATCGGCCGGCGGCGGACCGCCGCGGCACGCCGCGGGACGGGCAGCGGCACACCGCGGCGCTGCCACGACACGAGCGCCCGCGTCAGGGAGTCGACGCTGACGATGCGGCGTGTGGTCAGCGGGGCGAAGCCCATGCGCGCGAAGAACCGCTGCCGCTCGGCCTCGTGTCCGCCGACCGACGCCACGACGTAGGCCGCGCCGGCCTCTTGCGCGTAGGCAGCCGCGGCGGCGAGCAGCAGCACGCCGGCGCCCTGTCGCCGGTGCTCCCGGTCGACGACGAAGGTGTCCACGGTGACCTGCGGGTTGCCCAGCACCAGGGACAACGGGTCCAGCCCCAGGACGGCGAGGCCGACGGCCACCTCACCGGAGGCGTCCGCCGTGGCGGCATGGGGCCCCGGAAGGACGGCGAGGACGACGCGGTGCCCGGGGTCGTCGAGTAGCCGGCGGAACCCGGACGCGGCCGCGTTCAGCCGGGTGTGGCCGGTGAGGACGTCCTCGGCGTGCGCGTCGGCACGGTGCTGCCGGACGAGCGCGAGCACGGCGGGCAGGTCAGCGGCACGCGCGGTGCGCGTCACTACACGAGACCGTGAACCGGTTCCTGACACAGGAGTCCTCCCCTGGACGGTGCGTGGAGACTGCACCCCTGAGCTGCCGTGATCACGACGACGCGCCGAACGGACACAGGCTGTTACCACAACGGCGTGTCCCGGAAAGGTCACGGGTCAGTGCGGAGAGACAGCCCTGGAACACAACTGGGCTAACGTCCCACCCCCAGCCACACGCCAAGGAGGTCGAGTGACGCACGCGCTGAACCGTGCCGGTCGGCGCGGTGACCGCCGCAGCGCCCGGAGCCTGTTGCCTGCGGCACCATTCGCAGCCGGCCGCCCCGGGGGGCGCCGTCCCCTGATCCTCGCCCTGCTGATCGCCGCCTTCGCGGCTGCGCTGGCCACCGTAGGGCCCGGGGTGGCCCACGCGGAGGGCGAACAGGTCCGGGGCACGCTCACCACGAGCGCGTCCGGCCCGATCGAGGGCGTCACCATCACGGTGGAGACGCCGGACGGCGACGAGATCGACTCGGTGGAGACCGACGAGGCGGGGCGGTTCGCGGTCGACCTGCCGGGGCCGGGTGACTACGTCGTCAGCCTCGACGCCGACTCGCTCCCCGAGGGCGTGGACGTCGGCTCGGCCGGTGATACCCGCACCGTGACCGTCGAGACCGGGCGCCGGCTCCCGGTGAACTTCGGTCTCACCGACGGGACCACCGGCGGCTCGGGGCGGATCCTCGCCATTCAGCTCTTCGTCGACGGCCTGCGCTTCGGGCTGCTGATCGCCATGTGCGCCGTCGGCCTCTCCTTGATCTTCGGGACGACCGGGCTCACCAACTTCGCGCACGGGGAGCTGGTCACCCTCGGTGCGGTGGTGGCCTTCTTCATCAACTCCCACGGTGTTCCACTGATCGCCGCGGGACTGATCGCCGTCGTCGTAGGCGGCCTGGTCGGTGCGCTGAACGAACTCGGGCTGTGGCGACCCCTGCGCCGCCGGGGTACGGGCCTGGTCGCCGCGCTGGTCGTCTCCATCGGCCTCTCGCTGGCCGCCCGGTACCTGATCCAGACCTTCTACGGCGGCCGGTCCAACGCCTACATCGACTACCAGTCGCAGCGGGCCCGGGACTACGGGATCCTCACGCTCACCGACCGCGACCTCTACTCGATCATCATCTCGGTGATCGTGCTGGTCGCGGTCGCGGTGATGCTCCAGCGGACCCGGATCGGCAAGGCCATGCGAGCTGTCGCCGACAACCGCGACCTCGCCGCCTCGTCGGGCATCGACGTCAACCGCGTCATCCTGGTCGTCTGGGTGATGGGTGGCGCGCTCGCTGCACTCGGTGGCGTGCTGCTCGGGCTGTCGGACCAGGTCCAGTGGGACATGGGGTTCCGGCTGCTGCTGCTGATGTTCGCCGGTGTCACGCTCGGCGGTCTCGGGACGGCGTACGGCGCCCTGGTCGGCAGCGTGATCGTCGGCATCTTCGTCCAGATGTCGACGCTCGTGATCCCCGACGACGTGAAGTACGTCGGAGGGCTGCTCCTCCTGATCGTCATTCTCATCATCCGGCCCCAGGGCATCCTGGGCAGCCGCGCGCGGATCGGGTGAGCCTCCATGAGTGATCTGCTCGACGCCTTCGCACTCGGAGTGCGGGCGATGTTCACCTATCAGGCGATCTTCTTCGCCCTCCTCGCCATCGGCCTGAACGTGCACTTCGGCTACACCGGGCTGCTCAACTTCGGGCAGATCGCCTTCGCCATGCTCGGCGGTTTCGGCATCGCGATCTCGGTGTCGAAGTGGGGCCTGCCGTTCTGGGCCGGCGTCCTGGTCGGCCTGCTCGCGGCGGTCGTGCTGGCACTCCTGCTGGGCCTCCCGACCCTCCGGCTGCGCGCGGACTATCTGGCGATCGTCACGATCGCGGCCGCGGAGGCGCTACGGCTGCTCTTCCGGTCGGTGTCCGCGACGCCGATCACCAACAGCACGCTGGGCATCTCCGCCTTCAACGGCGGCTTCCTCAGGCTGTCCCCGTGGGGCACCAGCGGCCGCTACAACATCCTCGGCACGCGCTGGAACGGCGGCGAGCTCTGGGTCATCACGGTCGGCTGGACGCTCGTGATCCTCACGTCCGTCCTCGTCTTCCTGCTCATGCGCAGCCCGTGGGGACGGGTGCTCCGGGCGGTCCGTGAGGACGAGGACGCGGCGCGCGCGCTGGGCAAGAACGTCTACTCGTACAAGATGCAGTCCCTGGTCCTCGGCGGTCTGTTCGGCGCCCTCGGCGGCATGGTCTACGCCGTCGGCACCGGCTCCGCCCAGCCCGACCAGTACCAGAACGCGAACACGTTCCTGGCCTACGGCGCACTCATCCTCGGCGGCGCGGCCACGGTGCTGGGGCCGATCATCGGCGCGATGCTGCTCTGGTTCATCATCGCGTTCTCCGACAGCGCCCTCTCCGCGCTGCTGTCGGACGACCGGACGTTCTTCGGCCTCTTCCAGATCAACGAGGTGTTCTCCCAGACCGATGTCGCCTACGCGCGCTTCATCATCATCGGTCTCGGGATCATGTTCCTCATGATCTTCCGCCCGCAGGGGATCATCGGGGATCGACGAGAGGTGATGCTCGATGCCCGCTGACCCGAAGCCGACCGGCGCGACCGCATCCGGCGCCGGCACATCAGGAGCCGGTGCGCCTGGTTCCGGCTACCACCCCGGGGCGCAGGGCTCCTTCCAGAGCGGCGATGCCCCGCGGCGCCTCGCGCAGGCCGCGCTGAAGGACCTGCCGTGGGAGATCGGCGTCGCCAAGCCCGACCCCGCGGTCGTGGTCGACGGTGTCACCCGGACGTTCGGCGGTCTCACCGCCGTCTCGGTCGACCACCTGGAGATCCAGCGCGGCGGGATCACCGGTTTGATCGGCCCGAACGGCGCCGGCAAGACCACCCTGTTCAACCTGCTGACCGGCTTCGACCAGCCCGACACGGGCACGTGGTCCTTCGACGGGAAGTCGCTCGGCAAGCTGTCCCCCCACCAGGTGGCCCGGCTGGGCGTCGTCCGGACGTTCCAGCTGACCAAGGCCCTGTCCAGGCTGTCCGTGCTGCAGAACATGCTGCTCGGGGCGCAGGACCAGCGGGGAGAGGGCTTCTTCCGGGCTCTCGTCCCCGGCATCTGGAGGGGCGAGGAGAAGGCGAACACCGAGAAGGCGATGGACCTGCTCCGGCGGTTCAAGCTCGACGCGAAGAAGGACGACTTCGCCGGCACCCTGTCCGGCGGCCAGCGCAAGCTGCTGGAGATGGCGCGCGCGCTGATGAGCGACCCGCAGGTCGTCATGCTCGACGAGCCGATGGCCGGCGTGAACCCCGCCCTCACCCAGAGCCTCCTCGGCCACGTGAAGGACCTACGCGAGCAGGGGATGACCGTCATCTTCGTCGAGCACGACATGGACGTCGTCCGGGACATCAGCGACTGGGTGGTGGTCATGGCTGCGGGCCGGATCATCGCCGAGGGGCCGCCTGAGTCGATCAGCCAGAACCGGGCCGTCGTCGACGCCTACCTCGGCGCGCACCACGACGCACCCCTCACCGTCGAGGAGGAGGACAAGGTCCTGGCCCAGGCCGAGCGAGAGATCGCCCGCGAGGAGAACGCCGAAGGCGAGATCCTCAGCTCCGAGAAGGACGAACCGCGGAGGACCGAGCGATGAGTGACCCACTGTTCGAGGTCGACGAGACCGGCGAAGACCTCACCCGTGCCGACGAGGCGGCCTCCTCGGCCGAGCTCTCCCCCGCCGAGAAGGCAGCGACGCGCGAGGGCCACGTGGGGCTGGCCGAGGGCGCCCTCATGCGCGCCGACGAGCTGGTCGCCGGATACCTGCCGGGTGTGAACATCCTTCGCGGCTGTGACTTCTACCTGCAAGACGGCGAGCTGGTCGGGATCATCGGACCCAACGGAGCCGGTAAGTCGACGCTGCTCAAGGCGCTGTTCGGGCTGATCCCGGTTCGCTCGGGCACGGTGACCCTCCGCGGGGAGAACATCACCTCCGCGCCGGCGCACCGTCTGGTCTCTCTCGGCGTCGGGTACGTGCCGCAGAACAACAACGTGTTCCCCTCGCTGACGATCGAGGAGAACATGCAGATGGGCGTCTACCTGCGGCCGAAGACGTTCGAGAACCGGTTCGACTATGTCGTCGACCTGTTTCCGCTGCTCGGTGAGCGGCGCAAGGGCAAGGCGGGCTCCCTGTCCGGCGGTGAACGCCAGATGGTGGCCATGGGCCGGGCCCTGATGATGGACCCCTCGGTGCTGCTGCTCGACGAGCCGTCGGCCGGGCTGTCACCCGCCTACCAGGACGAGGTGTTCATCCGCTGCCGGCGGATCAACGCGACCGGCGTCTCGATCATCATGGTCGAGCAGAACGCCCGGCGATGCCTGCAGATCTGCGACCGCGGCTACGTGCTCGACCAGGGCCGTAACGCCTACACCGACACCGGTGAGTCGCTGATGCACGACCCCAAGGTCATCGAGCTGTACCTGGGCACGCTGGCCAAGGCGCAGTAGCAGAACCCGCGTACACACGACGCCGGCTCCCCCTTCATCGGGGGGCCGGCGTCGTCGTGTCCGGCGGGTCCTGGGCCGCCCCACACAGGGGTGGGACGTCATGCCCCGCAGACGCAGCAGCGGCCCGGCACCTCGAGGGTGCCGGGCCGCTGCGTCAGTGCGGTGGAGCTAGTCGATCACCTGTCAGGAGATCAACGTGCGGGGCCGATGCCCTGCGCGTTGAGCTCCTGGATGATGCGAGCCGACTCGTCGAAGCCGATCACGACGATGGCGTCGGGACCGAACTCGACCATCTGCTGGACCTCGGTGTCGTACGACGAGGCCGTCGGGTCGTAGGTGATGGACAGGATGTCGTCCTCGTTCAGCCCACCGTCGACCAGGTTGGCGGCCACGTTCTTGGCCAGGCCCGTGCCGTAGGCGTCGTTGAGGTTGAGGATCCCGACCGTCGTGTTCCCGTCGCTGAGCACCAGGTCGGCCAGCGGCACCGCCTGCAGCACGTCCGGGGGCGCCGTGCGGAAGTACAGCCCCGAGTCGTTGTAGGTGGTGAACTGGTCGGAGGTGTTCGCCGGCGAGAACTGCACGACGCCGGCCGCGGCGATCTTGTCGATCACGGTGAGGCTCACCGAGGACGACGCGGCACCGATGATCGCGTTGACGTTGGCCGCCAGCAGGCGGTCGACCGTCGTGTTGGCGGTGTCGGTCGACGTGTCGCCCGAGTCACCCTCGACCAGCTGGACGGGGGCACCGAGGGCGCCACCGGCCGCGTTGATCTCCTGGACCGCCAGCTGGACGCCGGCGACCTCGGGCGGGCCGAGGAAGGCGAGCGAACCGGTCAGTGGCAGCAGCGTGCCGACGACCAGCGGGCCACCCGTCGCGCCGGGAGCCACCGGAGCCGGACCGGCGTCGGTGGCGGCCTGCGCCTCGTCACCGGCGACCTGGAACTCGGTGAGCGAGTCGTCGATCTTGTTGTCCTCACCGAACTGCAGCAGGCCGAAGCTCGCCACCGCGGGCTCGCCCGGGTCGGAGAAGCTGAGCGGACCCGACGCGCCGTCGTAGTCGACGTCGCCACCCTCGTTGAGGATCTCGAGGCAGCTGGCGAAGTCGGTGCAGGTGTCCCCGCCGCTGGTCAGCCCGTTGATGTAGGGCGCGAATGCGGTGGCGTCGTTGGTGCCGGCCGACTGAGCGGCCAGGGCAACGAGCACGACCGCGTCGTAGGACTCGCCCGCGTAGTTGTACGTGCCGCCGAGGTCGGGGTTCAGAGCGTCGAGACGCTCCTTGAAGTCCGCACTCAGGTCGGTCAGCGGGGTCGTGCCCTTCATACCGGCCAAGGCACCCTTGTCGGTGAACTGGTCACCGAGGGCGCTGCCCATGTTGCCGTCGGAGCCGTAGATGTTGGTGACGGCCTCGTTGCTGCCGCCGCTGTCGCTCCCGCCGCCGCTGTCGTCACTGTCGCTGCCACACGCGGTGACAGCGAGCAGGGCGACAGTAGAGACGCTGAACGCGCGGGCGAAATTGCCTGTGCGCATAAACAAGACTCCCAGTCCTCGCTCCGCGGCCCCGCCAGGCAGATGCCGACGGAGCCCCATCAGTGCGCTGAAACGTAGCCGCTGGGTCGGGACCCGGAGCCACCGTCTCGCACACTGTGATTAGGTCGTGACCTGGCCATCTGGCGTCATCAGGCCGAAAATCCGGTGATTTGCCCCCGTCATCGCCGCCGTGGACCCGCCTCGGATCCGTCGAGGGCGCCCCGGCGGAGGCTCAGGCGGAGGTGCCCTCGGCCGCGCCGTCGGGCTCGAGGATCGACTGCGCCAGGGCTTTCATGGACGTGCGCTGGTTCATCGCCGTCCGCTGGATCCAGCGGAACGCCTCGGCCTCGGTGATGCCCTGATCCTCCATGAGCCGGCCCTTGGCCTTCTCGACGATCTTTCGGGTCTCCAGGCGCTCCTCGAGGGTGCGCACCTCGCCGTCCAGGGCCGTCATCTCCGCGAAGCGGGCGCGGGCGACCTCGATCGCCGGCACGAGGTCGTTCTTGGAGAACGGCTTCACCAGGTAGGCCATCGCACCGGCGTCGCGCGCCCGCTCGACCAGCTCGCGCTGGCTGAAGGCGGTCAGCACGATGACCGGGGCGATCCGCTCGGTGGCGATCTGCTCGGCGGCCGACAGCCCGTCGAGGACCGGCATCTGGATGTCCAGGATGACGAGGTCGGGATTGAGTTCCTTCGCCCGGTCGACGGCCTGCTGACCGTCACCGACCTCGGCGACGACGGAGTACCCCTCCTCTTCGAGCATTTCCTTGAGGTCGAGGCGGATGAGCGCCTCGTCCTCGGCGATGAGGACCCGGATCGTCTCGCTGCTCACGAGCGGGAGCCTAGCGACGTCGGCGCCACCGCACCTCCCCGCTAGGCTGCTCGGGCGGCAGCCGGTCACTCCGGCTCGCCCCCGTACCCCAATCGGCAGAGGGAGCGGATTCAAAACCCGCGCAGTGTGCGTTCGAGTCGCACCGGGGGCACTGCGTAATTTGTCGTCCTCCGGACGACACCGCGGCCATCACATTGCGGTCCTCCGGACCGCACCGCGGCCAGGAGGCGTTCCCCAGCTGCGTTGAGCCCCACTCGTGTCCCCGCCGGGAGACCCTCCGGGCCCCCGCGCCTGGTCCACCCGGCTGCGCCGTGGCTTCCCCCAATACGGTGTCCCTCGTGACCGAGCCTGTTCCGCACATGACGCCCGAGCAGTTCCGGCAGCACGGGCACGAGGTCGTCGACTGGATCGCCGACTACTGGACCCGGATCGGGTCGCTTCCGGTGCGCTCGCAGGTCTCCCCCGGCGAGGTCCGTGCCTCCCTGCCGGCTGCTCCCCCGGAGCAGGGCGAGCCGTTCTCCGCCGTCCTCGCCGACCTCGACCGGGTCGTGCTCCCGGGCGTCACGCACTGGCAGCACCCCGGCTTCTTCGGCTACTTCCCCGCGAACACCTCCGGGCCGTCGGTGCTCGGCGACCTCGTCTCCGCCGGGCTCGGGGTCCAGGGGATGTCGTGGGTGACCAGCCCCGCGGCCACCGAGCTCGAGCAGCACGTCATGGACTGGCTGGCCGACCTCTTGGGCCTCCCGGCGTCCTTCCGCTCCGACGGACCCGGCGGCGGCGTCGTCCAGGACTCCAGCTCCGGCGCCAACCTGGTGGCCCTGCTGGCCGCCCTGCACCGGTCCAGCACGGGCGCGTCGCTCCGCCAGGGCGTCGATCCCGACCGGGCGACGGTCTACGTCTCCTCGGAGACGCACTCGTCGATGGAGAAGGCCGTGCGGATCGCGGGCCTGGGCACCGACGCCGTCCGCGTCGTCGAGGTGGACGGCGACCTGGCGATGCGCCCGGCGGCACTCGCCGCCCGGCTCGAGCGGGACGTCGCCCGCGGCTACACGCCGGTGCTGGTCTGCGCCACGGTCGGGACGACGTCGACGACCGCGGTCGACCCGCTGGCCGAGCTCGGCCCGATCTGCCAGAAGTACGGGGTCTGGCTGCACGTCGACGCGGCCTATGCCGGCGTCAGCGCCGTCGTCCCCGAGCTCCGCGAACTGCAGGCCGGCGTCGAGTGGGCCGACAGCTACACGACCGACGCGCACAAGTGGCTGCTCACCGGCTTCGACGCGACGCTCTTCTGGGTCGCTGACCGCGCCGCGCTCACCGGAGCGCTGTCGATCCTCCCGGAGTACCTGCGCAACGCCGCCACGGACGCCGGGGCCGTCGTCGACTTCCGCGACTGGCAGATCCCGCTCGGCCGCCGGTTCCGCGCCCTCAAGCTGTGGTTCGTCCTGCGGTGGTACGGCGCCGAGGGCCTGCGGGCCCACATCCGCTCGCACGTCGCCCTGGCCCAGGAACTGGCGGGCTGGGCCGCAGCCGACGGGCGGTTCGAGGTGGCCACCGCACACCCGCTGTCGCTCGTCTGCCTTCGCCCCGTCTGGGCGGACGACGTGGACGCCGACGTCGCGACGATGACGCTCCTGGAGCGGCTTAACGACGGCGGCGAGGTGTTCCTGACCCACACGAACGTCGGCGGGACGGCGGTGCTGCGGGTCGCCATCGGCTCGCCGGCCACGACCCGGGCGCACGTCGAGCGGGTGTGGGCGCTGCTCAGCGAGGGCCACGACTGGCTGGCCGCCGACTTCGCCGCTGCGGCCGCCGAACACGCCGCCGAGGAGGAGCGCGACCGCGCAGCTGCGGAGCAGGCCCGAGCCGCCGCGGAGCAGGAGCGTGCTGCGGAGCAGGCACGCTCCGCCGATCACGCGATCCCGGCCCCTCTGCAGGGGCCCGCCGCGAGCTTGTGAGCGGTGGGGGCAGAGGGGTCCTTACGCCGACATCGGCCGGATGAGGCCCTGCTGGGCGACCGTGGCCACGTGGGTGCCGTCGGCCGCCCAGATCTGGCCGAAGCAGAGCGCACGGCCGGCCGACGCCGCGGGGCTGTCGATCTGGTAGAGGAACCACTCGTCGGCGCGGACCGGCTGGTGAAACCACACGGCGTGGTCGAGGCTCGAGCCGGCGTAGTCCCCACCCAGGCCGCCGCCGATCCGCGCCAGACCCGCCGACAGGAGCGAGAGGTCGCTGACGAAGGTCAGCGCCGCGCGGTGCACCGCCTGCTCCGGCGGCAGGCGCCCCGCGACCCGCATCCACGCCCAGGAGCTGGTGTCCGGCGGGCTCTTCGGTCGGCGGTCGAACGGGTCCTCGAGCAGTCGCTGCTCAACCGCCCGGCTGATCGACATGGCCACGGCCGCCCGCTTCCCGTAGGGCGCGACGAGCTCCTGCAGTGACGGCAGCTCCTCCGGCCGTGGCACGTCGGGGATCGGCAGCGAGTGCTCGACGACCGGCTGCTCCCCCGCCGACGCATCCGCGGTCAGGGCGAAGATCGCGACGTCGGCACCGTTGCGGCGCTGCATCGCGAGCACCCGGCGCGTGCTGAACGTGCGCCCGTCCCGGATCCGGTCGACGGCGTAGCGGATCTCCTCGGTCGGGTCACCGGGGCGGAGGAAGTAGGCGTGCAGCGAGTGCACGCTGCGCTCCTCGGGCAGGGTCCTGGAGGCGGCCATCAGCGCCTGCCCGGCGACCTGCCCACCGAAGATGCGCTGCGTGCGGGTCTCCGGCGTCTGCCCGACGAAGAGGTCGATGTCGCGCTCCTCCAGCCCGAGCACCCACATCAGCGCCGCAGCCTGGTTGTCACCCTCGCTCACGAGTCGGTGCCCACCTCGTGCACGCGGATGAGGTTCGTGGACCCGACGGTGTTGGGCGGGCTGCCGGCCACGACCACGACCCGGTCGCCGACCTTGAGCCGGCCGATCGACAGCAGCGAGAAGTCGACCTGCGCCACCATGTCGTCGGTGTGCTCCACGGAGGGCACCAGGAACGTCTCCACGCCCCACGACAGCGCCAGCTGGCTGCGCACGCGGGCGTCGACGGTGAAGGCCAGCAGGGGCTGGCGCGGGTGCAGCGCGGCCAGCCGCTTGGCGGTCTCGCCGGTCTGCGTGAAGGTGGCCAGCGCCTTGACCTCGAGCGCCTCGCCCACGTCCTTGGCAGCCCGAACGATCGCACCAGAGCGAGACCGCGACCGGCGCACGACGTCCGGCACGGAGATGGTGGTGTCGCTCTCGACCGCGTCGATGATCCGTTCCATCGTCCGGACGGCGCCGACCGGGTGCGCACCCACCGACGTCTCCCCCGACAGCATCACCGCGTCGGCGCCGTCCAGGACGGCGTTGGCGACGTCGGAGGCCTCGGCGCGGGTGGGCCGGGAGTTCGTGATCATCGACTCGAGCATCTGGGTGGCCACGATGACCGGCTTGTTCCGCTCGCGGGCTGCCTGGATCGCGCGCTTCTGCACCAGCGGCACCTGCTCCAGTGCCAGCTCCACCCCGAGGTCACCGCGGGCCACCATGATCGCGTCGAACGCCTCGACGATGGCCTCGAGGTTCTCGACCGCCTCGGGCTTCTCCAGCTTCGCGATGACGGGGACGTAGATGTCCTCCTGCCGCATGATGTCGCGGACGAGTTCGGCGTCATCGGCGGAGCGGACGAAGGACAGCGCGATGAAGTCCACGCCGAGGTGCAGCGCGAAGCGGAGATCCTCCTCGTCCTTGTCCGAGAGGGCGGGCACGCTGACCGCGACGCCGGGCAGGGACAGCCCCTTGTTGTTGGACACCTCCCCGCCCTCGACGACCAGGCAGAACACGTCGGGACCCTCGACGCGGACCACCGTCAGGGCGAGCTTCCCGTCGTCCACGAGCAGCCGGTCGCCGACGACGACGTCGTCGGCCAGGCCCTTGTAGGTGGTGGACACCCGCTCGGCGGTGCCGGGCACGTCCTCGACGGTGATGCAGACCTGGGCGCCGGTCGCCCAGGTGACCGGGCCGTCGGCGAAAGTGCCGAGCCGGATCTTCGGCCCCTGCAGGTCGGCCAGGACGGCGACCGCGTGGCCGGTGCTGTCGGAGGCGGCCCGGACCCGCTCGTAGGCGGTGGCGTGGTGGGCGTGCGCCCCGTGGCTGAAGTTCAGCCGGGCCACGTCCATCCCGGACTCGACGAGGGCGGTGACCTGCTCGAGGGAGCTGGTCGCCGGCCCGAGGGTGCAGACGATCTTGGCGCGGCGGGACATGGCGATAACGCTAATGGGCAGCCGAACTTCTGGCCGACGCGCCCCGCCCGGCCCCGTCCAGAGGCTCGCCCCGAGCCTGCGAGGGGTGAGGAGGACGGGGTCCTTCTCCTAGCGGAGCGCGACCGCCGTCGGTGCGACGGGCCGCGGCAGGTCGGAACCGCCGGTCAGGAAGGTGTCCGCCGCAGCGGCCGCCGCGCGCCCCTCCGCGATCGCCCAGACGATCAGCGACTGCCCGCGGCCGATGTCGCCGGCCACGAAGACGCCCGGCTCGGTGGACATGAACTGCTCGTCGCGCGCCACGTTGCCGCGCCCGTCGACCTGCACGCCGAGTGCGTCGATCAGGCCCTCGCGCTGAGCCCCGGTGAAGCCCATGGCCAGGAAGACCAGGTCGGCCGGGACCTCGCGCTCGGTGCCCTCGATCTTGGTGAAGCGCCCCTCGACCATCTCGACCTCGTGCAGGAGCAGCGCCCGCACCCGGCCGTGGGCGGGGCCCTCCTCATGACCGAGGAAGCGCTCGGTGTTGACCGAGTAGAGCCGCTCGCCACCCTCCTCGTGCGCGCTGGAGACGCGCATGATCATCGGGTAGGTGGGCCACGGGTTGGTCTCGGCCCGGCGGTCCGGCGGCGTCGGCATGATCTCCAGCTGGGTCACCGAGGCGGCGCCCTGCCGGTGCGCGGTGCCGAGGCAGTCGGCGCCGGTGTCGCCCCCACCGATGATCACGACGTGCTGGCCGCGCGCGTTGATCGGCGGGTCGTCGAGCTCGCCCAGCGCCTGGAGGTTGCCGTAGGGCAGGTACTCCATGGCCAGGTGGATGCCCGTGAGGTCGCGGCCCGGAGCGGGCAGGTCACGGCCGACGGTCGCACCCCCGGCGAGGACGACGGCCTCGAAGTCCGCCCGCAGCTGCTCGGCCGACAGGTCGCCGTCCTTGCTGCCGCCGACGTCGACGCCGGTGACGAAGCGCGTGCCCTCGGCGCGCATCTGGTCCAGCCGCCGGTCGAGCACGGCCTTCTCCATCTTGAACTCGGGGATCCCGTAGCGGAGCAGGCCACCGATGCGGTCGGCCCGCTCGTAGACGGTGACGTCGTGCCCGGCGCGGGTGAGCTGCTGGGCAGCCGCGAGCCCGGCGGGCCCGGAGCCGACGACGGCGACTTTCCGGCCGGTCCGCTCGGTCGGGGTCTGCGGCTCGACCCAGCCCTCGTCGTAGGCGCGGTCGATGATCTCCCACTCGATCTGCTTGATCGTGACGGGCGCCTCCTGCAGGTTCAGCACGCAGGAGCCCTCGCACGGAGCAGGGCAGAGCTTCCCGGTGAACTCCGGGAAGTTGTTCGTCGAGTGCAGCCGCTCGATCGCGTCGTGCCAGTCGTCCCGGCGGGCGAGGTCGTTCCACTCCGGGATCAGGTTGGCCACGGGGCACGCGTGGTGGCAGAACGGGATGCCGCAGTCCATGCAACGGGCAGCCTGCTTGCGCACCTCGGCCGTCGGGAACAGCGGGTCCTCGCCGTTCTGCCGGGCGACGTAGACGTCCTTCCAGTCCCGGATCCGGACCTCGACGGGACGGCGCGGCGGCAGCTCGCGGTCGAACTTCAGGAATCCAGTGGTGTCAGCCACGAGCTGCCTCCTTCTGCGCGAGCTCCGTGAGCCGTTCGGTCGGGTGCCGCGTGTCAGCCACGAGCTGCCTCCATCACGGCGAGATCCACATCTGTTCCGTTGGCCTCGGCCATCCGCTGGGCGTCCAGCGCGCGCCGGTAGTCGCGCGGGATGATCACGCTGAACTGCTCCGACCAGCGGCCCCAGTCGGCCAGCAGCGCGTGCGCCACCGTCGA
This sequence comes from Blastococcus sp. CT_GayMR16, assembly GCF_004570875.1. Lineage (GTDB taxonomy): Bacteria > Actinomycetota > Actinomycetes > Mycobacteriales > Geodermatophilaceae > Blastococcus_B. The sequence goes on along the minus strand of NZ_SPQK01000011.1, from coordinate 62,968 downwards.
CTCGGTGTCGGCGGCGTACCGCACGAGGACGTCGCGCAGCCACTGGGCCGACTCGCCGTCCAGCGGCTCGACGTCGACCATCTCGGAGTTCACCCGGTGGCGGGCCAGCTCGAGCACGTAGCCGATGCCGCCCGACATCCCGGCCGCGATGTTCCGCCCGGTCGCGCCGAGGATCACCGCGCGGCCACCGGTCATGTACTCGAGCGCGTGGTCGCCCACGCCCTCCACGACGGCCAGGGCACCGGAGTTGCGCACGCAGAACCGCTCGCCGACCCGGCCGCGGAGGAAGATCTCGCCCCCGGTCGCGCCGTAGCCGATGACGTTGCCGGCGATGACGTTGTCCTCCGCCGCGAACGGCGCCTCGCGCGACGGCCGGACGACGATCCGGCCACCGGAGAGGCCCTTGCCGACGTAGTCGTTGGCGTCCCCGTAGAGCCGCATCGTGATGCCCCGCGGCAGGAAGGCGCCGAACGACTGACCGGCGGACCCGCCGAAGGTCAGGTCGATCGTGCCGTCGGGCAGACCCTCCCCGCCGAAGCGACGGGTGACCATCGAGCCCAGCATCGTCCCGACCGTGCGATTGACGTTGCGGACGGGCAGCTCCAGGCTGACCGGCCGCGCGTCCAGCAGCGCACCCTCGCAGAGCTGGATCAGGGTCTGGTCGAGGGCGATGTCGAGCCCGTGGTCCTGGGACTTCACGCGGCGCAGCGGCGCCCCCTCGGGCAGCTCGGGCACGACCAGCATCGGCGAGAGGTCCAGGCCCTCGGCCTTCCAGTGCCCGACCGCCTTGCGGGTGTCGAGCAGCTCGGCGTGGCCGATGGCCTCGTCGATCGTCCGGAAGCCCAGCTCGGCCAGGTAGGTGCGCACCTGCTCGGCCAGGAACTCGAAGAAGGTGACGACGAACTCCGGCGTGCCGGTGAACCGCTTGCGCAGCTCCGGGTTCTGGGTGGCGACGCCGACCGGACAGGTGTCGAGGTGACAGACCCGCATCATCACGCAGCCCGACACCACGAGCGGGGCGGTCGCGAAACCGAACTCCTCGGCACCGAGCAGGGCCGCGACGATCACGTCCCGGCCGGTCTTCATCTGCCCGTCGACCTGGACGACGATCCGGTCGCGCAGCCCGTTGGCGAGCAGGGTCTGCTGCGTCTCGGCCAGCCCGAGCTCCCACGGCGAGCCGGCGTGCTTGAGCGACGTCAGCGGTGCCGCGCCGGTGCCGCCGTCGTGCCCGGAGATCAGGACGACGTCCGCGTGCGCCTTGCTGACCCCGGCCGCGACCGTGCCGACCCCGACCTCCGACACCAGCTTGACGTGGATCCGCGCGTCGTTGTTGGCGTTCTTGAGGTCGTGGATGAGCTGCTTGAGGTCCTCGATCGAGTAGATGTCGTGGTGCGGCGGCGGGCTGATCAGGCCGACGCCGGGCGTGGAGTGCCGGGTACGGGCCACCCACGGGTACACCTTGCTGCCCGGCAGCTGGCCGCCCTCGCCGGGCTTCGCGCCCTGCGCCATCTTGATCTGGATGTCGTCGGCGTTGACCAGGTACTCGCTGGTGACGCCGAACCGGCCGCTGGCGACCTGCTTGATCGCCGAGCGGCGCAGGTCGCCGTTCGGGTCGGGGGTGAAGCGGTCGGGGTCCTCGCCGCCCTCACCGGTGTTGGACCGTCCACCGAGCCGGTTCATCGCGATCGCGAGGGTCTGGTGCGCCTCGGCGGAGATGGAGCCGTAGCTCATCGCACCGGTGTTGAACCGCTTGACGATCTCGCTGACCGGCTCGACCTCCTCCAGCGGCACGGGCTCGCGGACGCCGGTCTTCAGCGTGAAGAGCCCACGCAGGGTGGCGGCCTCCTCCGAGAGCTTGTCGACCGTGGACGTGTACTTCTCGAAGACGTCGTACTGGCGCGACCGGGTGGCGTGCTGGAGCAGGAACACCGTCTCGGGGTTGAACAGGTGCACCTCGCCCTCGCGGCGCCACTGGTACTCGCCGCCGGTCTCCAGCCGGCGGTGCGCCCGCTCGGTCGGGTTCTCCGGGTAGGCGCGGCGGTGGCGCATGGCCACCTCCTCGGCGAGGACGTCGATGCCGACGCCGCCCAGCGGGCAGGAGGTGCCGGTGAAGTACTCGTCGACGAGGTCCTGGGAGAGCCCGACGGCCTCGAAGATCTGCGCCATCGTGTACGAGCCGGCGGTGCTGATGCCCATCTTGCTCATCACCTTGAGCACGCCCTTGCCCAGCGCCTTGACCATGTTGCGCACTGCCTGGGCGGGCTCCACGCCGGTGAGCGCCCCGTCGCGGATCAGGTCCTCGATCGACTCGAAGGCCAGGTAGGGGTTGACCGCGGCGGCGCCGTAGCCGAGCAGCAGCGCGACGTGGTGCACCTCGCGGCAGTCGCCGGACTCGACGACGAGACCGACCTCCATGCGGGTCTTCTCGCGGACGAGGTGGTGGTGGACGGCCGCGGTCATGAGCAGTGACGGGATCGGCGCGCGCTTCTCGTCGCAGTCGCGGTCGGAGAGCACGATGATCCGCGCGCCGGCCGCGATCGCCTTGGAGACCTTGGTCCGCAGCTGCTCGATGGCCTCGGCGAGGGCCGAGCCACCGCCGTTGACGTCGAAGTGCCCGGTGATCCGGACGGCGGCGTATCCGGGCAGGTCGCCGTCGTCGTCGATGTGCAGGATCTTGGCGAGCTCGTCGTTGTCGATGACCGGGAACGGCAGGTACACCTGGCGACACGAGGCCGGGGTCGCCTGCAGCAGGTTCTGCTCCGGGCCGAAGGTGCGCCCGAGGCTGGTGACCAGCTCCTCGCGGATCGCGTCCAACGGCGGGTTGGTCACCTGCGCGAACAGCTGCCCGAAGTACTCGTAGAGCAGCCGGGAGCGGTCCGACAGCGACGCGATCGGGGTGTCGGTGCCCATCGAGCCGATCGGCTCGGCGCCACTGGAGGCCATCGGCGTCACCAGGACGCGCAGCTCCTCCTCGGTGTACCCGAACAGCATCTGCCGGCGGACGACGGACTCGTGGCTGGGCCGCGACCGGCGGCGCTCGGGCAACGAGGGCAGGTGGACGAGGCCGGCGTGCAGCCAGTCGTCGTAGGGGTGCTCGGCGGCCAGCGCCCCCTTGACCTCCTCGTCGGAGACGATCTTCCCCGAGGAGGTGTCCACCAGGAACATCCGGCCGGGCTGCAGGCGGCCCTTGGCGACGATGTCGGCCGGCGGGATGTCGAGCACCCCCACCTCGCTGGCCAGCACCACCAGGTCGTCCTTGGTCTGCCACCAGCGGCCCGGGCGCAGCCCGTTGCGGTCGAGGACGGCGCCGATGAGCGTGCCGTCGGTGAAGCAGACCGCGGCAGGGCCGTCCCACGGCTCCATGATCGAGGCGTGGAACCGGTAGAAGGCCCGGCGGGCCGGGTCCATCTCGTCGTGGTTCTCCCACGCCTCCGGGATCATCATCAGCACGGCGTGCGGCAGCGAGCGGCCGGACAGGTGCAGCAGCTCGAGCACCTCGTCGAACGTGGCCGAGTCGCTGAAGTCGCTCGCCGTCACCGGGAAGATCCGGTCCAGGCCGAGCTCCGACGCCGGGCCGGCCGGGCCGTCGAACAGCTCCGTGGCGAGCTTCGCCTCACGGGCGCGCATGCGGTTGCGGTTGCCCTTGATGGTGTTGATCTCGCCGTTGTGCGCGATGAAGCGGAAAGGGTGGGCCAGCGGCCAGCTCGGGAACGTGTTGGTCGAGAAGCGGCTGTGCACCAGCGCGATCGCCGACTCGTAGCGCTCGTCGCGAAGGTCGGGGAAGAACAGCGGCAGCTGGTCGGTGGTGAGCATGCCCTTGTACGTGATCGTCCGCGACGAGAGCGACGCGATGTACAGGGAGCTGCCGGCGTCGACGGCGGCCCGCTCGGCGCGCTTGCGCAGCACGAAGGAGCGCCGCTCGAGGCGGGTCACTCCGTTGGGGGCAGCGGTGCCGCCGAACGCGGCGGTGTCGGCGCGGCCGGACATCGTCTCGGCGACGAACAGCTGGGCGAAGAACGGCATGACCGCGCGGGCGGTGGGGCCGAGGTCGGCGCCGTCGGGGTCGACCGGCACGTCGCGCCAGCCGAGGACGGTCAGGCCCTCCTCCTCCGCGAGCTTCGCGACCTCGTCGAGGCGGGCTGCCCGCTCGGTCTCGTCGGCCGGGAGGAAGGCGATGCCGACGGAGTACTCCCCCATCGGCGGCAGGTCGAAGTCGACGCTCGCGCGCAGCAGGGTGTCCGGGACCTGGGTGAGGATGCCGGCGCCGTCACCGGAGTTCGGCTCGGAACCGGCAGCGCCGCGGTGGTCGAGATTGTGCAGCGCGGTGAGACCGGCGGCCACGATGGCGCGCGTCCGGCGCCCGCGGGCGTCGGCCACGAAGGCGACACCACAGGCGTCCTTGTCGTTCGCGGGGTCGTACAGGCCGTTCTTCGCCGGGACGGCGGAGAACGGAACTGCGGACTTCGCAGCGGCGGGGGCGGTGAGGTCGGACATGTCACTCCCGTCGTCGGCAGCCGTCCGGAGCCCTGGAGGGGGTCCCGGACGGGGGCTGAGGGCCCAGGCCGGTGAAAAGGTGGCGATCGAGGCAGCACTGCGGAGAGCCTGGCTGCCGAGGGGAACGTACGTCCTGCCCGGCACAGGTTCGAGCCCACCGGGTGGTGACCGCTGGGCTGTCGTCCGCGGGGCGACACTGGCCCGGTTCCGACGGTGACGACCCGGCCAGGATCGCCGGCGGGTCTGGTGCGAAGGGTACACAGCGATAACACAGGCCCCATGCCGATAAACGTCCGTTCCGGCGCGTCGGCAGGATCACCTCGGTTACTGGCCGGACCGGGCCTGCGGGAACGCGTCAGCCGGGGTCGGTGGCCGGGTGATCATCCTCACGAACGCCCTGGTCGGCGGCGACGGGCTTCGGTTGATCCTCCTTCGGCCCCCGGTCGATCACCTCGCGTGGCCGACCGCGCTGCCAGAACAGGTAGGCGACGGCCAGCACGCCCACGATGACCGAGGTGAAGACGTTGAGCCGCACCCCGAAGAACTCCTCGGCGGGATCGGTACGCAGCAGTTCGATCCAGAGCCGCCCGACGCAGTAGCTGGCGACGTAGAGGGCGAAGGCCCGGCCGTGACTGAGCTGGAAGCGTCGGTCGGCCCAGACGACCAGCGCGGCAGCGGCGAGGTTCCACAGCAGCTCGTACAGGAACGTCGGGTGGAACGTGCCGAGCAGCACCGGCTGGCCCGAGGCGTCGAGCACCGCGCGCCCGCCGTCCCACTCGTAGATCTTCAGGCCCCACGGCAGGTCGGTGGGCCCGCCGTAGAGCTCGTTGTTGAACCAGTTGCCCAGCCGCCCGATGGCCTGCGCGACCAGGAGGCCGGGAGCGAGGGCGTCGGCGTAGGCCGGCAGCGGGATGCCCCGCCGGCGGCAGGCGATCCAGGCACCGACGCCGCCGAAGGCGATGGCGCCCCAGATGCCGAGGCCCCCCTCCCAGATCGCGAAGGCCCGCATCGGGTCCCCGCCCTCACCGAAGTACGCGCGGGGGCTGGAGATCACGTGGTAGATCCGGCCGCCGATGATGCCGAACGGCACGGCCCACACGGCGATGTCGAGGACGTCGCCCGGCGCGCCACCCCGGGCCACCCAGCGCTTCTCGGTGATCAGGATGGCGGCGATGATCCCGGCCACGATGCACAGCGCGTAGGCCCGGATCGGCAGCGGGCCGAGCTCCCAGACGCCCTGCGTGGGACTGGGGATGGACGCGAGGATCATGAGCGCACGCCCTTCGCCAGGTCTTCCGACAACGCGCGGACACCGTCGGCGCCCCGGCCCTCCAGCATCTCCCGCACGTACGCGGACCCGACGATGACGCCGTCGGCGAACGCGGCGACCTCGGCGGCCTGGCTGCCGTTGGAGACCCCCAGGCCCACGCAGACGGCGAGGTCGGGAGCGGCCTGGCGGGTGCGGGCGACGAGCTTCTCGGCCGCGTCGCCGACCGTGGCGCGGGTGCCGGTGACGCCCATGGTCGAGGCGGCGTAGACGAAGCCGCGGCAGGCGGCCGTCGTCGAGGCCAGCCGTGCGTCGGTGGAGGACGGCGCCACGAGGAAGACGCGGTCGAGGTCGTGCTTCTCGGAGGCGGCCAGCCAGTCGGCGGCCTCGTCGGGGATCAGGTCGGGCGTGATGGCGCCCGCTCCCCCGGCCGCGGCCAGGTCGGTGGAGAACCGTTCGGCTCCGTAGCGCTCGATCGGGTTCCAGTAGCTCATCACCACCGGGACTGCCCCGGCGGCGGCCACCGCCTCGACCGCCCGCAGCACGTCGCGCATGCCGACTCCGGCGCGGACGGCGACGTCGACGGCCTGCTGGATCACCGGCCCGTCCATGCCCGGGTCGCTGTACGGGACGCCGATCTCGACGACGTCGGCACCGCCCTCGACAGCGGCAGTGATCGCTGCGATCGAGACGTCGACATCGGGATAACCGACCGGGAGGTACGCGATCAGCGCGGCGCGGCCCTCGGCCTTCGCCGTGCCGATGCGCTCGGCGAGCCGGCTCATGCTTCGTCCCCTGCGTCGGATCCCGCTACGGCCTCGTCGTTGCTGATCGCACCCTCCGTGGGCTGCTGGTCGGTGTCGAGCCCCGGCCCGGGGTCGACCTCCTCGCGGTCGCCGAGGCCGAACCACGTGGACGCGGTCTCGACGTCCTTGTCACCGCGCCCGGACAGGTTGACCAGCAGGAGCGCGTCGGGGCCGAGCTCCTTGCCCACGACCATCGCTCCGGCCAGGGCGTGCGCCGACTCGATCGCCGGGATGATCCCCTCGGTCCGGCAGAGCAGGGCGAAGGCCTCCATCGCCTCGGCGTCGGTCACCGCCCGGTACTCGGCCCGGCCGATGTCGTGCAGGTAGGAGTGCTCCGGTCCGACGCCGGGATAGTCCAGCCCGGCGCTGATCGAGTGCGACTCGATCGTCTGGCCGTTGTCGTCCTGCAGCAGGTACGAGCGGGCGCCGTGCAGCACGCCCGGCGTCCCACCGGTGATGGTCGCCGCGTGCCGCCCGGTGTCGACGCCGTCCCCGCCGGCCTCGAGGCCGATCAGCCGCACGCCGTCATCCGGCACGAACGCCGTGAAGATGCCGATCGCGTTCGACCCGCCGCCGACACAGGCCAGGACGGCGTCGGGCAGCCGGCCCTCCCGCTCGAGCACCTGCTCGCGCGCCTCGTCGCCGATCACCCGCTGGAAATCGCGGACCATCGCCGGGAAGGGGTGCGGGCCCGCCACGGTGCCGAACACGTAGTTCGTCGTCTCGACGTTGGTCACCCAGTCCCGGAACGCCTCGTTGATCGCGTCCTTGAGGGTGCGCGAGCCGGTCGTGACCGGGATGACCTCGGCGCCGAGGAGCCGCATCCGGGCGACGTTGAGCGCCTGTCGGCGGGTGTCCTCCTCGCCCATGTAGACGGTGCAGGACAGCCCCATGAGCGCGGCCGCCGTCGCCGTCGCGACACCGTGCTGCCCCGCTCCGGTCTCGGCGATGACCCGGCTCTTGCCGATCCGCTTGGTCAGCAGCGCCTGGCCCAGCACGTTGTTGATCTTGTGGGAGCCGGTGTGGTTGAGGTCCTCGCGCTTGAGCAGGATCCGGGCTCTCCCGGCGTGCTCGGCGAACCGCTCGATCTCGGTGATCGGGCTCGGCCGGCCGGTGTACTCGCGCTGCAGCCGGTCGAACTCGGCGAGGAACACCGGGTCGACCCGCATGGCCTCGTAGGCCTCGGTCAGCTCGTCGAGGGCGGCGATCAGCGCCTCGGGCACGAACCGCCCGCCGAAGATCCCGAAGTGCCCCGTCGCGTCGGGCCAACCCGGCCGCGCCGGCAGGAGACGTTCCCCGGGCTGCGGTGGGCTGGTCGTCGTCATGCGCCCAGTGTCCCGCGCCACGGTCTTCCCGCGGCGCAGGGGGTCAGCGAGTGGTTCGGGGCGTCGCAGGATGCGAGCCGGCGGTGACCAGATCGGCTACTGCCTGGCGGGCGTCTCCGGCGGTGACGAGCCCTTCGCCGACGAGCACCGCATCGGCGCCGGCCGCTGCGTAGCTGATCAGGTCGTGCGGGCCGCGCACCCCGGACTCGGCCACCTTGACCACGCCCGAGGGCAACCCGGGGGCGATCTTCTCGAAGGTCGACCGGTCGACCTCCAGCGTGGTCAGGTCGCGAGCGTTGACCCCGATCACCGACGCGCCGGCGTCCATGGCCCGGTCGGCCTCGCCCTCGGTGTGCACCTCAACCAGCGCGGTCATGCCGAGGGACTCGACCCGCTCGAGCAGGCCCACGAGCGCGTTCTGCTCCAGCGCCGCCACGATCAGCAGGACGACGTCGGCGCCGTGGGCCCGCGCCTCGTGCACCTGGTAGCTGCTGACCACGAAGTCCTTGCACAGGACCGGCACGTCGACGACGGCGCGGACGGCGTCGAGGTCGGCCTGCGACCCGCCGAAGCGGCGCCGCTCGGTGAGCACGCTGATGACCCGGGCGCCCCCGGCGGCGTACTGCGCGGCCAGCTCGGCCGGGTCGGGGATGGCGGCGAGATCGCCCTTGGAGGGGCTGCGGCGCTTCACCTCGGCGATGACGCCGACACCGGGCGCGCGCAGGGCGGCCAGGGCGTCGAGGGCGGGGCGGGCGTCGAGCGCCTGGGCCTTCACCTCGGCCAACGGGGTGCGCGCCTCACGGACGGCGAGGTCCTCGCGGACTCCGGCCACGATCTCGTCGAGCACGTTCATGAGTGCTCGCCCACGAGCTCCATTGCCTGTCGCACGTCCGTCCCCTCGCCAGCCGGATGGGTTGACCCACTCTAGATGCGGTGCACGGCCCCTCCGTCCGGGGGGCGGGAACAGCGACTCCGACGGGTTCCGCTACGGCCGGTCGGCCGCCGGCGCCGGGTCGGTCGGGTCCTCGCCGCGGTCCAGCGCCTTCCAGGCGGCCTGGGCACGGTCGTCGTCGGTCTCGGGGCGGGGGGCTGCCGCCTGGACGCGCTCGGTCCCGGGACGCTCGTAGCGGCGTCCCATGGCCGGCCACGTGCGTCCCCGGAGGACGGCGAACAGCCCGGCGGCGATCCCGAGCACCCCGGCGAGCACGGCGAGGATCGGCCACGCGGCCGAGATCTCGGCGGTGACGGCGGTGCGCCCGGGGAACTCCTGCGCGGCGACGTCGTCCAGGCCTCCGGTGAGTGCGCGCACCCCGGACCACGCCAGTACGCCGCCGGCGACCGCCATGAGCAGCCCGACCACCGCCCGGCCGGGGCCGCGGACGGCGAGCAGGGCGACCGCGGCGGCGAGCAGCACCAGCCCCGCGGCCGGCACGAGGGGCGCGGCGTCGGCGCCGGTGAGCAGGCCCGTGACCGGCGGCAGCGGCGCCTCGCGCTGCGCGGTGACCGTGGCCCAGGCCTGACCGCCGGCCGACAGGGCCAGCGCACCCGCCAGGACGGAGCCCACGACGGCAGCGGTGAGCTCCCGGCGTCCGTTCACCTGAGCTCCCGCAGCCCCTCCGCCGTCGCGATCGCCGACAGCACCGCCCGCGCCTTGTGCCGGGTCTCGGCCTCCTCGGTGGCGGGGTCGCTGTCGGCCACGATCCCGGCACCGGCCTGCACGTACGCCCGCCCCTGGTGCAGCACGGCCGTGCGGATGGCGATCGCCATGTCCATGTCGCCGCTGGCATCCACATAGCCCACGGTGCCCGCGTAGAGCGCCCGCCGGGTCGGCTCCAGCGACTCGATGATCTCCATGGCCCGGGGCTTGGGCGCGCCCGACACCGTGCCCGCCGGAAAGGTGGCGTCGAAGACGTCGAGGGCGTCGTGCTCGGCCGCGACCTCCCCGGCCACCGTGGACACCAGGTGCATGACGTGGCTGTAGTGCTCGACCCGCATGAAGTCGGGTACCTCCACCGTCCCGGGCACGCAGACGCGGCCGAGGTCGTTGCGGGCCAGGTCGACCAGCATCACGTGCTCGGCGCGCTCCTTCGGGTCGGCGAGCAGACCTTCGGCCAGCCGCACGTCCTCCTCCGGCGTCGCCCCCCGCGGCCGGGTGCCGGCCGGCGGGTGCACGACCGCGGAGGTGCCGGTGACGGTGACCAGCGCCTCCGGTGAGGACCCGACGACGTCGAACGGGCTCTCCCGGCCGGCGAAACGCAGCAGGTACATGTACGGCGACGGGTTGGTCGCCCGCAGCACCCGGTAGAGGTCGAGCGCCTCGACGTCGGTCGGCAGCTCGAACCGCTGGGCCAGGACCACCTGGAACGCGTCGCCGGCCCGGATGTGCTCGCGGATCCGCTCGACGCCCTCGGCGTAGACGCCGGGCTGCAGGTTGCTCTGCACCGGTGGGGCGTCCGCCGGCTCCAGTACCGCGACCCCCGGCGGAACGGCCTTGGTGAGGTCGGCGGCCATCGCGTCCAGGCGCGTGACGGCGTCGTCGTACCCGCCACCCCCGCGCAGCGCGTTCGCGATCAGCAGCACCGTGCCGTCGGTGTGGTCGAGCACCGCCAGGTCGGTCACCAGCATCATCGCGAGCTCGGGCATGCCGAGGTCGTCGATGCTGGTCTCCGGCAGCCGCTCGAGCCGCCGGACGACGTCGTACCCCAGGTACCCGACCAGTCCGCCGGTCAGCGGCGGCAGACCCGGCACCCGGGGCGAGCGCAGCCGGCGGGCCATCGTCCGGACGGCGTCCAGCGGGTCGGCCGGCAGGTCGTCGGTGAGCCCCGGGACCGACTCGCCCAGCCACTCCGTGCGGCCGTCGCGCTCGGTGAGGACACCCGCGCTGCGCACGCCCACGAAGCTGTAGCGCGCCCAGCGCTTGCCCTGCTCGGCGGACTCCAGCAGGACGGTGCCCGGACGGTTGCCCGCCAGCTTCCGGTAGATGCCGACGGCGGTCTCGCTGTCGGCGAGCAGACGACGGGTCACCGGCACGACGGGCTGGTCCGTCGCCGCGAACTCCTCGCGGCTCGGGGTCGTGACGCCGAACCTCATGCCGGCACCCCCTCGACGGCGGGCAGCGACCGGTGGAAGCAGCTGCGCTCGCCGGTGTGGCAGGCCGCGCCCTCCTGCTCGACGAGCACCAGCAGCGCGTCGCCGTCGCAGTCGACCCGTACCTCGCGCACCCACTGCCGGTTGCCCGAGGTCTCCCCCTTCACCCAGTACTCGCCGCGGCTGCGCGACCAGTAGGTGGCCCGGCCGGTGGTCAGCGTGCGGTGCAGCGCTTCGTCGTCCATCCAGGCGAGCATCAGCACCTCGCCGGTGTCGTGCTGCTGGACGACGGCGGCCACCAGACCGGCGGGGTCGCGGCGCAGCAGGTCGGAGACGGCGGGGTCGAGGGACGGGACCGCGGACATGCGGCCCAGTCTCCCGCACGCCGGCTCAGGGCTGCTGCGGGCTCTCGAACCAGCGCCGGCCTGCCCCGCCCAGCACCATCCCCAGGCCGACGACGGGCGAGGCGGCGAAGAAGATCGTGACCGCGGCCAGCGCACCGGTGGTGTCGGCGCCGGGGGCCTCGTTCATCAGCGTGACGAGCCGAACGGCCCAGTACAGGGCGAGCACGATCTGCACCGCGTGCGCCCCGACCGTCAGCAGCCAGGCCGTCCGGGTGCGGGCGCTGAGCGCACGGACGCCGGCCAGGATGAGCAGGACGACGGTCGCCAGCTGGACGACGGCCAGCACCGTGACCTCGCTCGCGAGCGCGTCGACCCGGGAGGAGCCGTAGACGGCCGGGTTGTCCTGCGCCACGACATCGATCACCGAGGCGAAGAACCACAGGTACAGCGAGGCGATGAGCACCACGCCGGCCTGCACGAACGCCAGCACGGCGCTGGTGATGACCTGCCCGGGCTTCTGCGGTCGCCGCGGCGGCACCGGCCCCCACGGTCCCGGATAGCCGTACCCCGGATGGCCGTAGGGCGCGGGATAGCCGTACTGCGGCGGGGGCCCGTACGGCTGCGGCGCGGTCGGCGGCGGACCGAGATAGGGACTTCCCGGCTGGGTCTGCGTCGCCGGGTCGGCCCAGGGGCTCGCGCCGGGGTACCCGGGCCCGTAGGTCACAGGATCACCCGTTCGCTGCCGCGGAGGGCTCCGCTCCTCGCTCCCAGCCCCTGGCCGCCTCCGCGGTCGGTCCGCTCCTCGCTCGTTCCTCGCTGCGATGCTCCCTCCCTGTCGGCGGCCGCCTCGCTGCGATGCTCACGCTCCTGTCCGCTCACAGCGCCGCCGCCACCGCGCGGCCCGCCGTTCGCCCGGAGAACAGGCAGCCGCCGAGGAAGGTGCCCTCCAGCGCCCGGTAGCCGTGCATGCCGCCGCCCCCGAAGCCGGCGACCTCGCCGGCTGCGTACAGCCCGGGGAAGACGTCGCCACCCGGGCGGAGCACCCGGCCGGACAGGTCGGTCTCCAGTCCGCCCAGCGACTTGCGGGTGAGCAGGTTCAGCCGCACCGCGATCAGCGGGCCCGCCTCGGGGTCCAGGATGCGGTGCGGCGGCGCCACGCGGATCAGCTTGTCGCCGAGGTAGTTGCGCGCACCGCGGATCGCGGCGATCTGCATGTCCTTGCCGAACGGGTGGGCGATCTCCCGGTCGCGGGCGACGATCTCCCGCTCGATCTGCGCGAGGTCCAGCTCCGGCGTCCCCCCGGTGATCCGGTTCATCCCGGCGACCAGCTCGGGGAGCGTCGACGCGACGACGAAGTCCTCACCCCGGTCCAGGAAGGCCTGCACCGGCGCCGCGACGCCTGCCCGAGCCCGGTTGAGCAGGAGCTTCATGTCCTTGCCGGTCAGGTCGGGGTTCTGCTCCGACCCGGAGAGCCCGAACTCCTTCTCCACGATCTTCTGCGTGGCGATGAACCAGGTGTGCTCGTAGCCCGTCGTCCCGATGTGGGCGAGCGTGCCGAGCGTGTCGAAGCCGGGGAACAGCGGCACCGGCAGCCGCTTGCCGGTCGCGTCGAACCACAGGGACGACGGGCCGGGGAGGATCCGGATGCCGTGCTGCGCCCACACCGGCGAGTGGTTCGCGATGCCCTCGGTGTAGTGCCACATGCGGTCCTCGTTCACCACGCTGGCACCGGCCGCGGCGGTCGCCTGCAGCATGCGTCCGTCGACGGACGCCGGCACCCCGGAGAGCATCCGCTGCGGCGCCGGGCCGAGCCGGGCGGGCCAGTTCTTGCGGACCAGGTCGTGGTTGCCGCCGATCCCCCCGGAGGTGACGACGACGGCCTGCGCGCTGATCTCGAACGACTCCACCTCCGTCCGCGAGCTGGCCTCGCCGCGGGCGACGGCGCTCGGCTCGAGGACGGCGCCGCGCACGCCGGTGACCGCTCCCCCGCTGACGACGAGGTCGGCCACCCGGTGCCGGAAGCGCAGCTCGACCAGGCCGGCGTCGACCGCGGCGCGGACCCGGCGCGCGAACGGCTCGACGATGGCGGGGCCGGTGCCCCACACGATGTGGAAGCGGGGCACGGAGTTGCCGGGGCCGGTGGCGCCGTAGCCGCCGCGCTCGGCCCAGCCGACGACCGGGAAGAACCCGATGCCCTGCTCCTTGAGCCAGGAACGCTTCTCCCCCGCAGCGAACTGCAGGTAGGCCTCGGCCCACTGCCGCGGCCAGTGGTCCTCCGTGCGGTCGAAGCCCGCGTTGCCGAGCCAGTCCTGCCGGGCCAGCTCGATCGAGTCGTGCACCCGCAGCCGCCGCTGCTCCGGGGTGTCGATGAGGAACAGCCCACCGAAGGACCAGTGGGCCTGGCCGCCGAGGGAGGCTGCGGGCTCCTGGTCGACCAGGATCACCCGCTTGCCGGCGTCGGCCAGCTCTGCGGTGGCGACCAGACCGGCCAGCCCCGCCCCCACGACGACGACATCGGTGCTGCTCTGGGTGCTCACGGTCCCGACGCTAGCGGGAGGACCCCGCACTCCGCCGTCCCCCCGGCGAGCGACGCGCCCGAGCGGTGCCGCACCACTCGCGGACCGGACGGCGCAGCGCCAGCACCAGCGTGGCCACCGGACCCACCAGCAGCAGCGCGGCCGCCCATATCGTCCCGCCGTAGAGCGCGCCGAGCAGGAAGACCAGCAGCGACAGGGCCAGCAGCGTGGCCACCGCCGCGACGGCGAGGACGGCCCATCCCCAGCGCCGGCCCTGCAGCACCAGGACCGAGCCGAGCACCGACGCCGCGGCCAGCACCAGCGGGATCACGAGCAACCGGTCGACGGCCGGCTCGGGCTCCCAGACCAGCCACCCGAGGTAGAGGACCTCGATGGCCTGCAGGAACCCGAACACGACGGCGAACGGCACGGCCTGGGGGCGTTCCGGCGGACCGGTGACGGCGTTCGCGCCCCGCGGTGCCGGGCGGGGCGAACGTCGCACCGGGACCCGGGAGCGCGACGAGGACGACGGCATGGCGGGCAGCGTAGGACGCCGACCTGTCAGCTCTTGCGGTGTTGCACCCACTCTCGCGGTGGTGCAGCGCCGCGAAAGTGAGGGCAACCGCGCAAGAGCCACCAGCCGGGCGCGATCCGGGGTCAGACCGCGGGAGTCGGCTCGCCCGCCGAGGAGCGACGCCAGGAGGCGTGCAGCCGGGCATAGGGACCCTCGGCGTCGACCAGTTCCGCGTGCGTCCCGCGCTGGACGACGTGTCCCGCGTCGACCACGAGGACCTCGTCGGCCCGCTCGGCGGTGGAGAGGCGGTGCGCGATGGTGAGCGTCGTCCGGCCGTCGGTCAGGGTGTCCAGCGCCCGAGTCAGCCGCTGTTCGGTGGCCGGGTCGACGGCGCTGGTCGCCTCGTCGAGCACGAGCAGGTCCGGATCGGCGACGTAGGCGCGGGCGACGGCGACCAGCTGCCGCTCCCCCGCCGACAGCGACTCGCCGCGCTGGCCCACCGGCGTCGCGACGCCCTGGTCGAGGCCGCTCACCCAGTCGGTCAGGCCGAGCTCGTCGAAGGCGGCGGCGACCTCGGCGTCGGTCATCCCGGGGCGCCCGTACCGGACGTTGTCGGCCACGGTCGCGTCGAAGAGGAATCCGTCCTGCGGAACCATGACCACCCGGGAGCGCAGCGAGGCGAAGGCCACCTCGGAGAGCGGCACCCAGCCGGCGGCGTCGGAACCCAGGAGCACCCGCCCCTCGACCGGGTCCATCAGCCGGGTGACCAGCTTGGCGAACGTCGTCTTCCCCGAGCCGGTCTCCCCCACGATCGCCACCCGCAGCCGCGGCGCGACAGTGAGGTCCACTCCGTCGAGGGCCTTCGGCGCAGTGGGTGCGTACCGGAAGGAGACGTGGTCGAAGCGGACACCCAGCGGACCTGCGGGCAGCTCCCGGACGCCGGCCGGGTCGTCGATGGCCGGGTCGCGGATGTCGGCCTCGGTGTCGATCACGTCGAGCACCCGGCGGAAGCCGGCGACGGCGTTCTGCGCCTCGTTGAGCACCTCGCTCGCCGTCTGCACGGGGGCGACGAAGAGGGTGACGAGGAACAGGAAGGCGATGAGGGTGCCCGCCGAGATCTCCCCGGCCACCCCGAGCAGCACCCCGACGACGACCACCGCGGCATTGGCGAAGGCCGCGACGAACTCGCCGCTGACGAACACAGCCGCAGTCACCTTCTGGGCGTCGACCTGGGCGCGGTACTGCCGGTCGATCGCGGTGTCGATGCGGTTCGCCGTCCGGCTGCCGACGCCGTAGGCGCGCACGGTCGGGGCGCCGACGACGGACTCGGCGACCGCGCCGAGAACGTCACCGACCCGCTCGCGGACGACGCCGTACGCGGCGGCCAGGCGCTTGGCGAACCACCGGACCGCGATCGCCAGCGGGACGAAGCAGAGCAGGACGAGCAGGGTGAGCTGCCACGAGTAGATGCTCATGACGACCGTGGCGACGACCAGCTGGCCGACGCTGACCAGCCCGAGCACGCCGCCCCACTGCATGAACACCGACAGCTGGTCGACGTCGCTGGTGACCCGCGAGACCAGCGACCCGCGCCGCTCCCCCTGCTGGTGCAGCACCGAGAGGTCGTGCACGTGCCGGAAGGCCCGCACCCGGAGGCCGGCCAGCGCGGTCTCCGTCGTCCGGAAGAGCCGCACGTTCATCCGGAAGACGGCGACGGCGGTGATCATCACGACCAGGGCGCAGGCCAGGACCAGCCAGGTGATGATGCCGAGGTCGGGGTCGCCGGCGGCCAGCCCGCGGTCGATGACCTGCTGGACGGCGATCGGCACGACGACCCGGCCGGCGGTCGCGATCAGGGCGAGGGCGAAGGTGGCCGGGAGTCCGCGGCGGAACTCCGGCATCATCCGCAGGCCCCGGCGCAGGGTCGCGAGCGCGCCCTCCTCGCGGTGGTCGGCCGCGACGGTGGCGTCCGTCATGCTGCCACCTCCGCCTGCGAGTAGGCGCGCACGAGGGCGGCGTAGCCGGGGACGGCGGCGAGCAGTTCCGCGTGGGTGCCGCGGGCGAGGGCCCGGCCCTGCTCGAGCCAGACGACCTCGTCGGCCAGCGCGATCGTGGCCTGCCGGTAGGCGATCACCACGATGGTCGACGGCTGGTCGCTGCTGCGGAGCGCGTCGAGGATCCGGGCCTCCACCGACGGGTCGACGGCGCTGGTCGCGTCGTCCAGCACCAGCAGCCGGGGACGGCGGACGACGGCGCGGGCGAGGGCCAGCCGCTGACGCTGGCCGCCGGAGAGGGTGGCCCCCCGCTCGCCGACCCGCGTGTCGAGGCCCTCGGGGAGCGCCGCCACGAAGTCGTCGGCGGCCGCCACGCGCAGCGCCGTCCAGACCTCGTCGTCGGGAAAGGGCGCGTCGAGGGTGACGTTGCCCCGGACGGTGTCGTCGAACAGGAACGTGCCCTGGGCGACGAAGGCGGCCTGGTCGCTGATCCCGCCCTCCTGGAGCCGCCGCAGGTCGACGCCGTCGAGCAGCACGTGGCCGTCGGTGGGGTCGACGAGCCGGACGAGCAGGCCCGCGAGGGTGGACTTGCCCGAGCCGGTGGGGCCGACGATCGCGACCGTGCGGCCGGCGGGCGCGTCGAAGGTCACCCCGGAGAGCGTCGGGCGGGACGTGCCCTCGAAGGTGAAGCCGACGTCGGTGACCCCGACCTCGGCGCCGCCGTCGCCGGCCACCGCGGCCTCGGGGCCGTACGGCGTCTCACCCGTGGCCTCGAGCACCGGCGTCACGCGGTCGAAGCCGGCCAGCGCCCGGGGCAGGTCGGCGAGCACCCAGCCGATGGCACGGATGGGCAGCGCCAGGAGGGTGAACAGGTAGGCGATGGACACGAGGCTGCCGGCGTCGGTCGTGCCGTCGGCGACCCGGACGGCGCCGATCAGCAGTACGGCGAGGGTGCCCAGGCTCGGCAGGGCCTCCATCAGCGGGTCGAACAGGCCGCGCACCCGGCCGACCGCGACCAGCCCGTCGCGCAGCTCCTGGGCGCGCGCCTCGAAACGTTGCGTCTCGTCGGCCTCCCGGCCCAGGGTCTTGACCACCAGCGCCGCGTCGAAGCTCTCGTGGGCGATCTCGCTGACCTCGGCCCGCAGCTGCTGCGCCCGCTGCATCCGCGGGCTCATGACCTGGGAGTAGACGACGTTGACGAGGAAGACCAGCGGGAAGACGACCAGGCCGACGACGGCGATCAGCGGGTCGGTGAGGAACAGCGCCACGACGGTGATGGCGATCATCACCAGCGCGCCGCAGGCGAACGGCAGCGGCGCGACGAAGAACCAGGAAGCCTCGACGTCGGAGTTCGCGTTGGAGAGCAGCTGGCCGGTGGGGTGCCGCTGGTGCCAGGACAGCGGCAGTCGCAGGTACTGGCGGGTGACCCGGCGCCGGTAGTCGGCCTGCAGCCGGTAGCTCATGATGCCGGCGAACAGCCGCCGGCCGAGGATCCCGACGATCTTGAGCAGCGCGACCCCGATGATCGCTGCGGCCGCGAGCGACAGCGCCGCGGCGGTGGTCGCCCCGTCGGCGAAGGCGGGCAGCAGCACCCGGTCGGTGATCTCCCCGATCACCCAGGCGCTGACCACGGCCATCGCGCCGTAGAGGCTGCTGGCCAGGACGGCGAGGGTGAACATGCGGGGCTGCTCGACGATCCCGCGCCGCACATGACGGAGACCACGCCGCACGACGGCGTCTCGGCGGCGGGCCACAGTGCTCCTTCGGGTCGGATCGGCGGGAGGGGGACGGAGCGGCGGGACCTCGGATGCTACGCGATCGTTAGAGCGGCTAAGCGCTCTTCGCAACAGCGCGTGCCCGCACCCCCTGGCTAACCTCAGGTGATGACCTCCTCTTCCCCGCCGTTCGCCGATCAGGAACGCCGGGAGCTCGCCGACCTGCTGGCGAAGGTCGGTCCGGACGCCCCGACCCTCTGCGCGGGCTGGGACACCGCCCACCTCGTCGCGCATCTCGTCGTCCGCGAGCGCCGGCCCGACGCGCTGGTCGGCCTGGGCGTCGAGGTGGTGGGCGCCGGTGGGCCGCTCGCTACCTGGCCGCACCGGCTGGAGGACAAGCTCCGCGGGTCGACGCCGTACGCCGAGGTGGTGGACCGGCTCCGGGCAGGTCCCCCCGCGTGGTCGCCGATGGCCTGGCCGCTGTTGTCCGGTCCGCTGAACACGACGGAGTTCGCGATCCACCACGAGGACGTGCGCCGCGCGCAGCCGGGCTGGACGCCGCGGGTGCTGCCGCGTGCCGCGCAGGACGCGGTCTGGAGCGCGGCTGGGCTCTTCTCGCGGCGCGCCGCTGCCGGTCGGCGGGGCGGGCTGGTCCTGCGCCGCAGCGACGCCCCCGGTGAGGAGAAGAGCTTCGGGGACGCCGGGACGACGGTGGAGGGCGAGCCGCTGGAGCTGCTGCTCTGGGCCGCCGGCCGCCGCGACGTCGCCCGGGTGACCGTCTCCTAGTGCGGCGTCGAGCAGGTCTGGACGCGCCGATCGCAGCTACCGTCAGCGCGTGGATGACCTTGAGAGCTCGGTCGACCATGTCGCGGCGGCGACCGAATTCTCCGGTGTGGTTCGCGTCGACAGGGGCGGCCGGGTGGAGCTGGCCAAGGCCTACGGTTCGGCGCACCGCGGCTATGGCATTCCCAATGCGGTCGACACCAGATTCGGTCTCGCCAGCGGCACGAAGGCGCTCACCGCCCTGAGCATCGTGAGCCTGATCGAGGAGGGTCGGCTCGGCCTGGACACGACGGCTCGCTCGCTGCTGGGCGAGGACCTGCCGCTGATCGACGACGACGTGACGGTCGAGCACCTCCTGGCCCACCGCTCAGGCATCGGCGACTACTTCGACGAGGATGCCGTCGAGTCGATGACCGACTACGTGATGCCCATTCCCGTGCACCGGTTGGCGACGACCCCGGACTACCTCGCCGTGCTGGACGGCTACGGGCAGGTGTTTCCGCCCGGCGAGCGGTTCGCCTACAACAACGGCGGATTCGTCGTGCTCGCGCTGATTGCAGAGCGCACCGCCGGCATGCCCTTCCCCGAGGTGGTGCGGACCCGTGTGTGTGCGCCGGCCGGCATGCCCGACACCGAGTTCCTGCGCACGGACGAGCCTGGGAACCGCACCGCCCTCGGCTACCTGTACGGGGACGGCCTGCGGACGAATGTGCTGCATCTGCCGGTCTGTGGCAGCGGGGACGGTGGCATCTACTCCACGGTGGGGGACATCCACGCCCTGTGGTCGGCCCTGTACGCCGGGCAGATCGTGCCGGTGGACCGGGTGGCGGAGATGGTGCGCCCCCTGAGCGACGTCCCGTCGGAGTCGATGCGGTACGGGCTGGGGTTCCGGCTGCACCCGACCGGCGACGCGGTGATCCTGGAGGGCAGTGACGCTGGGATCTCGTTCTGGACGGAGCACGACGAGGCGACCGGCGTGACCCACACCGTGCTGTCCAACACGTCGGGGGGAGCCTGGCCCGTAACGGCGCGCCTCAGCGAGTGGCTCACGCTGTGACCGAAGGGGGCCCTAGCCGGTGATCGTGGCCCCCTCCCGGGCACCGCCCCGAGCTTGCGAGGGGTGGGGAGGAGGGGGTCCTTCTACTCGTGCCGGACAGGGACGCCGGCCCGGGCAAGTTCCGCCTTCACGTCCCCGATGCGCAGCACCCCGAAGTGGAAGACGCTGGCGGCCAGGACGGCGTCGGCGCCGGCGGCCACCGCGGGCGGGAAGTGCTCGGCCGCACCCGCTCCACCGCTGGCGATCAGCGGCACCGACACCTCGCGGCGCACCTGAGCGATCAGGCCGGTGTCGAAGCCCGCGCGCGTGCCGTCGGCGTCCATGGAGTTGAGCAGGATCTCCCCCGCCCCGAGTTCGGCGGCCCGGATGCACCACGCGACGGCGTCCTGGCCCGTTCCCCGCCGTCCGCCGTGGGTGGTGATCTCGAAGCCGGAGTCGGTGACCGCGCCGTCCTGACAGCGGCGGGCGTCCAGGGACAGCACGAGCACCTGGTTGCCGAACCGGTCGGCGATCTCGGCGATCAGCTCCGGGCGGGCCACGGCGGCGGTGTTGACCGCGACCTTGTCCGCACCCGCCCGCAGCAGCCGGTTGACGTCCTCGACGCTGCGCACTCCCCCGCCCACGGTCAGCGGGATGAAGACGCTCTCCGCCGTCCGGCTGACGACGTCGTAAGTGGTGGCGCGGTCACCGGAGCTGGCGGTGATGTCGAGGAAGGTCAGCTCGTCGGCGCCCTCGGCGTCGTACACGCGGGCCATCTCCACCGGGTCGCCGGCGTCGCGCAGGTCGACGAAGTTCACGCCCTTGACCACCCGGCCGGCGTCCACGTCCAGGCACGGGATGACGCGGACGGCGAGGCTCACGCCCCGGCTCCCCGCACCGCATCCGCCTCGATCTCCACCAGCATCGCCGGGTCGATCAGCGCCGAGACCTGCACCATCGTGCTGGCCGGCCGGACGTCACCGAACACCTCCCCGTGCACGCGGCCGATCTCCTCCCAGCGGCTGATGTCGGTGACGAACATCCGGGTGCGGACGACGTCGTTGAGGGAGAACCCGGCCCGCTCCAGCGCCGCGGCGAGGGTCACCAGTGCCTGACGGGTCTGCGCTCCGGCGTCGCCGGGGTGCACGACGAGCCCGTCGACGGTCGAGGTGGTCCCGCTGACCCATGCGGCGTCGCCCCGGACGACGACGCGGCTGTAGCCGACGATGCCCTCCCAGGGTGACCCCGAGTTGAGCCGGGTGACCTTCACGCGACCTGCTCGGTGACCCGCAGCGCCTCGGGCAGGGTGAACGCACCCGCGTAGAGCGCCTTGCCGACGATGGCGCCCTCGACGCCGACAGGGGTGAGCGCGGCGAGCGCCCGGAGGTCGTCCAGCGAGCTGACCCCGCCGGAGGCGATCACCGGGCGCGGGGTGGCGGCGCAGACCTCACGCAGCAGGTCGAGGTTCGGCCCGCGCAAGGTGCCGTCCTTGGTGATGTCGGTGACGACGTAGCGGGCGCAGCCCTCGGCGTCGAGGCGGGCGAGGGTCTCGTAGAGCTCGCCGCCCTCCTTCGTCCAGCCCCGGGCGGCCAGCCGGGTGCCGCGCACGTCGAGGCCCACGGCGATCCGGTCGCCGTACTCGGCGATCGCCTGGGCGCACCACTCCGGCGACTCCAGCGCGGCGGTACCGAGGTTCACCCGCCGGCAACCGGTGGCCAGGGCCGCGGTCAGCGACTCGTCGTCCCGGATCCCGCCGGAGAGCTCCACGTCGACGTCGAGCTCCCCCACCACCCGGGCGAGCAGCTCACGGTTGCTGCCCCGCCCGAACGCGGCGTCGAGGTCGACCAGGTGCACCCACTCCGCGCCGTCCCGCTGCCACTGCAGCGCCGCGTCGAGCGGGTCGCCGTAGGACGTCTCGCTGCCGGCCTCCCCCTGCACCAGGCGGACGGCCTGGCCGTCGGCGACGTCGACGGCGGGGAGGAGCTGAAGCTTCGGCACGCCGGACAGCCTAGGTTCCCGCCGTCGACCGACCGGCAGCTACATCTCGGTGACGCCGGCGTCGGGCGCCAGCTCGTGCGCGGTGATGAACTTCGACTCCTCGGAGGCGAGGAAGGCGACGAGATCGGAGACGTCCTCGGGCTGGGTGGTCTCGACCGGCAGCATGTTCATGAACATCACGCCGAGCCGCTGGTCGTCGGCCATGGCGGCGCCGAGCGCCGCCTGCATGTCGCCCGTGCCCATCGGGGTCGCGACCCCGGTCGGGTGCACGCTGTTGACCCGGATGGAATGCCGGGCGAGCTCGGTCGCGAAGGCCTTCGCCATACCGCGCACGGCGAACTTGCTGGTCGTGTAGTGGACCATGAACGGCTGCACCTTCAGCCCGGCCGCCGAGCTGATCAGGATGATCGAGCCGCCACCGGCCGTCACCAGGTGCGGGGCGCCCACCATCACGGTGTTCCACACGCCGGTGACGTTGATGTCGAGGGTGTCCTGGAACTGCTGGGGCGTGACCTTGTCCCATGCCGACGGCGTGCAGATGCCCGCGTTGGCCACCACGACGTCCAGCCGGCCGAGCTCGCTGACGGCGGCGTCGACCGCGGCGCGCATGCCGTCGAGGTCGCGCACGTCGGCACGCACCGGCACGATCCGGCGGTCTTGCGCCTCGACGAGGCGCACCGTCTCGTCGAGGTCCTCCGGCGTGGGCTGGTCGTAGGCGATCCCGGGCAGCTCGCCGGCGACGTCCAGCGCGATCACATCGGCGCCCTCGCGGGCAAGCCGCACCGCGTGCGAGCGGCCCATGCCGCGGCCGGCACCGGTCACGAACGCGACCTTGCTCTGCAGTCGTCCTGCCACTGCCGCCTCCCTCGATCGGCCGTCCGGCTCCGGGCGGCTCGCAGATCTTCCTAGTGCACAGTGACGACGTGGAGTTCGCAGACGTCGTCCGCCGCCGGCGCATGGTCCGGGACTACGACCCCCACCGACCGGTCCCGGCCGAGATCCGGGAGCGCCTGCTGGAGCACGCCATCCGGGCGCCGTCGGCCGGCTTCAGCCAGGGCTGGGCATTCCTGGTCCTGGAGACCCCCGAGGAACGCGACCGGTTCTGGACGGCGACGACCGGATCGACCCCCGACGAGCCCCGCACCCCCGACGGCTGGCTCACCCGGATGCGCCGCGCGCCGTTGCTGATCGTGCCGATGTCGGACAAGAGCGCCTACCTGGAGCGCTACGCCGAGCCGGACAAGGGCTGGACCGATCGCGACGAGTCCCGCTGGCCCGTGCCGTACTGGGACGTCGACGCCGGCATGGCGGCACTGCTTCTGCTGCTCACCGCCGTCGACGAGGGCCTGGGCGCGTGCTTCTTCGGCATCCCGCCGGAGCGGATCGCGGCGTTCCGGGGCGCGTTCGGCGTCCCCGACCGTCTCCGGCCGGTCGGCTGCGTCTCGGTCGGCTACCCCGGGGACGACGACCGTCGCTCCCCGTCGCTGCGCCGGGGTCGGCGCACGGTCGAGGAGGTGGTGCACCGTGGCCAGTGGTGACGGGCGGGCCGTGCTGGTCACGGGAGGGTCGCGCGGGATCGGCCGGGCGATCGCCCAGGCGTTCGCCGCGCAGGGCGACCGGGTCGCCGTCCACTGGGGCAGCTCGCAGGCCCTCGCCGAGCAGGTGCTGGCCGAACTCCCCGGGTCCGGTCACGTCCTCGTCCAGGCCGACATGGCCGACGCCGACGCGGTGGGAGCCATGGTCGACCGGGCGGCCGGCGACCTGGGCGGCCTGGACGTGCTGGTGAACAACGCCGGTGTCTTCACCGCCCACCCGCCCCTGTCGACCTCCTACGAGCAGTGGCAGGCCGCCTGGTCGCGGACGCTGGCGGTCAACCTCGTCGGCGCCGCGAACGCGACGTTCCGCGCGGTCCCCCACCTGATGGCGGCCGGTGGCGGGGCGGTCGTCAACGTCTCGAGCCGGGGCGCCTTCCGGGGAGAGCCGAACAACCCCGGCTACGGCGCGTCCAAGGCCGGCCTCAACGCCTTCGCCCAGTCGATGGCGCTGGCCCTGGCGCCACACGACATCTCGGTCACCTGCGTGGCACCGGGGTTCGTGCAGACCGAGATGGCCCGGGAGGTGCTCGACGGACCGGGCGGGGACGCCGTCCGGGCCCAGTCGCCCTTCGGCCGGATCGCGCGCCCGGAGGAGGTCGCCTCGGCGGTCCTGTGGCTGGCCTCACCGGATGCCCGGTTCTCCAGCGGCACCGTCGTCGACGTCAACGGCGCCTCCTACCTGCGCAGTTAGCCCAACGCGGTGGTGGCGCCGACCAGCACGAGATCCGAGCTGTGCGTGCCGGCCGCGTCCACGCCGTCCGGACGCGGCTCGAAGCCGGGGAGACCGGACAGCCCGTCGCTGCCGTCGATGACCCGCAGCTGCACCGGGCCGTCGCCGTCGACGGTGAACGTGGCCTGCAGCCCGGACGGCGGAGGCGCGTGGAACGTGATCCAGAGGCGGTCCTCGCCGAGCGCCACGTCGGGCACGTCCCGTCCCGCTGCCTGGGCTCCGGTCACCGTGCCCCCCTCGACGCTCAGGTCGAGCACCAGCAGACGGACGCCGGGCCGCTGGGGGGCGACCCGCACGGTGATCTGCCGCTTGCCGCCGACCACGACGTCCGACACCGGCGTCACCCCGGGGGCGGGCAGGTCCGCGGCCTGCGCGGGGCCGGTCGCGACGTCCTCACCGGCCAGGTACGGGAAGTCGACCGGGAGGGTCTCGCGGCCGTCGACGTAGAAGGCGGTGTATGCGCCCGGGTCGTCCTCGGTGCTCGCCCACCAGGCCTGACCGGTGTCGCTGTCGAGGGCGTAGACGAGCTGGCTGGGCACCGGGTGCTCGGCGTCGAACCGGTCGACCGACAGCCCGACCGCCGCGCAGGCGACCGCGAGGACGACGGCCGTGCCCGGGACGGCGACCGCTGCCCAGGATCCCCGCTCGCCGTCGGGATCGGCGAAGAGCATCTCGACGGCGGGCAGGAGTGCGACCACCATCATCGTGGCGACGAAGGACGGCGCGACGCCGGTGCGCAGGCCGAGGGCGGGGAAGAACAGGGCGACCGTGGGCGCGAGCACCACGACCGCGACCGCACCGGCGACCAGCGCGGCCGCCAGGCGCACCACCCGGTTGTCGGCGACCGCGACCAGGATGCCGGCGACCGCGCCGGCCAGCGCCGGCCAGGCCGCGAGATAGGACCCGCCCGGCGCGACGGCGGCCAGCACGGCGGCGAGGACGGCGAGCCAGACGAGTCCACCGGCGGCGAGCGACGCGGGGCCGATCCGGCGGCGCAGCAGCGCGTACCAGATCAGCACCACCGCGAGGACCACCGCGACCGTCGCCAGCCGGTACCAGCCCGGGCGCCACGGATCGAGCATCGAGCCGTAGTCGGGGCGGATCAGGACCAGCAGCGACCACAGCCCCTGGGCGGCCAGTGGGGCCAGGACGAGCGGCACGAGGGCGAGCGCCGTGCCGGCCGCCGTCCGCCGGAGCGTGCTGATCCCCCGCCGGCGCAGCACGAGCGCGAGGACGGCGACGCCGAGCAGCGCCGCCCCCGCCAGCGGCCAGACGAGGCTGCCCGGGTAGCGGACGAGCCGGCCGAGCACCGGGAAGTAGGAGGCGTCGTCCTTGCCGGCCTCGGACAGCGGGACGAGGTCGCGGTCGCCCAGCTCGCGGGCCACGGCGAGGGCGTTGTCCCCCAGGGCCTGCAGGGTGGCCCGGTCCAGCCGCTCCGGGACGTCCTGCGGCGTGTGGTAGCCGGCGGCGCCGTCGATGAAGGCCGTGTTCAGCCCGGTGAAGTCGCCGTCGCCGAGCAGCACGCTGAAGTCGGTGTCGTTGGGCAGCGCCCGGTAGACCTCGACGGCGAAACTGCTGGCGACGGGGTGCGGGGCGGCGGCGGCGAAGGCATCGGCGAGGCCGGCGTTGCCGCGCGAGGTCTCGAACATGATGGGCGGGCCGCTGGTGCCGCGTGCCTCGAAGTTCAGCACCACTCCGCCGCCCGCGGCCAGCGGATGCGAGTCGGCGAACGCCTCGGCACCGCAGAGGCAGGCCTCCTCGGCGTCGGTGAGGACGACGACGACGTCGTTGCGCAGCTGCGGGCCCGCGGCGAGCGCGCGGACCGCCTCCAGCAGCGCCGACACCCCGGCGGCGTCGTCGGCGGCACCCGGGCCGGTCTCGACGGAGTCGTGGTGGGCCATGAGGAACAGCCGCCCGGTCGGGTCGCTGCCGGGCAGCACCGCGACGACGTTGCGCACCCGCGCCATCTCGGTGGAGCCGGCCTCGTACTGCCAGGCACCCACCGAGTTCTGCACGCGGGTGTCCAGGCCCAGAGCGGAGAGGGTGTCCACGAGGCCCTCGACGACCTGTGCGTCCGCGTCGCTGCCCGCCACATGGGTCTGCGCGGCGATCTGCTGGACGTGCTCGAACGCACGAGCGGCGCTGAACTCGTCGGTCGGCGCGTCCGCGGGCCGGGGTGCGGGCGGCTGCAGCGCCGCGACGCTCCACGCCACCAGGCCCAGCAGGACGACGACCAGGATCAGTCCGGGGACACGGCCGGCGCGGCTGGAGACCCGCCGTCTGCGGCGGGAACGCTCGGCAGGCACCGCGTCACACTAGGTGAGGGGATCCGGGCCCCACCGCAGGTCAGGCGAGCGTGTTCAGCCAGTTCGTGAGCAGCGCGGCGCCGGCGTCACCGCTCTTCTCGGGGTGGAACTGGGTGGCCGACAGCGGTCCGTTCTCCACGCCGGCGACGAACCGGTCCCCGTGCTCGGCCCAGGTCACCTTCGGCTTCGCCAGCGGGCTCGGCGGCCCACCCTCCGCGGCGAGCGGGAAGTCGCGGACGCCGTAGGAGTGCACGAAGTAGAAGCGCTCGTCGGCCAGGCCGTCGAACAGCACGCTGCCCGTCGGGGCGTCCACGGTGTTCCAGCCCATGTGCGGCAGGACGGGCGCCTCGAGCGGCTCGACGACGCCGGGCCACTCGCCGCAGCCCTCGGCGTCGTGGCCGTGCTCGACCCCGCGCTCGAAGAGGATCTGCATGCCGACGCAGATGCCGAGGACGGGGCGCCCGCCGGCCAGCCGTCGGTCGATGATCCGCGGGCCGTCGACGGCGCGGAGCCCGTCCATGCAGGCCGCGAAGGCGCCCACGCCCGGGACGACGAGGCCGTCGGCGTCGAGCGCCGCCTGCGCGTCCGCGGTCACGGTGACGTCGGCGCCGACCCGGGCCAGCGCACGCTCGGCCGAGCGCAGGTTGCCCGACCCGTAGTCGAGGATGACGACCTTCTTCACGCTGCCCACGCTACCCATCAGCGGACGACGACCCGGCGGGATTCCCGTCACCTTCGCCAGCCTTGGCGCAAGAGTCGTCGCAGAGCTGTGGACAGGGCGCTGAACTGGGGATTCATGTGGCGTGGCGTGCCCATGACCGGTATTCTTCGTACATGTGTTCGACCGTCCAGGTGACGCCCTCGCGGACCTCGAGGCCGCCCTGGACCGGCTGGCCGTCGAGGACACCCGGTCGATGTTCGGGCCGCAGGTGCTGGATCGCGCGGGTCGGCTGCTCCGCGCGCAGAACCGGCTGGACGGCCAGGTCGCCCGCGCGGTGCGGGAGGGGGAGCTCACCCAGGCCGCGGAGCACGACGGGCCGACGACGATGCAGTCCTGGCTGCGCGGGCACGCTCGCCTGTCGCCGGCCGCCGCGCACCGGGTGGTCCGCACCGGGCGGGCGTTGGAGCACCTGCCGGCCGTGGCCGCCGCGTTCGCCGCCGGCCGGGTCACCGCCGAGCAGGTCGCCGTCATCGCCCCGGTCGCCCGCGACGAGCACCGGGCCGCGGCCACCGAGCAGGACGTCGACCTCGTCGCGGTCGACGTTCTGCTGGCCGAGACGGCGAGCACCCGCCCGCACCGCGAGCTGGCCCAGGTGGTGCACCACTACCTGGTGCGGCTGGATCCTGACGGACCCGAACCCGACCCCACCGAGATGCGGTCACTCACCCTCGCCAGGCACCCCGACGGCAGCGTCACCGGCCGCTTCGAGCTCGACGCAATTGGCGGGGAGAAGGTGCAGGCCGCGCTGGAGTCGATGCTGCAGGCCAGCCGGCCGGCCGGCGACATCCGCAACCGCTCGCAGCAGCTCGGCGACGCCTTCGTGCAATGGGCCGACAACACCCTCGCCGCCGGCCACCTGCCGATCCTGCGCACGGTCAAGCCCCACGTCATCGTGACCATCCCGCTGGCAGACCTGGTCGACCCGCACGCCGGTCCCGGCGCGGCTCAGACCGGCTTCGGTGCCCGCATCTCCGCCGGCCGGGCCCGCTGGCTGGCCTGCGACGGGAACGTCACGCGCGTGGTCATCGGCCCGGAGAGCCAGCCGCTGGAGATGGGCCGCAGCCACCGGGTCGTCCCGCCCCATCTCCGGCGGGCCACCGAGACCCGCGACCGGCACTGCGTCTTCGCCGGCTGCCTGGCCCCCAGCTACTGGTGCGACGTCCACCACCTCCTGCACTGGATCGACGGCGGCGAGACCACCCTCGACAACAGCGCGCTGCTCTGCGAGAGCCACCACACCAAGGTCCACCACGGCTTCCGGGTGGAGCGACAACCCGACGGCCGATGGCGCACCTGGCGGCCCGACGGCACCGAGATCGTCCTGCACCCCTACCTGCTCAGCGCGTGATCACGGGTCTTCGCGGTGCTCCCAGGGCAGCACCGTGAGTTCGGGCCAGGTCTGCTGCCACCGCTGCGCCTTGGTCTCGTAGACGTGCTGCGGGGCCAGCCGCCGGTTGGGGCGCACGACCATCGCGAACAGGTCGTCGTAGCCGTGCGGCGCGTAGACCCTGGGCTCGCCGCCGCCGCCGACGGTCACGCCGTAGCAGCAGCAGACCGCGGCGAACGAGTCGATGGCGTCGGCGCAGTCCCGGAAGGGCGGCGCCGGGATGCCGAACCGGTCGGCGTACCAGAGGTGCACCCGCGCCTCGTTGCGGATCTCCACCGGCACCTGCAGATCGGCGAACAACTCGGCGCCGGCGCGGATGACGGCGTCCTCGGCGTCCCAGGACGTGTCCTCGTCGAAGTAGAAGAAGTCGGCGTCCCGGATGCCGGTGCCCGCCGGTCGTCCGGTCAGGCTGTTCCACACCGTCTGGAAGAGGATCCCGGCGGTCAGCCACCAGTCGCCCGCGCCGAGGGACGGAGCCCGCTCGAGGATCGCCCGCACCGTGGGGTCGGCGGTCACGATCTCGAGGAAGCGCTCCCCCGAGGCGTTCCTCATACCAGGCGCAGGATGCCCGACGCGCTGGCGAGCAGGGCCGAGATCAGCAGGACGACGGCGAACGCCACCTGCGGACCGGTGCGCCCCTTCGAGTCGTCGTCGGAGCGCCAGATGCTCCAGGCACCGCCGAGCAGGAAGCCGCCCAGGACGAGCAGGATCAGGCCGAAGTCCACGACAGTTACAGGGCGCCCTTGGTGGAGGGAACGTCGGTGACGCGCGGGTCGATCGCGACCGCCTGGCGCAGCGCCCGCGCCAGGGCCTTGAACTGGCCCTCGACGATGTGGTGGGCATCGCGACCGGCGTAGAGCACCCGAACGTGCAGGCTGATCCGCGCGTTGAACGCGAAGGACTCGAGCACGTGCTTGGTGAGGCTCGTCGGGTAGTCCGGCCCGATCATCGGCGTCATGTTCTCGGGCTCGGAGTGGACGAAGTACGGCCGGCCGGAGAGGTCGACGGCGGCCTGGGCGAGCACTTCGTCCATCGGGATGGTGGCGTCGCCGTAGCGGGTGATGCCGCGCTTGTCGCCGAGCGCCTCGGCGAACGCCTGCCCCAGTGCGATCGCGACGTCCTCCACCGTGTGGTGCGCGTCGATGTGCAGGTCGCCGTCGGCCTGCACGGAGATGTCGATGCCGCTGTGCTTGGAGAGCGCGGTCAGCATGTGGTCGTAGAAGCCCACGCCCGTGCTGATCGAACTGGATCCGGTGCCGTCGAGGTTCAGCTCCACGACCAGCTTGGTCTCGCTGGTCGCGCGCTCGACGCGTGCAGTACGGCTCATGCTGTGAATCCTCCCCCATCCGCGGACATCTCCGCCGCGACCTCACCCAGGGCGGTGAGGAACGCGTCGGTCTCCTCGGCCGTCCCGGCGGTGACCCGCAGCCACCCGGGCAGGCCGACGTCGCGGACCAGGACCCCGCGGTCGAGCAGCGCCTGCCAGGCGGCGGGCGCGTCGGTGAAGTGCCCGAACAGCACGAAGTTGGCGTCGCTCGGCACGCTGGTGAGGCCCATCGCGGGCAGCGCGGCCACGATCCGGTCGCGCTGGGCCTTGACGGCGTCGACCGTCGCCAGCAGCACGTCGGTGTGGGCCAGCGCGGTGCGGGCGGCGGCCTGGGTGAGCGAGCTGAGGTGGTACGGCAGCCGCACCAGCTGCAGCGCGTCGACGACGGCGGGGTCCGCGGCCAGGTAGCCCAGCCGCAGCCCCGCCATCCCGAACGCCTTGCTCATCGTGCGACTGACGATCAGCCGTGGCCGGCCGGGCAGGAGGGTGAGCGCCGATGGCGTGCCGGCGCGGGCGAACTCCTCGTACGCCTCGTCGACGACGAGGACACCGGCGCGCCCCTGGCCGTACGACGTTGCGTCGTAGAGGGCCGTGACCGTCTCAAGCGCCACGGCCGTGCCCGTCGGGTTGTTCGGGCTCGTGACGAAGACGACGTCCGGGCGGACCTGGCGCAGCTGCGCCACAGCCGCCTCGGGGTCGATGGTGAAGTCGGGCCGACGGTGCCCGTCGACCCAGGCGGTGCCCGTGCCGGCGGAGATGATCGGGTGCATCGAGTAGGACGGCGTGAAGCCGAGCGCCGTCCGGTCCGCTCCCCCGAAGGCCTGCAGGACCTGCTGCAGCACCTCGTTCGAGCCGTTCGCCGCCCAGACCTGGTCCGGCTCGACGGCCTCGCCGCTGGTGCGCGTGAGGTAGGTGGCCAGGTCGGTGCGCAGCGCGACGGCGTCGCGGTCCGGGTAGCGGTTGAGCTCCACGGCCGCGTGCCCGAGCGCCTCCGCGAGGTCGGCGAGCAGTTCGGCCGGCAGCGGGTAGGGGTTCTCGTTCGTGTTCAGCCGGTAGGCGGCGGGCAGCTGGGGCGCCCCGTACGGCGTGCGCCCCCGCAGCTCCGGCCGCAGCGGGAGCTGGTCGAGTGACGCCATCAGCGCTGTCGCACCCGGACGGCGGCTGCGTGGGCGGGCAGGTCCTCGGCGCCGGCGAGGGCGTCGATGTGGCCCGCGACGTCGGCCAGGGCCTGCTGGTCGTACTCCACGACGTGGATCCCGCGCAGGAACGACTGCACCGACAGCCCGCTGGAGTGCCGTGCGCAGCCGCCGGTGGGCAGGACGTGGTTGGAACCGGCGCAGTAGTCGCCCAGCGACACCGGCGACCACGCACCGACGAAGATCGCCCCGGCGTTGCGGACGCGTGCCGCGACCTCGCGGGCATCCCGGGTCTGGATCTCCAGGTGCTCGGCGGCGTAGGCGTCGACGACGCGCAGCCCGGTGTCGAGGTCGTCGACCAGCACGATGCCCGACTGGGTGCCGTTGAGCGCCGTGGTGATCCGGTCGGAGTGCTTGGTGGCCGCGACCTGCCCGGGCACCAGGTCGAGGACGGCGTCGGCCAGTTCCACGCTCGTGGTGACCAGGACGGCGCCGGCCAGCGGGTCGTGCTCGGCCTGGCTGATCAGGTCGGCGGCGACGTGCGCGGGGTCGGCGGTGTCGTCGGCGAGGATCGCGACCTCGGTCGGGCCGGCCTCGGAGTCGATGCCGATCATGCCGCGCAGGAGCCGCTTGGCCGCCGTCACGTAGACGTTGCCCGGGCCGGTGACCATGTCGACCGGCTCGCAGGAACCGGCGCCGTAGCCGAAGACCGCGATGGCCTGCGCCCCGCCGACGGCGTAGACCTCGGTGACGCCCAGCAGCGCGCACGCGGCGAGGACGCCCGGGTCGGGCAGGCCGCCGTGGTCGCGCTGGGGCGGGGAGGCGACGGCGATCGACTCCACGCCGGCGATCTGGGCGGGGACGACGTTCATGACCACGCTGGACAGCAGCGGCGCCAGACCGCCCGGGACATAGAGCCCGACCCGTCGCACGGGCAGCCAGCGCTCGGTTACGGTGCCGCCGCGGACGACCTGGGTGGTGACGTCGGTGCGCCGCTGGTCGGCGTGCACCGTGCGGACCCGGGTGATCGTCTCCTCGAGCGCCGCGCGCAGTGCGGGGTCGCACTCGGCGAGCGCCCGGTCCAGCGCCTCCTGCGGCACGGCGAAGTCGGCGGAGTCGACGCCGTCCAGCCGGGCGGTGATCTCCCGGACCGCCTGCGCGCCACGGATGCGGACGTCCTCGCACAGCGGGCGGACGGTGGCCATGACCGAGTCGATGTCGGTACCGGCCCGCGGCAACAGCCCGGCGAGCTCTCGGGCCCCCGGCAGCGCGGATCCACGCAGGTCGATGCGGGCGAGCACGGGCACCTCCGGTATGGCGACGGCGAATCTCCAGGGTAGCCAGGGCGCGGCAGCCACCGGACGGCCCCCGTAGTCTCGCGGGATGGGCGAGCTGATCCCGCTGTTCCCGCTCGGGACGCCCCTGTTCCCCGGCGTGGTCCTGCCGCTGCAGATCTTCGAGCCGCGCTACCGCCGACTGATGCACGACCTGCTGGCCCTGCCGGAGGCAGGTGACCGGCGGTTCTTCGGTGTCGTCGCGATCCGCCAGGGCTGGGAGGTCGAGCAGGTCGCCCCCGCCGAGGCCCTCTACGACATCGGCTGCACCGCGCGCGTCCAGGCCGTGCGTCCCCAGAAGGACGGCGGCTTCCGGATCGTGACCGTCGGCGGCGAGCGCTTCCGGCTGCTCGACGTCGTGATCGGCGAGGAGCCGCCCTACCTGCAGGCCGAGGTGGAGTGGCTGGCCGACGAGGAGTCCGCCGAGGAGGCCGCCGGCGACCACGACGGCATCGTCGGTCCGGGCGGGCTCGTGGTGCCGAGCGTGGCAGCGGCGGATCTGGACGACGTCGTCGCCTCCGTCGCGCGCGGCTCGATGGGCGTCCTCTCGCGCAACGTCCGCGACCTGTTCACCCGGTACGTGGCCGAGGTGGCGGACCTGGGCTCGGGAGGCGGCGGGGAGCCTGCCGTCGACGCGGAGACAGCCGTGCTGCTGCACGCGGTGACCGGCGACCCGACGGCACTGTCCTACCTGGTGGCGTCGAGCGCCCTGCTCACCACCGAGGACCGTCAGGCGCTGCTGGCCGAGTCCGCGACGCGGCGCCGGCTGGCCGCCGAGTCCCGGCTGCTGCGCCGGGAGCTGACCCTGTTGCAGACCCTCGGCGCGGTGCCCGCCCCGCTGCGGCAGTTCGCCGCACCGATGACGGTCAACTGAGCCGCTCTCCTACCGAGGGCCCCAGATGGCCAAGCCTCCCGGCGTGCACACGACCAGCTCGCCCGTAGGTGCGTTGAACGTCCACGCCTCGTAGTCGGGGGTACCGGCACAGCGCACGGTCGTCCCACCGATGGTCACGGCCAGCTCGCCACGATCGCTCACGGCGGCCTCGGTCACGTCGCCCCCGAGCAGAGGTACGAGCAGGGAGAGCCCGTCGAGCCCGTACGTGATCACGCCGGCCACGCCGGCATCGCCGACCCGAGCCGGTGCTTCCAACGAGACGAGCAGTTCGCCGGCGAAGAGCAGCTGCGCGTCGCCGACGCGCACGCGCAACTGCGTGAACGGCTGACCGACCAACACCTGCACCAGTTCATTCGCGACGAGCGCATCGTCCGGGGCCACGGGCGCACGGTAGCGCCGGTCAGACCGAGGGCCGCCCGGGCGGCGCGTTCTCGAGCGGACGGTCGTCGAGCTCCCCCGGAGTGGCCCCGGGTGACGACTCGACGGTTCGGGTCGGGGCCGGCGTCCGGCCCAGGTCGTCGCGGTGCACGGCGACGACGGGCACGAGGTAGGCGAGCAGGGCGGCGAACGGCGCGAGAGCCAGTGCGGGGAGCGAGCCGAGGGTCAACGAGGTGGTCACGACCGCGCCGAGGTCGGACAGCTGCGCCTGGTTCGGGCCGGGGCCGAGGAGCTCGCCCAGCTGCCAGGCGACGGCCGCCATCGCCGAACCACCGACGGCCAGGGCGAGAACGGTGGCCACGCCCCGCCGCCGGCGCAGGAACCACGCGGCCGCCCCGGCTGCGAGCCCGAAGGCGGTGAGGATCAGCGCGAGGACGGCGTCGTCGGCGACGAGCAGCTCCTCCGACGGGTCGCCGATCGCCACGGGGCCTGCATCGGTGATCCGGAAGTCGGCCCGCGGCGCCAGCCACCACCACAGCAGCCCAGCGATCAGCCCGGCGAGCGCGAGGACGAGCACCAGCCCCACCGAGCTGCGCAGGTCCGCCCGGACCTCCGGCCACCCACGCCAGTAGGCGCACGCGGCCGACTGGTCCGGGTCACCGTCGGGCATGGGGTCGTCGGCCGCGGGGGAAGGACTCACGCCACCAGTGAACCTCGTTCCCGCCCCGCCGGCGTCGGGGCTCAGAGGAGCGCCACGCTGGTGGGGCCGAGCAGCGCCTTGATGTCGCCCATCAGCGCGGTGCTGGGCCGGACCCGCAGGCCCTGGTCGAGGCGCAGCACGGTCTCGCGGCTGCCGTTGACGAGCTTCAGCTGCACCTCGGTGGTTCCGGGGTGACTGCCGAGTACCTCGCGCAGCCGCTCCACGACCGGGGGCGTGCAGCGGGCGGCGGGCATCGACACCAGGACCGGGCCGCGCGGACCCTCCGTGAGCTCGGGGACGCTCACCTCCGAGGCGAAGATCGACGGCTGGTCGTCCCGCCGGCTGATCCGGCCCTTGATGGCCACGATCTGGTCGCGGACCACCTTGTCGGAGTACTCGGCCCACGTCTTCGGGAAGAGCAGCACCTCGATGCCGGACTCCAGGTCCTCCAGTGTCGCGATGGCCCAGGGTGCGCCCTGCTTGTTGGTCCGCGGGCCGACCGCGGTGAGGATGCCGGCGACGGTGACGTTCGCGCCGTCCTCGACACCGCCGGCGTTGATCTCGGCGATCGGGGTGTCGGCGTGCGACGCGAGCACGTGCTCGACGCCGTGCAGCGGGTGGTCGGACACGTAGAGCCCGAGCATGTCGCGCTCGAAGACCAGGCGTTCGGACTTCGACCAGTCGGCCGTGGGGATGGCGATGTCCATCGCCCCGCCGAACGGGTCGTCGGCCTCGCCATCCTCCCCGACACCGCCACCGAAGCCGCCGAACAGGTCGAACTGGCCCTCGGCCTCCTTGCGCTTGAGGCTCATCGCCATGTCGACGGCGTTCGCGTGGACGGCGACCAGGCCTTGGCGCGAGTGCCCGAGGGAGTCGAAGGCGCCGGCCTTGCAGAGGCTCTCGACGACCTTCTTGTTGCAGGCCACCGCGTCGATCTTGCGGAGGAAGTCCGCGAAGTCCTTGAACGCGCCCTGCTCCTCGCGGGCCCGGGCGATCGCCTCGACCACGTTGTGGCCGACGTTGCGCACCGACGCCAGACCGAAGCGGATGTCGGTGCCGACGGCGGTGAAGTCGGCCGAGGACTCGTTGACGTCCGGCGGGAGCACCTTGATGCCCATCCGGCGGCACTCGGCCAGGTAGACCGGCCGCTTGTCCTTGTCGTCGCCCACACTGGTGAGCAGGGCAGCCATGTACTCGGCCGGGAAGTTGGCCTTGAGGTACGCCGTCCAGTAGGAGATCAGTCCGTAGGCGGCCGAGTGCGCCTTGTTGAAGGCGTAGTCGGCGAAGGGCACGAGGATGTCCCACAGCGTCTTGACCGCCGCCGGGGAGAAGCCGTTCGCCTTCATGCCGGCCTCGAACCCGACGTACTCGGCGTCCAGGACCGACTTCTTCTTCTTGCCCATCGCGCGGCGCAGCAGGTCGGCCTTGCCGAGGGAGTACCCGGCGACCTTCTGCGCGATCGACATGACCTGCTCCTGGTAGACGATCAGGCCGTAGGTCTGCCCGAGGATCTCCTCCAGTGGCTCGGCCAGCTCCGGGTGGATCGGGGTGACCTCCTGCTGGCCGTTCTTGCGCAGGGCGTAGTTGGTGTGCGAGTTCGCGCCCATGGGGCCCGGCCGGTAGAGCGCGCCGACCGCCGAGATGTCCTCGAAGTTGTCCGGCCGCATCAGGCGCAGCAGCGACCGCATCGGACCGCCGTCGAACTGGAAGACGCCGAGGGTCTCGCCGCGGGCCAGCAGGTCGTAGGTGGCCGGATCGGTGAGGTCCTTGCTGATCTCGTCGAGGTCGATGGCGTCCTTGCCGTTGATGACGATGTTGCGCAGCGCGTCGTCGATCACGGTCAGGTTGCGCAGGCCCAGGAAGTCCATCTTGAGCAGGCCGAGCGTCTCGCAGGTCGGGTAGTCGAACTGCGTGATCACCGCGCCGTCGGACTCCCGACGCATGATCGGCACGCTGTCGATCAGCGGGTGCCGGCCGATGATGACGCCGGCCGCGTGCACGCCCCACTGCCGCTTGAGGCCCTCGAGCTTGCGCGCCTGGTCGATGACCTCGGCGGCGCCCGGGTCGGACTCGTAGCGGGCCCGGAACTCCGAGGCCTCCTTGTACCGCTCGTGGGTCGGGTCGAAGATCCCCGACAGCGGGATGTCCTTGCCCATGACGCCCGGCGGCATGAGCTTGGTCAGCTCGTCGCCCACCGAGTAGGGGCGGTCGAGCACGCGGGCGGCGTCCTTGATGGCGGCCTTGGCCTTGATCGTCCCGTACGTGACGATCTGGCTGACCCGCTCCTCGCCGTACTTCTCCGACACGTACCGGATGACCTCGCCGCGGCGGCGGTCGTCGAAGTCGATGTCGACGTCGGGCATGGAGACGCGCTCGGGGTTGAGGAACCGCTCGAAGATCAGGCCGTGGGCCAGCGGGTCGAGGTCGGTGATGCCCATCGCGTAGGCCGCGAGCGAACCGGCGGCCGAGCCACGGCCGGGGCCGACCCGGATGCCCTGGTCCTTCGCCCAGTTGATGAAGTCGGCGACCACGAGGAAGTACCCCGGGAAGCCCATCTGCGTGATGATCCCGACCTCGTAGTCGGCCTGCTTGCGGACGTGATCGGGGATGCCGGTCGGCCAGCGCTTGTGCAGCCCGCGCTCGACCTCCTTCACGAACCAGGAGGTCTCGTCCTCCCCCTCGGGCAGCGGGAACCGGGGCATGAGGTCGGCGCCCTCGGTGAACGTCACCTCGCACTGCTCGGCGACGAGCAGGGTGTTGTCGCACGCCTCGGGCATGTCGGCGAACAACGCGCGCATCTCCGCCGAGCTCTTCAGGTAGTAGCCGTCGCCGTTGAAGCGGAAGCGGTTGGTCTCGTTGAGCCGGGAGCCGGTCTGGATGCACAGGAGCGCGTCGTGGGCCTGCGCGTCCTCCTTGTGCGTGTAGTGCAGGTCGTTGGTGCCCAGGAGCGGGATGCCGAGGTCCTTGGCGATCGCGAGCAGCGCCGGCTTGGTCTTCTTCTCGATGGACAGGCCGTGGTCCATCACCTCGGCGTAGAAGTTCTCCTTGCCGAAGATGTCCTGGAAGTCCGCCGCCGCCTGGCGGGCGCGGTCCTCCTTGCCGGCGCGCAGCCACATGTTGACCTCGCCCGAGGGGCAGCCGGTCGTGGCGATGAGGCCCGTGCCGTACCGCTCCAGCAGGTCGCGGTCGAACCGCGGCTTGCGGTACTGGCCCTCGAGGCTGGCCAGCGAGGAGATCCGGAAGAGGTTGTGCATGCCCTCCGTCGTCCGGGCGAGCAGCGTCATGTGGGTGTAGGCGGCCTTGCCGCGGTTGTTCCCGCCGTCACCCTCCTCGTCGAGGAGCTTGTCGCCGAAGTCGAACGGGGCGCGGTCGAACCGCGAGCCCGGCGTGTAGTAGCCCTCCATGCCGATGATCGGCTTGACCCCGGCCTTCGTGGCCTGCTTGTAGAAGTCGTAGGCACCGAAGACGTTGCCGTGGTCGGTCATCGCCAGGGCCGGCATGCCCGCGGCCGCGGCCGCCGCCGTCACCTCGGGCAGCTTGGCCGCGCCGTCCAGCATCGAGTACTCGGTGTGTACATGCAGGTGAACGAACGAATCGGACGGGCTGCTCACGAACACTCCTCGCTAGCGCTCGTCGGGCCCGTTCGCGGGGCTGCTGTGCTGTCTCGTTCGCTCGCAAGCTCGCTCACGGGTGGTCGTGCTCCTCAGTGGTCGTGCGTGCCCGGCAGAGGGATGCTCCAGCAGGCGACCGGCGGGGAAGACGCGGTCCGGTGGGTCGATCCTCGCATTGCCGAAGGTGTACTCCGGGGGTCTGACAGGACGTGTCTTCTCACAGTAGGGACCCCCTGCCCCCCACCACTCGCACGCTCGCGGCGGGCCCCTGCAGGAGGCCGGTCACAGCCGGCGCCGCATCGTGACGTGGGCGATCCCCGCCTCCTGGTACTCCTCGCCGACGGCGGTGTACCCGGCCCGCTCGTAGAAGCCCCGCGCGCTCACCTGGGCGTGCAGCTCGACCTCGGTCACGCCGTGCAGCACCGCCTGCCGATGCAGTTCGGCGAGGACGGCCGTGCCGTACCCGCGGCCGCGCACCGCGGCATCGGCGGCCATCCGGCCGATGCCGGCAGAGCTCCCGCGCACGAGCAGCCTCCCCGTGGCGACGACGGCGCCGGTCTCGTCGCGGCTGAGCACGTGCAGCGCCTCGTCGTCCGCGGCGTCCTGCTCGATCTCGGGCGGGACGCCCTGCTCCTCGACGAAGACGCGGGTGCGCAGGGCGGCGATCCCGGCCCGGTCGGCGGGCCCGGCGACGCCCGCCGTGGGCCCGCTCACGCGACCGCCGCCCGCCCTGTCGGGAGCACCCGGGACGGCACGAGGAGGAAGCGCAGGTCGATGGCAGCGTGCAGGAGGACCGGCAGCAGCAGCGACCCCGTCTGCAGGTACAGCGCGGCCATCACGCCACCGAGCAGACCGGTGGT
This sequence comes from Blastococcus sp. CT_GayMR16, assembly GCF_004570875.1. Classification (GTDB taxonomy): domain Bacteria; phylum Actinomycetota; class Actinomycetes; order Mycobacteriales; family Geodermatophilaceae; genus Blastococcus_B. The sequence continues at coordinate 24,109 of NZ_SPQK01000011.1, read as the reverse complement.
CACGATCCCGACCCACCCCTGATAGGCGTGGGCCAGGCCGAAGGCCACCGCCGCGACGACGACGAGCAGCCCGGTGGGCAGCCCGCCGGCCACGGCCGCCACGACGGCCAGGAAGAACCCGCGGTACAGCCATTCCTCGCAGACGCCGGCGGTGACCCCGACCACCGTGAACAGCCGCCGCTCCCGCGCGGTGCGCGGCAGCAGCGCGAGCGTGGCGTGCGCGGCCGGCTCGGCGTGCCGCCCCTCCCCCGCCTTGCGCACCGGCTCGGCGGCCTCCAGGAGCGCCCCGCCGCGCAGGGCGCGGGTCGAGACGACGACGAACGCCAGCACGAGCAGCACGACGAGTCCGGTGACCGGGCCCGGCCACTCCTGGGGCCAGCGCAGGCCGACCTGGCCGGCGTCCACGCCGGGAGCCGACAGCCAGACCACGAGGGCGAGCAGGGACAGCCCCCATTCCAGGATGAGCAGCCGCACGTAGAAGGAGCGCCGGGCACCGGGGTCGGTGCGCAGCCGTCCCTCGAAGCGGCGGTGCAGCACGTGACCGACCAGGGGCTCGCCGACGACCAGGTAGCCCGCGACGACGACCGCCGCCAGGGCAGCGGGGCCGAAGTCGGCGAGTGAGCCCGGCAGTCCGCTCACAGCCGGGGGTCAGGTCTCGGCGCGCAGCACGGCCAGCGCGCCGGCGAGGTCGGGCGGGTACTCGCTGGTGAACTCCACGAGGCGGCCGTCCGCGGGGTGCGGGAACCCAAGCTTGACGGCGTGCAGCCACTGCCGCTCGACGCCGAGGCGGGCGGCCAGCGTGGGATCCGCGCCGTAGGTGATGTCGCCGACGCAGGGATGGCGCAGTGCGGAGAAGTGCACCCGGATCTGGTGGGTGCGCCCGGTCTCGAGCTGGATGTCGACCAGGCTCGCCGCCGGGAACGCCTCGATCACCTGGTAGTGGGTGACCGAGGGGCGGCCCCCGCTGACGACGGCGAAGCGCCAGTCGTGCTTCGGGTGCCGGTCGATGGGAGCATCGATGGTGCCGCGCGACGGATCGGGGTGGCCCTGCACGAGCGCGTGGTAGCCCTTGGCCACCGTGCGCTCCTTGAACGCCGCCTTCAGGGAGGTGTACGCGCGCTCGCTCTTCGCCACGACCATCACCCCGGTCGTGGCGGCGTCGAGCCGGTGGACGACGCCCTGCCGCTCGGCCGCGCCGGACGTGGAGATGCGGTAGCCGGCTGCGGCCAGACCGCCGATGACGGTCGGCCCGTCCCAGCCGGGGCTCGGGTGGGCGGCCACTCCCACCGGCTTGTCCACGACGACGATGTCGTCGTCGTCGTACAGGATCGTCATGCCCTCGACCGGGCGCGGTGCGACCGGCTCCCCCGGCGGCGGGGGCAGCTCGACCTCGAGCCAGCTGCCGGCGGTGAGCCGGTCACCCTTGCCGCGGGACCGCCCGTCGACGACCACGCCCCCGGCGTCGGCTACCTCGGCCGCGGCGGTGCGGGACAGCCCGAACAGCCGGGCGAGTGCCTGGTCGACGCGCTGCCCCTCGAGCCCGTCGGGCACCGGAAGGGCACGGTGCAGGCCCGCGGAACTCGTCACGCCGTCCATTGTGACGTGCTCCCGGCCCGGGACCGTTCAGGCGGCGTCGGCCGCCGCCTCGTCCTTCGCGCGCGAACCGTCGAACTCGATGCCGCGCAGCGCCAGCAGGGCACCCAGGATGCCGCCGCACACGATCGCGGAGTCGGCGGCGTTGAACACCGGCCAGACGCTGCCGTCGGGGCCGAAGACGGACACGAAGTCCACCACTCCCCCGCGCAGGAAGCCGGGGTCGCGGAAGATCCGGTCGATCAGGTTGCCGAGCGCGCCGCCGAGGACCAGCCCGAGGGTGACCGCCCAGCCGGTGGAGTACAGCCGCCGCGCCGTCCGCACGATGATCGCGGCCACGGCGACGGCGACGAGGCTGAAGAGGATCGTCCAGCCCTCGGCGAAGGAGAAGGCGGCCCCCACGTTGCGGAGCTGGGTCAGGTAGAGGGCACCATTGAGGAGCCGGATGTCCTCACCCGGCTCGATGGTGGCCACCACGACGAGCTTGGTGACCAGGTCGGTGAGCAGCACCGCGCCGGCGAGGACCAGCAGGAGGCGGGTCCGTGGCCGGCGCCCCGGGACGGGGGCGGAGTTCTCCGCCGGTTCGGACTGCTCGGACAGAACGGGCTCCTCGGCTCGGGCCGGCGGCCGGCGGCCGCTGCTGCCGACGACGATAGCCGCCGGTTCATTCTTCCCCGGGGCTCGACAGCCAGGCGGCGGTGTCCGGCGGGAGGCTCCCGGAGCACGGTCCGCTGGCCAGCAGCACCCGATCCTGACCACCCAGGTCGATCGATCGGTCGGACAGGTTCACCACGCACCGGAAGGCCGGCCCGCGGTCGAACGCCAGGACGTCGTCGTCGGAGGAGACCCAGGAGAGCGGCTCCGCGTGCAGCGCCGGAACGCTCCGCCGGAGACGCAGGGCAGCGCGGTACAGCGAGAGGGTGGACGCCGGATCTGCGCCCTGGGCGGCGACGGTCAGCGCGGCCCAGCTCGTCGGTTGCGGGAGCCACGGCGCGATCCCCTCCGTCGTGAACCCGAACGGCGTGGTGTCGCCCGACCAAGGCAGGGGCACGCGGCATCCGTCGCGGCCGCGGGCGGTGTGGCCGGACCGTTCCCAGGTGGGGTCCTGCAGTGCCTCATCCGGGAGGTCCTCCACCTCGGGCAGCCCCAGCTCCTCCCCCTGGTAGAGGTAGGCCGAGCCGGGCAGGGCGAGGGTGAGGAGCGCCGCCGCGCGGGCACGGCGGAGCCCGAGGTCGAGGTCGGCCGGCGGTCGGCCGGTGTCGAAGCCCATCGTGGCCGCCGAGCTGTCGGCCCGGCCGAACCGGGTCACGTGCCGGGTCTCGTCGTGGCTCGACAGCACCCAGGTCGGTGGGGCGCCGACCCGGTCGAGCGCAGCGATGCTCTCGTCGATGACCGTCCGCAGCCGGCGCGGCTCCCACGGCGCCGTGAGATAGTCGAAGTTGAAGCTCGTGTGCATCTCGTCCGGGCGCACGTAGCGGCTCAGCCGCTCGGGATCGCGGACGACGGCCTCAGTGACGAACAGCCGGTCACCGTCGTAGCCGTCCCCGATGGCCCGCCAGCGCCGGAGGATGTCGTGGACGCCGTCGACGTCCCAGTGCGGGTTGCCGACCCAGGTGCGCGACTCGAAGCGCGCGCCCGGCACGTGACCGGCGTCGGGCAGGCCGGGCTGCTTCGCCATCGCCGGTGCCGCGTCGACCCGCAGCCCGTCGACGCCCCGGTCGAGCCAGAACCGCAGGACGGCGTCGAACGCCTCACGCACGGCGGACTGATCCCAGTCCAGGTCGGGCTGCTCCGGGGCGAACAGGTGCAGGTACCACTGCCCCGGCCGGCCGTCGGGCTCACTGACGCGGGTCCACGCCGAGCCGCCGAAGGCGCTGATCCAGTCGTTGGGCGGCTCCTCGCCCCCGCTCCGGCCGTCGCGGAAGAAGTAGCGGTCCCGCTCCGGCGACCCCGGGGCCGCGGCCAGCGCGGCGGTGAACCACGGGTGCTCGCTCGAGGTGTGGTTCGCGACCAGGTCGATGACCACCCGCAGCCCGAGCCCGTGGGCATCGGCGATCAGGGCGTCGGCGTCCGCGAGGGTGCCGAAGCGGGCGTCGATGTCGCAGTAGTCGCTGACGTCGTAGCCGCCGTCGGCCATCGGCGACGGGTACCACGGGGTGATCCACAGCGCGTCGACCCCCAGGTCGGCCAGGTACGGAAGCTCCCGGCGCAGCCCACCGATGTCGCCGAGCCCGTCGCCGTCGGAGTCGGCGAAGCTGCGCAGGTAGACCTCGTAGACGACGGCACTGCGCCACCACGGGCCGCCGCCAGTGGCGGCCGCCCCGGGCGGGGGGTTCAGGCGGCGCCGACCGAGGTGGCACCGCCCTGGCGGGCCTTGGACTCCTCCACCTGCTCCACGCGGTCCTGCGTCGCCAGCCGGGTGAGCTCGGCACCGGCCTCGGCGTCCCGGGTCAGGTTGTCCCCCGACTGCGGGTCGAAGACGTGGATCTTCCGGCTGTCGAGCCAGAACTCCGCCTCCTGGCCCTCCCGGATCCGGCTGGTCGAGTCGATCGAGACGATCGCCTGGGTGCGCAGCTCCTCGGAGTCGAGCTCGCGGGCGAGCTCGCGCAACTGGGCGGTGACCGCCTCGGGCGCCTCGTAGGGGATGTAGGCGAACTGCGAGTCGCCGAGCCATTCGGTGACGTCGACCCGTGCCCGGAAGGTGGAGCCCACCGGGCGCTTGGTCTCGTCGACGAGGGAGGCGTCGTCGAAGTACTCGGGGCGGATTCCGACCAGGACCAGGTCCCGGCCCTTCACCTGGGCCATCCGCTTCTCGTCCAGCTGGATCGTCCCGAACGGCGTCTCCAGCCCGTTGCCCTTGGGCGTGGCCGGCAGGAAGTTCATCGGCGGCGAACCGATGAACCCGGCCACGAACAGGTTGACCGGCTGCTCGTAGAGCTCACGCGGCGAGGCGACCTGCTGGATCTTGCCCTTCCGCAGGACGCAGACCCGGTCGCCCAGCGTCATGGCCTCCGTCTGGTCGTGGGTGACGTACACGGTGGTGATGCCCAGGCGCCGCTGCAGCCGGGAGATCTCCGTCCGCATCTGTCCGCGCAGCTTCGCGTCGAGGTTGGACAGCGGCTCGTCGAAGAGGAACGCCTCCGCCTGCCGCACGATCGCCCGCCCCATGGCCACTCGCTGGCGCTGGCCACCGGAAAGGTTGGCCGGCTTGCGCTCGAGGTGCTCCTTGAGCTCGAGGACGTCGGACGCCTCGTTGACGCGACGGCGCACCTCGTCGTCCGGCGTCTTGGACAGCCGCAGGGGGAAGGCGATGTTCTCGAAGACGGTCATGTGCGGGTACAGCGCGTAGTTCTGGAAGACCATGGAGAGGTTGCGGTCGCGCGGCGCCAGGTCGTTCACCCGCTTGCCGCCGATGATCATGTCGCCGCTGGTGATGTCCTCCAGCCCGACGATCATCCGGAGCAGCGTCGACTTCCCGCAGCCCGACGGGCCGACCAGGATCATGAACTCGCCGTCGGCGATGTCCAGGCTGACGTCGTTCACGGCCGGGAACCCGTCGCCGTACTGCTTGACGATGTTCTTCATCTCGATGGAGGCCATCAGTCCTCGTCCCCTCGGTGGGTCGGTGAAGTGCAAGTCCGGAGCTGGGTGGCGGTCATCCCTTGACCGCTCCGTTGGTCAGGCCGGCGACGATCCGCCGCTGGAAGAGCAGCACGAGGATCACCACGGGGATCGTGACGATCACGGCCGCCGCGGCGATCGCACCGGTCGGGTCCTCGAACTGCGAGGCACCGCTGAACAGACCGAGCGCCGCCGGCACCGGCCGCGCGGCCTCGGTGGAGGTCAGGACGATGCCGTAGACGAAGTCGTTCCAGGCGATGAAGAAGGCGATGATCGCCGTCGTGAAGACCCCGGGGGCCGCGAGCGGGACGATCACCTTGCGGAACGCCTGCCAGGTCGTCGCGCCGTCGACCTGCGCGGCCTGCTCCATCTCCCACGGGATCTCCCGGAAGAACGCCGACATGGTCCAGATGGAGATCGGCAGGGTGAGCGACAGGTACGGGATGATCAGCCCGAGCCAGGTGTCGTAGAGGCCGATCTGCCGCCACACGTTGAACAGCGGCGTGACGATCGAGATCACCGGAAAGATCGCCACGGCCAGCGCGGTCGACAGGATCACCTTCTTGCCGGGGAAGTCCAGCCGGGCGATCGCGTAGGCCGCGAACATCGCCAGCAGGCAGGAGATCGCCGTCGCAATGAGGCAGATGCCGAAGGAGTTCCGCAACGCCGGCAGGAACAGGTCGCTGGCACTGCCGGTGAGGATCGTGGAGTAGTTCTCCCCGGTCACCTTCGTCGGCATGAACTGGCCGTTGGCGATGTCCGCCGGCGCCTTCAGGGAGATCGACACGATCCACGCGATCGGGAACAGCGCGTAGATCACGATGATGATCCCGCCGACGATCCACCAGGTCTTCTTCTTCGTGGACATCTGCTACTCCCCCCGCGCCTGGGACAGGTCGACCTTGAAGCCCTTGATGAAGCCGACGGCGATCAGCACGACCGCGATGAAGAGCAGGACCGAGACCGCCGAGCCCAGCCCGATCTCGAGCCGCGCGATTGTTTGTCGATAGGCGAGGAACGACACCGACTCGGTCCCGTTCGCGCCCCCGGTCATGATGAAGATGCTGTCGAAGACCCGGAACGCGTCCAGGCTGCGGAACAGCAGGGCGACCATGATCGCCGCCTTCATGTTCGGGATGGTCACGCGCCACAGGCGCTGCCACCAGGTGGCGCCGTCGACCTGCGCCGCCTCCTGCAGCACGTCGGGCACCTGGGCGAGGCCGGCGAGCAGCAGGAGCGAGATGAACGGCGTGGTCTTCCAGATCTCGGCCAGGCAGATCACCAGGAGCGACAGCCACTTGTCACCGAACCAGTCGGTGTCGGCCGAGACGCCGGGCAGCCAGGCGAACCACGAGTTCACGAAGCCGGTGTTGATGTCGAAGGCGAACTGCCAGGCGAACGCCGACACGACCGTGATCACCGCGTAGGGGATCAGGATCGCCGCCCGCACGACCGGCCGGATCGACTTGAGCGCCTTGGCCATGACCATGGCCAGCCCGAACCCGAGGACCAGCTCGACCGACACGGTCACGACCGTGATGAAGACCGTCACGGCGATGGATTCCCACCACAGCGAGTCGGTCAGGATCACCCAGTAGTTCGACAGCCCGGTGAACGAGCGGTTGTCCGGGTCGGTGAGCCGGTAGGAGAACAGGGACTCGTAGACCGCCTGCAGGATCGGGTAGGCGGTGACCGCGAGCATCACCACGAATGCCGGACCGGCGAGTCGCCAGCCCAGCCTCCGTTCGGCCTTCGACCTGTCGCTGAGCCCGCCGCGCGGCGCGGATACCGGCTCGGTCTTCTTGGTGGGGGGAAGCGTCGTGGTACTCACAGCAGCTGCTCTCCTGCCAGGACGGAGCTGATCAGCTCGCTCGCCCGCGGACCCGTCTCGGGGTCGACGGCGGTCGCCGGGTGGTAGATGCGCTGCAGCGCACCGGAGACCTCGCTGTAGTAGACGGTCAGCGGCCGCGGGGCCGCGTTCTCCAGGGACTCCAGGATGACCGGCGCCTGCGGGAAGACGTCGATCACCTCGGGGTCGTCGTAGACGGTGGAGTTGGACGCCGGGTTGCCGTTGCTGATGAAGTAATAGGCCTGGTTCTCCGGGGACGCGATGCACTCGGCGGCCGCGTACGCCGCCTCGACGTTCTCGCTGTACGCACCGACGACGAGGTTGATGCCTCCGTAGGGCGGTCGGCTCTCCTCGTCCTCGAGGACCCGTGGGTACTGCGCCCAGCCGTAGTCGTCGGGGACGCTTGCGTCGAGCGTGCCGGCCTCGACCGCGCCGAGGGCCCGGCCCCAGACGAACGGCCAGTTGACCATGAAGCTGGCGTCGCCCTCCTCGAAGTCGGTGACGTTGGCGTCCTCACCCGCGGTGGTGAACGCCGGTCCGCCGACGCTGCTGACGCTCTTCATGACCTCGGCGGCAGCCGACGCGGCGTCGGACTCCAGGCCCAGCTTGATGTCCGCCGGGTCGTCTGCGGTCTCCTCGATGATGTGGCCGCCGGCGGACTCGATGAGGGCGTTGACCCAGACCGTCAGCGCCTCGGCACGGATGCCCTGTGCGGCGATCTGGGTGTCCTGGTCCTCCGCGGCCTGCACCAGCTGTTCCCAGGTGACCGGCTCCTCCATGTCGAGCCCGGCCGCCTCGGCGACGGATTTCTTGTACCAGAGCAGTTGGGTGTTGGCCCAGAACGGGACGGCGACGAGCTGGTCGTTCCACGTCGACCCGTCGATGGCGCTCTGGACGACGTCCTGGGTGACCCGCTCGGCGACGTCATCCGGGACCGGCGCGAGGAACCCGGCCTCGGCGAACTCGGGGATGTAGGGCGGGTCGAGGCTGATGATGTCGATCGAGGAGTCCTCCGCGGCGAGGCGGCGGACGAGCTGCTCGCGCTGCTGGGAGGACTCGCGGGGCAGGACCGACGTCGAGATCGTGTACGCCCCGCCTGCCTCCTCCGTGCACCGGCTGGCGATCTCCGCTTGCCCCCCGGCGTCCGGGTTCGTGTACCAGGTGAGCGACGACGCGCCGCCGTCGTCACTGCCGCAGGCGGCCAGGGTGCCGGCGGTGACCAGCAGCGCCGCGGCGCTCGCGACCCCTCGTCGACGGGACCTCGGCGTGGGCGTCCGGACCGGGGGCGACCCGCGTCCGGTTCGCACGTAGCCGTCTGCGTTCGGCATCAGTCATCGCCTCCGTTGGCGTGCCCGGGGACTGGGGGTCACCACTGTCACCGGAGAGTGGTGCAGGTCACAGGGGGTGTCAATTCGAACCGGTCCGGGGTCCAAAATCGGCATCGGTCCGAGACCTGCGCCGCCTTTTCCGGAGGTGTCAGTCGTCGCCCACGAGCCCGGCGATCACCGAGGGGGTGGTGACCTCCTTGGGCGTCTTCGGCAGCACCGTCGCGAGGTAGGACTCCGTCGCCTCCGCCGTCCCGACGTCGCGTTTCGCCTGCTCGGAGAGGAACCAGCGGTGCTCCAGGACCTCGTGGAAGACCTCGGCCGGCGCCAGCCGGCCGGCCAGGTCCGGCGGGATCGCGTCCACGACCGGCTGGTAGACCTCGCTGAGCCAGCGATGGGCGGCGACGCTGTCCGACGCGGAGCCGCCGGTCTTCTGCTCCAGCCAGGCCTTGAACGCCCGGATGTCGTTGAGCAGCCGCCGGGCCTGCCGCTCCTGCACCTCCAGCCCGGTCAGCCGGAACAGCTCGCGCCGGTGCTGGCCTGGCTCGGCGACGCGCGTGTGCACCTTCAGCCGGGCGCCGTCCGTCGAGGTGATCAACTCGACCTCGTCGACGTCGAACCCCAGGTCGTTGAGCCGCTGGAGGCGTTCGGCCATCCGGAATTGCTGCTCCTCGACACCGAAGACCTGCTCGTGGGTCACCTCCTCCCACAGCGCCTCGTAGCGCGGCGCGAGGCTGTCGGCGGTGTCGATCGGGTCGATGTCCCCGGGGAGCAGCCCGCCGAACCGCAGGTCCAGCAGCTCCGCGCCCATCCGCTCGCGCGCCAGGTCGACGTCGTAGGCCCGCTGGCCCGGTGACAGCGTCGGGTACCGCTCGACGGTCTCGGCGTCGACCAGGTACGCGGTCAGGGCTCCGGCGTCGGGGCGGAACAGGGTGTTGGACAGGGAGCAGTCACCCCAGAACACGCCGGCCAGGTGCAGCCGCACGAGGAGCTCGACGAGGGTGTCGAGCAGCTTCTCCGCAGAGTGCTCCCCGCGCGGGCTGGAGAACAGCCAGCGGTAGGACATCGAGTACTCGAGGTAGCGCGTGACCAGGATCGCCTCCTGGTCGTCCGTCCGGTCCACGCAGATGCCGAGGACCGAGACCGTCGGCAGGCCTTCCTCCTCGAAGTCGCCGAGCAGCGCGTACTCGTGCCGCGCGAGCCGCTCGTTGATCTCCTTCAGGGCGTAGACGTTCCCGCCGTTGGCGACGAAGCGGACGACGTGCCGGGAGATGCCGCGCTGCGGGACCTCCATCAGCAGGGCGGGGTCCCAGTCGGCGAGCGGCTGGTCCCAGGGCAGGCTCAACAGCCCCGTCGCGTCGGCGGCCGGAGGCCGGAAGAGGAACCGCATGGGCGCGCTCCCCCCGTCGACGGCGGCGTCGCATCCACGATGCCAGAGTGCCGACCCGACCGCCGGTCTTCAGTCGATCTCGGTCGGCGCGCCCCGCTCGCCCCGCCAGCTGGCCAGCCGGCCGGCCCGGCTGACCGCCCGCAGTCGCCGCTCGGCCTCCGCCCGCGACCGGCGGGCCGACACCAGCAGCGCCTGGTCCCCGCGCATCAGGCGGGTGGTGCGGTCGGGCACGAAGGAGCGCCCGCCCCGCACGATCAGGACGACGGCGGCGTCCTCGGGCAGCCGCAGCTCCGGCAGGTAGACGCCGTGCAGCCGGGAACCCGCCGGCACCGTCATCTGGACCAGGTCGGCGTCGAGCTCGTCGAGCGGAGCGGACTCGACGACGACGTCGCGCGGGGTCAGCGGCGTGGCGATGCCCAGCCGGCGGGCGACGACCGGCAGCGACCAGCCCTGGACGAGGGTGAACACGACGACCAGCACGAACACGGTGTCGAAGATGAAGGTGGCGCCGGGCACCTGCGCGGTCAGCGGGAAGGTGGCCAGCACGATGGGGACGGCGCCGCGGAGCCCGGCCCAGGAGATGAAGAGCTGCTGGCTCCACGGCATGCGGAACCAGACGAGGCTGGCCAGCACCGAGAGCGGCCGGGCCACCAGCAGCAGAGCCCCGCCGATGAGCAGCGCCGGGCCGAGCGCGCCCACCAGGCGGTCCGGGGACACCAGCAGCCCGAGCAGCACGAAGAGCCCGATCTGGGCGAGGGAGGCCATCCCCTCGGCGAAGCCGATGCTGGCCGCCCGGTGCGGCAGCGACGCGTTGCCGAGGACCAGGCCGCAGAGGTAGACCGCCACGAAGCCCGAGGTGTGCAGCAGCGAGGCCGAGGAGAAGGCCAGGACGCAGAGGGCGAGCGTGGCCAGCGGGTAGAAGCCCGACAGCGGCAGTGCCGAGCGGCGCAGCAGCTGCACCCCGCCGACGCCGATCGCCAGCCCGATGACCGATCCGCCCAGCAGCTCGCCGACGATCACCACCCCGGTGAGCCACCAGGCGGAGGTCTCACCGCCGGTGAGGCTGTCGGCGAGCACCGCGACGAGCAGGATGACCGGCGCGTCGTTCAGTCCGCTCTCGGCCTCCAGGGCCGCGGCCATGCGCCGTGGCAGCGGCAGCCGGCGCAGGGTGGCGAAGACCGCGGCCGCGTCGGTGGAGCTGATGACCGCCCCGAGGAGCAGCGCGTAGCCCCACGAGAACCCCAGCAACCAGACACCGACCGCGGCGGTGACCACGACACTGACCGCGACGCCGATCGTGGCCAGGCTAAGCCCCGGGCCGATGGCGCGCCGGACGTCGCCCCACCGGGTGGTCAGACCACCCTCCGCGAGGATCACGACCAGTGCGGCGACGCCGAGGGTCTGGGTGAGCGAGTAGTCCTCGAACTGCACACCGAGGCCGCCCTCCCCCAGTGCCACCCCGAGGGCGAGGTACAGCAGCAGGCTGGGCAGGCCGACCCGGTCGGCCAGGCGGAGCGCGACCGCGGCGACCAGCACGATGACCGCCCCGACGGCCAGGGCGACGATGACCTCGGTGTTCACCGGTCACCGCTCCCCATGCGGCGCAGTCTTCCGTACCGCTGTGTCCGGGCCGTCACGGCGAGCCCGCGCCGGACGGGAGCGCGAATCCGTTTGGCCGGTCGGGGAGAATGGACGCCGTGAGTGCTCCCAGCCCCGCCGGTCCGTTCGCCGCGCTCCCCCCTCAGGTCGACCTGCCCGCCCTGGAGCAGCAGATCCTGCGGCGCTGGGAGGCCGACAAGGTCTTCGCCCGCAGCCTGGAGGGTTCGGCCGGCAAACCGCAGTGGGTGTTCTACGAGGGCCCCCCGACGGCCAACGGCCGCCCGGGCACGCACCACATCGAGGCGCGCGCCTTCAAGGACGTCTTCCCTCGCTTCAAGACGATGCAGGGCTGGCACGTGCCCCGCCGCGCCGGCTGGGACTGCCACGGCCTGCCGGTCGAGATCGCCGTGGAGCAGGAGCTCGGGTTCGCCGGCAAGCCCGACATCGAGCGCTACGGCATCGCCGAGTTCAACGCCCGCTGCCGCGAGTCCGTCGAGCGGCACGTGGACTCCTTCGCCGAGCTGACCCGCCGGATGGGCTACTGGGTCGACATGTCCACGGCCTACTGGACGATGAACCCGGAGTACATCGAGAGCGTCTGGTGGTCGCTCAAGCAGATCTTCGACAAGGGCCTCCTGGTCGAGGACCACCGCGTCGCCCCCTACTGCCCGCGCTGCGGCACCGGCCTGTCCGACCACGAGGTCGCCCAGGGCTACGAGACCCTCACCGACCCCTCCGTGTACGTGCGGCTGCCGGTCACCAGCGGCGAGTGGGCCGGCAAGGCCGACCTGCTCATCTGGACGACGACGCCGTGGACGCTGCCGTCCAACACCGCCGTCGCGATGCACCCGGACGTCACCTACGTCGTCGCCCGCACGGAGGCCGGCACCTTCGTCGTCGCGGAGCCCCTGGTGACCGCGGTGCTGGGCGAGGAGGCCGAGACCCTCGCCCGCACGCAGGGCCGAGACTGGGAGTTCGTGCACTACCAGCGGCCCTTCGAGCTGGTTCCCTTCCCCGAGGCCGATCTGCCCGAGCAGGGCGCGCACTTCGTCGTCCTCGCCGACTACGTGACCACCGAGGACGGCACCGGGCTGGTGCACCAGTCACCGGCCTTCGGCGCCGACGACCTCGCGGTGTGCCGTCGCTACGGCCTGCCGGTGGTCAACCCCGTCGATGCCAGCGGGCACTTCCTGCCCGACGTCCCCCTGGTCGGCGGGCACTTCTTCAAGGCCGCGGACGCCGCCCTCGTCCAGGACCTGCAGAACCGCGGGGTCCTGTACCGGGAGCTGCGCTACGAGCACAGCTATCCGCACTGCTGGCGCTGCCACACGCCGCTGATGTACTACGCGCAGCCGTCCTGGTACATCCGGACGTCGGAGATCAAGGACCAGCTCCTCGAGGAGAACGAGAAGACGAACTGGTACCCGGAGAACATCAAGACGGGCCGCTACGGCGACTGGCTCAACAACAACGTCGACTGGGCGCTGTCGCGCGACCGGTACTGGGGCACGCCCCTGCCGATCTGGCGCAACGACGCTGACCCGGGCCGGCTGGTCGCCGTCGGGTCGCTGGCGGAGCTGTCCGAGCTGACCGGCCGCGACCTCGCCGACCTCGATCCGCACCGGCCGTTCATCGACGACATCACCTTCACGCTGCCCGGCGAGGAGGGCACCTTCCGACGCGTGCGCCAGGTCATCGACGCCTGGTACGACTCCGGCTCGATGCCGTTCGCCCAGTGGGGCGCCCCGCACCGGAACAAGGCGGAGTTCGAGGCGGCGTACCCCGCCCAGTTCATCTGCGAGGCGATCGACCAGACCCGCGGCTGGTTCTACACGCTGATGGCGATCGGCACGCTCGTATTCGAGCAGAGCTCCTACGAGAACGTGCTGGTCCTGGGCCACATCCTCGCCGAGGACGGCCGGAAGATGAGCAAGCACCTCGGCAACATCCTCGAGCCCATCCCGCTGATGGACCGGCACGGCGCCGACGCCGTCCGCTGGTTCATGCTCGCCGGCGGCTCGCCCTGGTCGGCCCGCCGGGTCGGCCACGAGACGCTGTCCGAGGTCGTCCGGAAGGTGCTGCTCACCTACTGGAACACCGCGAGCTTCTTCACCCTCTACGCGGAGGCCAACGGCTGGGGTGGGCGGGGCGGGGACACCGCCACCCCGGCCCCCGCGCGGGCGGACCGCCCGCTCCTGGACCGCTGGGCGCTGGCCGAGCTCGCCGCGGTCACCGACGGGGTGACGGCGGCGCTGGAGGACTTCGACACCCAGACGGCCGGGCGGCTGATCGCAGAGTTCGTCGACGACCTGTCCAACTGGTACGTGCGCCGGTCCCGCCGGCGCTTCTGGGACGGCGACCCCGCCGCGCTGGCCACCCTGCACGAGGTGCTCGACGGCCTCACCCGGCTCATGGCGCCGTTCACGCCGTTCGTCACCGAGGAGGTGTGGACCCGCGCGGTCGCCCCCGGCCTCCCGGACGCCGCCGACTCCGTGCACCTCACGTCGTGGCCCGAGGTCGACCAGGACGCCCGGGACGACGCCCTGGTGGCCCAGATGGACCTGGTCCGCCGCCTGGTGGAGCTCGGCCGCTCGGCGCGCACCTCGGCGAAGGTCCGCACCCGTCAGCCGCTGGCGCGCGCGCTCGTCGCCGCCGCCGGCTGGGCGACGCTCCCCCGCGACCTGGTCGCCGAGGTCGCCGACGAGCTGAACGTGATCGACCTCGTCGAGCTCTCCGGCGCGGTCGGGGGCGGGCTGGTCGACGTCAGCCTGAAGATCGACTTCCGGGCGGTCGGACGACGCATGGGCAAGCAGGTGCAGGCGGTGGCGAAGGCCGTGGCGGCCGCCGACCCGGTCGAGCTCACCGCCGCCTACCGAGCAGGCACCGCCACCGTGGACGTCGAGGGCATCCCGGTGCCCCTCGAGGACGGCGACCTGATCGTCACCGAGACCCCGCGCGAGGGCTGGACGGTGGCGAGCGGGAGCGGACTGACCGTCGCCCTGGACCTCACGCTGACCCCGGAGCTGGAGCGGGTCGGACTCGTGCGCGAGGTCGTCCGGCTGCTCCAGGAGGCGCGCAAGAACAGCGGGCTGGAGGTCAGCGACCGCATCGAGCTGTGGTGGACCGGCGACCGGGCGCTGGCCGAGGCGCTGGAGGAGCACGCCGACCAGTGGGCCGGCGAGGTCCTGGCCACCTCGGTGCACGCCCGCACGGCCGGAGACGGGCCGGGCCTGGAGGGCCCCGACGGCTCGCGCTTCTGGCTGACCCGCGCCGCCGGCTGACCGTCTAGCTCTCGGCGGGGTGCTTGCGGGCGCGAGCCCGGTCGGCGAGGTTGCGGTCGGGCTCGCAGACCGCGCACGGGGTGAAGCCGTCCGTGCGGGCCTCGTCGAGCGGCAGCGGGATCGTCCCCCGGCCTTTGATCCATCGGCACCCGGCGAGGTGGTAGCGCGGGTGCTCGTCGACGACCAGGACCTCGTCCTTCAGGTCGACGATGATCAGCAGGTCGGTGACCTCGACCTCCTCGACCTCCGGGTCGGGCAGCTCCTCGGCCGGATCGGCGGCGGACTCGTCCGCCGTCCCGCGACCCGCCGGTGCCTCGTCGGCGGCCGGCCCCGCACCGACGGCGGTGGCGCCGGCTGCGGTGGCGCCGGCGGGCGCCGTCCCGGACGTCGCGGCCTCCGGGGAGCTCGTCGTCGACGCGGCGGGCTCGGCCGGCTCGTCGGATCCCGCGGTCGCCTGGCGGTGGATCTGCCGCCGCACCGCGATCAGCAGGACGGCGGCCACCACGCACGCGGCGACGCAGCCCCAGTAGAGGACCGTCACCCCGGTCAGGATCCCCGCGACGAAGAGTCCGAGGCCCAGGAGCACCAGCAGTCCGGCAGCCAAGATCACGCAGCGACTCTAGAAGGACCCGCTGATCCCCACACCTCGCAGGCCCGGCATCGGCCTGTCGAGAACGCGACAGGGCCCCCGGAAGATCTCCGGGGGCCCTGTTCAGCGACGCTGTGCTACGCGGGGGCGTGCTGGTTCTGCCGGGCGTTCGTCGCGGGCTCGGCGGAGCCGCGGCTGTCGAGGTCGCGCAGGTGCGACTCGAGGTAGGACCGCAGGCGGGTGCGGTACTCGCGCTCGAAGGTCCGCAGCTCCTCGATCTTGCGCTCGAGGCTGGTGCGCTTCTCCTCGAGGCCGCTCATCGCCTCGGTGTGCCGGCGCTCGGCGTCCTGCTCCAGGGATGCGGCCTTGGTGCGGGACTCACGTTCCATGGTCTCGGCGCGGGTCCGCGCGTCCCCGACCATCGAGTCGGCGCGGTGCTTGGCCTCGGCGACCATCTGCTCGCTCTTGGTGCGGGCCTCGGTCATCAGCCGCTCGCTGTTGGTCTTGGCGCCGGTGAGCATCTGCTCGGCCTGCGTCTTGGCCTCGTTCACGTAGCGGTCGGCCGTCTCGGTGGCCAGGGCGAGCATCCGCGAGGCGCGGGCGCTGTCGTCCTCGCGCGGCTGCTGCACCGGCGGCGGCGGGGCGGCCACCGGTGCAGGTGCGGGAGCTGGCGCCGGGGCCTTCTCCATGCGCGCGCCACTGAGGGCGCTGCCGGAGCGGAGCTCGTTGTTCTCCTCGATCAGGCGGGCCAGCTCGGCCTCCACGACATCGAGGAACGCGTCGACCTCGTCCTCGTCGTAGCCCCGCTTGCCGATGGGCGGCTTCTTGAAGACGACGTTGTGGACGTCGGCAGGCGTGAGTGGCATCAGGTCACCTCGGGTGTACGGACGGCGGGATCATCAGACGGTCCGGGACGGTCGTGCGGAGCACATCCGTCCCGCGACTGGTGACCCCGAGGGGTTCACGAGTACTGGGCGGCCAACTGGGCGGTGATGCCACGCAGGATCAACACGGCGATCAGCAGCACCATAAACCCGAGGTCCAGTCTGATGGACCCCAGGTTCAGGGGCGGGATGACCTTGCGGACCGCTTTCAGCGGCGGGTCGGTCGTCGAGTAGACGAGCTCGAGCCCGGCCGCGACGATCCCGGAGGGCCGCCAGCTACGGGCCAGCACCATCACCCAGTCGACCACGAACCGAGCGAAGAGCAGGACCAGGAAGACGAGCAGCACCGACGAGACGATCTGGAAGAAGAGAGCCACAGTCCTCGTTCGTTCGGGGCACCTCACGGGCCTTGTTCACGTCGGGCGGAACATCCCGCCCGACGCGGCTCGGACAGACCTCAGGACTGGTTGAAGAACCCGCCTTCGCGGATCCGCGCCTTGTCCTCGGCCGTCACGTCGACGTTCTGCGGGCTGAGCAGGAAGACCTTCGCCGTGACGCGCTCGATACTACCGCGCAGACCGAACGACAGACCCGCAGCGAAGTCCACAAGACGCTTCGCGTCGGCGTCGTCCATCTCGGTGAGGTTCATGATCACCGGCATTCCGTCCCGGAACCGCTCGCCGATCGTCCGCGCCTCGTTGTACGTACGCGGGTGCAGCGTGGTGATCCGGTAAGGCTGGGGCGCGGGCACAGGGGCCGGCTCCACCACGGCCGCGACCGGCTCCCGGACGGCGAGCTTCGCAGCGGTCGCGCCGACGGGACCGCTGCCCATGTCACCGATGCGCGAGGCGCTGATCCGTGAGCCACCGGCACCGGCCGACGCACCGGCGGGCGCGAGACCGATGGGGCGGGCGGCCCGCTCGCGGCGCACCGGCAGCGGCTCGGGCTCGCGCACGGCCGGCACGTCCTCGGCCTCGAGGTCGTCGTCGACGTACCCGTCGGCGGCGTAGTCGCCGTCGTAGTGGTCGTCTGCGTACCGGCCGTACCGCCGGTCGTACTCGGCATGGTCGGACTGCCGGGAGTCGTACCGGCCGTATCCGCGGGGGTCGTCGTCCTCGACGAGCCCCAGGTAGATACCCATTCTCCGCATGGCTCCAGCCATCGGACCTCCCCCTCTACTGGCGTCCTCAGCGTCGCGCGTGAGCCGCAGGCGTCAAGACCCGACTGTGGTGTCCGGGACCTCTGTTGCCGGTGTGACTCGTGTGGTCATCCCGGAGGCTAGGGGGCGATCCCCGAACAACGCGGTTCCGACACGCACGACCGTCGCACCGGCCGAGACCGCCGCCTCGAGGTCCCCGCTCATGCCGGCCGACAGCTCGACGGCCTCGGGATGGTCGGACCGCACGCGGGCGGCGAGGTCGGCCAACCGCGCGAACGCCGGCCCGGGATCCTCGCCGAGCGGCGCGACGGCCATGAGGCCGCGCAGCCGCAGACCGGCGCACCCGGCCACCAGGTCGGCGAGTTCCGGGACGGCGGCCGGATCGGCGCCACCCCGCGCCGCTCCTCCCCCACCGGCGCCGCCCAGGTCGACCTGGAGCAGGACCTCGACCGGCCGCCCGGCCTCCTGTCCGGCGCGGTCGAGCACGCCGGCCAGGGACGCGCGGTCCACCGAGTGCACGACCGCCCCCAGCCGGGCCACTGCCGCGGCCTTGTTCCGCTGCAGCTGCCCGATGAAGTGCCACCGGAGCGGGAGGTCGGCCAGCTCCGCCGCCTTGCCGAGCAGCTCCTGGGCCCGGTTCTCACCGACGTCGAGCTGGCCGAGGGCGGCCAGGGCACGCACGTCCTCGGCCGGCCAGGTCTTGCTCACCGCGAGCAGTGCGACCGTTCCCGGGTCGCGGCCGGCCGCGCGCGCGGCGGCGTCGATCCGCGCCCGCACCGCCCGCAGGTTCTCCTCGAGCCGGCGCCCACCCTGCTCAGCCAAGCCAGACCAGTCCCGCCTGCCGGCCGGTCACCCCGTCGCGCCGGTGGGAGAACAGGCTGCGGTCCTCGACGGTGCACCGCGGGTCCTGGACCACCTCGGGGATACCGGCCTTGCGGAGGATCTCCTCGACGCCGGCGCGCAGGTCCAGCCCCGGCGTCCCCGTCCGGGTGGGAACGGCTGCCGACGGCGCCACCCGGGCGACGTCGGCCTGCATCTGCTCCGGCACCTCGTAGCAGGCGCCGCAGACGGCCGGCCCCAGGAGGGCGGTCACGTGCCGGGCACGGGCCCCCAGGCTCGCCATGGCCGACAGGGCGGCCGGAACGACCCCCTGGCGCACGCCTTCGCGTCCGGCGTGGACCGCGGCGACCACCCCCGTCTCGTGGTCGGCCAGCAGGACGGGCACGCAGTCGGCCACGAGGACGCACAGGACGAGGCCCGGCGTCGGGGTGACGAGCGCGTCGGTGGCGGGCACCGGCCCGTCCTGCGGCCCGGTGACGACCGCGACGCCCGTGCCGTGGACCTGGTTCATCCAGACCAGCCGGTCCTCGGGCACTGCGAGCTCACGCGCCACCCGGGCGCGGTTGGCCGCGACGTCGGCGGGGTCGTCGCCGACGTGGTCCCCGAGGTTGAACGAGTCGTACGGGGAACGGGACCGGCCGCCCCGCCGGTCGGTCACGACCCTGCGGGGTCGGAGCGACGGCGGAGCGGCCGGGGTGGACGTCATGCAGGAAGTGTCCCCGAGCTACTGCTTCAGGAACTCCGGGATGTCCAGCTCTTCCTCGAAGTCCTCGTTCGACAGCGGACGACGCCCGGCGACGGGGCCCGGGATCGGCGGCAGCGGGGGCACGGTGATGCCACCCCCGGACGGTGCCTGCGCCGGACGCGACGTCGCGGGGGCCTGGGCGGGCGTGCCGCCGTTGGCCTGCGACGCCGGCTGCGGAGTGCCGGTCTGCGGGACGACCCGACGCTCCCCCGCCGACTGGTGGACCGCCGGGGCGGTCATCGGGCGCCGGTACGGCGGGAGCCCGGCGGGCGTCGCCGACGAGGGCGTACCCCCCGGCACCGCCGACGAGCTGGCGTCCTTGCGCGTGCTGGGCCGGCCGCTGTCGAAGCCGGCCGCGATCACGGTCACCCGCACCTCGTCACCCAGGGCGTCGTCGATGACGGCGCCGAAGATGATGTTGGCGTCGGCGTGCGCGGCGTCGGAGACCAGCGAGGCGGCCTCGTTGATCTCGAACAGGCCCAGGTCCGACCCACCGGAGATCGACAGCAGGACGCCGTGGGCACCCTCCATCGATGCCTCCAGCAGCGGGCTGGCGATCGCCTGCTCGGCGGCCAGCAGCGCGCGGTTGTCGCCGCGGGCGCTGCCGATGCCCATCAGGGCCGAGCCCGCACCGGACATGACCGACTTGACGTCGGCGAAGTCCAGGTTGATCAGACCGGGCGTTGTGATCAGGTCGGTGATGCCCTGGACGCCGGACAGCAGCACCTGGTCGGCGGTGCGGAAGGCGTCCATCACGCTGACGTTGCGATCGCCCAGCTGCAGCAGCCGGTCGTTCGGGATCACGATCAGCGTGTCGCACTCGTTGCGCAGTTCCTCGATGCCCGACTCGGCCTGGACCGCGCGCCGCTTGCCCTCGAAGGCGAACGGGCGCGTGACCACGCCGATGGTCAGGGCGCCGAGCTTGCGCGCGATGGACGCCACGACCGGCGCACCACCGGTGCCCGTGCCGCCGCCCTCGCCGGCCGTCACGAAGACCATGTCGGCCCCCTTGAGGACCTCCTCGATCTCCTCGCGGTGGTCCTCGGCGGCCTGCCGGCCGACGTCGGGCTGCGCGCCCGCGCCCAGCCCGCGCGTCAGCTCACGGCCGACGTCGAGCTTCACATCGGCGTCGCTCATCAGCAGCGCCTGGGCGTCGGTGTTGATGGCGATGAACTCGACCCCCTTGAGGCCGACTTCGATCATGCGATTGACCGCGTTCACCCCGCCGCCGCCGATGCCGACGACCTTGATGACCGCTAGATAGTTGTGCGGAGGTGTCATGCGGCGCTCCCCAACTGGACCCTCATCCTCAAGTTCAGCCTTACAGTTATGTCAACTTGCTCGACCTGGACGAAGTTAGGTGGGTGCGGAGGGCGCTACAAACACCCTCAGGGGGTCGGCGTGTCGGTGGGGACGGATCGCACCAACCTCTGACGACCCAGTGGTCACATCAGCACCACTAGGTGTGACGACCCGCCTCGTAAACGTCTCATGCCGGGGTCCAGACCCGGATGTGCAGTCGGGTCGGGAACCCGGAAAAGAGATGTTGCGTGTCGGGCGTGTCGCAAGGGCGGGCGTGTCGGTGTTCGAGGTAGTCCGCACGCCTGCGGAAGCAGGGGAACACGGTCCGCGATCGGCCCGCTGCAGGGTCCCGCCGCGAGCGTGCGAGCGGTGGGGGCAGGGGGCCCTTCTCCTAGCGGAGGACGACGGCCTCGGGCGTGCTGACGTCGATCGTCCCGGCGGGCTCGAGGTCGCCGTTCGCGAGCTGCTCGATCAGCGCGGCCAGAGCCGCACCCTTCCGGTCGGACTCCTCCGCTCCGCCCCAGCGCACCAGCGTGCCGTCGGTGAGGGTCAGCGAGATGTCCTCGGCGGTGCCCGCCGCTGCGGACGCGACCTGCCCCCGCACGTCGGCGGGCAGCGCCGCGACCGCGGCCAGCGCGGCCATCGTCGCCGGGTCGCCGGGCCCCGGGTCGGCGACGTCGAGCGGCACCACCCCGGCGGGGGGCTGCCCCGTCACCGTGTCGAACAGGACGCCCTCGGCGTCCACCAGGGACCGGCGCCCGGGCTCACCGACGATGGCGATCGGCACCCGCTCGACCACGGTGACGACGACGGTGTGCGGCCACCCGCGGGTGACCTCGACCGAGGCCACCGAGGGCAGGCGGGCGATCCGCGCCCGGGCGGCCTCGACGTCGACCCGCACGAGCGGCGTGCCCGCCTCGATACCGGCCGTCTCCCGCACCTGGTCGGCCGACAGCGTCGTGACGCCGTCCACCTGGACGGTGTTCACGCCAAGGACCGGGCCGGCGAGGAGCAACCAGACGACGACGATCAGCGCGAGCGCCGCGACTGCCAGCTGGACAGGACGGCGCCGCCGGCTGGGGCGCCGCACCCGGCGCCGATTCGCCAGCGGCGTCACAGCCTGGGAACGCCGCTCCGCCGAGCGCCTCGACCGGCCGGTGCGGTCGCGGGTGGTCGTTCCGGTCCGGTTCACCGGGAGGGGTCTTCGCGTCCGCTGCCCGCGGGGTCGTCCCTTCCGCGGAGGGCTTCCAGCACTTCCGGCCCCACCATCGACACGTCACCGGCGCCCATGGTGAGCACGAGGTCGCCCGGACGGGCCCGCTCGGCGAGCGCCGGCGCCGCGGCCGACCAGGACGGCTCGAACAGCACCCGGCCGGGCGGCAACGGCACGACGTCGGCGACGAGCGCCCCGGTCACGCCGGGCACCGGGTCCTCGCGGGCGCCGTAGACGTCCATCACCACGACCTCGTCGGCCAGGCCGAGCGCCGCCCCGAAGCCTGCGGCGAACTCGCGGGTCCGGCTGTAGAGGTGCGGCTGGAAGGCGACCACGAGCCGGCCGTTGCCGACCACCGCCCGGGCCGCCTTCAGCTGGGCGGTGACCTCGGTCGGGTGGTGGGCGTAGTCGTCGTAGACCCGGACCCCGCCCACGACGCCCTTCAGCTCGAACCGGCGGTGCACGCCGCCGAAGCGGGCCAGGCCCTCGATCAGCTCCTGGGCCGGCAGCCCGAGCTCGAGACCGGCCAGCAGGGCCGCGGCGCTGTTGAGGGCCATGTGCTCACCCGGCAGCTGGATCCGCACCCGGCCGAGGTCCTGACCGTCGAGGGTCGCGGTGTAGCTCGTGCCGGCGGGGACGACCTCGAGGTCGGTCAGCTGCAGGTCGGCGTCCGGGGTCCGCCCGTAGGTGCGCAGCCGGGCGGGCGTCGGCACGCCGCGCAGCCGCGCGGCTCCTGGGTCGTCGGCGCAGAGGACGAGGAAACCCTTCGCGTCGAGCGTGCCGAGGAACCGGTCGAAGGCGGCCTCCACCGCGGCCAGGTCGCCGTAGTTGTCGAGGTGGTCCGCCTCGACGTTGGTGACGATGGCGCCGAAGGGCGCGAGCAGGAGGAAGGAGCGGTCGCTCTCGTCGGCCTCGGCGACGAAGATGTCGCCCTCCCCGGCGTGCGCGTTGCTGCCCGACTCGTTGAGGTCGCCGCCGATGGCGAAGGACGGGTCGACCCCGCAGGCCTGGACGGCCACGGTCAGCATCGAGGTCGTCGAGGTCTTCCCGTGCGTCCCGGCCACGGCGACGCTGCGCCGTCCCGCCATGACGGCCGCCAGGGCCACCGCGCGCGGCAGGACCCGCAGGCCGCGCTCGCGGGCGGCTGCCAGCTCGGGGTTGTCGGCACGGATGGCGGTGGACACCACGACGGTGTCGGCGTCGCCGAGGTGGCCCGGGTCGTGCCCGACCTCGACCCGTGCGCCCAGGGCCCGCAGCGCCAGGAGGGTCGGGGTGTCGCGGCGGTCGCTGCCGGAGACACCGACGCCGCGGGCCAGCAGGATCCGGGCGATGCCGCTCATCCCGGCGCCGCCGATGCCCACGAAGTGCACCGCGCCCAGCTCCGCCAGTGCCGGCACCGGGCCCGACCAGGCAGCGACGTCGTCGGCGCTCATCGCTGCGTCCTCATCGCCGCGCCACCGCCAGCACGATGTCGGCCAGCCGCTCGTCGGCGTCGGCGACCCCGGCCGCCGCCGCGTGCTCGGCGTAGCCCGCGAGCTTCGACGGGTCGGTCAGGAGCGGGACCAGGTGCGCCTCGATCCACGCGGCGTCGACGTCGGCGTCCTCGACCAGCAGCCCCCCGCCGGCCTCGATGACGGGCAGGGCGTTGCGGCGCTGCTCGCCGTTGCCGATCGGCAACGGGACGAACGCCGCGGGCAGCCCGACGGCCGACAGCTCGGCCACGGTCACCGCGCCCGCCCGGCACAGGGCGAGATCGGCGGCGGCGTAGGCGAGGTCCATGCGCTCCAGATAGTCCACGACCACGTAGGGCGCACTACCCGCCGGGCGCGGCGCAACCGTCACGTCGGTGTTCTTGGGTCCGCGCGCGTGCAGCACCTGCACCCCGGCGGCGGTGAGCGCGTGCGCGGCGGCGACCGCCGCGCGGTTCAGCGTGGCCGCTCCCTGCGAGCCGCCGAAGACGAGCAGCGTGGGCCGGTCGGCGTCCAGGCCGAACGTGGCGCGCGCCTCGGCGCGGCGGGCCGAACGGTCCAGCGAGCTGATCGCCGTCCGCAGCGGCATGCCGACGTGCTCGCCCTTGCGCAGCGGAGTGCCGGGCACCGTGACCGCGACCCGGGCGGCGAACCGGGCCCCGACGCGGTTGGCGAGGCCCGGCAGCGCGTTCTGCTCGTGCACCACGATCGGCACCTTCGCGCGGCGGGCGGCGAGATATGCGGGCAGCGCCACGTAGCCGCCGAACCCGACGACGACGTCCGCGTCGAGCTCGGTGAGCACGGCCCGGGTCTCGGCGACCGAGCGCCACACCCGCCCGGGCACGCGGAGCAGGTCGAGCGTGGGCCTGCGTGGGAGCGGCACCGGGGGGATCAGCCGGAGGTCGTAGCCGCGGGCCGGCACGATGCGGGTCTCCATGCCCCGGGCCGTCCCCAGGCAGGTGATCCGCGGCTCCGCTCCCCCGTCGGACCGGCGGCGCAGGGCGTCGGCGAGGGCGAGCATCGGCTCGATGTGTCCCCCGGTCCCCCCACCCGCCAGGACGATGCTCAGCGGGCCGGTCGAGGGTCCGCTCACCGCTGACCCCCGGGACGGCGCGGCGTCCCCGGTGGCGGCTGGCGGCGGCCCGAAGCACGCCCGGCGTCCTCGCCCGGCCGCCGGTTCCGGCTGGGCGCGACCCGTTCCCGCGGGGGCACGGGCCTGTCCGACGGCGGGGGCTCGCGGAGCTCGGGCC
>NZ_SPQK01000010.1 GCF_004570875.1 Blastococcus sp. CT_GayMR16 | reverse complement strand
GGCGACCACCGAGATCGTCGACTGGGTCCGCGAGCACGTCGGCACCCCGGCCGCCGGTTGATCCGGCGGCCGGAGCCGGCTAGTTGGTGACCGGGACGGTCAGCTGCTGCGTGCGACCCGGCCCGGTCGTGAGGGTGACCGGCTGGGTCGTCGTCGACCCGCGGTAGGCCATGTCCCCACCGGCCAGGACGACGACGAGCCGGTGGCCCGCCTCGAAGCGGTGCACGATCGCCGGCAGCTCGATCGTGACCGGCTTGGTGACGTCGGTGACGCGGGCCGGGGAGATCAGCCGGTTCGGCAGCTCGATCGCGCCGTCGGGGCCGACGTCGTAGAGCTTGGCGAACACGACCAGCTGACCGGCAGGCCCGGCCGCCTGCGTCGCGGCCACCGAGGGCGCGTCGAGCTGCACGGTCAGCCGGGGCGAGCCCACGACGTCCAACGGACCGGTCAGGGGCGTCGTGCCGAAGCGGATCGCCGAGCCCGCAGGATCGGTCACCGGCTGGCTCTGGTCGAGACCCGACGTCTCGGTGTAGTTCGGGCCGATGGGCGCCAGGTTGCCGTAGCCGCTCGTGCCGCGGGCCACCTGGGCCTGGCTGGTCACCAGGGAGCCGTCGGTACCGCCGACGCTGGAGCCGGAGAGGAAGAACTTCCGCTCGGCGCCGACCGGGTAGGACGGCGCGACGGCGTAGGCCTTGGTGATGTCACCGGTCGCCTCGTAGACCCAGTCGCGGTAGTAAGCGAAACCCTGGGGAGGCTTGGGGCCGCGGTCGCGGACGTAGTGGTCGAACCAGGCCAGTGCCGCCCGACCCTCGAGGGACTGCGCGGGGTGGCGCATGTCCAGCTCGCCCGGCTGCGGGCTCGAGTCGCTGTGACCCCAGGACTGCCAGGCGAGCGAGACGGGTGTGCCCTGCCGCTTCAGCGCCGTGTAGGTCGCCACCGACTCCTGCAGGTTGAACAGGGTGTCGGCCTGGCCCTGGCCGATCAGGGTGGGCACGCGGACGTCGCCCATGTAGCTCGCCACCGAGTTCGACCGCAGGTACTGGATCGACGCCTGGCTCGGGTAGCCGACCGTGGCGACCTCGGCCAGGGCCCGGCAGACCTCGGGCTCGAAATTCGCGCAGTTGTTGGACGCCTGCTGGAAGAAGGAGGTGAACGTGGCCGGATCGGCGAGCGCGGTGAGGTCCTGCGCGCCGTTGACGACCCCGACGGTGGTGAACAGCGCGGCCCACTGGTACTTGAAGACTCCCGTGCCCGCAGCGCTCACCGAGCCGCTGCGGGCGGTGCCCTGCGGCAGGGTGCTGTTCTCCGGTGCGAGGGAGTAGGAGAGGTCGTTCCAGGTGATCAGCGGGACGATCGCGTCGAGGCGGTTGGTGCCGGCCGCCTTCTCGAACCCCGCGGTCGCGAACTGGATCTGCCCGCCGTAGGACCCTCCGGTCATGCCGACCTGCGGGTCGTACCGGGTGCCGGTCTTCGCGTCCTCACGGACCACCTGGTCGATCCGCACGGGCTGACCCGTGGCGTCGTCCGTGGCCTGGATCGAGGGGTCGCCGCCGAGGAAGCGGATCAGCTGGCTCGCCGCGGAGCCGTCGTGGTCGCGGTCGTCCAGCGTGATCGGGCAGCGGTTGCCGTCGACGAACCCGAGGCCGGTGTAGGAGAGCGTGACGTAGCCCTGCTCGCCGAAGCCCTGCGCCAGGTCGGCCTGGTCCTCCTTCGTCCCGCCGAAGCCGTTGGTGGCCAGCAGCGCAGGCGCCCGCCGAGAGGCGTTCACCCCCGCCGGGACGTAGAGGTCGGCATCGATCCGGCAGGTGCGGTGCTCGGAGCCGAGGTTCGTCACCGTGATGGTGAGGTCGCGGGGTGCGATGTCGGTCGCCGAGGCGGGCGGTGCCAGTGCGGCCATGCCTCCGGCCGTCAGCATGGTGGTGACCAGGACGGTTGCGGCGCGTCGCACTGGGATCTCCTCGTCGTCGAGGTGGGTCGAGCAGGCACGTGCGGGCAGTGTGAGGGGCCCGATGGAGTGACGCACGTTGTGATGCGTCCCACCCGGCCCCCACCCCTACAACGCCCGGGGGCGCGGGGAGGTTACGGGCGAGCTACGGTCCCTGTTCGTGGATCTCTTCGAGTACCAGGCCCGTGACCTGTTGGCCTCGCACGGTGTGCCCGTGCTCCCCGGCGGCGTCGCCGAGACGCCCGAGGAGGCGGAGGCGATCGCGCGCGAGATCTCCGCGCCCGTCGTCGTCAAGGCGCAGGTGAAGGTCGGCGGCCGCGGCAAGGCCGGCGGCGTGAAGCTCGCCGACAACCCCGAGGACGCCAGGGCGCGCGCCCAGGACATCCTCGGGCTGGACATCAAGGGGCACATCACCCACAAGGTGATGGTGGCCCAGGCCAGCGACATCGCCGAGGAGTACTACTTCTCCTACCTCCTCGACCGGTCCAACCGCACCTTCCTGGCCATGGCCTCGAAGGAGGGCGGCATGGAGATCGAGCAGCTCGCGGTCGAGCGGCCCGAGGCGCTGGCCCGCATCGCGATCGACGCGAGCAAGGGCGTCGACGAGGCGAAGGCGGCCGAGATCGTCGACGCGGCCAACTTCCCGGCCGAGGTGCGCGACCAGGTGGTCGCCATCGCCGTCCAGCTGTGGGAGGTGTTCACGCAGGAGGACGCCACGCTGGTGGAGATCAACCCGCTGGCCAAGGCGCCCGACGGCACCGTGCTCGCCCTCGACGCGAAGGTCACCCTCGACGAGAACGCCTCCTTCCGGCAGCCGGAGCACGCGGCCCTCGAGGACTCCGGCGCCGCCGACCCGCTCGAGGCCGCGGCCAAGGAGAAGGACCTCAACTACGTCAAGCTCGAGGGCGAGGTCGGGATCATCGGCAACGGTGCCGGCCTGGTCATGAGCACGCTGGACGTCGTCGCCTACGCCGGTGAGGAGTTCGGCGGCGTCAAGCCGGCCAACTTCCTCGACATCGGCGGCGGCGCCTCGGCCGAGGTCATGGGCAACGGGCTGCACATCATCCTGTCCGACCCGGCCGTGAAGAGCGTGTTCGTCAACGTCTTCGGCGGGATCACCTCCTGCGACGCCGTGGCCAACGGCATCGTCTCGGCCCTGCACCACCTGGGCGACGAGGCGACCAAGCCGCTCGTCGTCCGTCTCGACGGCAACAACGTCGAGGAGGGTCGCCGGATCCTGGCCGAGGCCAACCACCCCCTGGTGACCGTGGTCGACACGATGGACGGCGCAGCGCGCCGGGCCGCCGAACTCGCCGCCGCCTAGGCCCTGGCCCAGACCGACAGCCCCGACTCCCGACAGGACACCAGAATGTCGATCTTCCTCAACGAGAACAGCAAGGTCATCGTCCAGGGCATGACCGGCTCCGAGGGCAGCAAGCACACCCAGCGCATGCTCGCCTCCGGCACCGCGATCGTCGGCGGCGTCAACCCCCGCAAGGCCGGCACCAGCGTCGACTTCGACGGCGCGACCGTGCCCGTCTTCGGCGGCGTGGCCGAGGCCATGAAGGAGACCGGCGCCGACGTCAGCGTCATCTTCGTGCCGCCGCCGTTCGCCAAGGCCGCCGTCATCGAGGCCGTGGACGCCGGGATCGGGCTCGCGGTGGTCATCACCGAGGGCATCCCGGTGCACGACTCGACCTTCTTCTGGGCCCACGCCCAGGGCAGCGCCACCCGGATCATCGGGCCGAACTGCCCCGGCCTGATCAGCCCCGGACGGTCCAACGCCGGAATCATCCCGGCCAACATCACCAAGCAGGGCAAGATCGGGCTGGTCAGCAAGTCCGGGACGCTGACCTACCAGATGATGTACGAGCTCCGGGACATCGGTTTCTCCACCGCTGTCGGCATCGGCGGCGACCCGGTCATCGGGACGACGCACATCGACTGCCTCCAGGCGTTCCAGGACGACCCGGAGACCGAGGCCATCGTGATGATCGGTGAGATCGGCGGCGACGCCGAGGAGCGGGCCGCCGACTTCGTCAAGGCCAACGTCACCAAGCCGGTCGTCGGCTACGTGGCAGGCTTCACCGCGCCCGAGGGCAAGACGATGGGCCACGCCGGCGCCATCGTGTCCGGCTCGTCGGGTACCGCCCAGGCCAAGAAGGAGGCCCTCGAGGCCGCCGGTGTGCGCGTGGGCAAGACCCCGTCGGAGACCGCGAAGCTGATGCGGGAGATCGTCGGAGCCTGACGCCGGACCCGACCGTACTGCTGCCCGGTGACCTCCTCGAGGTCGCCGGGCAGCGGCGTCTCCGGGGTGGCCGATGATCACGGACGGGCGACGACGGGCGCGCCACGGTTGCGTACGGGCCTCGTGAGCGACCACGATGCGCCTCGCACACCCGACGCTTCCGAGGAGAGCCCTGCGATGACGTCCAGCCAGCCTCCGCAGCCGCCCACGGGCGGTCAGCCCCCGGGGCACGGGCATCAGCCCCCGCCCGGATACGGGCAGCAGCCGCCGCCGGCCTACGGCCAGCAGCCCCCGCCGCCCGGCTACGGGCAGCAGCCGCCTCCCGGCTACCAGCAGCCCCCGCCCGCATACGGGCAGCAGCCGCCGCCGGGCTACGGCCCGCCGCCCGGTTACGGGCAGCCCCCGCAGCAGCAGTACGGGCAGAACCCCTACGGCCAGCCGCAGGGCAGCGGCGGCGGTGTCTCGTTCGACCCCAAGAAGCTCACGATGGCCTCCTACGTCATCGCGGGCGGCACCCTGCTGTACCTGATCCTCAGCTTCTTCCCCTGGTACAGCTTCGGGGACGACTTCTTCGGGTTCAGCCTGAGCGGCTGGCAGGCCGGCAACGTCAAGACGGCGTTCTTCCTCTTCGTCCTGGCGACGGTCTGGGCGCTGCTCCCGGCGTTCACCGACCTCAAGCTCGGCTTCCCGCGCTCCTGGATCACCGTCGGGCTCGCCGCGCTGGGCTGGGTGCTCACCCTGTTCGCGTGGCTGGACACCTTCGACGTGGACTTCTCGGTCTGGGGTCTGCTCGGCTTCCTGACGGCGACCGCGATCCTGCTGTTCTCCGTCCTCGCCCTGCTCCCGGAGCTGCGCAACCGCCCGGCCCTGCCCGGGGGCCTGGCCAACGCCGCACAGTGGGCCAACCAGCCGGCTCCGGGTCAGCAGTTCGGTCAGGGTGCCCCCGGGCAGCAGCCCCCGCCCTACGGCCAGCAGCCGCCCCAGCAGTACGCGCCCCCGCCGCCGCCCCCGCCGGCTCCGAGCGGTCCGACGTCCTTCGACAAGCCGGCCGGCGGACCTCCGGCGCCCGGGAGCCCGCCCGCACACGGCGGCTCCACCGCATCGGGCGAGGGCTCCGGCGACCCGGGTCGTCCCGCCGGAAGCTGAACCGCAGCACGTGACCGCCGCCGGCCCGGCACTCGGACACCGAGTGCCGGGCCGGCTGTCGCTCTCCGTGCGGGCGCGCCGAGGGTGATCCGGCGCGCTTTCGGGGTGCACGGCGCGTGCGCCGACCATCCGGTGCACCGGCTTGCGAGCATGGGTGCGTGGTCTCCCTGCTCGCGCGCCTGCCCCGGCGTGGCGGAGCCGGACAGCCGGCGTTGCCGCTGATCTGGCTCGCGGTGGCCGCCGCCGTGGCGGTCGACGTGGCCGGACTGGCCGGGCTGAGCCTGGCCGTCGTCGTCGTCCAGACCCTGGATCCTGCCGGTGGTCTCGGTACCGGTGGCTCGATCGCGCTGGCCGGCCGGCTCTGGCTGCTGGCCCAGGGCGCAGAGCTCGACATCGGCGCGGGCCCACTCGTCCTGGCCCCGCTGCTGCTCACGCTGGCGATCGCCTGGGGGCTGTCGCGGGCCGGCCGCGTGCTGGCCCGCGTGCACGACCTGTCCGCCGGGGTGGACGCCGCCCGGGCCGCCGGGCTGGTCGTGGGCGTCCACGTCCTGCTGACCGTGGTCCTCGCGCTCGCCCTCGACGACCCCGGGGCCGAGGTCGGCATGCTCCGGACCGTGGCGGGCGCCGCCGTCCTCGCGATCGTCGCCGTCGGCTGGGGGGTCAGCCGGGAGTCCGGCCTGCTGGACGCGGCGCTGGACCGGCTCCCGGGCGCCCCCCGGCCACTGCTGCGCGGCGTGCTCGCCGGACTCCTGACGGCACTGGCGCTGTGCACCGCCGTCGTCGCCGTGGCCGTGGCCTCCGACGCCCACGGCTACGCGACCCTGTCCGGCTCCCTCGGCGGTGCCGCTGCCGGGGGCCTGGGCCTGCTCGGCCTCGGGGTGCTGCTGCTGCCGAATGCCGCGGCCGCCGTCCTGGGCCTCGCCGCCGGCCCCGGGTTCTCCGTCGGGTCCGGCACCCTCGTGTCCGTGCACGGGGTGACCCTCGGGGCCGTTCCGGCGTTCCCGATGCTGGCCGCGCTGCCCGACACCCAGGCGGTGCCGCTGATCGCCTTCGCGTCGCAGGCAGTGCCCGCGATCGCCGGCCTCGTCGCCGGCCGGACCGTCGGCCGCTGGTTGGGCGACGAGGACGGGGGCTCGGTCGTCGCCGGACTGACCGGCCTGCTGGCCGGCGTGCTGCTCGGGGTCGCCGGCGGCGTCCTCGTCTGGGTGGCCGGCGGTTCGCTCGGCGACGGCGGCCTGGCCCAGGTCGGCGCGCCGGCCCTGGCCACAGGGATCGCCGTCGCCGCCCAGAGCGGGATCGCGGCGGCCATCGCCGCCACCGTGGCCCGCTGGCGGTCGCTCGGCTGATCGGCCCCGTCCAGAGGCTCGCACCGAGCCTGCGAGGGGTCGAGCGGCCCCGTCCAGGGCACCGCCGCGAGCCTGCGAGTGGTGGGGAGGACGGGGTCCTTCAGGGGGTCCTTATAGGGTCGAAGGGTGGGCGGGGTGGTGAGTTCAGCGTCGCCGAACTCGCGGGCCCGGATCGCCGTCCTGCTGTCCGGGACCGGGTCGCTGTGCGCGGCGCTGCTCGCCGCCACCGACGACCCGGACTACCCGGCCACCGTCGTGGCCGTGGGCAGCGACCGCGACGCCGAGGGCCTCGAGCACGCCCGTCGCCGCGGTCTGCCGACCTTCGTCTGCCGCGTCTCCGACCACCCCGACCGCCGGGCGTGGGACGCTGCGCTGGCCGCCCGGCTCGCCGCCGCCGAGCCGGACCTGGTCGTCTCCGCCGGCTTCATGAAGATCGTCGGACCCGCCGTCCTCGACGCGTTCGGCGGCCGGCTGATCAACACCCACCCGGCGCTGCTACCGGCCTTCCCCGGCGCGCACGCCGTCCGGGACGCCCTGGCGGCCGGTGCGACGGTCACGGGTGCGACCGTGCACGTGGTCGACGCCGGCGTGGACACCGGTCCCGTACTGGCCCAGCGCGAGGTCGCCGTCCTCCCCGGGGACGACGAGGCGCGGCTGCACGAACGGATCAAGGACGTGGAGCGCGAGCTCCTGGTGCAGACGGTGGCGCAGCTCGCCACCGGCGACCCGATGTCACCCCGAGCCCCGAGGAAGAGCTACCGATGAGCGACCGCCTCCCCATCCGCCGCGCGCTGCTGGGCGTCTACGACAAGACCGGCGTCGAGGAGCTCGCGGCCGGTCTCGCCGCGGCCGGCGTCGAGCTGGTGAGCACCGGTGCGACCGCGCGCCGCATCGCCGACGCCGGCATCCCGGTCACGCCCGTCGAGCAGGTCACCGGGTTCCCCGAGTGCCTCGACGGCCGCGTGAAGACGCTGCACCCCGCCGTCCACGCGGGGATCCTGGCCGACCGGCGCAAGCCCGAACACGTCACGCAGCTGACCGACCTCGGCATCGAGCCCTTCGACCTCGTGGTGGTCAACCTCTATCCGTTCACGGAGACAGTGGCCTCGGGGGCGAACCCCGACGAGTGCGTCGAGCAGATCGACATCGGCGGCCCCGCGATGGTGCGGGCCGCGGCGAAGAACCACCCCTCGGTCGCCGTCGTCGTCGACCCCGCCCGGTACGCCAACGTCCTGGCCGCGGTGGCCGACGGCGGCTTCACCCTCGCCGACCGGCAGCGGCTGGCGACCGCGGCGTTCCGGCACACCGCCTCGTACGACATCGCCGTCGCCTCGTGGATGGGCAGCGTCCTGGCGCCCGAGACCGACACCGTCTTCCCGGCCTGGGTCGGGGCCAGCTGGGAGCGGGCCGACGTGCTGCGGTACGGCGAGAACCCGCACCAGGGCGCGGCCCTGTACCAGGGCTTCGTCCCGGGGCTCGCCCACGCCGAGCAGCTGCACGGCAAGGCGATGTCCTACAACAACTACGTCGACACCGACGCCGCCTGGCGGGCCGCGCACGACCACAACGATCCCTGCGTGGCGATCATCAAGCACGCCAACCCGTGCGGGATCGCGGTCGGTCAGGACATCGCCTCGGCGCACCGCAAGGCGCATGCCTGCGACCCGGTCTCGGCCTTCGGCGGGGTGATCGCGGCCAACCGCGAGGTCGACCTGACGATGGCCGAGCAGGTCGCCCAGGTGTTCACCGAGGTGGTGGTGGCGCCGTCCTTCACCGACGACGCCCTGGCCGTGCTGACCGGGAAGAAGAACATCCGGCTGCTGCGGCTGCCGCACCTGCCCGGGCCGGGCGCGGAGATGCGACCCATCAGCGGTGGGCTGCTCCTGCAGGTCAAGGACCGCCTCGACGCCCCCGGCGACGACCCCACGACCTGGACGCTGGCGACCGGCGAGCCGCTGGACGCCGCCGGCCTCGACGACCTGGTGTTCGCCTGGCGGGCGGTCCGCGCGGTGAAGAGCAACGCGATCCTGCTCGCCCACGACCGCGCGACGGTCGGCGTCGGCATGGGACAGGTCAACCGGGTGGACGCCGCGCGGCTGGCCGTGACGCGGGCGGGGGAGCGGGCGGCCGGCTCCGTGGCGGCCTCCGACGCGTTCTTCCCGTTCGCCGACGGGCTTCAGGTCCTGCTGGACGCCGGCGTGCGCGCCGTCGTCCAGCCGGGTGGTTCGGTGCGCGACGAGGAGGTGGTCGCCGCGGCGGCCGCAGCCGGTGTGCCGCTCTACCTGACCGGCACCCGCCACTTCGCGCATTGAAGGGCGGCCGCCCCCACGTGCGCCCGCCGGAGGACGGTGCGCAGGTCGAGGGGGAGGACTTCGCCCGCGTCGACTGGTGGGGCGTCGAGCTCTCCGGCGTCACGTTCACCCGCTGCCGGTTCGACGACGCGGGGCTGGAGGAGCTGGTCACGCGCCGGTGCGTGTTCGAGGAGTGCGTGCTCACCGGCGTGCGGATGGGCGGCGCCCGGCACCACGGGACGGCGTTCCTGTCCTGCCGGTTCGACCGCGCGAAGCTGTTCGACGTCGTCTGGGACGGCTGCAAGCTCACCGGCTCGCAGTTCCCGGGCGCCGACGTGCGGCCGATGACCACGACCGGCAGCGACTGGAGCTACACCTCGCTGCGCGCGGCGGACCTGTCCGGGCTCGACCTCTCCGGTCAGCGCTTCCGCGAGGCCGACCTGACCGACGCCGACCTGCGGGAGTGCGACCTGACCGGGGCCGATCTCGACCGGGCCCGGTTGCAGTCGACGAAGCTCCGCGGGGCCGACCTGCGGGGTGCCTCGATGGACGAGGTCAACTGGCGGGGCTTCGAGCTCACCGGCGCGCGGATCGACCTGGTGCACGCCGTCCAGTTCGCCCGCGCGCACGGCGCACTCGTCTCCGACTGACAGGTCGTGAGGAGTGGGGCCCGCAGGGTCCCACGATCGAGCGACGAGGGGGCTCGGCTCAGTGGGGGACGGCACGTGGCCGCGGTGTCGCCCGGAGGGCGACGATGTCATCGCGTCTTCGGGCGGCTGAGCAGGGCCTTCAGGCTGCCGAGCAGGCCCAGGACCGCCACCGCGATGGCGCACCAGAAGCCGGGCCCGAAGAAGCCGAGATCCCAGTCGGCGTCGGCGAGGGGCACGAGCACGCCCGCGATCACCGCCGCGCTCACCAGCAGCGCGAGGACGCCGAGGAAGCGGTGCGAGCGCGCCGGCAGCCACATCAGCAGGCCGAGCACGAACAGCACGCCGCCGCCGAGCAGGATCGCCAGCGGCTGCCAGAGACCGCTGCTGAACGCGTCGCCGAGAGCGTCGAACGCGTTGCGCAGCAGGCCCCAGCCGCTGACGTCGTCGTCCCTCAGCCAGTCCAGCAGCAGGCTGACGGCGGCGGCGATGCCCGCGAGGATCAGCAGCAGCCCACCCAGGCTCTCCGGCCCCCGGACGGCGACCGGGCGGTCGTAGTACTGCGGTGAGGT
Source organism: Blastococcus sp. CT_GayMR16 (assembly GCF_004570875.1). Lineage (GTDB taxonomy): Bacteria > Actinomycetota > Actinomycetes > Mycobacteriales > Geodermatophilaceae > Blastococcus_B. Next base: position 139,940 of record NZ_SPQK01000010.1, on the reverse strand, counting down.
GGCATCCGGCGGCGCCTGGCTGCCGTAGGACGTGGCGCCCTGGGGGCCGTTCGCGCCGGATGCGGGGAACTCGCTCATTGCGTACCTCCGTCGGCAGCTTCGCAGAGCCTGCGTGCGGAGGAGCCTAGGACCGCGCCGTGGGTCCTGGCGACGCTCGGGCAGACTGTCCGTCGTGCCCGCGACGATCCTGGACGGCAAGGCGACCGCGGCAGCGATCCGCGGCGAACTCACCGAGCGGGTGGCTGCGCTGACCGCCGCGGGCCACCAGCCGGGCCTCGGCACCCTGCTCGTCGGCGACGACCCGGGCAGCCGGTGGTACGTCAACGCCAAGCACAAGGACTGCGCCGAGGTCGGCATCGGCAGCATCCAGCGGGAGCTGCCCGCAACGGCCACCCAGGCCGACGTGCTGGCCGTCGTCGAGGAGCTCAACGCCGATCCCGCGTGCACCGGCTACATCGTCCAGCTGCCGCTGCCGCGCCAGATCGACGAGTACGCCGTCCTCGAGGCGATGGACCCGTCGAAGGACGCCGACGGCCTGCACCCGACCAACCTCGGCCGCCTGGTGCTCAACGTCGCCGGCCCGCTGCCGTGCACGCCCGTGGGCATCGTGGAGCTGCTCCGCCGCTTCGACGTCCCGATCGCCGGCGCCGAGGTCGTGGTCATCGGGCGCGGGGTCACGGTCGGCCGGCCGCTCGGGCTGCTGCTCACCCGCCGCTCGGAGAACGCGACCGTGACCCTGTGCCACACCGGCACCCGGGACCTCGCCGCCCACGTGCGGACCGCCGACATCGTGGTCGCCGCGGCCGGGGTGCCCGGGCTGATCACCGCCGCGATGGTCAAGCCGGGTGCCGCCGTCCTCGACGTCGGCGTCAGCCGGGTCGACGGGAAGATCGCCGGGGACGTCGCCCTCGACGTCGTGGACGTCGCCGGTCACGTGGCGCCGAATCCGGGTGGGGTGGGGCCGATGACCCGCGCGATGCTGCTGCAGAACGTCGTCCTGGCCGCCGAGCGCCTGACGGCATGACCCCGCCGCCGCTCTACGTCCGCCGGCCCTTCCTCGCGGGGGTCATCCGGCAGCTGCCGTTGCTCGCCGTCCTGGTGGTGGTCGGCGTCGGGCTGCTCGTCCTCACCTTCGACCACTGGCGCAGCGGACTCGTGATCATCGGGCTGGCGCTGATGGGAGCCGCCGTCCTGCGGGCGCTGCTGCCGGTCCGGCGGGTGGGTTTCCTCGCCGTCCGCAGCCGGCCGGTGGACGTCGTCCTGCTCGCCGGGACCGGTCTGGCCCTCACCGTGATCGTGCTCCTGATCCCCTACCCCTGACCCCCTCAGGCGCTGCGGCGGGCTCAGCGATAGGTTGGCGGCCATGGCAGAGAAGCCCCGGTCGGGCAAGGTCACCGTCGTCGGCGCCGGTTTCTACGGCTCCACCACCGCGCTCCGTCTCGCGGAGTACGACGTCTTCGAGACCGTCGTGCTCACCGACATCGTCGAGGGCAAGCCCGAGGGCATCGCGCTCGACATGAACCAGTCGCGGCCCATCGAGGGCTTCGAGACCACGATCGTCGGCGTCGGCGGAGGCTCGTACGAGGGGACCGAGGGATCCGACGTCGTCGTGATCACCGCCGGCCTCCCACGCAAGCCGGGCATGAGCCGGATGGATCTCATCGAGACCAACGCGAAGATCGTGCGTTCGGTCGCCGAGAACATCGCGCAGACCTCCCCGGACGCCGTGATCATCGTCGTCTCCAACCCGCTCGACGAGATGACCGCGCTGGCGCAGCTGGCCACGGGCTTCCCGAAGAACCGGGTGATGGGCCAGGCCGGCATGCTCGACACGGCGCGCTTCACGAACAACGTCGCCGAGGAGCTCGGCGTCCCGGTCGGCTCGGTGAAGACGCTGACCCTGGGCTCGCACGGCGACACCATGGTGCCGGTGCCCTCGCGCTGCACCGTGGATGGCAAGCCGCTGTCCGACGTCCTCGCGCAGGACCGCATCGACCACCTCGTCGACCGCACCCGCAACGGCGGGGCCGAGGTGGTCGCCCTCCTCAAGACCGGCTCGGCGTACTACGCGCCGTCGGCCGCCGCCGCCCGCATGGCCAAGGCCGTGATGGAGGACTCCGGCGCCGTCATGCCCGTCTGCGCGTGGGTCGACGGCGAGTACGGAATCAACGGCGTCTACCTGGGCGTCGAGGCCGAGATCGGTCGCGAGGGTGTGAAGAAGGTCGTCGAGGGCGACCTGTCCGAGACCGAACTGGCCGGGCTGCGCGATGCCGCTGAGGCCGTGCGCGCCAAGCAGGCCGACGTAGCCGACCTCTGAGCCTCTCCCGGCTCGGAACCTGTAGAGAGGGAACCACCTACGTGAGCAAGATCAAGGTCGAGGGCACCGTCGTCGAGCTCGACGGCGACGAGATGACCCGGATCATCTGGCAGTTCATCAAGGACCAGCTGATCCTCCCGTACCTCGACGTCAACCTCGAGTACTACGACCTCGGCATCGAGCACCGGGACGCCACCGACGACCAGGTGACGGTCGACGCCGCCGAGGCCATCAAGCGCCACGGCGTCGGCGTCAAGTGCGCCACGATCACGCCCGACGAGGCGCGGGTCGAGGAGTTCGGCCTCAAGCGCATGTACCGCTCCCCGAACGGGACGATCCGCAACATCCTCGGCGGCGTGATCTTCCGCGAGCCGATCATCATGGAGAACGTGCCGCGGCTGGTGCCGGGCTGGACCAAGCCGATCGTCGTCGGCCGTCACGCGTTCGGCGACCAGTACCGGGCCACCGACTTCCGGTTCCCCGGTGAGGGCACGCTGACGCTGACCTTCACGCCGAAGGACGGCTCGGAGCCGATCGAGCGCGAGGTCTTCCAGTCGCCCGGCTCGGGCGTCGCGCTGGCGATGTACAACCTCGACGACTCGATCCGCGACTTCGCGCGCGCCTCGCTGAACTACGGGCTCGACCGCGGCTACCCGGTCTACCTGTCCACCAAGAACACGATCCTCAAGGCCTACGACGGCCGCTTCAAGGACCTGTTCCAGGAGGTCTTCGAGGCTGAGTTCAAGGACAAGTTCGACGCCGCCGGCATCACCTACGAGCACCGGCTCATCGACGACATGGTCGCCGCGTCCCTCAAGTGGGAAGGCGGCTACGTCTGGGCGTGCAAGAACTACGACGGTGACGTGCAGTCCGACACCGTGGCCCAGGGCTTCGGTTCGCTGGGGCTCATGACCTCGGTGCTGCTCAGCCCCGACGGCCGCACCGTGGAGGCCGAGGCCGCCCACGGCACGGTCACGCGGCACTACCGCCAGCACCAGCAGGGCAAGGAGACGTCGACCAACCCGATCGCGTCGATCTTCGCCTGGACCCGGGGTCTGGCCCACCGCGGCAAGCTGGACAACACCCCTGAGGTGACCCGCTTCGCCGAGACGCTCGAGAAGGTCTGCATCGACACCGTCGAGAGCGGTCAGATGACCAAGGACCTCGCGCTGCTGATCTCCAAGGACGCCCCGTGGCTGACGACCCAGGACTTCCTGGCCGCCATCGACAGCAACCTCCAGAAGGCCATGGCCTGATTAAGGACCCCGTCCTCCTCACCCCTCGCACGCTCGGGGTGAGCCTCGGGACGGGCCGACGACGGCCCCCTCACCTCCGGGTGCGGGGGCCGCCGCCGTTTCCGGGGGAGCGAGTCCTATGATCAACAGCCACTGGGCCGGCCCCTCGGCGCCTGGGAGGCCCCGCCGGACTGGCTGTTGATCTTGCCTGTGGACGACGTCAGCAGACGTCAACGACGAGCGGGCAGCCTGCCTGCGTGCCTGTGCCCGCTGCGCGCCCCGACGTCCTGCGCGCCCGCGTCTTCCTCGGCTCCTGGGCGGTCCGGAAGGGCTTCCTGACGCAAGACCAGTTGCGCAGTCACGCCTGGCGCCGTCTCCGCCGGGACGTGTACGCCGATGCAGAACTGGCGGTGGACCACCGACTCATGGCGTACGGCGTGAGCCTGGTGGTCCCGGCGGGCGCTGTCTTCGGCGGACTGTCGGCGCTGGTCCTGGCCGGCGGCGATGAGTTCGCGACCGCAGAGGATGCGGTCGAGGTCGCCCTCCCGCCAGGCACGCGTTGGCGCCCCGGCCCAGGCGTGCGCGTCAGCGTCTTGTCGGCCCACGATGCGGGCGTCGTCGTGGACCGCCACGGGCTGGCGAGGACCGGTCCGGTGCGTACTGCGGTGGACCTGGTGCGTCGTCGTGGCGTGGAGGACGGCGTCGTCCTGCTGGATCGGCTCGTGCGTGCCGGGCTCAACGATCTGGCCGATGTGCGGGCCGCGGCGGCGGCGCTGCCCAGGAGCCGCGGGAGCCGGATCGCACGTGAGGTGACCCGGTTGGCCGACGGGCTCGCGGAATCGCCGCAGGAGACCCGGCTGAGACTACTGATCCATCGGGCCGGACTGCCTGCACCGGAGGCACAGTTCCGGGTCTTCGACGACGAGGGCTTCGTCGCCCGGGTCGACTTCGCGTACCCGGAGCTGAAGCTCGCCATCGAGTACGACGGGCATTGGCATGCGGAGGCGGGGCAGTTCGCCAAGGACCGGCGGCGGCTCAACCGGCTGTCGGCGGCCGGCTGGCGCGTGATCTTCGTGACGGCGGCCGACCTGAAACGCCCCGAGCGTCTCCTCGCCCGGCTGGCCGTCGAGCTGGCCCGTTGATCAACAGCCGGTCCACGGGGGTCTCGTCCATCCCGACACCCCGATAGAGCGGCTGTTGATCAACGGAACGGGCGAGTCAGGCGAAGAGCTGGGTCCACCAGGGGCCGCCGGAGCCGTCGGCCATGCCGACACCGAGGCGGGTCAGGTTGCAGTTCAGGATGTTCGCCCGGTGACCGGCGCTGTTCATCCACGACACCATGACCTCGGCGGCGTCCTGCTGCCCGTAGGCGATGTTCTCCGCCCGCGCCGTGATCCCGGCCCGCTCCGCGCGGTCGAAGGGGTCGAGCCCGTCGAGGTTGACGTGGTCGAAGAAGCCACGGTCGCGCATGTCCGCGCTGTGGGCCCGGGCCACGGACGCCAGCGACGCATCGCCGGTGAGCGCGCCGCATCCGGCGGCCGCACGCTGCACGTTCACGAGCGCGAGCACCTGGTCCTCGGCGCCCAGATCCGCCGGGACGGCCGCGGCAGCGGGAGCCGGGGGCTCCGGGGCCTCCTCGACCACCGGCGGCGGGGCAGCGGCCTCCGTTGTCGCCTCGGGTGCCGGCGCGGCCTCGGCCGGGGCGGGTGTCTCCACGGGCGCGGGCGCGGGCGCGGAACCGGCCCCGGGGGCGACGGTGGGCGGCGCCGCGAACGCGTCCGTCGAGGAGCCCCGGGCCGAGGCCGGTGAGGTGCTCAGCCCGGCGAACGTGGACGAGGAGACCGCTCGGCCGTCGCGGCCCATGACCACGGGGGAGTCACTGTCGGTCGAGCGGGCCGCGGACGTCGACGCGAACGACTCGAAGGCGACCAGCGGCTCCTTGCCGCCCGCGCCGGACACCACGGGCACCGACAGGACGAGTGCGGCCAGGACGGTGCTGACGAGCGCGCCGAGCGCCAGACGCCCACTGCGGTGCCTCGTGCTGCTGCGGGTGAGCCGCAGGAACCGGTTCAGGAAGCCGGTCAGCCGCTCGTCCAGAGGGAGACGCGGGGAACTGTGGCGCACGGGGAAACCTCACGAGAGACAGGATCACGATTCGTTACCGAGTGGAGACTAACGGTGCGCGCAAGGTCACCGTGCGTCCACATGAAGTCGGTCACGATCGGCCGCCCGCATGCCCCTCTGGAGGGCGGTCTGCCTGGATCGGCTCGGTTCGAGGGCCCCGACCAGGCACCATGGGGGAGTGAGCCCCACGCGAATACCCCGAGGAGTGCGCCGCCGGTGAGCGACGTATGGCTCAGCATCGTCATGGTCGTCGCCTTCGTCCTGATCGGGGGCGTCTTCTCCGGCGCGGAGATCGCGCTGGTCTCCCTGCGCGAGTCCCAGGTCCGCGGGATGGCCGAGGGGGGGCGCCGTGGACAGGCCGTGCAGCGCCTGCTGAGCGACCCCAACCGCTTCCTCGCCGCCGTCCAGGTCGGCGTCACCCTGGCGGGGTTCTTCTCTGCCGCCTTCGGTGCCAGCACGCTCAGCCAGCCGCTGGCGCGCTGGCTGGAGACCCGCGGTCTGTCCGAGGGCCTGTCCGGCACCCTGGCGCTGATCCTGGTGACGATCGCGATCAGCTACCTGTCGCTCGTCGTCGGCGAGCTGACCCCCAAGCGGCTGGCGCTGCAGCGGGCCGAGGGGTTCGCCCTCATCGTGGCCGCGCCGCTCAACGCCATCGCGACGCTCTCCCGCCCGGTCATCTGGCTGCTGTCGAAGTCCACCGACGTCCTCGTCCGCCTGCTGGGCGGCGACCCGAAGCTGAGCGGCGAGTCGATCAGCCAGGAGGAACTCCGCGACCTCGTGGCCGCGCACGAGTCCCTGAGCAGCGACGAGCGGCGGCTGATCGACGAGGTCTTCCGCGCCGGTGAGCGCGAGATCCGGGAGGTCATGACCCCGCGCACCGAGGTCGCGTTCCTCGATGCGTCCATGACCGCCAGCCGGGCGGCCAAGCAGGTCGCCGACTCCAACTGGTCCCGCTTCCCGGTGGCCGGACGCGACGAGGACGACGTCGTCGGCTTCGTGCACGTCCGCGATCTGTTCCTGCCCAACCACCCGGCCGGCCGAGCCGCGACCGTGGGCGACCTCGCCCGCGAGGTGAAGCGGCTGCCCGGCACCAAGGGCGTACTGGCGGCCCTCAGCGAGATGCGCCGGGAGAACCAGCACCTGGCGATCGTCGTCGACGAGTACAGCGGCACCGACGGGATCGTGACCCTCGAGGACCTCATCGAGGAGGTCATCGGGGAGATCTACGACGAGTACGACGACGAGGTCGCTCCCGAGGGGAAGCAGCCCCCCGGCGGCCCCCGCGAGGTCGACGGCCTGCTCAACCTCGACGACTTCACCGAGGTCACCGGTCTGGCACTTCCCGACGGGCCCTACGAGACCGTCGCCGGGTACGTGCTCTCCGAGCTGGGCCGCCTCCCGGAGATCGGGGCCGTCGTCGATGTGGGGGGCCGCACCCTCACGGTCCTCGAACTCGACGGACGCCGGATCTCCCGCCTGCTCGTCGGTGCGGCCCCCGCGCCCGCGGACGACGAGGACCGTTCGGAGACAGGGGTCAGCGGGCCCGGCTGACGTCCCAGGCGTCGCGGACGATGCCGGCCAGGTCGGTGTGGTCCGGCGTCCAGCCCAGATCGGCACGGATGCGGTCGCTGGACGCGACGAGCTGCGCCGGATCGCCGGCACGCCGCTCGCCGATCACCACGGGCACCGGGTGGCCGGTCACCTGCCGGACGGCGTCGACGACCTCCTGCACCGAGAAGCCCGTGCCGTTGCCCAGGTTGTAGATCCGGTGCTCACCGTCCGCCGGGGCCGGCAGCGCCAGGAGGTGGGCGTCGGCGAGGTCGGCGACGTGGACGTAGTCGCGGATGCACGTGCCGTCGGGGGTCGGGTAGTCCTCGCCGAACACGGTCAACGACTCCCGCTGCCCGGCGGCGACCTGCAGCGCGATCGGGATGAGGTGCGTCTCGGTGGCATGCCGCTCGCCGAGCCCGAAGGCCGCCCCCGCGACGTTGAAGTACCGCAGGCTCACCGCGGCGAAGCCGTGCGCGACGGCGTACGAGGTCAGCATGTGGTCGACGGCGAGCTTCGAGGCGCCGTAGGTGTTCGTCGGCCGCGTCGGGGCGTCCTCCCGGATCGGCACAGCCTCGGGCTCGCCGTAGGTGGCGGCGGTGGAGGAGAAGACGATCCGCCGGCAGTCGGCGGCGCGCATGGCCTCCAGCAGCGCCAGCGAGCCGCCGACGTTGGTGTCCCAGTACTCGAAGGGCCGCTGCTGGGAGACCCCGACGAGGCTCTTGGCGGCGAAGTGCAGCACGGCCTCCGGGCGGACGTCGGCGAGCACGGGTGCCGAGTGGTGCAGTGACACCTCCGCGAGGGTCGCGCCGGGCGGCACGGCGTCGGCGTGGCCGGTCGACAGGTCGTCGAGCACCGTCACCTCGTGGCCCTCGGCCAGCAGGGCGGCCGTGACTACGCTGCCGATGTAGCCGGCTCCACCGGCGACGAGTACGCGCATGGGGGTCACCCTAGGTCGGGAGGTCAGGACGTCGTGGTGAGCGCTCGACCGGCGGTGCAGGCGCTCCCGGCGTACAGACCGGGCCGCAACCCCGCCGACCTCGCCCGCGAGATCGGGGTCGACCGCGCGATCAAGCTGGCCAGCAACGAGGTCGCCTTCCCGCCGCTGCCGGCCGTCGTCCAGGCGCTGGCCGCCGCGGCCGGCGAGACCAACCGGTACCCGGACAACGGGGCGGTCGTGCTGACCCGCGCCCTGGCCGACCGGTATGACGTCGATCCCGCCCAGGTGGTCACCGGCTGCGGCGCGGTCACGATCTGCCAGGAGCTCGCGCAGGCGTTCAACGACCCCGGCACGAGCATCGCGTTCGCCTGGCGGTCGTTCGAGATGTACCCGCTCCTGGCCCGGGTCGCGGGAGCACGGGCCGTGCAGGTGCCGCTCACCCCCGGCCGCCCCGGAGGCCCCGCCGACACCCACGACCTCGAGGCCATGGCCGCGGCGATCGACGACACCACCCGGCTGGTGTTCGTCTGCAACCCGAACAACCCCACGGGGACGGCGGTGCGTCGCGCCGGCCTGGAGAAGTTCCTGGACGCCGTTCCCGAGCAGACCCTCGTCGTCCTCGACGAGGCCTACCGGGAGTTCGTCACCGACCCCGACGTCCCCGACGGCATCGAGCTCATGCGGGGGCGGCCGAACGTCGCCGTCCTACGGACCTTCTCCAAGGCCTGGGGGCTGGCCGGCATCCGTGTCGGCTACCTGGTCGCCGAGGACCCCGCGGTGGCCGAGGCGGTCGGCAAGACCCACATGCCGTTCAGCGTCTCCATGCTCGCGCAGGCGGCAGCGGTCGCGGCGCTGGCGAGCGAGGACGAGGTGCGGGCCCGGTGCGCCGCCGTCGTCGCCGAGCGCGACCGACTGACGGCCGCGCTGCGGGAGCGCGGCATGGACGTCGCCGACAGCCAGGCCAACTTCGTCTGGCTGCCGGTGGGGGAGCAGACGGCGGCCCTGGCGGCGGCGCTGGAGGCGCGGGCGGTCATCACCCGGCCCTTCGCCGGCGAGGGCATCCGGGTCACCGTCGGCACACCCGAGGAGGACGACGTCTTCCTCGCCGCGCTCGACGACGTGCGGGCGGCGGCGCCGGCCTCCTGAAGAAGGACCCCGTCCTCCCCACCCTTCGCAGGCTCAGGGCGGGCCCCGGGACGGGGCCGGGAGTCGGCTGGTTTGATGGCCGACGTGCCTCTTCCCCGTGTGCTCTCAGGCATCCAGCCGACGGCGGGTTCCTTCCACCTCGGCAACTATCTGGGTGCGCTCCGCCAGTGGGTCAGCCTGCAGGACTCCGCCGAGGCGTTCTACTGCGTCGTCGACCTGCACGCGATCACGCTGCCGCAGGATCCCGCGGAGCTCCGCAGGAACACCCTCGTCTCCGCCGCGCAGCTGCTCGCCCTGGGTGTCGATCCCCAGCGCAGCACCCTGTTCGTCCAGAGCCACGTGCCGGAGCACCTGCAGCTGGCGTGGGTGCTGGAGTGCCTCACCGGCTTCGGCGAGGCCAGCCGGATGACCCAGTTCAAGGACAAGAGCCAGCGCGAGGGCACCGCGGGCGCCACGGTGGGTCTGTTCACCTACCCGGTCCTGCAGGCCGCCGACATCCTCGTCTACCAGGCCGACCAGGTGCCGGTCGGTGAGGACCAGCGCCAGCACCTCGAGCTGACCCGCGACCTCGCGATGCGCTTCAACGGCCGGTTCGGGACGACGTTCACGGTGCCCGCGGCCGCGATCCCGCCCGGTGCGGCGAAGGTGCTCGACCTGCAGTCCCCGGACAAGAAGATGAGCAAGAGCCTCCCGCCGGCCGGCTGTGTCTTCCTGCTCGACGAGCCGTCGGTGACCGCGAAGAAGATCCGGTCCGCCGTCACCGACACCGGACGGGAGGTCGTGGCCGACGCCGAGAACAAGCCGGGCGTGACCAACCTCCTCACGATCCACAGCGCGCTCTCCGGCCGCAGCATCGCCGAGCTGGAGGACTCCTTCGCGGGCCGCGGCTACGGCGACCTGAAGAAGGAGCTGGCCGAGGTGGTCACCGACTTCGTCACCCCCGTGCGGGCCCGTACGCAGGAGCTGCTCGACGATCCCGCCGAACTGGAGCGGGTGCTCGCCGCCGGTGCGGCCCGCGCCCGCGAGGTCGCCGGCCCCACGGTCGCCGCCGCCTACGAGCGGGTCGGCTTCCTGGCGCCGGGGGCCCGCGCATGAACGACGACACGTTCGTGCCGCGCAGCAGCCGCCCGCTCCCCGAGAGCACCGTGCTCGGCATCGTCGTCCCGCTGCCGGAGCCGTGGGCCCAGCTGCTGGTCGACTGGCGCTCGAAGGTAGGTGACCCGCAGGCCAGCCTGGTGCCGCCGCACGTGACCCTGCTGCCGCCGACCGAGGTCCCCGTCGCCGACCGTGCCGCGATCAGCACACATCTCGCCGAGGTGGCCCGCTGCCATCCGCCGTTCGAGATGCACCTCTCCGGGACCGGCACCTTCTCCCCGGTGTCGGACGTGGTGTTCGTCGCCGTCGCGAAGGGGATCGGGAACTGCGAGCTCCTCGCCACCGACGTCCGTCGCGGCCCGCTGGCCCGCACCCTCGCCTTTCCGTACCACCCGCACGTCACGGTGGCCCACGACGTGCCCGCGGACATGCTGGAGCTGGCCTACAGCGGCCTCTCCGACCTGTCGGCGGCGTTCCCGGTCGAGTCCTTCACGGAGTTCGAGCAGACCCCGGCCGGGGCCTGGGCGGTCGCGCGCGAGTACCGGCTGACCGGCGCGCCCCGCTGACGGAGCGCGGCGGCCACGGCCAGGCCCCAGACTCGGACGGTGAGTTCCGCCCCCGAGACGCCCCCAGCCGGGCGTGAGCCGCTGCTGAACCGGCTGTACGCGCGGGGTGAGGCGATCATCGCGGCGGAGCGCCGGCGCCACCGCTGGTTCGACCACCTCGCCCGCGCGGGCGGCCGCTACCAGCGCGTGCAGAGCGACCTCATTGCCGCCGGCGTCACCTACTTCGCGTTCCTGGGCCTCTTCCCGGTCCTGCTGCTGGTCGCCTCGGTCGTCGGTCTGGTGCTGGCCGGTGACGCCCTGCTGCAGCAGGAACTCTTCGACGCGATCCGCGAGGCCTTCCCCGGATCGCTGGGGCGGGAGCTCGTCGACCAGCTCTCGGGCGCGATCGACGGGGCCGGCTACATCGGGCTGATCGGCCTCGCCGGTTTCCTCTACGCCGGCCTGCGCACGATGGACAAGCTGCGGATCGGCATGGAGCTCATCTGGAAGGGCAAGGTCGACGAGCCCGATGTGCTCCGGGACAACCTGCAGGACCTGCTCGCGCTCGTCGTCCTCGGTGCCATCGGGCTGCTCAGCCTCGGCGTGACCGGGGTCGTGACCCAGGGGTCGACGTGGGTGCTGAAGCTGGTCGGCCTCGCCGACGAACCGGGCTACGGCGTCCTGACCTGGGTCCTCGGCCTGGCCCTGGCGGTGCTCGTCGACCTCGTCGTCTTCCTCTGGCTGCTGCGCGTCGTGCCGTCGATCTCCCATCCGCTGCGCCGCTTGCTGCCGGGCGCGCTGTTCGGTGCGGCCGGCTTCGAGGCGCTGAAGGTGATCGGCGGCTACTACCTCTCGCTGATCTCCGACAGCGTGACCGCGTCCGCGTTCGGCGGGGCCGTCGGCCTGCTCATCTGGATCAACCTGGTCGCCCGGTTCGCCTTCTTCACAGCCGCGTGGACGGCGACTCTCCGCTCGGTGGAGGCGGCGACGCCGGTTCCCCGGGCGGACGCCGCGGCGGTGCCCGCCTGACCCGTGCCTCCCCGGGCGGTGCCGGGACCGGGCGCACCGCGCGGCGTCGCCCGATCATCGTGGCGGCGACGATGAGGACGGCGGACCCGGCGAGCGTCACCGGCACGACGGGGAACCCGTCCGCGGGAGCGGCCGCCGCCGCTCCGGTGACGGGAGGCGGCACTGTCCTGCGGGTGCTCGACGCGGCCGCGGAGGGGACGGCGACGAGGTCCGCCGGCGTGACGAGCGTGCCCGCACCCTCGGTCCCGGCGGGGACGGCGAAGCCCCAGTCCAGGAGCAGGGCTGCCTGGTCGGCGGCGCGCAGCGGGGTGTTCTCGGTGGCCATGACGCTGACCACGAGCCGCCGTCCGTTGCGCTCGGCCGCCGTGACGAAGGTGTGCCGGGCGGCGTCGGTGAAGCCGGTCTTGCCGCCCAGGTTCCCCGGATAGGTCAGCAGCAGCGGGTTCTGGCTCTGGATCTGGTAGCCGGGGGAGCGGCCCTCGACGGCGGGCATCTCCGCCGTGGGGGTGGCGAGCACCGCGGCGGTGGCGGGGTCGGAGATCAGCGCACGGAAGATCAGCGCCAGGTCGTAGGGGGAGGAGGACTGTCCCGCGACATCGAGCCCGGACGGCGTGCCGGCGACCGTGTCGAAGGCGCCGATGCCCTCGGCCGTCTCGTTCATCGCCGCGACGGTCACCTGCGACCCCCCGGCCGTGCGGGCCAGCGCGTTCGCGGCGTCGTTGCCCGACTGCAGGATGAGTGCCTGGAACAGCAGCGACACCGGGTACTGACCGCCCTGGACGAGCCCGACCCGGCTGCCCTCGACGTTCTCGTCCTCCGCGGTGCCCACGACGACGCGGGCGGGGTCGAGCAGGGGGACCAGGGTGAGCAGGGTGAGGGTCTTGAGCGTGCTGGCCGGGTAGTAGCGGCCGTGCGGGTCGCGGGCGGCGAGCACGTTCCCGGTGCCGGCGTCGGCCACCAGCCAGCCGGCGGCGGCCAGCCCGTCGGGAAGGGCCGGGGTCCCGTCGGCGACCACCAGCCCGCGGGTGTCCAGCTCGTCCCCGCCGACGGTGCGCCCGTCCGGCGCGGATCCCTGGGGCGGGCGGCCGGGATAGGGCGAGGTGGGTGTCGGCGCCGACGGATCGACGGTCGGCCGGGGCTGCTCAGCAGCGGCCGGCAGGACGCCCACGAGGACGGCGAGGCCCGCGGCGAGCGCCGCCGCGGCCAGTCGCGCACCCGGTCGACGTCGTCCCATGACCGGGAACGCTAGGCGTCGGGCGGCTCGTCGGCGCGCGAGGGCACCCCGCCGGAACGCCGTCCAGGGCGTCCCAGGGGTTCGGCGATCTTCGCAACGATCGCGTCTCAGTCCGTCCCGGGCCTGGGATGGAGGCGTCGGCCGCGGTTAGCGTGCCCAGATCGCATGCCGGTGCGTCGCCCCTCGGGGCGGCGCGGCGGCAGGTGGACCTGCACCCATCGGGACGCGCCTCGACACCACCGGCGCGTCCCCCCAGAGAGGAGATCGTCTTGCGCCGAGCGCGGATGACGAAGGCCGCGGCGTTGCTGCTGGCCGGCAGCCTGGCCCTCGCGGCCTGTGCCAGCGACGAAGAGGGTGGCGGCAGCGCCAGCGGCGAGAGCAGCAGTGGCGGTGACCTCAAGATCGGTCTCGCCTACGACACCGGCGGCCGGGGTGACCGCTCGTTCAACGACTCCGCCTACGCGGGCGTCGAGGCGGCGATCGAGAGCAACGGTGGCAAGGTCTCCGAGCTCAGCCCCAACGCCGACGCCTCGAACCGCGCCGACCTGCTGACCCAGCTTGCCGATGACGGCTTCAACCCGGTCATCGCGGTCGGGTTCGCCTACGGCGACGTGATCGGCGACGTGGCCGAGCAGTACCCGGACACCAACTTCGCGATCATCGACTCGTCGGTGGCCGAGATCGGTGCCGACAACCTGACCGGCCTGCTGTTCTCGGAGGAGCAGGGCTCCTTCCTGGCCGGCGTCGCGGCCGCGCTGAAGACCACGACCAACCACATCGGTTTCGTGGGCGGCGTCGACACCCCCCTCATCCAGAAGTTCGAGGCGGGCTACTTCGCCGGTGCCGAGGCTGCCAAGCCGGGCATCCAGATCGACTCCACGTACCTGACGCCGGCCGGTGACTTCTCCGGGTTCAACGACCCGGCCAAGGGCCAGATCGCGGCGCAGGGCATGTTCGACGGCGGCGCGGACATCGTCTACCACGCGGCCGGTGGCTCCGGCCTCGGCGTGTTCCAGGCGGCTGCCGCCTCGAACAAGCGCGCGATCGGTGTCGACTCCGACCAGTACAACACCGTGGACGACCCGGCCCTCCAGGCCGTGATCATGACGTCGATGCTCAAGCGCGTGGACAACGCGGTCGAGGCGTACATCGGTGACTTCGTGGACGACAACGTCGCAGGTGGCGAGGACGTCACCAACGACCTGTCCACCGAGGGTGTCGGCCTGGCCACCTCCGGCGGGTTCATCGACGACATCCAGGACCAGATCGACGACTACCGCCAGCAGATCATCGACGGTGACATCGAGGTCCCGACCACCCGGTGATCTCCGGACGCGGGCCTGCCTCCAGCGGGCCCGCGTCCCCACCGGTGGTCGCCACGACGGCGGGTCCGGGCGCACCGCATCTCGAGTGCTGAATCTCGAGGGTGGAGCCCGGGCCCGCCGTCGTGGTCACGGCACCGCTTCGCCGGAAATCCCTGGCCCGGATGCCCGGCAGGACACCCGGGTGCGACATCATGCGGCCAGCCCATGCCGCGCGCCGGGAACGACGGTCGACCCCGCCGTCCCGACGCAGACGAACAGCCGTGCGCCGCGTACCCCGTGGGCGCACCCGAGGGAGAGGCCGAGGATGGCCGCAACAGGAGTGACCGGGAGCAGCCCGGCCGCGGGGTCGCCCGAGGGCGCGCCGTTGGCCGTGGAGCTGCGCGGGATCACCAAGCGCTTCCCCGGCGTGGTCGCCAACCGGGACATCGAGCTGCGGGTGCGCCGCGGTGAGGTGCACGCCATCGTCGGTGAGAACGGGGCGGGCAAGTCGACCCTGATGAAGACCCTGTACGGGATGCACCGCCCGGACGAGGGCTCGATCCTGCTCGACGGCCGCGAGGTCCACTTCCGCAGCCCCGCCGATGCGATCGCCGCCGGGATCGGCATGGTCCACCAGCACTTCATGCTGGCCGACAACTTCACCGTCCTGGAGAACATCGTCCTGGGCAGCGAGCCCACGAAGGGCGGACGGCTGGACCTCGCCGAGGGGCGTCGCCGCATCCGCGACATCTCCGCGCGGTACGCCCTCGATCTCGACCCCGACGAGCTCGTCGAGAACCTCGGTGTCGGTGACCGGCAGCGGGTCGAGATCGCCAAGGTGCTCTACCGCGGCGCGACCACGCTCATCCTCGACGAGCCCACCGCCGTCCTCGTGCCGCAGGAGGTCGACGAGCTGTTCGGCAACCTGGCCGAGCTCAAGCGCGAGGGCCTCACCGTCATCTTCATCTCGCACAAGCTCGACGAGGTCCGCAAGGTCGCCGACTCGATCACCGTCATCCGCCGCGGCACCACCGTGGGCGAGGCCGACCCCAAGACGACGACGGCCCGGCAGCTGGCCGAGATGATGGTCGGTTCCGAGCTGCCCTCGCCGGAGACGCGCACGTCCACCGTCCGCGACGTCGTCGTCCTCGAGCTGCGGGGCGTGACCGTGGCGACCCCGGGCGGCCGGCCGGCCGTGGACGACGTCGACCTCACGATCCGTGAGGGCGAGGTGCTGGGCATCGCCGGCGTGGAGGGCAACGGGCAGGCCGAGCTGGTCGACGCGATCATGGGTCTGCGTCCCCTCACCGCCGGAACGGTGCTCTTCGGGGACCAGGACATCAGCTCCTGGAGCACCCGGGACCGGCGGGAGGCGGGCTTCGGGTTCATCCCGGAGGACCGGCACCGGCAGGGGATGCTGCTCGAGGGCACGCTCTGGGAGAACCGCATCCTCGGCCACCAGACCCGCCCGCCCGCGTCGAAGGGCTGGTTCATCGACCGCAAGGCGTCCCGGTCCGACACCGCGCGGATCATGAAGGACTACGACGTCCGCGCCCCGGGGCCCGACACCCTCGCGGTGGCGCTGTCCGGCGGCAACCAGCAGAAGCTGATCGTCGGCCGCGAGATGGAGTCCGGCCCGCGGCTGCTGGTCGCCGCCCACCCGACCCGCGGGGTGGACGTCGGGGCGCAGGCGGCCATCTGGGAGCTGCTCAAGGACGCACGAGCCGAAGGGATGGCCATCCTGCTGATCTCCGCCGATCTCGACGAGCTGATCGGTCTGTCGGACACGCTGCGGGTGATGCTGCGCGGCCGGCTCGTCGCCACGCTCGACCCCGGCACGTGCACCCCTGAGCAGCTCGGTGGCCACATGACCGGGGCCCACGGGACGGCGGGTGCCGCATGAGCGTCGTCCGCCGGCTCGGGCCGGCCCTCCTGGCACCCGTGCTCGCCGTCGTCGTCGCGCTGGTCATCTCCTCGGCGGTGATGGCTGCCCTGGCGGTGAACCCGTTCGACGTCTTCGGGGTGATGCTGGACTTCGGGGAGACCCCCGGCCAGCAGATCACCGCCATGGTGGTGATCGTCAACCGGGCGATCCCGCTGTTCCTGTCCGGCCTCGCCGTCGCCGTCGCCTTCCGCATGGGCCTGTTCAACATCGGCGTGGAGGGCCAGTACCGGCTCGCCACGATCGTCGCCGCAGCGGCGGGCGCCGCGGTGACCCTGCCGGGCCCGCTGCACATCGGGTTCATCGTCCTGGTCGCCGTCGTCGTCGCCGCGCTCTGGGCCGGCATCGTGGCCGTGCTCAAGGTGACCCGCGGCGTGAGCGAGGTCATCAGCTCGATCATGATGAACTTCATCGCGCTGGGGATCGCGTCCTACCTGCTGACGGGTCCGTTCCGCGGGAGCCCCGAGGGCGCGTCGATCATCGCGACGGCAGACATCCCCGAGTCGGGACAGATGCCCGGCCTCAACGGGATCTTCGACCTCTTCGGGCTGGCGAACCCGCCGCGCCAGCTCTACGGCTTCCTGCTGATCGCCATCGTCGTCGGCGTCCTGATCGCCGTCCTGCTCAACCGCACGCGCTTCGGCTTCGACCTGAAGGCCAGCGGGATGTCGCCGTCGGCGGCCAGCGCGAGCGGCGTCAACGCCCGCGCGATGGTCATCAAGACGATGCTGCTCTCGGGTGCGGTCGCCGGGCTCATCGGCCTGCCGGACCTGCTCGGGAACACCCACTCGTACACGACCGACTTCACCGCCGGGCTGGGCTTCCTCGGCATCGCCGTGGCGCTGCTGGGCCGCAACAAGCCGTTCGGGATCGCGCTGGCGGCGCTGCTGTTCGCCTTCCTCGACCGATCGCTGGTGCCGCTGCAGATCGCCGACTACCCCTCCTCGGTCGTGACGATCGTGCAGGGCACGATCGTGCTCGCGGTCGTCGTGGCCAACGAGATCGCGCGGCGGGTCGCCCGCCGTTCCGCCGCGGGCGGGACCGCGGCACCGTCCGGCGGCCCGACCGCAGGTGACGGCAGCACCGGCGCGGTCCCGACACCACCGCCCCCGGGCAGTACCGACCAGCGACAGGGGGCGCAGCTGTGAGCGAGCGTGCGAGCTCACCAGAGGACAGAGCAGCTCCGCGAACGCGGTCGACGAGCGTCAGCGAGGAGGACGCATGAGCACCGCTGTGACGACGACACCCGACGCCCGGCCGAGCCGTGGGCCGATCACCGACCTGCTCACCGGCGGGGGACCGGTCCGGCGGGCGCTCTGGCTGGCCGTCGCCGGGCTCGTGCTGTTCTCGATCGTCCGGGCGATCAGCGGCGAGAACGCCCTGACGTCCTCGTCGACGATGTCGGCGGCGCTGCTCCTGGCCGTGCCGATCGGGCTCGCCGCCCTCGGCGGCCTGTTCTCCGAGCGGGCCGGCGTGGTCAACATCGGCCTCGAGGGAATGATGATCCTCGGCACCTGGGGGGCCGGTTTCGCCGGCTACCAGTGGGGCTGGGGCGCGGCCCTGGTCGGCGGCGTGCTCTTCGGCGCGCTGGGCGGGCTGCTGCACGCCCTGGCCACCGTGACGTTCGGCGTCGACCACGTGGTCTCCGGCGTCGCCATCAACATCCTGGCGGCCGGGGTGGCGCGCTTCCTCTCCGAGCTCTTCTTCACCGACAACCCGGCCGGTGGCGGTGTCACGCAGTCCCCGCCCGTGTCGAGCAAGCCGCCGTCCTTCTCGCTCCCGGTGCTGTCCTCCGGACCGGACCTGCTGGGCGACCTCGAGCAGAAGCACTGGTTCCTGCTGAGCGACCTCGCCGGCGTGCTGCGCGGGGTGACCAGCATCGTGGCCATCGTGACCGTGCTGGCCGTGCTGCTCATCCCGGTGACCTACCTGGTGCTCTGGCGCACGTCGTTCGGGCTGCGGCTGCGCTCGTGCGGGGAGAACCCGGCGGCGGCGGACTCCCTGGGTGTCCCGGTCTACCGGATGAAGTACATCGCGGTGGTCATCTCCGGCGGGCTGGCCGGGCTCGGTGGCGTGTTCCTGGTCTTCATCGCCGGCATCTACCGGGAGAACCAGACCAACGGGCGCGGATTCATCGGTCTGGCCGCGCTGATCTTCGGCAACTGGCGGCCGGGTGGCCTGGCCGCCGGTGCGGGCCTCTTCGGGTTCGCCGACGCCCTCCAGCTCCGCAGCCGGACGGCGGTCGTCGCGCTCCTGCTGCTGGTCGCCGTGCTGCTCGCGGTCCTCGCCGTCCGTCAGGTGCTGCGCCATCAGCTGCTCGCGGGCGGGATCGCCGCGGTCGTGGCCGTCGCAGCGTTCGTCGGCTACC
The DNA here is from genome assembly GCF_004570875.1 of Blastococcus sp. CT_GayMR16. Classification (GTDB taxonomy): domain Bacteria; phylum Actinomycetota; class Actinomycetes; order Mycobacteriales; family Geodermatophilaceae; genus Blastococcus_B. The sequence continues at coordinate 121,113 of NZ_SPQK01000010.1, read as the reverse complement.
TGACCATCGACGAGCTGCCGCCGGGCATCGTGTCCTTCACCCCGCACCTGACGACGCTGCTGGTCCTGTCGCTGGCGTCGCAGCGATTGCGCATGCCGCAGGCCGACGGACTGGTGTACCGACGAGGAGAGAGCTGACGTGAGCGGACAGGCGCGTGAGCATCGCAGCGAGCGCCAGCGAGCGAGGAGCGGAGCAAGCCGCGGGAGCGAACTGTGACGCGGCCGGCACCGGACTGGGACGCCCTCCGTGCGGCGGCCCGGGAGGCGATGACCCACGCCTACGCGCCGTACTCGAAGTTCCCGGTCGGCGTCGCCGGACTGGTGGACGACGGGCGGCTGGTCACCGGCTGCAACGTGGAGAACGCCTCCTACGGGCTCGGCCTCTGCGCCGAGTGCGGCATGGTCAGCGATCTCGCCCGTACCGGCGGGGGCCGGCTGGTCGCCGTCGCCTGCGTCGGCGGCGACGGGCAGCCGCTGATGCCGTGCGGCCGCTGCCGGCAGCTGCTGTGGGAGCACGGCGGGGCCGACATGCTCATCGAGACGGTCTCCCTCGGCATCGTGCCGATGCGCGAGGTGCTGCCGGACGCCTTCGGGCCCGAGGACCTAGCGGCGGCAGCCCTCAAGGACCAGCGCGCCGCGGAACGGGACGCCTGATGGACGCCATCGATGTGCTGCGCACGAAGCGGGACGGCGGGACGCTGTCGGCTGAGCAGATCCGCTGGGTGATCGACGCCTACACGCGGGGCGCCGTCCCCGACGAGCAGATGAGCGCCCTGCTCATGGCGGTGTTCTTCCGCGGGATGTCCGTCGACGAGCTCGCCGTGTGGACCCAGGCGATGATCGACTCGGGCGAGCGCAAGGACCTCTCCTCGCTCGGCCGCCCGACCGCCGACAAGCACTCGACGGGCGGGGTGGGCGACAAGATCACGCTGCCGCTCGCGCCGCTGGTCGCCGCCTGCGGGGTCGCCGTCCCTCAGCTGTCCGGGCGCGGGCTGGGCCACACCGGCGGCACCCTGGACAAGCTCGAGGCGATCCCGGGCTGGCGGGCCGACGTGCACGAGGAGGCCTACCTTCGCCAGCTGCGCGAGGTCGGGGCGGTCATCTGCGCCGCGGGCAACGACCTCGCCCCGGCGGACAAGAAGCTCTACGCGCTCCGCGACGTCACCGGCACCGTGGAGTCCATCCCGCTGATCGCCAGTTCGATCATGAGCAAGAAGATCGCCGAGGGCGCCGACGCCCTCGTCCTGGACGTGAAGACCGGCTCCGGGGCGTTCATGAAGGACGCCGAGGACGCGCGCACCCTGGCCCGCACGATGGTCGGCCTCGGCGAGGCGGCCGGGGTGCGGACCGTCGCGCTGGTGACGGCGATGGACCGGCCGCTGGGCCGCGCTGCGGGAAACGCCGTCGAGGTGGCCGAGTCGGTCGAGGTGCTCGCCGGTGGTGGGCCGGCCGACGTCGTCGAGCTGACCCTGGCGCTCGCCCGCGAGATGCTGGCCGGCGCCGGGCGGGAGGACGTCGATCCGGCGGAGGCGCTGGCCGACGGCCGGGCCATGGACGTCTGGCGTCGCATGATCGCCGCCCAGGGCGGGGACCCCGACGCGCCGCTGCCGAAGCCGGCGGAGACGCACGTGGTCATGGCGCCGGCGACCGGCACCCTGACGCGGCTCGACGCGTTCGCGCTCGGCGTGGCCGCGTGGCGGCTGGGCGCCGGGCGGGCCCGCAAGGAGGACCCGGTGTCGGCCGCCGCCGGAGTGCTCTGGCGGGCCGGCGTGGGGGAGCAGGTGACCGCCGGTCAGCCGCTCCTGGAGCTGCAGACCGACGACGCCGAGCGCATCCCCCGGGCGCTCGAGGCCCTCGAGGGTGCGATCGGCGTCGACACCGACGACCAGCCGCTCCCGCTGATCCTGGACCGCATCACCTAGACACTGCGACCCTCCGGGTCGCACCGCGGCCAGGTGCCGTGCCCGGTCGCCGTGGAGCCGCTGCGTCGCGCCTGCGCGGACCCCTCCGGGGCCCACTCGGCGCGACAGGGGGGAGACTGTTCCCTCGTGACAGCCAGCTCTGCGGCCGCCGTGCGCCCGCGCACCGGTGAGGCACTCGATCCGGACGCCGCCATCTCCATCCGGGGCCTCGTGAAGCGGTACGGGGACTTCGTCGCGGTCGACGGGCTCGACCTCGACATCCGGCGGGGTGAGATCTTCGCCCTGCTCGGGCCCAACGGCGCGGGCAAGACCACGACGGTCGAGATCTGCGAGGGCTACCGGACGCAGGACGCCGGTGCGGTCCACGTGCTCGGCGAGAACCCGTCGGACGGCGGTCGCCGGTGGAAAGCGCAGCTGGGCATCGTGCTGCAGTCCGGCGCCGGTGACAGCCAGCTGACCTGCCGCGAGCTGCTGCAGGCGCAGGCCTCCTACTATCCCGACCCCCGTGACCCCGACGAGGTCCTGGGACTGGTCGGCCTCACCGAGAAGGCGAAGTCGCGGGCGAAGACGCTGTCGGGCGGTCAGCGCCGCAGGCTCGACGTCGCGCTGGGCATCGTCGGGCGGCCCACGCTGCTGTTCCTCGACGAGCCGACCACCGGTTTCGACCCCGAGGCGCGGCGCCAGTTCTGGTCGCTGATCCGGTCGCTGCGCGACCTGGGCACCACGATGCTGCTGACCACGCACTACCTCGACGAGGCCGAGGCGCTCGCCGACCGGGTGGGCGTGATCGCCCGCGGCCGGCTCGTCGAGGTCGCCGTCCCCTCGGCGCTGGGCGGCCGGGAGACCGCGCCGGCCGTCGTCAGCTGGCACGAGGACGGCGCGCGGCGCAGCGAGGCCACCAGTTTCCCGACGGCGTTCGTCCGGGAGCTCGCGGGGCGGTTCCAGGGCGAGATCCCGGAGCTCTCCGTGGCCCGGCCGACCCTCGAGGACGTCTACCTGCAGATGATCGGCGAGCGCTCATGACCACCACCACCCGCACGGGCGTCGTCCTGCCGTCCCTCGCCACCGTCTACCGGACCCGGGCCTCGGTGGAGCTCAAGGAGTTCTTCCGGCAGCGCGAGTCGGTCGTGTTCACCCTCGCGTTCCCGGTGATCCTGCTGGTGGTGTTCGGGGCCGTCCTCGACTACGACATCGGCGGCGGGGTCACCTTCACCCAGTACTTCATGGCCGGGATCATCGCTGCGGGGATCCTCGGCGCCAGCCTGCAGAACATGGCGATCAGCATCGCCACCGAGCGGTCGGACGGGACGCTCAAGGGCCTGGTCGGCACGCCGATGCCGAAGAGCGCCTACTTCGTCGGGAAGATCGTGCAGGTCCTCGCCGTCACCGTGCTGATCATCGCGATCCTGCTGGCGGTCGGCGTGTTCGCCTACGGCATCGACCTGCCGTCGGGCAGCGACTGGTTCACGTTCCTCTGGGTCGCGACCCTCGGTTCGGCGTCCTGCACCCTGCTCGGGATCGCCGTCTCCAGCCTGGCCAAGAACGGTCGCTCCGCGTCGGCGATGGTCACCCCGATCGCCCTGGTCCTGCAGTTCATCTCCGGCGTGTTCTTCCAGTTCAGCCAGGTGCCGGTCTGGATGCAGACGATCGCCTCGTTCTTCCCCCTGAAGTGGATGGCGCAGGGCCTGCGATCGGTCTTCCTCCCCGACTTCCTCGCGGCCGAGGAACCGGCCGGCTCCTGGGAGCTCGGCCGGGTGGCGATCGTGCTGGCCCTGTGGTGCGTGGCCGGCCTGCTGCTCTGTGTCGCCACCTTCCGTTGGCAGGATCGTTCAGCAGGCTGAGCTACGTTCCTTCGGTGCCTGCACCGCTGACTGCCGAGAACGTCGCCCGCGCCCCCAAGGTCCTGCTCCACGACCACCTGGACGGCGGCCTGCGACCGCAGACCGTCCTGGAGCTCGCCGACGAGCACGGCTACCGCGACCTCCCCGCCGCCGACGCCGAGAGCCTGGGCACCTGGTTCCGGCAGGCGGCCGATTCCGGGTCCCTCGTGCAGTACCTCGAGACCTTCGCGCACACCGTCGGCGTGATGCAGCACCCCGACGCCATCCACCGGGTGGCCCGGGAGTGCGCACTGGACCTGGCCGCCGACGGGGTGCTCTACGCCGAGGTGCGCTTCGCCCCCGAGCTGTCGACCGCGAACGGGCTGGCCATCGAGGCGGTCGTGGAGGCGATGGTGGCCGGCTTCGCCGCCGGCTGCGCGGAGGCCACCGCGGCAGGGGGGTACATCGAGGTCGGGGCGCTGCTGTGCGCGATGCGCCAGGCCGACCGCTGGGAGGAAGTCGCCCGCCTGGTCGTGAAGTACCGGGACGCGGGGGTCGTGGGCTTCGACCTGGCCGGCCCCGAGATCGGCTTCCCGCCGGACCGCGTGACCGCCGCGATCGCGCTGCTGGACCGGGAGCGCGCGCACCGCACGATCCATGCGGGGGAGGCCGCCGGCATCGAGAGCATCCGCGCCGCTCTGGACGGCGCCCACGCGGAGCGGCTGGGCCACGGCATCCGGATCGCCGACGAGGTCGCCGAGGACGGCACGCTCGGACCGCTGGCGCAGCGGGTCCTCGACGAGCGGGTGCCGCTGGAGGTCGCGCCGTCGTCCAACGTGCAGACCGGCGCGTACCCGTCGCTCGCCGCCCACCCGATCGACCGGCTGCACCGGCTCGGCTTCACCGTCACCGTCAACACCGACAACCGGCTGATGAGCGGGGTCTCGGCCAGCAGTGAGATCGCCGACGTCGCGGACACCTTCGGCTGGTCCTGGGACGACGTGCAGACGGTGACCGAGCGCGCGCTGGCCGGCGCATTCATCCCCGAGCCGGGCCGCAAGCGCCTGCTCGGGGAGATCGTCAGCAAGGCATACGCGGACCTCCGCGGCTGACCCCGGACGGGTGGCGTGACGGCGGCCACCCCCGTCTCGGGAATCGCCTGGCGATCTTCGCTGCTAACGTAGGCGTACCGGCACAACGGCCGGTCATCCTCCCGGACGGTTTGTCCGGGCATGAGCGCATCCGTGCAGATCCCGCGTTCCATACCTGGGCGCAGCTGATCGCCAGTGAGGACGCCGGCTACCTGGCCGCGCCCCTCCCTTTTCACGGGCCGCGCTCCGAGCTGTATCGGAGCCCCACCCCGCATGACTTTGGTCCACCCTGTCTCGTTCGAGTCCAACTCGGCGGACGACACTGTTCAGAACACCATCGAGAACGCCCCCGTCGAGGTCCCGGCCGAGGCGCAGCCGGAGGCCCCGACCGGCCCGACGTTCCACCAGCTGGGCCTGCCCCAGCCGCTGGTGACCGCACTCGAGCGGCGCGGCATCCACCGCCCGTTCGCCATCCAGACCTCCGCACTGCCGGACGCGCTCGCCGGGCGTGACGTGCTCGGCAAGGCCGCCACCGGCTCGGGCAAGACGCTGGCCTTCGGCCTGCCGCTGCTCGCCCGCATCGGTGCCGACGCCAAGCAGGGCCGCCGCGCCCCGCGTGGCCTCGTCCTGGTCCCGACGCGTGAGCTGGCGCAGCAGGTGCACGACGCCCTGGCCCCCCTCGGTCAGGCGATGGGCGTCCAGCTCGCCACCGTCTACGGCGGTGCCCCGATGTACCGCCAGATCCAGCAGCTCCGCCGCGGTGTCGACGTCATCATCGCCACGCCCGGCCGCCTGCAGGACCTGATCAGCCAGGGCGAGGCGAGCCTCACCGAGGTCGTCGTCACCGTGCTGGACGAGGCCGACTTCATGGCCGACCTCGGGTTCCTCCCGGTCGTCAAGGAGCTGCTCGACCAGACCGACCGCAATGCCCAGCGGCTGCTGTTCTCGGCCACCCTGGACGGCGAGGTCGACTCCCTGGTCCGCCGCTACCTCAAGGACCCGGCCCGGCACGAGGTCGTCCGCCCCGGTGGCGAGGCCCCGCCGGCCGAGCACCTGGCCTTCAGCCTCGCCTTCCGCGACAAGCTGCAGGTGGCCACCGAGCTCGCCGGCCGCCCGGGTCGCACGATCATCTTCGCCCGCACCCAGCTGGGCGTGGACCGGCTGGCCGACAACCTGAAGGCTGCCGGCATCAAGGCCGAGGCGATCCACGGCGGACTGCCCCAGTCGGCGCGCAAGCGTGCGCTGGAGGAGTTCATCGACGCCCGCTCGCCGGTCCTCGTCGCCACCGACGTCGCCGCCCGCGGCATCCACGTGGACGACGTCTCGCTGGTCCTGCACTACGACCCGCCGACGGACGCCAAGACCTACCTGCACCGTTCGGGCCGCACCGCCCGCGCGGGTGCCGCCGGTGTCGTCGTCTCGCTGCTGCTGCCCGACCAGGTCGGCCAGTCCAAGCGTCGGTTCCGCTCGGCCAAGGTGGACCCGGACGTCGTCCGGATCCGTCCGGGTGATGCCCCGATCACCGACCTCGTCGCCAACGGCGTCGCGGTCGAGCCCAAGGAGCGCACCCAGCGCGACATGCGCCGTGGCCCCGGCGGGCCCGGCGGACGTCCGCGCCGGGACGGTGACCGTCCCACCGGCGGCTACCGTGGCGGCCCGCGCCGTTCGTTCGGGGACAAGCCCCGTCCGGCCGGCGAGCGTCCCGCCGGTGAGCGCTCCTACGGCGACCGTCCGTCGTCGGGTGAGCGTTCGTACGGCGACCGCGGCCCGCGTGCGGGCGGCGGCGGTCGGCCCAGCCGGCCCTCGCGCTACTCCAGCTAGTAGAAGGACCCCCTTCCTCCCCACCCCTCGCACGCTCGGGGCGGGCCCCTGGAAGGGGGCCGGAAGCGGCCGGTTCCGGGATCCCCCGGGGCCGGCCGCTTCGCTGTACCAGGCCCCGTCCAGAGGCTCGCCGCGGACGGGGACCCCTTCAGTCGCGGAAGACCAGGGCTCCGCTGACCAGGCGCACGACCTCGTCCCACTGCGGGCGCAGCTCGGCGGCGTCCTCGGCCCGCAGGGTGGCATCGGGCTCGGTCTCGGCCCGCGCGATCTCCCGGCCCAGCGGTGCGGTCGGGGAGAGCAGCTCCTCGACGCGGCGGAGCCCCGCGTACTCCGCGAGGTCGCGGACGCCCTCGACCGGCTGGGCGAAGGCCCGGTTGTCGACCAGCCCGGCCGCGCCGTCGGCCACCTCGCCCAGGACGTCGGACAGCTCGGTGAGGTCGTAGCGGTCCTGGTCGGCGGGCAGCGGCGGGACGTCGGTGTCGGCGACCTCGGCCCACGAGGCGATCTCCATGAGGTCGTGGTCCTCGTTGCCCTTGCAGAAGCGGGAGAGATCCGCCGGGGTGTCGAAGACGAACACCTCCCCGTCGCGGCCCAGGAAGCGGGCGACGTCCTCGACGTAGCAGCGCAGGGTCACCCCGGCGCCCTCGGGCACCACGACCTCCACCGGCAGGATGCCGACGGACTCCCAGAACTTCCCGGCCTCGGCGACCTCGGCCGGGGAGGCCGTGATCCGACCGGCGCGGGCGATCGTGCGCACGCCCGGCTCGTCGCCGTCGTCGACGAGGATCGCGTCATCCCCCTGGCCGTCCCGCAGGTCGTCCGGGTCGCTCTCCTCGACCTCGGACGCCGCCGGGTAGTCCTCGATGCTCGTCGAACCTGCGCCGGTCCAGTCCAGGTGCTCCGACAACTCCTCGACGACGTCCTCCCAGAGGTCGTCGAGGACGCCTCCGACGCCGACCCAGGCGTCCTCGCCGGATCGGCCGACGAACGCCTCGACACCCAGGCCCAGGGAGCCGATCTCGGGCTTGGCGGCCATCTCGGCGACCGCCTCGAACTGGCCCTCTGTCTCGGCGTCGTCGAGTTCCTCGTCGGGCTCGGGCGTGGTGTCGAGGCACTCGGCCAGGCGGCTGACGATGTCGATCGTCGCGGCGAGCTCCTCCACCGCCCAGCGGTCGGGGTTCTCCGCGGCGATGTCGTAGACGCCGTCGAGGTCGAAGCGGTGGTCGTCGTCCGGCGTGAGGTCCGCCGCGCCCAGCCCCATCACGACCGGCCAGACCGGATGGTCGACGAGGTCGTGATCGGTGGCGGTCCGGCAATAGGCCGCCAGCGCCGCGGGGCTGGGGAAGAGGTGGACGCGAGCAGTCGGTCCTGTGTCGGGGTCGTCCTCGGTCGTGCCGAGGAACGCCTGCCACTCCTCGCCGTCCTCCTCCCAGGGCGGCGCCCACAACGTGTAGCCGGTGCGGTCGTCGAGGGTGAGTGCGATCGGGACGATGCTGGGCCTGGCCACGGGGACACCCTGCCAGGTCTCCCTGGGCGCGCGCCCACGGGTTGATCAGAACGTCATAGACGCCGAGTGCGCAGCGGCGGCCTCGAAGGCGGCCGCTCGGACCTCCGGGCGCTCGAGAACGGATCTGCCACCTGGGTCGCCCTAGGGTGTGCATCCTCCCGGCGCGCTCACCATCAGGAGATTCCGATGACCGCCGAACTGAGGACGTTCGTCGACATCGACGCCACTGCCGAGAGCGTGTGGCAGGTGCTGACCGATCTGCCCGCCTATGCGGAGTGGAACCCGTTCATCACCAAGGCAGCCGGGACCTTTGTCGTCGGCGATCGGCTGTCTGTCAGCCTGCCGCCGGTGAACGCCTTCGTGGCGCCGACACTGCGGCCCCTGGTCGTCGAGGTGGCTCCCTTCAGGCGGCTGGCGCTGCGGAGCCGGTTGGACAGGTTCGCCGTCCCAGGGCTCTTCGACGTCGAGCTCACCTGGACCATCACCGAGCACGACGGTGGTGTGCGCCTCTGGCAGCAGGACCGGTTCGGCGGTGTGCTGGCGCCCCTGCTGCTTCGTGCCCTGAACCGACACAGGCTCACGGCCTTCAACGACATGAACGCAGCGCTCAAGCATCGGGTCGAGAGGACGCCGGTCCCAGGCCGCGTCGATGAGGAACGTCCCTGAGCGGCCGCTCAGACCCCGATCGGATGCCAGACGGTTTTCGTCTCCAGGAAGGGCGTCATCCGGGAGAGCCCGGGGTCGGCGGTCCAGTCCTGCTCCGGCACCTGCGGGCGCACGACCCGCTTGACCGTGCCCGCCGCCTCGCGCTCGAACTCCATGGCGCGCCCGGGGGGTGCGCCGGTCAGGTCGATGCCGTCGACGTCGGCGTGCTCGGCGAGCCACGGACCGAGCTCCGCGCTGTCGCCGGTGAGCAGGTTGACGACGCCGCCGGGGACGTCACTGGTGGCCAGCACCTCGGCGAGCGTGACCGCCGGCAGCGGACGTTCCTTCGACGTCACCAGGACGGTCGTGTTGCCGGTCGCCAGGACCGGGGCCAGCACGCTCACCAGGCCGAGCAGGGAGGACTCCTGCGGCGCCAGGACGGCGACGACGCCGGTGGGCTCGGGCATCGAGAAGTCGAAGTACGGGCCTGCGACCGGGTTCGCGCCACCGAGGACGGCGGCCAGCTTGTCGGTCCACCCGGCGTACCAGACCCAGCGGTCGACGGCGGCGTCCACGGCAGCCCGCGCCCTGGACGACGACAGGCCCTCACCGGCTGCGACCTCGTCGCAGAACTGCGCGTGCCGGCCTTCCATCACCTCGGCCACGCGGTAGAGCACCTGACCGCGGTTGTAGGCGGTCATGCCCGACCACTTCGCGAAGGCGCCCCGGGCCGCGACGACGGCGTCCCGGGCGTCCTTGCGGGAGGCCCAGGCGGCGTTGGCGAGGAAGTGGCCCCGGGTGTCGGCGACCTCGTAGGTGCGGCCGGACTCCGAGCGCGGGAAGGCGCCGTTCACGTACAGCTTGTAGGTCTTCCGAACGGCCAGACGATCGCTCATGAGTGGGTCGCACCCTTCAGGTATCCGGTGAGCCCGTGGCGGCCGCCCTCGCGGCCGTACCCGGACTGCTTGTAGCCGCCGAAGGGCGACGTCGGGTCGAACTTGTTGAACGTGTTGGCCCAGACGACGCCGGCCCGGAGCTGGTTGGCGATCTTGAGGATCCGCGAGCCCTTCTCCGTCCAGATGCCCGCCGACAGCCCGTAGGTCGTGTTGTTGGCCTTCGCCACGGCCTCATCGGGGGTGCGGAAGGTGAGCACGGAGAGGACCGGCCCGAAGACCTCGTCCCGCGCGATGCGGTGGGCGGGGGAGACGTCGGTGAAGACGGTCGGCGGGAACCAGAAACCGCGGTCGGGCAGCACGCACTCGGGCTGCCAGCGCACCGCGCCCTCGGCCTCGCCGATGTCGGACAGCTCCCGGATGCGGGCCAGCTGCTCGGCGGAGTTGATCGCGCCGATGTCGGTGTTCTTGTCCAGCGGGTCGCCGACGCGCAGCGTGCCGATCCGGCGCTGCAGCGAGGCGATGACCTCGTCGTGGATGTTCTCCTGCACCAGCAGCCGCGATCCCGCGCAGCAGACGTGGCCCTGGTTGAAGAAGATGCCCTGCACGATGCCCTCGACGGCCTGGTCGATCGGGGCGTCGTCGAAGACGATGTTGGCCGCCTTGCCGCCGAGCTCCAGGGTGAGCGACTTGCGGGTGCCGGCGACCGCGCGGGCGATCGACTTGCCCACCTCGGTCGAACCGGTGAACGCCACCTTGTCGACGTCCCCGTGCTCGACGACCGCCCGGCCGGTCTCCCCGGCCCCGGTCACGATGTTCACGACCCCCGGCGGCAGGTCGGCCTGCTGGCAGATCTCGGCGAACAGCAGCGCCGTCAACGGGGTGGTCTCCGCGGGCTTGAGGACGACGGTGTTGCCGGTCGCCAGGGCCGGTGCGACCTTCCACGCCAGCATCAGCATCGGGAAGTTCCACGGGATGACCTGGCCGGCCACGCCGAGCGGGCGGGGGTTCGGGCCGAGGCCCGCGAAGTCGAGCTTGTCGGCCCACCCTGCGTGGTAGAAGAAGTGCGCCGCGGCGAGGGGGATGTCGACGTCGCGGGACTCCCGGATCGGCTTGCCGTTGTCCAGCGACTCCAGGACGGCGAACTCCCGCGCGCGCTCCTGCAGCAGCCGGGCGATGCGGAAGAGGTACTTGCCGCGGTCGGCCGGGCGCATCGGGCCCCAGACGCGGGTGAAGGCGCGGCGGGCGGCGGCGACGGCACGGTCGACGTCGGCCACGCTGCCGCTGGAGACCTCGGTGAGGACCTCCTCGGTGGCCGGGTTGACCGTCTTGAACGCCTCGCCGGTGCCGTCGACGAACTCACCGTCGATGAACAGGCCGTAGGACGGCTTGATGTCGACGATCGAGCGGGACTCGGGCGCCGGGGCGTACTCGAACAGGTTGGGCTTGGCCGGGCTGGGCGGAGCAGTTGTCATGAGGGGTCAGTCCACCGTGACGTAGTCGGGACCGGAGTAGTGGCCGGTGCGGAGCTTCTGCCGCTGCAGCAGGAGGTCGTTGAGCAGGCTGGAGGCGCCGAACCGGAACCAGTGGGGAGAGAGCCAGTCGGGCCCGGCGGTCTCGTTGACCAGGACCAGGTGCTTCATGGCGTCCTGCGTCGTCCGGATGCCACCGGCCGGCTTGACGCCGATCTGCGTGCCCGTCTGGGCGCGGAAGTCGCGGACCGCCTCGAGCATGACGAGGCAGACCGGCAGGGTCGCCGCGGGGGCGATCTTGCCGGTGGAGGTCTTGATGAAGTCGCCGCCGGCGAGCATCGCCAGCCACGAGGCGCGGCGGACGTTGTCGAGGGTGACGAGCTCGCCGGTCTCGAGGATGACCTTGAGGTGAGCGGTCCCGCAGGCCTCCTTGACGGCGACGATCTCGTCGTACACGTCCAGGTATCGGCCCGCGAGGAAGGCGCCGCGGTCGATGACCATGTCGATCTCGTCGGCACCGTTGGCGACGGCGTCCTTCACGTCGGCGATCTTGATGGCCCGGCTGGCGCGCCCGCTGGGGAACGCCGTGGCGACGGCGGCGACGTGGATCCCGCTGTTCCCGAGCGCCTGCCGGGCGACGCCGGCGAGGTCGCCGTACACGCAGACGGCGGCGACCGGGGGGGTGTTCAGGTCGCCGGGGTCGGGGCGGCGGGCCTTGGCGGCCAGCGACCGCACCTTGCCGGGGGTGTCGGAGCCCTCGAGCGTGGTGAGGTCGACCATCGAGATCGCGGTGTCGATCGCCCAGGCCTTCGCCGTGGTCTTGATCGACCGCGTGCCGAGCATGGCCACGCGGGACTCCGCACCGACTTGGTCGACGCCGGGCAGGCCGTGCAGGAAGGCGCGGAATGCGGCGTCGGAACGCGTCACGTCGCTGAACGGGTCCACCGGCGCGGGAAGCAGCCGGGCGCCGTCCGACAGCGCATCGGGATCGAGCACGTGGGTCATGCCCGCCATTGTCCCCTGCGGGGTGTCACTGCCGGAAACCGCTCACCCCGGGGGAGTGGACCGTCCGCGGCGGGCTGGTCAGCCGAAGCGGAACCGTGGGAACTGCCAGCTGAACGTCGGCCACGGGGAACAGGTGCCGTCCGCCGGGCCGGTGCCGCCGACGTTGCGCCGCTCGAACAGAGATCCCACGCAGGTGCAGGCGGCCGGGCCGGTGCCGCCGACGTTGCGCCGCTCGAGGAAGGGCATCCAGCAGGTGCAGGCGGCCGGGCCGGTGCCGCCGACGTTGCGCCGCTCCCCGGGCGCGCAGACTCCTGGCGTCGCCGCCGCAGGCGAGGCTGTGACGGCGACCCCGGCGAGGGCGAGCCAGGTACCCATGGCCAGCATGCCCAGTTGGCGTCTCATGACGTCCTTTCCTTGTCCCTCGCGGCCGTGTCTCCCGCTAGCCGGCCGGGCAGGTGCCGCCCACGTTGCGACGTTCGAGGCTGTCCTGCTTGAACCAGCCGTTGTGGTTCCCGGGGTGGGCGTTGGTGCTCGCGCCGACGCAGTAGTTGTGGACGCTCCTGGGACTCGGCGCTGCGGCCGCAAAGCCCGCGCCGACGACGCCTCCCGTGACCGTGAGGGCGACCGCCGTCACGAGAAGAGCCAGCTTGCGCGGCATGTCTGTCCGTCCGTCGGGGAGCCGGGATGGCGGAACGCTAGCGCCGGAAGCCCCGCCTGCCCAGCCCTGACTTGATGGTCTTCAGTCATCGGAGGACGGCGGATCGGCGGTCGGCTCGCGAGTCCGGCGTCGCAGCCTCCCGTGTGTGGGCTTCGCAAGGGCCTCTCGGCATCTGTGTACAGGCCGCTGAGCTGGGGATTCAGGTAGAAGAGAGCCGCGCGGCCGGGTATCATCCATACATGTGTTCGAACACTTCCGGCGATGCCCTGGCGGATCTGGAGGCCGTGTTGGACCGCCTCGCGGTCGAGGACACCACGGCGATGTTCGGGCCACAGGTGCTGGACCGGACGAGGCGGTTGCTCAGGGCGCAGAACCGGATCGACGCGCAGGTCGCCCGCTCCGTCCGCGAGGGCGAGCTGACCCAGGCGGCCGAGACCGACGGGCTGGCGACGATGCAGTCCTGGCTGCGTGGGCACGCCCGGCTCTCGCCGGCCGCCGCGCACCGGCTGGTCCGGATCGGGCGGGCACTGGACCATCTGCCGGCAGTGGCAGCCTGCTTCGCCTCGGGCCGGATCACGGCTGAACAGGTCACCGCGATCGCCCCCGTCACCCGCGACCAGAACCAGGCCGCCGCTGCCGAGCAGGACGTCGACCTCGCGGCGGTCGACGCCACGCTGGCCGAGCTCGCCGCCAACCGGCCCTACCAGCAGCTGACGCGGGCGGTGCACCACTACCTCGACCGACTCGACCCCGACGGGTCCGAACCCGACCCGACGGAGGGCCGGTGGCTGACCTTGTCCAAGCTGCTGGACGGGAGGCTGGTTCTCCGCGGCGAACTCGATGCCGTCGGCGGGGAGAAGGTGCAGGCGGCGCTGGAGTCCTACGTGCAGGCCGATCGGCCCGCCGGTGACCAGCGCAGCCGCGCCCAGCGGCTGGGTGACGGGCTGGTGCAGTGGGCCGACGTGGCTCTGGCGTCAGGACAACTCCCGGTGCTGCGCACGGTCAAGCCGCACGTGCAGGTGCTCATCAACATCGACGACCTGGTCGACCCCGGGACCGGCCCGGGCGCCGGGGAGATGGGCTTCGGGGCGATGATCTCCGCCTCCCGCGCCCGCTGGCTGGCCTGCGACGGGAACATCAGCCGGGTGATCATGGGCCCCCACGGGCAGGTGCTCGACTACGGCCGCAGCAAACGGATCGTCCCGCCTGCCCTCCGCCGTGCCGTCGAGGTCCAGGACCGGCACTGCATCTTCGCCGGCTGCGAGGCCCCCACCCACTGGTGCGACGTCCACCATCCGCCCATCCCCAGGGGCCCGCGGCGAGCTTGCGAGTCGTGGGGAGGGGGTGGTCCTTTCGCACACCAAGGTCCACCACGGCTTCCGGGTCGAACGACAACCCGACGGCCGATGGCGAACCTGGCGACCCGACGGCACCGAGATCCTGATGCCCGACCCGGAATTCTCCAGCGGTTGACCTGTGCCGCCGGTACGGTCGCGCCCCGACCGGGACGTGAGGAGGACGCATGGCGAGGCGGCGAAATCGAGACCGTCCGATGACGGCCAGGCTGGCCCGCGTCCGGAGGAGCCTCGACTACTCGGTCGAGCGACTTGCCCGGGACCTTGCCCAGGACGGGTACCTCGCCGAGCAGGACGACGACGGAACGATCCTGCTGCGGGAGGACGACGTCGAGACGTGGGACCCGCCCGTTCGACTGGCCTTCACCGATGCCGGGCTCCGGGGGCACCTGCTGTCCATGGCTCAGGACGCGCAGGAAGTCTTCCCGGACGTCGATGCGGTGCAGGCCGCCTACCAACTCCTCCACGTCCACCTCGATGAGGAAGTGGCGACGAGTGTCATGGCCGGATCGAGCGTCACGATCGGACCGAGGGGGCTCGACGTCGATCCGGTGCGCGAGCCGGAACCATGGCCCGATCTGGACCCCGACGGCGGCTACGGGTGGGTGGCCAGCCCTCCGGAGGGATGCGACGGCACCCTCGAGTTCCTGAGCCCGGAGCAGGTCGGCGCCCGGTATGGAGCGCTTCACGGTCGTGACCCTGATCTTTCGCAGCAGAGGGGCGGGCCGCCTCGTGCGTAGCGGGCGGTTCCCCCTGTTCCGGCTGCCGATACGGTGTCGCGCGTGCAGCTGACCGTGGTGGACCACCCGCTCGCCCGTGCCCGGCTCTCGCGCATGCGGGACGAGCGAACCGACAACGCGGCCTTCCGGGCCGCGCTGCGGGAACTCACCCAGATGCTGGTCTACGAGGCCACGCGCGATCTCGTCGTCGCCGAGGAGCCGATCCAGACGCCGGTCACCGCCACGACCGGCTACCGGCTGGCCGCTCCGCCGCTGATCGTTCCCGTCCTCCGCGCGGGACTCGGGATGGCCGACACCGCGCACGGGATGCTGCCGGAGTCCCAGATGGGGTTCGTGGGCCTGGCCCGCAACGAGGTCACGTTCGAGCCCGAGGCCTACATGGCTTCGCTGCCGGAGTCGCTGGTCGACCGCGAGGTGTTCGTGCTCGACCCGATGCTGGCCACCGGAGGCTCGCTGGTGCACTGCTGCGGGCTGCTGACCGCCCGCGGCGCCACCTCGATCACCGTGCTGTGCGCGCTCGCCGCGCCGGAGGGCATCGAGCGGTTGGAGCAGAGCGGGCTCCCGCTGCGGGTCTTCACCGCCAGCGTCGACGAGGGCCTCAACGACAAGGCGTACATCGTCCCCGGCCTCGGAGACGCAGGCGACCGCCAGTTCGGCGCGGTCTGACCATGCGCTTCGGCGTGCTCGGCACCGGCTTCTGGGCTCAGCACGTACACGCCGCAGCGCTTGCTGCGCACCCCACGGCCGACCTGGTCGGTGTGTGGGGGCGGGACGTCGCGAAGGCCAAGGCCGTGGGTGCGGAGTTCGACGTCGCCGGGTTCGCCGACGTCGACGAGCTGCTGTCCCAGGTGGACGCCGTGACGATCGCCCTCCCGCCGGACGTGCAGGCCCCGCTCGCCGAGCGGGCCGCAGCGGCCGGCAAGCACGTGCTGCTGGAGAAACCGATCGCGCTCGACGTCGCGGGCGCCGACCGGGTGGTCGATGCGGTGCGCGCTGCCGGGGTCGCCTCGGTCGTGTTCTTCACGTTCCGGTTCCAGGCGGCGACGTCGACCTGGATGCAGCAGGCGGCCCGGACGACCCTGGCCGGGGGGCACGGGTCGTGGTTGGGCTCCCGGGAGAACAGTCCCTTCGACGCGTCCCCCTGGCGTGATCAGCACGGGGCGCTCTGGGACATCGGGCCGCACGCCCTCTCCCTGCTGGTACCGACGCTCGGGCCGGTCGTGTCGGTGCAGGCCGGCGCCGGGCTGCGCGACACCGTCCACCTGGTCCTGCAGCACGAGTCCGGGGCCGCCTCCACCGTGTCGCTCTCGCACACCGTGGCGGCCTTGTCGTCGGGGATCGAGTTCTTCGTGCACGGCGACGCCGGCCGGCTGGTGCTCTTGCCCGAGACCGGCGCGGCCAACGAGGCGTTCGCGGTCGCCGTCGACGAACTCACCGTCGCGGCGTTGACCGGCGGCGCCCACCCGTGCGACGCAGCCTTCGGGCGGGACGTCGTGGCGGTGCTGGAGACGGCGCAGCGGGCGCTCGCATCCGGCTGCCGCGAGACCGTCTGAGCGGCGTTCAGAGCCCGAGCGCTACCGACATCTCCGCGCGGAGCTGATCCAGCTCGTCCTCGCCCCGCCCACGCGCGGCGATCAGCCCCGCGTCGTCGTGCACCGGCACGACCGTCTCCAGGTACGCCTTCAGCTTCGGCTCCGTGCCGCTGGGCCGGACGATGACCCGCACGCCGTCGCCGAGCAGCCGCACTGCGTCGACCGGCGGCTCCTCGAGCGCCAGGTCGGCATACGCGACGTCGCGACCCAGCAGCCGCGCAGGGGGTTCGGCACGCAGTCGCGTCATCGCCCCGGAGATGATCGACAGGTCCTCCACGCGCACCGACAGCTGCCCGGTCACGAACAGCCCGTGCTCGGTCGCCAGCTCGTCGAGCCGGTCGAGCAACGTCCGGCCGTCGGCCTTGAGCTCCGCGGCCAGCAGGGCGACGGCGAGCGCCGCCGAGATGCCGTCCTTGTCCCGCGCCACCGTGGGCGAGACCGCGTAGCCGAGTGCCTCCTCGTACCCGAACACCAGCGGTGCGTCGGGCGCACCGGCACGGATGATCCACTTGAACCCGGTCGGGGTCTCGGCCGACGGCTGGCCGGCCGCCGCCGTGATCACGTGCATCAACGAGCCGCTGACCAGCGACGACGCGTAGGTGCCGCGCACGTCCCGGCGGAGCAGCCAGTCGGCGAGCAGTGCGCCCACCTCGTCGCCGGTGAGCTGACGCCCCCCGCAGACGACGGAGCAGCGGTCGGCGTCCGGGTCCTCGGCGATCGCCACGTCGGCGCCGATCCGCGTGGCCAGGGCCTTCAACAGGTCGACGGCGCCGGGCTCCTCCGGGTTCGGGAAGGCCACCGTCGGGAACCGCGGGTCGGGCCGGTCCTGCTCCGGCACGCTCACCGGCTCGGGGAGCCCGGCGGCCGCGAACACGGCCCGGGTCGTGTCCGCGCCCACCCCGTGCATCGCGGTGTACGCGACCACGAGGTCGCCGCGGGACGGAACGCGCGCGGGCTCCAGTGCGGACACGACCGCGGCCACGTAGTCGGCCTCGACGTCGTGCCCGAGGGTCAGCCACTCGTCGCTGAGCTGCGCGTCCCGGGCCGGCCCCACCGCGGCGATCGCGGCCTCGATCAGCCGGTCGGCCGGCGGCACGAGCTGGGCGCCGTCACCGAGGTAGACCTTGTAGCCGTTGTCGTCGGGCGGGTTGTGGCTGGCGGTCACCATCACGCCCGCCGCACAGCCCAGGTGGCGGACGGCGAAGGACAGCACCGGCGTCGGCAGCGCCCGCGGCAGCACCTGCACCGCGAAGCCGGCCCCCGCGAGCACGGCCGCGGTGATGTGGGCGAACTCGTCCGACCGTCGGCGCGCGTCGTAGCCGATGACCACCCCACTGCCCGCGTGCCCGTCCTCGGCCAGGTAGCGGCCGAGACCGGACGCCGCGCGCGTGACGACGGCGGCGTTCATCCCGGCCGGCCCGGCGCGCAGCGGTCCGCGCAGCCCCGCCGTCCCGAAGGTCAGGGGACCGGCGAACCGGCGCTCCAGCTCCGCGAGGTTCTCGGCCTCGATCAGCGCCTCGATCTCGGCGCGGTCGCCGGCGTGCGGATCGGCGTCGGCCCAGTCGCGGGCCGTCGCGAGCAGTTCCGCGGTCACGGCTTCTCGAAGTTCTCGGCGTCGAACTCGGGCAGGGTGTACTCCCCACCGACGCGGCCGTGCACCGGATCGCCGAGGTCCGGCTCGCCGTGCACCTCGATCAGCGCCTCGGCGTAGACCTCGGCGTCGTCGGCCGGCTCGTAGCCGAGCGCCTGCGCGGCGGTGAGGTCCCACCAGCGGCGGGTGTTGTTCGAGACGCCCCACACCACGGAGAAGCCCGGGGACGGCGCCTTGAGCGCGGCGTCCACGAGGGAGACGGTGTCGGCGGGGGAGAGCCAGGTCGAGAGCTGCCGCGTCGACGTCGGCTCGGGGAACGCACTGCCGATGCGCAGGCAGACCACGTCGAGTCCGTAGCGGTCGACGTAGAGCGAGCCCAGCGCCTCCATCGTCACCTTGGCGACGCCGTAGTAGGTGTCCGGCCGCGGCGGGGCGTCCACCTCGCGCAGCAGGCCGCCGTCCGGTCGTGGCGTGTACCCGGTGGCGTGGTTGCTGCTCGCGAGCACGACACGGGGGACGCCGGACCGCCGCGCCGCCTCGAGCACGCAGTACGTGCCCTCGATGTTGGCGTGGCTGATCGCCGGCCAGGTCGACTCCCCCGAGATGCCGGCCATGTGGACGACCGCCGAGGCGCCCTCGGTGGCATCGACCATCGCGGCGAGGTCGGTGATGTCGGCGACCAGGTGCTCCTCACCGGGCCGGACGTCTGTGACCGGCACGACGTCCAGACACCGCACCGCCCAGCCGCGCTCGG
This sequence comes from Blastococcus sp. CT_GayMR16, assembly GCF_004570875.1. Lineage (GTDB taxonomy): Bacteria > Actinomycetota > Actinomycetes > Mycobacteriales > Geodermatophilaceae > Blastococcus_B. Next base: position 102,248 of record NZ_SPQK01000010.1, on the reverse strand, counting down.
GCAGCCCGCCGCGCAGCCACGTGCCGATCCGGCCGGCCGCGCCGGTCACCAGGACGGGCCCGCTCACGTGTTCTCCTCGCTGGCGCTCGTCGGCCGCGTTCGCGGCGCTGCTGTGCCTTCTCGTGCGCTCGCACGCTCGCGCATCACAGCCGTCCGATGAACTCGACGAGGAAGGCGCCCAGCCGACCGGCCGCCGCCTTGCCGGCCGCGATGACCTCGTCGGCGTCCAGTGCCTCCCCGGTCACGCCGGCCGCGGCGTTGGTGACCAGCGACAGCCCGAAGACCTCCAGGCCGGCGGCGCGGGCGGCGATCGCCTCGAGCGCCGTGGACATGCCGACCAGGTTCGCGCCGAGGGTGCGCAGCATGCGGATCTCGGCGGGGGTCTCGTAGTGCGGCCCGGGCAGGGCGGCGTAGACGCCGTCGATCAGGCTCGGGTCCAGCTCCGCGGCCAGCGCACGCAGTCGCGGGGAGTACAGCGTCGTGAGGTCGACGAAGGTGGCCCCGACCAGCGGCGAGCGGGCGGTCAGGTTCAGGTGGTCGGAGATGATCACGGCCTGTCCGACGCGGTGGTCGGCGTCGAGTCCACCGGCTGCGTTGGTGAGGATCACGGTCTTCACCCCGGCCGCGGCCGCCGTCCGGACGCCGTGCACGACCGGTTCGACGCCACGGCCCTCGTACAGGTGGGTGCGGCCGAGGAACAGCAGGACCCGGTGCTCGCCGACCCGCACCGAGCGGACCTCCCCGCCGTGCCCGACGGCGGTGGGGGCGGCGAAGCCGGGGAGGTTCCCGATCGCGATGGAGCCCTCGGCAGCGCCGAAGGCGTCGGCGGCCGGCGCCCACCCGGACCCCATGACCACCGCCACGTCGTGCTCGCCGAGGGCGGTGGTCAGGTCCTTGGCCGCGAGGGCGGCGAGGGCGGCGGGATCGGCGACAGAGGAGGGCTGGCTCACGCACGGACGCTAGCGCAGTCCTACGGGATGGTCGGGTCGGCGGCGCAGCCACCCGTGCGGGACAGGTAGCTGGTGAAGGCGTCGGAGACGAGCCGGACGGTGTCGTTGCCGTCCGACATCGATCCCGGCCAGCTCCCGGCCCGCGCGAGGGCGAGCACGCAGTCGTCACGGTCGCCGGGCTGGGGCTCGGCGAGGGCGGCGCCGCTGCCCGCGCCCACCAGGACGGCGGCGGCGGCGATCGTGATCGTGGCGGTGCGGCTACGGCGGGCGAGGGTGTGACGGATGGACATGGCGGTACCTCCAGGGGAGAGGACCGGGACCGCTCGGGCGGCGCGCAGGCGCAGGGCGGGTGGTCGAGGGAGTCCTCGGGGGAACGCTCCGCGAGCGGGAACTTCGCCGGGGGCGTGTCGGTCGACGCCGACACCAGGAGGAGCCCGATCCGCGCCGCGGGGATACAGGGTCGGTGGAGGAGGTCTCCCCGTGCCGCGGTCCGACGCCTACCGTCGGGGCATGCGGATCGCCGTCCTCGGGCCGCTGGAGGTCACGGCGGACGATTCCGCCCCTGTCGACGTGCCCGACGAGGGGGAGCGGCTGCTCCTCGGCGTCCTGGTGGCCGCAGCTCCCGGCGCCATCGCCGAGGAACGGCTGACCGCCTCGCTCGGGTACGACGGGACAGCCGGCGTCGAGACCCTGCGCAGCGATGTCCGCCGCCTCCGCAGCTCCCTCGAACCCGGCCTCCCGGAGCGCTCGAGCGGGCAGTACGTCCTGCGCCGCGGTTCCGGCTACGCGCTGGCCGTGCCCCGGGGGGACGTCGACGCGCTGCGGTTCACCGATCTCGCGGCCCGCGGTCACGCGCAGTTGGCAGCCGACGACGCCGACGGCGCCGAACGGCTCCTCGCGCGGGCCCTCGGGCTCTGGCGCGGCGAGCCGTACGGCGACTGGCCGGACGCGACCTTCGCGGCGGCGGAGCGGCACCGGCTGGAGGCTGTCCGCGCCGGCGCCGAGTGCGATCTCGCGCAGGCACGGGAGCTCCTCGCCTCCCGGCCCGAGGCGCCGCGCGAGATCCCGCGCCCGGTGCGCGAGCGCGTGTGGCTGACGGAGGACCCTCCCGTCGTCGTCCCCGTGGAGCCGCAGGCCCCCGAGACCGAGACCTCACCGGCCGAGGTCCTGCAGGAGGACCACGGCACGCCTGATCCCGGAAGCGCGGCGGGGCACCCCCGTTCGCCTGCGCGTCGGCAGGCGATCCTGATCGGCGGACTCGTGGCCGCGGTCGCCGTCGTGATCGCCACGGCCCGGCTGTCGGCGGGGTCGGAGGGGGCGGCGGATCGGGCCTCGACCGTGGACGAGGCCAACCGGCTGGCCGGCCTGTCGGTCACGGAGGATCGGCTCGACGTCTCCGTCCTCCTGGCGGCCCAGGCGTTCCGCCTGGCCGACACCTCGGAGACCCGCCTGGGGCTGACCGCCGCGGTCGACGGTCACGCACGTGTCCAGCGGGCCGTCTCGTTCACCGGGGGCCCGCAGGACGTCGACCTCTCGGGCAGCAGCACCGTGACCGTCGGCATCGGGCTCTCGCTGGTGCGGTGGTCGATCGGTCCCTCGACCGTGCCCGAGGTGGTCATGGAGGTCCCCCGGGAGTGGGGTGCCTGGTTCGTCACCGCCCCGTCCCCGGTCGAGGGCGTGCTGATGGGCGCGGGCCGGGGCCCGGACGGGTCGTGGCTCCGGATGGTCTCCGCGCTGGACGGGTCGTCCCGGTTGCTGCTCGAGGGCGACCGGGTGGGGGGCCGGCCGATCGACGGCGCGGTCACCGCCGACGGCCGTCGGCTCCTGCTCCTGGTCGCGGAGGCCGAGGCCGCCCCGCCGGGTGAGGCCTCGTCACGCTGGCATGTGATCGAGGTGGACGTCGCGGACGGCACGACGAGGGACACCGGGATCGCAGGTTCGGTCCCCGTGCCCCTCGAGGCCGTGCGCGCCGACTTCGCGGACCACTCCGAGTCCGTCGTCGTGTGGGCCGACAACCCCACTCCGTCCGCGACGCTCGTCCAGCTGGCCGACGGGACCCAGACCCCGGTCGCGACGCGCCCCCGGCCCGTGGGCATCGGGGGGTTCCGGGCGACGCCCACCGGGGCGGCCGCGCTCTGGGACGACGGTCTGATCACCCTCGTCGACCGATCCGGCGTGATCGTCCAGGAGGTCGGCGCCCAGCGGTGGTCGATCCGGGACGTCGCGGTGTCCCCGGACGGCAGCTGGGCCGTGTCCGCTGGGTACGGAGGTGAGATCTTCCGCTGGGACGTCGAACCCGGCACCGGTCGCTGGTTCGGCCGGGAACCCCTGGCCGGCCACAGTGGGGGTGTCGTGGGAGTCGAGATCGATCCGACGGGCGAGCGGCTGGTCTCCGTGTCCGTGGACCGCACGATGATCAGCTGGGACATGAGCCCCGGCGGTGCGCGGGAGTCGACCGGTCCGGAGGACCGGCTGGCCAGCGCATGCCTGATCGCGGGACGGGATCTCACCCGGGCCGAGTGGCGGAGCTACCTCGGGGACCGTCCCTGGCAGGCCACCTGCAGCGACCTGGGGTGAGGGCGCCCGTCCACCGGGCGGGTGATCGTGGTCCGCCGGTCGGTGGGGAGGAGTGATCGAACCTAGACTTCCGACGTGCAGATCCCCTTCCAGTCCTCCGAGCGCGCCAGCCTGGGTGTGGAGTGGGAGCTGCAGCTCGTCGACCGCGACACCCGCGAGCTGACCGCCGGCGCCGTCGAGATCCTCGAGGAGATCCGCCCCGAGGGCGCCGAGGAGCATCCCAAGGCCAAGCACGAGCTCTTGCAGTCGACGATCGAGATCATCACGGGCATCTGCAGCACGGTCGAGGAGGCCAAGGCCGACCTCGCCGAGACCTTCGCCGAGGTCTCCGCCGCCGCCGCGCCCCGCAACCTGGGGCTGATGTGCTCGGGCACCCACCCGTTCACCGACTGGCAGAGCCAGCTCATCTCGCCGAAGGAGCGCTACCTCCAGCTGGTCGAGCGGATGCAGTGGCTCGCCCGGCGGCTGCAGATCTTCGGTGTGCACGTGCACGTCGGCGTCCGGTCGCCGGAGAAGGCCATCCCGATCGTCAACGCGCTGTGCCAGTACGTCCCGCACTTCCTGGCGCTGTCGGCGTCCTCGCCGTACTGGGTCGGCTGCGACACGGGGCTGGCCTCGGCACGCACCAAGGTCTTCGAGAGCATGCCGACGGCGGGGCTGCCCTACCAGCTCTCGGGCTGGGACGAGTTCGAGACCTACATGGAGACCCTGATCTCCACGGCCTCGATCGAGAGCGTCCGCGAGGTCTGGTGGGACGTGCGCCCCCACCCGGGGTTCGGCACCGTCGAGCTGCGCATCTGCGACGGCCTGCCGACCCTCGACGAGATCGGCGCCGTCGCCGCGCTGAGCCAGTGCCTGGTGGAGCAGTTCGACACCCAGCTCGACCGCGGCTACACGCTGCCGCGGCCGGCGAGCTGGATCCTGCGGGAGAACAAGTGGCGGGCGGCGCGCTACGGTCTGGACGCCGACATCGTGGTCGACGAGAAGGGCACCGTCCGGCCGGTCCGGCAGGCGATCCTCGACCTGGTGGAGGACCTCTCGCCGACGGCGAAGCGGCTCGGCTGCGCGGCCGAGCTCGCCGACGTCGAGCGGGTCCTCGCCGTGGGGGCCTCCTACCAGCGGCAGCGGGCGGTGGCGGAGGCGAACGGCGGGGATCTGACCGCGGTCGTGGACAGCCTGCTCGCCGAGATGCGGAACGGACTCCCCGCCGAGGGTCCCGCGGGTCGGCCGGCACCGAGCTCTGCAGGGGGACACGCGGCATGACTCCGGTCGTCGAGAAGCTGGGCTCCGCCGTCGACGACTGGGTGGCTGCGAACCACGCGCAGCTGGTGTCGACGCGGCGGCACCTGCACGCCCATCCCGAACTCGCCTTCGCCGAGTTCGAGACCACCTCCTTCCTCGAGTCGCGGCTGCGGGCCCACGGCCTGGCGCCGCGGCGGCTGCCCACCGGCACGGGCCTGGTGTGCGAGGTCGGTTCGGGCGAGCCGGTCGTCGTGCTCCGGGCCGACATCGATGCGCTCCCGCTCGCCGACCTCAAGGACGTGCCCTACGCCTCCACCCGCGAGGGCATGTGCCACGCCTGCGGGCACGACGTGCACACGACCGTCCTGCTCGGCGTGCTGATCGCGCTCGCCTCGCTGGACGGCCTGCCCGGCACCGTCCGGGCGGTGTTCCAGCCCGCCGAGGAGACCCTGCCCGGCGGCGCGTCCGAGGTGGTCGCGTCCGGGGTCCTCGACGGCGCCACCCGTGCCTTCGCCCTGCACTGCGACCCGTCCGTGCCCGCGGGCAAGATCGGCCTGCGCACCGGCGCGATCACCGCCGCGTGCGACCGGCTGGACGTGACGCTGACCGGCCCCGGCGGGCACACCGCGCGGCCGCAGCTCACCGTCGACCTGGTCGACGCCCTCGGCCGGCTCATCACCGACCTGCCCGCGCTGCTGTCCCGCCAGGTCGACCCCCGCTCGGGGATGTCGCTGGTGTGGGGGGCGGTCAACGCGGGGATCGCCGCCAACGCCATCCCGCAGCGCGGTCATCTCCGCGGCACCGTCCGGGTGCTCGACCGGGACGCCTGGAAGGACGCCGAGGACCTGCTGCGCTCGCTGGTCGAGCGGGTGGCCGCCACCACCGGCGCCATGGTCGACGTCGACTACGTGCGCGGCGTGCCGCCGGTCGTGAACGACCCGCGCGCCGTGGCACTCCTGCGCGCCGCGGCCCTGGAGACCGTCGGCAGCGACCAGCTCGTCCTGTCGCCGCAGAGCATGGGTGGGGAGGACTTCGGCTGGTTCGCCGACGTCATGCCCATCGCGCTGGCCCGCCTCGGCACCCACGGGGGCGGTCCGCCGCTCGACCTGCACCGGGGCACGTTCGACGTCGACGAACGCGCCATCGGCATCGGCGTCCGCCTCATGGCGCGCACCGCGCTGCACGCTCTCGAGGCCGACGCGGCACCCCCTCGCACGGGCCGTCGGGCGCCTGGGGACACTCATAACTGACACACCGTCGACGAGAGGCGGGAACCCGACGATGAGTTCCACCGATCAGCAGGCCGTCAGCCCGGACGCGACCGCGTCGGCCGACGCCGAGGTACCGGCCGAGCACGAGGTCCCCGAGGCCCTCGAACTCGCCGCTGAGTTCGACGCGGCGACCCGCGACCAGTGGCGTGAGCTGGTCGCCGGCGTGCTGCGCAAGGCCGGCCGCGAGGAACTGCCCGACCCGGTGGAGGCGGCGCTCACCGCCACCGTCGCCACCGGCGTGCGGATCGAACCGCTGTACACGGCCGAGGACGCCGGCGACCTGCCCGCGACCGTCGGCGTCCCGGGCCTGGCGCCGTTCGTGCGCGGCTCGCGGCCCGGCGCCGACCCGGAGACCGGGGTGCCCGGTGGCTGGGACGTCCGCCAGCGGCACGCGCACCCCGACCCGGCCGTCACCAAGGAGGCCATCGCCGCCGACCTGGAGAACGGCGTCACCTCCCTCTGGCTGGTGGTGGGGGAGGGCGCGATCGGGGTCGACGCGCTCGGGGACGTGCTCTCCGACGTCCTCCTCGACCTCGCCCCGGTGACCATCCAGGCGGCCGGGGTGGGCGGGTATGACGTAGCCGAGGCGTTCCTCTCCCTGGTCGAGGGCCGCAGCGATCTCGCGGCCGGCAGCACCCTCGGGCTGGACCCCCTCGGCCTGCAGGCCGCCGGCGGGGAGCAGCAGGACCTCTCCGGGCTGGCCGACGTCGCCCGGCGCGCGGCCGCCCACGACGGCCTTCGGACGGTCGTCGTCGACGCCACCGTGTTCGCCGACGCCGGCGCCTCCGCGGTGGAGGAGCTCGGCTGCTCGCTCGCGGCCGGCACCGCCTACCTGCGCGCCCTGACCGACGGCGGCCTGAGCGTCGACGAGGCGTTCGGCCAGTTGGAGTTCCGCTACAGCGCGAGCGCCGACCAGTTCACGACGATCGCCGCACTGCGCGCGGCCCGCCGGCTGTGGGACCGCGTCGGCGAGGTCAGCGGCGCCGCTCCCGAGCTGCGCGGCCAGCGGCAGCACGCCGTCACCTCGTCGGTGATGACCACCAAGCACGACCCGTGGGTCAATCTGCTGCGGACGACGGTCGCCGGGTTCGCCGCCGGTGTCGGCGGCGCCGACGTCGTCACCGTGCAGCCCTTCGACGCCGCGCTCGGCCTGCCCGACGCGTTCTCCCGGCGGATCGCGCGCAACACGCAGAGCCTGCTGGTCGAGGAGGGGCACCTCGCGCGCGTGCTCGATCCCGCCGGCGGCTCCTGGTACGTCGAGTCGCTCACCGACTCCCTCGCCCAGGCGGCCTGGGAGTGGTTCACCGAGATCGAGCGGGCCGGCGGTCTGGTCGCCGCGCTGGACTCGGGTCTGGTCGGTGACCGGATCGCCGCCGCCTGGGAGGCCCGCGCGAAGCGGCTGGCCACGCGGAAGGACGCCATCACCGGCGTCAGCGAGTTCCCGAACCTCGCCGAGAAGCTGCCCGAGCGCGAGCCCGCCACCGACGTGCTGCCCACGGGCGGCCTGCCGCGGGTCCGCGCCGCCCAGGCGTTCGAGGAGCTGCGCGACCGGGCGGCCGCGGCCGAGCGACCGCCCCGCGTCTACCTGGCCACGATCGGCCCGATCGCCCGGCACACCGCCCGGGCCGGCTTCGCCGGCAACCTCTTCCAGGCGGGCGGCCTCGAGACGCCGTCCGGGGACGGGGTGGAGGGCTTCGCCGACGCGGGGACGACGGTCGCCTGCATCTGCGGTACGGACAGGGACTACGGGACAAAGGACGGGCCGAGCCCGGCGGCCGAGCTGGCCGCGGCGTTGAAGGATGCCGGCGCGACGCAGGTGTGGCTGGCCGGCAAGCCGGACCTCGCGGTGGACGGCGTCGACGGCTACGTGTTCGCCGGCTGCGACGCCCTCGCCGCACTACGGAGCGCGCACGACGAGTTGGGAGCACGGGCATGAGCGGTATCCCTGACTTCGGTTCCGTCGAGCTGGGCCGCCCGGCGTCGACCGCCACGGCCGACGATTGGGCGAAGGCCTTCAAGGAGACGACCGGCCGCAGCGTGGTCGAGGCGACCTGGGAGACCCCCGAGGGCATCGCCGTCCCGCCGCTGTTCACCCCGGCCGACCTCGACGGAGTGGACTTCCTCGACACGTACCCGGGCATCGCGCCCTTCCTGCGTGGCCCGTACCCGACGATGTACACGACGCAGCCGTGGACCGTCCGGCAGTACGCGGGCTTCTCCACCGCCTCGGCGTCCAACGCGTTCTACCGGCGCAACCTGGCCGCCGGTCAGAAGGGCCTGTCGGTCGCCTTCGACCTGCCGACGCACCGCGGCTACGACTCCGACCACCCCCGGGTGCCCGGCGACGTGGGCATGGCCGGCGTGGCGATCGACTCGATCCTGGACATGCGCCAGCTCTTCGACGGCATCCCGCTGGACAAGATGAGCGTCTCCATGACGATGAACGGCGCGGTCCTGCCCGTGCTGGCGCTCTACATCGTCGCGGCAGAGGAGCAGGGGGTGAAGCCCGATCAGCTGACCGGGACCATCCAGAACGACATCCTCAAAGAGTTCATGGTGCGCAACACCTACATCTATCCGCCCAAGCCCTCGATGCAGATCATCAGCGACATCTTCGCGTTCACCTCGCAGGAGATGCCGAAGTTCAACTCGATCTCGATCTCCGGCTACCACATCCAGGAGGCCGGGGCGACGGCCGACCTGGAGCTGGCTTACACGCTGGCCGACGGTGTCGAGTACCTGAAGGCCGGCGTCGACGCCGGGATGGACGTCGACGCGTTCGCGCCCCGGCTGTCGTTCTTCTGGGGCATCGGCATGAACTTCTTCATGGAGGTCGCCAAGCTCCGGGCCGGGCGGCTGCTGTGGGCGAAGCTGGTCAAGGAGGCGGGCGCCAAGAACGCGAAGTCGCTGTCGCTGCGCACCCACTCGCAGACCTCGGGCTGGTCGCTGACCGCGCAGGACGTCTACAACAACGTCGTCCGCACCTGCCTGGAGGCGATGGCGGCGACCCAGGGGCACACCCAGTCGCTGCACACCAACGCCCTCGACGAGGCGCTGGCACTGCCGACCGACTTCTCCGCCCGGATCGCGCGCAACACCCAGCTGCTGCTGCAACAGGAGTCGGGGACCACGCGGGTCATCGACCCCTGGGGCGGCTCGGCCTACGTCGAGAAGCTGACCTACGACCTGGCGCGCCGCGCCTGGGCGCACATCCAGGAGGTCGCCGAGCACGGCGGCATGGCCCAGGCCATCGACGACGGCATCCCGAAGCTGCGCATCGAGGAGGCCGCGGCCCGCACCCAGGCCCGCATCGACTCCGGCCGCCAGCCCGTCATCGGCGTGAACAAGTACCGGGTCGAGGCCGACGAGGCCATCGAGGTGCTCCGCGTCGACAACGCCGACGTCCTGGCGCAGCAGAAGGCCAAGCTCGAGCAGCTGCGCGCCGAGCGCGACTCCGGCGCCGTCCAGGAGGCGCTGTCCCGGCTCACCGACGCCGCGCGCGCCGCGTCCGAGGGACGACGCGGCAGCGACCTGGACGCCAACCTGCTCAAGCTCGCCGTCGACGCCGCCCGCGCGAAGGCGACCGTGGGGGAGATCTCCGACGCGCTGGAGGAGGTCTACGGGCGGCACGCCGGCCAGGTGCGCACCATCTCCGGTGTGTACCGCGAGGAATCAGGGAGCTCCGCACCCTTGGACGAGACCCGTCGCCTGGCCGAGGCGTTCGAGGAGGCCGAGGGGCGCCGTCCCCGCATCCTCGTCGCGAAGATGGGCCAGGACGGCCACGACCGCGGCCAGAAGGTCATCGCGACCGCCTTCGCCGACCTCGGCTTCGACGTCGACGTCGGCCCGCTGTTCCAGACGCCCGAAGAGGTCGCCCGGCAGGCGGTGGAGGCCGACGTGCACGTCGTCGGCGTCTCGTCGCTGGCCGCGGGCCACCTCACCCTCGTGCCCGCGCTGAAGACGGCGCTGGCCGAGCTGGGTGCCGACGACGTGCTGATCGTGGTCGGCGGCGTCATCCCGCCCGACGACGTCCCGACCCTGAAGGAGATGGGCGCGGCCGCGGTGTTCCCGCCCGGCACGGTCATCGCCGAGGCGGCGCAGGAGCTGCTGCGCACGCTGTCGTCGCGTCTCGGTCATTGATGGCGAGAGAGATCGACGTACCTGCGCTCGTCGAGGGGGTCCTCGCCGGCGACCGGCGGGTGATGGCGCGCGCCATCACGCTGGTCGAGTCCCGTCGCGGTGACCACCGGGAGAAGGCGCAGGAGCTGCTCGTCGAGCTGCTGCCGCACGCCGGGGGGGCGCGGCGGGTCGGGATCAGCGGCGTCCCCGGGGTCGGGAAGTCGACCTTCATCGACCAGCTGGGGGTCGACCTCACGGCGGGCGGCTCGAAGGTCGCGGTGCTCGCCGTCGACCCGTCGTCCGCGCGGTCCGGGGGGTCGATCCTGGGTGACAAGACCCGGATGGCCCGGCTGGCGGTCGACCCGAACGCCTTCATCCGCCCCTCGCCGACGTCGGGGACGCTCGGCGGGGTGGCCCAGGCGACCCGCGAGTCGATGGTCGTCGCGGAGGCGGCCGGCTACGACGTCGTCCTGGTGGAGACCGTGGGTGTCGGGCAGTCGGAGATCACCGTCGCCGAGATGGTCGACTCGTTCCTGTTCCTGACCATCGCGCGCACCGGCGACCAGCTCCAGGGCATCAAGCGCGGCATCCTCGAGATCGCCGACGTCATCGCCGTGAACAAGGCCGACGGCCCGGGAGCCGGCGATGCGCGCAAGGCCGCCCGGGAGCTGGCCGGTGCGATCCGCATGCTGCGCGGGCACACGGACGACGGCTGGGACGTGCCGGTGCTGACCTGTGCCGGACTCACGGGGGAGGGCCTGGACCAGGTCTGGGCGAAGCTGGTCGAGCACCAGGACCGGATGAGGGCCTCGGGTGAGTTCGAGGACCGCCGGCGGGCCCAGCAGGTGCGCTGGACATGGCAGCTGGTCCGCGATGCGCTGGAGCACCGGCTGCGGGCGCACCCCGGGGTGCGGAACGCCGTCCCGGACCTGGAGAAGGCGGTGCTGTCGGGGGAGCTGACGCCGGCGCTGGCCGCGCAGCAGATCCTGCAGACCTTCCTGGCGACTCCCGAGGAAGCGCCCGCAGACACCCCCTGATCAGGGCACCGTGGAGTAGGCCCAGGCGATGCGGTCGTCCTCGGCGTCGTTCCGGTCCCGCTCGCGCAGGAAGACGCCGACACACACGACGGCGAAGTCGTCCGACGGCACGTCCAGCGTGGTCTCCACCCTCGACCTCCCGGTCTGGTCCGGCCCGCTCTCGTTCCACAGCAGCACGCTGAACTGGTCGTCGCCGGCGTCGTCCGTCCGGCGCGACCCGCGGCAGGCTCCTGACAGGACCTCCGGGTCGACCGCGCTGGGGAAGCCGAGGACCTGCACGAGCATCGTCTCGGTGCTGCGCTGGCTCGTCGCGGTCCCCGTGACGGCGACCGTGGTCGACAGCGGCTCGGCCTTCTGCGTGACCGCCAGGGTGACGTGCGGGATCTCGCGCTCGGACAGGCTGCCCACCCCGAGGAAGATCACTCCCACGAGGGCCGCAGCGAGGAGCAGCGTGCCGACGAGCAGCCAGGGTCCCCGGCCGATCAGCATGACGAACAGCGACACGACCGCGGCGGAGACGAGCAGGGCTGCCCAGAGCGGCTGGTTGCGGACCAGCCGCGGCAGCAGGTCGCCGGCGACGCCGACGGCGGCGAGGACGGCGACGACCGCCACCGCCCCGAGCGCCGGGTTCTTCGCCCACTCCGACAGCCGGGTATCGGTCACGGGCTCGCTCACCGTTCCCCCGTCCTGGGCCACTGGGCTGCGGGAACCTAGCGTCGGCGGGGAGCCGGGGTCAACGGGGTCGGCGAGGGCCGTGTCAGTTGCCCGTGGAGCGGCACTCCTTCGAGCGCAGGTCGGTCACGTAGTCGGTGGGAGCGCCGGCAGCCTCGGCGGCGTCGGCGATGCCGCCCAGGTGCCGCGCCGAGGGCAGGCCGCCCTCGAAGGCGTCCAGCACGTAGACGTAGGCGACGTCGTCCCCGGTCAGGGTGTGCACGCGCAGGTGCACCCGCCGGTAGAGGCCGGAGTCGGCGCCCTCCCAGGCGTCGAGGGTGCGTTCGTCGGCCTCGGTCAGGTCGTAGAGGGCGACGAAGACGCCGGGACCGGTGTCGTCGTCCGGCACGAGGGTCGCCAGCGCGCCGTCCCAGCCGTACTCCTCGGCGCCGAACGTGAGGCGCCAGCCGCGGACCCACCCGGTACCGGTGTGCGGCGAGGAGGGGCAGCGGCGCAGCATCTGCTCGGGATCCATGTTCGACCCGTAAGCGGCGTAGAGGCCCATTGGGCCGACACTAACGACCGGATGCGCCGGGCCGAAGGACGCCGGTCGCAGCGCTCGGTGACGACACCGGGGAGAATGGCCGCTGAACCATTGCTCCAGCATCGGAAAAGGACCCATGACCCGCATCGTCATCATCGGCGGCGGACCGGCCGGCTACGAAGCCGCACTGGTCGCCGCACAGCTCGGTGCGCAGGTCACCGTGATCGAGCGGGACGGCATCGGCGGCGCCAGCGTCCTCACCGACTGCGTCCCCTCCAAGACCCTCATCGCCGCCGCGGGCGCCATGACCTCGGTGCGCGACTCCGCCGTCCTGGGGCTGCAGGGCGCCGAGCTCGCCACCGTGAGCCTCGACCTCGCGTCGGTCAACCACCGGGTCAAGGGCCTGGCCATGGCCCAGTCGGCCGACATCCACGCCCGGCTGACCGGCGAGGGAGTCCGGATCGTCGTCGGTCAGGGGCGTCTCTCCGACGAGATCCGCGGCCTGGCCGCGCACCGCGTCGAGGTGCTCGACCCCGACGGGCGGGTCACCGAGGAGCTGGAGAGCGACGTCGTCCTCATCGCCACCGGCGCGGACCCGCGCGTCCTGATCGGCGCCGAGCCCGACGGCGAGCGGATCCTCGACTGGCGCGACGTCTACGAGCTCGAGGAGATGCCCGAGCACCTCGTGGTGGTCGGGTCCGGGGTGACCGGGGCCGAGTTCGCCTCCGGCTACCTGGAGGCAGGGGTACCGGTCACGCTGGTCTCCTCGCGCGACCAGGTCCTGCCGGGCGAGGACTCCGACGCGGCCGAGGTGCTGGAGGAGGTCTTCCAGTCCCGCGGTGGCCGGATCGCCGAGCGCGGTCGCGCCGCGGCGGTGAAGCGCACCGAGAAGGGCGTCGTCGTCGAGCTGACCGACGGCCGCACCGTCGAAGGATCGCACGCGCTGATGACCGTCGGCACCGTGCCGAACACCACCGGGCTGAACCTGGAGCAGACCGGGGTCGAGGTGACCCAGGCCGGGCACATCGTCGTCGACCGGGTCTCCCGCACCTCGGTACCGGGCATCTACGCCGCCGGTGACGTCACCGGTGTCTTCCAGCTCGCGTCGGTCGCGGCGATGCAGGGCCGGATCGCCATGTGGCACGCACTCGGTGAGGCCGTCGCGCCGATCAAGCTCAAGACCGTCGCGGCCAACGTCTTCACCCACCCCGAGATCGCCACGGTCGGCGTCCAGGAGAAGACGATCACCGACGCCCAGGACATCGACGTCGTCCGGCTCCCGCTGGCCACCAACGCGCGCGCCAAGATGAGCGACCTGCGGGACGGCTTCGTGAAGCTGTTCACCCGCCGCTCGACCGGGGTCGTCGTCGGCGGCGTCGTCGTGGCGCCCGGCGCCTCGGAGCTGATCCTGCCGATCGCCCTCGCGGTGACGAAGGGGCTGACCGCTGCCGACCTGGCGCAGACGTTCTCGATCTACCCGTCCCTCTCGGGGTCGATCACCGAGGCCGGCCGCCGGCTGATGGGCGTCGACGAGCTGTCCTGACGGGACTGCCGGGGGCGGAGCGCCCACTGCGGCAGATGTGACGGGCGTTCCGCTCAATTCCGCGCCGACGGTGCCGACGCGCGCGGAGCCCGCCGAGACAGAGGGAGATGCCTTCTGTCCGGTTCGTCCTCGCCCCCGCCCGTCGTCGCCTGCTGCGTTCGCTCACGGTCGGTTCCGCCGTGGCGGCCGCGGTGCTGGCCCCCGGCGCCGTCGCGCAGGCCGACGAGCCGAGCGGCAGCACGGTCGTCGGCCGGCTGGTGCAGGCCTGGCCGGACTCCGTGGACGGCGCCCACACCGACCCGATCAGCTGGGTGCAGAACGCCGAGGGTGACGCGGTCCGCATTCCGACCGAGGACGTCGAGGGCATCCCCACCGGGACGACCCTGCAGGTCACCGTCGACTCCGAGGACGACGGCGCCGCGGACCCCCTGCACGAGGTCACCGCCACCCGGGTCGTCGCCGCCGCCCCCGCGGAGCCGGTGCTGCGCGACCCCGCCGGCTTCACCAACCAGGTCACCGTCGTCCGCGTCGCTCCGGACGGGGTGGCCCCGGACGCCGTCACCGCCCAGAAGCTGGTCGACGTCGTCGACGGGCCGGTCGCGGACTTCTGGGCCGAGCAGAGCAACGGCGCGATCGCCCTCGGCGTCACCGCCACCCGCGACTGGGTGTCGCCCGCCGCCGGCTGCGCCGACCCGACGGCGATGTGGAACGAGGTCGCCACGACGGTCGGCTTCGTCCCCGGCCCCGGCAAGCACCTCCTGCTCTACGTGAGCAGCGCGGCCACGACCTGCTCCTACGCCCTGGCCGAGGTCGGCTCCTCGCCGGCGACCGGTGGCCGGATGTACGTGCGGGACACGGTGAGCTCGGTGATCGCCCACGAGCTCGGCCACAACTTCGGGCTGGGGCACTCCTCCGCCCGGCAGTGCGACGCCGCCGTCGAGTCCGACACCTGCCGGACCGCGCCCTACCGCGACTACTACGACGTCATGGGCGTCTCGTGGGCGCAGCTCGGCTCGCTGAACGTCGCCCAGGCCGCTCGCCTCGGGGTGCTGCCGGCAGCTCAGCAGCAGGCGCTTCCCGTCACGGGCGCGGCGGCCACGGTCACCCTCGCGCCGCTGTCCGGTAGCGAGGGCACTCGGGCGCTGCGGCTCACCGACGCCGAGGGCGTCGACTACTGGCTCGAGTACCGCACGCCGACCGGCCGCGACGCCTGGCTCGGGACGGCGGCCAACCGCTACCGGCTGCAGACCGGCGTGCTGCTCCGACGCGCGGAGAGCCTGCCCGACACCTCCGTGCTGCTCGACGGCACGCCGGGCACTGCTGCCTCGTGGGACGGCGACCTGCAGTCGGCGCTCTCCGTCGGCGCGCCCGTGTCGGTCTCCGGGGGAGACTTCACCGTCGTCGTGCAGAGCGTGACCGCGGCCGGCGCCGTCCTCACCGTCACGCCCACGCCGTCGGCGGCCCCTGCCACCCCGGCTCCCCGGCAGGCCGCCACCGTGCCCGGCAGCGTGTTGCCGGCGTCGGCCGAGGGCATCCCCGCCAAGGCGGGTGACTCGGCCGGCTTCGTGACGCCGCAGTACGACACCCGGCAGGCCCTGCACGCCACGCCGGCTCTGGAGTCGGCCGCCGAGAGCACCACCGGGAGTGGCCTCCTGGCGCCCCTGGCGGGGGCCGTGCTGGCCGCCTCCGCACTGTTCGTCGTCCGCACCATGCGCAGGTCGCGGGCCCGCCGGGCCTGAAGCCCGTTCGCCCGACCGGGTGGCTGCGGTTGAGACCGGGGGCCCTCGCGCCGAAGAAGAGGGCAGTCCCTCGCCGTTCCAGGAGTCGTCCGTGCCCGTGCCCCACCGATCGCCTCGACGGCGATCCCGGATCGCCGCGATCATCGCGGCGGTCCTGCTGCCGATCGCCGTCCCGGCGGCGGCCGCCGCCGACGACGCTCCCTCCAGCGGGGAGACGGTGGTCGGCGAGCTCGTGCAGGCCTGGCCGGAGTACGAGGACCACGACGAGGCGGCCGAGCGGGGAGCCGAGGGACCGCTCACCTGGATCGAGACCGAGGACGGCGGGTCCGTCCGGGTGTCGACCGACGACCTGCAGGATGGTCTGCCGGGGGCGGGGGCGCCGGTGGGGGCCACGGTCGAGGTCGTCGTGGGTGACGAGGTCGATGGCGACCCGGGCACCGAGGACGGGCTCGAGCCGGCGCTCGAGGTGCTGTCCGCAGAGGTCGTCGAAGCAGCACCCGCCGAGGAGCCGCCCGTGGCGGCCGCGGCCACGGACGTGGTGACCGTCGTGATGATGATCCCCGGCGGCGGGACGGCCGAGCCGGGGAGGACCCTCGCCCAGGTCGAGGCGGCCATCAGCACGTCGGTGGCGGCGTTCTGGTCCGGGCAGTCGGGCGACACGATCCGGATCACCACGGCCGCCGGCAACGATCCCGCGTGGGTGCCCGCGACCGTGGACTGCTCGCGGCCCAACGACCTGTGGAACCAGGCGGCCGCCGCCGCTCCCGGCTGGGACGCGGGGCCGGGGCGGAACCACCTGCTGGTGTACCTGCCCCGGAACAGTCCGGGCTGTGCGTACGGCCTCGCGCAGGTCGGCGGCGGCAAGCTGTACGTCACCGACGTCGCCCCCTCGGTCATCGCCCACGAACTCGGCCACAACTTGGGTCTCGGACATTCCTCGGGCCGGCAGTGTGACGCCGGGCCTGAATCGGGCTCCTGCCGCACGGAGTCCTACCGCGACTACTACGACGTCATGGGCGTGTCCTGGCAGCAGATCGGCTCGCTGAACGCCGCCCAGGCGGTGCGGCTCGGACTGCTCCCCACCGGTCAGCAACAGGTCGTCCCGGCGACGGGGGCGGCGACCACCTACGAACTGGCGCCGCTGAGTGGCACCACGGGCACGCGGGCGCTGAAACTCGTCGACCCGGACGGAGTCGTGTACTGGCTGGAGTACCGGACGGCGACCGGCCAGGACAGCTGGCTGGCGCCCTCGAACCGGTTCGGACTGCAGACCGGGGTGCTCCTGCACCGGGCGGCGCCGTTCCCGGCGTCGTCCTTCTACTCCGACACCTCGATCCTGCTGGACGGCTCGCCGTCGGCCGCCTCGGGCTGGAACAGCGACCTGCAGGTGGCGCTGCCCCTCGGCCGATCGGTGGCCGTCTCCTACGGGGTCTTCAACGTGACCGTCACGGCTGTGTCGGGGACCAGCGCGTCGATCCGGGTCGTGCCGGGCCCGAGCCTGCGGGGGTGGACGGCGGCGACGAACAAGAGGCCGGCCGCCAACTGGGAGGCCCTCTCGGCGTCGGGGACGACCGTGTCGGTCGGCGGCTGGGCCTTCGACCCCGACTCCCCGACAGTGGCCGGTGAGGTGCACGTCTACGTCGATGGTGGTGGGACGGCCTTGACGGCGGCGACCGCGCGACCGGACGTCGGGGCGGTGTTCCCCCAGGCCGGGGCGGACCACGGGTTCGCCTGGTCGGGAACGCTCAGCCCGGGCGTGCACACCGTGTGCGTGTACGCGATCGATGCGCAGCTGTCGTGGGCCAACACCCCGCTCGGCTGTCGTGCGGTGGCCGTCGCGGTGACCCGCCCGTGGGGCAACTGGGAGGTCCTCTCCGCCTCCGGCACGACGATCACCGTCGGCGGCTGGGCGTTCGACCCCGATTCCGCGACGACGGCCGGTCAGGTGCACGTCTACGTCGACGGCCGGGGGACGCCGCTGACGGCGGCGGCGTCGCGTCCGGACGTGGGGGCGGCCTTCCCTGAGGCCGGGGCGGATCACGGCTTCGGGTGGTCGGGGACGGTCGACCCGGGGCTGCACACCGTCTGCGTGTACGCGATCGACGGGCAGCTCCCGTGGTCGAACACCGGATTGGGGTGCCGGACGGTGGCCGTGGCGCTCACGCGGCCGTACGCGAACTGGGAGGTCCTCTCCGCGTCGGGCTCGACGGTCACCGTCGGCGGCTGGGCGTTCGACCCGGATGCGCCGACCGCCGTCAGCCAGGTGCACGTCTACGTTGACGGCGAGGGTGCGGCGATCATCGCGGGCGGATCGCGCCCCGACGTCGGCGCCGCGTTCGCCGGGGCCGGCGGCGACCACGGCTTCGGCCACGCGACGACGGTGTCGCCGGGCCGGCACACCGTCTGCCTCTACGCCGTAGACGTGCAGATCACCTGGCTGAACACCCCGCTCGGCTGTCGCAGCATCACCACCTGACACAGCGTTTCCCTCGCGCCACGCCGACCGCAGATACTGTCCGTTTTTGCCCCGTTACGCGCAGGTGGACGTGGGCTTCCGTCTGCCCTGAGGAGTTGCTCGTGCGCCCCGCTACCCGGCCACTGCTCTCACGCGCCCTGGTCGTCAGCGTCGCCGCCGCCGTCCTGACGGGCTCGGTGAGCCTGGGCACGCTGCCCGCGAGAGCGGACGACGAGCCGGCTCCGGGGGTCGCGGAGACCGTGGTCGGCGAATTCGCGCAGATCTGGCCGGAGTACGAGGAGCCCGGCGAGGCCTCCGAGTACGCCGACGAGGGACCGCTGAGCTATGTCCGGACCGACGACGGGGAGACCGTGCGGCTCGACACCGCTGACGTCGACGACCTCGAGATCGGCGCCACAGTAGAGGTCACCGTGGGGGAGGCGGCCCCGGACACGGGTGCGGCCCAGGGCTTCGAGGAGGCCCGGGAGGTGCTGGATGCCGAGGTGCTGGAGGCAGCGCCCGCCGTCCCCGCCGTCCCCCCGCCGGCTGCGCCCGCATCGCCGCCGTACACCAACTCGGTGACCGTGGTGATGGTGAACCCGGCCGGTGGTGTGCGGGACTCCACGACGCTCGCCGATGTCGTCTCCGCGGTGAACGGCCCGGTCGCCGACTTCTGGGAGCAGGAGACCGACGCCCGCTACAAGTTCGGTGTCACGGCCTCTCACGACTGGATCGACACCGACGCCAGTTGCGAGGACCCCTACGCGCTCTGGGACGAGGTCGCCGACACCGTCGGGTTCGTCGAAGGTCACGGCAAGCACCTCCTGCTGTACGTCACGAGCACTCCCGGCGGCCTTCCGGGGTGCGAGTACGGGCTCGGGGAGATCGGTTGGGCGTACAACAGCCAGGCGTCGTTCGCCTACGTGCGCGACGTGAACACGTCGCTCATCGCGCACGAGCTCGGGCACAACCTCAGCCTCAACCATTCCTCGAGCCTGAACTGCACCCAGTACGGCTACGAGTGGCTCTGTGGAAGGGATGACTACGGCGACCTGTACGACGTGATGGGTTACACCTGGGAGCAGCTCGGATCGCTGAACCTCGTGCAGGCCGGTGCGATCTCGCTGGTCTCGGCCCAGGCTTTCGACATCGGCTCGAGTGGCGCAGCGACCGTCAGCATCGACGCCGTCTCGCAACGAGCTGGTCGCCGGGCTGTCGTGTTGCGTGACGACGAGTACATGAAGTGGTGGCTGGAATACCGGCCCGCGAGCGGCCGCGACGCGTGGCTCGGCACGCCGGACAATCTCGCCGGCCTGCAGCCGGGCGTGCTCCTGCGCGCGACGAACTCGACCCATGCCTACTCGACACTGCTCGACGGGACGCCCTCGCCGCAGGCCGAGTGGGGCGAGGATTTCGACTACGCGCTCCCCATCGGCACCCCGGTGCGGATCAACGTCGATGGTGGCTATTACGTGGTGACCGTCCAGAGCGTCTCCTCCACGAGCGCGAGCATCCTGGTGGAGCCCAGGAGGAACGGCTCGTACCGGCCCATCGGTGCTGTCGAGACGCTGACGGCAGAGGGGTCGACCATCACCGTCACCGGTTGGTCGATCAACCAGGACTGGCCGACGCAGGCAGTCCCGATGGACGTCTGGATCGACGGCGTCCACGTCGCGGCCGAGGTCATGGCCGACCGATCGCGACCCGACATCGGCACCGCCAACCCCGGAGCCGGCGACGCGCACGGCTACAGCTGGTCGGGCGCGGTGTCGCCCGGCGCCCACAACGTCTGCGTCTACGGGACGGAGTGGGACAGGCCCATCCAGCGTGAGTGGCTGGGCTGCCGATCCATCACCATCCGGCAGGCGCTCCCGCTGGCCAACTGGGAGGGGCTGAGCGCCTCTGGCTCGACCCTGACGGTGTCGGGCTGGGCGTTCGATCCGGACTCGCCCAACACGGCCAGCCAGGTGCACCTCTACGTCGACGGTCAGGGCACCGCGGTGACCGCGAACGGCAGCCGGCCCGACGTGGGCGCGGCGTTCGGGGTGGGCTCGTCGCACGGTTTCAGCTGGTCGGGGACCGTGGCGCCCGGCGCGCACACGGTGTGCGCGTACGCGATCGACCTGGACCAGGCCTGGCGCAACGTGCCCCTGGGCTGCCGGTCCATCGCGACGCAGGTCGCCCTCCCCTCGGCGAACTGGGAGGTGCTCAGCGCCTCGGGCTCGACGGTGACCGTCGCCGGTTGGGCCTTCGACACCGACTCCCCGACCGGGTCGGTGCCGATCCACGTCTACGTCGACGGCCGGGGCACCGCGATCTCGGCGAACGGGTCCCGGCCCGACGTGGGCGCGTTCTTCCCGGGTGTCGGCAGCTCGCACGGCTTCAGTTGGACCGGCACCGTCGTCCCCGGCGTCCACACGGTGTGCGCCTACGCGATCGACCCGGAGTTCCCGTTCCGCAACGCAGCCCTCGGGTGCCGGTCGATCACCACCCAGCTGGCACTGCCGGTGGCCAACTGGGAGGTGCTGAGCGCGTCCGGATCGACCGTCACGGTTGCCGGGTGGGCGTTCGACACCGACTCTCCCTCCGGGGCGGTGCCGGTGCACGTGTACGTCGACGGTCAGGGCACCGCGATCTCGGCGAACGGGTCCCGGCCCGACGTGGGCGAGTTCTTCCCGGGTGTCGGCAACTCCCGCGGGTTCACCTGGTCCGGCGCGGTGGCGCCGGGCCGGCACACGGTCTGCGTCTACGCGGTCGACGCCGATCTGCCGTGGCGGAACTCCGCGCTGGGCTGCCGCACGATCGACACGCAGGTGACGCCCCCGCGGGCGAACTGGGAGGTCCTCTCGGCATCCGGTTCGACGCTGACGGTGAGCGGCTGGGCACTCGACCCCGACTCCGGGACCGCGCCGAACGCCGTCCACGTGTACGTCGACGGGCAGGGGACGGCGGTGTCGGCGAACGGGTCCCGGCCCGACGTCGGCGCGTTCTACCCGGGGGCGGGGAACGACCACGGGTTCAGCCACACGGCCACGGTCGGCCCTGGCGTCCACCGGGTGTGCGTCTACGCGATCGACGGCCAGATCGGCTGGCTGAACACGCCCCTCGGCTGCCGGAGCATCACGCTCTAGCGGTCGCGGCTACTCGGAGGCGGCGTCGGCGATGGTGCAGATGACCGCGCCGCTGGTGACCGCGGCGCCGACCTCGGCGGCAAGCCCGGAGATCGTCCCCGCCTTGTGGGCGTTGATCGGCTGCTCCATCTTCATCGCCTCGAGGACGACGATCAGGTCGCCGGCCTCGACGGTGGCGCCGTCCTCGACCGCGACCTTGACGATCGTGCCCTGCATGGGCGCGGTGAGGGAGTCGCCGGACGCGCCGGAGCCGCTGCCGCCGCCACCGCGCTTGCGGGGCTTGGCGGCCGCACCGGGCGCTGCGCCACCGGCCGCCAGGCCCGCCGGCAGCGACACCTCGAGCCGCCGTCCGCCGACCTCGACGACGACGGTCTGCCGCGGGGCTTCCTCGTCCTGCTCGGCCGGGGCGGCGTCGTAGGGCGGGACCTGGTTGTCCCACTCGGTCTCGATCCACCGGGTGTGCACGGTGAACGGCTCGCTGGTGAAGGCCTCGTCGCGGACGACGGCCCGGTGGAACGCGACGACGGTCGGCATGCCCTCGACGATCAGCTCGTCCAGCGCGCGGCGGGCGCGCTGCAGCGCCTCCTCGCGGGTGGCGCCGGTGACGATCAGCTTGGCCAGCATCGAGTCGAACGCGCCGGCGACCTCGCCGCCGGTCTCGACGCCGGAGTCCCAGCGGACGCCGGGGCCCTGCGGGATCTCCAGGCGCTCGACCGGGCCCGGGGCCGGCATGAAGTTGCGCCCGGCGTCCTCGGCGTTGATGCGGAACTCGATGCTGTGCCCACGGGGGGTCGGGTCCTCGGTGAACTCCAGCTCGAGGCCGTCGGCGATGCGGAACTGCTGGCGGACGAGGTCGATGCCGCTGGTCTCCTCGCTGACCGGGTGCTCGACCTGCAGGCGGGTGTTGACCTCCAGGAACGAGATCGAGCCGTCGACCCCGACCAGGTACTCCACGGTGCCGGCGCCGTGGTAGCCGGCCTCCTTGCAGATGGCCTTGGCCGAGCTGTGGATGCTCGCGCGCTGCTCGTCGGTCAGGAACGGCGCGGGCGCCTCCTCGACCAGCTTCTGGTTGCGTCGCTGCAGCGAGCAGTCGCGGGTGCCGACGACGATCACGTTGCCGTGGGTGTCGGCGAGCACCTGGGCCTCGACGTGGCGGGGCTTGTCCAGGAAGCGCTCGACGAAGCACTCGCCGCGACCGAACGCGGACACGGCCTCGCGGACGGCGGAGTCGAACAGTTCGGGGATCTCCTCGATCGTGCGGGCGACCTTCAGCCCGCGACCACCGCCGCCGAACGCGGCCTTGATCGCAACCGGCAGCCCGTGCTCCTCGGCGAAGGCGACGACCTCGTCGGCGTCCTTGACCGGGTCCTTGGTGCCGGGGACCAGGGGCGCGCCGGCCTTGGTGGCGATGTGCCGGGCAGCGACCTTGTCGCCGAGGTCGATGATCGACTGCGGGGAGGGGCCGATCCAGGTCAGCCCGGCGTCGATGACCGCCTGGGCGAAGTCGGCGTTCTCCGAGAGGAAGCCGTACCCGGGGTGGACGGCGTCGGCGCCGGACTGCGACGCGGCGGCCAGGATCTTCTCGACCACGAGATAGGAGTCGCCGGGCGTCGTGCCGCCCAGGGCGAAGGCCTCGTCGGCGACGCGGACGTGCAACGCGTCCCGGTCGGGCTCGGCGTAGACGGCCACGCTGGTCAGACCCGCGTCCTTGCAGGCACGTGCGACGCGTACCGCGATCTCACCACGGTTGGCGATCAGGACCTTCTGCACCGGTTTCTCCCTCTCGAGTCCGAACGTCCGGACTGTAGTTCTCGGGTCGCGACCAGCCCGCGGGCAGGTCGCAGAACGGCAGGACGAGGCGTCAGCGGCGCCAGAGATCGGTGATCGCCAGACCGCGCTTGGCCAGCTGGGTACGGAGCACCGTCAAGGACAGCCCGACCACCGCGGCGGGGTCGCCCTCGACGCGGCGGACGAAGGGGGCGCCCAGGCCGTCGAGGGTGAAGGCGCCCGCGACGGCCAGCGGCTCCCCGGTGGCCACGTAGGCCTCGAGCTCCTGCGGGGTCGGGCTGGCGAAGTAGACGACCGTCGAGGCCACGGCGATGTCGCGGCCCACGACGGCGCCGTCCTGGACGTCGAAGAGCGCCTGCCCGGTGTGCAGCACACCGGAGCGGCCGGCCATGCGCTGCCACCGGTCGATCGCGTCGGCTGCGTCGGCCGGCTTGCCCAACGGCTTGCCGTGGAACTCCAGCAGGGAGTCGGCGCCGATGACGAGTGCGTCGGTCTCGTTCTTGGCCACCGCGGCGGCCTTGGCCGCGGCCAGCAGGGCGACCTGCTCGGCGACCCGTGGCGCCTTCACGACCGATTCGTC
The DNA here is from genome assembly GCF_004570875.1 of Blastococcus sp. CT_GayMR16. Classification (GTDB taxonomy): domain Bacteria; phylum Actinomycetota; class Actinomycetes; order Mycobacteriales; family Geodermatophilaceae; genus Blastococcus_B. The sequence continues at coordinate 78,621 of NZ_SPQK01000010.1, read as the reverse complement.
GACCTGGCTCACGACGACGTCCGGTGCCAGGCCGGCCTGCCGCAGCAGCGACAGCCGGGCGGGGGACGCCGAGGCCAGGACGAGGCGACGGTCGGAGCTCACGCGTTCCACCCAGCGGCGAACCAGCCCCCGGGCCCGGCCTGAAGCGGGCGGCGGTGGCGGTGCCCGAACGACGCCCACGCACCGACGGGGACCGGACGACGACGCTCGCGGCGCTGCGACAACGCGGCGACGACGACGGTGAGCGCCGCCAGCTCCTCGGCGGTGGGCTCCCCGCGAACGACACTCAACAACGGCTGTCGTGAGGAGTGGGGGCCCGAAGGGTCTCCGCGATCGAACGACGCAGGGGCTCCACCCGAGTCGGGGGACGGCTCCTGGCCGCGGTGCGGCCCGGAGGGTCGCGATGTCATAGCGGGATGTTCCCGTGCTTCTTCGGCGGCAGGGTCTGCCGCTTGTTGGCCAGCACCCGCAGCGCCTTGGTCACCTGCACGCGGGTCTGCGACGGGGGGATGACCGCGTCGACGTAACCGCGGTCGGCGGCGATGTAGGGGTTGGCGAGGGTGTCCTCGTACTCCGCGATCAGCTCCGCGCGGCGGGCGTCGGGGTCGTCGGCCGCCGCGAGCTCCTTGCGGTAGAGGATGCCGACGGCGCCCTGCGCCCCGACGACGGCGATCTGCGCGCTGGGCCACGCCAGGTTGACGTCGGCGCCCAGGTGCTTGGACCCCATGACGTCGTAGGCGCCGCCGTAGGCCTTGCGCGTGATGATCGTGACCAGCGGGACGGTGGCCTCCGCGTAGGCGTAGATGAGCTTGGCGCCGCGGCGGATGATCCCGTCCCACTCCTGCGACGTCCCGGGCAGGAAGCCGGGGACGTCGACGAAGGTGAGCACCGGGATGTTGAAGGCGTCGCAGGTCCGCACGAACCGGGCGGCCTTCTCGCTCGCGTCGATGTCGAGGGTGCCGGCGAACTGGGTGGGCTGGTTGGCCACGATGCCCACCGGGCGCCCCTCGACCCGGCCGAAGCCGATGAGGATGTTCGGCGCGAACAGCGGCTGCACCTCGAGGAACTCGCCGTCGTCGACGACGTGCTCGATCACCGTGTGCATGTCGTAGGGGGTGTTCGCCGAGTCCGGGATGAACGTGTCGAGCTCGAGGTCCTCCTCGGTCAGCGCGTCCGGGAGGACGACGTCGACCGGAGCGACGTCGAGCGCCGGCAGCGGGTCGAGGTTGTTGCTCGGCAGGTAGGACAGCAGCGCCTTGACGTAGTCGAGGGCGTCGTCCTCGTTCTCGGCCAGGTAGTGGGCCACCCCGGACTTGGTGTTGTGCGTGCGCGCGCCGCCGAGCTCCTCGAGGGTGACCTCCTCGCCGGTGACGGTCTTCACGACGTCGGGCCCGGTGATGAACATCTGGCTGGTCTTGTCGACCATCACGATGAAGTCCGTCAGCGCGGGGGAGTAGACGTGTCCACCGGCGGCCGGGCCCATCACCAGCGAGATCTGCGGGATGACGCCGGAGGCGTGCACGTTGCGCTGGAAGATCTCGCCGTAGAGGCCGAGGGAGACCACGCCCTCCTGGATCCGCGCGCCACCGCCCTCGTTGATCCCGATCATCGGGCAGCCGTTCTTCACCGCGAAGTCGAGGATCTTGACGATCTTCTCGCCGTAGACCTCGCCCAGGCTGCCGCCGAAGACGGTGACGTCCTGGGAGAAGATCGCGACCGGACGGCCGTCGACGGTGCCGTAGCCGGTGACGACGCCGTCGCCGAACGGACGCCTGTCGCCCATGCCGAAGTTGGTCGACCGGTGCCGGGCGAACTCGTCGAACTCGGTGAACGAGCCCGGGTCGAGCAGTGCCTCGATGCGCTCGCGCGCGGTCATCTTCCCCGCGGCGTGCTGCTTCTCGATGGCGCGCTCGGAGCCGGCATGCGTGGCTTCCTGCACGCGCCGTTCGAAGTCGGCGAGCTTCCCGGCAGTGGTGTGGATGTCGATGTCGTCGGGGACGTGCTCCCCGGCGCTCTCCAGCTCAGCGGCGGTCACGGGCCGTAGCGTAAGGGAGTGCCCGATGACCCCTCCTCCCGCTGGTCGGATCTGGACCGCCCGGCGCTCGACGGGCCCGCCCTGCAGACCGCCCTCACGCGCGACAGCGCCCTGTGGCGGACCCTCGAGGTGGTGCCCGAGATCGGGTCCACCAACGCCGCGCTCGTCGCCACGACCGGGGAGGAGACCCCGGAGGGAGCAGTGCTCGTCGCCGAGCACCAGGTCGCCGGCCGCGGCCGGCTGGACCGCGTCTGGACGTCGCCGCCGCGCGCCGGCATCACCGTCTCCTTCCTGCTGCGCCCCGACGTCCCGGCCGCCCGGCGGGGATGGCTCCCGCTGCTGACCGGAGTCGCCCTGGCCGAGGCGGTAGGCGAGGTCACCGGCGTCCGCGCCTCGCTGAAGTGGCCGAACGACCTGCTCGCCGTGGACGGCCGCAAGCTCGCCGGCATCCTCGCGGAGGGCCGCGAGAAGGCGGTCGTCGTCGGCGTCGGCCTCAACGTCTCCACGACCGCCGACGAGCTGCCCGACACCGGGACGTCGCTCTCCCGGGTGCTGGGTGCGCCGGTCGACCGCGGGCCCGTCCTCCTGGCGTTCCTCCGCGCGGTCGAGAAGCGCTACCTGCGATGGACCGCAGCCCTCGGCGACCCGGTCGCGTCCGGCCTGGCGCAGGACTACCTGGGCTGGTCGTCCACCGTCGGCACCGAGGTGGCCGTCAGCCTTCCGGACGGTTCGACCCTGGAGGGGACGGCGCAGGCGGTCGACTGGGACGGCCGGCTCGTGGTGGCCACGCCGGGCGGCACCGTCGAGCTCGCCTCGGGAGACGTGCGGCACGTGCGGTGACATGGCGGTCCTCCGGCCGACACCGCGGCCACGAGCCGTTCCCCGGATGCTCGGAGCCCCTGTCTCGCGCCAGCGTTGGGACCCTCCGGGCCCCACTCGGCCCGACGCTGTCGCTGGGGTACGCCTGTCGTTCCTCGCGGGACCCTTCGGGCCACACTCGTCACAACACAGTCCTTGGCTGACTTCCCTGCACGGAATCGTGCGTCATCCTGGCTGCATGCCGTACCCGGACAAGCTGCTGGCGGAGGACGAAGAGGTCGCCCGGCACCTGCACCCCCATTGGCTGACCCTCTTCTGGCCGGTCGTGTGGTTGCTCGTGGTGATCGGGGGCGCCTCCTTCGGCATGGCCGCGATCCCGGCCGGGCGGCAGCAGGGCCTCGTGCGGATGCTGATCCTCGCGCTCGCCGTCGTCCTGCTGATCGTGTTCGTCCTCGTGCCGCTGCTGAAGTGGCGGACGACCCACTACGTGATCACGACGCACCGGCTGCTGTTCCGCGAGGGCATCATGGCGCGCCGCGGCCGCGACATCGGGCTCTCGCGGATCACCGACGTGTCCTACCGGCAGTCCCTGTGGGACCGGATCATCAATTCCGGGACGCTGACCATCGAGTCCGCCGGCGACAGCGGCGCGACGGTGCTCCGCCAGATTCCGGACAGCGAGGGCGTCCAGCAGCTGCTCAATTACATGGTCGAGGAAGACGCCGACCGTCGCGCGCAGGAAAGTGCCGGCTACGTCGGTGACTACTACAGCGGGCACCAGGGGACCGCCCCTCAATGAAGTCCGAGCAGCCTCCCGTGACCCGGTTGACTCCTGTGGACCGGTCCGTCACGGCGCGTCCGGATCGTTTCTGTCGGTAGCGCGACCTACCGTCCCGACCATGCGCCTCCTGCACACGTCCGACTGGCACATCGGCCGGTCGCTGCACGGCACCGACCTGCTCGCGGAGCAGGAGCAGGTGCTGGCCGGCCTCGCCGATGTCGTCACTGCCGAGGGCGTCGACGTCGTGCTCGTCGCCGGTGACGTGTACGACCGGGCCGTTCCGTCGGCCGATGCCACCGCGGTGCTCAGCCGCGTCGCCGCGCGCCTGCGCCGGGCCGGGGCCGCCGTCGTGCTGACCCCCGGCAACCACGACTCCGCCCGCCGGCTCGGCACGTTCTCCGAGCTGTTGGCCGTCGGCGGGCTGCACGTGCGGGCCGAGACCCAGAAGCTCGACGAGCCGGTGCTCCTCGCCGACGAGCACGGCGAGGTCGCCATCTACGGGCTGCCCTTCCTGGAGCCGGAGGTGGCCCGGTTCGAGCTGGGGCTGCCGGCGGCGCGCAGCCACGAGGCGGTGCTGGCCGAGGCGATGGACCGCGTGCGTGCCGACCTGTTCCTGCGGCCCGGGGCGCGATCGGTGGTGCTGGCGCATGCCTTCGTCGGCGGCGGGCTGCCCAGCGAGAGCGAGCGGGACATCAGCGTCGGCGGGGTCGACCTGGTGCCCGCGGCCGTGTTCGACGGCGTCGACTACGTCGCTCTCGGCCACCTGCACCGGCCCCAGACGCTCACCCCTCGCCTGCGGTACAGCGGCTCGCCGCTGGCCTACTCCTTCGGCGAGGCCGGGCAGCAGAAGCAGGCCTGGCTGATCGACCTCGACGCCTCCGGTCTGGCCGACGTGCGGCCGGTGGAGCTGCCGACGCCCCGGCCGCTGTCGGTCCTGCGCGGCGAGCTCGAGGACCTGCTCGCCGATCCTGCCCATGACCCGGTCACCGACCACTTCGTCTCGGCGCGCCTGACCGATCCGTCCCGGCCGACCGATCCGATGCGTCGCCTGCAGGCGCGCTTCCCCCACTGCGTGCACCTGGAGTGGACCGGCTCCGGCGTGGTCCCGGACGCCCGGAGCTACCAGGAGCGGCTCCGCGGCCGCAGCGACCTCGACGTCGTCGGGGAGTTCGTCGGCCACGTGCGACGCGTGCCGGCCACCCCCGCCGAGCGGGAGCTGCTCGGCCGGGCGCTGGCCTCCGCAGCCCGGGCCGAGGCCCAGCTGTGAGGCTGCACTCCCTGTCCCTCACCGCCTTCGGACCGTTCCCCGGGACCGTGGACGTGGACCTCGACGAGGCCGGCCGCGACGGGCTGTTCCTGCTCTGGGGGCCCACCGGGGCCGGCAAGACCACCCTGCTCGACGCCGTGGTCTACGCCTTCTACGGCACGGTCCCGGGCGCGCGGGGCGAGGAGAAGCGGCTGCGCAGCGACCACGCCACCGCCGACGTGCGCACCGAGGTCTCCTGCGAGGCGACGCTCGCCGGTGAGCGGGTGCGGGTGATCCGGCGTCCCGAGCAGCAACGCCTCAAGAAGCGCGGCAGCGGCTGGACCACCGAGCAGGCCAAGCTCACCGTGCAGCGCTGGACCGGCGACGAATGGTCGCCGGTCAGCACCCGGATCGACGAGGGGTCGGAGTACCTGCACACCCGGCTGGGGCTCTCCGCCGAGCAGTTCTGCCAGGTCGTCCTACTGCCCCAGGGCGACTTCGCCCGGTTCCTGCGGGCCGAGCCGGAGGACCGGGGCCGTCTGCTGCGGACCCTCTTCGACGTCGGGCGCTTCGCCACGGTCGAGGACTGGCTGGCCGGGGAGCGCGCCACGGCCCGCGACCGACTGGACGCGGTCCGGCACACGATGAGCACCTTGATCGCCCGCCTGGCCCAGGTGGCCGACATCGACGTCCCGGAGGCGCTGGCACCTGAGCTGGCAGGGGCGGGGCCGGGCGCCGGGATCGGCCGCTGGGTCACCGGTGTCCGCGCATCGGCGGCCGGGCGGCTGACCGCGGCCCGCGCCGCCGCCACGGCCGCGGAGGAGCGCACGGCCGGGATCGACGCGGAGCTGACGGCGGCTCGGGCGCTGGCCGACCGGCACGTCCGACGGGACCGCGCCCGGGCGGAGCTCGCCCGGCTCACCGCGCAGGAGCAGCAGCTGGCTCCGCTGCGCGCCGAGCGGGACTCCGGCCGGCGCGCCGAGCCGCTCCGGGACGTCCTGGAGGCGGCCGGCCGGACCGCGCTGGAGGCCGAGCGGGCAGCACAGGCGCTCGAATCCGCCCGCCGCGCGTGGGCGGCGGTCGGCCGGCAGGAGGCCGACGGGATCCTCGCCCGGGCACTGCGGGACGAGGCGGCCGCCGTGCGGGCACTCCTCCCGGACGTCGACCGGGCCGCGGAGCTCACCCGGAAGCTGCGCCGCCTGGACACCGCGCTGGCGCAGCTCACCCGCAGGTGCGAGCAGGGTGCGGCGGACCTCGCCGGGTGGCCCGCCCGGATCGCGGAGCAGGAGGCCCAGGTCGCGGCGGCCCGGGACGCGGCCGCCCGGATCCCGGGCCTGCGCGAACGGCTGGAGGCGGCCGAGTCCGCCCTGACCGCCGCCCAGGCCGCGGACGGTCTCGGCACCGCCCTCGAGCGCGCCCGCGGGGAGGCTGCCCGGTGCCGCGAGGCCTGGATCGACGCCCGCGAGCACTGGGTCACCCTCCGTGCCCAGCGGCTGGACGGAATGGCCGCCGAGCTCGCGGCCGGCCTGGCCGACGGAGCGGACTGCCCCGTGTGCGGAGCGACCGAGCACCCGCGACCGGCCGCCCACGACGGGCCGGTGGTGACCGCAGCCGACGAGCAGGCGGCACGCGAGGTCGTCGAGGCGACCGAGGCCGACACGACACGCGCCGCGGCAGTGGTGGAGCTCCAGGAGCGTGAACTGGCCGCGCTGCGCGGGCGGGCCGGTGACCTGCCGGCGGCCGAGCAGCTCACCGTGGTCCAGCAGCTGCGAGACGTCGCCGGACGCACCGAGGGCGAGGCTGCCCAGCTCCCGGCCGTCCGGGCCCGGCTGGCGAAGCTGGTCGCCGGACGGGACGCTGCGGCGGCCGAGCTGGCCGCCGGCCGCGAGGAGCTCCAGGCCCGCTCCGCCGAGCGCACCGCCGTCTCGGCTGCACTGGAGGACCTGACCGCCGAGCTGGCCGCCGCGCGCGGGGAGGACGCCGACCTGCCCGCCAGGGTCGCCCGGCTGACCATGGAGGCCGAGCGCTGCGAGGCGGTCGTTGCGGCGGAGACCGACGACGTGCGGGCCCGGGCCGCCGCCGACACCGCCCGGGAGGCGGCCGAGGAGCGGGCCGCTCAGGCCGGCTTCGACGACCTGCTCGACGCCACTGCGGCGCTGCTGGACGCGGGACGGCTGGCGGTGCTGGACCGCCGGATCGACGGGCACGACCGCGATCTCTCCGTGGTCCAGGCGGCCGTCGCCGACCCCGACCTCGCCGACCTGGGGGCGCGGCCGGACCTCGAGGTGCTGGGGGAGCGGTGCGCCGAGGAGACGCGGAAGCGCGACGCCGCGGTCGCCGAGCTGGACCGGGCCCGCCGGTGTGCGACCGGCCTGGACTCCCTCGCCGGCGAGGTCACGGCCCTGCAGGTCGAGCTCGACGATCGGCGGGCCGCGTTCGACCAGGTGAGCGGGCTCGCCGACCTGGTCAACGGCCGGGGCGCCAACACCCTCCGGATGCGCCTGCAGTCGTTCGTCCTCGCGGCGCGCCTGGAGCAGGTCGCCGAGGCGGCCAGCCGGCGGCTGCAGGACATGTCCGGCGGTCGGTACACGTTCCGGCACAGCGACGCGCAGGGCCGGCACGGTGCACGGGGCGGTCTCGGTCTCGACGTCCTGGACGAGTACACCGGATGCCTGCGGGCGACCAAGACCCTGTCCGGCGGCGAGAGCTTCATGGCGTCGCTGGCGCTGGCGCTGGGCCTCGCCGACGTCGTGACCGCCGAGTCCGGTGGCGTGCAGATCGACACTCTGTTCGTCGACGAGGGGTTCGGCACGCTCGACGCCCGCGCCCTCGACGCGGTGATGAGCGTGCTCGACGAGCTCCGGCGCGGCGGGCGCACCGTCGGGGTCATCAGTCACCTCGAAGAGCTGCGCAACCGGATCCCCACCCGGATCGAGGTCATCGCCGGCCGCCACGGGTCGCGGCTCGCGGGCTGACCGTCGGCGGCCGTCGCCGCGGCCCTCCCGCGGCCCGCACGCCTAGGCTCGGTCCGATGGCAGTCGACGAACGGATGCCCGGCCCACCCCCGGTTGCCGTGGTCCGTCCCGGATCCCGTCCGGACGGAGCGGGGCGGACGCCCGGCCGCACGTCCACGGTCCTCTGCCTGCTGACCGTCCTGATGGCGGCGGCAGTCAGCCTCGTCCTCAAGCGCGGCGTCCCCACGTTCCTCAACCTGTCTCCCTACGACGGGCTGCTCTTCGCCCGCAACGCCACCTCGCTGGCTGACGGCGACTGGCTGGGACGGTTCACCGACCTCACCCTCGTGAAGGGCATCGGCTACCCGGCCCTGATGGCGTTCGCCCACGACGCGAGGATCGAACTCGGGCAGGCCGAACAGCTCGTGTACCTGATGGCGGCCCTCGCCGTCGCCGGCTGCATCCTGGCGGCCACCCGCAGGAAGGTGCTCTCCACCGGGTGCTTCGTCTTCCTCGCGCTCGCTCCCGCCAACTTCGGTGCCGCGAGCAACGACGTCGTCCGCGACAACCTCTACGCGTCCTTGGCCCTGCTGTTCGTGGCGTCCACGGCGCTGCTGTGTCTCGCCGTCCTGCGCGGCGCTCGGATCGTCTGGATCGTCGGGGCCGGACTGCTCTGCGGACTCAGCGGCGCCTGGGCGTGGGTGACCCGGGAGGAAGGCCTCTCGCTCGTGCCGCCGGTGCTCGCCGTCGTCGTGGGTTTCGGCGTGGTCACTTGGCGCAGCTCCCGGCGTCGTCGTCGCGCCCTCGGTCCCGGCCGCCGGTCATGGGCGGCGGCGGCCCGGCCGCTGATCGCCGTCCTCGTCGTCGGCGCTTCCTTCGCCGCCCCGCTCGTCGCAGTGGCCGCGACCAACGCAGAACGGTACGGAGTGGCCCTCACCGACGACATGGGTTCCGGGACGTTCCTGCGGGCCTACGCCGACTGGACCCGGGTCGAGGTGGGCGACGAGCAGCGGCGTGTGCCCATCGACGCCGCCCAGCGCCGCGCGGTGTACGCGGTCAGCGGGGCCGCCCGTGAGCTCGCCCCGTACCTCGAGCGGAAGGACAACCCGTGGCGATACGAGGACTGCCGCACCCGGCCGTGTGAGTTCGGCGGGGGGTGGATGGTCTGGGCGATCCGCGACGCCGCCGCCGAGGCGGGACACTTCGACGACGCCCGGGAGGCACAGGCGTTCTTCGTCCGGCTCGCTGCGGAGATCGACGGCGCCTGCACCCGAGGTGAGCTGACCTGTAGCTCCCGCCTGCCGGCCGGCCTCCAGCCGGTCCAGCGGGCTCCGGCCGGGGAGCTCACCCGGTCCTACGGCGGCATGGCCGGCGACCTGCTGCTCTCGCGGGACCTGTTCGAGCCCGTCGAGGTGCAGACCGACGTCTCCCCCCGCACCCGCGCCGAGTACACCGCGATCATCCTCGGGCTGCCGGGCAGCAACGCGGCTGCGGCGGCAGAGGGCGCGCAGTATGGCGATCGGCTCTGGCTGTACGAGGGGCTCGGCGCCGTGTACCGCAGCGCCGTCCTCGCGTTGCTGGCCGTCGCGCTGCTGGGCGGGATCGCCGTCCTGGTGCTCCGCCGTCGACGTCCGCGGTGGCGCGCACCGCGACGCGAGGCCGCCCTCGTCGTGCTGGGCTCGGCGCTCGCCGTGGGCGTGCTCGTGCGGCTGGGACTGCTGGCCATCGTCGACGTCGCCGAGTACGACGCCGCCAACGGCCGCTACCAGCTCACCTCCCACGTGTTCCTGCTGGCCGCCGTCACGGTCGGTGCAGCAGGGGTGGTCGCCGTGGTGCGGGACCGCCGTCGTCCGGGGTCAGTCCGCCGGGCGGTCGGTGGCGTCGATCAGGCTCACCGCGAACCCGACGACCGCGATCTCCGTGCCTCCCACGATCAGCACCATGCCGAGGATCGGTAGCTGCAGCGTAGCCACCGGGTCGAGCACCCCGAAGCCGGTGGATCCCCAGGTCACGAGCGCCACGACGAAGCAGGCGACACCCGCGAGCGCGCACAGCGCACCCAGCACCAGCCCTCGCTCGAGGGTGGCCCGCTCCAGCCATCTCTCCAGCGCCTGGTTGCGGGGCAACAGGCCCAGGCGGGCCGCGTAGGACCGGGAGACGACTGCGACACCGGTCACCTGCAGCCCGGCGATCACGGCGGTGGCGCAGGCCAGCATGGTATGGACGCCGAACGTGAGCCCGCCGATGGTCACGTCGTCGGCGGCCAGCCAGGTCAGGCCGAGCAGGCCGACGGCGATCATCGCCAGCCCGGGGTAGAGCAGGAACCAGCGAGGGCTGAACGCGAAGAGGAATCGCAGGTGGCGCCAGCCGTCCCGCCACGTGCGCAGGTGGGGAGGCCGGCTGCGCCCGTCGGGGCGCAGTTGTGTCGGGACCTCATGGATCGCCAGGCCCCGCAGTGACGCGCGCACCACCATCTCGCTGGCGAACTCCATGCCCTCGGTGCGCATGCCCAGTGCCAGCACGCGGTCCCGCCGGAACGCCCGCATCCCGCAGTGGAAGTCGCCGATGGGCACCCGGAAGAACAGGCGGCCGGCCCAGGAGAGCACCGGATTGCCGACGTACCGGTGCAGGAACGGCATGGCGCCGGGCTCGATGCCGCCCTGGAAACGGTTGCCCATGACCAGGTCTGCGCCGTCCCGCAGCGCGCCGAGGAAACCGCCGATGTCGTCCAAGGCGTAGCTGTCGTCGGCGTCGCCCATGAGGACGTAGCGGCCGCGCGCCGCCACGATGCCGCCCTGCAGTGCGGCGCCGTAGCCCTTGCGGGGCACCGGGACCACGCGGGCCCCGGCGGCACGCGCGATGTCCTGGGAGCCGTCGGTCGAGCCGTTGTCGGCGACGATCACCTCGCCGGCGACGCCGAGAGCCGTCAGCGATCGCTGGGCCTTGCGGATGCAGGTCTCCAGCGTCTCCGCCTCGTTGAGACACGGCAGCACGATCGAGAGCTCGCAGGTCTCCGTGCCGCCGGCGGCCTCGGCGGGCCTGCCCACCAGGGCGGTGTCCACGACGAAGTTGCCGCTTGCCGTCGTCGCGGTCGGCTCGGGCCGGGTCGTGGTCATCGGCCGGCCACCCGGGCGACGGCGAGCACCGACTGGCCGAAGGCCGGGCGGTGCCGCGACTCCCAGCGGCGGGCCCGCGGAACGACGTAGCGGTCCCACAAGGAGACCCACCTCCCCTCACCCGGCGTCATGCGGAGCAGGCGCATGCCGAGGAACCAGGCCGGGAGCCCCGGCAGGTTCACGTACCGGACGTACGCAGGGGTCAGACCCGCCTCGGTCAGGACCCGGGTGAGCGACCGCACGGTGTAGCGGCGGACGTGGCCGACGGCGCGGTCGAAACGGCTCAGCGCGAACGGGAAGGCGGGTACCAGGACGACCACGGTCCCCCCGGGCCGGACGAGAGTGTGGGCAGCCCGGAGGGCGCCGACGTCGTCCACGATGTGCTCGAGCACGTTCACCATCACGAACGCGGAGTGGCTGGCGGGCTCGGGCTGCCGCACGTCCAGGAAACGCACGTCCACCCGGTCCTCGTCCGCGAACTGCTCCTCCAGCCGGCCCAGTCGTTCCGGGTCGGCTTCGGTGAGGGTCAGCCGCGGGACGCCCAGGTCGAGCCACCGGAGGGCGTAGTCGCCCAGTCCGCTCCCCAGCTCCAGCGGGTGCTCCCCGAGGTGCGGGAAGGTCAGTGCCGTGAGCCAGTCGTGGTAGTTGACCGCTGACGCCAGGGACTCGAGGGTGCGGGACTGCAGCGCGCTGTCGCCCAGTACGGCGGGCCGCTGGGACTCATCTGTCCGGTGTCCCGAGGTCGCAGTCATCCCCTGCACGGTAGAGGGGTGCCGGGATCGGCGCAGCGCACCCGAGCGCGGCGCCGATCCCCAGACGTCATTCGCCGGAGCCGGGCTGCCCCATCCAGAGCACGATCGTGGTGTCCGTGTCGTGCCCGTCCAGGGCGGCGACCTCGACGGGCTCGTCGAACTCCAGCCGCAGCGACCGGGCACCGTCGACGAGCGGTGTGGGACTGGCCACGAACTGCAGGAGGCCGCCGTCCGCGGGGAGTTCCGCCTCACCCGACAGCACCGTCTCCCGGCCCGCGCCGTCGGTGACGACTGCGCGGCCGCTGACGATGCTGGTGCCCGCCGTCGGGCGGACCATCACGCCCACGGAGGCCAGCTCGGCGTCGCGGACCTCGCGGGGCACCGGCAGCTCGAGCCCCGAGCCGTCGTCGGCCCGGTCGCTCGCCGTCCAGGCGTAGTAGAAGGGGATGACCCGCTCGGTCAGGACCTCGCAGTTGCGCCCGTATACCCAGCTGAACGGGTCGAGCGGAACGCAGACCACGGGCTCGGCGCTGCTGAGGACCGGGCTCATCTGCTGCCACTGCGAGACGTTGCCGACGGGCACGCCGAACGGGCGGTTGATCATCGCCGCGTAGTCCGTCCAGCCGGCGAGGAACAGCCAGATCGCAAGGACCGCGGTACCCACCATCGACGAGACACGGGCCGGATGCAACCGTGGGATGCGCTGCGCCAACGCCACCGTCCGGGGGCTCTCGACGACCATCGCGACGAGCCCGGCAACCACGAACAGGGCACCGATGACGGCGACGACGAACCGACGGTCGAAGGCCGGGTAGGACAACAGGGCCATGTCGCGGGTGAAGGCGGCGCTGAACGTGAAGCCGTTGACCAACATCGTGAACAGCACGAGGGACAGGCCGATGAACACCAGCGGCGTGGCCCGCGACCGCAGGTACAGGGCGGCCCCGACGCTCAGGACGACGACGGCGAGCCCCGCGAACATCCACGGGTACGTGCTGAGGGTCGTGCCGGGGCCGAGCACGAGCCGACCCACGAAGCCCAGCGTGTACTTCAGCGCCGTGACGAGTTTCGACAGACCGGATTGGTCGCTGGCCTGCAGGAGGCTGGCCCCCGAACTCGTGCTCAACGCCAGCTGGACGGCCTGGACGAGGCCGGCGACCACCGAGACCACGGTGATCCAGCGGAAGCGGGGCCGGCTGACCACGGCGACGAGCACCATGGCCGGGAGCACGGCGAGCACACCCGGCTTGGACAGCATGAACAGAGGGAGGACCCAGGCCCAGGCCGGCACCTCGCGGTCCCGCTGGACGGCGGCCAGGGCCGTCAGGGCCACGGCGGGGACGACCGCGAAGTAGGTGAAGTTGATGAACGTCCGGGTCTCGTAGTCCGGAACGATCATCAGCGTAATGGCGAGGACGAACCGCATGCCGTCGCTCGCGAGCACCGGCCGGAACACCGGGAGGCAGACCGTCGCGATCAGTACCGCCGCCAGCACGAGGGCCGAGCCGGTGTAGAGATACGGGACGGTCTCCGCAGGCAGGCCGAGGGTGCCGCCGGCGAAGGCGATGAGCCGCTGCGGGAGCGGGATGTAGCCGGCGTCGGTCGCGAACAGGCGCTGCAGCAGCGAGGGGTCCTGCGTGGTGGCGTAGTAGTTCGTGCCCATCTCGGCCCACATCGACCCGCTGAGCAGCAGCTCGCCGCGGGTCAGCAGCTGATGGAGGGGGTAGAACAGCGCCGCCAGGACGGCGAACACGTAGGCCGGGCCGGTGGCCCGCTCGCCGATCGTGGGAGCGTTCAGGCCGAGCAGGTCGTCCCGCCGGCGGCTGACGCCGGCGAGCAGGACGCGGCTGCGTCCGCGGGATCTCGGATGCGCGGGGCGCTCGTACCGGGTGCGGGAGGGGATCGGCTCGCTCTCCGTCGTGGTCACGACGACGGACTCGCGCTGCGGTCCAGTTGGTCCTCGATCTCGCGGACGGTCCGCCAGGGACGGACCCGGTCCTGCCCCGAGGAGCCGTGCACGAAGCCGAGGCCGTCCTTGATGACGCCCCGCTCGACCAGGACGTCGACCGGCGCGTCGAAGTCCTGATCACCGACGAACCACACGCAGTCCAGCGCCGAGGAAGTCACCCGGGCGGCGAGGAGCTCGAAGGGCTGCAGCGACGCCTTCTCCAGCGCCGTCTCCTCCGAACAGACGACGTGGTCGATGAGCTTGGCGACGTCGAGGTGATAGAGCTTGCGGAACTGGATCTGGGCGGTGAGGTCGGTGACGATCGCCGTCACCACGTCGTTGTAGCGCAGCGCCTGCAGGAGGTCGGCCACACCGGGGCGCAGCTCCATGGCCAGCATGTAGTTGCGCCAGTACTCCTGCTCCATGACCAGCGCGACATGCGGCTCGCTGCGCAGCCCGATCAGCTCCATCGCCTCGTGGCAGTAGAGCAGTCGGCTGTGGCTGCTGGCCGTGGGGCCCAGGCGCTTCTTCACGTTGACCCGGGCCTGCGTGTACGCCTGCTCGAAGGCCGGGGACATGACTCCGAGCTCCTCGGTCGCGAACCGGAAGAGAGCGTCCTTGCCCGCGGTGTTGCACGGCTCGTACTCGTAGAGGGTGTCGTCGAGATCGAAGACGACCATCGTCGGCATCTGCGTCGCGGTCACCGCGTGCGTCCGTTCTTCCGTCGCTCCAGCAGGGCCAGAACGATGATCAGCTGCATGGCGCCCCGGGTCTTGCCGAGCCAGACCGGCGTCCCGGTGAACAGCTCCTCGGGACGTTCGATCAGGTAGCTGGCGACCGCAGCCGTGTCCGCCGGTCGAAGGTGCTCCGGGTGGACGACCAGCCGGACCGAGCCGGGGGTGTCGAGGTACTCGATCCAGGTCGGGCAGTTCCCGACGGAGATCAGTGTCCGTTGAAGCGCCTCTACGAACGAGGAGCCACGCAGGTAGGCGACCAGCATCATCTCGATCGGGCGGTTGTCGACAGCCTCCTCGGCCGGCAGCGGCTTCACCGGCTCCAGCCGGAAGACGACCGAGGCGAGATCGGCCTGCGGCTCGATGAACCGGCGGGCGTGCGGATAGCGCCGCTCGATGGAGGCGACCACGTTCTCCAGGGAGTGCCCGCGTTGTCCGACGTCCCGGTTGATCTTCAGCCGCCGGCGCAGCCGCTCGTCCATGGAGGTGTAGACGGTCAGGTCCGCCGTGCGGCGGACCTCCTCCGCGGTCAGTGCGTGGAGACCGTTGACGACGACCAGCTCCCGCTGCTTGATCGGCCGTGGCTTGGTGAACCGGCCCCGGGTGTGGTCGTAGTGCACCGCCCACACCGGCTGGCCGCGCATGAGGCTCAGCGCGTCGCGGTTCATGGTGGGCAGGTCGTTGGCCGCCGGGTGCAGGTGGGTGGTGACCTGCCACAGCGGTGCCTTGCGGTCGTAGAGGTGGTAGTCGTCGCCCATCAGGAACGACGTCGCGCTCTCGCCGAAGACATTGGCCAGCGAGATGCACAGCGTGTCCTTGCCCGTGCCGCTGTCCCCGGCGATGGCGACCGACATCGGCGAGTTGCTGAGCCGGTACATGTCCAGGCGGGGGCGGGCCCGGCGGTAGATGAGCACCAGCATGAGGACGCCGAGCAGCACCGTGCCTGTGGAGAGGACTGCGCCGACGGCGCCCGACCGGTTGACGAAGTTGCCGACCTCGCTGAACGTGCTCGCGGGCCGGTCTCCGACCGCGGCCCGCCATGTCGCGCCGGAGGCGCGCAGGGCAAGGGTTACCGTGGCGGCGCCCCAGAACAGCCAGACGGAGGCGACCGCCTGTCGGCCCAGCGGTGCGGCGAGCAGCGCGAGGAACGGGACCGACCAGAGGTACCAGCCGGGGCTGGCCGGGGTGAGCAGGGTGACCGCCGTGAGCATCACGCCGACGACCAGCACGACGATGTCGGGATTGCCCCGCTTGAAGCGGTAGAGCAGTCCGGCCAGGGCAAGGTAGACCGCCGGCAGGACGACCAGCGCGAGCCCGGGGCCGAGCTCCAGTGCGTAGGCGACGACCGACTGACTCTCCGGCGTCCGCAGGACCATCGTGCGGTAGCCGGGCAGCAGGATCGGCAGGACCGTCAGGACCAGCCCCGGGATCAGCCCGATCACGTAGGCCCGGGTGTGCTCCCGGAAGCGCGCGTTGCGCAGCAGGAAGATCAGGATGAGGGGCGGCACGAAGGCCGAGGAGAACTTGGCGGCCACGGCGAGCCCGCCGAGGACGCCGGCCGCCGTCCAGCGGCGGTCCCGCAGGAGCAGGACGCTGGCGACGATGAGCAGGGTCGGCAGCAGGTCCAGCTGACCGTGGATGTAGGTGGCGTAGACCGCGACCGGGCTGAGCGCCAGCAGGAGCAGCGTCGTCCGGGACGACGCGGGTCGGAACCGGGTGACCAGCGCCCACAGGAGGACTTCCAGGGCGAGCAGGCCGAGCCCGATGCCGATCTGGGTGCCCCAGGGGGCGGGCAGCCAGCTGGTGATCCAGGCCCAGAAGCCGAACCAGACGAACATGACCGGCCCGTAGGGGAAGGAGTCCGGGTCGCCGCCGTGGTCCAGGAACGACTGCCACGGGTCCCACGAGGGGTGGGCGATGACGTCGTCGAAGAACGGGACGAACCACGCGCTGTGGATCTCCGGCACGAGGAGCAGGACCAGAGCCAGGCGCAGGAGCAGCGCGAGGGCGAGGAGGACGGCCGTGCCCCGCGACAGTCCGGTGAGCGTGCGGCTCCCCTTGAGCCGGGCGATCAGGGTCCCCACCACGGCGCCTCGGGTCGATGCCAGCGGGCGGGCTGCTTGGTGCACACCCCGTCCAGGCGGATGCCGGCGTCCAGGAAGCGCTGGGTGATCGCGGGCATCTCGTCGTCCAGGGGCCGACCCTGCAGCTCGGGGCTCACGACCATCAGCCGGAAGCCGTGGTCGGCGAGGGTGCGCAGTTCCTCCGCCGGCGGCCAGCTGCCGGTGAAGGAGTCGACCCACACCCAGTCCGGCCGGGGAGTGAGAGCCATCGCCGTCGCCACCGACTCGTACTCGGAGAGCCGCACCATCGTGCGGGTCTCCCCGGAGCGCAGGCTGCGGACGAGGAAGGGGAAGGACTGGTCGAGGAACGCCCACTCGGTGATGCCGCGCTCGGTGAGCATCGCGGTGATCCGCTGCTCGAGTCCCTCCTCCTTCGTGTTCAGCACGATGAAGCGGTGCCGGTAGCCGGCCAGCCACGTCTCGAAGTCCGGTCCGGTCGAGAAGGCGTCGTGCACGAGGACGAGGCGGTCGCCGTCGGCGTGCAGGTCGATCTCCACGCCCAGGTCGGTCGGCACCTCGCGCAGCGCGTCGGGTTCGTTGACGCGGTGGGCGCAGATCAGGGTCACAGCGACTTCCGCAGCTGGAGGCTGTAGTCCAGCGTGCGGCGGATGAAGCGGCGCTTGGCCGACCAGTCGGTGTTCCAGCTCGAGGAGCCCCACTTGCGCGGCGCGAAGATCACCGGGAAGCGCCGGATCTCGAAGCCCAGCTCCTGTGCGGAGTACAGCGCGAAGAGGTCCAGGGAGAAGTCGGTCGGCGGCTCGCCCCAGCGGTCCAGCAGCTCCCGGGAGAAGAGCGTGGGCTGGGCGTTGATGTCGCGCAGCGGACGGCGGAGCAGCGCGGTCTCGAAGGTCGACATGCCGGCCGTGAAGACGCGGTCGGCGACCGGCCGGCCGAAGCGGCGGCCCTTGACCAGCACCCGCTCGCCGGCCCCCTCGAACAGGGGCAGCGCGCGGAGGACGTCGGCCGGGTCGGTCTGCAGGTCCGCGTGCGTCCAGCCGACGATGTCGGCCCGGGCCGCCGCGAGGCCGCTGGTGATCCCGAAGCCGTAGCCCTGGTTGACCGGCACGCGCACCCATCGCACGCCGTCGCGTCCCGCGGTGTCGCCGGCGGGGCCCAGGAGGCCCTCGAGCACGGCAGCGGAGTCGTCGGTAGAGCCGTTGTCGACCAGGACGATCTCGCCCCCGCCCTCGGCCGCGACGTACGCGCAGCGACGGACGAGCTCGGGCAGTCCGGCGGACTCGTTGTAGCAGGGGATCACCAGGGAGAAGGCGAGGTTGCCTCCTCCCGTGGTGTCACCGCTGTGCGACGTGGTCAACGCTGGACTCCTCCCGGCGGAACACGAACAGGGACATGCCGACGAAGTTCCAGGCGGCCGACAGGCCGGTCGCCACCAGGAACGCGATCGTCGCGTCGGTGGTGCTGGTGCCGAGCCACGCTCGCACACCGGCGTTGGCCGCCACGTTGATCCCCAGCGCGAGGGCGTAGACGACGACGAAGAGGACCTCGCTCCACCGGCTTCGGCGGGCACCGAAGGTGAAGCGCCAGTTCGCGAAGTAGGCGAAGACCGCGCCGATCAGGAAGCTGATCGCCTTGGCGGCGTCGACCGGGACGCCGGCCTTGTGCAGCAGCACGTAGGAGACGGCGTCCAGCACGACCGCGGTGCCACCCACCAGCAGGAAGCGCAGGAGCGACTTCAGATGCTGCTCACGCGCCACGGTGCGGCGTCCTCGGTACGGGCAGGCGGGGCTCGAACTGCCGGAACCCGTGGTCCAGCGCCGCCCGGTCGGCGGCCCGGACGAGCGGATCGGCGGCGAGGGCGTAGGGATGGTGCACCCACTTGGAGAAGCAGGACTGCCAGTAGCGCAGCGCCTCGTACTCGGCCGGGGTGCCCACCGAGCTGAAGGTCTCCACGACCAGACCGGCCACCGGGACGCCCTGCTTGGCCAGCCGCGCGACCAGGCTGTCGAGGTAGAACTCGCCGTTCACCCGCTCGTCGTCGGCCATCAGGGACTCGATGTGCCGGATGCCGGCGTCCCGGGAGCCGAACGTGAACGTGCCGATCATGACGCCGGCAGACGGGTCGGCCGGGGCCGTCTTGAGCCAGCAGTCGCCCAGGGTGCCGTCGGGGACCACCGACGCCCAGCCGTACTGCTGGGGGCGCCGAGCCGCCGCGTGGTACGGGCGGGCCAGCCAGACCACCAGGCCCTCGGGTCCGGCGGTCGCCAGCGCCTCGTCGAAGGCCGACTGCGCGATCGTGGGCAGCGCGTCGCACGCGCCGACGGTCACGGGGACGTCGGCCGCGACCGCCTCCAGCCCGCGCAGCGCCGACTCGGCCTGGCCCTGCGTCATGCCGGGCAGGGACACCAGCCGGGCCCCCACCTGCTCGGCGAGGCTCGCGACGGCGCCGTGGTCGGCGAGGTCGCGCCGGGTCACGAGCACGGTCTCGGTGCCGGGCAGGCCGGCCAGGGCGTGGTCGACGACGGGCCGGCCGGAGAGGGGCAGCGCCGGCTTGGGGGCGTCGTAGCCGGCGTCCTTGAACCGCTGACCTGCGCCGGAGGCCAGGAGCACGCGCGCGCTCGGGCCGGCCGCACCCGTGGTGGAGGGGCGGACCCGGGGGGCGGTCCAGGCGGCCACGGCCCGGCTGGTCTCCCGGTACTCCTCGAAGTCCTGCGGCGTGCCCCACTGCATGAAGTGCTGGAGCTCCAGCACCTCGACGCGGCCGCCGCGGGCGAGCAGCGGCTTGTAGGTGAGGCTCAGGTAGTACTCGCCCTTGAGCAGGTGCCCCTCCTCGACCTGCTGCTCCAGCGAGTCGAGCAGCAGCTTCCCGGAGGCGAACGCGTAGGTGCCGCTGGACGCGAACTCGCTGGTGGGATCGTCGGTCCAGGGCTGCTTCTCCTGGATGTCGGCCACCCGCGCGCCGTCCATGCGCACGTAGGCGTAGGACGTGGAGTGCGCCATGTGGGGGTGTCCGCCGGTGTAGACGGGGATGATCCCGTCCACCTCGCCGCTGCTCAAGCGCTCGGCGAGCAGGTCGCTGTCCTGGTAGGCGGCGAAGTCGCAGTAGTTGACGACGACCGGGCGGTCCAGGGGGATGTGCTCGCGCGCCCGGAGCACCGCGTCGCCCGGCCCGAGGGCCGGGGTGTCGACGCGGACGACGGTCGCGCCGGGACGCCGGGAGAGCAGGTGCTCCTCGAGGCCGAACCGCGGATCGTCGAGGTGCAGCGCATTGCAGACGAAGACCACGTCGGCCCAGTCGGGGTACATGTCGATCACGTGGTCGATGACGAGCTGACCGTCGGTCTCGAGGAGGAACTTCGGCCGGTCGTAGCCCGCCGCCGTGAACCGCGCGCTCACCCCGGTCATCGGGATGACGAGCAGGGGCCTCATCGCTTGAGCTGCTGACGCCACTTCTCCGCCTCCCAGGTGACCAGTTCGTCGACCTGCGCGGTCGAGAGCGTCGAGACGTCGCCGCCGTCGGTCTGACGAGCGGCGTCGACGAGGCTGGCCGCGACCTCGCGCTCGTCGGGGCCGAGCCCGGGGCGCAGCCACACCGAGCCGTCGTCGGCGACGAAGCCCGAGTGCGGGCTGCCGTCGTCGGCGGCCGGCGGGCCCCCGTCGATCCGGCCGAAGGGCGCGGGGCCCAGGAACACCGCGGAATCCGGGGTCAGGGCGCCGGCGCACAGCACCGCTGCCGCGGTCGCGTCGACGGTGCCGGGCGGGGAGAGCGGGCCCGAGTCGGTCGAGACGTCCGCGGGGGGTGCCGAGGCCGAGCGGAAGTGCGCCTCGACGCGGTCCAGCACCTCGGCAGCGGTGGCGCTGTCCGCCGCTCCGACGACGACCCCGTGGTTGCGCAGGACCAGCACCAGCGGACGGTCGCCGGTGAGGTCTGCAGGGGTGCGCGCGAGCACGGCGCGGGCGAGCTCGACGCCCGGCTTGGCGTAGGGCACCACGACCGTGTCGACGTCGGCCGGCAGCGTCCGGACCGACTCCTCGACCCCGTCGGTCAGCCCGGCCGCGATCGACCCGACGCCGTGCACGTGGACGACGACGGTGTGCGGGAGCAGGACGTGCAGCGCCGTCTCGATGCTCGGACGGAGCCCCCCGGCCTGGGCGGACGGCAGCACGTAGGGGGTGAGCGCCTCGGTGACCAGCACGGCCTCCCGGGTGGCCGCCTCATCCATCGGGACGAAGATGTCGCGCGTCCGCGCCTGGCTCAACCGGGTGCCGGAGGCCTTGATCCACAGGACGCCGTCGGTCTTGATCGAGAGGTTGCCGCCGGCCCCCTGGACGAGGCGGAGGTCGGAGCCCAGGCGGACGCTCAGGTCGAGCAGGTCCTCGAGCCCGGCGGGCACGCTCGGTTCGGATGAGTGCATGACTTCTTTCTCGCGGCCACGGGGGGAGCGCATGCTCGCCGGTCCCGCTGCGCACACGCCGGTCGTCGGTCAGGCGGCTGACAGGCACAGTACCTCGACGTCCCGTTCCGGGCCCGACCCTCGGAACGGCTGGGATCGCGGTGCCGGGTGGGACGGATGGGGCGTTTCCCGCCGTCGGTCAGCCCCCGGAAGGCGTCGCCACCGGGCTCGAGGCGACCCCCGCGGCCGGGAACACCCAGCGGCGGTAGGAGAGGTAGCGGATGACCGTGCCGACGGCGATCCCGCTGACGTTGGCCAGCTGCAGCACCAGCGGGCTCGACTGGCCCAGCGGGTAGCGGACGACGGCGACGATGCAGAGGTTCAGCAGCAGCGTGCCCCCGTTCACGAGGGCGAACAGCACGTACTCCCGGCGGATGCCGGTGCGCGCCCGATGGGAGAAGGACCAGTGGCGGTGCGCGAAGTAGGCGACCGTCATGGAGACGAGGGCCGCGAGGAGCTTGGAGGTCACCGCGCCGAGCCCGACGTGGGCGTAGAAGAGCTGGAACAGCGCCACGTCGATGGCGAAGCAGACAGCGCCGACGACCCCGAACGCGCTCAGTTCCTTGAGCAGCAGGCGCCAGGTCGTGCCCATGCGCTCACGGACGGTCTCGGCCCACTGCACGCCTACCGACTGTACTGGGGATCGCCGGTCCGCCCGGGCGCACCGGATAGTCTCGCGCCGCCATGGCTGCCCCCCTCGATCCGCGTACCGGCACGCCCGTCGTGGCGATGGTCGGCGGGGGACAGCTCTCCCGGATGACGCACCAGGCGGCGATCGCCCTCGGGCAGTCGCTGCGGGTGCTGGCCACCGATCCGGCCGAGTCGGCGGCGCTGGTGGCCGCGGACGTGCAGATCGGCGACCACACCGACCTGGCTGCCCTGCAGCGCCTCGCCGACGGCGCCACCGTGGTCACCTTCGACCACGAGCACGTGCCGACCGAGCACCTGCACGCCCTCGAGCGCGCCGGGCACCGGATCGCGCCCGGTCCGGGCGCGCTCGTGCACGCCCAGGACAAGCTGGTGCTCCGCCGCGCGCTCGCCGAGGGCGGTGAGCCGCAACCGGCCTGGGCCGAAGCGCGCACCGTCCACGACGTCGCGGCGTTCGCCGACGGCGTCGGATGGCCGGTCGTGCTCAAGACGCCGCGCGGCGGCTACGACGGCAAGGGCGTCTTCGTCGTCCACGGCCCCGACCAGGCGGCCGACCTCCTCGAGGCCCACGGCACCCTGCTCCTGGAGGAGCGCGTCGCCATGGTCCGCGAGCTCTCCGCGCAGGTGGCCCGGTCGCCGTTCGGCCAGGTGGCCGTGTGGCCGGTGGTCGAGACCGTCCAGCGGGACGGCGTCTGCGCGGAGGTGCTGGCCCCGGCGCCGGGCCTCGCCGAGGAGCGCGCCACCGCCGCGCAGGAACTCGCCGTCCGCATCGCCGACCGGCTCGGCGTCGTCGGGATGCTCGCCGTCGAGCTGTTCGAGACCGCCGACGGCGTCCTGGTCAACGAGCTCGCGATGCGGCCGCACAACTCCGGCCACTGGACGATCGAGGGGGCGCGCACGAGCCAGTTCGAGCAGCACCTGCGCGCCGTCCTCGACTACCCGCTCGGCGACACCGCGATGACCGCACCCGTCGTCGTGATGGCCAACGTGCTCGGTGGCGCGGCCTCGGCGGACGACTGGGCCGGGCCGAGCCTCGACGAGCGGATCCACCACTGCATGGCGCACTGGCCGGACGTGAAGCTGCACTGGTACGGCAAGGGACAGCGCCCCGGCCGCAAGCTCGGCCACGTCACGGCGCTGGGGAACGACGTCACCGAGGTGCGGGCACGGGCGACAGCGGCCGCGCGGTACCTGGCCGACGGCGTGGTCGAGCCGGCGTTCGCCTTCGAGAAGGAGCACTGAACAGATGGGCACGAGCGACCCGATCGTCGGCATCGTCATGGGCAGCGACTCCGACTGGCCGGTCATGGAGCCGGCCGCGCTGGCGCTCGAGGAGTTCGACGTCGCCTACGAGGCGCACGTGCTGTCGGCCCACCGCACGCCCCGGCGGATGCTCGACTACGCCGAGGGCGCGGCCGGGCGCGGACTGCGGGTGATCATCGCCGGTGCCGGGGGAGCGGCCCACCTCCCGGGGATGGTCGCCGCCGCCACGCCGCTGCCCGTCATCGGCGTCCCCCGCGCGCTCGACCGGCTGGACGGCCTGGACAGCCTGCTGTCCATCGTGCAGATGCCCGCGGGTGTGCCGGTGGCGACGGTCGGCATCGGCGGCGGGCGCAACGCGGGGTTGCTCGCCGTCCGCATCCTGGCTGCGTCCGACGACGTCCTGCGGGCGGCGGTGGCCCGTTTCCAGGCCGATCTGGCCGAGCAGGTGGTCGCCCGCGACCTCACCCTGCAGGAGCGTCTGGCTGCCGACGACTGACCCGTCGGGGCTTACGATTTACCCGTGGGTAACAACGCTGTGGGCAACGCTGGTGGGCTCTACGCCCTGACCGACGAGCACGAGGCGATCCGGGCCGCGGTCCGCGACATCGCCGAGCGGGAGATCGCACCGTTCGCCGCCGAGGTGGACGCCGACTCCCGCTATCCCATCGAGGCCCAGAAGGCGCTCACGGCGGCCGGCTTCCACGCCACCCACATCCCAGAGGCCTACGGCGGCGAGGGCGCGGACGCGATCGCGACCTGCATCGTCATCGAGGAGGTCGCCCGCGTCGACGCCAGCGCCTCCCTGATCCCGGCGGTGAACAAGCTCGGCTCGATGCCGATCATCCTGTCGGCGTCGGAGCACGTGAAGCAGCTCGTGCTGCCGTCCATCGCCTCCGGTCAGGCGATGATCAGCTACGGGCTCTCCGAGCGGGAGGCCGGCTCCGACGCCGCCGCGATGAAGACGCGCGCCCGCCTCGACGGGGAGTCCTGGGTGCTCGACGGCACCAAGGCGTGGATCACCAACTCCGGCGTCTCCGAGTGGTACACGGTCATGGCCGTCACGGACCCGGAGAAGGGCGCCAACGGCATCTCCGCGTTCGCCGTCCACCGCGACGACCCGGGCTTCGCCGTCGGCCCCAAGGAACGCAAGATGGGCATCAAGGGCTCGCCCACCTGCGAGCTGTACTTCACCGGCTGCACGATTCCGGCGGACCGGATCATCGGTGCGCCCGGCACCGGCTTCAAGACCGCGCTGCGGACGCTGGACTTCACCCGCCCGACCATCGGCGCCCAGGCGGTCGGCATCGCGCAGGGCGCGCTCGACGCCGCCGTCGCCTACGTCAAGGAGCGCAAGCAGTTCGGGACGTCGATCGGCTCCTTCCAGGGCGTGCAGTTCATGCTCGCCGACATGGAGATGAAGATCGAGGCCGCCCGGCACCTGGTCTACGTCGCCGCGGCCGCGGGCGAGCAGGGCCGCCCCGACGTCACCCGGGTGTCTGCCTCGGCCAAGGCGTTCGCCTCCGACGTCGCGATGCAGGTGACCACCGACGCGGTGCAGCTGTTCGGCGGCGCCGGCTACACCCAGGACTTCCCGGTCGAGCGGATGATGCGCGACGCCAAGATCACCCAGATCTACGAGGGCACCAACCAGGTGCAGCGCATGGTGATCGCCCGGAGCCTGCTGAAGTAGCTCACGTCCCGATGCGGACGTCGGCGACGGTGACCCCGATACCGATGCAGACCGGTGGGCCCGCCTGCTGGTAGGGCCGTCACGAGTCCTCGGTGCGTCTGCTCACCCGAGCAGCCGGGAGACCCCGCTCATGCGGGAGTCCCCGGCCATGGAGGCCAGCCAGGCGGCCCATCCGGGGCGCGCCCGCATGGCCTCCAGCGCGGCGCGCGCCGCCTCTCGGTCACCGCGGCGGGTCGCGGCCATCGCCGCGTAGAGGTCGCGGGCACCCTCGGGGGCGAAGACCGCGAGCGTCTCGTAGTCGCCCTCGTCGTAGGCGCGTTGCAGGTTGCGCAGCATCCGGAGCTGGGCCACCGGGTCGCCGGAGTCGTCGACGCGCAGGTCCATGCGCACGCCGTCGTCCTCCTCGGTCGCCGGCTCCCCGCTCATCACCAGCAGGGCCGCGGACTGCCGGCCGCGCAGGTCGCCCCCGGCGTCCTGGCCTGCGGTCAGCGCCGCGAGCAGCCGGTCGGCCAGGTCCCCGTCCGCCGTGGTGAACGCCTGCGCCATGGCCGGCAGGACGTCCTCGCCGGCGAGCATGTTGCCCTGGACGCTGAACCCCTCGCCGACGAGATGGCCGCTCACGGGGAACGAGCCGGGCCCGGTGTCGGCGGCCACCGACCCCGAGGCGTCCAGGACGGCGATCTGCCGCTCGACGTCCTCCGCGGCGTGCGCGGCGCGGCGCACCAGCAGCGCGGGGGAGGCCCCGTCGGCCAGGCCCGCGAGCAGGCTGGCGCCGAGTCCGCGGCGGCTGCGGGCCTGCACCGCGACGATGCCGACGCCCGGTCGCGCCGTCGGCACGGCCCGGCCGACGGCGAGGATGCACGAGGACACCGCGATGCCCAGGTCACCGGTCGCGGCGTCCCGGCCGAGGACGGAGAAGGTCACTCCTCCTCGGCCGTCCTGCCCAGCTCCCGTACCCCGTCGACGTTCCGGCCCAGGGTCGCCGTGACGCGCTCGGCGGCGGCGCGTTCCGGGAGGCGTTCGGCGATCGGGTAGCGGCACAGCACGATCGAGGCCCCGGCGGCGAGCGGGGCGAGCAGCCACGCGACCGGCCCGGCCTCGGCGGCGACCTGGGCGTCCACCAGGACCCGGTCGTCGGGACCGATCCCGAGCCGCCCGGCGAGCTCCAGGGCCGTCTCGACCAGGCCGCCGAGGCTGAGCTCGAGTCCCCCCGCGATCAGTCCGGGTGCGCCCGCTTCCGGCGGCGCATACGGCACGAAGCGGTCGCCGGACGTCCGCACCTCGAGGGCGAAGTCGCGGGCCGGCCCGGCGTAGCCGACCATCCCGGCGCCCAGCGGGTGGAGGGAGAGGCCGAGCCGTTCGGCGTCCCCGTCCTCCTCCTCGAGCGCTGCGAGCCGGTCCTGGGAGGCGAGGACGACGTCGGCGCCGGTGAGCCCCCCGTCGTCCTCGGCCGCGGTGTCGAGGACCGCGGCCCCGCAGCTCCAGATCCCCAGCAGCACCGCAGCGGTCTGCCAGTGCACGGGGAGGGCGACGGCGACCGTGCTGCCGGGGCCGACGTCGAACTCGTCCTGGAGCAGGTTGGCGGTCTTGGCGACCCAGTTGTCCAGCGTCGTCGCGGAGAGCTCCACGCGCTCGCCGGTCGAGTCGTCGTAGTGGGTCACCAGCGGCCGGCCCGGGTCGCGGTCACGTGCGGCGGCGAGCAGGGCGGCCGGGCCGATCGGAGGCATGGACCCAGGATCCCAGGTGGCCGAACGGCGGGGGGACCTGCGAGGTCCCTCCGGCCGATCAGCGCCCGTTCTTGGTCGGCGGCTCGCCTTCGTCGAGAGCTTCCTGTGCGGCGACCGGGTCGTACGCGCAGGCGTCGGTGGCGCTGACCGCCGGCGACGTGGGTGCGGTCACGGAGGTGTCGACGGCCGCCCCGCCGGCAGCCGAGGCGTCCGTCCCCGTCGGGGCGGTGCTCGTCGGCGCGCTGGACTGGTCCGCGGGGGCCGCCAGGGCGTCCTGGACCATGGTCCGGATCTTGTCGAAGTCCGGGTAGGCCGGCTTGATCACCGAGTCGTCGAAGACCACGCTCCGGATGCCGGCGTTCTTGACATCGAGCGCCAGGTCGGCGAAGTCGCCCACCACGCCCTGGGGGATGTCGGTGGAGACGATGTCCTGCGTCGTCGCTGCGATCTGCTGGTACCGGCTGAGCAGCGTCATCGGGTCCGCCGCGGAGACGATGGCGTTGATCATGCAGCGCTGGCGGTCCATGCGCTGGTAGTCGGTCAGACCGAAGCGGCCACGGGCGAAGGCGAGCGCGTGCCAGCCGTCCATGTGCTGGTTCGGGCCGGGCGCGAAGTAGTCGTCGGGCAGGTACCCGAGGGACGGCTCGCCACCGATGGGGACGTAGTAGTTGACGTTCACCGTGATGCCGCCGAGGGCGTCGATGAGCTGGCTGAACCCGTCCAGGTTGATCAGGACGTAGTAGTCGATGGTCAGCCCCAGCGCCGCGCCGACACCCAGCTTGAGGAAGTCCGCCCCCGGGTTGTCGGTCGGGCCGAGGATGTCGGGATGCGCGGCGGGGCCGTTGCGGTAGACGGCGTTGAGCAGGCTCTCGCTCTCCGACCCGGCGTCGAAGCCGTCGGGGTAGACGTCGTGCAGGGGGCTGTCCTCCGGGAAGGGCAGCTCCTCGAGGTTGCGCGGGAGGCTGAACGTCGTCGTCGCGCCGGTCTCGGTGTCGATGCTGGCCACGATGACCGTGTCGGTGCGGACGCCGGTCCGGTCGTCGCCGCCGTCGCCCCCGAGCAGGAGCACGTTGACGCGGTCCTTGCTGCCCCACGGGTCGGCCGCGGCATCGGTGGGCACGGTGGCCGATACGACCTCGTCGCCGAACAGCCCGTTGATCAGGTTCCGCTGGACGGCGGCCAGGTGGGCGGCCTCGAAGGCGGGTGCCGCGACCCCGAGGGCGAGGAGGACGACGAGCAGGCTGCCGACCAGGTGCTGACCGGTGGACGTGCCATCGGGTGCGAGGACGCGGTACTGGGCGATCACGACCAGCGCCCAGACGACCGCCAGGCCCACGGCCGCGGCGATGATCAGCAGCAGGCCGGTCGGGCTCACCGCCAGGCGGATCGCGACGTGCTGCCCGCCGGTGGCCAGCCACGCGCCGATGCCGATCAGGGCGACCAGGCCGGCGAGGAGGGTCCAGCCGATCTTGCGGTAACCGGCGGCCAGGAAGCCGACGCCCGGCAGCAGTGCGCCGACGGTGGTCAGGCCGAGGACGCGGCCGAAGCCGTGGACCGGGGAATGGGCGAGGGCCGCGTCGTGGTCGGGGCGGCGTGCGCCGGCCCGGGCCGCATCACGCGGAGCCGGACGGCGGGCCGGGGCGTCGGCGGCCGGAGCGCTGCGCCGCGTCTGCGGGCGGGGCGGACGGCCTGCGCGGGGGTCGAGCCGAGGGGGGAGCGCGCGAGCACCCAACGTCCCCACGTGCGGGTCGCGTGGTCGGCTCACCGGCTTCCTCACTGTCGGGGGATGTGACTGTTCGGTTCACGATGACCGGTCAGGAGACAGCAGCACAGGTGCCTCGCCGTGGTCGGACGCACGAACGCCACCGATGGTAAGCACGGAGGCTGGGAGCCGGAGGCGTCCGACACCCCTCTGCAGGGTGGCCGATGTGCGCCCGCCACACCGTCGTTCACACCGGACGCAACGGTCACACACGTGCCGTGGGTCGGCGCGCAGCGCTGCGGCTTCGGGCTGCCAGGAGGCCCGGGTCCGGGCAGGATGTCCGGGTGCCGTCCCCGTCAGCCCCCTGTCCAGTAGGAGGACGGCCCTGACCCGCACTGCGAATCCGGCGCGCCCCGTGCGGTCTTCCGACGACCGGCGCCCGGTGACCGCGCAGCCGCGCACGGCCCCCGCACGCCTGCGGGTCGGATTGCCGTGGACCGGACTGGTCCTGCTCCTCGCCGCCGCCCAGCTGGCACTGCTCTGGCGGCGCTTCTACTACGGCAACGACGACCTGCTGCAGTTCGAGGTCGCGCAACGGGCCGGTCTGTCCTGGGAGATGCTGTCGCTCAACGTCTTCCAGCACGTTGCCCCGTACAACCGGTTGGCTCACCTGCTGGTGAGCCTGACCGGGATGTCGCCGGTCGCCGGCCTGGCGTTCATGACGCTGAATCTCGTCGCGACGCTTTTCTGCTGCCTCTGGTTCATGACCGAGCTCGGTCTTTCCACCCGGCGGCGAGTACTCGGGCTCGTTCTCATCGGGCTGTCGGTCAGCGTGTCGGAGAGCGGCATCTGGTTCGACACGAGCATGCACATCCTGTCCGCGCTCGCGGTGACGACGGCGGTCTGTGCGGCGCACGTCCGGGGCGTGCGGACCGGCTCCCGGCGGTGGCACGTCGTGGCGTTCGTCCTCTTCGTCGGGGGTCAGCTGTTCCAGGAACGCCCGATCTTCGCGCTCCCGCTCGCACTGCTCGCCGACGTGCTGCTCCTGTGGCGGACCGTTCCGTGGGCGGAACGGCTGCGCCGGTTGTGGGCGATCCGCTGGCCGATCGCTTCCCTCGTGCTCGCGGCCGCGGCGATCGCCGTATGGCTCCAGGCCTTCGTGGTGCAGCCGGGCGGCACGACGCCCTCCTGGGAGGCCACCGGGCGGACCATGCTGCTGGCGCTCACCGACTACGTCCTGCCCTCCGTCGCGAACCTGCCGCGCAGCAGTCCCTCGCCGTGGACCGTCCAGCTCGTGATCCTCGGGGGGGTCCTGGCCGTCGGGCTGTTGCTCGCCGTCCTGCGCCGGGGGAACGCCGGACCGCTGCTGTTCGCGACGGCTGCCTTCCTCCTCTACTACGGATTCCTCAAGCTCAGCCCGCTGCTCATCGACACCCCGGCCTCGATCGCGGGGAACGCCGAGCGGCTGCACTACGTCGTCTACGTCACCGTCCCGCTGGTGATCGCGCTGGTCCACCTGCGCGTCCCGTCGATCCGCCGACGGCCCGCCGGACCGTGGCCGCGCTGGCTCGGCGCCGTCCTGGTCGTGGGGCTGGCCGTGCACCTCGCGGTCGCCGGGAATGCCTACCTGGGCCGCCAGTGGGCGCAGACGACGGAGGCGCGCGCGTACCTGGACGCCGTACGCGCCGACGCCGACGAGTGGTCGAGCGACGACGTCACGCTGATCCCGCTGTCTGCACACCCGGCGTTGGGCACGTCATGGGCGGTCGGCTACGTCCGGCACGACAAGCTCCTGCCGCTCGTCGTCCGCGGCTTCACGCCGCAGGACCTCGGCCCCGAACCGGTGATCATCGACGACACGGGCGCGGTGCGACCCGCCCGCCTCGTCACGGTGCCGGGCCGGGTGACCCTCGACCGCGGTGGGTGCGGCGGGTCGCGGGCGCCGGCCGGAGAGGTCCTGGCCCGGGCCGACGTCGCGCGGACGCGGGAACCGGCCTTCCTGGTCGTCCAATACCGAGCCCCTCAGGACGTCGAGGTCCAGGTCGTGACCGATCCGGGGCGCGGTGACCAGGAGGGCTACTTCCGCCGCGATCTCCCCGGGGGTGAGCGAACCCGCGTCGTCCCGCTGGTCGACCCGGACGTCCGGGGCGTCGCCCTCAGCACGGTCGGCGACGGGCCCCTGTGCGTCGAGCGCGCGCGGGTCGTGCGCGTGCTCGCGGTGGACGACGACGGTCGCTGCCGCGAGGTGGACCGGCTCGGTCACCTGGGTGACCGCTTCCGCTGTCCCTGAGGCGGCCTTCCGCTGGCAGGCGCCTGGTATCGGGCGGCCCGCCCGCCCGCCTGTCCGTCGTCCTGGACGGGTGAGGCAAGGCGTGCGTGTCGGCACACCGTGTGACCGATCCGTGACGTAACTTTGACCTTCGCGTCCGCACACCCGCCAGGCCGTGTGCCCCGCTCATCGGCGAACCGGGGCGACCGGCCGGCAGCGCTCCGTGCGGGCGGAGACCACTGCTTTTCTCGGAGGATGTCCCGTGCGCCGCACTCTCGTGGGCCTCATGGCCTTTCTGGCAATGACCGGGCTGCTCCTCGTGCTGCCGGTCTACGCCGCGCCGGTGCCGGATGCGCATCCCGTGGAGGCGTCCATCGACGAGGTCGCCCTCGGGTCGGTGGTGGAGCCCAGCGACGAGGCCGTGGTGCTCACCGACGGCACGCCCCAGCCCGACGGGGTCGACGAGCCGGCGGCACCCGCCGAAGAGACGCCGGCCGAGGACGTCGTCTCGTCCGGGGCGGAGCTGCCCGGCGTCCCGGCACTGACGGTGTCGCAGCCGGACACCGAGAAGTTCTCCACCGTCGGCGTCACGTGGCGGCAGAGCGACGTGCACGACGTGGTCGTCCAACTGCGGGTCAAGAACCGGTCCGGCGACTGGGGCGAGTGGACGACGCTCGCGGCCGACGACGTGGAGCAGAGCCCGTCGACCGGGTCGGGGGACGAGGAGGTCCGCGGCGGGACCGCGCCCTACTGGACCGACGACGCCTACGGCGTCGAGGTCATCGTCCAGGGCGAGGGCGGGGCGGTCCCGCAGGACGTCAAGGTCGCCCTGGTCGATCCCGGGACGAGCGCGGCGGACAAGCTGCCCGTGGAGTCCGGCGCCCCCGATCAGGCCGGCGCCGCCGCCACGATGCCCGAGATCATCAGCCGCGCGCAGTGGGGTGCCGACGAGTCGATCCGCACCTGGGACCCCGAGTACGCGCCGACGATCAAGGCCGCCACCCTGCACCACACCGCTGACCGCAACACGTACACGGCGGCCGAGGTGCCCGGGATGATGCGGTCCATCTTCGCCTACCACACGCAGACGCGCGGCTGGGGCGACATCGGCTACAACGTGATCGTCGACAAGTTCGGGCGCATCTTCGAGGGCCGCTACGGCGGCCTGAGCTCCACGGTGATCGGCGCCCACGCGGGTGGCTTCAACACCGGCACGTTCGGCGTCTCGATGCTCGGCAACTACGCCGAGGTCGACACCCCCCAGGTGGTCCTCGACTCCGTGGCCGCCGTCACGGCCTGGAAACTCTCGCTCTACGGCGTGAGCCCGTACGCGACGACGCAGCTGACGTCCGGGGGCGGCGGGACGGCGAAGTACGACGCGGGGCAGGTCGTCACTCTCCCGACCGTGTTCGCGCACCGGGACGTCGGCAACACGACCTGCCCGGGCGACTACGCCTACAGCCGCATGGCCCAGATCCGGGACATGGTCGCGGCCCGGATGACACCGGTGTCCGGCAGCCCCGTGGGCAATGTCGAGGCGCTGTCGGTGGCCGGCGACAAGCTGGACGTCGTGGGCTGGGCCTACGACCCCGACGTGCCCACCGCGTCGATCGACGTCGGCGTGTCCGTCGACGGCGGATGGGCGCTGAGCCTGCGCGCGAACGGCAACCGTCCGGACGTCGGGGCCGCGTACCCGGGGATCGGCAACGCGCACGGGTTCCGCGGGCAGCTGGCGCTGTCGCCGGGTCGCCACACCGTCTGCGTGGTGTTCGTCAACGCCGGCTCCGCGGGCGCGAACACCTGGATGAAGTGCCAGGGCTTCACCGCGACCGACATCAGGAAGACCTACAACCCCGTCGGCAACGTCGAGGCGGCCGTCGTGGAGGGACGCACCTTGCGCGCGTCCGGCTGGTCGGTCGACCCCGACTCGCTCGCCTCCTCGCTGGACATGCACGTCTACGTCAACGGCCAGTTCGGGCAGTCGATCGTCGCCAACGCCCCACGTGCCGACGTCGGCGCCGCCTTCCCGGGCGCCGGACCGGCGCACGGGTGGTCCTGGCAGACGACGGTCAACGCCCCCGGGACGTACCGGGTCTGCGTGTACGCGATCAACCGGGCCGACGGCACCGAGAACCCGCTGCTCAACTGCGTCTCGCTGGTGGTGACCAACACGCCGTTCCAGCCGGTCGGCCACCTCGACGCGGCGCGTGCCAATGGCCGCGCGCTCGAGGTCGAGGGCTGGGCGCTCGACCCGGACGCGCTCAGCAGCGCACTGCCGGTGCACGTCTACGTCGACGGCCGGTACGCGCGGCCGCTGACGGCCGACACGTCCCGGGCCGACATCGCCGCGGCCTTCGCCGGCGCCGGTGACCGGCACGGGTTCGGCAGCTCTATCGAGTACGGCCCCGGCGTGCACACCGTCTGCGCCTACGCCATCAACGCCGGCGCCGGCTCCGTCAACCCCGGCCTCGGCTGCGCGACGGCCGAGATCACCCAGCGCGCGTGGGAGCCGATCGGCAACCTGGAGGCCGTCACGCCCCGCGGTGGCGGACGCGTCGACCTGACGGGGTGGGCCTGGGACCCCGACGCCGGCCCGAGCTCCAGCCCGGTGCACCTCTACGTGGACGGCCGGTACGCCGGGCAGGTGCAGGCGGCCGGCAACCGACCGGACGTCGCGGCGGCCTTCCCGGGCGCCGGCCCGGGTCACGGCTTCTCCGCGTCGCTCCTCGTCGGAGCCGGAGCGCACACCGTCTGCGCCTTCGGCATCAACGCCGGCATGGGGCAGTCCAACCCCGTGCTCGCCTGCCGCTCCGTGACGGCCTGACATGCGCAGACGTAACCGGGCGATCGTCGTCACGGTCGTCGCCCTGCTCACCGGCGGTCTGCTCGGGGTGGTCGCCCCTGCGACGCCCGCGCAGGCTGCCGACTGGTTTCCCGTGCCGTCGAACCGGACCTACACGATCGACGGCCACGGCTTCGGCCACGGCAAGGGCATGTCCCAGCGGGGGGCGCAGGGTGCCGCTATCGCGGGCCTCGACGTCAACCAGATCCTCGCCTTCTACTATCCCGGGACGACGCAGACCCCGATCGGCGCCCCGAGCGTCCGCGTGCAGCTGACCGCCACCGTCACCGGCGACCAGCGCATCGACTCGGCGGCCGGGACGACGGTCATGGCCATCCAGGACACCGCGACGGGCGACACCGTCTACGCCGAGCCGGGGAAGTTCCGGGTGCTCACCCAGAACGGCCGGGAGCGGGTGCTGCGCTACGACGGGTCCGCCTGGGTCGACTTCCCGATCGCCGGCCGACCGGACTTCGCCGGCCCGCTCGCGTTCTGGTCGGAGGACGGCGTCGTCGTCTACACGTCGAGCGGCAGCCCGGTCAGGTACCGGGGGTCGGTCGCCGTGGTGCGGACCGGGACGAACCAGAGCACCGCGGTCAACACGGTCAACATGCAGGAGTACCTCATGGGCGTGGTGCCCAGTGAGTCTCCGCCGTCGTGGGCACCGGCCGCACTCCAGGCGCAGGCCGTCGCTGCGCGCAGTTATGCCTGGTGGGACGTGCAGACCCCGTCGACCCAGTCCTACGACATCTGCGACACGACCGCGTGCCAGGTCTACAAGGGCCGGTCCGTGGAGGACTCGAGGACCAACAGCGCCATCGCGGCCACGGCCGGCATCGCCCTGTACTACAACGGCGCGCCGGCGTTCACCCAGTTCAGCGCATCCAACGGCGGCGCGAGCCTGGACGGCGGCCAGCCGTACCTGCGGGCCGCGCTGGACCCCTACGACGGCCTCGCGGGCAATCCCGACAACTCCTGGACGACGACGCTCACGGCGTCCTACCTCGAGGCCAACTACGCGATCGGCACCCTGCAGGGCCTGCGGGTGATGAGTCGGGCGGGGCTGGGTGAGTGGGGCGGCTACATCACGTCGCTGCAGATCGTCGGTTCGTCCGCAACCGTCACTGTGAAGTCGCCCCGCTTCGGCCTCAAGTCGACCTGGTGGAAGCCGCGGGACGAGGGCAACCCGTTCGGAGGGTTCGATGCCGTCACCCCCGTGACCGGGAACCAGGTGCGCGTCGAGGGCTGGGCGCTGGACCCGGACACCAACGACCCGATCATCGTGCACGCCTACCTGGACGGCGGTTTCCAGAACTCCTACATGGCCGACGTGCCCCGGCCCGACGTGGCCGCCGTCCTGCCGGGTCGTGGTGACCGGCACGGCTTCGACCTGCTCGTCCCCGTCAGCCAGGGCCGGCACCAGATCTGCATGTTCGCCATCAACACCGGACCCGGGGGCATGAACACGCCTCTCGGGTGCCTGACCGCCGACACGAGCGGGCTGCCCGTCGGCAACATCGAGACGGCGGGGATCTCCGCGGGCGAGGGGCTGCTCACCGGCTGGGCGGTCGACCCGGACACCTCCGGGTCCCTCGACGTCCACGCGTACGTCAACGGCGTGGGTTCCGGCGCCTTCGCCGCGAACGGATCCCGGCCGGACGTCGGCTCGGCCTTCCCGGGTGCGGGCAATGCGCACGGCTTCAGCGTCCGCGTACCGCTGCAGCCGGGGATCAACCAGATCTGCCTGTTCGCCATCAACCTGCCGACGCCGGGCATCAACCCGCAGCTCGGCTGCCGGACGCTGGTCCTGAAGGTGGTCCCGGTCGGCAACTTCGAGGCCGCCGCCGGCCGGGCCGCCGACCTCACCGTCACGGGGTGGGCACTCGACCCGGAGACCAACGCCCCGATCGACGTGCACGTCTACGTCGACGGCGTGAACACCGCCACGGGCCGCGCCGACGGGTCCCGGCCGGACGTCGCCGCCCTCTACCCGGACGCGGGCGCGCCGCACGGGTTCTCCTTCCCCGTCGCGGCCGCCCCCGGCACGCACGAGGTCTGCGTCTACGCGATCAACGTGCTGCAGGGCTCGGTCAACCCCCAGCTGGGCTGCCGGACCGTCGACGTCGGGGTGCTGCCCACCGGGCGGATCGAGGCCGTCACGGCCACCGCGTTCGAGGCGCGCGTCGTCGGCTGGGCGCTGGACGGTGACACCACGAACCCGATCGACGTCCACCTCTACGTCGACGGGCGCTTCCTGACCGCCGTTACGGCGTTGGTGTCCCGGCCGGACGTCGGGGCTGCCTTCCCGGCGTCCGGCGCTGCTCACGGGTTCGACACCACGCTGTCCCTGTCCGCCGGCCGGCACTCGGTGTGCGCGTTCGCCATCAACGTCCTGGGCGGGAAGGGCAATCCGCTGCTGTCGTGTGCCGACGTGACCGTGGCGAGCGGCCAGACGCTGCCGTTCGGCAACCTCGACTCGGTCACCGTCGCCAACGGCATCACGGTGGCGACCGGCTGGGTCGTCGAACCGGACGCGCCCACCGCACCGATCAGCACGCACTTCTACGTGGACGGGCAGTTCGCCGGCATCGTCGCTGCCTCGGAGTCGCGGCCCGACGTCGGCGCCGCGTTCCCGGGCGTCGGTCCGGCCCACGGCTACACCGGCTACTTCGTGCTGCCGGCGGGCCGGCACACGGTGTGCAGCTACGCGATCAACCAGGGCGCCGGATCGGTCAACCCGGGTCTCGGGTGCGTCGCGGTCACCGTGCCGTGATCGCCTGCCCGTAGGCCTGGCGCGTCCGTTCGGCCGTGGCCGACCAGGTGAATCCGGCGGCCCGGGCCCGCCGGCGGTCGGCCACGCCGGTGGGCTCGTCCGTCCCGACCTGCCGGAGCAGGGCGTCGGCGAGGGCGTCGGTGTCGCCGGGGGGCACGAGACGGGACAGCTCGGGGTCGTCGCCGACGACCTCCCGCGTGACCGGCAGGTCGGACGCCACGACCGGGACGCCACAGGCGAAGGCCTCCAGCGGCGGCAGTCCGAACCCCTCGTAGAGGGACGGGTAGACCAGGGCGCGGGCTCCGGCCACGACGCTGCGCAGGTCGTCGTCGGCCAGGTAGCCGGTCAGCCGCACCGCACCCGGCGGCAACCCCGCCACGTCCAGGGCGGGGCCCCAGCCCGGTGGGCCCATCAGCACCAGCGGCGGCCAGTCCGGGTCCTGCCCGCAGAGGCGGCGCTGGGCGGCCAGGAGCAACGGGAGGTTCTTCCGCGGTTCGAGCGAGCCGCTGAAGACGAGGTAGTCGCCGGGTAGCCCCAGGCGCCGGCGGCGGGCCTCGTCGGGCGGTCCGGCCGTGAACCAGACGGGGTCCACCCCGAGCGGCGTGACGACGACGCGATCGGCGGCGCCGGGGTACTCCTCGGCCACCTCGGCC
Organism: Blastococcus sp. CT_GayMR16; assembly: GCF_004570875.1. Taxonomy (GTDB): domain Bacteria; phylum Actinomycetota; class Actinomycetes; order Mycobacteriales; family Geodermatophilaceae; genus Blastococcus_B. Next base: position 42,134 of record NZ_SPQK01000010.1, on the reverse strand, counting down.
GCGACCGCGGCGCTGGGCACGACGACCGCCCCCGCGCGCCCGATGCTGCGGGGGACCAGCGTCCGGTAGGCCAGTGAGGCGCGTGTGACGGTCTGCGGCGTCCTCAGGAACGACAGGTCGTGCACCGTGACGACGCCCGCAGCCCGGCCGGTCGGCGGCAGCACGAAGTTCGTGCCGTGGAAGACGTCGACCGGCCCGCTCACCGCCGTGACGGGCGGGAACTCCGCGCGGGCCCACAGCGCTTGGAGGGCACGGGCCGGCAACGGGGGGCCGACCAGCCGCGCGCCCGCCGGGAGCTCTCCGGCCAGTCCGCCCCGGCGGCGCAGCGTGAAGGCGACGCCGCGGACGTCGGTCCCGGGGTCGGCCAGCTCGGCGAGGAGCGACCGTACGTACCGGCCGATGCCGGTGGGCGTGCCCAGCAAAGGCGTCACGTCCATGCCGATGCGCAGTCCGGCCTCCTGGGTCGTCGAACGGGCCGCGCGGCGGCCGGAAGGTACCTTGACACCCGCTGTTCCTCGTGCAGTTCCGTCGTCACCGACGGTGCGGGGAGGCGTGTTCGGCTTCCGCACCGGGCCGACCAGAATTGACCGTACCGGCTGACCCGCCACGACCGCCGAGGAGTCGCCCCCGTGACCAGCCCTTCCGACCACCCTGCGCCGCAGCCGGCTCAGGAGACGGGCTGGCGGGACCGGATCCAGGCGTCACTGGTCGCGCGGATGCCGCCGGGGAGCCGCCCGCGCGCGGTCGCCATGGCCGCGCGTGAGACCGGCCGCGACCTGCGCGACACCGCGCAGGCCCTGCGCCGGCACTGGACCGCGTCGGGCGTCGCCGAGCTGCCGGCGCCTCCGTACCCGCTGTGGCTCGCCGGGCACCGGGCGAGCCGCTCGGAGCTGGCCGCCCAGACGCGGCGGGCGGAGGAGATCGCCGACGGCAGGGACGTCGTCGTCCTCGTGCTGCCGGGCGAGGGTGACCCGTCGGTCACGACGGCGAGCCTGCAGGCCCAGTCGTCGCCGTGCTGGCGGGCCCTGGTCTGGGGCACCACGGACGCGGCCGACGAACGGATCACAGAGGTGGGGGCGGAGGACCCGGCCACGACGGCCACGGCATGGCTCGGGGAGCACGGACGGGCCCTGACGATCCTGCTGCGAGCGGGGGACCGCCTGGCCCCCGAGTGCGTGTTCGAGGTCGCGCTCGCCGTCCACCGCGCACCACAGGTCGACCTGGTCACCTGGGACGACGACGTCGCCGTGGGCCGGCACCACCGCGACCCGCGTTTCCGCCCGTCGTGGTCACCGGAGCTGCTGATCGGCGAGGACTACGTCGGCCGAGCATTCGCGATGCGCGCCGCCACGATCCTCGCCGTCGGTGGCCTCGCGTCCGCGTCCGACCCGGCCGTGCACTGGGACCTGCTGCTGCGCGCCGACCTCCCCCCGGAGCGCGTGCGCCGCGTCCCCCGGGTGCTGAGCAGCGTTCCCGCCCGCACCGAGTTGCCGGAGGCGGCGGCCGTGGCCACCGTGCAGGCCCACCTCGACCGCGCCGGGCTGCCCGGCCGCGCCGCACCAGGACGGCACGGCGGCGTGCGGGTCGTGTGGGAGCTCCCCGAGTGGCCCCGCGTCACCGTCGTCGTCCCCACGCGGCACAACCGCGAGATGCTCGCTGCCTGCCTGCCGTCGGTAGCCGCCAGCGACTACCCGTCGTTCGACGTCGTGGTCGTCGACAACGGTGGCCGGACCCCTGACCACGAGGAGTGGTATGCCGGGCTCGACCTCGGCTTCGAGCTGGACGTGCTGTGGTGGGACCAGCCGTTCAACTACTCCGCGGTGAACAACGCCGCCGTCGCGCGGACCGACGCCGACGTCCTCGTCTTCCTCAACGACGACACCGAGATCCTGGACCCGGCGTGGCTGCGCGAGCTCGTCGGCTGGGCGGTCCGACCCGACATCGGTGTCGTGGGGCTGCAACTGACAGATCCCACGGGGGCCATCCAGCACAGTGGGGTCGTGGTCGGGATGTCCGGCTTCGCAGACCACGTGTTCGCCGGGATGCAGCCGGGCTCCACCTCCATGTACGGGCCCGCCGACCGGATCCGCAATGTCCTCGCGGTGACCGGGGCCTGCTGCGCAGTCCGCCGCGACGTCTTCGACGCGGTCGGAGGCTTCGACGAGCGCTTCGTGCTCTGCGGTTCGGACGTCGCACTCGGCCTGAGCGCCGTCCTCGAGGGGCGACGCAACATCTGCTCGCCGCACACCCCGGTCCGCCACCTCGAGTCGGCCACCCGCGGCACGGCCGTGCCGGTCGAGGACTACTTCGCCAGCTACTGGAGATACAACGCGTGGCTGTTCGGCGGTGACCCGTACTGGAACCCGAACCTGTCGCTGCGCAGCCGGCGGCCGAAGCTGCGGCCCAAGAGCGAGCCTCCTCCCGCCGAGCGGGTGGGCGGGATCATCGGGCGCGACCTCACCGCCTACCGGCAGCGCAGCGACGTCGCCGAGTCCCGGCGGCTGGCCGCGATGTGCCGGGTGAGTGACGCCGACGTACAGGCGATCCGCGCGACGCACGACGAGAACAGCGCGCGGTTCCCCGTGCGCACGCTGAACTGGTTCGTCCCCGACATCGACAGCCCGTTCTACGGCGGCATCAACACGGCGCTGCGCATCGCCGACCTGCTCGCCCGCCGGCACGGCGTCGAGAACCGCTTCGTCGTCTGGGGACAGCCTCCGGACCACTTCGTCCGGTCGGCCCTGACCGCGGCGTTCCCCTCGCTGGCCGACTCGCCGATCGCCTACTACGACGAGTCCATGGACCTCGGGGGGGTGCCGCCGGCCGATGCGGGCATCGCCACCCTGTGGACGACGGCCTACGCCCTGGCCCACGCGCCGGGCATCCGCCGGAAGTTCTACCTGGTCCAGGACTTCGAGCCGATGTTCTACCCCGCGGGGACCCAGTACGCCCTCGCCGAGGAGAGCTACCGCCTCGGGATGTACGGCATCTGCAACACCGCCAACCTGCGGCAGGTGTACGAGAACGAGTACGGCGGCCGGGCCATGTCTTTCACGCCGGCGGTCGATCCGGGTGTGTTCCACGCCGAGGACCGGCCCGGGCGCGCCCCGACCGACCCGGTCACGGTGTTCGTGTACGCCCGGCCCGGCCACTGGCGCAACTGCTGGGAGCTGGCGTCGGGCGCGCTGGCGGAGCTCAAGCGGCGGCTCGGCGACCGGGTGCACATCGTGACGGCCGGCGCCCGCGCCGGCGGTGGTGAGGACGACGGCTCGATGGAGCACCTGGGCCTGCTGGACTACCGCGCCACGGGCGACCTGTACCGCTCCAGCGACGTCGGTCTGGCCCTCACCGTGTCCCGACACCCGAGCTACCTCCCGCTGGAGCTCATGGCCAGCGGTGTGCCGGTCGTGGCGTTCGACAACCCGTGGGGCCACTGGCTCCTCGAGGACGGCAGGAACAGCCTGCTGGCCCGGCGCACGGTCGACAGCCTCGCCGACCGACTGGAGCGCCTGTGCACGGACGCCGAGCTGCGGGCGCGGCTCGCCGCACAGGGACTGTCGGACATCGCGAGCGGGCACGCCGACTGGGACGGCGCGCTGGCCGGCGTCTACAACTGGCTGTGCGACCCCGAGGGCGACCGTCCGTGAGCGAGGGCGGCCGCTCCGGCGTCCTGATCATCACGCCGGAGCCGGTGGCTCAGCGGATGGCAGGGCCGGCCATCCGGGCGCTGGAGCTGGCGCGGGCTCTCGCCCGGGACGGCCGGTCGGGCCCGGTGACCCTGATGTCCCTCGCCGCGGTCGACCGCTGGGACTCGCAGGTCACCCTCACCGCCGCGCCCGGCGAGGCCGCTCTCCGGGATCTGGTCTCCACGGCGGCCGTCGTCCTCATCCAGGGCGACGTCCTCGGGCTGCACCCCTGGCTCGTCGACGAGCCCGTCCCCATCGTGGTCGACGCCTACGACCCCTACCACCTGGAGCAGCTGGAGCAGGCGCGTTCGCTCGGCGAGGCCGAGCGGCGGGCAGTGGTGCGGGACTGCATCCGGTCGCTGAACACCCAGCTGGCCCGCGCCGATCTCGTCCTGTGCGCCTCGGCCCGGCAGCGCGCGCTGTGGATCGGGCACCTGGCCGCCCTGGGCCGGGTCAACCCGCTGACCTACGACGAGGCGCCGGACCTGTCGCGGCTGGTCACCGTGGTTCCCTTCGGCGTTCCTGAGGCGACCGCACCGCGACGCGACCGCACCGTGCTCCAGCGGACTTTCCCAGCGATCTCCGACGAGGACGTCGTGCTCATTTGGGGCGGCGGCGTCTACGAGTGGTTCGACCCCGAGGTGCTGGTCCGGGCGGTGGCCAGGGTGCTGCCCGAGCATCCACACCTGCGCCTGGTCTTCCTGGGCACCCGTCATCCGGTCGCCGGCGTCCGCACCGCCACCGACGCGGCGCGGGAGGCAGCAGTCGAGACCGGCACGCTGGACCGGGCGGTGTTCTTCCACGAGGGCTGGGTGCCCTACGACGAGCGGGGTCACTGGCTCGCTGCCGCCGACCTCGGCGTCAGCACCCACAAGGACCACGTCGAGACCGAGTTCTCCTTCCGCACCCGCCTCCTGGACTACCTGTGGTGCGGGCTGCCCGTGATCAGCACCGGTGGCGACGACCTCGCCGAGCACATCGCGGGCGAGGGTGCGGGAGTGACGGTGCCCGCCGGCGATCTGGAGGCCCTGGCCTCCGCGATCGACCGGGCGGTCCGGGACGAGGACTGGCGCGGCCGGTCCGGCGCTGCGGCCGCGGCACTGGGGAAGGTCTACGCGTGGGACCGGGTCACGGTGCCGCTGGCCGACTTCTGCGCCGCCCCCGTCCGCTCTCCGGACCTGGCGCTGGACCGCATCGACCGGCTGCAGGTGGGCCTCGACGGGTCCACCGGACACGCGCGGATCATGGACCGGGTGCGCGCCGGCTGGCGGGAGGGCGGCCCGGGCCTGCTCGTCCGCCGCGCCTGGGCCCGGATGCGCCGGATGCGCTGACCGCGACCGTCGGAACGGGCGGTCAGCGCATCAGCCCCATGGAGGACGGGTTCAGTCGGCCGAGCGGTTCGGGCGGGCGACTTCGACCAGGCTGCGCTTGATGTGGCCGAGCGCCGGCCGGAGCTGACCCAGGGCGGCGCGCCGCCCACGCGGGGGCTCCCAGCGGGTGGGAACCACGGTGGTGTGGGGCTTGCGGATCACGAAGACCTCGTTGAACTCCGCGTCCAGTCCGCGGCCGCGGTCGCGGCGGTGGTGGGCCTGCACCTCGGCGCCCGCCCACTCGCTCATCAGCTGCTCGAAGTCGTAGCCGTAGTCCCAGGTGACCAGCGCCTTGTTGTCGCCGATCGGATTTCCGTGGTACTCCTCCGGCAGCAGGTGGTCGACGACCCCGTCGGCCCCGAGGCGGGCGCGGCGGCGGCTGACGTCGAGCCCGCGGTGCTTGGGCGCGGTGAAGACGTGCGCTCCGCCGGGCTTGAGGACGCGGTGGATCTCGCGGATGGCTCGGTCGGGGTTGAAGACGTGCTCGAGGACGTCCTGGGTGATGAACAGGTCGATGGATTCGTCGGCGAAGGTCAGCGCCTCGACGTCCTCGCTGCGGACGCCGTCCTTGAACGCGCCCCGGGGGACGTCCGGGAAGTACTGCGACGAGCTGTAGTCCGAGCAGAGACGCGCGATGAAGTCGTTGGACGGCGACGACTCGTGGACGACGAGGTCGGTCCAGCCGGAGAACGACTCGTCCAAGACGGACTGCAGATGCCGCTGCCGGGGCACCGAGCCACAGCGGGTGCAGAGGTAGTGGTCGCGCAGCCAGGAGTCGTAGGCGACGAAGACCGTCTGGTTGCGGCAGCACGAGCAGTAGCCGGCGTTCTCGAGCACCTTCACGGGTGCAGCCTCCGGGGTCGCAGCTTTCGGCGCCACCTCGCCGGCGTCCGCGATCGCGGGCCTGCGGTTGATGCGCGTCGTCGCCTTCGTGACGTCGGCCATGGCGGTCATTGTCGCTTCTCCTCGCAGTCGCCTTGTCACCTACGGTAGCCGGACGCGTGCCGACAGTCTGGGTCAGAGTGGCGACTGTGACGGGAGGGGTCAATAGAACGAGCGTGGCGCGGGGTGTTCGGCCAGGGTGAGCGCGTGGTGACCTCTGCGCTGGTGTCCCGGTTGGCCTCCGGCGTGCCGCTGACGGTTCCCCCGGGCGTCGTGGACGTGGCACTCGCAGCACCGCCGAACCCCCCGGAACAGGTGCAGGTGCAGTTCGTGGGGCAGTCGTTCGAGCGGGCCTACGCCGAGGCAGAGGCGTTCGTGACGGCGGTCGGGGAGGCTCTCCGCGCGCTCGGGCACCCCGGGCTCGCGGGAAGCCGGGTCCTGGACTTGGGCTCCGGTTGGGGACGGATCAGCCGGGTCCTGCTGACCGAGGTGTCGCCGACCGCGTTGTTCGCCGCGGACGTCGACCCCGAGATGACCGCGCTGGTCAACGTCAGCCTCCCGGGCATCAACGCCCTGACGGTTGCTCCGGTGCCCCCGACGGTCCTGGCGGACGGCAGCATGGACGTCGCCGTCGCCTTCAGCGTGTTCTCGCACCTGTCCGGCCCCGCGCACGCTGCCTGGGCCCGTGAGCTCGCCCGGCTGGTGCGCCCGGGCGGCGTCGTCGTCATCACGGTGATCGGAGAGGAGTTCCTCGACCTGGTCGAAGGGTCCCAGGCGGCCGTGGCAGGGGGCGACTCCGACGGCTTCACCGCCTCGGTCGCTGCCGTCTTCCCGGACGTGGCGGCCGTCCGCGCCCGTTTCCGCGCGGACGAGGTCCAGTTCGGGGCGACCGGGGGAGGTGGCGTCCGGACCCGCGACTACTACGGGTGGGCCGTGGCGTCCCGACGCGCGGTGGAGCGCATCTGGGGCGACGCAGGACTCGACCTGTTCTGCTGGCGGCCCACAGGGGAGCCCATCTCGCAGGCCCTCGCGGTGCTGGTCCGCACGGAGCGGCGGCCCGTGGCCCAGGCCGGACGCCGCGCGCGCCGCTCGCTCCGGCACGCGGTGGGGCGATCCGGTGACCGGCTCCGGGCGCGCGTCCCGCGGCCGGTCCGCGCCGTCGTCCGTCGCGTCCGCCGTCCCCGTCAGCTGTAGGCGACGTCCCGGAGCGCCAGCAGGAAGCTCTTCCCGTGCCGGTCGGTGGGCTCGAGCACGGCGGCCTCGGCCCACTCGTTCCAGGCGTTCACGAAGATCAGGCGCCGTTCCCGCTCGCGGACGGTGACCGCCCCGGCCAGTGACTTCAGCCAGCGGTGGAAGACATAGGGATTGGCGCCCCACCAGAAGTCGCTGCTCAGCTGTCGGCGGGCGGTGTTGTCGAAGGTCACCATCGCTCCGGGGAAGTGGTTCTGGTCTGCGTCCCGCGCCGCCCGGAGCGCGGCGTCGTCGGCCAGCGCGGGGTAGCTCATCGCATTGCCCTGGAAGTCGTGCCGCATCTGCAGTTCCCGGCGGTCGATGCCCTGCCACAGCATGTTGTGCGGCGGGAACTCCAGCGACCCGTCGAGTCCGCTCTCCTCGGTGGAGGCGAGCCCCTGCATGCTGTGCCCGACGTCGACGTGCATCAGGAACAGCTCGCCGAGCCCGCGTTGACGTGCGATCTCGCGCCAACGCTGCGCGACCTTCGGGAAGTCCGGCATCTGGGCGGGCCGGTAGACGGCCAGGATCTTCTTGCCGTCGACCGTCATGTACCGGGGGTCGGCCAGGAACTCGGCGACGTCCTCGATGAACTGCTCGGCGGGCACCCGGTCGTAGTCCTGCGCCAGGAGGACGTCCTTGGAGTTGCCGTCCCACCGGCGCGTCCAGTTCTCGTTGGCCCACATCAGGCAGAACGGGAAGTCGAGGTCGCCGCGCAGCAGTGCCTCGATCGGCCGGTTGAGCAGCCGCTTCCCGGCGAACCAGTAGTAGTAGTACATGAAGCCCTCGATGCCGGCGGAGGCCGCCATCTCCGCCTGTGCCGCCCGCACCTCGTCCGAGCGCAGGTCGTAGAAACCCAGGTCGGTGGGGAGTCGAGGCTGGTAGTGCCCGTGGAACACCGGCCGGGTGGTGGTCACGTTCGTCCACTCGGTGAAGCCCTGTCCCCACCACTCGTCGTTCTCGTCGGTCGGGTGGAACTGGGGCAGGTAGAACGGGACGAACCGGGCCCGCGGGAGCAGCTCGCGGCCGTCGAAGTCCTCGTACCCGGCGGGTGCGGACGGCTCCGGGAGCGCCGAGCGCTCCGTGCTCGACAGGCCGGCCTCGTGGGTCAGCACCCCGATCAGCCGTTCGACGGCGTGCGGGGTCGTGCCGTTCACCTGGCCGGCCTCGTCCTCGAAGTCGGCCCTCGTCATCATCAGCGCCCGCAGCCCCTGCAGCACGATCCCGCGGCACCAGTACATCGATCCCGCGGGGAAGGTGAGGGCGTCGTCGTCGAGGTGGAACTCCAGGCGCCGCGCCAGCTCGCGGGCGTTGCGCTGGTTGTCCCCCCAGAACTCAGGCCCGAGCACGCTGCCGTCGGCGGTCACGACGCCGAGGCCGGGGTCGGCCCGGAAGGCGCCGAGGATCTGCTCGACGTTGGTCCGGTCGCCGAGCAGTTGCTTCAGGAAGCCCGACCGCCACGTGGCGCCGTCGCCGGAGAGGTCGGCGTGCTCCTCGCGCCAGGCGCTCTTCTTGGTGTGCACCTTGAGCACGAGCAGGTAGGGGTCGAGCAGGCCGGAGTTGACGACGGCGACGGTCGGCCAGATGTCGCGGCCGTGGTTCTCCACCGGGAGCACCCGGCAGTGGCGCATGTTCGCGACCGGGGGGATGTCCACCTCGGTGCCGGAGCTGTTGGTGACGATCAGGTCGAATGGCACCGGGATGTTCCCGAGCTGCTCGACGAGCTCGGGGACCAGGTCGGGGAAGTGCGCGTGCATCAGCACCCCGACGCGGGCCGGCTCCTCGACGACGAGACGTCCGTGGGTGCGCCAGTTCGGCGGGTACAGCACCGGCCGGCCCTCGCCGCTGCGGGTCACCCACTCGTCGAAGGAGGCAGGCGGGAAGAAGGGCCTGCCGTAGTCCTGGGGGAGCTCGCGGCCGATGACGCGGTAGACGCGCCCGCGAAGTTGCAGCCGGTGGCGGAGCCGGTAGAGCGCCTGCTGGCGCAGGGCGAGCCGCCGTAGCGCGCCGCGCTTGAGCCGGCCGGCTGCCCGGCGGGCAAGCGTTCCTTCGAGCATCATCATCTACTTCCTGTGACGGGGGACGCGGGGCGTCCCCCGGGTCGCGCGGCAGTCACAACCACTCGGCAACATCGGTCCCGTAGCGATCGGCGATGACGGCCGGGATGCGGTGGCCGTCCGCCGTGAGCTCGGGCTGACGGATCAGCTCGCGCTTGACGAACGGCACTCCGGCGTCGAACAGGGCCCGCCATCCGTGGATCGTCGGGTTGAGGCCCTCTCCCACCACCTGGCTGTGGTGGACGAACGGCGAGGTGGAGAAACCGAACCGGAGCAAGAAATCGGAGAAGCCGAACTCGTACTGCTCGATGAGCGCGGTCTTGTCGGGGATGACCCGCAGATCCCGCCAGAAGCGGCGCATCACCGGTTCGGCGAGCACGCCATAGCGGAAGCCGCGGAAGAACGACTGGAGGTGACTGATGAACTGGTTGCTCTCGACCATGCCCCACACGTCGGCCGACGTGCCCTCGAAGTCGTCGATGACGGCGTCCAGCGGCGCGAACGGGCCCACCAGGCTGTCGTTCAGGACCAGCACGTACGGGCGGCCCAGCAGATCCTCGTGCGCGGCCATGGCCACCGACCAGGAGCCGAAGTCGTAGCCGGTGTTGGGACGCCGCAGGACGGTCAGCTCGTCGAGCCGGATGTCGTCGGCACCGAAGTCCAGCGGCTTCTCGGCCGGGCTGGTGGAGGAGACGACGACCCGGTACCCCAGCCGCTGCAGTTCAGCGACGAGCTGGAGCGTCGACCGCGACTGGCGGTCGGTCTCCGACCAGTGGGCGAGGAAGGCGACCCGTTCTGCCTCCGCGGGTACCGGCGCATCTCGCTCGACGGCCGTCGCGCCTGCGACGTCCACGACCCGTGGGAGGTGACGGGTGTGCAAGCCCATTCAGCGGCCACCCCCGCGCCGACGCCACACGCTGGTGCCGTCCCCGCGGCGGAGCTGGCGCAGCGAGCTGCGCGCGTTGTCCAACTCGCCCTTGAGCTGGTTGAGTCGCGTGTTGAGGGCCGCGGCCGAGGGGCGGAGGCTGGCCAGCTCGGCCCGCAGCAGGCGCAGCTCCTCGTCCCGGGCGTCGTCCTCCGCCGCGGAGGTCGCGCGGAGCTGGTCGCGCTCGTTGCGCGCGGCGTCCCGGGTGGCGAGCAGCTCGGAGAACATCCCCGCCGCCGACCGCGGGTACATGAGGAACTCGGCGTGCCCGACCTGCTCGGCGAACGGCGCGAACCGGGTCTTCTTGTCGAGCACGACGATCGAGTCGTAGACGTGGACGCTGTCGAGCTGGCCGGTCCACACCGGGTCGACCTCGCCGGGCTGGTGGAAGCCGTTGACGTCGTCCAGGCGGTTCTTCGCCCACTCCATGAAGGTCCCGGCCCGGTTCCGGCCGCCCTCGTAGGACTCCCAGTAGGAGGTGTGGGTGTCCTCGACGAGGAAGACCCCGCCGTCGGCGAGCAACGGGAACAGCGTCTCCGTGGTCACGATCTGCTGCTGCATCTCGTGTCCGCCGTCGTCGATGATGATGTCGAACGGCCCGTGCTGCCCGGCCACCCGGCGCAGGAAGTCGGCATCGGTCTGGTCGCCGATCTCGACCACGTGGCGCGGGTCGGAGGCGGCCCGGGCGTCCTCGTCGATGTCGACGCCGACGAGCGTGACCTGCGACCCGAAGTACCACTGCCACATGTCCAGGGACCCGCCCCGGTAGATGCCGATCTCGAGGATGCGCACGGGCCGGCCGCGGAACGGCGCGAAGTGGCGGGAGTAGACGGGGAAGTAGTGCACCCACTTGTCGAGCACCCGCCCGGCGCGGTGGGAGCTGAAGTAGCCGAACAGCGGGTCCTCGCGCAGCTGGGTGATCCCGTCGCCCAGGTAGAACGCCGCCCGGTAGCACTCGTTGGCGAAGAAGTCGTTGGTGCCGCCCTGGCGGATGGCATCCCCGAGACCCCGGGCCTGCGCCGCCGGGACGTCGGTGGTGGTCAGCGGCTCCCAGAGGAGCTTGCGCTCGTCCTCGGTGAGCTCCTCACTGGTCAGCACCATGTTCTTGGCGCGGTCGGGGAACCCCGTCGCCAGTGACAGCAGGAGGGTGCCGAGGGATTCGGCGCTGAACATGGTCGTGCTCCTTCGGAGGGCCGTCGGACAGGGTCAGGAGGTGGCGGAGCCCAGGGACCAGTTGCCCGTGAGCTTGACCAGGCCGGGTTCGGAGACGTCGTCGGCGCGCACCTTGAGCACGAAGGCGCGGTCCACGTAGTCGTAGGGGTGCCCCTTGTCGACCACCGCCGTCGTCACGAGGAATTCGCCGGGCTGGAGCGGCAGCTCGTCGAGGGCGAAGTCGACGTGTCCCTCGCCCGGTTCGACCGCGTAGGCATGCTCGCCGTAGCCCGAGTTCGGGCCCGCGACCTGCACGCCGCTCTCGGTGGTGAAGCCGAGCCCGAACGTCACCGACGGTAGGGCCTTGGTCGCCCGGTAGCTCATCCGGATCGTGCACGGCTGGCCCGTCGCGAGGAACGGCCGGGGCTTGCCGTCCTGGCCGAGGTAGTCGACCTTGGTCACCCGGATCTCGCCCGACCCGCGCCGCGGGGTCTTGCCCTCGGTCTCGTCGTCGGTGGCCAGGTCGTCGGGGCCGTCCTGGCTGGATGCGGCCTCGCGGCGGTTGACCGCCGCCAGGTACTGGTCGACGACGTCGCGCGAGGGACCGACCGCCTTCAGGGTGCCGCCGTCGAGCCACGCCGCCTCGTCGCACAGGTCGGCGACCAGACCGAGCGAGTGCGTGACCAGGACGATCGTCACGCCGCGGCGGCGGAGCTCGTAGAGGTGGTCGAAGCAGCGGCGCTGGAATTCCTCGTCGCCGACGGCGATGACCTCGTCGACGATGAGGATCTCCGGTTCGAGGTTCACCGCGATGGCGAAGCCGAGCCGGACGTACATGCCCGACGAGTAGACCTTGACGGGTGTGTCGATGAACTCCTCGAGCCCGCTGAACGCGATGATCTTGTCCATCGCGGCGTCGATCTGCTTGCGGGTCATGCCGAGGATCGACCCGTTGAGGTAGATGTTGTCGCGTCCGGACATCTCCGGGTGGAACCCTGCCCCGAGCTCCAGCATCGCCGAGATGCGGCCGTGGTGCTCGATGGTGCCCTCGGTGGGCCGGTGGATGCCGGCCACGAGCTTGAGCAGTGTCGACTTGCCCGAGCCGTTGTGCCCGATCAGGCCGAAGGTCTTCCCACGGGGGATGTCGAGGTCGATGCCCTTGAGCGCCCAGAAGTCGTCGTAGCGCTTCGCGCGCCCGCGCCGGGAGCTGAACAGCTCCTTCACGTTGGTCTTGCGGTCGTTGAACCGCCGGAACCGCTTCTTGACCCCTCGGATCTCGATGGCGATGTCGGCCGCCTGCGGTTCGGCGGCGATCGTCTCCACGTCGGCGGGGTGGAAGACCGTCACAGCTCCTCGCTCACGTCGGCGGACTTGCGCTGGAAGAACGTCCAGCCACCGATCAGCACCAGGACGCTGACCACGGTCAGGTAGGCCAGCCGGCCCCAGCCGGGGAACTCCAGGTGCCAGAGCGCGGACTTGAACGCCTCGATGAAGGCGGTGACGGGGTTGTACTCGTAGAGCCGCAGCCACCCGTGCTTGTCGTACAGGTCGGTGACCAGGGAGATCGGGTAGATGATCGGCGACATGTAGAACAGCAGGCTCAGCAGCACGCTGACGATGTAGCTGACGTCCCGGAAGCGCGCGTTCATCACGGCGAGGAAGAGGCCGATCCCCAGCGAGAACGCGGCCAGCAGGATCATCAGGATCGGGACCAGCAGGAACGTCCAGCTGATGTTGCCGACGACCAGGTAGACCACGAACAGCAGGCCGAACTCGATCGCCGTCTGGTTGAGCACCGCGCCCGCCGAGCCGATCACCGGCGCGAACGGCGGGAAGTAGATCTTGCGGAGCAGGGGACCGGCCATGACGAGGGCGCCCATGCCGCTGGTGGCGACCGACTGGAAGAAGTTCCACACGACCAGGGCGGTGAACAGGTAGACGGTGAAGCTGGTCAGCTCGCCGTTGCCGGCCACCGGCGTGGGGAACTTGATGATGAAGCCGAAGACGAGGCTGTAGATCGCCAACGTGGCCAGCGGGTTGATCAGCGACCAGGCCGAGCCCAGGAGGCTGCCCTTGTACTTGCCCTTGATCTCGCGATTGGCGAAGTTGCCGATCAGTCCGCGGTACTGCCACACCGCCCGAACGGACTGGGTCATACGAGCAGGTCCACCTGTCTTGTCTCCCCGCCACCAACTCACTGCGTGCACGCAGGAGGGTGCGATGTCGAAGTTCGCACCGGGCCTCGACCGTCCACGCTAGCATCGCGCGGCTTGCCGAGCGGCCCGCCTGTGACACGAGGGACGAGGGCGCACCATCGACCCCCCGCCCGTGGGACGGCTACCCGCTGAGCCCCGGATCGACGGGCCTGCCCTTGCCGGGCCGGATGCGCCTCCGCGCCCCGAGGGCCCACGGGAGCAGCCGGCCCGCAGACAGCAGGACGCGCGTCCGGAGGCCTATCCGCAGGTTGTGGGGCTGCTGGGGCGGGCGGGTCAGCACCTGCCGCACGGCGAGCGAGGCCGTGGTGAGGCAGAACCGCACCCAGGCGCGGACGGCGGGGAGGGCCGGCGCGCAGCGGACGAGGAGGAGCAGCCGGTTCCGTTCGTTGTGGAAGGCGAACAGCGGGGACCGCACGTCGGAGCTGGCGGCGTGTCGATGGTGGACGACGGCGGTGGGCTCGTACCGGATCGTCCAGCCGGCCAGGCGCAGCCGCCAGGAGAGGTCGGTGTCCTCGTAGTAGAGGAAGTAGCGCTCGGGGAAGCCGCCGACCTCCCGCGCGGGCCCGCGGCGCAGCAGCGCGGCGCCACCGCTGAAACCGAAGACCTCCGCAGGGCGCGCCACGTCCTCGGGAGCGGCCCCGGCGGCGCGGTCCGCGCCGTAGAGGGTCGGCAGCAGGTCCACCCCGGCGTTGTTGACGCGGGGCGGGTCGGTGCCGTCGAGCAGCAGCAGGGAGGTGATCGCGGCGGCCTCCGGATGGGCCTGCGCCGCGGTCAGGAGGGCCGACAGCCAGGTCGGCTCGGCCCACGCGTCGTTGTTGAGCAGCGCGACGAACTCGGTGCGCGCCGCCTCGAGGCCTAGCTGCGCCCCGCCGGCGAAACCGAGGTTGCGGCTGGTGCGGACGACCTGGACCTGGGGATAGCGCGCGAGGACGTCCGGTGTCTCGTCGGTGGACGCGTTGTCGACGACGAGGACGTCGTGGGGGACGGTCTGCCGGGCGAGGGAGTCCAGGCAGGGGCCGAGCAGGTGCGCGCCCTGCCAGGTGACGACGACGACGGTGACCCCGGGGCCCGGTTCCTGCATGTGGCGGGACGGTAGTCACCGCCGTCGGTCCTGCGGTCACCCGCCGCCTAGGGTCGGGCCATGCGGCTGGACCTGGTCTTGGAGCAGCTCCTGTCGCCCGTGCCCGGAGGAACCGGCAGGTACGCCGCCGAGGTCTGCGCCGCGCTCGTGGCCGGCGCCCCGGCCGACGGCGGGGTGCAGGGCTGGACGGCCTGGCACCGGGACACGACCGCGGCGCGGGTGCCGGGTGCGCCGTCGAACCGGCGCCTCGCGCTGCCCCGCCGTCCGCTGGTGGCGGCCTGGGAACGCGGGGTCCCCGTCGGCCCGCGCGGCGGCGACCTCGTGCACGCGCCGACCCTGCTGGCGCCGCCGCGAGGGGACCGCCCGCTGGTGGTGACCATCCATGACGCCGTCCCCTGGACGCACCCGGAGACCCTGACCCCCCGGGGCGTGCACTGGCACCGCCGCATGGCCGAGCGGGTGGCCGCGACGGCCGACGCGATCGTGGTGCCGACGCAGGCGGTGGCCGACGAGCTCGCCCGGTTCCTCTCGCTGCCCGACCGGGTCGTGGTGACGGGGGCCGGGGTCGGCGCCGCCCTCGACGACCGGCCGGACGCGGCTGCCCGTCGCGAGCGTCTCGGGGTGCCGGCGGGGGAGTACCTGCTCACGGTGGCGACGCTGGAGCCCCGGAAGGGACTCGACGTCCTCCTCGCCGCGCTGGCCCAGCGGCCGGCCGGCCTGCCCCCGCTGATGGTCGTGGGCCAGGCGGGCTGGGGCGGTGTGCAGCCGGACGCCATGGCGCGCGACCTCGGCCTGCCCGACGGGCAGGTCCGGCTGCTGGGGCGGTTGTCGGACGCCGACCTGGCCGCCGTCCTGCATGGCGCGACGGCGCTCGTTGCGCCGAGCCGGGCCGAGGGTTTCGGGCTCCCGGTCCTGGAGGCGATGGCCGCGGGCGTGCCGGTGGTCTCCTCCGACGCCCCGGCCCTGGTGGAGGTGGGCGGGGGTGCGACGGTCGTGACGCCCGTGGGCGACGCCCGCGCGCTCGCCGCAGCCCTCGGGGACCTGATGGGCGACGAGGCCCGCAGAGCGGAACTGGTCCCCGCCGGACGACGCAGGGCCGCCGACTTCTCCTGGGAGAACGTCGCGGAACAGCTCTGGCAGCTCTACGCCGAACTGGCCGGCTGAACCGTCAGCGTCCGGCCATGACCCCGAGCAGGTAGTCGCCGTAGCCGCTCTTCTGCAGCGGCCTCGCCAGGGCCTCCAGCTGCTGGTCGTCGATGAAGCCGCGCCGCCAGGCGATCTCCTCGATGCAGCCGATCTTCCAGCCCTGCCGCTCCTCGACGACCCGCACGAACTCGGCCGCCTGCATCATCGAGGCGTGCGTGCCTGTGTCGAGCCACGCGGTGCCGCGCTCCAGCACCGTGACGGTGAGCTCGCCCCGGCGGAGGTACTCGTCGTTGATCGCGGTGATCTCGAGCTCGCCGCGAGCGCTCGGCTGGATCTTCGCGGCGATGTCGACGACCTGGTTGTCGTAGAAGTACAGGCCGGGGACGGCGTAGGAGCTCTTCGGCTTCGCGGGCTTCTCCTCGATGGAGATGACCCGGCCGGAGTCGTCGAACTCCACGACGCCGTACTCGCTGGGGTTGGCCACGTGGTAGGCGTAGACGTGCCCGCCGACCGGGTCGGTGTTGTTCCGCAGGCTCTCGCCGAGGCCGGTGCCGTAGAAGATGTTGTCGCCGAGAACCAGGGCGACGGACTCCTCGCCGATGAACTCCGCGCCGATGATGAACGCCTGCGCGAGCCCCTCCGGCCGGGGCTGGACGGCGTAGCTGATCTCGATGCCCACGTCGGCCCCGTCGCCGAGCAGCCGCTGGAAGCCGGCCTGGTCCTCGGGGGTCGTGATGATCAGGACCTCGCGGATCCCGGCATTCATCAGCAGGGAGAGCGGGTAGTAGATCATCGGCTTGTCGTAGATCGGCATCAGCTGCTTGCTGATGGCCTTGGTGATCGGATAGAGCCGGGTGCCACTGCCGCCCGCAAGGATGATGCCGCGCATGGGGGCAGCGTATCGGCGGGCGGCGCCGGTCTCCCCTCGTAGGCTCTGATCGCGCCCCGTGCCCCCCGTATCCCTCCGTCCCAGGAGTTCCTGCTGCCGAACCAACCGCGCGTGGTCGTCGATGCGACGGCGGTCCCACCGGACCGGGGCGGCGTGGGCCGCTACGTCGACGAGCTGCTGCCCGCGCTGGTCGAGGAGGGCGCCGACCTCGCGGTGGTGGTCCAGGCCCACGACGTCGATCACTACCGCGCGCTGCTGCCGGGCGTGGACCTGCTCGCCGCGCCGGCCGCGATCGCGCGGACGCCGGTTCGGTTCGCCTGGGAGCAGACGGGACTGCCGGCCCTGGTCCGGCGCAGCCGGGCCGACGTGCTGCACAGCCCGCACTACACGATGCCGCTGGTCGCCGGTGTGCCCGTGGTGGCGACGCTGCACGACGCGACCTTCTTCACCCATCCCGACGTCCACCTGGCGGTCAAGCGGCAGTTCTTCCGCACCTGGACGCGGGTCTCGCTGCGGCGCGCCCGCCGGTGCGTGACCCCGTCGGCGGCCACCCGGGACGAGCTGGTGCGGGTCGCCGGCGCCCGCGCCGACCGGATCGACGTGGCCCACCTCGGCGTCGACGCGCGTCGCTTCCACGTGCCGTCGGACGCCGAGCGGGCCGCCCTCCGCGGCCACCTCGGGCTGACCGGCCGCTACGTGGCCTTCCTCGGGACGCTGGAACCGCGGAAGAACGCCGCCGCGCTCGTGCGCGGCTGGGTGCAGGCCGTGGCCGGGACGGAGGATCCCCCGGCGCTGGTGCTGGCCGGCGGCCGCGGCTGGGACGAGGAGATCGAGCGGGCGGCTGCGGAGGTGCCCGCGGGTCTGACCCTGCTCCGGCCGGGCTACCTCCCGCTGGAGCTGCTCGCCGGCCTGCTGGGCGACGCGGAGCTGGTCGCCTACCCGAGCCTCGGCGAGGGCTTCGGGCTGCCGGTGCTCGAGGCGATGGCCTGCGGCGCGGCGGTGCTGACGACCCGGATCCTCTCGCTGCCCGAGGTCGGCGGGGACGCCGTGGCCTACACCGAGCCGGATCCCGCCTCCATCGCCGCGGCACTGGAGAGCCTGCTCGCGGACCCGGTCCGACGGCACGAACTGGGCGAGGCGGCCCGTGCCCGGGCGGCGCTGTTCGACTGGCGCGCCTGCGCCCGGGCCCACCTGTCGAGCTACACGACCGCCGCCGGGTCCTGAGCGGCGCTCCCGGTGCCGGACCGTAGGGTCGCGGGCGTGGGGACCGAACCGGAGGAGCTGCCGCTCCGCGTCGTCGCGGTCACCTACTCGCCGGGGGAGTCCCTCGACGGCTTCCTGACCTCGCTGGCCACCGCGACGACCCGCCCGGTCGAGGTGGTGCTGGCCGACAACGGGTCCACCGACGGGGCGCCGCAGGCCGCCGCCGAGCGGTATCCCTCGGTGTGCGTGCTGCCCACCGGCGGCAACGTGGGCTACGGGCCCGCCGCCAACGCCGGTCTCGCCGACCGCGAGTCGGGCTGGGCCGTGGTCGCCAACCCCGACATCAGGTTCGAGCCGGGCGCCGTCGACGAGCTCATCGCCGTCGCCGCCCGCTGGCCGCGCGCCGCGACGGTGGGGCCGGCGATCCGCACCCCCGACGGGCAGCTCTACCCCTCGGCCCGCGACCTCCCCGCGCTGTCGACCGGGATCGGGCACGCGCTGCTGGGCTGGGTGTGGCCCGCCAACCCCTGGACCGCGCGCTACCGGCGCGAGCGGGAGGCCCCCCGCGAGCGGACCGCCGGCTGGCTGTCCGGTTCCTGCTTCCTGGTCGACCTGGAGGCCTTCCACTCCGTGGGTGGCTTCGACCCCGGCTACTTCATGTACTTCGAGGACGTCGACCTCGCGGCCCGGCTCGGCGAACGCGGCTGGCTGCACGTCTACGCGCCGTCCGCGGTCGTGGAGCACGAGGGCGGCCACGCCACCCGCCGCGATCCGCACCGCATGCAGCGGGTCCACCACACCAGCGCCCTGCGCTACCTGGCCCGCCGTTATCCGGGGCGCCTCAACGCTCCCCTGCGCGGTGCGCTCCGGGCGGGGCTGGGCGGTCGGATGCTGGTCTCCTACGTGAGCGCGCGCGTGGGCGCCGGGGCGCAGCCGCAGCGCTCGGCCGACGAGCTGCCCCGCCGTCGCCGGCGGCCGTGGCGCCGGAGTGCCGGCGGCCCCGGCACGATGCCGCCCGGTCGTTGACCCCCGTCGAGAGGACGCCGACGTGCGCCACGCAGTGATCATGGCCGGCGGCTCCGGCACGAGGCTGTGGCCGTTGTCGCGCGCCGAGCGTCCCAAGCAGCTGCTCGACGTCCTCACCGGCGAGGACGGCGGCGCCCACAGCCTGCTCGCCGAGGCGTTCGACCGGCTCCGCGCCGTGCTCCCGGCCGAGCGGATCTGGGTGTGCACCGCCGCCCGCTACGGCGAGATGGTCCGCGCGGCGCTGCCGGAGCTGCGCGCCGACCGGCTGATCCTGGAGCCCGTCGCCCGCGACACGGCGAACGCGGTGGGTCTGACCGCGGCGCTGGTCGCCGACGTCGACCCCGACGCCGAGCTGGCCGTCGTGAGCGCGGACCACGTCATCCGCCCGGTGGAGCGCTTCGCCGCGACCCTGGAGACGGCCTACGACGCCCTCGCCGTCCGCCCGGACTCGCTGGTCACCCTCGGGATCACCCCGACGACGCCGGCCACCGGCTTCGGGTACGTGCAGCGCGGTGCGCCCACCGAGGTGCCCGGGGTCTCCGAGGCGGCCGCGTTCCGGGAGAAGCCCGATCGGGCCACTGCCGAGGCCTACCTCGCGTCGGGGGAGTACCTCTGGAACTCCGGCATGTTCGTCTGGCGCGCCCGGACGGTGCTCGACGCGCTGGCCGAGCACCTGCCCGAGACGGCCGAGGGTCTGCGCCGCATCGTGGGCGCGGCGCCGGGTCCCGATCGGGACGCCGTCCTGGCGGAGGTCTTCCCGACCCTGCCCAAGATCAGCGTCGACTACGCCGTGCTCGAGCCGGCCGCCACCGAGCCGGGCCGGGTCCTGGTGGCCGATCTCGACGTCGACTGGCTGGACGTCGGCTCGTGGCCCGCGCTCGCGCACACGCTGGACGTCGACGCGGCCGGCAACGCCGTCCGCGGGCTGACGGTCGTGCTCGACGGATCCGGCAACATCGTGCTGAGCGACGATCCGGAGCACGTCATCGCCCTGGTCGGCGTGCGCGACAGCGTGGTCGTGCACACCGCCGACGTGACGATGGTCTGCCCGGTCGGCGACGCCGAGCGGGTCAAGCAGCTGCTGGCCGCGGTCGAGGAACGGCACGGCCTCCGGTACAGCTGAGGGGCATGGCTAGCCTCCGGTGGCATGAAGAGCTTCGACGTCGCAGCCGTGGTCACCGGAGGAGCCTCCGGGCTCGGTGAGGCCACCACCCGCGCACTGGCCGCCAAGGGCGCCGCCGTGACCATCCTCGACCTGCAGGAGGACCGAGGCCAGGCGCTGGCCGCGGAGCTCGGCGGGCACACCACCTTCGTCCGCACCGACGTGACCGACGAGGCCTCGGTGCAGGCCGCGATCGCCGACGCGACCGGCAAGGACCGGCCGCTGCGCATCGCCGTGCAGTGCGCCGGCATCGCCTGGGCGCAGCGCACCGTGGGCCGCGGCGGCGAGCCGCACGACCTCGGTGCCTTCAGCCGCACGGTGATGGTGAACCTGGTCGGCACGTTCAACGTGCTGCGCCTCGCGGCCGCCGCGATGTCGGCCACCGAGCCCGACGAGGACGGCGAGCGCGGGGTCATCGTCAACACCGCCTCGATCGCGGCCTACGACGGCCAGATCGGGCAGATCGCCTACGCCGCGTCCAAGGGCGGCGTCGTCGGCATGACCCTCCCGGCCGCTCGCGACCTGGCCACCATCGGCGTCCGCGTGTGCACCATCGCCCCCGGTCTGGTGGACACGCCGATGATGGCCGGCATGCCGGAGGAGCAGCGGCAGCAGCTCGCCTCGGGCATACCCTTCCCGAAGCGTCTCGCCCAGCCGTCGGACTACGCCCAGCTGGCGCTGGCCATCGTCGAGCACGGCTACCTCAACGGTGAGGTCATCCGGATGGACGGCGCGCTGCGGATGGCACCTCGCTGAGGCTGGGCCCGCCTGCTGTCCGGACCACCTGACCGCACCACCCCGGGGGAACGTCCTGAGCACCGCCACGCTGGCCGCACCGGCCCACGAGTCCGTCTTCACCCCGGACTGGCCACTGGAGCTGGGACGGGCGCTGTCCCCGCACCGCCGCGGCACCGGTGACCCGACGATGCGGGTGGCCGACGACGGGCTGTGGCGGACGACGACGACGCCCGACGGCCCGGCGACCGTGCGCATCGCGGTCGGCTCCGGTGCGGTGCGGATCTCGGCATGGGGCCCGGGAGCCGACCGGGCCGGGACGGCGGTGCCCGAGTGGCTGGGTGCCGCCGACCGGCCCGACGGCTTCGATCCCGCGGGGCACCCGGTGGTCACCGAGCTGCACCGGACGGCGCGGTGGCTGCGGCTCGGCCGGACCGGCCGCACGTGGGACGCGCTCGTCCCCGCCGTCCTGGAGCAGAAGGTGACCATGGTCGAGGCCAACCGGGTGTGGCGCGAGCTGCTGCGGCTGGCCGGTGAGCCGGCGCCCGGCCCGGCGCCCGACGGCATGCGGGTGCCGCCGTCGCCCCAGCGGGTGCTGGACGTGACCGACTGGCAGTGGCATGCCTGCGGTCTGGACGGCGCCCGGCGCCGGGCGCTGCGGGCGGTGGCCTCGGTCGCCTCGCGGCTGGAGCCGGAGGTCGCGGGCGAGTCGGCCGCGCTGCAGCGCCGGCTCTGCTCGATCCCGGGCATCGGCGTCTGGACGGCGGCGGAGGTGGTGCAGCGGACGCTGGGCTGCCCTGACACGGTCAGCGTCGGCGACTACCACCTGAAGAACATCGTCGGCTGGGCGCTGGCCGGGCGGAGGAACACCGACGACGCCGGGATGCTGGAACTGCTCGAGCCGTGGCGCGGGCACCGGCAGCGCGTCGTGCGGCTGCTGCTCACCGGCGGCTCCCGGCGGCCGCGGCGGGGCCCTCGTTTCGCGCCGACGAACTACCGGTCGATCTAGCCGGCGGCGGCGCGCAGCTCCGCGTAGCGGGCGGCGCACTGCTCCATGGTCGGCAGCAGGCCCTGCTCCTGCGCCTCGGCGAGGGTGGGGGCGGCCTGGTCCTTCGCGGAGAACTCGAACTCGATGGCGGTCGGCCAGGGCAGGTCCAGGGCCGGGTCCATGGGGTTGATGCCGAACTCGCGGCCCGGGGAGTACCCGGAGGACACGAGGTAGGTGACCGAGCTGTTGTCGGCCAGTGACACGAACGCGTGGCCCAGCCCCTCCGCGAGGTAGACCGCGCTCGGCTGCTCGCTGTCGAGGACGACGGCGTCGTGGACGCCGAAGGTGGGGGAGCCGACCCGGATGTCGACGATCACGTCGAGCACCTTGCCCGCGGGGCAGTAGACGTACTTCGCCTGACCGGGGGGCACGAGCGCGAAGTGCACCCCCCGCAGGACGCCGCGGGCGGAGACGCTGTGGTTGGCCTGCGCCAGGGTCAGGCCGAAGCCGGTCTCCTTCGCCAGGACGTCGGCCCGGTACCACTCGGTGAACCGGCCGCGGGAGTCCCCGTGCGGCACGAGGTCGAGCGCGTAGCTGTCGGGAACGGCGAGCTCACGGATCTCCACGGGTGCCGACGCTAATAGAACGGTGCCGGGTCAGCCGGGCGGGGTGCCCAGCCACAGCCGGCCGACGAGCGAGGTGCCGCCCGGCGTGCCCACCGGCTCCCAGCGGGTCGTCCAGCCCTCCGCGTGCAGCTGCACGATCGCAGCGCCCAGCAGGGCGCCGAGGCTGACGGCCGTCGTGGTGGTCACCGCGTCGGTGAGGTGGACGTCGACCACCCCGTCGCCCTCGCCCCCGTAGCGCAGGACGACCGGGAACTCCGGGAGCGCGGCGCTGGCGACCCGGAACGCCTCGGCGACCGCGTCGAGCTCACCGGCCCGCGGGACGAGTTCGGCGCTCGGCCGGCGGGAGCCCACCAGGTCGCGGGCGCCGTAGGGGAAGAGGTCGTCGGCCGGCAGGCGGACCAGCGGCCGGGTGCCGGTGTCGGGAGAGGCCTGCTCGAAGGCGAGCCCGCGGATCACCGCGACCGGGACGCCGCCGAGCTTGCCCTTCACGAGGTCGGCCGCCGAGGCCAGCTCGTCCACCACCGCCGTACGCGTCGTCTCCAGGCGGTTGCCGAAGCCGTCGACCGCGCCGCGGTGGTCGATCAGGGCCGGGATGCCCGCGGCACCGACCGCGACGTCGGTGAGCCCCTCGCGCCACGTCCGGCCGAACGTGTCGCTGACCACGACCGCGACGTCCACGCCGAGGAGCTCGCCGAGCCGGTCCCGGAGCGCCCGCGCCGAGGCGTCGCCGTCCTCGGGCAGGAGGACCAGGGCGTCCTGTCCGACGTTGGACGCGTCGATGCCGGCCGCGGCGACGACCCAGCCCTGCCGGGTCTGCACGATCGCCAGGGGTCCGCGGCGGGCCACCACGCGCACGGCCTCGTCCTCCACCGCCTGCAGCCGCAGCTTCTCCCGGTCCGCGCCCGGCGGGACGTGCACCAGCCGGCCCTCGACCTTCGACACCACCTTGGACGTGACGACGACGACGTCGCCGTCGGCCAGCCAGGGGGCGGCGGCCGCGACGGCGGCGGCGAGGTCGTCGCCGGGCCGGAACTCGGGCAGCCCGGCCACCGGCAGGACCGACAGGCCCCCCGGCGGTCTAGACACCGGCTGCGTCCAGCGCGGCCCGGGCCAGGTTCGCGGTCGCCTCGGGGGAGTTCATCAGCAGCGGCACCCGGCGGACGTCGACACCGCCGACGTCGGCCGCGTCGTCGGGGGCGACCAGCCAGGTGTCGAGCAGGCCGCCGTCGGAGCGGGCGCCGTAGTGCCGGCCGACCCCCTCCGCGCTCACCTCGATACCGAGCGCCGGCAGGCAGCGGTCGGCCATCCCGCGGACCACGGCGCCGCCGACGATGGGGGAGATCCCCACGATGCGGGCGGGTGACCCCAGCAGCGCGGCTCGGATGCCGGGCACGCCGAGGATCGTGCCGATGGAGACGACCGGGTTCGACGGGGCCAGCAGGACGGCGTCGGCAGCCGCGAAGGCCTCCGTCACGCCCGGGCCCGGCAGGGCGGCGTCGACACCCACCTGGACGAACGCCGACGGGTCGGGCGCCGCGCGGAGTCGCACCCACCACTCCTGGAAGTGGATCGCCCGCTGGCGGCCGGTGTCGGGATCGGGGACCACGACGTGGGTCTCCACCCGCTGGTCGCTCATGGGCAGCAGGGTCACGCCGGGCTGCCAGCGCTCCGCGAGAGCGGTCGTCACCGCCGAGAGGGGGTATCCGGCGTCGAGCATGCGTGTCCGGATCAGGTGCGTGGCGAGATCCCGGTCACCCAGACCGAACCAGGACGGGTCCGCGTCGTAGGCGGCGAGCTCGGCCTTGACCGTCCAGCTCTCGCCCGCGCGGCCCCAGCCGCGCTCCTCGTCGATGCCGCCGCCGAGGGTGTACATCACGGTGTCGAGGTCCGGGCAGATGCGGAGGCCGTGCATCGTCACGTCGTCCCCGGTGTTCACGACGACCGTGATCCCGGCCTCCGGCGCCGCGGCGCGTACTCCACGGAGAAAACGAGCCCCTCCGGTGCCTCCGGCCAGCACGACGATCTCCACGAAACACATCGTGCCCGATAGGCAGTTGTCGACTGTTCCACGGGCGTGTCATGGGTTGGGACGAGATCTGACGAACGCCTGTGACGCGTGTGCCTGGTGTGGCGTGTCGCTTACACCGGGCGAAGTTGACGGGCGGGCAACGACACGCGTGTAATTCCGGCGATGTCATCGAGTGCACAGCGGACCGGGAACCTCCCGGGAACCGCGCACCGGGGCGAAAGCGAGAGGGGACGCATCGTCATGGCGGAGGTGTCGTGGTTGAGCGATTACGTCAGTTCGAACGACCGGTCTTCGGACCGGTTCGGAACGGGCGCCGGCCAGGGCACGGGCGGCCATGGTCAGGCGTCTGCGTTCGGCGGTCCGGGTTTCGGCGGGCAGGGCTTCGGGATGAACCAGGGGATCGGCGGGCAGGGCATCGCCGGCCTGCTGGGGATCGGGACCGAGGGCGACGCCCAGTCCTGGCAAGAGCAGGCGCTCTGCGCCGAGACCGACCCTGAGGCGTTCTTCCCCGAGAAGGGCGGCTCGACCCGCGAGGCCAAGAAGATCTGCACCGGGTGCGAGGTCAAGGCCCAGTGCCTGGAGTACGCCCTCGCCAACGACGAGCGGTTCGGCATCTGGGGCGGGCTGTCGGAGCGTGAGCGCCGCCGCCTGCGCCGCCGCGCCGTCTGAGAAAGGACCCCGTCCTCCCCACCCTTCGCAGGCTCAGGGCGGGACCCGGGACGGGGCCGAACAGCGCGGCTGTGGTCGTATGCGGGGGTGTTCACCCGGGTCGCGATCGGACGCGCGCGGGTGGTCCGGGAGGTCCGTGCCGCAGGACCGCTGATGGCCGCGCTGCGCGCCCCCGTCACCGCGCGCGGACCGTGGCTCACCGCCGTCCTCAATGCGGGGGCAGCCACCCGGCTCTCCGGACGGCCCGTCGCCGTGGTCGTGGAGGCGCACCGGCAGGGCCGCCCGGACGCCGCCGCGTTCCTGCTCCTGCGGCGCCGCGGCCCCACCACCGTCGTGACGCTGCTGTGCGACGCCGCCGGCCCCGTTCCGCCGGGCAGCCCGCCGGGGCGCCTCCTGGCTCGTGACGAGGAGATGGCGGGCCTGCTCGCCGAGGGACTCGCCGACCTGCTCGGCTCGCTGCGTCGGCCCCGGCTGCTCCGCCTGGCCGGCCTCCCGCTCGGCGACCCCACGGCGAGGGCGCTCGCGGCCCGGCTGCCCGACGGCGTCATCGCCACCGCACGCACCCACCGCCTGGTCGACGACCTCGACGACGTCGGCCCGGTGATCCGCACCCGTGACCCCCGCGAGGTCGACCGGTGGCTCCCGGCGCTGACGGCGCGGGAGCACGGTCGCCGGGTCCGGGGCTTCCTGCGGGCCACCGCCCGCCTGCACGCCGCGATCGGTCAGGTCGAGCTCGCCGTCGTGGCCGATGGCGAGGTCCCCCGCGCCGCGTTGCTCACGCTGCTCGACGGCACCGACCGGCGGCCCTGGTGGGGCTTCGGCGAGGGGCAGCCGCTGCGCACCGAGCTGGGCTTCCCCGCCGTGCGGCTCACCGACCCGGCCCGCGACTGGCCTCCGGTCCCGCGGCTCAGGAGTCGGACCGCAGCACGCTGACGTCGTCGACCGTGTCCGCACGCCCGGAGCCGAGCTCCAGGACGCCGTCGGCCGGCCGCCACCCGCGCCCGGCGCCCGCGTCGGCCGGTGCGACGGTGATCCGCAGCTCGTAGACCCGGCCGGTGGGCGTCGGCGCGCTGCCGTTGGGCCGCAGCTCGGTGGGGAACCGGCCGGTGACGCGCAGGCCGTCGCCCTCGCGGTCGACGACGAGCTCGGGGGAGGCCAGCTCCGCGTACTCCGTCTGCGTCCGCGTGCAGCCCGCGGCGACCGGATCCGGGGGCGCCTCGCCGGTCAGGCAGTTGAACGTGGGGAACTCGACGTGCGCGCGTGCCTGCTCCCCGTCGGTCGACACCTCGACGACCGGATAGGTGGCGGTGACCCCCACCGCCCGCGGCTCCAGGACGAGCCCGCCGAAGGTCAGCCGTGCGGCTGCGCCGTCCCGGTCGCGGGTGGCGTCGGCCGAGGACGAGTGCCCGCGGCGGCCGTCCGGCCGCGACGCCGCCGCGACGGCCGCGGCCGCCCCGACGAGCAGCAGGGCGGTGACGGCCATCGACGCGAGGACGACGACGGTGTCCCGACGTGCCCGCGGAAGTGGCACGGGGGCCGGTGGTGCCGGAACGGGGGGTGCGGTGAGCGCGGCCCAGCCCGTGTGCGGTGCCGCGCCGGCCGAGCCCGGTGGTGTCTCCAGGAAGCCGGGCAGGTCGTCGACGGCCAGCCCCTCCGGCGCGGCCGCGGGCGCCGCGGCCGGGTGGTCGGCGACCCGCCGCCGGAGGACCAGTGCGGCCGTCAGTCCGGCCAGGAGGACCCCGAGGACCCCGACGACGATGCCGAGCGCGAACCAGGGCACCGTCGCGCTGCCGGCAGCCGCCGCGGGGATGTCCATCCCGCCCAGCATCGCAGGGGCCGCGAGCCGACCCGGGCGCGCCCTGGTGCCTGGAAGCGGGCTCCGCTGGGACGATTCCGGCGATGAGCACTTCCGGAAGTTCCGCGGCCGGTGACCCCGGTGGCAGGCTCGGTGCGCTCCTGGTCGACCTGGGAGTGGCACAGCCGCTGCTCGCCGTGACCGACCTGGGCGCGCGGCTGGGCATCGTCCAGGGCGTGCTCGCCGACCGGATCCTCGACCTGGCCGTGACCGAGAGCGGGCGCCTGCGGTTGCGGGCGGAGCTGCGGGGACGACGGTGGGCCGAGGAGCGCGGCATCGGCGTTCCGGAGGTGCTCGCGGCGGCCGACGACTGCCGCTGGCTGCTCTCACGGCGGGTCCGTCCCGGCCCGGCGGGCGGCACCCGCTGGACGGAGGAGGCGATCGAGGCCGCCGTCCGCGTCGCACCGCCGCCGGTACCCCCGGGGGAGCCGTGGCAGGTGTCGCAGGGACCGGCCCTGAGCCGGGCCCGCGCTTCTGTCCAGGACGCCGGCCGGCTTGTGCGCGGGGGTGTTCCGCTGGCCGAGCTGCGAGCGGTGCGGACGGCGGCACGCCAACTGCCGCTGGCCGAGGTCGGCCACGGCGACCTCCGCGCCGCGAACGCGGTCATGGACGAGGAGCTGGGCCGGCTGGTCGTGCTCGAGTGGACCGGGGTCGAGGCCGGCCCGCGGCACCGGGACCTGCTGACGCTCTGGGCGACCACCGCGGGGGAGCAGGACCGGGGGCTGATCGCCGAGGTCGTCGTGGAGCGCACCGCCGGCTGGGAGGAGCCCGACGTGGGTGTCCTCTGGCACGCGGTGGCCTTCGAGCAGCTGGTCGCGCGGATCACCCGGCCCGACCGCGGAGACGGCCTCGACGCGGCGTTCGCGCGGGCCAGGCTCGCCGAGGCCCGGTCCCTGGCCCGCGAACTGGGCAGCCCGCTCTAGCCGCCGGGGTCGATCTCCTCCGGGTCACGGCCCAGCAGGACCGCCACCTGGTCGACGACCACGTCGCGCACCAGGTCGGCGAGGTCCTCGCGGTCGTGCGCGCGGATCTCCAGCGGTCGCCGGTACACCACGATGCGCGGCGGCACCTCGCGCCCGTCCTCCCGGTGCGCGGGCAGGACGCGGGCCAGCGGCACGCTGCCGTCGTCGAGCACGTCGGCGTCCAGGACGGCGTCCTCCGGGGTGATGTGCTCGACCCACGGCACGTCCTCGACGGCGAACTCCACGCCGGCCAGCTCCCGCTCCCAGCGGCGCTCCAGTTCCTCGACCGCGTCGAGGACGAGGTCGTCGAACTGCTCGGCGCGGCTGCGGGCCAGTGGGACCTCGGCCGGAACCAGGCGACCGCGCAGGCCGCGGCCGTGCCGGTCGCGGCGGGAAGGGCTGGAACGGCGTGGTGGGCGGCTCATTTGGGGGCGAGCCTACGGCCGTCGAACGGTGCCGGACCGGTGTCGGGGCCCACGGGGTCATCGTGCAGGATGGTGCGTCCCCACCCGATTACCCCGCGTGCCTGCTGCGGACGACCGCTGCGCAGGTTTACTGTGCTGTCCGTGAGGATCCGGTGGTGAGGCAGTCACGTCGCTGTTCGCGCAGCGGCTGCGCGCAACCGGCAGCGGCGACTCTGACCTACGTGTACGCGGAGTCGACCGCCGTCGTCGGCCCGTTGGCGACCTATTCGGAACCGCACAGCTACGACCTGTGCGAGTTCCACGCCGGGCGCCTGACGGTGCCCCGCGGCTGGGACGTCGTCCGTCACGAGATCGACCTCGACGATGCCGGCCCCACCGGCGACGACCTGCTCGCCCTCGCCGACGCGGTCCGCGAGGCCGCTCGTCCCGAGCCCCCGCGCAACCCCGCCGACGACGGCGGTGGCTTCCGCCGCGGCCATCTCCGGGTCCTTCCCGACATCACCTGAAAGAGGACCACCCTTCCCCTCGCGCTTTTCGGCCTCGTCCGGAGGCTCGGCCCGAGCGTGCGAGGGCTGAGGGGGGCGAGGTCCTTCTGCTGAAGGGTGGCCGTTCGAGCACGCCACAAGGCGCGCCGATAGGGTCCGCGTCGTGCCCGATCTGTCTTCGCTCATCAAGGCCTACGACGTCCGGGGCGTGGTTCCGGACCAGTGGGACGAGGGGATCAGCCGGGCGATCGGTGCCGCCTTCGCCGAGTTCGTCGTCGGTGACAGCGGTGCGACCGCCGTCGTCACCGCCCACGACATGCGCGAGTCCTCCATCCCGCTCTCCCGCGCCTTCGCCGAGGGCGTGATCAGCCGCGGTGTCGACGTCGTCGAGGCGGGACTCGGCTCCACCGACCTGCTGTACTTCGCGGCCGGCTCGCTGGACATGCCCGGCGCGATGTTCACCGCCAGCCACAACCCCGCCCAGTACAACGGCATCAAGATGTGCCGGGCCGGTGCGGCGCCCGTCGGGCAGGACTCGGGGCTGGTCACGATCCGCGAGTGGGCCGAGCAGGATCGCTACGACCGCGCGCCCGCCCGGGTCGGCGAGGTCACCCAGCGCGACGTGCTCGCCGAGTACGCGGCGCACCTGCACGGTCTCGTCGACCTCTCCGGCATCCGGCCGCTGACGGTCGTGGTCGACGCGGGCAACGGCATGGGCGGTCACACCGTCCCCGTCGTCCTCTCGGGTCTGCCCCTGGAGATCGTTCCGCTCTACTTCGAGCTGGACGGCTCCTTCCCCAACCACGAGGCCAACCCCCTGGACCCGGCCAACCTGGTCGACCTGCAGGCGGCCGTCCGGAAGCACGGTGCCGACATCGGGCTGGCGTTCGACGGGGACGCCGACCGGGTCTTCGTCGTCGACGAGAACGGCGACCCGGTCAGCCCGTCGGCGATCACGGCGCTGGTGGCCGTCCGGGAGCTGGCCAAGGGCCGCGGGACGACGATCATCCACAACCTGATCACCTCGCACGCCGTGCCGGAGATCGTCCGCGAGCACGGCGGCAACCCGGTGCGCACGCGGGTGGGGCACTCGTTCATCAAGGCCGAGATGGCCCGGACGGACGCCGTCTTCGGTGGCGAGCACTCGGCGCACTACTACTTCCGTGATTTCTGGCGGGCCGACACGGGCATGCTCGCCGCCATGCACGTCCTCGCCGCACTGGGGGAGCAGGCCCGCCCGCTCTCGGAGCTGACCGCGGCCTACAGCCGGTACGCCGCGTCCGGCGAGATCAACTCAACGGTCGCCGACGCCCCCGCGAGGATGGCCGAGGTGCGCGATGCCTTCGCCGAGGAGGACGGGGCGGTCGTCGACGACATGGACGGCCTGACGGTCGACCTGTCCGACGGCGCGTGGTTCAACCTGCGGGCCAGCAACACCGAGCCGCTGCTGCGGCTCAACGTCGAGGCGCCGGACGAGGCGCGGATGACCGAACTCCGGGACCAGGTACTGAGGATGGTGCGGGCATGACCACTGCCAACGGGACGTCGAGCGGGCCACTGGGTCTCGATCCGCAGCTGCTGGCGATCCTGGCCTGCCCCGACACGCACCACAGCCCGCTGACCGTGGACGAGGCGGCGAGCGAGCTGCTCTGCACCACCTGCGACCGCGCCTTCCCGGTGCGCGACGGGATCCCGGTGCTCCTGCTCGACGAGGCGCGACACCGGGACGGCGGGGGCACGAACCCCTCATGACGTCGCCCGAGCTCGCCGAGGAGGTCCTCGACGACCTCGAGGTCCTGCGTGCCCGTGACCCGCGCGGGCTGCTCCCCGCCGTCGCCGGCGCGGGAGCGCAGGTGCGGGAGGCCGCCCGGCTGACGACCGAGGCGGGCCTCGGCCGGGTGACCGAGGGGGGCCGGCCGCGGGGCCTGGTCATCGTCGCCCGCCGGGAGGGCGCGGTGGCGGCCTCCGTGCTGCGCGCCCTCCTCGGGCCGTCGAGCCCGGTGACGGTCGACGTCGTCCCCGGTCCGGCGCTGCCGGTGTGGACCGGACCCACCGACATCGCCGTGGTGGCGACCCGGACGGGCGCCGGCCGCTACGCGGTGGCCCCGGCGTACGAAGCGGCACGGCGGGGGGTGTCCCTCGTCGGCATCGGCGCGGAGGACGCGCCGCTGCGGGCGGCCTGCTCCGCCGCGCGGGCGCCCTACGTCTCGCTGCCGCACTCCCGCGTGCAGCACACGACGTTGTGGTCGCTGCTGACGCCGCTGCTGCAGCTGGCCACCGAGCTCGACCTGATCCCCCAGGGTGTGGCCGAGCCCGAGGCGATCGCCGCCGCGCTCGACGAGGTCGCGGGCGAGTGCGGGCCGGCGCAGGAATCCTTCGTGAACCCGGCCAAGACCATGGCGCTCGAGCTGCTCGGGGCGCTCCCGGTCATCGCCGCCGAGGGCCCGCTCGCCGGCGCCGCCGCCACCCGGATCACCGACCAGCTGGCCACCCTCGCGGGCCTGCCGGCCACCGGGTTCCGGCTGCCCGACCAGCGAGTGGCCGCGTGCGCCGTCCTGGGCGGGCCGCTGGCCCCCCGCGACGGCGCCGACGACTTCTTCCGGGACCGCGCCGACGACGCCGGGCGACGCCTGCGGCTGCTGACCATCCGCGACGCCGAGGCCGGTGGGGACGACGGCGCAGGGGAGCGGGAGCCGCGGTCGGCGGCGGCGGCCATGGACACGGTGCTGCGGGCCGCCGCAGAGCACAACGTCCCGGTCAGCGGGCTGGCCGAGCACGGCGACCCCACGCGGTTCGCCCGCCTCCCTCGGCTGGCCCGCCAGCTCTCGGTGGCCGACTTCACCGCCGTCTACCTGGCACTCGCACTGGACAACGAGAGGGCGCTGCGTTCATGACCGCCGAGTCGAAGGCCACCGCCGAGCACGACGCAGCCAACGGTGCCGGCGGGGAGGCGGGCGAGCCCGGCGGCGGCCACGGGACGCGGGCGATCATCGCCGCGCTGATCGCCAACCTGGGCATCGCGATCGCCAAGTTCGTCGCGTTCCTCGTGACCGGCGCGTCCTCGATGCTGGCCGAGGCCATCCACTCGGTCGCCGACTCGGGCAACCAGGTGCTGCTGCTGGTCGGCGGGAAGCGGGCGGCGCGCGCGGCGACCCCGGAGCACCCCTTCGGCTACGGGCGCGACCGCTACATCTACGCGTTCATCGTGGCGATCGTGTTGTTCAGCGTCGGCGGTCTGTTCGCCATCTACGAGGGCGTGCACAAGCTGCAGAACCCGGAGGAGCTCACCTCGCCGGGCTGGGCGATCGGTGTCCTCGTCGTCGCGATCGGGCTGGAGAGCTTCTCGCTGCGGACCGCGGTGCACGAGACGGCCGCGGTGAAGGCTCCGGGGCAGAGCTACTGGAAGTTCATCCGCACCGCCCGCCAACCCGAGCTCCCGGTGATCCTGCTCGAGGACGTCGGTGCGCTGACCGGCCTGGTGCTCGCTCTCCTGGGCGTGGGCATCGCGACCCTGACCGGCAACGGGGTCTACGACGGGCTCGGCACCGTGGCGATCGGCCTCCTCCTGGTCGTGATCGCGTTCATCCTCGCCATGGAGACCAAGAGCCTGCTCCTGGGGGAGTCCGCGACGCCGGAGGACCAGCGCAAGATCGTCGCGGCCCTCGAGGGCGGCCCGTCCCCGGTGTCGGTCATCCACATGAAGACGCTGCACCTGGGCCCCGACGAGGTCCTGGTGGCGGCCAAGATCGCCGTGCAGCGTGGAGACACCGCGGAGGAGATCGCGGACCTCATCGACGCCGCCGAGCGCCGCATCCGGGACGCCGTACCGATCGCCCGCGTCATCTACCTCGAGCCCGACGTCCGGCGACCCACGGCGTCCGGCACCTCCGGCGCCACGGTGACGCAGGGGGCCTGAGGGGCTCGGCGCGCACCGCGGAAGGCGGGTCGCGCTCCCGCTCCCGCCCGGCGGGGGGACAGTGGAGGGCATGAGCCGGACCATGCTTTCCCCGGCGCGCCGCCGTGCCGACCGCGCCGCCCTCCAGGACGAGGTCGTCGACGTCCTCGTCATCGGCGGCGGCGTCACGGGCGCCGGGGCCGCCCTCGATGCGGCCAGCCGCGGGCTGTCGGTCGCGCTGGTCGAGGCCCGCGACTTCGCCTCCGGCACCTCCAGTCGGTCCAGCAAGCTGATCCACGGCGGGCTGCGCTACCTGGAGCAGTTCGCGTTCCCGCTGGTGCGCGAGGCGCTGGCGGAGCGGTCGCGGCTCGTGCAGACGATCGCGCCGCACCTGGTCACCCCGTTGCCGTTCCTGCTGCCGCTGACGGCGCCGGTCTGGCAGCGCGCCTACTACGGCGCCGGCATCGCCCTCTACGACGTGCTGGGCGCGGCCTTCACCAGCGACCGGGAGATCCCCCGACACCGCCACCTGTCCCGCAAGGCCACGCTGCAGGCCTTCCCGGGGCTGCGCGGCGACGTCGTCCGCGGCTCGATCCGCTACTGGGACGCCCAGGTCGACGACGCCCGGCACACGCTCGCCGTCGTCCGCACCGCCGCCGGCTACGGCGCGAGGGTGCTGTCCAGCGCCCGGGTGACCGGGCTGATCCGGGACGGCGAGGGAGATCAGGCCCCCGTGGTCGGGGCGCACGTGGCCGACCTCGCCGACGGGACGTCGTTCAGCATCCGGGCCCGCAGCGTCATCGCCGCCACCGGTGTGTGGAGCGACGACATCGGCGCGATGCTCGGCGTGTCCGCGCCCAGCCTGAAGGTGCGCGCGTCCAAGGGCGTGCACCTGGTCGTGCCGCGGTCGGCGATCGACGCCTCGGAGCTGACGGCGGCCGGCGCGCAGCAGTCGGGGCTGATCCTCCGGACGCCGACGAGCGTGCTGTTCGTCATCCCGTGGGGCGACCGCTGGATCGTCGGCACCACCGACACCCCGTGGCGGCTGGACCGCGACCACCCGGCTGCCTGCAGCACCGACATCAGCTACATCCTCGAGCAGGTCAACGCGGTGCTCGTCCGCCCGGTGACCCCCGACCAGATCCTCGGCGTCTACGCCGGGCTGCGCCCGCTGCTGGCGGGGGAGTCCGACGAGACGAGCCGGCTATCCCGCGAGCACGCCGTCGTCACGCCCGTGCCGGGGCTCGTGCTCGTGGCGGGGGGCAAGTACACGACCTACCGGGTCATGGCCGAGGACGCCGTCGATGCGGCCGTCGCCGGGCTGCCCGGTGTGCCGGCCTCGCGGACCGCCCACCTGCCGCTGGTCGGCGCCCACCAGTGGGACGTCGTCCGCGACTCCGCGCCCCAGCTGGCCGCCGGCTGGAACCTGCCCGAGGAGACCGTCGAGCGGCTGCTGCGCCGCCACGGCGACCGCATCGGCGACGTGCTCGAGCTGGCCCGCACCCATCCGGCACTGGCGCGGCCGCTGACGGGAGCGCCCGGGTACCTGGCCGCCGAGGTGGTGCACGCGGTGATGGCGGAGGGGGCGCTCCACCTCGACGACGTCCTGACCCGGCGCACCCGGGTGTCGATCGAGTGCGCCCACCGCGGCGTCGACTCCGCACCCGAGGTCGCGGCACTGATGGCCGAGGCACTGGGCTGGGACGAGGAGCGGACCGCGCGCGAGGTCGAGCACTACACCGCCCGGGTCGCCGCCGAGCGGGAGTCGCAGCGGATGCCCGACGACCGCACCGCCGACGCAGCCCGGCTGGGCGCCCCGGACGTCCGCGCGGGCGTCTGACGACTGGGCCGCCTGCCCTCGACGAGTGAGCGTCGTACCCGTGGGTGAGGGCGAGTCGGTAGCCTCCGACCCGATGTGGTCCCTGATGAACACTGTGCGTCACTACCCCTGGGGTTCGCGCACGGTGATCCCCGAGCTCCTGGGGAAGGCGAGCCCGGCAGACCGGCCGTACGCCGAACTGTGGATGGGCGCCCACCCGGATGCTCCGAGCGTGCTCTCGACGGGCACGCCGCTGGACAAGGCGATCCAGGAGCAGCCCGAGGCGCTCCTCGGTCCCGCCGTCCACGCGCGGTTCGGGACCCGGCTGCCCTTCCTGATGAAGGTGCTCGCCGCCGAGCAGCCCCTGTCGCTGCAGGCGCACCCGACCAACGAGCAGGCCGAGGCCGGGTTCGCCGCCGAGGAGGCCGCCGGCGTGCCGCGCGACGACTCGACGCGGACGTTCAAGGACCCGTTCCACAAGCCGGAGCTGCTGCTCGCGCTGACGACCTTCGAGGCGTTGTGCGGCTTCCGGCCGGTGGAGGAGTCGCTGCACTGCCTGGCCAAGCTCCAGGTGCCCGAGCTGAAGCCGACCATCGCCGCGCTCGCCCGCGGTGGGCTGCGGGCCGCCATCCCGCAGCTGATCGCGCTCTCCCCGGAGCACCGCTCGGTGCTGGTCAGCGCGGTCGCCGAGGCGGCCGGGCGGTTCGTGGCCGCCCACGATCCCGAGTTCATCAACACCTACCGGTGGGCGGCGTCCCTCGCGACGACCTACCCCGGCGATCCGGGCGTGGTCATCTCGCTGCTGTGCAACCACCTGAAGCTGGCGCCGGGGGAGGCGGTGTTCCTGCCCGCCGGGAACCTGCACGCCTACCTGTCCGGCGCGGGGGTCGAGGTCATGGCGGCCTCGGACAACGTCCTGCGCGGCGGGCTCACCACCAAGCACGTCGACCTGGCCGCACTCATCGAGGTCCTGGACTTCACCGACGGCCGGGTGCCGGTCATCCACCCGGTCCTCGGGCCCGGGGGGCTGCGCTATCCGGTGCCGGTCGACGACTTCGACCTCACCCGCATCCAGCTCGACACCGGGTCCGGATCGCTGACGACCGGCGGGCCCCAGGTCGTGCTGTGCACCGAGGGCACCGCCGTCCTGGCCTCGTCCGAGGGTGAGCTGACCCTCGAGAAGGGGGGTTCGGCCTTCGTGCCCGCCGCCACGCCGGTCACCGCTCGTGGTCCCGCCGTCCTCTACCGGGCGACGACGCACCTCGGCTGATCGCACCTGGGCTGATCACACCTGGGCCGCTCGCACCTCAGCTGACCCACCGGCCCCGGACGAGCCGCTCCGTCACATTCCGTCCCGTAGGGGCTGCGTAACGGTACGGTCTCGACGTACCCTGGGACACGGTACGAGCCCCGCCGAAGCCTCGGCATGCTCGCTCGAATCCCCCGCAGACCGCCGAGACGGCCCCGCCGCGCCCTGCGCAGCCGGCCGCCCCCGCCCACTGGAGCGACATGACCGCCAGCACTGGCACCCGTCCACTGACCACCCCGACCGGTGAGGCTGACTTCAAGGTCGCCGACCTCTCCCTCGCCGGCTTC
Organism: Blastococcus sp. CT_GayMR16; assembly: GCF_004570875.1. Taxonomy (GTDB): domain Bacteria; phylum Actinomycetota; class Actinomycetes; order Mycobacteriales; family Geodermatophilaceae; genus Blastococcus_B. The sequence continues at coordinate 6,025 of NZ_SPQK01000010.1, read as the reverse complement.
GGCCGCAAGGAGATGCAGCTCGCCGAGCACGAGATGCCCGGCCTGATGTCGCTGCGCGCCGAGTACGGCGACGCACAGCCGCTCGCCGGCGCCCGCGTCGCCGGCTCGCTGCACATGACGGTGCAGACCGCCGTCCTCATCGAGACCCTGACCGCTCTCGGCGCCGACGTGCGCTGGGTCAGCTGCAACATCTTCTCCACGCAGGACCACGCCGCCGCCGCGGTCGTCGTCGGCGACGGCACGGCCGAGGAGCCCACCGGCGTCCCGGTGTTCGCCTGGAAGGGCGAGACGCTGGAGGAGTACTGGTGGTGCACGCAGCGCCTCTTCGAGTTCCGGGACTCCTCCGGCGAGATCGTCGGCCCGAACATGCTGCTCGACGACGGCGGCGACGCCACCCTCCTGGTGCACCTCGGCACCCGCTTCGAGGCCGACGGCTCCGTCCCCGACACCACCGAGGCGGACTCCGAGGAGTACGCGATCATCCTCGAGACGCTGCGCAACAGCCTCGCCGAGGACGGCCAGCGCTGGACCCGCGTCGGCCAGGCCATCAAGGGCGTCACCGAGGAGACCACCACCGGCGTCATGCGGCTCTACGAGCTCGCCCGCGACGGTCGCCTGCTCTTCCCGGCCATCAACGTCAACGACTCGGTCACCAAGAGCAAGTTCGACAACCTCTACGGCTGCCGCCACTCGCTCATCGACGGCATCAACCGCGCCACCGACGTCATGATCGGCGGCAAGGTCGCCGTCGTCTGCGGCTACGGCGACGTCGGCAAGGGCTGTGCCGAGTCGCTGCGCGGCCAGGGCGCCCGGGTGATCGTCACCGAGATCGACCCCATCTGCGCGCTGCAGGCCGCGATGCACGGCTATGAGGTCAACACCCTCGACAACGTCATCGGCAAGGCCGACATCGTCATCACGACGACCGGCAACAAGGACATCATCAGCGCCGAGCAGCTCGCCTCGACCAAGCACCAGGCGATCATCGGGAACATCGGCCACTTCGACAACGAGATCGACATGGCCGGCCTGGCCCGGACGCCCGGCGTCGTCAAGACCACGATCAAGCCGCAGGTCGACGAGTGGCGCTTCGCCGACGGCCACACGATCATCGTGCTCTCCGAGGGTCGGCTGCTGAACCTCGGCAACGCCACGGGGCACCCCAGCTTCGTCATGAGCGCCTCGTTCTCCAACCAGGTGCTCGCGCAGATCGAGCTGTGGAACAACCGTGCGGCGTACGAGGGCCAGACCCCCGGCGTCACCGTGCTGCCGAAGAAGCTCGACGAGCACGTGGCCCGGCTGCACCTGGATGCCCTCGGCGTCCAGCTGACCGAGCTCAGCAAGGTGCAGGCCGACTACATCGGCGTCCCGGTCGAGGGTCCGTTCAAGAGCGACCACTACCGCTACTGATCGCCTCTGCAAGGCTGACGCCCCACCCGCCCGGGGATCTCACTCGGGCGGGTGGGACACCTTTTCCCCTGACCAGCGCAGAATGGGCGTCGTGCCACCCACCGCTCCGCAGAACGGGCCCAGCCGCGGCCGTGTCCTCGTCGTCGACGACGACGCCGCCCTCGCCGAGATGCTCGGCATCGTGCTGCGCCGGGAGGGGTACGAACCAGCATTCGTCTCCGACGGCAACCGCGCGGTCGGGGTCTTCCAGCAGACCCGGCCCGACCTGGTGCTCCTGGACCTGATGCTGCCCGGCCGCAACGGCCTGCAGATCTGCCAGGACATCCGCACCCAGTCGACGGTGCCGATCGTCATGCTCACCGCCAAGGGCGACACGATCGACGTCGTCCAGGGGCTGGAGGCCGGCGCCGACGACTACGTCACCAAGCCGTTCAAGCCCGTCGAGCTGGTCGCCCGCGTACGCGCCCAGCTGCGCCGCGGGGAGACCGGTCAGGCCGAGAACCTCGCGATCGGTGACGTGCAGATCGACGTCCCGGCCCACCAGGTCATTCGGGACGGCGCCCCGATCGCGCTGACGCCGCTGGAGTTCGACCTGCTGGTCGCCCTGGCCCGCAAGCCCCGTCAGGTGTTCACCCGCGAACTGCTGCTCGAGCAGGTCTGGGGCTACCGGCACGCGGCCGACACCCGGCTGGTCAACGTCCACGTGCAGCGCCTGCGCGCGAAGATCGAGCGCGACCCGGAGAAGCCCGAGGTCGTGCTGACCGTCCGCGGCGTCGGCTACAAGGCGGGGCCACCGTGAGCGTCACACTGGGGCAGTGACCCGCACCGAGCTGCCCTCCGGGGACGCTGAGGTCCTGGCCTCACCCGAATCGGAACAGCCGTCCCGCAGCGCGACGGAGCTGCGGCGGATCCGCCGCGGCCTGCGACGCCGCGCGGTGCGCCTGCGCCGTCGGTCCTACGTCCTCTCCCGCCGGCTGGCCGTCCGCGCTCTGCACACGTGGCGCTCCTCGCTGCAGGTCCGCATCGCCGCGATCACGATGTTCGTCGCGGGCACGGTGGTCGTCATCGTCAGCCTCGTGCTGTTCAGCCAGATCCGGGACCAGCTGCTCGACGTGAAGCGGCAGGCCGCCATCGACCAGGCCCGCGCCGGTGTGACCTACGCGCAGACCCAGGTGTCCGGGATCGCCACCGGCGACGCGGCGAGCGTCCGCACGGCGCTGGACCGCACCGTGACCCAGCTGCGGGCCCGCAGCGGCGCGGCCGGCAGCTTCGACGTCGTCATGGTCCACCGGACCGGTGACGTGGAGCGGACCGCCCCCAGCCCCAGTCCTGTGTTCCAGGCGCTGCCGGCCGACCTCCGGGCCGACATCGACGGCGGCGGGCAGTCCTACAAGTACTGGCAGGTGCCGGATCAGCAGGGGGTGCCGCAGCCGACCCTGCTCATCGGACTCTCGGTGCCCAGCGACACGGCCGGGAGCCAGCGGATCGAGCTGTACTACGCGTTCCCGCTGGACCAGGAGGGAGAGAGCCTCTCCCTCATCCGGACGACGGTCATCATCAGCGGGATCGCGCTGACACTGTTCGTCGTCGGCATCGGGGTGCTGGTCACCCGCCTGGTGGTCGACCCCGTGCGCCGGGCGGCCGGCATCGCCCAGCGGCTGGCCGAGGGGCAGCTCGAGCAGCGGATGACCGTGCGCGGCGAGGACGATCTCGCGCGGCTGGCGACCAGCTTCAACGCGATGGCCGACAGCCTCCAGCGGCAGATCACCCAGCTGGAGGGGCTCTCGCAGCTCCAGCAGCGCTTCACCTCCGACGTCTCCCACGAACTGCGGACGCCGCTCACGACGGTGCAGATGGCCGCCGACGTGCTGCACGACGCGCGGGGGGACTTCCCGCCGCACGTCGCCCGCTCCGCCGAGCTGCTGCGCGCCGAGCTCGACCGGTTCGAGGGGCTGCTGACCGACCTACTGGAGATCAGCCGCTACGACGCCGGCGCCGCGGTCCTCGACTCCGAGCCCGTCGACCTGGGGGCACTGGTCGCCCGGGTGGTCGCCGGCGTGTGGTCGCTCGCCGAACGGCACGACTCCGAGCTGGTGGTGAACCGGCCCGACGAGGACGTGATCGCCGACGTCGACGCCCGCCGGGTGGAACGGATCCTGCGCAATCTGGTCGGCAATGCCATCGAGCACGGGGCCGGGAAGCCGATCGAGATCACCCTGGCGGCGAATCGCACCGCTGCTGCGGTCACCGTCCGCGACTTCGGCGTCGGCCTCAGCTCCGCCGACGCCCAGCACGTCTTCGACCGGTTCTGGCGGGCCGATCCGTCCCGGGTCCGCACGGTCGGTGGCAGCGGTCTCGGTCTGTCGATCAGCCTCGAGGACGCCCGCCTGCACGGGGGCTGGCTGCAGGTCTGGGGCCAGCCCGACGCCGGCGCCCAGTTCCGGCTCACGCTCCCCCTGACCGCCGACGGGGACCTGACCAGCTCACCGCTGCCGCTGCGCCCGGCCATGGTCCGCCGTCCCGGAGCGTCGTCGTGACGCGCTCCCCGGCCCGGCGATGGGCGCCGGTGCTGGCGCTTCTGCTGGCCCTCTCCGCCTGCTCGACGGTGCCGAACTCCTCGCCGACCGTGCAGATCCCCGAGGCACCGTCCCGGCCGGCCGAGGCCGTCGGCATCGAGCCCCTCCCGCCGGAGCCCGGTGCGACGCCGGAGGAGATCGTCCGGGGGTTCATCGACGCCGCGGCCAGCTCCCGCCCCGGTCACCCCGTCGCCCGTGAGCACCTCACGCGCGAAGCCGCCGGGTCGTGGTCGGACGAGGCGGGCATCACCGTGCTGAGCCCCGACTACGCCACGGTCGCCACCGAGGTGGACGCGGTCACGCTGACGGCCAACCCGGTCGGGACCGTCGACCCGCGCGGGGTGTTCACCGTCGGCGGGACGGGGGTCTTCACCCGGCAGTTCAACCTCGAGCAGGTGGACGGCGAGTGGCGGATCAGCGATCCGCCGAACGGCCTGATCATCCTCGAGCCCGACTTCGAGCGGCTCTACGTCGAGCGGGACGCCTTCTTCCTGGACCTGACCGGCCAGCGGGTGGTGCCGGATCCGCGCCTGCTGATCAAGGGCGACGCGCAGCCGACAGCGCTGGTCCAGCGGCTCCTGGACGGGCCGTCCGGGGCGCTCGCGGCGGGGGTGCAGAACCCCCTGAACGGCGTCCAGCTGCGCAATGCGGTCACCGTGGACGAGCAGGCAGCCGTCGTCGACCTGACCGCGCTGACGGCCGATCCGGCGCCGGTGCTCTCGCAGATCTGTGCGCAGATCGTCTGGACCCTCGCCCCGTTGCGCATCAACCGGGTCGAGATCCGGGTCGACGGCGAGCCGGTGGACATCGCCGGGATCCCCGACGAGCAGACCGTCGAGGACTGGGCCGCCTTCAACCCCGACGCGGTGCCGCTGGACGCGGTGGGCCACTACCTCAGTGGGGGTGCGCTGCACACCGTCTCCCGCGGGGAGCCCTCGCCGGGGCCTGCGGGCACCGGGGTCTACGGCCTCACCAGCGCCGCGGTGTCGGCCGAGCCGCGCACGGGGCAGCTGTCCTTCCTCGTCGGGGTCCGGCAGGACGCCGGCGGGGCGACGCTGTACGCCGGGCCGTATGCCGGCGACCTCGCGGCGGTGCTGACCGCCACGACGCTGGACAGCCCGACCGTGGCGTCCACGCGGTCGGAGGCGTGGGTGGTGCGCGACGGCACCGACGTGGTGCGCGTGCCGGCCACCGGCGCCCCGCAGGCGGTGAGCACGCCGACCCTGCAGGGCCTCGGTCGCGCGGAGGTCCTCCGCCTGTCGCCGGACGGCGTCCGCGCCGCGCTCGTCGTCGACGGGCCAGGTGGCCGCGGCCTCTACATCGGGACCGTCGTCCGGACCGAGGCGGGCAGCGTGGAACTGCGGGATCTGCGCGGCGTGGCCCCCTCGCTGTCGCAGGTGGTCGACGTCGCGTGGCGGGACAGCGGGAACCTGCTGGTGCTCGCCCGCGACCAGGGGAACGACCGGGTCGGCGTCTACCAGGTGGGCGTCGACGGCTGGGGGCTGACGGGCGTGCCGACGGCCGGCCTGCCCAGCCAGCCGGGGTCCATCGCCGGAGCGCCGACCCGCCAGCCGCTCGTCGACGCCGGCGGCACGATCTGGCAGCTCGCCGGCGGCACCTGGGTGACCCTGGTCCGCGGGGCCGAGCCGCTGCCCGGGACGGCACCCTTCTACCCGCTCTGAGTTGTCCACAGGAGAAGGACCCCGTCCTCCTCAGGCCCCGCAGGCTCGGCCCGAGCCTCTGGCCGGGGCCATAGGCTGACCGGATGGGCGGATCGGGGATCGGCGCACTGGCCGGTGCGCTCGCCGACCTGGTCCTGCCCCGCACGTGCGCGGGCTGCGGGCTGCCTGGATCGATCCTCTGCCGGCGCTGTGCGGCGCTGCTCGCCGTCCCGCGACCGGCGACGCCGCGCCGCGTCCCGTGGGGCTTCCCGCCGACCGCCGCCGCCGGCGCCTACAGCGGCCCGGTGCGGCCCGCCGTCAACGCGTTCAAGGAGCGGGGCCGGGCGGAGCTGGCCCGCCCACTGGGGACGGCGCTCG